>NZ_QRMP01000002.1:1203-433712 GCF_003473295.1 Parabacteroides sp. AM08-6
TGTCTCTCTTTGACATTGCAAATATACGGCGGGTATTTCGACCGTGCAATAGTTTTGTGCATAATAAATGTTAAACGCATCAAAATAGTTGGAAAAAGTATCATGATTGTGGGTGAAAATATCACAAATGAGGGTTAAAAGTATCGTGTAAGTGGTAGTTAGTAGTTAGTAGTTGGTAGTTAGTAGGGTGGGGAAGGTGGAAAATATAGGAGGTGTTTATATTGTTATGATATGTATTTCTATCATTTGGGTGATTTCTTTCTTTTCAGGAAAGGGGAAAGGGTAGCTTTCGAAACGCATATATGGCATGTATGACACACGATGCACATGACATGCACAAATAAGTAGCTTTTTGAGGTGTCTATGTATATGTTGAGGTGTTCTATATATAATGTATAGGGATTGGGACTGACAGGGGGGCTTTATGCTATGGTTGCCGATTGACAAAATGTTCGTCTTTTGAACCGGTTCGCTATTGTATTGATACGTTAAAAAGGGTTACATGTGCGGGTAATTATTTTTACCTGCTATACTAATCCCATTTAGTCGCTATGATAGTGACATTTTGATAATCGGGAAAAATTATAGCTGCGGCATTTTTTCTTATAAAATACTCCTTCTTGCTTTTTAACTGTCAAGTATCCTTCGCTTTATTCGATATATCCCTTTAAAATCATGGAATAAAGCCCAAAAGCAATGATTGGTAAAACTTTTTTTTCAAAATTAACGAAGATAAAGATGTCATAAACGGAAAAAAATTCTCATATTTGCAATAGATATAAACGAATGAAAAACAATGAAGAACCATAGAGCGTATGATAGATGGAGCTTCTGTTGTCTCTCTGATATTTTAGGGGGAAGGATTAAACTATCAAAATACAAGATAAATATGAATCTGAGATGTCTGTTTAGAAAATGGACTTTATTAATGGCCTACATTTTATTCTGTAACCATTTTGCTTTTGCTGCAGACGAAAGTAGTCCGTTGTTTGGGAGTGAGACATTGATTGTCCTGCTCATCGTTTTAATACTTTTTATTCCGTTGCTTTTGTATATGCGGAAGCTACATTCGAATTTGAACAGTCACTCCGACAGTATTATTAAAGAAAATGTAACACTTGAGAAACAAAACAAGGAATTCGAGGAACAAAATAAAGCATTGGAAGCCCGTGAGCGGGAACTTCTTGCTCAAAAGCAGGCACTTGAACAGGAAGTTCGGAATTTGGAACAGAAAAATACCGAACTCAATGAAGCCTATGGCGGGTTAAACCAAAAAGCGGCAGAATTGGAAACGGAAGTTTCTACATTGAATAATAATAAGAAAGAACTCGAGCAGTTGCTGGTCGTAAAGATAAAAGAGAATGACAATATTCAGCGAGAAGCTGCCGAAAAGTTGGCGATTGCCGAAGAACGCCTGAAAAATGCAGACGATATCCAAGATAATTTCTTTATCGAAACCATCCATGAAATGCGTACCCCGCTTTCACTCGTATTGGGGTCGCTGGCACTGGTCGTACAAAATGACGACCCGGAGAAGGATATGTCGACCCAATTACTTTCCGCTTATCGTAACACACTGGCCATGCAAGACTTGGCTGACCAGTTAATCGGAACACGCCGTTCCAACGATGTTGCGAATTATTTGCGTGTCGCCCGTTATGATATAGTCGAAATCTCGCGTCAGATTTGCGATATCTTTGTCGACTGGGTGGCTATGAATAATGTCGATTTCCGTATCAACACGCAAGCACCGGCGCTCTGGGTCTGGATGGACCGCCGTAAGATGGAGTTTGCTCTGCGTATGTTGTTGTCGAACGCTTTCAAAAACACTTTTGCTTACGGCAAAGTGACACTCGACATATCCGTTGTTCGTGAGGATGGTAAAGCCTACTGTTCCTTGTCTGTTTCCGATGAAGGATTGGATGAAGACGAAAGCGCCCGTCGCGGCTTGAAGCAGATTATCGATATGACCGATGACATCGGTGGTAAATATGTAAGTGATTCCAATAAGAATGGAACCACTTACACGATTATGATACCGCTCGGAAAGCAGCATTTGTTGGAACGCCGCGTCGAATTTGTCGAGCCGGAATCAGACTTGGTTAAGTTGAATGACCGCCAGAAGGAAGAAATTGCCGAGTTCATCCAGGTAATTCCTCAAAACAAGGAGACGGGCAAAAAATTGTTGGTGATTGACGATAGCGACCAAATACGCTGGTTCCTGAAACATGTGTTTACGAAGGAATACCAGATACTGGAAGCTCGAAACGGACAGGAGGGGATAGATGTTGCCCGCAAAGAGTCGCCCGACCTGATTTTGTGTGATGTGATGATGCCGGTGAAAGACGGTTACGCTACTTGTAGGGAGATAAAAAGCGATCCGGAGATGGGACAAATACCCGTTGTGATGCTGACGGCCAAGGTAGAGAGTGAAGATGTGATAACCGGTATCGAGGCCGGTGCGGACGATTATATCACCAAACCATTTGATGTCGAAATCCTGCATAGCAAAATAAACAGTTTGATGAAGAAGCAGGAAGAGATGAAGCGTTATTTTATAAAAGAAAATAGTTCTTCCAATGCTGATTCTTCAGTAAACGGGACTGCTCCGGTTAACCCGTTTATGGATGCCGTTATAAAGAATATTGAAAAACATTTGGATGATTCGACCTTCGAAGCGAAAGTGTTGGCCGACCATCTGAATATGAGTCTGCCCACATTGTATCGTAAAATCAAGCAATATTCAGACTTGAGTATTCTGGAACTGACCCGTAATATCCGTTTGAAGAAAGCATCCGAACTGCTTGCCAGCCAGCAATATTCCGTGCAGGAAGTAGCCGAGATGGTCGGTTTCAACGATACGGCCACGTTCCGTAAGCGTTTTACGGAACAATATGGTGTAACACCATCGCAATATGGAGTACCGAATTAATCAAGAATTGGGGATAGGGAGGTGATAATGAGTGACATCCATTATTCCTCCCGATTGCTAATTTGTCACAATATACAATTTGTCACAGTTCTCATCTTTTCATTTTTCTGATTTCTATAGAAAAAGCGTCATATTTTTTTCAAAGAATCTCAAAAATAGGTGCAAATAAATCAAAATGAGTACTTAGAGTTTTACCGATTACAATTGAGACATATACCAATAACCTATCGTGAATCCCCGATATATCTTTGCAATGTCGAAAGATGATAAGCGAATTAAGTAATTATGGTATAGAAATATTTCAATACAGTTGACATCCTGAAAATTACTGAATAAGCTATAGGGTAATGATGATAATACAATGAACTAAATAACGAAAATTATATTAACATTTTAAATTAGAAGATTATGAAACTAAGAAATTTAATGTATGCAACTATGATTGCATGTGCGTTCGCTTCTTGTTCTAAGGACGAAGATGGTATTGACAATGGTGGCGGTCAGGGTAATGTTGATGGTTCAACAAAATTGATTGCCGAGGTGAATTCTCCGGCTGTAACAAAGGCTTTGTCAACAGATCCGAATGAACAAATTAACACATTGAGTCTTTTGGTTTTCAAAGATGGAAAATTGGAAGCTATAGGTGCAAAAGTTGCTGATAAAAACATTTCAGAGGTGACATTAACTGACGCAGGGCAAAGAGATGTTATTCTTCTTGCTAATTATAATGTTCCTGAGTCTTGGAAAAATCAAGCATTGGATGATGTCTTGAAAAATGTGAAGGCGTTAGAAGCTACTACTGCAGAAGGTGATGGTGCTTTAACTATGAATAGCAAGCTTTATACAAATGTGAATATTGCTGTTAATAAAGTAAACTGCTTAGGTTGGACTCCTGGAGGAGATAGTGTTGTTGTTACTGGAATTAGTGATGCTACGTCGAAAGTTAAACTGTATCGTAATGTTGCAAAAGTTGTTCTTACGGAAGTTGCTGTAGATAAGAAAACGGGTTTAGCGAATGAGGTGTATCCGAATCCTTCTTTGAATATTAAAGAGATTTTTATTATGCAGGGAAAGCAAAAAACTTATTTATTTGGAGCTGAAGGTGCTGAATACGGAGCAACAATGACTAATGAGCTTGCTGATGCAGGTTATTTAACAGGTAATACTTCTGCCTCTTTAGATGGTGATAAGTATACTGTAGCTGCTGGGGCAGAAAGCTATGATGCTTATCTGAAATCTATTACTGATGGATTTTTAGTTAGTAAAACTTCTACAAGTGAGGTAAAATACACGACTGCGACTCCTTTCTATGTGTATGAAAATACAGATGCGACAAATTATACTTTGTTAGTGGTAAAAGGTGATTTCTCTTATGATACAAAAGATTTGAATGAAGATGGAATGCCTAAAAGACATACAGACAGCGATCGTTTTTATCCCGTAGCAATCGGTGTAGACGGAGCTGTTTGGAGTGCAACCCAAACTCAAGAATTATTAGGTTTGAGAGAAATAACAACACCTAAGGGGGTTTATCGTAACTTGCAATATAATGTTAAGATTAAAGCTGTAGGACCTGGTTATCAACGTCCAACTGGTGGTGGGGATGCTACGGTTCTGGATGCTATGGTTGAAGTTGTAGCGTATGGACAAGTTAGTCAGGAAGTTGAAATTTAATCATCCCTCTATATTAAAAAAAGACCAATCGATTATCGGTTGGTCTTTTTTTTATTACACCACGTACACGGTCTTGACTTTACGGTAGGAAAAGCAATAAAAGTGTCTTCATAATTTAAATAAGAAATGTTTAAACATAAAAACCTTAGAAACCGGTCTTTATCATTAAAAACATCTATCTTTGCGGTATCTGTTGCATAAACCTATGCGAATCTATCAATTCACACCTATGATAGATTTGTCTATTAATAAAGAGAGAAGCACCTATTCTTCGAAGCTACTGATTTAGATACTTTTGTAACATGAAATAAAATAAAAAACGAAAAATAATCATATTTATGAAATTAAGAAATTATTTTTTACTGAGTATAGTGGTAGGGGCAGCCGTAGCTTGTTCTACTGAAGACCTTCCTGATGTTCCGGCAGTTAGGGTACCGGATGCCATGCTTTCGTTAGCCATAGATGTGGATGGAAAGCTTTCTACTAAAGCAGATGACGTTAATACGGGTCTTGTTACTTTAGACGAACGTATACAATCATTGCATGTATTTGTGTTTGATACGGATGGCAAGTGTATTGCCGGAAAGGATTCTACATTGGCAGGTGATGATTTGAACGAAGTGAGTGAAGCTACCGGAAATAAGAAGTATAAAACGGCCAATCAGGTATTGGATATCCCTGTCGTTTCCGGAAATGCTCAAGTTTTGGTTGTTGCGAATGGAGGAGTGAATGCAGAAGGGTACAATGGAACTCTGGCAACTCTTTGCAGTGAAACTAAAGCAACAACTTTGGATACTGAAGAACCGGGTTCTTACACCATGAGCAGTCGTATAATGAATGTCTCTATTGCTGTAGGCAAAACAAACTGCATGGGATATACGGATACTGAAGTTTCAGATAAAACGAATGGGGTATCCATATTCCAGGAACAAGATGTTAATAAGGCTGTGAAATTATACCGCAGTATTGCTAATGTGAGATTAGGTAATTTGAAAGTAAGTAAAACTACAAAAAATAATATAGGAAAACCTGTTAAATTTGTTCTTGACGCTGTTTTTGTGGCAAATGTGAAAAGCCAGTCATTATTAGCTGCAAACTCTACAGCCTCTAATTGGGGAGGAGCTTTGGAAATGACCTTGTCTAAGTCTGCTGATTGGTGGTATGGTGCTGTTGAAGATCAGACAGGTGAATACAAAAAAATCGAGGGGGGAACTAAAAAGAGTGACCTTCTTTTGAAAGTCCCTGAAGATAATGTAACAATTAATGCTGACAATCAACCTCAACTTATGGACAATATTTTTCAAGTTTACGAAAATACGGGAGCTGAAGGTTATCAGACTTTATTAATTGTCCGCGGTGATTATACTTA
Organism: Parabacteroides sp. AM08-6; assembly: GCF_003473295.1. Taxonomy (GTDB): domain Bacteria; phylum Bacteroidota; class Bacteroidia; order Bacteroidales; family Tannerellaceae; genus Parabacteroides. The sequence goes on from NZ_QRMP01000002.1 coordinate 7,179, forward strand.
TATCCCAACTGGAGGGACGGAGGAAATTACAGTGTATGACCGTTATTATACAATCCCTGTCAATCAGGATTTTGATGGGAACATAATAGGTGATGAAAATTATACAGGTGTTGGAGTTCATAAAGGTATCAAACGCAATGTCCAGTATAATATCAACCTGACAATCTCCGGTGACGGTTCTTCAAAAGCTTACGACAAAGATGCGATGGCATGTATAAACGTGAGTATCGATGTTGAGAAATGGGGAGTTGTTAACATGAATGAGACATTGGAATAATATAGGGTAAATAACAGAGAAAAAACGAATGAGTATGAAATCGATATTATTTACAAAAAAGGCATTATCCTTGGTCCTGTTAGCTGTGACCATGTTAACTGCCGGCTGTATCAAGGACGATTTGGACGAATGTTCTAAGTTGACATTGAAAGTGGTGAACTACCAGAATGACGATATTACACCGCTGGGAGATGTGAAAGACGTATCGCTGTATGTGTTCGACGAAAACAAGACTTTGTTGGAAACAGTGCAGTTGGATAAAGATTTTATCGTGAACCGGAAAGAAATTCTATTGAATTATCCGGAGGGCACAAAATTGACATTGGTAGCTTACGGTAACTTGTCCGGTGGCAATCAGGAAGTGAAAACAGGTACGAAAGCAGAAGATTTGCTCGTCTCGGTGAAAAAGACCGATGACGGACAGGCTTTTTCACCCGATTCCATCTTCTATGGAAATAAAGAAGTGGTTACCTTTGGTGTAGGCGGATACGTGGGTGGCAATCAGGAAATTGTCATTCATCCGCGAACAGGAACCGTTACCATGCGGACCGTAAACTTGCCGAAAGCTCCGCTGAGCGGCCTAAAAGCAGGCGAAGATGTTACCTATCAATTCCAGGTAGACCGTCTAAAAGAAAGTTTGGATTATAGCGGTACGCAAGCTGGTAGTACGGTACATTACAATCCGGACGGAGAACTCGATAATTCCCGGGAATGGATAACTCCTGACCGGACCAATATGTACGACAATGAAAACCTGCAAGGTTCTATCTATTACAACGGCCAGTTGCTGCAAAGCGTGGAAGATGGAGTATACGAAGATGGTACAAGAGGCCCTATCACTGTTCAAGCGCAACGAAACACCCTTATCCAACTGGAATGGGGCGATGACGGTGCTTTCTTGGGTGCAAAAATAAAAGTGACCCCGTGGGGCGTAGTGGACGATAATATTGATTGGTAAATCAAGAAAGGGTGCATTATGAAAGTAAAGAATAATATATACAAGCTATTCCTGTTTGGCTGGATTACTGCTTTGGCAGTCTCTTGTACGGACGATTATATCGACCGTAAAGGGGAAGGTGCAGTCAAAGAAGGATTGCCTGTTATACTAACGCTGAATCTCAGCACGCCGGATGCTCCGGTGGTGGAGACGAAAGCGATAGATGATGGAAAAACATTTGGTGAAATTAATTCAGTTTCGATATTGTCTTATAATGATAAAGGTGAAGATTTAGTTGTGTCTTGTCCAGACTATGCAGCAGGTTCTCCTATGAAATTTGAGACCCGTACAGGTGTACGTAGAACTTATGTTCTGGTTAATTCCGCTTATTCTAAAAGCGAATTGGAGAGCAATTTTCAAAAGGAGAGTGATTTTCTTGCAAATTATGGAGATATAAGTGTTTCAGACCCTTTGTTGCCTACGGGGGATGAAGCTATGATTGGATATTTGGTTGAAGGAAATGACTTTGCTAAAAGTAGTAATTACTATCAGACTAATTATTCTGAAAATACACCTGCTGACAGACAACCGGTTAAAGCACCTGGGCTAACAGTAACAGATAATTCAACCGTATCTTATTGTGCAAGTGTTTATCCTCCTTATTCTCATGTTACATTTAAGATTAATAATCAATGTATAAATAAAGAATTGGAGAATGATTATAAAATAACTGTGGTGATTGATACGATTTTGGTACGCAATGTTCCAACGAAGTATTCACTTTTTCCAAAGGCTTGGTCTAATGACGAGGTTGTTGCAGATGCTAAATTGGTAAGGAGTATGAATGAATTGTCTTTAGATGGAACGGAGTTTTATTTGTATGAGAATGCTCAAGGGGTAAATAGCTCGGTATTTGAAGGACAGCAAGATTTAAAAAGGCCAATAGGTACAGCTGCACCAACGGGTGGTAATGGTTATACATTGAATGAATGGGAAAAATTATGGCAAGGTAATTCTTGTACTTATATTGAAGTGTCCGGCAAATATGCATTAGGAAAGAAAGATGCTGCCGCTACTATTAATGATAAGAAGACTGTGGGAACTATTAAGTATCGCTTTTTCTTAGGGGAAAACAATTATTCAAGTTTGGATGTAAAGAGAAATACAAAGTATATAGTATCTTTGAATCTTTCAAATAAAGCCGGAAGTGATGAAATTGTTGCAGAATGGCGTGTTGGAGCGGATTTGCATGAGATTGGTTTTTCTTATCGGACAGTTGTTATGGATGGTGAGCAAAAGAAATATTATCCATTTAGTGTTATTAATAATTCCGGCGCAGAGGTTAAAATAGATGTACCTACTGTTGGTGAAAGTCCATTTATGATAGTTCCATGGGATGGAAGTGAATGGAGTGAAAATTATGAGTCTGGAAGTTTGTCGGGGGTGTCAAATGTTGGTTACAAAGATTTTGGAATTTTTACTTCGGAATTGGCTGTTGCTGGTGCTGCTTTGAGTGGGCAAGGTCAGAGTCGTTTTAAATATCATCAAGAAGGTGAGAATGATGTGCCACTTACATCTGTATCTGTGAATCTTCTTCCTACTGAGTATAGTAATAGCCATTTTGATCATATAAGGGAAGGAAGTGTTTATCGTGAACAGGTAAATCGTGCAGTTGGTTACATAGGCTCTGGTAGAGACAAAAAAGAAATAGAATATGATCGTTTGGTAATACGTCAATTTCCATTATTGTTGGTACCTATAAGTGGGGTAGATGCAAAGAAAGGTCCATATGTTGAGCGTATTGAGGAGAAAGAAATCGTGAATTATTCAGAGTTGGATAATTTCTGTCTTAAGGCAAATGGGAATAGTAGTGGTACTTATACTTGGCGTTTGCCAACATCTGCTGAATTTAAAATAATGATAGATGATAAGTATAAAGATTTAATGTTTCCATTACATAGTGGATATTATTGGATTATGGATGGAACTACTTATAAGTTGATAAATACTCAAGGAGATGAAATATCAAGTAGTCTATCCAATATGCAAGGACATGTCAGATGTATAATGAAAATGGATAACAATGGTAAGCTTGAATGAAACTAAAATAAGAAACAGCATATGAAACTAAAAAACATATTTCTATCAGCCTTGGCAGTTCTTGTGTGTACTGCCTGTTCCAAGGATGAGAATTCATCTTCATCTTGGAGAGATAAAGCGGACGCGTCTTTGAGCGTTATGGTGAAAGCTGCAGGGACAGCGAAAACGAAAGGTTTTCATCCGAACGATGAAAATGAGTTAGCAGGCGAAGCCAAAGTAAACAGTCTGGCGGTGCTTGTCTTCGATGATGAGAGTGCCGACGTGGTTGGTTACGGATGGCAGAACACGACCGGTTCGGAAGGTGAAGCTACTATTCCCAGCGTCCAAACGAAGGCAGTGAAAGCTCGTATCGTAATCGTTTCGAATGTGGAGGAAAATACGTTTGCGAATGTGACGAATTATTCCGATTTCGAGGCACGTTTGGCGCGTTTGGCTGACCAGACACAAGATAATTTGGTGATGAGTAGTCCGGTGATTGTTTCAAACAACACATTGGTTGCGGGAGATAATTATCTCGGCTATGAAAATGCGATAACAAATATCAACGGTATTGATTCGCCTGTAGAAATAACCCGTTTGGCAGCCCGTATCGATATGGTAAGCCTGAAAACTACTTTTACAAGAACAGCTTTGGTAAACCGTACGGTACGTATCGATGAAGTCTCGATAGTCAATGAAAACACGGCCTCCCGTTTCTTCAGCGAAAATTATTGGGGAGCAGTGATGGTGAAGGGTTATTTGGCTGACAGCCCGGTAGAAGCTTTCAACCGTAATCTGTCGAACGGCTCTCCCATAGAAGATACTCCTTATGTACATTATGTAATGGAAAACGATGCTTCGGAAAATGCTACACAGATTGTCGTGAAAGCGACTTTGCTGGAAACAGATACTCATTATGCGGAAGTGAAAACCTTTACTGCCGATATCAATAAAAACGGGATACTGAACGGTTTCGACCATAATTATATCAAGCGAAACTACGTCTATCGCCTGAATATCACATTTGGCGATACCAGTTTCGACGGAACCCTTGAGAAACCGACTGACCCGGATCCCGATCCTGATCCTGATCCCGAGGATCCTCCAACGCCTCCGACTCCGACAACCGGTGATTTGGATGTACAAGTTGAAGTGGTAAGCTGGGGACCTGTCTCTCAAGATGTGGAAATTTAATTTGTAAGTCAAAATAATAGAAAAAGAAATAATAAAAATATTACAATTATGAAATTAAGGAATTTATTTTTAGCGTCGCTGGCTATCTGCACAATGGCCTCCTGCTCGAAAGACGAAGACGGTCCATCTATTCCTCAGGAAGTGGACGCATATCTGTCGATAGCTGCTGTACCGGGTGATTTGGTTGCAAAAGCTTCTGAAAAAGGCGAGGAAGAACTCGGTGAAACAAAAGAACAAGTTGTAAACACATTAACAGCTTTTGTTTTTAAGGCAGGTGAAACGGATGCACCTATAACTGATGAAAGCTTACAGACATTCGTTATCAGTAAGACCGTTGCAATAGGAACTAGTGAAGTTGGCGATAGTAAAGATGCTATCGTAGGCAAGGTTGGAGATGAAAGAACAATTACTGCAATCAAAGGAATTCATGTTAAAGTAGCAGCTCCGGAAGGTGCTACTACAACATCAAAGACTCAATTTAAAGTGGTATTGGTTGCCAATTGCAAAGATTTGTCCGCAACAAGTGTAAAAGATTTGAAGACAAAACTAACTCCTGATATTCTTTCGTTTGGGGGAGTAGGTACTTCTTATTTACCCATGTCGAGCGAACCCTTGACAATTAACTCTCTTACACCTTATACAACAGAGAAGCATATTCAGAATTGGTTTAATGGTGATAGTCAAACGCCTGTTACCATAGAAAATGGTACGGATAATACTGGAGCAACAACTGTAGGAACTGCTGCGACATTGATACGTGCAATCTCTCGTGTCCAGATAGAAAGTCTGAATACGAATTTTCAGGGACAATATAAGGGTGCTACCTTTACAGTAGATGCAATTTATTTGGTAAATGTACGTGCAACGGAGACAATCATGCGACAAGAAAATGCAGATGCTATTTATTACAGAGGTGGATTGCAAGATTATACTGTTTTAGATAAGTTGATTGATGAAAACAGTGTATCGAAGACAGAACCTTGTAGTTTGTGGAAAAAATATACAGAGAATAATATTTTATCTTCTAGCCCAAATGCCACTTTTAATACCTTTAAATCGTATATCAATGTAAATAGTCCAAATGGTTTGACCGGTTCTCAGACACGTTTGATTATTGCTGGAGATTTGAAACTTCAGAATGGTACAGCTATGGGACGTAAATATTTCCATATACCATTGAAAGATGTTGGAGACGCGGGAAATGTTGTTAATAATAAGATTTATAAGATAACAGCAACCATTACAGGTGAAGGTAATCCGGAACCAGATCAGATTTTGGATAATGCTTGTATCAACTTCACTATTACTGTTGCAAACTGGCAAGTTGTAGATCAGACGGAAGAAGATATAAATTAAAAATAAATTGTATCTAAATATCAGGGACTGGAGTAGTTATCATTACTGCTCCAGTTTTTTATATATTGTATTCGAACAAGGCAATCCTATCGCATCTACGGGTATGCCTATCAATCTGAGATCCTGTTACATTTACCGCTTAAACTTGAAATTACCACCTATCCTTGCTTATTATTTACTGCTTTACTTTTGTGACTGTAAGTTCAAACGAAAAACTTTTTAGTCATGAAGATCAAAAATATACTTTTTGCAATTTGCTTTATGTTTGCGGCTGTCTCCTGTTCGATGGATGATGAGAACGTAATGGATGATATGGGTAAAGAAATAACAAATGCTTCCGAACAATATTCCTTGATTAATTTTGGTATCGATTTAAATAACCCGCAGACAAAATCGGGAACTGCTGTGGGGAATGATACTCAAGGCCTTTCAGATGATGAAAAGAAAATTAATTCATGCCGTATCGTTATTTTGGAAAATAATAAAATCCTGGATATATTGACCGGGACTACCACACAAGCGGGTGACGTTTATAAAGTGGGTAATATTAAGTTTTTGACAAAATATTGGGAAGGACGTAAACTGACAGCAATGGCAATCATTAATGCGGAAGGTGTTGATTTAAGTGGTTGTGTGGATAGAGATGATTTGGACAAACCTGTTCAGGATTTATTGGAAGCTGATAAATTAGTGAAAATAGGCGAAAAAGTAATTACTTTTGGCCCTCAGGGTAATGTTTCCCAACATTACCCATCTGCTATAGAGGCTGCAAATGATGCTAATGTACAAACAATAAACATACCGGTTCATCATCTGGCTGCCCGCTTGGAATTTGCTAATTTTAAATATACTGTGGATGAAAATTCTCTTATAAAGAATCCATCAGTGAAACTATTGAGTGCCAGATTTGTGAATGTCAACAAGAAAAGTTTGCTTCTCTCGGAAGAAGCCCGCGATAAATCGGGCATTGACGGAAAAGTTACTTCTACAAGTTGTATGACTTCTCTGGAGAATGGAGTGGCTATTCAACCGGGTTTGCGTTCTTATTCTTATGCAAATACAAATTCTGATAAAGCTGTTGCTTTGGAAGTAGTTTTTTCTGTCGACGGCAGAAATTATACGAAACAGTATGTTGTTAACCGTCCGACAGGAAGTTATGCAGATGGAGATTTTACAAATAGTGTAGGAAAGGGAAACGAGTATGTAAGAGCCGGTTATATTTATCGGCTGACTGTAAATATTACCGTGTCTAAAGATTGGGTAAAAAGTTCAATCAATTGTTATACAAACGATTGGATTCACAACGAATGGAATGTCGAATTTTAATTAAGGGTAAGTTTTATGAAACTAAGAAATTTAATATCATCAATAGCAATAGCTTTGGCTATATTTTCTTCTTGTACGGATGAAAATATTATAGAGCCGACAACGTCTACCGCTAAAGTGTCTATCGCATTACAGCCTTCGGCTATTATCATGAAGGCGGGAGACGGTACGACACAGTGGGCTACTAACGAAGAATTATCGGTAAACGATTGTATTTTAGCTATATTCAAAGGAGATGATAAAGTGCTTGTGAAGTATTATGGAGATTTGTCTGAAATAGGAACTTCTGAAGTTTCAACTCCATTATATCGAATCGAGGCGGGAGAGATAGAGTTGGACATGAATACTCCTTACCATGTAATGGTGATAGGTAATCCGGGTGCAAACTTGGTTAGCAGCTACGAAAGTTGTACAACCAAAGCTGCTTTTAAGGAGATATGGGAAGGAAAGGATACATACGCGTTTGATCCTTCAAACTTGCTTAAATTCGGTGAATTGGATGCAACAATAACGGAAGCAGCTAATCCGGTAATAACCGTTCCTCTTACCCAGGTGGCAGCCCGTATTAATTTGAGGGTTACAACGGAATTGCCGGGAAAGACCTTAGTTAAAGGACCTTATTATGAATCGTTGGATGGTAAAATAGAATTAGATTCTTTGGTAAAGACTTTGACTGATGCTGAAATTGAGAGACTTTTCCCTGGAGCTGAGAAACAGCAGAATATATCCGGTGAAAGCATAAAAAATGGAGAATTTTATTATGGGAATAGAAAGGTTACAGCAGGGAAGATGAGTAATGGCTATAAAGGATATAAGATCCCTAATTATCAAGCATATAAAATACATGAGTATAGAAAATATGTTTTGGAGATAAAAACTTTAAAAATTGATAATATACGAACACGAGCAATCGCTGTAGAACCGGCTCAAGACGAGAATACTTATTTGATAATGGGGTATGAACCTACATTAAATAGCCTTTTGGGGCAATATGTATTTTATACTTACGAGCGTGTAGACCAGACCTCCTCTCCTTTGACGGTAGTGATTTCAGGAGATTTATATCAGGCAAATGTGAAAGAAAAGACATTGGTGACTACTGATTGGTGGATATTTAATGCAAAAAATAAAGTTTCATTAGATTATAAAGGTAGTGATGAACTAAGCGTTGAAACAGGGTGGGGATTCAGCGAAACGTATTTTTTTGCGGAAAGCAAAGGTGATAACTGGCAAGAAGTTGAAGGCGGTGAGACTATTGTAGATGATGGAGAAAAAGAATTGAAGGCTGTAGTAGATAAGCTTTCTTTTACGATAGAACCGAAAAAAGGTATTCCTGAAACTTGTCATACCGATGGTGTAATTCACGGTAATCTGTATGACGTAAATGCAAAAATGGTGAAAATGCCACCGATACCGACAGAGAATTCTTTGGATGTCGAAATAAAATCCTATGGTACGGTGAATGTAGACTTCGGATTTAATTAATTCAAAGTGAAATAAGAACTTTCAGATTAGTCTCTCTTTTTTAAGAGGGACTAATTTTTTTTGTGTATGTTCTCTTAAAATACTTTTCTTGCTGGTGTTTCTATCGTGTTTAAAGGCATGTCTCTCAATTTTGCTCTCTGTTACATTTACCCCTTAAAGATGAAATTCACGCCTATCCTCTCAAAATCATATATCCCATACTTTTGTATCGTAAGTCAAACGAAAAAATATTTAAGTTATGAAACTAACGAATATACTCTCGATTTTTGTCCTTCTGGCAGTAACGATTTCCTGCTCCATGGATGATGAAACTGTCTTTAATGATATGGATAAAGAGATTCAGAACAGCCTTGAATCTTACGCTTATTTTAATATAGGTATGAATGGGGGAGATATTGCAACAAAAACTTCATCAGCAACTGATGGCGGCACTGAAAATCCGGATGATGTAAATAGTACGGAATCTTCTGTTTGGGGTGTTTTTGTGGCAATAACGTATGGGGATAAGGTACTGACTTCTTATTACTACTCTTCTGAAAAGAATGAAATTGTGGCTTTGAGTGATTCCTATTCCTTCCAATTGAAAGGTCATATGTTTGTTAAGGTTCCTGCAGGGAAACCGACATTGACTTGTTATGCTGTAGCAAATGTTCGAGGAACTGAAGTAGCAGATTTGTCAGCTCAGACAACTCTGACAGCGATAAAGAATGTGCTTCTTTCCGAACAGGCAAACATTTTACCTAAAGAGGGTTCTTATGATTTGAGTGGCTATAAAACGACTTCCAAACTACTTCATACTCCTGTTACTGACGGAAATGGATATACTGAAGACCGTATTATGGAGGATGGCGTTGATAAATGTAATAATGTAAAAATAAATCTTTCTCAACGGGCTGTTGCAGTCGAATTGGCTAAATTTAAAGTTCGTACAAAGAAAGGTGATACTTATGAAGATTTAGACTTCACTGTCGATTCTGTAGCTTTGTTAAATGGAAAACAAATGACAAGGGTTGCTTCTGAATATGAGGGTCTCAAGCTGGATTATTTGGGGATGAGAAACATTCTCCGAATGATATTAATACAAGAACAGGCCATGCTTATGGCACTTATGACCAAATACGATTTTACGCTTACGAAAATACAAGTACTACAAAAACTTCATTAAAAGTAGTCTATACAGTTGGCGGTGTTCAAAAAAATGCTACTTTTACAATTAAAACTCCTGTTGATAATCAACTTGGTTATGAGGAAAAGGTTTTGGCCAATCATTTATACAAACTGAATGTAACAATTACCAATGAAGTGGTAGATGTAGACGTACAATGCTATACGAATGACTGGAAAGAAGGCGGAGATTTGTCGGCTGTGGTAAAACCTTCTACGAATAATTAATGCTAACGGGTAAAATTTATATAAGATGAAAATACTAAATTTAATAAGTGGAATTTGTTTGTTGGCCGTTGGGTTATTCTCTTGTACCTCGGAAGAAGAGATAGGGCCGGCAAAGGGTAACGCTTCCTTGTCTGTAGTTTTTTCCGTAGGAGATGCTACAACAAAAGCGACACTGGCAGAGGGCTATAAGATAGCAACAACTGATGAAATTAAGATTAATAATTTCTATGTAGCTATATTTGCAGGAGATGGGACAAAGATTGACGACGCTACTGTGAGCGATGTTGCTGATGCAACTTCGGTTAAGGTCGGTGAATTGCCGGGTTATCAGGTGTCTTTCCAAGATGTTTATGTCAGACATAAAAAAGTGTTTGCGTTAGTTGTCGCTAACGCAAGCGATAATAAGTTATATAGTACTTTTGAGGGCTATACGAACTATTCTCAATACACAAATATTAATAATGACAATGTGATTGAGACTTCAATATTCGAAGCTGGTAATTTAGCGAAATCCGGAGTATCAAGCACTGAAACTTTAACTTCCGGAACGAATCTAACTTTAACTGTTCCTCTAACTCAGCTTACTGCCCGAATTGATTTCGGAACGATTTCTGCAGCTGAAACAAAGGCCGGTACAAACGGAGAAACAAGTTCAAAAGATGAATATTCATATTCTGATTGGGGAATAGTGGCTTTACAAGGAACAATAGATGATACTATCTGGAATGACTTAAGGAGTAGAGCTGAAGCAAAAGCTAATGCTAGTGATGGGACATGGGAGCCTAAGAGTAATAAAAAGGAGGAGATTTCTTATGGTCTGTCTGATTATCAGGTAAAGTGTGATGATGAGGCGTGGTATTATACTTGGAAACATTATAACCAATGGAAAACTATAGAGAACAAGCTTGGAGGATATTTTTATTCAGTTATTTATGGTGAGTGGAAATCTGATATGTCTTCTAGGCTTTGGTATCGATATCGTAGTGCTTATTACGGAAAGCGTATTTTGCTTGTTCGTCGAAAAGTTTCGCATTACAAAGTAACTTCTACTACTTCTCCCGATGAAGAATATACAGGTGGTTTTGTCGGTACTATATCCGGTGTGGTAAATGGAAAAATAAATACAATTTTCGAAACAAGTGGTAATAATGCTTATGCGGGTGTGTCAGTCGATGGTATTGCTCAAAATACTTCGTTTTATACCTATGAGTTTCCTGCTAATGAGGATTTGACAATTACATTACATGGGCATTTTGAAGAGGCTTCCTCCGGTGGCTCCGAATCTACGAGCGAAGATAAAACGCTTGTAGAAGAATATTGGGAATATGGTATTTGGGAACAAACGAGTACTGACGGGACATGGAATGTCTCTTCTGATTTAACAGGAATTTCGAGAAGTGTGACATGGTATGGTGATAAAGGGTTAAAAACCCCTATCGCAACAAAAGCACCGGAGATTTCTTCTTTGAAGAGTGCTTCGACGGATGATGTCTATTATGTGGTGAAATGGTCGGAAGATGTAACGGATGCCAAAGGTAATGCAGTAACATTGCAACGGGGAAAACGTTATAAGTTGAACAGTGTTCAATTGAAGCAAAATAAAGCCCATTTGGTTGTATCGGTTGCTTCTTGGAGTAATGCGAAGTTCGATGTTATTTATGGTGAAGAAACTAAATAAGAAGAAGACAAGGACTTTGCTATAAATTGAAGTACAATAATAAAAAGCATAAAGATTATGAAATCAAATATAATAAAGATATTATTTCTGGCTTCCTTCGTTATGGGGGTATTTTCTTGCACGGATGATGCTGGTACTGAGAGAGGATTCGTGGGAGATGGGAAGACTCTTCGTATCTGCTTAACGAGTCCGAAGACTACAGTCATTAATCCGCTCACGAAGGCGAATCAAAATGATTCTAAATCAGTTTCTGATTTGAATATATTGATATATAATAGCGATGGAAATCTAATAAAGGAAGAGTCTGAATATCTTGAAGAGGGATCTCTGCAGGGATTGTCGGAAAATAAGAATGCTACTTTCGATTTAACTGTCCAGCCGGGTGAAAAAACAGTTTATGTGATAGCTAATGCCGGCGATATGAGAGATATACTGATATCAACAAGTGCGATAGATGGGTATTCTTTTGGTTTGACTTCTGGAGGTACTCCGAATTTAGTGATGTTTGCCGAAGGAGAGCCTTTTGATGTCAGCCAGCCGGAAAGTTCAGAGGTTTCCGCAGAATTGAAAAGGATATACTCGATGGTTACGGTTGTTGTTGATGCCAGCCAAGTAGAAGGTGCTATTATAGAACCTCAGCGTGTGGAATTAAAACATGTACCTTTGAAAGGTTCGTTGGTAGGGAATAATAAAATAACGGATAAAGATGGTATGTTTGAATCCGGAGGGTATGTTTCTATCCAAGGCCTTACCGCACATGAGAATGCACCGGCTCTTTATCTTTATGAAAATAGACAACCGGATGGATATAGTCTTACAAATACGGGTATAGATAAAACGCCTTTGGATATATATCAAAAATATAGTGGAATTCAAACAGATCCTACTATAGTTTCAGAAAATCAAACATGTTCTTATATAGAGGTGACTGCTAACTATCGTCCTACTGGTACAGAGGCGGGTAAACCTGGAACAGGGACTGTTACTTATCGTTTTTTCTTGGGGAAAAATGCGAAAACATCTTTTGATGTGGAACGTAATGTACATTATAGTATAACATTGGTGTTGAAAGGAAAAGGAGGCATTGATGAAGGAACTTGGAGGGTTAATACCGATTTGATGGAGGATTTTACGGTTTCCGATGTTTACATTGGCTATTTGGGCGGTTCTACAGGAATTATTCCTGTTTCTTTACCGAGTGGTGCTACTGTAACCGGAATTTCAAGAAAGTCGGGTGATTCTGAAAATATTTTTGTAAATACCTCTTATGATGCACAAAAGAAGGGAATTCCTGTTTCTTCGTTATTGACTAATGTCAGTTGTGATTCTTATAAACATGCGATATATACAATTACTGTTCGATATAGTAGTGGAAAAACTGGAACGAAAGATGTAAATGTTTATCAAGTTGCTCGCTTAGTAGATCCCATTGCTATTTATCGAAGAGCTAATAATGATGCGGAAGAGACGATTACAGTACGGGAATTTAAGAGAGGTGCAAAAGATTATGAAACACTGGCTTCTGTGGGTTCATATCAGGTAATGATTGAGTCTGGGGATTGGTTCATGTTGGAAAGTGCTGATGGTAAAGATGGAATCAAAGGAGCAGGTCAATTTTTTGAAAGAGCGGAGGGAGAAATTACGTTTAAATATAAGCCTGAAGGGACAATCGATAATAGCAAAAATCGTTTTGGGGTAATTTTGATTAAATATAATAATAAGAATTGTGAGCATCGTATCTTTTTACGGCAAGGGTATGCCGATACACAAATGGGAGATGCTACATGGTCTGTATTTAATTGTTTAGGAAAGCAGCAGAATAATATCTATGCCTGGACTGAATACCCGACTCAAACAGGATGGTTATTTAAAGCAGGAAATAGTGTGGCTATGAATCCGTTTAATCCGGGATATAACGATATGACTTCTATGACCAAAAATAGTAATGAGTATTATTCGGATAAGCAATCAAGAAAATGGTCTAATCTTTCTGGTAGTCGTAGTTGGACGGAAAAATCGAATCCATGTCCAAGTGGTTACAGGTTGCCGACGAGAGATGAATATGCCAAGATAGCATTCTCAAATAATGGTTATCGCATGTACCAAGGGTTTGTATATGATGATAGTTCAACGCCAGGCACTTTGGATGCTGGTTGGTATCGAGATTCATCGACAGGCGAAATCATTTTAAATAAATTGAATAATAATTGTAATCCGGCAAAGGGAACTCTTATTGTTGATGTTAAAGAAGGTGAAGATTTCAGGAATTTATTTTTTTCTTATGGAAAGGGAGTAATGACAGAACATGATTTAGATTATAAGCATGTTGAGGCAGGTCAAGATCCTTCTGATATTGAATTGGATGAAATAGGAGTAGGCTTTAGGAATTCGAATAATGGTGGATTTTTGAATTATGGAGTTGCAGGGAGTACTAAACATCACAGATATGGTGCAATGTATTGGACAGGAACGATTGGTAATTTAAATACTGATAATTATTTAGCTGCGGACTTTTGGTATGACATGACCTCTCAATCGGATGGAACTACTTCTAGTTATGTAGTGGCAGATATTGGTGGTCAGAATGGAATGTTCGTTCGTTGTGTGAAAAAATAATATGTGATAGAAAATTATATTAGAATGTAAGGATATTGGATTTTCGAGATGGCCCCTAAGGTTTGATAAAAACTTTGGGGGCATTTTTTTATTGCCGTGTGTTGGTCCAGTTATGTTTTTTATTATTTGCTGTTGCTGTTTGTAAGATATTGAACTATAGTGTGCATAAAACCATAAGAGATTTTGTTTGTAAATATTAGCGGAAAATATAGCGGATTATAACCTCTATGCGTTATCTTTGTGATAATTGTAGAAGAAATTTGCAGAAAGGAGAACCGACTGTGAATGAAGAGGAATAATAAATAAGTAGGTACGATGGAAGCACAGAATAAATATATCCGTTTCGACTGGGCAGCAAAGCGTTTGCTGCGCAATAAGGCAAACTTCGGGGTGCTGGAGGGTTTTCTGATGGTCCTTATCGGAGAGGAAATCCGTATAATCGAGATACTGGAAAGCGAAAGCAACCAGGCAAACGAGACGGATAAGTTCAATCGTGTGGATGTCAAGGCTAAAAACAGCAAAGACGAGATAATCATCGTTGAAATACAGAATACGCGGGAATTGTATTACCTGGAACGTATCCTTTACGGTGTGGCGAAGGCGATAACCGAGCATATCAGTTTGGGAAGCATTTATGCGGATGTGAAGAAGATATATTCCATCAGTATCCTGTACTTCGACTTGGGTATCGGCGACGATTATCTGTATCATGGACAGAATGTGTTCACGGGTGTGCATACCGGCGACAAGCTAATCATAAATACCAAGGAGAAGGACGTGATTGTCCGTAAGGCTCCAGAAGAAATCTTTCCCGAATATTTCCTGATACGTGTCAACGAATTCAACAAGGTGGCTGTAACGCCGCTTGAGGAGTGGATACAGTACCTGAAAAACGGAGTAATCAATGCCGAGACCCAGGCTCCCGGTCTGCAGGAAGCACGCGAGAAACTATTGTATTACAGCATGTCGGATGCCGAACGTTATGCCTATGATGAACATATCAATGCGATAATGATTCAAAATGATGTGTTAGGCACAGCCAAACTGGAAGGCCTGATGGAAGGTAAGGCAGAAGGTTTGGCGGAAGGCAAGGCGGAGGGTTTGGCAGAAGGCAAGGCAGAAGGTTTGGCGGAGGGCGTCCTTTTGGTTGCCCGGAATATGAAAAAACAAGGAATCGATACCGCATCTATCATGGCTTGTACGGGATTGGATGAAGAGACCGTGTCGGCGTTGTAAGTTCCAAACAACGCATTTTCACACTTTGAGGCATCCGGATACCGTTTTCTCTTTGTATTCCTATCTGACGATAGGTATTTATATCATTCACCCTTCTTCTTGGTAGCTTTGCCAATTAAACTTGAAAGTTATACCTATTGTTTCCCGCTGTAAGTTGTTATATTTTTGTAACGAAATAAACTGTTCCTAAAAACTTATTGTTCCGATTAGGTAAGGATATAAAATATAATTTAAAAATGATGTGTATGAAAAAAGTACTTTTCCTCTTTTTACTTCTGGCTGGCATGACAAATGTCTATGGACAGGAGTTTGCGGTGAAGTCAAACTTGCTTTATGATGCTACGGCTACAATCAATTTGGGGGTTGAACTGGGGCTAAGCAAGAAGTGGACGCTGGATTTGTCCGGTAATTATAACGGATGGAAGTTTGGTGACGATACCCGCTGGAAACATTGGATGGTGCAGCCGGAAGCGCGTTACTGGTTGTGCGAGAAGTTTAACGGCCATTTCTTTGGACTTCATGCCATGTATGCCGATTATAATGTCGGAGGTATAAAATTTCTGAGTGACAATATGAAGAACTATCGTTATCAGGGTAATCTGTATGGCGCCGGTATCGGATATGGTTACCAGTGGTTGCTGAGCAATCGTTGGAGCATGGAAGCCGAAATCGGAATTGGATGGGCTCATCTGGATTATGACAAATATCCCTGTGCCTCTTGTGGTACTGTGAATAAAAGTGATACCAAGGATTATTTTGGGGTAACGAAAGCGGCTATTTCAATTATTTACTTTATTAAATAATCGGGACTATGAAGATGAATATAAAATTATATGTGGCCGCAGCTTTGCTGTTGGTTATTGCACCGGCTACGCAAGCACAGTCTGCGAATAGTCCGGTAAAGGTGGTTTGTAATGAACTGAAACAGCAGGGAAAAGAATTGGTGATTGATGCTGTTATCACGATAGACGGCGAACAGATTAAATCCCGGGAGAGTTTGTCGTTGACTCCGGTGCTGGAGTCGGCTTCGCAGAAAGAGGGGCTGCCTTCTGTTTTGATTAACGGCCGGATCAGCCAAAAAGTGTATGACCGTGAGGTGGCTTTGAACAATTTGAAAGACGATGAACCGCGTTTCTTAGTTATGAAAGCTGTAAAAGGCGTGACTGTGGTTAATTATAAGAAAACAATCCCTTTCGAAGCTTGGATGAAGGATGCACGGTTTGTATTGGTTCCGAATATGTGTGGCTGCGGTAATACAGAGGTGGGAGAACCGTTGTTGATTTCTGATAAGGTATTGACTCGCCCGGATAAACGGTATGAAGTACATCCTGCTTTGGCTTATATTACACCGGAAGCTGAAACGGTAAAACATCGTGCGGAGGTGGGAACTGCCTATCTGGATTTCCAGGTTGGGAAATATGTCATTCTGCCTGATTTCCGTAACAATGCCGCCGAGCTGGCTAAAATCGATAATACGATTCATACAATAGTAAATGATAAAAATATTACACTGGAAGGTATTTTGCTGAAGGGTTTTGCTTCACCGGAAGGTTCCTATAAATCGAATACGGCATTGGCCGGAAACCGTGTAAAGGCTTTGGCCGGATATATCCGTAAACAGCATGCGTTTAAAGAAAGCCTGTTTACTCTGGAAAACGGTTCGGAGGATTGGGAAGGACTGAAAGCGAAGGTGGAAGCCGATGCGAACGTACCATCTCGGAGCAGTGTCCTGGCTATTATTAATAGCGATGAGGATCCGGACAAAAAGGATGTTCAGTTGGCAAAATTGGATGGTGGAGCACCTTATCAATATGTATTGAAGAATATTTATCCGTCTCTCCGTCGTTCCGACTATCGCGTGAATTATACGGTTCGTGAATTTACGGTAGAAGAAGGTCGTGAAATAATCAAGACACGTCCGCAACAGTTGAGCCTGAGCGAGATGTTTGCTGTCGCTAATAGTTATGAAGTGGGAAGCAAGGAATATAATGATGTATTTGAAATTGCTGTCCGTATGTTTAGCGATGATCCGGTTGCAAACTTGAATGCAGCCAATATAGCAATGTCGAAAAATGATTTGAGTGCTGCACGTTCTTATCTGGCAAAAGCCGGAAACAGTCCGCAAGCTATTCATGCACGTGGTGTCCTGAACCTGATTGAAGGTAACTTAGGAGAAGCTGAAAAGTATCTGAAACAGGCAAAATCGGCCGGAGTGAAGGAGGCTGACGCTAATTTGGAGGAATTGCATAAGAAACAAGAGGATAATGCGTTATTTGATAGTTTCAACTAGCATGATTGATAGCTTTAAGCTGGATAAATGATAAGTTTACAACCTATTTATCTGGTTTATAGCCTTTATATTTGCATTGCATATAGAAAATTGAGAACTTAAAATTAACGATTATGGAACGAGCATCGGATGTAGAAAAAGTCCTGATGAATGAAATAGACAACCAGAATGGTGTTTATTTGTATCTTGAAGGAAATGCATGGTGTGCTTATGAGCGGTCAGCTTACTATTTGGCGTCTTTAAGGGTTCCGGTAGTATTAAAAAAGGAGGTCGTTGGCGAAGGCTATGATGTCGTTTTGCTGAAAGCATTTTTTGCCGTAGATGATATGTGCTTACCTTTGGCTCCAAAAACTGAGTTGAAAAAGGTGGCAGATAATAATCTACAGTTTCAGGTGCATCAAAATATTGAGGGATTTCCAGAATGGAAAGCTTCGCAGTTAAGTAAATTACCTGCGTAAAATGCATTATTAAATGAAGCCGTGAGGCCCAACTATTACTAAGTTGTAAAATTGAGGGTGTATTTAGTCCGGGAGATAAGTCTGAAAAGATTTTCCCGGACTTTTTTTGTGTTATTTTTGTTCATGGCTTTTATAGATAATAACTTTTGCATTATTGAATAAGTTTATGGTGAATTCTGTACCGGTTGCTTCGTTTAATGTGCCTTGCCACCATGCTGTCAATCTGCGGTGGAAGATAGGCCAGCGAAGACCTTCCGTGCTTATCTCGCCTTCCGGATTTATGGAGAAAATGGAAACTTGTTGTCCCGGTATGCTTTGTAGTGTTCTTGTGTGGAGAAGGGGAATAAATAAGCCGTAGTCCGATAGCATTTCTACCCGTTCGAACATCGGGGCATATTCCATCAGGAGGGAAATATTGCCTATAGCGTGATCTTCGCGTAATCCGGTAGCTCCGAGAATCAGTATTTCCTTATGTCCGGCCTGGTACGCAAAACGGACTGCTTTTGTGAGGTCGTTTATCTCTTGGTCTTTAACGATATGGATTCGGTCTATGTATTGTTGACGAAAAGAGGATGGAATACTATCCAAGTCGCCGACAATAGCATCGGGCTCCAAGCCGACATGATGGAGCGCTTCAACGGCTCCGTCACATGCGATGATAACGGATGCTTTCTGTAATAAATCGAGCGGAAGTGCGGTCCGGGGAAAACTCCCGTTGGCAACGATTACGCAGTTATAAGGTGCTATCATTTGTATTAATGCCTTTCTTTTTCCATGTATATAGTCCTACTACGGCCAGTACGGCATAGCAAAGATACAGAACCATGGTGGGATATAAGTCCCGTAAATAATAAAGATAAACAGAAACAAAATTCACAATAATCCAGAAAATCCAGTGTTCGATGATACGTCTGGCCAGCATCCATGTGGCAACAATACCGACTGCTGTGGTAAAAGCATCTCCTACCGGAATGGGGGAATCTGTGAAATTGTAGAGGATATAATATAAAAATCCGAATATGCAGAATATGGATGAGCTGATACCTGCAAAAAGGAGTGGAGTGAGGTGGCGGTATAGGATAATTTCAGATGTGGTTTCCGGTACTTTATTCGAGGATGTCCATTTCCGGAAACCGTATATGCTGATAATAACATAATAGATATTCAATCCCATATCCGCATAAATTTTTGAAAAGAAGAAAATGAATACATAAAGTAGAGAAGTTAGAAATCCAACTATCCACATGCTCCGGTGTTGTTTGATTTCTAAAAAAAGATAAAGTAGTCCTGTCAGGACACCGAAATATTCTAAAACTTGTTCCATTTTTCTCTAGTTAGAATGTTATGATTGCCGTGCAAACCTGTGTATTTGTCTCAGATTGCTTGGTAAAGATATTATTTATTGCAATATCGAATGATTATTATCCATACACATTCCGGCAGGCATATCTTGTATTCGGAGGGTGAAGGAACAAAAAAATATTATATTTATTTGAAAACTCACTGATTTTTTGTATATTTGCGGGCGATTAAGCGAAGATGAGGAGGGGGCGGGCAGTCCCCTTCTTTTGTTCTTAACTGTATATATATGATTGAAAAGGGTCTGATAAGTCAGTGGGTGGAAGAAAAATTAGCTTCATCCGACAATTTTTTGGTAGATGTGGTGATTAAACCCGGTAACTTGATTATCATAGAAATAGATAATGATGAGGGCGTCTGTATTGATGATTGTGTGGAGTTGAGTCGCTATGTGGAGGCGCATCTGGACCGGGATGTGGAAGACTTCGAACTTGAAGTCGGATCGGCCGGGATAACCTCTCCGTTTAAGGTGCTTCGCCAATATGTGAAAAATATAGGCAATGAAGTGGAAATGTTGCTGAAGAACGGAACAAAATTGACGGGTGTATTGAAATCTGCAGACGAAAACGGTGTTGTAGTCACTGTTGAAAAGCAGGTGAAGCCCGAAGGTGCGAAACGTAAAGTGACTGTAGAGGAAGAACAATCCTATACATTCGATGAGATAAAATATACAAAATACCTAATAAGATTCAAGTAAAAGATTATGGCCAAGAAAGAGGAAACAATCAGTATGATTGACACACTTGCTGAGTTCAAGGAGTTGAAAAATATAGATAAGGATACGATGATCAGCGTGTTGGAAGATTCGTTCCGTAACGTGATTGCTAAAATGTTCGGAACGGATGAGAATTATGACGTTATTATCAATCCTGAAAAAGGGGACTTCGAAATTTGGAGGAACCGTACGGTTGTGGCCGATGATGAACTGGAAGATGCGAACCTTCAGCTTACTTTGACTGAGGCCCGTAAGATTGATGCCGACTGTGAAGTGGGTGAGGAGGTGACCGATGAAGTGCATTTTGCGGATTTCGGCCGTCGTGCAATTCTGAACTTACGTCAGACACTGGCTTCTAAAATACTTGAATTGCAGAAGGACAGTTTGTTTGCTAAATATAAAGATAAAATCGGTAACATCATTGCGGCCGATGTATATCAGGTATGGAAAAAGGAAATCCTGTTGCTGGATGATGAGGGTAATGAGTTGCTGCTCCCGAAGACAGAACAGATACCGTCCGACTTCTACCGTAAAGGTGAGACGGTACGTGCTATCGTACAACGGGTGGATAATTATAACAATAATCCGAAAATCATCCTTTCCCGTATCGACAAAATGTTCCTGCAACGCCTGTTCGAACTCGAAGTCCCGGAAATCAACGATGGCTTGATTACTATCAAGGCTATCGCCCGTATCCCCGGTGAACGTGCCAAAGTGGCGGTCGAGTCGTATGATGACCGTATTGATCCGGTAGGTGCTTGTGTCGGAATGAAAGGTTCGCGTATTCACGGCATTGTACGGGAGCTGCGGAATGAGAACATCGATGTAATTAATTATACATCTAATGTGTCGCTGTTTATTCAGCGTGCATTAAGCCCGGCTAAGATTTCCTCTATACGAGTGAACGAAGAAGAACATAAGGCAGAGGTTTATCTTCGTCCTGAAGAAGTTTCATTGGCAATCGGTAAAGGCGGTTTGAATATTAAACTGGCCTGTATGTTGACCGAATATACAATCGACGTATTCCGTGATGTGGATGGTGCTGATGAGGAAGATATCTATCTGGATGAATTTACAGATGAAATAGATGCTTGGGTAATTGAAGCACTGAAGAATATCGGTTGCTATACGGCTAAAAGTGTATTGGCTATGAGCCGTGATGAGATTGTGGAACGTGCCGACCTCGAAGAACAAACAGTTGATGAGGTGCTTGCTATTTTATCTGCCGAATTTGAAGAAGAAGATGACGAACCCCAGGAATAAGTATTACGACAAAGTTTGATATGCCCATAAAATTAATACAAGTACAAAGAAAATTAAATGTAGGAATTAACACGGTTGTTGAATTCCTCCGCAAGAAAGGATTCACGGTTGAGGATAATCCCAACACGCGAATCAGTGATGAACAGTATGCTTTGCTCGTAAAAGAGTTTGGAAAAGATTTACCGGATGGTGGTCGCGAACGTCAACGTGTCGTGCCGGAACGTCCGCATAGAGAAACTCCTTCTGTGAAAGAAGAAAAGAGCTCGGAAATTAAAACTGTAATTCCGGATGAATTTAAGCCGAAGATTGTAACGAAAGGCCGGATTGATTTGGACAGACCGCATAAAAAACCACAGGAGGCTCCTGTAGAAAAAGAAAAACCGGTGGTTGAACAGCCGCCCAAGCCGGCAGTTATTTCTGCACCTGTTGAGAAAAAACAAGAGAAACCTGTAGAGACTTCTCCGGAGAAGGAGGTCGCACCTGTGCAGGAAACGAAAATTCCTGAGGTTAAGATTGTGGAACCTGCTCCGCAACCAGAGGAGAAAAAAGAAGAAAAAGTTATAGTAGTGGAAAAGGAACCAGCTGAAGAGAAAAAAGTAGTATCTGTACAGGCTGAGCAAGTTGAGCAAGCTGCAAAAACAGAACCTGTAGCTCCTGAAACGGAGGCTTCCGGTGTCTCTGCTGAAAACGGCGGAGATGAAGAACTGTTCCGTTTGAATACTCCGAAGTTCGAGTCGAAGATAAAAGTGACCGGAAAGATTGACCTCAACGCATTGAACCAGTCTACCCGTCCGAAGAAAAAGACCAAGGAGGAACGGAAGAAAGAGCGGGATGATAAACGTGAAAAATTTGTAAACAGACCGGGGCAACCTGGTGGGAATGCCTCCAATAAACCGAAGGACGCTACTGCTAAACCGGCAGAGGAAAGTGATGTCCGGAAAAAACGTAAACGCATCAAGAAGGATCGCGTGGATGTTAATAATACTCCGGGAACTAATGCACGTCCGACTCGTCCGAACGATGAGCGGAAACCTCGTTTGCGTAAACCGGTAAAAGCTGAAATTAGCGAGGAAGATGTACAGAAGCAAGTAAAAGAAACACTGGCTCGCCTGACTAATAAAGGGAATAAGAATAATAAAGGTGCTAAATATCGTCGTGATAAACGTGATGCTGTCCAGAAGCGGGAACATGAGCTGCAGGAACAGGAGGAAATGGATAGCAAAATCCTGAAACTGACGGAGTTTGTGACTGCCAACGACCTTGCGAATATGATGGATGTACCTGTCACGCAGGTTATCGCGACTTGTATGAGTATCGGTATTATGGTTTCTATCAATCAGCGTTTGGATGCAGAAACAATCAATATTGTGGCAGAAGAGTTCGGGTTTAAAACCGAATATGTGAGTGCTGAAGTGGTGGAGGCGATTAAAGCTGACGAAGAAGATGATAATGAAGAGGATTGGGTAGCCCGTCCACCTATTGTAACGGTGATGGGACACGTAGACCACGGTAAAACTTCGTTGCTGGATAATATCCGTAATGCGAACGTAATTGCCGGTGAAGCCGGTGGTATCACACAGCATATAGGTGCTTACAATGTGAAGTTGGCAAGTGGACGTCGTATTACATTCCTGGATACTCCGGGGCACGAAGCTTTTACAGCCATGCGTGCTCGTGGTGCCAAAGTTACGGACATCGCAATTATTATAGTGGCAGCCGACGATAATGTCATGCCGCAGACCGTCGAGGCTATCAATCATGCTTCGGCAGCAGGTGTGCCTATCGTTTTCGCCATCAATAAAATAGATAAGCCCCATGCTAATCCTGACAAGATTAAGGAGGAATTGGCCAATATGAACTATCTGGTTGAGGATTGGGGCGGTAAATATCAGAGTCAGGAAATTTCCGCCAAGAAAGGTCTGGGTGTGGAAGAATTACTGGAAAAGGTATTACTCGAAGCCGACTTATTGGACTTGAAGGCCAACCCGAAAAGACGTGCGGTAGGTTCTATCATCGAATCCTCTTTGGATAAGGGACGCGGATATGTATCGACTATTCTGGTTGAAAATGGTACATTGCATATCGGTGATATCGTGTTGGCCGGAACTCACCATGGTCGTATCAAGGCAATGTTTAACGAACGTAACCAGCGTGTTGAAAAGGCCGGACCTTCGGAACCTGTATTGATTTTAGGTTTGAACGGTGCTCCTCAGGCCGGCGATACATTCAATGTACTGGAAACGGAACAGGAAGCGCGTGAAATTGCGACACGCCGCGAACAGTTGCAGCGCGAATTAGGGCTGCGTACGCAGAAGATGCTTACGTTGGATGATATCGGTCGCCGCATTGCTGTAGGTAACTTCCAGGAACTGAATGTAATTGTGAAAGGTGACGTGGATGGTTCGGTAGAAGCCTTGTCCGATTCATTGATACGTTTGTCTACTGAAGAAATTCAGGTGAATGTCATTCACAAAGCAGTAGGTCAGATTTCCGAATCGGATGTTGTTTTGGCGGCTGCATCGAATGCGATTATCATCGGTTTCCAGGTTCGTCCAGCTTTGCCGGCACGGCGTATGGCTGAAAAAGAAGGTGTTGAAATCCGTTTGTACTCTATTATTTACGATGCAATCGAAGAGGTGAAGAGTGCTATGGAAGGTATGCTTTCTCCGGAAATCAAAGAAGAAATTACAGCGAATGTAGAAGTACTTCAGGTATTCAAAATTACGAAAGTGGGTACGATTGCCGGTTGTATGGTACGTGAGGGTAAGATTAAGCGGAGCAATAAGGTACGTGTGATTCGTGACGGTATCGTTATTCATTCCGGATTGTTAGGTTCTCTGAAACGCTTTAAGGATGATGTGAAGGAGGTTGTTTCTGGTCTGGATTGTGGTCTGAATATTGAGAACTTCAACGATATTCAGGTGGGTGATATTGTCGAGGCGTACGAAGAAACAGAAATTAAGAAGACATTGTAAACATGAACTGGTTGGACATTACATTGCTATGTCTGGCGGGGATAGGATTTATGAAAGGCCTGTTTGATGGAGTCATCAAACAGGTTGTTTCGCTTATAGCCCTTTTATTGGCAATCTTTTTTTGCGCGAAGGCGGCAGATTGGTTGCGAAGTTATATTGTGGAATTGGGCTGGTTTCCGGCAGAGGGTGTGACAATTATTAGTTATGTGGTCGGTTTTCTGTTAATAGTAGGAATTGTACTGTTGGCGGGTGAAATTGTCCATCGGCTGGTTGGTGCTACGCCGCTCAGTGTGTTAAACCATTTGGCCGGCGGGGTGTTCGGGTTGTGTATGATGCTCTTGTTTGTCAGTTTGCTGTTTAACGCAATGGAGATAATAGACAGGGGTTCGGTGTTGATACCTCGGCAGGCAAAAGTGGAATCCCGGTTGTATAATTCGGTCATAGAGATAATTCCAACTATTTATCCCGGCAATTTGTTTACAAGATAGACATTGTTCATCATTTAACAAGTATATAATATTGATAGATATATGCAGGAGTCAAACGACATATTAAACGAGGTAACGACCGGTGATTATAAATACGGTTTTGTCACCGATATCGATACGGAAGTCATTCATCGCGGTTTGGATGAAGGGACTGTCCGTATTATTTCTGCCAAAAAAAATGAGCCGGAATGGTTGCTCGAATTCCGTTTGAAGGCTTTTCGCCATTGGCAGACTTTGGAGATGCCGACCTGGCCTCACTTGGATATTCCATTTATCGATTACCAAGATATCATTTATTACGCAGCTCCGAAAAAGAAAGATGGACCGAAGAGTCTTGATGAGGTGGATCCGGAATTGATGAAAACATTTGATAAGTTGGGCATCCCTTTGCATGAACGTGCCCAATTAAGCGGGATGGCCGTAGATGCAGTGATGGATAGTGTGTCCGTAAAGACGACTTTTAAGGAAACATTGGCTGAGAAAGGTATTATTTTTTGTTCGTTCAGCGAAGCTGTCCAGCATCATCCGGACTTGGTACAACAATATCTGGGAAGTGTTGTCAGTTATCGCGATAATTTCTTTGCCGCTTTAAATTCTGCTGTATTTTCAGACGGTTCATTCGTTTATATTCCGAAAGGTGTACGTTGTCCGATGGAACTTTCAACTTATTTCCGTATCAATGCGGCCAATACCGGTCAGTTCGAGCGGACACTTATTGTAGCTGACGACGAGGCATACGTAAGTTATCTGGAAGGTTGTACCGCCCCGATGCGTGATGAGAATCAGCTTCATGCTGCGATAGTGGAGATTGTAGCCAAAGAACATGCCGAAGTTAAATATTCGACTGTCCAGAACTGGTATCCCGGCGATAAAGAAGGAAAAGGTGGTATCTATAATTTTGTGACCAAGCGTGGTTTATGTAAAGGTGAAGGCAGTAAAATATCCTGGACACAAGTAGAAACGGGTTCGGCCATTACTTGGAAATATCCGAGTTGTATTTTGGCCGGTGATAATTCTGTGGGTGAATTTTATTCTGTAGCCGTCACCAATAATTACCAGCAGGCGGATACGGGAACAAAGATGATTCATCTTGGGAGAAATACTCGCAGTACAATTGTATCGAAAGGTATTTCGGCCGGGCATAGTCAAAATAGTTATCGTGGTTTGGTGAAAGTTTCTCCTCGTGCCGAAGGGGCACGCAATCATAGCCAGTGCGATAGCTTACTGCTTAGTTCGACTTGTGGAGCACATACTTTTCCGTATGCCGATATTCAGAACGAGACAGCTGTGGTGGAACATGAAGCTACTACCAGTAAGATTAGCGAGGAACAACTGTTTTATTGCCGGCAACGTGGAATTTCGGTCGAAGAAGCTGTAGGCTTGATAGTGAACGGCTATGCTCGTGAGGTAATGAACAAACTCCCGATGGAATTTGCTGTTGAAGCGCAGAAGTTGTTGACTATCTCCCTCGAAGGAAGTGTGGGGTAGGTCCCTTATAAACTTTGCGGGTAGAAGCGAAAAGTAGTTATATATAATAAGCAATAACCATAGATATGTTAGAGATAAAGAACTTACATGCCAATGTCAATGGCAAAGAGATATTGAAAGGGATTAATCTTTCTGTAAAGGCCGGTGAGGTACATGCTATTATGGGACCGAATGGATCCGGGAAAAGTACTTTGAGTAGTGTGTTGGTCGGTAATCCGGCTTTTGAAGTGACAGAAGGAGAAGTTATTTTCAACGGTAAAAATTTGTTGGAACTTGAACCGGAAGATAGGAGCAGGGAAGGTATTTTTCTGAGTTTCCAGTATCCGGTGGAAATACCGGGCGTGAGCATGGTTAATTTTATGCGTGCAGCTTTGAATGAGCATCGTAGGTATAAAGGACTGGAACCGGTGTCGGCTACCGATTTCCTGAAATTGATGCGCGAAAAGCGTGCAATTGTCGAACTGGACAATAAACTGGCAAGCCGTAGTGTAAACGAAGGTTTTTCCGGTGGAGAAAAAAAACGGAACGAAATCTTTCAGATGGCAATGCTGGAACCGAAACTGGCTATTTTGGACGAAACGGATAGCGGACTGGATATTGATGCCCTCCGTATTGTTGCCAACGGGGTGAACCAGTTGCGCACACCTGAGAATGCTGCTATTGTTATTACCCACTATCAGCGTTTGCTGGATTATATCAAGCCGGATGTAGTGCATGTCCTTTATAAGGGGCGTATCGTAAAAACGGCTGGTCCGGAATTGGCCCTCGAATTGGAAGAAAAGGGCTATGATTGGATTAAGAAAGAGATGGGGGAATAAATAATTAATAGAATGTATGAAAAGTGAACAACAATATATCGATCTTTTCACCCGGTATGAAGATGTGATTTGCCAGCATGCGGTGAATGTGATGAATGCTCCTCGAGCTGAAGCATTGGCCGATTTCGAGCGTTTGGGCTTCCCATCAGTGAAAAGTGAAGATTATAAATATACGGATGTGGCACAAGCATTTGCTCCGGATTATGGTGTGAATATCAATCGTTTGTCCATTCCGGTTAATCCGTATGACGTGTTTCGTTGTGATGTTCCCAGTCTCAGTACTTCGCTGTATTTTGTCGTGAATGATACTTTTTATGATAAGATGTTGCCGAAAGCCCATCTGCCGGAAGGGGTATATGCCGGAGGTATGAGAGCTTTTGCCGAACAGTATCCGGAGGTGGCTGCACGTTATTATGGGAAGGCTGCGCCGACCGGCCATGATAGTATTGTAGCTTTGAATACGATGTTGGCACAAGATGGATTTGTTCTTTATGTGCCGAAAGATGTCGTAGTGGAACGTCCTATCCAGTTGGTAAATATTTTTCGTAGTGATGTGGACATGATGGCGAATCGTCGTATTCTTGTCATAATGGAAGCTCATGCGGAAGCGAAGTTATTGGTTTGCGACCATAGTATAGATGATGTGAAATTTCTGGCAACCCAGGTTGTCGAGATATTTGCGGGAGAGGCCGCTTTCTTCGATTATTACGACCTGGAAGAGAGTAGTGTGTCTACTACCCGCTTCTCGTCAGTCCATGTAAAACAAGAGGCTTTGAGCAATGTCCTGGTGAATGGTATTACATTGAATAATGGCCTTACCCGTAATAACTATTATATTGAGTTGAATGGCGAACAGGCAGAGACGACCCTTTGCGGCATGTCTATCCTTGATAAAGAACAACAAGTCGATACTTATAGCCATATCACGCATGCCGTACCACGATGTACCAGTAATGAATTGTTTAAAAATGTATTGGACGACCATGCAATAGGTGCATTCAGCGGACGTATCTTGGTAAAAGAAGATGCACAGAAAACGGTAGCTTATCAGACAAACCGTAATCTCTGTGCTACTCGTGAAGCTCGTATGTACAGCAAACCTCAGTTGGAGATTTATGCTGATGATGTAAAATGTTCACATGGTATGACTACAGGACAGTTGGACGAAAATGCCCTGTTTTATATGCAGAGCCGTGGGATTCCTCGCGATGAAGCCCGCATGTTGCTGAGTGTAGCTTTCACTTCCGATGTGATTGACTATGTACGGGTGGATGCGTTGAAAGATCGTCTGCATAAGTTGGTCAATAAACGTTTCCGTGGAGAATTGGCTCGTTGTGCCGGTTGTCGGATTTGCAAATAATAAAATAGATAGATACAATCATGCGGTTGATACATATTGCGCTATGGACGAATGACTTGGAGCGTTCCCGGGATTTTTATGTAAAGTATTTCAACGGAAAGAGTAATGACAAATATGTAAATCTGAAGAAAGGATTTAGTTCTTATTTTGTTGTTTTTGAAGGAGGTGCTTCACTTGAAATTATGAAACGTTTGGATATTACAGATGTGAAAACCGGTTCTTATATCGGCTTGGCTCATTTTGCTTTCTCTGTGGGGACAAAAGAGAAAGTGGATGAAATGACAGAAATACTTCGCCGTGATAAGTATCAGATTTTTAGTGAACCTCGTATAACAGGCGATGGCTTTTATGAAGCTGCTTTTATGGACCCGGATGGAAATATTGTGGAAATTGTAGCTTGAAAAAAACAGACATGGGTTTATGTAAGAATCCATGTCTGTTTTTGATACTGAATTATAGTTCCAGAACCAGAATATCTTTAGGTGTCAACTTTAGTTCTTTGTCGAGACTGATAGTTTTGCCTGTAATAATATTCTTACCGCTGACTTTGTCATGTAAAACTTCCGCGTAACGTTCCAACGGCAGATTTACCTCTTTACTGCTGCCGTTCATAAAGATGAGAACACTTTTACCGTTTAGGCTCCGCTCATAAACATATACGCCTTGGTTTATCATGAAATGTTTCATTTTTCCTTTAGCGATGATGTCATTCCCTTTGCGCCATTTCAACAAAGTTTGTATAAAATTCCAAGCTTCATTCTGAATATCGGTACGACCGGATGCCTCGAATTGGTTTACTTCGTCACCGGGCCAACCTCCGGGAACATCCCGGCGAACATAGCCGTCTCCTTTTTTCCTTACTGCCGTTCATCAATAATTCCTGACCGTAATAAAGCTGCGGAATGCCCGGTATGGTCAGCAGGAAGGTAATCGCTTGTTTGAATGCGTCCAGATTAGTCGGCATTTCCGGAAGGAAACGGTCGGTGTCGTGGTTTTCCAGAAAACGTAGCACATGGTAAATATCCGGATAAACATAATCGTAGCACATGTGTTCGAAGATGGTTTGCAAGCCAGCCTCTTTATGGAATGCTTTACCGGCAATACCCATCAGGTTGAAATCCATAACGGATTTTAGTTCAGTATCTTTGCCGAAATTCAACTTACTGCCTTTTTGCCAGTATGCGGAACCAATGGTGTAATTCATCCAAGCTTCACCAACAATATTGTAGTCCGGATATTCATTCATGACTGCCAAGCACCAGTTACGCATCATGTCCATATCGGCATAAGGATAAGTATCTTGGCGGATACCGTCTACTCCGCTATATTCAATCCACCAGATAGAATTTTGTATCAAATATTTTGCAACGTGCGGATTCTTCTGGTTCAAGTCCGGCATAGAAGGGACAAACCAGCCGTTAATCATTGTTTTGCGGTCATAGTCTGAGACATATGGGTCGAAATAGGCCTCTTTGTCGTGATTGGTTTGTACATAGTTATCCAAGTTGTTAAACCAGTCGTGGGAGGGAATCTCCTTCATCCACGGATGGTCGCTGCCACAATGATTGAATATCATGTCCATCACAACACGCATTCCTTTTTGGTGTGCTTTATTGATAAGGCGTACATATTCTTCATTTGTACCGAAACGCGGATCGACGCGGTAATAATCTGTTGTTGCATATCCATGATAGGAACCTCCTTTCATATCATTCTCCAATACAGGATTGAGCCAGATAGCCGTTACCCCCAAATCCTCTATATAATCCAGATGTTGCTCGATACCGGCCAAGTCACCACCATGGCGGGCATTCGGATTATTGCGATCCACTTTGTACGGGGTACGCATCGGTATGTTGTCATTTTCGGGATTCCCGTTAGCGAAACGATCCGGCATTACCAAGTAAAGGACATCGGATGAGTCGAAACCTTTGATAGCTGAAGCATCCGGTTTTCTAACTTTCAGTTCGTAAGGGTAGACAAAACTTTTTCCCTCTTTGGAAAATCTGATGTCGAATGTCCCTGGTTTGGCCCCCGATAAATCTAGATAAATGATTTGATAGTTGGGACTATCCAGGCTGACGGAACTGGTGATACGTACATCCGGATAATCAACCGTCGGTCGGTAAGCGGATATATTTTCGCCATAAACCATTAATTGCAGTTCCGTATTCTTCATGCCGCTCCACCAAAAAGCCGGTTCTACTTTTATGTCTCCGGCTGATAAGAAGCTAGGCGTGAATAGTGCAAGAAGCAGGCTGAGAAATAAATGTCTGTCCATATGGATTGTTATTTAGATTTCTCCAAATATACATCATTATTAAGTATTTTCGGAAAGAAAATGCTGAAAGTTCTCTCTTTATCTTGAAGAAGTGTATATTGTTTTATGCGAAAGTTTATTTTTATCTCCTTAAAAGATGTATATTTGTCCTGTACGAAAGAATTTGTGCCTTAAAAGAAGTAAAATTATGAGAATCGGATTCATTAGTTTATTGTTCGGATTATTGGTATCGATGTTATTTTCCTGTGGAAAACCTGCATATGGATGGCGATTGGTTTGGGAAGAGAATTTTAATCAGAAAAATAGTTTTGATGAGGCATCGTGGAGTAAGATTCCCCGTGGATTTTCAGACTGGAATAATTATATGACAGATTTGGATTCTTGTTTTGCCATGCGAAAGGGGAATTTGATTTTGCGCGGATTAGTCAATCACAGTTTACCTGCGGATACTGCTCCTTATCTTACCGGAGGTGTATATACGAAAGGAAAAGTCGGTTTTTCGGACGGTCGTATTTCTATTCGTGCCAGATTGCATGGTGCGACGGGAGCTTGGCCGGCCATCTGGATGTTGCCGGAAGGGGAAGGGTGGCCGAATGGTGGAGAAATAGATATTATGGAACGATTGAATGATGATACCATCGCTTATCAAACGGTTCATTCTGCTTATACGCATACTTTAGGCATCAGAGATAATCCTAAGCAGGGGAGTACCGGTGTCATCAATAAGGATGA
Organism: Parabacteroides sp. AM08-6; assembly: GCF_003473295.1. Lineage (GTDB taxonomy): Bacteria > Bacteroidota > Bacteroidia > Bacteroidales > Tannerellaceae > Parabacteroides. The sequence goes on from NZ_QRMP01000002.1 coordinate 38,982, forward strand.
ATATAATGTTTACAGTGTCGAGATGTACCGGGATAGTTTGGTCTTTTTTATCAATGACAATCGAACATTTGCTTATCCGCGTATCCGGACTGATAAGGAAGGGCAATTTCCTTTTACAGACAAGCAGTTCTATTTGCTGATAGATATGCAATTGGGTGGAGGTTGGGTCGGCCGTGTGGAACCGAATGATTTGCCTGTCGAGATGGAGGTCGATTGGGTTCGTTTTTATAAGAAAAGGAAATAAGGAAAAGCTTTTTTATTATTTGTAATATAGGAATACCTTATAAACATAGTATCTTTGGCTCTTGTTATAAAAACAAAAAGATACAGTTATGTTAGATGTACAATCTATACGAAAGGACTTTCCGATTCTGGAACATAAGATATACGACAAACCTCTTATTTATTTTGATAATGGAGCGACGACCCAAAAGCCTCGTTGCGTAGTCGAAAAGATAGAAAGTGGCTACTATAATGTAAATGCCAATATTCATCGTGGCGTACATTTTTTGAGCCAGGCGGCTACGGAAGCCCATGAAGAGGCTCGTCGCACGGTGCAACAATTCCTGAATGCCCGTTCATCCAACGAGATAATTTTTACACGTGGAACGACGGAGTCGATTAATCTGATAGCCTCCAGTTTTACGGATGCTTGCATGTCGCCCGGAGATGAGGTGATTGTGTCGGTAATGGAACATCATTCCAACATTGTTCCCTGGCAAATACAAGCCGCCCGCAAAGGAATTACCCTGAAAGTGATACCGATGAATGAAAGGGGGGAACTTTGCCTGGATGATTATCGTAATTTATTTTCTGAACGAACTAGGCTGGTTTCCGTGACACATGTTTCGAATGTGTTGGGAACGGTCAATCCGGTCAAGGAAATGACCGATATTGCCCACGGATATGACGTGCCTGTACTGATAGATGGCGCACAAGCGGTTCCACACCTGAAAGTAGATGTACAGGAGCTGAATGCTGAATTTTATGTTTTTTCCGGTCATAAAGTCTATGGACCGACGGGAATCGGTGTGTTGTATGGAAAAGAGGAATGGTTAGATAAATTACCTCCTTATCAAGGTGGAGGAGAGATGATTGCTACCGTCTCTTTTGAGAAAACGGTTTTCAATGAATTACCTTTTAAGTTTGAAGCAGGTACGCCCGATTATATCGGTAGTACGGCTCTGGCGGAGGCTTTACGCTATGTGAACAGCTTGGGTATGGATAATATCGCTGCATACGAAGAGGAACTATTGCATTATGCAACCACTAAGTTGGAGTCCATTGAAGACATGCGTATTTTTGGGCATGCCGACCATAAAAGTGGGGTACTGTCGTTTTTAGTCGGTAATATTCATCATTATGATATGGGAATGTTGCTCGATCGTCTGGGAATTGCTGTCCGGACCGGACATCATTGTGCTCAACCTTTGATGCAGGCATTAGGCATAGAAGGGACGGTTCGTGCTTCTTTTTCTTTCTATAATACGAAAGAGGAGATTGATGCGTTTGCTGCTGGTATAGAGCGGGTACGGAAAATGTTTTAAATAAGGATGGGAATGATGTTCTATTATCTGAAGAAATATCCGGTTTCACTGGTCATGATGTTGGTCATCATCTATTTGTCATTCTTTAAGCCTCCAACGATTGAAGTCGGCAGGATACCGGGGTTTGATAAGATTATACACTTTTGTATGTATGGTGGTCTGTCGGGAATGTTGTGGCTCGAGTTTCTATTGAACCACCGCCGTTACGATAATGTATTGTGGCATGCTTGGATTGGTGCTGTTGTTTGTCCGATTGTCATGAGCGGTATTATCGAGTTGTTGCAGGAATATTGTACTACATACCGGGGAGGAGACTGGCTGGACTTTGCAGCCAATACTTTTGGTGTAGCAGTAGCAACACTGATTGCCTATTTCATCATCCGGCCCCGAATAATGAAGAAATAATGATTCTTTGAGACTTTTGTGAAAAAAGAACGTTACATTTGTTATGGGATTGCAGACAAATCCCTGAAAGATTAAAGGATTCAGTTACTAAAGCAGATTAATATGTTACTCCCCTATCTACAAGCAAATCGTATAGAAGCCGGTTGTGATGAGGCAGGAAGAGGCTGTCTTGCAGGTTCGGTATTTGCCGCAGCCGTTATTTTACCTTCTGATTTTTATAATGAGGATTTGAATGACAGTAAACAATTGAGTGAAAAGAAGCGCTATGCTTTACGTCCTGTTATTGAAAAAGAAGCTCTGGCATGGGCTGTCGGCATTGTGACTCCGGAAGAGATTGATAAAATAAATATATTGAAAGCCTCTTTCCTTGCTATGCACCGGGCTATCGAACAGCTGAAAGTAAAACCGGAACATTTGTTGATAGATGGTAATCGTTTTACCCCATATCCGGGTATTTCTCACACTACAATAGTGAAAGGAGACGGTAAATATTTAAGTATTGCAGCTGCTTCTATTCTGGCAAAAACTTATCGGGATGATTATATGAACCTTTTGGCTGAAGAATATCCGGCTTATCATTGGAAAGAAAATAAAGGTTATCCCACCAAAGCCCATCGTGAAGCCATCCGGGCCTGTGGAATAACTCCTTATCATCGTAAAACGTTTACTTTATTGCCGAAACAACTGGAATTATCGTTTTAGGCTTCCATCTCTTTTGTCCTGAAAGCCAGAGCATACATACGCATTTGCTTGACCATTGCTACCAATCCGTTTGAACGAGTGGGGGAAAGATGTTCCTTCAGGCCTATTTTTTCGATGAAGTATAAATCTGTATCCAGGATTTCTTGCGGAGTATGGTCGGAAAGGATACTAATAAGAAGAGAGACGATTCCTTTAACGATAACTGCATCGCTTTCGCCTTTGAATAGAAGTTTACCGTTTTCGTAATCAGCTTGTAACCATACGCGGCTTTGGCAACCCTCAATCAGATTACTTTCTGTTTTATACTTTTCATCCAAAGGAGGAAGTGAATTACCCAGGTCAATGAGCAATGCATACTTATCCATCCAGTCATCGAAGGCTGAAAATTCCTCGATGATATTGTCTTGAAGTTCATTAATTGTCATTGTTATTTATCTTTTATCTATTATATACAACTTCCAATACTGTTTGACCGACAGCTTTCAGAGTTTCCCGGCTGATATTGTCCATATTGTCGTTTTGGGTATGCCAGTGGTCTCCAAAACCATTTTCGTCATAATTTATAATATCCAGGCAAGGAATTCCGAGACCTTTGATGACAAATTCATGGTCGTCGGTAACTCCACCTCCGTTTGCGTTGATGAAGTATTTACCATAACCCAGATTGCGTGCAGTTTCCCATATTTCGTCTACATAGCGTGCGGCATAACGCATGGATGTGAATTCTTTATAAAAAACAGCGTTCTTGGCACCTACCATGTCGAGTAAAATACCGAATTCCGCCCTGTAGTTCGGGATATGCGGGTTCTTTGCCCAGAATTGCGTTCCCAGACACCAGCTTTCGCTTGTGTCATTATATTTATCTCTTGCAAATCCCGGAACACCGTAATCTTCAGCATCGAAGAAAATTATATCGATACCGATTCCCGGATTCTTTAAATTAATCTGGCGGGCTATTTCCAATAAGGCACCGACACCGCTAGCTCCATCGTCGGCTCCATCAATTGGCTTTTTATAATTATCGGGGTTCGGATCTTCATCTGAGTAAGGGCGAGTGTCCCAATGAGCAAAAAGCAGGATGCGTTTCTTGTTGTCCGGATTATATGAACCGATAATATTACGAGCTTCCAACTTTGTGCCATCATAGGCTGTGAGTGTAGCCTCTTGCTGGTACACTTTAGCTCCGAAACGGGTCAATTCGGAGGCCAGATAATCACCGCAGTTTTTGTGGCTTTCCGTGTTGGGTACACGAGGTCCGAAAGCTACCTGGCGGGCAACATACGTATAAGCGCTATCGGCATCGAAAACCGGTGTGTTAACCGGAGTTTTTTTTACTTCTGTAACAGTTATATCTTTTGTCTCACTCGAGCTTTTTGCCCCACAAGAAAACAAGATAATGCTTAGTGCGAGATAAATTAGTTTTGTCATGATCCTATCGTTTACTTGTTTATTGTAGCAGTATTCTGTACGGTTGCCAGGACACGCAACAGATTTCCGCCCCATATTTTTGCTATATCGTTTTCGGTGTATCCCTCTTTCAGCAGTCTGACCGTAATGTTTATCAGTTCGTTACTGGCCCGGCAACCAATCAATTCACCGTCACCGTCGAAATCGGAACCTATGCCGACATGATTGATACCCACCAGCTCTACGATATGGTTGATATGCCGGATGGCATCACTCAAAGATGCTTTTTCCGCCTCCTCATTGATAAATCCTTTGTACAGGCAAATTTGTATCACACCACCTTTCGCAGCCAGAGCCTTCAGTTGTTCGTCGGTCAGGTTGCGCGGATGATTACAGAGAGCACGCGCGGAGGAATGGGAGGCTATGATTGGTTGTTTACTGATTTCCAGCGCATCATAGAATGTACTTTCGGCAGCATGCGAAATATCAACCATGATACCCAACTCATTCATTTTGCGGACAACCTCTTTCCCGAAGGGACTCAATCCGTTCCATTCGCCTTTACCTCTTGCCGAGTCGCAGATATCATTATCTCCGTTGTGGCAAAGAGTGATATAAGTAACTCCCATTTCTTTGAAACGGGCAATATTGTTCAAATCTTTACCGAGTGCATATCCGTTTTCTACACCCAGCATGATGGCCTTTTTCCCGGCAGCCTTCAGGACATGCACTTCTTGAGGCGTATAAGCAATACACATGCGCGAACGGTTCAACTCCTTTTGCCGATGGATTTCCTGTAAACGGTTCATGGCAAAATCGGTTGCTTTCTGCAAGGAAATATCATCTCTGGGGCCTTGTGGAATATAAGCAACCATAATGGCTGCATCTATCAATCCCTCTTCCATAAAAGGAAGATTTACTTTTCCGCCTTCTTTCTTTCCGATATTAAATTCACCGGGGAAAATCATGGGTGTATCCGTATGGGAATCAAGTGTGACGTTACGGTGATGGATACGTTTTGCTTCTTTAAACAGGCGTGAAGCTTCTACTTGATACTGAAACAATTTCAGCATTTGTTCATCGTCGTTCGAAGCCATTGCTTCGGGATGCCATTGTATGCTGAATATCTCTTTTTCAGGATGTTCCATCGCCTCATTAATACCATCGGAGGCTATTGCCGAAGTTATAAATTCGGGGGCAGTTTCTTTAACAGCCTGATGGTGGAAGGAATTAACCCATATCGTGTCTTCTTTTTCCAGTATGGAATAGAGCTTGGATGCCTTATCGGTTATCCGGACACTGTGCGAGACCTGTTCGCGAGGCATTGTTTGACTGTGTTTCAGTATTTTATCTTCGTTTTGGGAATAAATGTCTTGGAATAAATCACCTCCGAATGCTACATTCAATATTTGATGCCCGCGGCATATTCCCATAATCGGTAGTTGCCGGTTTGCAGCCAGACGGAGTAAAAGTAAATCAAATTCATCGCGATAAGTATCCACATCCTGCAATCCGGGGATAGGTTCTTCTTCCAGATAGAGTGGGTTAATATCGGCACCTCCGCTCATTACAAGTCCGTCAAGCCCGTTTACTATTGCAGTCAATGCTTCAATATCCGTAATGACAGGAATTAATACAGGAGCACCTCCGGCTTTTAATACCGCTTGTACATAAGTCTCAGCTATACAGGAAAGCCCGTCTTTCCGGTTTGCAGATATTCCTATTCGGGGAGGTTGTAAACTTTCTTTTGGTTGTATATAACTATCAACTTCTCTGAACAGGGCCTCTAAACTCGGATGGCGGACTTTCATACGGATTATGAATTTTGAATTATGAATTTTAGGTAGAAGCGAAGAATTGTGAATTTTCAATTATGTGTAACGGGATAATTCAAAATCCACAATTCATAATTCTTTATGCATCAATATTGGCATACGTTGCATTCTCTTCGATGAACTCACGGCGCGGACCAACGTCTTCTCCCATCAACATCGCGAAAATCTGGTCGGCTTCGGCTGCACTGTCAATCGTGATTTGTTTCAATGTACGGTTTTCCGGATTCATTGTTGTATCCCACAATTGATGGTCGTTCATTTCTCCCAAACCTTTGTAGCGTTGGGTATGAATCTGATTCTCATTACCGCCACCATATTTATCGATGAATGCCTGACGTTGTTGGTCTGTCCAGCAGTATTCTTCAATTTTACCTTTCTTGCAAAGATAAAGCGGAGGAGTGGCCAAATACACATATCCGTTTTCAATCAATGCACGCATACGGCGGAAGAAGAATGTCAGAATCAGTGTGGCAATGTGGCTTCCGTCCACATCGGCATCGGTCATGATGATTACCTTGTGATAACGTAGTTTGCTTAAGTTCAGTTCCTTCGGGTCCTCTTCAGTTCCGATGGTCACACCCATTGCACGGAAAATATTTTGAATTTCTTCACTTTCGAAAATCTTATGGTCCATTGCTTTCTCTACGTTCAGGATTTTACCGCGCAACGGCAGGATAGCCTGAAAATTACGATCACGGCCCTGTTTTGCCGTACCGCCTGCAGAGTCCCCTTCGACTAAGAACAACTCGCAGAGAGCAGCATCTTTCGAAGAACAGTCAGCCAACTTGCCGGGCAAGCCGCCACCGGTCATCGGTGATTTGCGCTGTACTAATTCGCGTGCTTTCCGGGCAGCTTGGCGTGCCTGGGCAGCCAGGACGACTTTGTCCACTATCGTTTTTGCTTCCTTCGGATGTTCTTCCAGATAATAACCGAGCGCTTCGCCGATAGCTTGGTCGACAGCACCGGTCACTTCGTTGTTTCCCAGTTTAGTCTTTGTCTGTCCTTCAAACTGTGGCTCCTGTACTTTAATGGAAATAACAGCAGTCAGACCTTCCCGGAAGTCGTCTCCCTGAATTTCAACTTTTGCCTTTTCCAGCAATTTGGAGTCTTCGGCATATTTCTTCAATGTGCGTGTCAGACCTCGGCGGAACCCGGACAGGTGCGTACCGCCTTCTATCGTGTTGATATCGTTTACGTATGAGAATACACTTTCGTTGAATGAGGTGTTGTAAGTCATGGCTACTTCAACCGGAATGCCTTGCTTTTCCGTTACGATATGGATTACGTCGGGAATTAAAGATTCTTTTGAGCGGTCTACGTAGCGGACGAATTCTTTCAATCCTTCTTCAGAATGAAAAACTTCTCCTTTAAAAGTACCGTCCTCTTTTACGACGCGTTTGTCGGTCAGTCTGAGGGTGATACCGGCATTCAGGAAGGCAAGCTCCCGAAGGCGGCTTGCCAGAATGTCATATTTGTATTCGGTTACGGAAAAGATACTACCATCCGGTTTGAACATGATAGTTGTACCGGTAGTATCGCTTTCGCCGATAACTTTTATCGGATGGAGCGGCTTGCCACAAGAGAAATCCTGCATGTGGATTTTACCGTCGCGACGAACTTCCGCTTTCAAATAAGTTGAAAGTGCATTTACACAGGATACACCTACACCGTGCAAACCTCCGGATACTTTGTAAGAATCTTTGTCGAACTTACCACCGGCATGAAGAACCGTCAGCACGACTTCAAGGGCTGATACACCTTCTTTCTCATGAATATCGACGGGAATACCACGACCATCATCCGTGACCGATATGGAATTATCTTCGTTTATTACTACGTCAATTTGGGTACAAAAACCGGCTAATGCTTCGTCAATAGAGTTGTCAACAACTTCGTATACTAAGTGGTGGAGACCTTTTTCGCTGGTATCGCCAATATACATGGACGGTCTTTTTCGCACTGCCTCTAACCCTTCAAGTACCTGAATACTATCCGCAGAGTACTCTGTAGAAGTATTCTTAATTTCTTCACTCATGAGTCTTTATCGTTTAAAATCAGTAATTATCTGTCTGTCTAAAAAAGCTAACAAATGTAATGAAAATAATTGACTTAGGTGGTATAGATAGTGTGAAAATAGACAAATTTAGTAGAGAAAAAGACGGTTTTCCTGTCTGGGGTTGAAATGTACGGATACAACAAAAGAGGCAAAGTAAAAAACACCTTGTCTCTTTTCCTTTTTTGCGTAGCCCGTGGGGGAATCGAACCCCCCTTTCAAGAATGAAAATCTTGCGTCCTAACCGATAGACGAACGGGCCGCAGGGCTTTAAAAAAGCCGGGCTTATTGAGTCCGGCCTTTATACTATATAAAGTATAGAACCTTATGCGAGTCCGTTAACGTGCTTGGCCAGTTTGGATTTCAGATTGCCAGCCTTATTCTTGTGAATAATGTTTTTCTTAGCAAGCTTATCCAACATAGAGCATACCTTCGGGTATAGAGCCTGAGCTTCGTTCTTGTCTTCAGTAGCGCGCAAAACTCTCATTGCGTTTCTAGCAGTCTTTGCATAATATCTGTTATGCAGACGTCTTGCGTCGGTCTGTCTGATTCTCTTAATTGATGACTTGTGATTTGCCATTTCTTAGCTATTCTCTTTATTGATTTTTTAATCCTGTTTATTGTAGCCCGTGGGGGAATCGAACCCCCCTTTCAAGAATGAAAATCTTGCGTCCTAACCGATAGACGAACGGGCCATCTTGTCAAAGTCCTCACTTTGAGCGCTCTGGAAATATGGCTTTCCCGATTGCGAGTGCAAAGATAGACCTTCTTGGTGAACTACCAAAACATTTAGAAGGAAAATTTAATAGAATGTATCGTTTTAACTTCTATTTAGAACCCATGTCCTGTAGGTGTATCTCCAGTGCTTTGACGGAAATATTTATTTCCCAAATACATACGCAAAGAGATGCCGCAAGTAGCAAAAGTCCTATTCCGAATATCCAGGCGGCTATTATCTGCCACGAGATATAAATGAAGAACATGGATACTACGCAAAAAAGCAAGCTGAGCAACCCCAGGATTTGCATGGAACGAGTCAGATATAATCGTTTCCGCAGATTGTTTATTTGCGCCATCTCTTTCGGATTATGTGTTTGTTGGTGTTTCTCCTTTAATGTACGTACGAGGCTTGCATACGATATGAAGCGGTTTGTATAAGCCAGCAATATCAGTGAAACGGCTGAGAAAAGCAGTGACGGGGTAGTAAGTGTAAGTTCTTGCATAAATCTTATTTTATTGATTTGGAAAGTTTGTTATTATATATAACAATGTAAAGGAGGATATGTTCACCTGCTATGTAAGGAGAAAATATTTCTACTTCCCATTCTTGTTAAAATTCCCATTTATACTGTTTTTTATAAAACCCTTTTTTTATAATCCGGTTTTTACTGTCGGATAGGACGTAATCTTCTGGACCATGAAAAACATTGTTTATGTCTGGAATGTCTTTGTTGTTTGTTGCTGTATAGATGAGCATTCCCAATGCGTTATTTTGCGGGTTGGGCAAACAGGTTATAAATTTCAGACCGACTCCGGTGTATTCTCGGTCTGTTATGATTGTTTGTCCTTTTATCTGAAAGGGTAAGTGTGTTTTTTGTTTTTCCAGAAAAAGATTACTTGGAACGGTTCCATATATAATTAGTCCGTATTGGGATAAATCCATTTTTAGTGCAGTCGTATCTGGGATTAGTATGCCTTCCTTGAAAAACAGTTGATGGATTTTCTCTGTATATTCTTTTATTTTGTTCAGAGATTCTTTCTCCGAATGGTTAGTAGGATAGATGATTGCTGTTTTTTTAGCTTGTATGACCTGATTGATAGGGCCTGAAAAAAAGTCGTCTTTTGTGATTGAAGTAGGACTGTTTGCCGGAATAGTTTCAAAAATAGTAAGAAGCTCAGGCAGAAAATCTAAGAAGGTTGCATGCTTGAATTTCTCCAGAGTCTCGTATTGTTTTAATTTTTCAATGATTGGCTTGATATAAATGAAATGATTCTTTAGTTCATTGTTTAAAATTTCTTCGGCTTTTGCCCGACCGATGTGTATTTCTGTAAGTCGGATGTTGATTGCTCGGATAATATGCTCATTCACACATGTTTGCCAGTTTGTATAGGCTTGCTTGGACATTTCGTCTTTGATAGGATTAAATAGTATGGCACTCTTTTCTATCATGCGAGTATATTTTTGGGTTTCCGGATTTATAAACGAATGGCAGAACTCGTGCCAAAGATAGACTTGAAAATCTTCCTTTTTCAAATAGGGTATTTCGTTGCTCTGTCCCCAGTTTAGTGGAACACAAGCGTAAAAATCTGTTGTCCCGTCTTCTCTTGATAAAGAAGGACCATATCCTCCTATTGCAAGAGGCGAAATGATGATATTATAAGAATTGTTCGATAGTTTGAGATATCTTTCTAATGTTGTGATATAATCTATATCAGATAATTCTGGAATGCAGGCGTCGATTATCTGATGATAAAATGCTTTATTGTGTTTCCAAAATTTATCGAAATCTGTTTTTGTAGCAAATTGATGGAGGGCCTTTTGGTAATTATTTAAATTGGTATAACCTTCTGCCCTGTTTATTGAGTTTTCAGAGTATGCTAAAGAGCGTTTGCACTCATTCGGTTGGGTGAGGTGTAATACAAATTCGATAGGAGCATCGTATGAAAATCCTATTTTACTCAGTTTGTTGGTCAATAATACGGCGTCTGAGTTCTTAAAAGCTTGGAAGTGTGTTTGAATGGTGTTATAATAAGGATTGTCTCTTTGAATTCTTGGATAAAAGGAAAGACTTTGAATCACGCTTAATAGTTCAACCCTGGGATCGATGGATAGATTTAATTTCCCGATTTGTTTCTGAACAGGGGTGAGGGGTAAGGAATCGAAATAAATTTTATATCCCCCAATTGTGATTATTAGAATCAGAAGTAAGCTTGTTTTTTTATATAGTTGTTTCATTTATCAGTCATAATTTTGTGCAAGATAGTGAAAAAAGCATTTCCCTATTGTCTTTTCCTGAAAATATAAAAGGGGCATCCTCACGGACACCCCTTTCTTCTTGACTTACTATTCTTGAATTAATTATTTAAGAATAGGATTAAAATATACCGACTTTAATTGTTATTGATTTATTGGCGCTTATCAGTTTCACAACGTAAACGCCTGGGGTAGCCGGTATTTGTTTTTGACCGCTTATGCGGTTGTTGTATATAACTTTACCAGACATGCTTGCTACAACAGCCTGCATTTCAGCCATCGGTTCGATATAGATGTATCCTTCTTTCGCATACACCCGTGAATCAGCCAATGCTTCTTCAATGCCTGTAGGAGCTTCCACGCTCACTTTACAAGTGGCAGTGAAGTTCGGATTATCGTTTGAAGTGGCTGTGATTGTAGCTTTGCCTGCTTTCAGGGCAGTCACTTTACCCTCGGCATCCACGCTTGCGATTGTCGGGTCGCTGCTGCTCCAACTTACACTCGTGTCGTCGGCATTTGTCGGAGTAACGGTAGCCACGAGCGTGAATGATTCGCCGACAGCCAGTGTCTTAGCCGTTACATCCAGGGTAATGCCTGTTACGTCAACTGACGGATTAACAACAGGAGGAACACTGCTGCTCTTGCCTATCTGTTGGTTACCATCGAACAGGATAGTGAAGTTATCGTTGGCATCGGCACTGATAAAGAAGGCATTGTTACCGTTGGCTTTTACCTGGATAGCATTTTTGATAGTAGCTACGGCAGATGCGTTTGTAATATCAGCACCTGTTTCCTTCACCTTCAGCGTGATGTTGTTTTTCACGTTGGATACGCTGCTTCCTTCCGTAGGCAGTGTAGCAATGATGTTTGACTTCAGGATGGAACCGGTAGTAACAGTACCACCACTATTCGTTGCCACTGAAGATTTCAACTCATAGTTCTTGTGATTAACTGTTACGCTTTTCAGAGCAGCACCAACATTGGCATCATTAAATGTAACTGTTGCCGGAACGATATCACCATTTACCAAGTCGGTTGTAGCGTAATCAGTCAGAGTTGCTGTAGGCAGACCATCGTAATATTTGCTTACGCTGGTAATATTCAGGTCTTTCTTTTCAATCTTACCGCTCAGGGCGACTTGCAGGTCGTAATTGTTCGCTTCGCTACCGGTCAGGATTATTGCCTGTGACGGATTAACTTTTATGCCTTCGGCTGCATCTTTTGAAGCATAGTTGAAAGAAACTCCTGAAATATCGAGAGCAACGTCCACATCTTTCATCTTTTCATCTAATGCTATCGTTCCGGATGCTTGAGTCGTACCGTCATAGGTCTTGTCCATATTGGCAACCGTTACTTCCAACTTTTGAGCATCTACTTTATATTTGATAACGTGTGCCTCTGCACTTCCTTTCATCGCTACGATAGCAGCGTCTCCGGTACCGGTGATAGTAACCATACCATCCTTATCAACAAGCAGGATGTCAGTATTACTGGATAGATAGGCGGTAGCAGTATTATGTTTAGCCTCGAATGTTGCGTTTCCGAATGTTTTGAGATTCGAATCTTCGCTATCCCAAATCAAATTGGAAGCGGCTTTTGTCACTAAACGAGATTTTGCAGCGCTTGAAGTTGTAGAGGGGTCAGTGATTGTAATCTTATTAACACTACGGCCAATAGAATTACCTTTATTATCGGTAATGACAGCAGAACCATCGGCTACTGTTACTGTCAAATCTTTTTCAGCATAACCTGCTGCATCCACCAACATAGCATTTAGGTTACTACCACTACCGTATACAACAGCAGCCGGAGTTCCCAGGGAAACTGTCAGTTTACCGTTCTGTGCCTCCAGGGCATAGTTCGGGCAGAGTGCCGGATTTACAGTCAATTCCAATGTTTCACCGTTTTCCTTCACATCGAATGTCCCGCTATAAACAGAGGTCAAAGTTTCGCCTTTGAACAACTCACCCTTGACAACACTGAAAGAATATTTCGTGTAACGGTCGTTCCACATGCGGTTTACATCATCAACCTTCACTGTCAGCGGAGCTTTCGTGATAGTACCTTTTACATCTTCCTTAGCTGGCTGTATCAGGGCATAGTTGTCAGCATCCAAACTGTCCAATGTCAGTGTCGGGCATGATACCAGAGATGTACCTACGTTCTTGTTTGCGAAAGCAAAATCCGTAATCTTCGGTGCTTTTACAGAAACTTTTGCACCGCTCTCGATGCCCTTCAATGTAAATGAAGGCAAAGCGGTAATGGCAGTTGTTCCGTCATAAGTCTTTGTTATTGCACCGACCTCAACAGTAATCGGTTTCGGAGTGATTTCAATCGTTTTTGTTGCAGTTGCAGCAGAAATCGTTTCATTTCCGGCCTGTTTGGCAACGATGGTTACCGTACCTACCTTCTTGGCAGTCAGTACACCATCAGAAAGCGATGCATAATCACTACCATCTGTTATTTGATATGTATATGCAGCATCTGCAATCGGTGAACCTGTTGCGGAAAGTTGCATTGTCTGTCCGTAAGTCAATGTCGGCAGTACGGAAGGAGCAAAAGCAATGTTCTGCGGTGTCAAACCGTCGATAGCTACTGTAATAGGAGCACTTGCATCGCTGGTCAGTGCAGCGGAACCGGTAACGGTTGCTATTGCAGTAAAGTTGTAGGTCTGTTCACTAGCTTGAACTGTTGCGATTGCGGAATAAGTACCATCCGTATTCTTGGTAGCAGTCAACTCTCCGATATTGGGATAACCTGTAATTGTAACAGCTTCTGTTACAGCTTCTGCATTCTTGGCACCACCCAAATCTGTAATCTGAGCAGTAACCGTGATGTCACGTTGCTGACCGTTAACAGCTACTTTAGTGCTTACCATCTTGACTGTCGGTTTAACAGCTTTGACTGTCAAAGTTCCCTTTGTATATGTAATCGCATAATTCGGATTACTCAGACCGTAAGGAATAATATCATAAGTTCCTTCCGGAGAAGTCGCTGTTGCTGCACAATCGAATTTCAAGCTTCCATCGAGTACATCGCCTGAAACCAAGGAAGAAGCATAATCGGTTACAGAGAATGCTTTTTCTTCACCGTAGTTGCGGCTTACCGCCTGGGCAGCAATCGTGATTGCTTTCGGATCAACCTTTGCTGTTACGAATGTAATCGGAGCCAGTTCATAGTAATCTTTTGAAGTTCCTGCCAATTCAGCTGTTACAATTACCTGCTTGTCACCAGCATTTGCATCGGCCAGTTTTCCTTGAAGATTGTTTAATGATAAGTCGGTCTGTTCACTAACTGTTCCTTCAAATTCAAGAGCACTTGCAGCGACAGAAATAGTGGTATTTCCGTCATAATTTTTTCCAGTAGCAGTGATACCTTTTGTCAGTTTTATAGTACGCGGTTTTACAGTCAGGTCTTGTGTAGAGCTGGCCTCTGCATTGTCCGTTACTGTCAAGTCAATTGTTACCGTACCCGGTTTCAGAACTGTCAAAGTAGTCTTGCCATCTACTGTTTCGATTTTCACTACATCAGTACTTCCTTCTTTTACAGTAGCAGTAACCCCTTCCATATTGAATGCCAATTCAACCGGCTTGGCTCCATATACAAGAGTTGCAGGAAGATTGGTGATAGCAGCCAGTTGCTGCATGTAAACTTTCGTTGAGTATACGCTATTTTCATACGCCAATGTTAACGCATTCTTGCCTGCTTTCAGCAATTCTTTGGCTGTTTCCTTATTAGTTGCAATGACACCGTCTTTACAAGCAATAGTAATATTTTTGTTTGAAAGGTCTTCTTTGGTTGTTGCAGCATTCATGGCTTCAATAACCGCTGTAGAAGTGGTATCTACCTGAAGAGCGCCACCGGCTGCAATACCTGTAGTCATGATGTCGGAAGCCGGGATAACAAGTGTTCCGAGGTTAGACAGAGTAGCTGCATCTCCACTGGCAACAGTCTCAAAACCATCGTCGAATTTCCAAGTTTTACCCTCTCCGATAGTAAACTTATCTGTTGTCTTATTCTCATCATAAGTAAATTTGGCAATCTTTGCTTTTGCTCCGGTCAAAGTTACATTTGCTGTAGCCAAACCATCACTAATACCAACTACCGGAGTGTTTGCTCCACAATTGATGAAAGTAAATGCTACACTGCCCGGGACACCGTCAATTTTACTATCCGAACCTCCATAATTTTTAGCCCATTTATATGTAGCACCTAAATTAGCATAAATAGATGCCGGGAAAGTACAATCTTTGAATGTCAATGAAACATTTTTAGCAATACCACGGTTTACAGCAGCGATTTCCATATTTGTTCCGGTGAATTTACAGTTTGTAACAGTACCTACCACTTTATCTGAACCACCGTTAGAGCCATTGCCAAATACACCTCCTAATATTGTAGCTCCTGAAATTGAAGCTTCTACATCTTGGGTATATCCTTTTGCACCATCAGTACCACCAATAGCAATATAACCAAATGTACCGCCGGTAATCGTCAGTTTACCTTTCTGAAGTGTATTGGCTGCTTCTTCGAATGTAGGATAATTTTTACCGGCTGTTACACCGCTTTCCTGACCACCGCAGAATACCCATGCACCGGCATCCATTGTTATGTCACTGATTGTAATATCAACACTATTGGATGTAGAATAATACAAACCGCCACCAAATATATTGTGAGCTTCGCCACCTTTTGCAATAATTGTAGTTGTGCCTTTCACGACAGCATTCTTTTTTGTGGCTATTTCGCCATAACCACCTCCGAAGATGTTCATTACCTTACCGCTCAACATTGTAATCTTGGAAGATTCAACAGTCTCATTCTTAGCTCCACCAAAGACTACAAGTTTTTTATCTGCTTCTGTAAATGTCATTTCTTCATCAGTACCATCTACTGTGATTTTGACAGTCTTGTCATCAGTACCTTTCTGGATAGTAATCGGATTACCATTGGCATAAATAAAGGTATAACCGCCCTCCCAGCTTTTATTCGGATAAGTCTCATAATATTCCGTAGTCAAAGCCTTATTTGTCCAATAATACATATCGACTGCATTATTATCACCGCCTTTGCCTTCAATAACTCTCCAGCCTGTTGGCAGGTTTGCAATAACGTCCGTTGTGATATTCTCTTTTTCTCCCCAAATCTGCGCTTTGTTTTCAGTGAAGGAAGATGTTGGGTCGAAGGTAAAGGAAAGGGTTTCAGTAACATCTTTACCTTTATCGATATTCACACCTCCCCAACCATTATTACTTGTTGATAATGTTTTAGCATTTACGGCAGAACCGTTTACAATCAAACCGGCATTTGCGTTATCCGTCAAAGCTACTTTGTCTAAAGTAACATTTGTGGATTTATATACATGCAAACCTGATTTTTTGGAACCTTTGATTGTCAGATTATTTAATGTAACGTCCTTTGTAGACAGGATGGTTACTAAGTTCGCATCCACATTAGTAGTGGTGAGGATAGAACCTTCAGCACCGGTAATTGTAACCGGTCTTCCGATTGATAAGGCAGAAGTTAATGTATAAGCCTTAGCTTCCAACATTACTTTTGTAACAGTAGCAAAACCTACACTGAAAGTAGAGTCGAGCTGTCCGGCTGTGCTGACTGATACGCTTTCATTGCCTTTTGTCCAAACGTATGCTAACCAGCTGTTGTTGGTAGTGTGCATTTTAGCATACTGCAAAGAACGATACCAGCTTTCTCCGGTAGGAGTTACCACTGCATTTGAAATATCTTCAATAGAACTTTGAGGACTTTTAGGCCAAGCCTCAAGGTAAGCATGTCTGTCGAAGAAAGCGATTTGCGGAACATTTTCTTCGCTAATTGTTCCGCTTACCAGTGTAAGCTTCGGCATGTTCGTTGTTTCGCGGGATAATTTGATAGCAAAATTTCCATTTCCGGAAGTTTTCAATCCCGTAGCTGAAGCAATTGTAGAATTCAGGTGGATACCGCCTGCCTCATTATCTGATACGGTAACGTCCTCGAAAGCAACGTTTTTCATATCATACAGATTGAAACCAACAATATTGGTTCCGCCAATAGTCAGGTTCTTAAAAGTGATTTTAGCACCACCATTTCCATGGAGATAGAAAACGTAGGTTTTATCCTGATAATTTTCAATTGCAGCATGTTTATTGGAATTTTCGGTTCCCTGAATTATATTCGTTCCGGAAATCCTTTTACCATTTCCATCAATTGTTAATGTAACATTGGTGGTCAACGTCCCATTCCCAAAAAACATACCTTGGAATTCACCCTCTGGGGCATTACCTCCCATTACATTCAATTCGGAAATATCCAAATCATTATCCAACGTGATTGTGGTAGTTTGCTTGGTATTAGCTTTGTTTAACTCCGCAAATACCGCTTGCAACCCTTTGGCTGTGGTTACCTTGTAATCGTTGCCTTCTTTTGTGTAGCCTTCGTTAGTGCCGCCTTGCGCGTGCAGCCACCCTACACTTGTTATCGTCATAAAGACAGATAACAACATGAGTAATCTTTTCTTCATAATCAAAAAAATTAAATTATTAATAGTAAGTGAATTATGTCCGATACTTTCATTTTTTACCCCAGTTACTTTTTACAATTTATAATCAACAATTCATCAATAAAAGTCAACGAGTGTGTCTTTTCGTATAATGACTAAAATAAACGTTCGTTTTTTTTAGTCATTTTATCGCTGGATGAGGCTTCTGGGGAGTTGATTTGCAAAATGTGGCTTATGCCTTGATAATTAATTAGTTTTTTATTGGAAAAAATTTTGCCATTTAAAAATTAATGTTGATTTTTGTCTCGAAATAATGACTAAAAAAAACGAACGTTTATTTTAGTCATTTTTTTTGTGAACAGATAGAATGAAAATAACCTTTGATTTTTAAAACATTTCTCTTATTTGATATAAATGGCTTACGTTTTTTACGTAAAAGTGCCATTCGCCTTTCTAAATGTATTTTTATAAAATAAATATTTCACGCCTGTTCGGGAAAGGCGGGAAGCTGAAAAATCCGAATGTCCACATTGTTGTATTTTATCCTATCTTTTTATATTATCTCTTGAACCTCTGATGATTATAGGTAGTATGGTTTTATGATAATCTTTATATTCTTTATTTTTTGAGCGTTTATCTCATTACGTTTTCTGAGAGCGAAATAAGCTTTTGGACGTAAAGTCTTCGTTTTTACGAAAAAGCGCGTCCCGGTTTGTTAAAAAACGTTCGTGTGGTTTATCCATAACCGGAAATTGAATCTTAGAAGTATAAAAACTATGCGGACAAAGTTTGATTTACACATCCTGTAGTATGTAGCATATTTTATTCTTGTGGAGAATATTTATTCAAATCTCATCATGTCCACCAATTGAACAAAGTAGTCATTTGACCAGATATCCAACTCTTTGGGATTCTTGACGAAAGGCAATACATCGCTTTTTACTTGATTCATATTTGCCAAAGCCAATTTATCCTTTAGTATAGTCAAGAACGTATCGCGCTCAATCACTTCATTGTTGAACTGAAGGGCACGTTCGGCAAGATGTATAAAGCCGAGCGGTATATTGTGACGGATGTACCATTCAAAATCGTACCAATCACGACCTTTTACCCGATTCTTCCATGCCCGATAAACCAATGCGTGCATCTTTCCAGCAAATAAATCGGGCAGAGTGAAGCAACGGGTCATAAAGGAATGAGGTTGCAACAACAGTTTCTGTTCTGTTCTGAAGTTTAAGGGTGGTTGAATATCAACCTCTATTTTTATTCTAATAGACTTGTCCGTTTGGAAAGATACATCGTAAACGTCTGTATTGTCTTTCAGGAAAGCGGATTCCACTTTGCCAAAATTCTTTTTATCCTTCTTCTTAATCTCCACTTCCCTACCTACGATAGCGAACTCATCGATTATCGGTTGAAAGTACTTTGTGAAGTCAAACTTGTCATCTGGGGCAAGAAGAGAGAAATCCATATCTTCACTAAAACGCTGGAGACCGTGAAAAATTCGCAGACAAGTACCGCCATAGAAAGCTGCCACATCAAAGAAGCCACCATTATATAGCCCGGCAAGTATCACCTGCTGGTTCACTTCAAAAATGGCATTCCGTTTCTGTTGTTCCGTTGACAAATTGTATGCTGTAAGCATATTGTCGTAAATCGCATTCTTCATCTCTTCAGCAATTTTAGTAATGTTCGTATAGAATCAGCTTTCTTACCCACCTCGATATACTCCTCAAGTATTTCGGTGTTCATCTGTTTGAAATCCTCCCACTCCATTCGAATATCCTCTGTCAAATAGACTTCAGCATCCTTCATATAACGAAGGTTTACTTTGGGTGAGTTGGCAATCAAATCACACAATGCCTTTTCGGGAGTTGCCATCACAAAAGCATAATCATCCTTCTGAATACTGGTCAAGCCAATAGAAAACGCCTTTTTCGACATATTGGTATATTCAAATCTTCCTAGCGGCGTATCAAAATCTCTGGAATGCTTCAAGGTCATGGATTGCTTGATGTAGACCTCTTCCGGTATCAATCCATAATAGCGCAAAGCCGATGACATGGATACATACGAAGGTGCATAAAGATGATTGGCTATCAATTCTGTAGATAGCGTCTTGCCCGTAATTTCAGAGCTACATACATAAAGTCCCCTCTTGAGACGAATGATTTGCTTATCTCGCTCAAGCAACCTGATTTTTTGGTTTCCTCTTTTAATGTGAGGGAAAAAGGATTCCAATGCGGAAGCCGTTACAGGTATATTGCCTAATCTCTGTAATGGGTTGTTCATGATGTAAATGTAGCAATTATTTGAACACTAAAACATATTTGATACATTTTTCTATTCAAAATATTGCTATTTTGATAAAACCATATTGCAAAACAAAGGAATTCCAAAAGAAAGCCGACCTTTGTATTCAACAAGCGTTCTGTAACATAAATGCGAAAATTCCCTATCGTTCAATATATTGTATTTGATGATGGATATTTCGTAAAGCAACTAATCCGAAATACATGCGCAGGTAATTGCCTTTCGATAATTATGGTAAGGCCTTTCGACAGTTGTGGTAAGACCTTTTGATAATTGTGGTAAGGCCTTGCGACAATTGTCGAAAGGCAAATTCGAAGGGGAAGAATCGGGCGACTCTTCGCTGTAAAGGTAGATTTGAAAGGGGAAATATGCAACTGTTCAGGGGTGTTTTTTTATCGCTTTTTATTTTATTCGTATCTTTGCTTGTAAATACAGGATGCGTTATGTTGTGTAAGACACGCGGAATAGTGTTGCATGCTATTCCTTATAATGATAAATATTCCATTATATATATGTATACGGAGGCTTTCGGGCGCGTATCCTATCTGGTGGCACGCGGACGGGGCAAGAAGTCGCCGGTGGCGAAAGCACTGTTTATGCCGCTTTCTGTCGTGGAAATGGAAGTGGAACATCTGAACAAACGCGATTTGCATCGTATCCGCGAAACAAAACTTTGCTATCCCCTGACCGACCTGTTCTGCAATCCGTTGAAAAACGTCCTGGCACTTTTCCTTTCCGAAGTTCTTTTCCGGGTGGTGAAGGATACGGAACCGGATGCCCGTCTTTTCGAGTATCTATATGAAGCCATCCGTTTGTTGGAGTTTGCCGATGAAGGTGTTGCCAATTTTCATCTGGTGTTTTTGCTTCGATTGCTGCATTATATGGGTATTTATCCCAATGCGGATTCGTATACGGCAGGCACGTATTTCGATATGCTGAATGGCGTATTTGCGGATTGTATCCCGATGCACCGGCATTATTTAAACCGGGAAGAGAGTGCAATCTTTGCCCGGTTGTTGCGAATCAGTTTTGAAAATATGTCGCTTTACACCTTTTCCCGTCAAGACAGGGTGAAAATTATTAATCGAATCCTGGAATACTACCGCCTTCATCTTCCTGACTTCCCTGAAATAAAGTCGCTTGCCGTGATGCAAGACCTGTTTGATTGAACTTCCCGCCGGTTTCAATATCTGTAATTTGATGAAATAAACTCTTCATGCAATCGTAACTTGCCGTAAATCTATTTTTAATCTCTTCTATCTTCTTTTGCACTCGGGTTTTTTTTACAAAAAAAGTATTTTAATAAAAAGAATTTAAGTGTATGGAGATTGAATCAAAGATTGTGAGGTTAGGTGGTCTGTTGGGCCTTATCGGCTTACTGCAGGGGAATCCTGTAATCTACTCTGCTGGAGCCAGCAGGGTAGATATTGTATCGCCGCAGCAAGGAACTTATTTTGTGAAAGGACGAGTGCTCGATGGTCAGGGGGAACCTGTTATCGGGGCTAATGTCGTGGAGAAAGGAACGGTAAACGGGGCGGTTACGGACGTGGATGGTTATTTCTTGTTGGATGTGTTTCCTAATTCGGTTTTGCAGGTTTCGTATATCGGTTATGAGCCGAAGGAAATCAAGTTGAAAGGCGAGAAGGAGTTGAAGATTGTGCTTCAGGATAATTCGCAGAGTTTGGAAGAAGTGGTAGTCGTAGGATATGGTACGCAGAAAAAGGTAAACCTGACGGGCGCCGTATCGCAGATTACAAATGAGACGTTGGAAAACCGTCCGGTCCCGAACCTGACACGCGGTTTGCAGGGGACAATCCCGAACTTGAATATTACGATGGTTGACGGTAGCCCGACGCGGAAAGCCAGTTATAACGTGCGTGGAACAACTTCTATCGGAGCCGGTGGAAGTGCCCTTGTCCTGATTGACGGGGTGGAAGGCGACCCGAATATGATTAACCCGAACGATGTGGAAAGTGTTTCCGTACTGAAGGATGCTTCTTCGGCTGCCATTTATGGTTCGAGAGCGGCATTCGGGGTCGTATTGATTACGACGAAAAAGCCGCAGAAGGATAAAATCCGGGTGGACGTGAGCAGTAACTTTACTGTAAACCAGCGTACGGTAACTCCGAACGTGATTACTTCCGGATATGAATGGGCGAAGAACTTTGATGAAGCGTTTAATGCCTGGTACGATTACAAATCGCATCCGATTTCAGTGAACAACATTTTCCCGTTCTCGATGGAATATCTCGACGAATTGAAACGTCACAGTGAGGACCCTTCGTTGCCGGAGGTTGTTTTCAATGAGGAAAAAGGACGGTATGAGTATTTCGGAAATACGAACTGGTACGAAGTAATCAATAAGAAGAATATCCCTTCTACGGAGCAGTCGGTCAGTGTATCCGGCGGTTCGGAAAAGGTGAACTTCATGCTTTCGGGACGTTATTATTATCAGGATGGTATTTTCAATTACAATTCGGATAAGTACAACAAGTATAACTTGCGGGCGAAGGGGGATTTGCAGATAACCGATTGGTTGAAATTGCAGGAAAACTTCGAATATAACAGTTATACTTATAAATACCCGATGTTTGCCGATGGCGACGGGAATATCTGGCGCCAGTTCGAGCATCAGGGCTATCCGATGGCTGTGATGACAAACCCGGACGGGACTTATACGCACACCGCCGTTTATACCGGTGTGGCTGTATATAAAGAAGGAACCAGCGGCTCTGACCTGTCGAACTACCAGATACGGAATACCGTCGGCTTGGAAGCAAAAGCTTTGAACAACACGCTGACATTTAAGGGTGATTTTACGTATTCGAGAACGGCACAAGAGGAAACCCGCCGGAATAACTACATTAATTACAGTATTGCTCCCGGCGAGACAGCCCGTTTCGGAAAGAGCCAGTTGCGTAAATATAACCAGGATATTACTTACTACAGTTCGAATATCACAGCCGAATATGCGAATGTCTTTGCCGGCAAACATGATTTCCATGCTTTGGTGGGATATAATGTCGAGACGTCCGCCACTCACAACTTGAATACAAGCCGCGATGGGTTGTTGACGGAAAACAAGCCGGACTTTAATCTGATGGACGGATTGAATTATTCGATTACCGGAGGAGGAAACGAATGGGCTTTCTTAGGTGTTTTCTCCCGGTTGACTTATGCTTACAACGACCGTTATTTACTTGAGTTTAACGGTCGTTATGACGGTTCCTCCAAATTCCCGGAAAACCAACGTTTCGGTTTCTTCCCTTCTCTTTCCGGCGGATGGCGTATTTCGGAGGAAGGATTTATGGCTTCAACCCGTACTTGGCTGGATAACCTGAAATTGAGGGCCTCTTTCGGTTCGTTGGGAAATGGTAACGTATCTCCTTACCGGTATATGGAAACGATGAGTGTTGCTAAAACTTCCGTTATTCTGGAAGGTGTGCAGAAAACGTATACTTCGCTGCCGGCTGTTATCCCTGACGGGCTGACTTGGGAAAAGTCCACTACGTTCGATGTCGGTCTGGACGCTAATTTCCTGAACAATCGCCTTGGCTTTGTTTTCGACTGGTATAACCGTAATACAACCGATATGTTTACATTGGGACAACCGCTGCCGAATGTTTTCGGTGCAACCGTCCCTTATGGAAACTATGCGGATATGAATACGAAAGGTTGGGAAGTAACGCTGACTTGGAAAGACCAGTTCGACCTGGCGGGCAAACCGTTCCGCTACAATTTCACAGGTTCGCTGTGGGACAGCCGTTCGCATATTACCCGCTTCAATAACCCGACGAAAACGTTGAGCGCCACTTATTATGAAGGATGCGAAGTAGGCGAAATTTGGGGATATGTGACCGAAGGCTTCTTTATCGATGATGCGGATATTGCGAGTCATGCCGACCAAAGTTTCCTGCAAAACTCGAATAATAAGGTATATCTGCCCGGTGACTTGAAATTTGCCGACCTGAACGACGACCATGTGATTAACTCCGGTAAGAATACGGTAGACGATCCGGGCGACCGCCGTATTATCGGTAATACTTCTCCCCGCTATCAGTTCGGATTTACGCTGGGAGCTTCCTGGGGCGATTTCGGTTTGTCGGCTTTTTTCCAGGGTGTCGGTAAACGGGATTGGTATTTTGCCGGTGAAGCCGGACTTTTCTGGGGACCGTACAACCGGCCTTATGGTTATCAACCGGTGAAGATGATGGAAGATATGTGGACGGAGGACAATCCGGATGGATACTTTCCGCGTTTCAGAGGATATACGGCTTTGAATGCCAATCGTTCGTTGGGTGCTCCGCAGACCCGTTATCTGCAAGATGTAAGTTACATCCGTCTGAAAAGCCTGACAATCGATTATACCCTGCCGAAAGCGTTGATTGCTAAAGCCGGCTTGGCCAATGCCAAGATTTTCCTTACCGGACAAAATCTTTGGACGGCTTCGGGATTGTTTAAACATACTGATAATTTCGACCCGGAAGTTATAGAAAATCCACAGGGAGACCTGACCAACGGAAGCGGGCAGGGATATGCTTATCCGATGCTTAAATCCTATACGGTGGGTATTAATCTTACATTCTAAAATTTAATCATTCAGTCATATAAATTAAATGAAAACATTAAAGAATATATATGTATTGGGAGCCGTATCCTTACTGGCCCTGCTCGGCACTTCCTGCGATTCGTTTTTCGATAAGGAGCCGATGGATAAATTGGTGCCTTCCTCTTTCTTTAAGACGGAAGCGGACTTGGCTTTGTATAGCAACTCGTTTTATCAGCGGATGATGCCGAGTGCGTTGACGGTAACTACGGATGACGAGATGGCTGATTACACCTCCAAGAATCAGTCGCCGATGTTCATAGCTGGTGCTTATACTTCCGTGAATGAAGGAAGTTGGAACTGGACGGATTTGCGAAACATCAATTATTTCCTTGAACAGTGTAACAATCCGGATATTCCCGAAGAAGCCCGTAATCATTATATCGGTATTGCCCGCTATTTCCGTGCTACCTTTTATTTCGGTATGGTGCAAAGGTTCGGCGATGTGCCTTGGTATAGCAAAACGCTTTCCACGGATGACCCTGATTTATACAAACCCCGTGATCCGCGCGTGAATGTGATGGACTCGGTTCTTGCCGACCTGAATTTCGCCTGTACGAATATCCGGGACACGAAAGATGAAACAGCTTCCATTATTACCCGCCAGGTTGCATTGGCCATGAAGTCGAGAATCTGCCTTTTTGAAGGGACATTCCGTAAATATCATACGGAACTGGGCTTGCAGAATTCTGTAAATGCTTGGCTGAAAGAGGCTGCGGATGCCGCTCGTTCCGTAATGGACAATAAGAAGTATGCCGTTTATGATACGGGTAATCCCGAAAAAGACTACCGCACGTTGTTTACATCGGAAAATCCGGTTTCGGAAGAGGTGATGCTGGCTGTCGTTTATAATAACGCATTGCGCCGTTGGCATGAAGTGACCTGGAAATTCAACAGTGCGACTTATGGTTCGCGTTGGGGACTGAATAAGCAGTTTGTCAATACTTATCTGATGAATGACGGGAGCCGTTTTACCGACAAATTGGGATATGATACCATTCAGTTTGTCCGGGAGATGAAAGACCGGGATTGCCGTTTGGCACAAACCATCCGTTCGCTGGGATATAAACGTAGTGACGGAAGTGCTGCTCCCCCTAATTTCGGATATACTTTCACGGGCTATCATATCCTGAAATTCAGTTTGGACGATAAACGTTTGGATGGTGTGGCAGAATCATATAATTCTATACCTTTGCTCCGTTATGCCGAAGTATTGCTCAATTATGCCGAAGCGAAAGCTGAACTGGGCGAAATGAATGATGCAATCTGGAATGAAACAATTGCTCTCTTGCGCCGGCGCGCGAATGTAAATACGCTTGTGCCTGCTGTGCCCGATGCTTATTTGCAGTCTGTGTATTTCCCTGAAATATCGGATAAATATTTGCTGGAAATCAGGCGGGAAAGAGGTATCGAACTGGTATATGAAGGTTTAAGATACAGCGATTTGTTGCGCTGGAAGAAAGGCAAACTGTTGGAAATGCAGTGGAAAGGAATTTATGTACCGGCCAAGAACCTGCCGATGGATTTGGATGGAAACGGAACTCCGGATGTTGCTTTTGTGGATGAGGTTCCGGCAGAAAAGATACCGGGTGTTATTTATTATGTGATTGACGGAGAGGCTTCCCGGTTGACGGAAGGAAATAAAGGTTTTGTTACCTGGCGCGACGATGAGGAACGTTCGTTCGATGACAAGAAGTATTATCATCCTATCTCCAATGCAGATATGGTCTTGAATACGCAATTGAAGCAAAACGAGGGCTGGAAGTAATGAAAGGTATAATTTTTAGACAAAAGAATAAACAATAGAGTAAGTATGAAAAAAGTATTAGTATCGATTTTTATATTAGCCTTATGCCTGAGTGCGCAGGCACAGGTAAGGAATGAAGTGCATATCCCTGATTTGAAGGGGTATCAAACGTTGAAGTGTGATTTCCACATCCATACGGTCTTCTCCGACGGAACAGTCTGGCCGACAGTCCGTATCGATGAGGCTTACCGGGAAGGATTGGATGCCATCTCCCTGACCGAACATATCGAATACCGGCCGCATAAGAAGGACATCAAGGCTTCCCACAACCGCTCTTTCGAGATAGCAGAAAGTGCGGCTAAAAGTAAGAACATTCTCTTGATTAAGGGAAGTGAGATAACCCGTTCCATGCCTCCCGGACATTCGAATGCGATTTTTTTGAAGGATGCTGACGCTTTGGAACAGGAAGATTATAGAGATGCTTTCAAAGCCGCAAAAAATCAGGGTGCTTTTATCTTCTGGAATCATCCGGGTTGGGATGCGCAGCAGCCGGATACCACTTTATGGTGGAAAGAGCATACGGAGTTGTTGGAAGATGGTTGCCTGAAGGGGATTGAAGTGGTAAACGGCAAATACTTCCCCGAAGCCCATCAGTGGTGTCTGGATAAGAAAATGACCATGCTGGGCAATTCGGATGTCCACCAGCCGATTCAGGTGAATGTGGATTTCGGTAAAGGCGAACATCGTACAATGACATTAGTCTTTGCAAAAGAACGCAGTGTCGAAGGTATCCGGGAAGCGCTTGAAAACAGGCGGACTGCTGTTTATTTCAAAGAAAACCTGATTGGCGAACCGGTTTATCTCAAGGAATTGTTTGAGAACTCCATTCGGATAGAGAACGTGAAAAAGACAGACAAGGAGGTCCACATCACCCTCTTCAATGATTCCGACTTGAAGTTCGTCCTTAAAAAGACGGAACAAAACCCGAATTTGCAATATTTCCGCGATTACACCATCCAGCCGCATTGCAAACATACAATAGTAGTGAAGTTGCTGAACGGAACGACCCGTGGAAGTTTAAACTTTGAGGTGACTAATTTATGGGTACAACCGGGCAAAGGATTGGCTTATAGTTTTGCTATTTGAATAGGGGTAAGGTAGGTTAGTCTTAGGGAAGATGTTGTGAAGAAATTCAATCTTTACAACATTCTTCCCTTTTTGTTCTCTTGGAATATCCTATTTCCAGCAAAAGGATGCCACAGCTTCAGCCGGCAGTATATGGGAAATGTATTTTTTCCCATCATGCAATGTGATGTTTTGCGGTTGTTTTGAACTGTTTGCAACGACGAAAGCGATTGAACCGTCCGGGTTTTGGAATGCACAATATTCCAGTTCCGGAGTCTTACTTCCTTTGCTTTCAATGCGAACGGCTCCCGGCTTGACAACTTTTGCCAAGTGGGCGATTATATAGTAGTGTGAATTGCGTGTGATTGTTTTATAATTACTTTTATCGATATCTACAGCTCCGTAACAGCTCCGGCAACCTTTTTCCCGGTTAGGGCCGCGCTCGGAATCGAGCATCAGGTTCCATACGATAACCCCTTTGCACCAGTTTTGCACGTTTTTTAGTCCGAGATACACCATATCGTCGATTAGTCTTGCCTGCAGGTTTCGTCCGTCATTCCATTCTCCGATGGAAGCTTCGGTGAAGAGGAGTTCTTTGTCGGGATATGCGTTGTGGATTTTATTCAGTTCTTCCACATCGCCGGAATAATTATGATAGGCGGCACCGGCCAAGTAAGCGGCTGTTTCCTTGTCCTCATATAAATGCAGGGGATAATCCTGCTCTTCTTGTATTCGGTCGTAATTGTAATTGTGGTCGAACGCATAAATCCGGGTTTGCAGTCCGGCCTTTTTTATTTGTGGTCCAAGTGCGGTTTTTATAAATTCCTTTTGCTCCCTCCAACCCATGTATAAAGAAGCTGAATTGCCTCTGTTTAAGGGCTCGTTCTGAAGGGTGACGGAATAGATGGGGATACCTTCTTTTTCGAATGCCTGTATCCATTTTACGAAATAGGTGGCATAGTCGTTGTAGTAGGCAGGGTTCAATTGTCCGCTAGTCCATGAGTCGAAAGGTTTTCTTTCGTCGAGATTGTTTACTTTCATCCATTTAGGGCAAGTCCACGGTGAGCCTAGGATTTTCAGCTTCGGATTTATTTGTAATATTTCTTTTAGGATGGGTATGACGTATTCCTTTTCTTCTTGCTGGAGGGAGAAGTGCTCGATTCCTTTTTGGTCGCAACAGGTATATTCGCTTAAGGAAAAATCGGAACAGCCAATGGAAACACGTATGTAACTATATCCCATACCTTTCCGGGGAGAGAACGTTTCCTGCAGGAATTTGGTTCGTTCATCCGGTTTCATTTGCATCAGATTGTAAGCGGTCGAACCGGTGACGGCAGCTCCGAAGCCGTCCATCTCTTGAAAATGTTTGCTTTTATTGATTTCGATAACTCCTGTTTGTGAGGCGTTTTTTACAAAGTTTATTTGCCTGTGCGAGAAATCTTCGGTTCTGTCGGAAGTCGTGGTATATACATCCACTTTGTCTGCAGCAAAAAGGGAGCATCCTGTGATAGCGAGAAATAGGATGAGTCCGGAGGAAATACATGTTGTTCTTATTTTCATGGTAATAGATAGATTTGTATCAAACAAAAGTAAGTCGTTTTTCGTGGAAATCAAAAAATAGGTCTCTTAAATCGTTATAATTCGCATGCCTCCTTCCTATTCCCTCCCCGAATACTTGCCAGTTTGCAGAAAAGATTATACTTTTGCCCCACTTAAGCAGAAGTTGGTCTTGTAGTTCAATGGATAGAATAGAAGTTTCCTAAACTTTAGATCCGGGTTCGATTCCCGGCGAGACTACTTATATTATTTAATACCTCTGGATTGTCTATAAATAAGAATTGTTACTGATAAACTAATACCTGTCTTCATTTTTAATAAATTGCGGTATCTGTCTAATCTTCTCGGAAGGCAGGAAAATCTTTGCCTTTAAAGTATTTTATCTTTCTCCGGTTTGAAGTTGAAAAAAGCCTTTTTGCTAAATTATCCGTTAATCAATCCTGTTATCATTAAAATATTACCGCATATCTATTAATTAAGTATCGTTAAAAAACATATTACAAAATTAAATAGGCTGAAAAAGAAAAAGCGTTATCAAGAAATAGGTTCTTTTGCAAAAAGAAACAGTATTTTAGTAATTGTTTAAAATTTTATTGTATGAAAAAGTTTTTATTTATGGTCATGACTGCCATTTTTTGTACTGTAGGTGTACAAGCTCAGACTGAAAAAGGAGATATGGCAGCAGGAGGAAATCTCAGTATCGGTTTTGGTGATAGTTATACGAATTTTGGTTTAGGTGCAAAATTCCAATACAACGTAATTGACAATTTGCGTTTGGAGCCAACCGTAAATTATTATTTCAAAAAAGATTACACGAGTATGTGGGATTTAGGAGTTAATGCTCATTATCTTTTTTCTGTCGGAGATAAGTTGAATTTTTATCCCATAGTTGGTCTCGGTGTTATGGGGGCTAAACTTTCATATGATGACGGATATGGTAACGAATATAAAGATAGTGCTACGAAATTTATGGTCAATTTAGGAGCAGGTGCCGAATATATGCTCACCTCCAACGTTTCTGTAAATTTTGAATACAAGTATAGAATTTGTTCAGACATGAACCGTTCTTTGTTGACTTTAGGAGTAGCGTATCATTTTTAATAAGTAATTTACATTACAATCGAATTTTTTTAGACATTCGAATTTATGATAATAAAGTCCGGTCATAAAATCATTTGACCGGACTTTAGTTTTATTTAGCCGCCTCAAAAGTGACACTAACTCCATCCAAGTCGCCTTTTAATGTATAACGGTCTACCCATACGTTGTTGAAATAGCTTCGACCGTCCGGATAATCCATGATGATGGAATGGGAATGTTTTGGGTTCCACTTCCAGTAAAAAGCATATATTTCTACACCGTCGGGTGCATCAAAGTAATAATATTCCCGATGGTCGACACCCGTGCCGTCTGGATTGAATGTCAAATCCTGATAGCAGACTGTATGCGGGGCATAATCGAAGATGTCGAGCCACACGCTATTGCAAAGCCAGTATTCCGCATCCTCGTTTTCACAACTACTGAAGCTGCCTAATATAAATGAGAGAAGGAAAATTAATTCGCGTATACTTTTCTTTTTCATGAATCCAACTTTTATTATTCGTAGCGCAAAGATAAAAATTTAAAATAATTTAGCTTGAGTTTTTCTTTTTTGTTTGACGCTAATCAGGCAAATCTTTATTCTCGCTACTTTCCCAATCACCGTTTCCAGAGATGGTAAGCCGGAAAGTATCGTCAGAATCTGAAGGGCCATATAGTATTCCGCTGTAACGGATAATCCGGTTGAGTTGCGGAAGAATATCGGATACGGTTCGTTCGCGCAATACATTGTTTTCCGAATCGACTGTCGAAACTATCGCTGTCAGTGGGACTTCTTCTACCGGAATAAAGGTGTAGAAGGCATGAACCAACTCTTTTTTGCCAACTTCCTCCGGTTTGAAAATATAGGAGATAGTTTGTATTTCCGCATTGCTGATACCTTCACCGGTTAACGGATTCAGGCAGTTCGGATAGTTACTGATTGTCATATCCAACCGGGCGGCTTTTGAGGGTAAAGCATCCGTAGCCCGGAATTCTATACGGCCGACGGCACGTTGGAGAGGAATGTCCCGGTTGACTATTTCGATGCTATTGATATTCAGTTGGAGATGATTGTAAAAAGAGTCGGAAACTGTATCCACCGACAGCATATTATTCTCAATTATTGCCTTCTGTGAGTTGTGTGCCAGGAAGCAAAACAGATAATTCCCCTTGGGCAAGGTATCGTAAACGATACTGAAGTCCCCGTCATTCGACGTGTAATGTTTGTGTTTGATTAATGTTTGCTCGTTTTCTGTTTCCAAGTAAACGAAATATTCAATGTACCGGCATAAACTTTCCACATCCGTGTCTGAAGAAGAACCGGAGGAACCGGATGTCGGTTCGGAGATGTCGTTCTCCGGCATACTTCGGGTAGAGGGGAACGGAATAATCTCTTTTTTTAATTCGAGACTGAATTGTAAAGGATACAAATTATTTACAATTTCTACTTCATCCCGGGAGGGATTGCTGCATGCTGTAAAGCAAAGTGCACAAGCTAGTGCGCAAAATTCTCTTATTTCCATAGTTACGGATTTGTTTATATTAAACTTGACACAAAGAAAATGTATATTTATTGAATTAAAAAATATTAAGGGATAAATTTGCAGACAATCAGCATAATATTTTTTAGCTTTGTAGAGAACACACAGTGTAATAACCTTAAAATTAAAAGAAATATGGCACGTCCTGTAACATTATGTACACTTCAGTGGGGAGATTTACCCCTTGAAACAGTTTGTGAGAAAGCAAAAGCCTTCGGATACGATGGGTTGGAACTGGGTTTACCCGCGCATTTGGATGTCCGGTCTACGGATCCGGCCTATTACGCCGGAATAAAAGCGTTGCTGGATAAATACGGTTTAAAACTGTTTTGTATCTCGAATCATCTGATTAGCCAGGCAGTATGCGACAATATAGACCAACGGCATCAGGCCATCCTGCCCGATTATGTTTGGGGAGACGGCGAGCCGGAAGGCGTACGGCAGCGTGCAGCCGAACATTTGATTAGTACCGCCCGTGCCGCCAAAGCACTGGGACTGGATACGGTAGTCGGATTTACGGGTAGTTCCATCTGGCAATGGCTGTATTCATTTCCTCCGGTAACGGAAGAGATGGTGGCGGAAGGATATGCTGATTTCGCCCGTCGTTTTATCCCTATTTTGGATGAATTCCAGAAGATAGGTGTCCGTTTTGCCCTGGAGGTTCACCCTTCCGAAATTGCTTTCGATACCTATTCGGCCAAACAAGCATTGAAAGCAGTGAATAATCATCCGGCATTCGGTTTTAATTACGACCCGAGCCATTTGGGTTATCAAGGCGTGGATTATGTGGACTTTATCTACGAATTTTCGGACCGTATCTTCCATGTGCACATGAAAGATGTGTATTGGAGCGATACTCCTAAGCAGGTCGGTGTATTTGGCGGTCATATGACTTTTGGCGACTCCCGCCGTTATTGGAATTTCCGTAGCCTCGGACGTGGTAAAATCCGTTTCGAAGAGATTATCCGCGCTTTAAACGATATCGGTTATCAGGGACCACTTTCTGTAGAATGGGAAGACAGCGCGATGGATCGCGAACATGGGGCCCGCGAATCGTGCGCTTTGGTGAAACAGGTCGATTTCCAGCCTTCGGGGCATGCTTTCGACGCATTTTTTGATAAGAAGTAAATCATTTTTATATACAATAGCTTACGGGTTTTATTGGAAGCCCGTAAGCTATTTTGTTTTAAATGGTATCCGTCCCGCAAATATCCTCTTGAAGCTAAAAATATATCCTATAGGATGACAGGAAAAAGTCTATAGAATTATCTTGAAAAGTCTTACGGCTTTTGCCGGAAAACCGTAAGGCTTTTGGATTAAACACTTATTCCCTATAGAAAGCTTTGTTTCGGTTGGTTGCCACGTTTCCCCTCTTCTCACTAATTTAAGCAAAAACAACATCCTCTTTCTTGTCAATACCTTAATTATAATTACTTTTGCATTTGAAGAAAAAGTAAAAACTAAAGTATGAAAAAGATTAGAGCTGCCATTGTTGGATATGGCAATATAGGAAAGTATGTGTTGGAGGCTTTGGAAGCTGCTCCCGATTTCGAGGTAGCAGGTGTTGTGCGTCGGAACCCGAATGACATTCCGGACGAACTGAAAGCTTATACCGTAACAGACAATATCACCAAGTTGGATAAAGTAGACGTGGCTGTGCTGGCTACTCCGACACGTAGCGTAGAAGGATACGCGAAGGAAATACTTTCGTTGGGCATTAATACAGTGGATAGTTTTGATATTCATGGAGGTATCGCCGACCTGCGCCGCTCTTTGGATGCCGTAGCAAAAGCTCATAATACGGTTGCCGTGATTTCGGCAGGATGGGACCCGGGAAGTGACTCTGTAGTGCGGGCCCTTCTGGAAGCAATAGTTCCGAAAGGGATTACCTATACCAACTTCGGTCCCGGTATGAGTATGGGACATACGGTGGCAGTTAAGGCTATCGAAGGTGTAAAAGCTGCTTTGTCCATGACCATACCTCTGGGAACAGGTGTACATCGCCGCATGGTTTATATCGAAGTAAAAGATGGATACGATTTTAACAAGGTGGCTGCTGCCATTAAAGCGGACGATTATTTTGCTCACGATGAAACACATGTCATGCAAGTGGAATGTGTGGATAACCTGTTGGATATGGGGCATGGCGTGAACCTGGTTCGTAAAGGCGTCTCCGGCAAAACGCAAAATCAGTTGATTGAATTTGACATGAAAATCAACAATCCGGCTCTTACGGCGCAAATCCTGGTATCGGTGGCCCGTGCAAGTTTCCGGCAACAGCCCGGTGCTTATACGATGATTGAATTGCCGGTTATCGACATGCTTTACGGTGAAAGAGAAAATTTGATTCGCAGACTCGTTTAATTAATTGTCGATTGACAAGGGACAATTGCTTTATCGCTCTTTTCTTTGTCCGTTGTCAATTGCCGATTGTCAATTATAAAAATTATGCTTGATTTTATTACCTGGACGGCCGATCCTGCTATTTTTACTATCGGTTCGCGTGAAATACGCTGGTACGGATTGGCTTTTGCCATAGGTTTCCTGATTGGTTATAAGATTGTGGAACGAATGTGGAAGAGAGAGAAACTTGATCCTGCATGGATTGATTCTTTGTTATTCTATACGATAATAGGTACGGTTGTTGGTGCTCGTCTGGGACATGTCCTTTTTTATGCGCCGGACTATTACCTGGCTCATCCCGTTGAAATCTTAAAAGTTTGGGAAGGAGGCTTGGCAAGCCACGGGGGAACATTAGGCATAATTATCGCGATTTATTTTTATTCCAAACGTGTTAGCCATCGCAGCATGTTGTGGACATTCGACAAATTGGTAGTCCCTACCGGTCTTGTTGCCGCCTTGATTCGTTTGGGAAATCTGATGAATCATGAGATATACGGGCATCCTACCGACAAGCCTTGGGGATTCCGGTTTATTGAAAACTTGCATGCCTGGAAGAGAGGGGCCGAACCCATCTTTACGGCTCCTTGCCATCCTACGCAATTATATGAGGCAGCCAGTTATTTGTTGACATTTGCAATCTGTATGTGGTTGTATTTCAAGAAAAATGCTTGGAAAAAAGAAGGTTTTATCTTTGGTGTGTTTATGATTTGTGTCTTTGGCTCCCGTTTCTTCATCGAGTTCCTGAAAAATGACCAGGAAGCATTTGAGGCGAATATGATGTTGAATATGGGACAGTGGCTAAGCATACCGTTTGTTTTGGCCGGATGTTTCTTTGTTTGGAGAGCGCAGAAGAAAAAAAGTTCCGACACCTTGGCATCCCGGTCTTGATTTACCATTTTCAACTTTCAATTATTAATAAATTAAGATGTACAAATTAAAAGAAATAGCAGACAATGTGTATTATGTAGGGGTGAATGACCGTCAGAAATCTCTTTTTGAGAATATGTGGCCGTTGCCTTACGGTGTATCTTACAACTCCTATTTGATTGTGGACGAAAAGACTGTCCTGATTGATACCGTAGATGTTTGTTACTCTGATATATTCCTGAAAAAAATAGCAGATGCGCTCGGTGGTCGTACTCTCGACTATCTGGTAGTGAATCACATGGAACCCGACCATGCGGGAAGTATCCGCCTGTTGCGTCAACAATACCCGGATGTGCAAATCATCGGGAATAAGCAAACTTTCGGAATGTTGGACGGCTATCATGGCATCACTACCGGTTTGCATGAGGTGAAAGAAGGGGATACCTTGGAATTGGGGCGTCATAAACTGGCTTTCTATATGGCCCCGATGGTGCATTGGCCTGAGGTAATGGTCACCTATGATATGACGGATAAGATTCTTTTCTCTGCCGATGCGTTCGGTACATACGGGACACTGGACGGAGGCGTAATCGATTCTGAAATGAATGTAGAGCATTTTTGGGAAGAGATGCTTCGTTACTATTCCAATATTGTCGGGAAATACGGAAATCCGGTACAACGGGCTTTGCAAAAACTTTCGGTATTGGATATTCAGACTATTTGTTCGACGCACGGACCTGTCTGGCGTGAATATGCCGCCAAAGCTATCGATATCTACGACCGCATGAGCCGGTATGAAGGTGAGGAAGGGGTCACTATCGTGTATGGTAGCATGTATGGGAATACCGAACAGATGGCAGAAGCAATTGCATCTTCGTTGGCGGACAGTGGTGTGAAAAACATTGTTATGCACAATGTAAGTAAGAGCCCTGCCTCCTATGTCCTGAAAGATGTGTTTAAATATAAAGGTCTGATTATTGGCAGTCCTACTTATAGCAACAGTCTGTTTCCCGAAGTGGAAGCCATTTTGAGTAAGATTGAAATGCGTGAAGTGAAGAATCGCTTCTATGGTTATTTCGGCTCATTTACTTGGGCGGGGGCTGCCGTGAAACGTCTGGCTGCTTTCGGGGAAAAAATGAAATGGGAAACAGTTGGAGTTCCCGTTGAGCAGAAACAAGGTCTGAAAGCTGATAAATATGATGAATGCCGTGCTCTCGGTGAAGCAATGGCCGCCAAACTAAAAATAACTAATAACTGATTTAAAATACAAATGTTATGAGACTGATTATTGAACCTGATTACGAGCAACTCTCAAAATGGGCTGCCAATTATGTAGCTGCCAAGATTAAAAAAGCAAATCCGACAGCAGAGAAACCATTTGTGCTGGGGCTTCCCACCGGCTCTTCCCCTT
Organism: Parabacteroides sp. AM08-6; assembly: GCF_003473295.1. Taxonomy (GTDB): domain Bacteria; phylum Bacteroidota; class Bacteroidia; order Bacteroidales; family Tannerellaceae; genus Parabacteroides. Next base: position 75,051 of record NZ_QRMP01000002.1, read on the forward strand.
TAGGAATGTATAAAAATCTGATTGAATTGAATAAGCAGGGTGTCGTTTCTTTCCAAAATGTCATCACTTTCAATATGGACGAATATGTAGGCTTGCCGAAGGAACATCCTGAAAGTTATCATTCTTTTATGTGGAATAACTTTTTCAAACATATTGATATCAAACCGGAAAATGTCAATATCCTGAATGGTAATGCTACCGACCTTGAAGCGGAATGTGCCGCTTATGAAGCGAAAATGAAGGCAGTCGGAGGTGTTGATTTATTCTTGGGAGGAATTGGCCCTGACGGTCATATCGCTTTCAACGAACCGGGTTCTTCCTTGTCGTCTCGTACGCGTGTAAAAACATTGACTACGGATACTATCATTGCTAATTCCCGTTTCTTCGATAACGATGTGAATAAGGTTCCGAAAACTTCCGTTACAGTGGGAGTCGGTACGGTATTGGATGCCAAAGAAGTGCTTATCATGGTAAATGGTCATAATAAGGCGCGTGCGCTTCAGCAGGCTGTTGAAGGCAGTGTCAACCAAATGTGGACGATTACGGCTCTTCAGCTTCACCCGAAAGGTATTATTGTGGCGGACGAAGCTGCTTGTGCCGATATTAAGGTAGGTACTTACAATTATTTCAAAGATATTGAAAAGGAACATTTGTGCCCCTGCTCGTTGTTGAAGTAAGCAATTGCTTATCGGTACAAGTTGACTAAATATATTTTGTATTACAAAAAGGAGAAGGTATCCGGAAGGGATGCTTTCTCCTTTTTTATTATGAAATCAATAGTAATAAGATGCGGATAACTCTTTCCACTCCCTTGCAGATATAGTAAGAAAAGCCTGCTTAAACTTTAGAAATAATAGAATTTATTTTTTAAGCTTGCATCCAAATGACAATCTTGTTCCGTCTAATAAGAAAGATTAGTTCGTATGTTTAATTTAAAATTTGAAGATTATGTCGATTTGTATGTTGAACGGTAATTTTATACCGGTGGTAATGCTTGTTTTGGTAGCTCCTTTTATCTTTGCTATCTGTATGGTATTGATTAAGAGTAATGAAAAGTATAGGCTCAATCAGTTGAAAGCTGATTTGTATATGAAAGCTCTTGAAAAAGGGGAACCTTTGCCTACCAACTTGTTTGACAATCCGAATAAGAAGATGTCTAATTCGCTTAAGACTGCGATTATCCTGATTTCGATAGGAGTTGGCATTTCGCTGTTTCAGTTGTTCACCTTTGCTTCGGGCAATCTTTTTCAGGATATGTCTGCCGGTTTGATACCTCTTTGTTTAGGCATCGGTTTCCTTATCATTCATTTTATCTGGAAAAAACAAGGTATCGAAGATGAAGAATGACTCTTTACTTGTATCGCGGATTTTATTGCTGGGAGACCGGAATGCTTTCAACCAACTGGTGAAGGAGTATCAGTCCCCCTTGCGTCGCTTTTTCTTCAACCTGACAGGAGGCGATGAGGAATTAAGCAAAGATCTGGCACAGGATACTTTTGTAAAGGTTTGGCTCAATATGGCTTCATTCCGTTCCGTTTCCACGTTTTCAACCTGGCTTTACAGGATTGCATATAATACGTTTTATGATTATATTCGCAATCGGAAATTGTCGGCTGAAGTTGATGTCGGAACACTAGGCAACAACCTTTGTGCCGAAGCTGGGAAAGATAAGGATTTCGGGATTGATTTTGCCCGCGCGCTTTTATTGTTGCGTGCCGAGGAACGGACGGTTGTCCTGTTGTTTTATATGGAAGATAAAACAGTAGAAACGATTGCCGGGATTATGGCCATGCCGGTTGGAACAGTGAAGTCGCATTTGTCGCGTGGGAAAAAGAAACTGACGGAGTACTTTAAAAGTACGGAGTATGATAAGTAAATATGTGTAACGTAATAAAAACAATCATGTTGGACGATAAACAATTATACGACCTTTTTAAATCGAATAAGACGGAGTTCGCTGACAATGGTTTTTCGGAGCGAGTCATGAAACGGTTACCTAAAAAGAGTAACCGGCTGCCGGAAGCCATCATCCTGGTCAGTCTGGTGTTGGGTATCTTGTTGACAATCTGGTTGCAGGGTTTTCAGGCTATTTATGAAGGGATTCACAACTTGATTCTCTCACTCAGCCATATCCAAATGCCTTCGATAGTGCTTCTGAACGAGTATCTTATCGTTTTGCTTTTATTTGGAAGCATCGGCCTCAGTATGTATTTCTTTAAGAATATGCGGGATTGAGCGGAATGCTTACGCATCAATCCCTGTGAATTCTTTTAAAGCATATCCTATCAGGAAGCTCAATGCGGCTACGCTGAAGCTCAGAACTGCCATTTCAGTGAATCGTTTGCGGAAACTTTCACTCCGGGCAACCGAGTAATAATAATTGAACAATGCAATAATTAGCAAGGCGGCTGCGAGCATGACTACCAAGGCTATCAGCACATTGCTGATAAAGATGAATGGCGCGACAAGGGCGATAACCGTGAAGATGTAGGCAATACCTGTATAAACAGAGGCTTTTACAGGTTTTTTCCCTTCGCCCCCTTCCGACTTTGTGGACAAATATTCGGACGAAGCCATTGATAAGGCAGCGGCAATTCCGGTGATACTACCCGTCAGGGCAATAAGTTTAGAGTCGCTCAAGGCAAGTGTGAAACCGGCCAAAGCTCCCGTGAATTCCACTAATGCATCATTTAATCCGAGTACGACAGAACCCATGTATTCGAGGCGTTCCTCATTGATAAGTGTTATCAGTTTCTCTTCATGTTCTTCTTCGTCGCGGGCTATTTGTTGCAGCTCCGGATAGTTCTTGTAAGCAGCATAATTGTTTTTGGCATTTTCTTCACTCTTTTCCATCAGTTTGATAGCAAAGGTGATGCCTAATATACGGGCCAGCCAGTAATATTTGGCAATCCTCCATTTGTTGGGAGTTACCTCTTTCTCCGTATATTTCTTTATGATTGCATAATGGCCTTTTTCTTCAGCAGCGATTTGCAACAAAACATCCCGGTTCGTTTCGTCTTTTTCGATGGCTGCCAGTTTCATATAAACAAGGCTCTCCGTGATTTCATTTTGTTGAAACCTGAGAAGAGTCTTGTTTGTCTGTTCGTCTATATTCATTCTTACATTCTTTCCGGCACTTCGATACCCAGCAACGACATACCCGATTTAACAATCTTCGCTACGTTGGCGGATAATACCAGGCGGAACTTCTTTACTTCCTCGTTTTCTTCCCGCAGGATAGAGAAGTCGTGATAGAACTGGTTGTATTCTTTTACCAAGTCATAAATATAATTGGCGATGAAAGCCGGGCTGTATTCCTTGCCGGCTTCACGTACGGTCGAGGCGTAGTCGGCAATCATCTGGATAAGCGTTTCTTCCTTTTCGGATATTTCTGTTGTGGTAGGAAGCACTTCCGGTAATACAATTCCCTGTTCGGCTGCTTTACGCAGGACAGAACGGATACGGGCGTATGTATATTGGATGAACGGACCGGTATTGCCGTTGAAGTCGATAGACTCCTTCGGATTGAAAGTCATGTTCTTGCGTGGGTCGACTTTCAGGATGAAATATTTCAGGGAACCGAGGCCGACGATGCGGGCGATATTCTCAGCTTCATCCGGCGTCATTTCGTCCAGTTTGCCCAGTTCCTGAGAGATTTCACGGGCGGTAGTAACCATTTCTTCCATCAAATCGTCGGCATCCACAACAGTTCCTTCGCGGCTCTTCATCTTGCCTTCCGGCAGTTCCACCATGCCGTAAGAGAAATGAACCAGCCCTTTGCCGAATTCGAATCCTAATTTGTCCAACAGGATGGATAATACTTGGAAGTGGTAGTTTTGTTCGTTGCCGACCACATAAATCATCTTGTTGATGGGATAATCGTCGAAGCGCAGTTTGGCAGTACCGATGTCCTGAGTCATGTAAACGGAGGTCCCGTCGGCACGGAGCAACAATTTCTCGTCCAGCCCTTCACCCGTCAGGTCTGCCCATACAGACCCGTCTTCGCGGCGGTAGAAGATGCCTTTGTCCAGTCCTTCCAGTACTTTTGATTTTCCTTCCAGATAGGTTTGCGATTCGTAATATATCTTGTCGAAGTTAACTCCCATCGTTTTATAGGTTTCGTCGAAACCTGCATATACCCAGTTGTTCATCATTTCCCACAGGGCGCGAACTTCCTTGTCGCCGGCCTCCCATTTACGAAGCATTTCACGGGCTTCGGCCATCAAGGGAGAAGCTGCTTCTGCTTCCTCTTTGGTCATCCCTTTTGCTTCGAGCGCGGCTGTTTCTTCTTTCAGTTTGTTGCTGAAAAGGACATAGAAATCGCCAATCAGATGGTCGCCTTTTTTTCCGGCTGTTTCGGGTGTGACGCCATTGCCCCATTTCTGCCATGCCAACATGGATTTGCAGATGTGGATACCCCGGTCGTTCACGATATTCGTCTTGACCACTCTGTTTCCGTTCGCCTTCATGATTTCGGATAAGCTGAAACCTAACAGGTTATTGCGTACGTGGCCTAAGTGGAGCGGCTTGTTGGTGTTGGGCGAAGAATATTCAATCATCACCAGCGGAGATTGTTCCGTTGTCGGGATGATACCGTAGTTGGGCTGCTTGTTTATATCGTTCAGCAGGTTAATCCAGCATGCGCCGGCAACCGTCAGGTTGAGGAACCCTTTGATGACATTAAATCCGGCAATGGCAGGTTCATTCTTAAGCAGGTATTCCCCGATTTCCTGAGCCGTCTGCTCGGGCGATTTCTTCGACATGCGGAGAAATGGGAAAACGACCAGCGTAAGATGCCCTTTAAACTCTTTCTTTGTCTTCTGCAATTGCACCTGATTGGCGGCAACATCTGCTCCATACAGTTCTTTAATGCCGGCTATTGTGGCGCCGGTAATCTGTTGTTCGATAACCATATTCGTTTTATCCGGACAGTTCGCGAACTGTCCACTACGGGTTTATGTTATAACTGGCGGCTCGCGAACCGCCGTTTTGCGCCTGCAAAGTTATATGTTTATTTTGTAAAAACCATACTCTTCCGCCAGCGAAACTTTTGTTATGCGGGGAACCTATCTGAGTGCCATGCCGAAGGCACTTGAGTGCCAATAGGATGGCACAGTAGTGCCACTATAATGGCACTGGAGTGTCAATACTGTGGCACTGGCAAAAGCTTGTATGTATGTTAACGATTATCGTTGACTACTATCCGTCTTATATATAAGTCAGGTTGACTGGGTTAAAACTAAAACATAATAAGGGTTGACCTTTTCCTCTCTTATCCATGAATGAGGTTAACCAGACCGATCAGATTGGCTGCAAAAATAATCAAGATAACAGATTTACCCCTGTCATCGGGCATAAAAAAAGGTGTTCTTTTGTTCAAAGGACACCTTCTTTTATATGAAATGTAAGTAAAAACTTACTTTACTAATTCTGCCAATTCAGCACCAGCTTTAAATTTAACTGATTTACGTGCCGGGATTTCAATGGCTTGTTTAGTTTTCGGGTTAACACCTTTACGTGCAGCTTTTTCTGCTACAGAGAAAGAGCCAAAACCTAGAAGGGCAACTTTTCCGCCTTCTTTTAATTCATTGGATACTGTTTCAACGAAAGCTTCAACAGCTTTTTTAGCATCAACCTTGCTTAAACCGGATTTTTCCGATACAGCGCTGATAAATTCTGTTTTGTTCATGATGGTTTGATAATTAATATATTAAACAAATATTGTGATAGCCTGAAAGTTGGTGTCAAATGTAATTGTAATTTAATATTCTACAAAGAAAAAAGGAGTTTTTTTATCGATTCGCGTATGTTTTAGAGTGCGTGGAGCAAAAAACTACCAAAATATATTACCTTTGTCCTTAAATAGATATGAAATATGATGAATCAAAATAGCTCGGGGTTCTTTGCCAGTATCCCGGTGGTTACGAAAAACCTTATCATAATAAACCTTCTTTTTTGGGTAGCAAGTCTTGTTTTACCCAGAGTCGGTATTGATTTAGTCCAGTTGCTGGGCTTACATTTTCCCGGTGTAAAGGATTTTTACCCATTCCAGTTTGTCACCTATATGTTCATGCATGATACGCATTCGTTCGCACACGTATTTTTTAATATGTTCGGTGTCTATATGTTCGGGCGTGTGCTGGAAACCGTATGGGGGCCGAAACGGTTTCTTATCTTTTACATGGTGACCGGAATCGGGGCTGGTATCGCCCAGGAATTGGTATGGTTGCAAAGCATCTATTCTTTTGCAAGTGAGAATGGCGCAACCCTGTCGCAAGTGGTGGCATCTGTTCCCGTGTTGAACAACCTGATTACAATCGGGGCTTCCGGCTCGGTATTCGGTATTTTGCTGGCTTTTGCCATGTTGTTCCCGAATGTGCCTCTTTATCTGATGTTCATTCCTATTCCCATTAAGGCGAAATACTTTGTGATATTTTACGGATTGGCCGAACTATTCATGGGAGTTGCCAGTTATAGTGGCGACTCGGTGGCTCACTTTGCTCATTTAGGCGGTATGGTGTTCGGTTTCTTCCTTGTTAGGTATTGGAAAAAGAAAGATATAAACAATGGACGGCATTTTTACTAATCTGAAGCGTACGTTCAGCTCGGGGAATATCTTGGCGAAGCTTATATATATTAATGTAGGGCTTTTCCTGTTGATTCGTCTGACCGGCGTTATCCTGATACTGATTAATCAGGATAAATTTCCTTTCCTGCAATATTTGCAGATGCCGGCATCTCCCGAAATGCTCTTGCATCGTCCGTGGACGATTATTACTTATATGTTTACCCATTTCGACTTTTTGCATATTCTCTTTAATATGCTGTGGTTGTATTGGTTCGGCGGACTGTTCCTCTCTTTTTTCAGCGAACGGCAACTGGGTGGGCTGTACTTGCTGGGAGGTATTGCCGGAGGTGTTTTGTTTATGATTGTATATAATGTCTTTCCTTTTTTCACGAACGTGGCGTCGCGTAGTTTCCTGATGGGAGCTTCCGCGTCGGTGATGGCAATTGTCTTCGCCGTTTCTTTTTACCGGAAAGACTTGGAAATAATGCTTTTCCTGATAGGACGGATTAAGTTGATTTATCTGGCCTTGTTTACCTTTGTGATAGATTTGCTGGCGATAACCTCGACAAATGCCGGGGGACACATAGCCCATATAGGAGGCGCTCTGTTCGGTATCTGTTTTGCCATCTGTATTCAAAGAGGGATGGATTTGACAGTTCCGATGAACCGTCTGCTTGATTGGGTGGTCAATCTGGGTAAGCGTAAACCGAAGATGCGTGTTACTTATAGGCGGCCTGAAACGGATTATGAATATAATGCCCGTAAACATCAGGAGAGTGCGGACCTGGATGCAATATTGGATAAGTTGAAACGTTCCGGTTACGAAAGCCTTTCGGCAGAAGAAAAAAAGAAATTATTTGATGCAAGTAAAAAATGAGTGAACGGTTCAAAGCGGTAAAAGTTCTGTTTAAATCAGTCTTTGTCACAGCAAATGTGGCATTGGCCTTGCTTTTGATTGCATCAGCTTTTTCAGACAGAGTCTCTCCAGAGAAGAGTGTGCTTCTCTCTTATCTCGGGCTGGGCTTTCCTGTGTTGTGCATATTGAACCTTTGCTTTGTTATTTACTGGCTGTTCTTATGGGAATGGCGGTGTATCCTGATAGGATTGGTTACTTTCCTGATTTGTAAGGGGCCTGTCGGCAATTATTTCCCGTTTCATAACCGCGTGGATGATATTCCGAAAGAAAAAACCATTAAGGTTTTGACTTATAATGTAATGGGCTTCGGGTATCGGGACCATACGAAAGAACTTCCCAATCCGATAGTCAAATATATAGCCAACTCCGGTGCTGATATTGTCTGCTTGCAAGAGTATGCGATAGGTAAATCCAAGAAGTTTCTGACTGCGCAAAAGCTACTGGATGCGTTCAGCATGTACCGGTATAACTCTATTGTCCAGACCGGTTCGTCTGGTACGCTGACTTACCATATTGCCGTCTTTTCCAAATACCCATTATCCAAATCCCGGAAAATCAATTACGAAAGTACCTTCAACGGTTCGTCTATTCATGAAGTGGATATAAACGGGAAGAAACTGACGCTGATTAACAACCATTTGGAATCATTTAAGTTGACGACCGAGGATAGGAGCCGCTATTCGGCCTTTATCAAGAATATAAATTCCGAAACATTCGACGGGCTGAAAGGGGCAATCCAGCAAAAATTAGGTCCGGCTTTCCGTATCCGTGCCCGCCAGGCAGAAACGGTTGCGGCGGAAGTGAAAAATATCAAGACGGATTATATCTTGGTTTGCGGTGACTTTAACGATACTCCCATTTCGTATGCTCACCGGACGATACAAGGACCGCTTACGGATGCTTATGCTGCTTCCGGACGTGGGGCGGGGATTACTTATAATGAGAACTTCTTTTGGTTCCGTATCGATAATATCCTGCATTCCCCGAACATGAAGGCGCTTAATTGTACGGTCGATAAAGTCCGTTATTCCGACCATTATCCTATGTGGTGTTATCTTCAAATGGAAGAATAAGTAAGAAACATTATAAATGTTAGTGTGGGTAAAGAAATTTTTTATATCTTACCCGCCTAATTATAAATGTAAGGCCATGACAAGCACTGTTTTCCTTCTGGTGGCATCTGTTGCTACTGCTGTTTTCCTTTTTCAGTTCGTTTTTTCTGTTTTCTTCGGAGATATGGATACCGATACGGATGTTGATGCGGATTTGGGAAGTATCATCTCTTTTAAAGGAATGACGCATTTCTGTATTGGGATGGGTTGGTATATGTATTTGACCCAAGGTACTGATATAACCTCGTATGCGATTGGTATAGCAGTCGGTCTTATCTTCGTTTTTGTACTTTGGTTTCTTTACAAAAAAGCCTACCAGTTGCAGAAAGAAAACAAACCGGAGAAACCGGACGCTTTGGTGGGGCGGGAGTGTACGGTTTATGCCCATGACGGGGAACGCTATGTCGTACAAGTCGCAGTAAATGGCGCCTTGCGGGAGATGGATGTCCGTTCGATAGGCGGCAAAGAATACCGGACCGGTGATAAGGCTGTCATCAGTAAGGTTGAAGCCGGGGTTTTGTATATTCAATAACAAATAAATAATCTACTTAAATTATGACACAGGAAATGTTGATTATGGTGGCTATCTTGGTAGTAGTTGTCATTATTTCTTTCATTGGTATCCTTTCTCGTTATCGGAAATGTAAGAGTGATGAAGTACTGGTCGTTTATGGAAAGACAGCCGGTGAAAAGTCGGCTAAACTTTATCATGGTGGTGCCGCTTTCGTATGGCCGATTATCCAAGGATATGAGTTCCTTTCCATGAAACCGCTTCAAATCGATTGCAAGTTGACCGGTGCTTTGTCCGCACAAAATATCCGTGTGGATGTGCCGACAACCATTACGGTTGCTATCAGTACCGACCCGGATGTGATGCAGAATGCAGCTGAACGTCTATTGGGCCTGCAAGCCGAAGACAAACAGAATTTAATTACGGATGTAGTCTACGGTCAGATGCGTCTGGTCATAGCTGATATGACAATAGAAGAATTGAATTCCGACCGTGATAAATTCCTCTCGAAAGTCCGTGAGAATATCGATACGGAATTACGTAAATTCGGTTTGTATCTGATGAATATCAATATCAGTGATATCCGTGATGCCGCCAACTACATTGTCAATCTGGGTAAAGAAGCGGAAAGTAAAGCCCTGAATGAAGCTCAAGCGAATATAGAAGAGCAGGAAAAGCTGGGAGCTATCAAGATTGCCAACCAGATTAAAGAACGTGAAACGAAAGTTGCCGAAACGCGGAAAGATCAGGATATTGCGATTGCCGAAACTAAAAAGTTGCAGGAAATATCTGTGGCCAATGCCGATAAAGACCGTATTTCGCAAGTTGCAATTGCCAATGCCCAAAAAGAATCACAGGTAGCAAAAGCGGAAGCCGAAAAGAATATTAATATTGAAAAAGCAAATACGGAAAAGGAAAGTCGGATTGCCGAACTGAATTCCGATATGGAAATCAAAAAAGCGGATGCTGAGAAAAAGGCCGCTATCGGACGGAATGAAGCCGGAAAAGATATAGCCCTTTCCAATTCCGAATTGGCTGTGACGCAAGCTAATGCCGACAAACAAGCCGGTGAAGCTACAGCACGTTCCGAAGCCTCTATCCAAACAGCTCGCGAAATAGCCCAGAAGGAAGTGGAAGAAGCCAAGGCCAAGAAAGTAGAGTCTGCTTTGAAAGCCCAGAAGATTGTTCCGGCGGAAATTGCCAAACAGGAAGCTATCTTGCAGGCTGATGCTGTTGCCGAAAAGACTATTCGTGAGGCCGAAGCCCGTGCAAAAGCTTTATTGGCACAGGCTGAAGCTGAAGCGCAGTCCATCCGCATGAAACTGGAGGCTGAAGCCGATGGTAAGAAGAAGTCATTATTGGCTGAAGCAGATGGTTTCCGCGCAATGGTTGAAGCAGCCGAGTCGAATCCGGCTATCGCTATCCAGTATAAGATGGTGGATCAGTGGAAAGAAATTGCCGGCGAGCAGGTGAAAGCTTTCGAACATATTAACTTGGGTAATATTACCGTATTTGACGGAGGTAACGGGGCTACCGGCAACTTCCTGAACCAGCTGGTTAAGACAGTTGCTCCCAGCTTAGGTGTATTGGATAAATTGCCTATAGGAGAAACGGTCAAGAATATTATGAAACCCGAAGAGAAAAATGACGGGGAAAAGAAAGAAACATCTCCTAAGAAATAAGGGATAGATACAAAAAGGGCCGGAGAATTTATTTGTTTCTCCGGCCTTTTTTATGATAGTGTAATGTTCCTTATTCTGCTTCTTGTATAGCATCGAAAACTTCACCAAAAAGATTTTCGGCAAAAAAGAAAGTTGCATTGCAGAAAAGTTTCGGGTCTTTTATGATTGCAACAACATTGCTTTTTCCTCCATTGGCAATAACATCCTCCGCCTTATACGTCTTGTACTTTTTGTCGTTGTTCGGGTCGTACTGATAAGTAATATTACTCATTTCTATATCGTAGCCTTCATCATGGCAGTTTATTTTCATCTTATATTTAATGATAGTCTTGTCGGTATCGTTCAATAAGAGTTCAACTTTGGAGTTTACGGAAATAGTCCCTTTGGATTTACTGGATGAGACATTTGATAAGAAAACATCTTTTCCGTAATTTTTCTTTGCCCATTCGTTGATTGCATTGAAAATGGCATCTTTATTCATTTTTGCCACTGTTATCTTGTCGGTGTAGCAGACTTTTCCGTTTTTCATCGGAGCACATGCGTCCACGTCACCTTTATGCCCCTGTGCCATTGCCAGCACAGGAGATATGATAAGTAAAAGGATTATTAAATTCTTCATATCGATTTTATTTTATCCAGATGTTAAGGATTTCACCCATAACGGTCTTTTTGATTCCGTCACTGGTTTCGCCTACTTTGCGGCATTCGATAATCATCCATGCGTTATCGGTTTCGCCTTCTTTGAAGAATGAAATATTGTAAGCGTCATTCTCACCAATCGTTTTATACGCTTGACTGTCCGAATCGAAGGATACGGAAGCAACGGATTTATCGAACATATTACCGAAACCTTTCCAGCTTGCCGAATTTTCTTTTACAGACTGATTTTTCCCGAAAGCAACTTGCATTTTACTTTCAGGCAACAATTGCAATACGGTAGAAGGGACTTTGTCGGCTGCAAAAGCCACATATCCTTCTTTCACTGTTGTGGAGGGTTTAACGGAAGGTTCCGGCAGGGCTTGCTTCGGTTGCTCAGCTACAAAACTTGTTGTCGGCAGGATACCTAAAGCGGCTGTTGCACTTTGGAAGATGTCATCTACTAAATCGATGGTTTTCCTACGGAATTTACCGTTGTTGCGAGATAATTTTGTCTTACTTTTGTTTAATGCATATTTATCGGTTATCCATTCTTCGGCTATGAACTTTTCGGGTTCGCGCTTATAAGACACGTTGTATTCATAGCGGATACTGATAATTCTCATTTTACAAGTATGGCCTTCGACCTTTATCATGAGCCGATAATTTATCAAAGAGCGGTCCAGTGATAACATTGTACTTTGGAAAACAATATACTCTTCGCCGACAACAGCGATGTCACCTTTCTCCTTGTTTGCATAAACAACCCGGTTGGTTTCTCCGTTAAAGCGGTCGTTTGCCCATTGGTGCATGATGTCATATATCTGATCACTGGAAAGGTCGGGCGCGTTTATCTCTTTGGTAAATACCACTTTATCGTTTTCTACAGGTACAGCTCCGGCCAGATATTTGGAATCATTCTGTGCCCAAATAAGCGAAGGAATAAAAAATACAAATAATAAAAGTCGTTTCATGGTCGTTGTTTGTTTGTTTTTTACGAGCAAAGATATATAAATGTGTTTGAAATAAACTAAGAGTGTGACAAATAAATTAATCTAATTACTGTTGGACAAAGAAAAAAAGCCTATATTTGCACCCTGTGAAAAAACGAATAATAACATAAACATAAGATTCAAATGCAAAACAAAGGATTTGTAAAGGTCTTTGCGGTGTTACTTACGCTTGTCTGTGCGTTTTATCTGTCATTCTCGTTTGTGACCAGACATTACAACAGCAAAGCCGCTGAGTATGCAGGTGGAGATCCGGTAAAAGAGAGTACTTATTTGGACTCATTATCTACTGAGAAGGTATGGTTGGGCTATACGCTCAAGCAGTGCCGTGAAATGGAAATTAGTTTAGGTCTTGACTTGAAGGGCGGTATGAACGTCGTTCTGGAATTGAATGTAGCCGATGTGATTCGCTCTCTTTCAAACAATAACCAGGATGAGAACTTCAATAAAGCATTGGATTTAGCCTATGCGCACCAGGCAACAAGTCAGAAGGATTTTATTGATTTATTCGCAGAAGAGTATAAGAAGTTAGATAATGGTGCTCGTTTATCCGCTATTTTCAGTACTTTCGAATTGAAAGATAAAATCACTCCGCAGACTTCAGATGCACAGGTTATTACTGTGTTGAAAGAAGAACTGAAGGGCGCTATCGATAATTCATTTAACGTTTTGCGTACTCGTATCGACCGTTTCGGTGTGGTATCTCCGAATATTCAACGTTTGGAAACAGCCGGCCGTATCTTAGTTGAACTTCCGGGTGTGAAAGAACCGGAACGTGTTCGTAAATTGTTGCAGGGTAGTGCCAACTTGGAATTTTGGGAAACTTACAACCTGCCGGAGATTTATCAACAGTTAATCGCAGCCGATAATGTGTTGGCTACGATTCTGAAATCGGACAGCCCGGAAGAAGATAATACGACGGCAACCGAAGCAGCTCCTGAAACGGCAACTCCGGCTGAAAAAACAGACGCTCCGGCTTCTGAAGCTGACTCTTTGTTAGCAAAGTTGGGCGAAGATAAACCAGAAAACCAGGCAAACCAGAGCCGGGAAGAATTTGCAAAACAGCATCCGCTGTTCGCATTGTTGCAGATTAATCAGTACAACGGCCAGTTGGTTCCGGGTTCAGTTGTCGGTGTCGCTCATACTAAAGATATCGCGAAAATAAATGAATACCTGGAGATGAAGCAAGTGAAGGATGTACTTCCGCGCAATCTCTCTTTGAAATGGGGTGTGAAAGCAATCGACGATAAAGAACAATTCTTCTATTTGTATGCTCTTAAAATGACAAATCGTGACGGTACGCCTGCCCTGGGTGGCGACGTGGTTACGGATGCCAATGCGGACTTTACTCAGAAGGGTGGTCGTTCGGAACAGGTAGTAAGTATGGTAATGAATGCCGAAGGTGCTAAGGCTTGGGCTCGTTTGACAAAAGAAAATATTGGCCGTCAGGTAGCCATTGTTTTGGATGATATGGTTTATTCAGCTCCTAACGTGCAGGTGGAAATTACCGGCGGACGTTCTGAAATTACCGGCCACTTTACTCCGGAAGAAGCAAAGGACTTGGCAAACGTATTGAAATCCGGTAAGATGGCTGCTTCCGTTCATATTGTACAGGAAGATGTTGTGGGTCCGTCACTGGGTCAGGAAGCTATTAATTCCGGTGTTATTTCATTTGCTTTGGCACTTGTTCTGTTGATGTTCTACATGTGTGCATTCTACGGACTTATTCCGGGTTTGATTGCAGACGGTGCTTTGGTCCTGAATATATTCTTCACTATGGGTATCCTTGCCTCTTTCCAGGCTGTTCTTACTTTGCCGGGTATTGCCGGTATGGTGCTGACACTGGGTATGGCGGTCGATGCCAACGTGTTGATTTACGAACGTACAAAAGAAGAACTGCGTGCCGGCAAGTCGCTGGGTAAAGCTATTGCCGACGGTTATAGCAATGCGTTCTCCGCTATCTTCGACTCCAACCTGACATCTATTATTACAGGTGTTGTATTGTTCTACTTCGGTACAGGTCCTATCCGTGGTTTTGCAACGACGATGATTATCGGTTTGGTTGCATCATTCCTGACAGCTGTGTTCCTGACTCGTATCGTTTACGAAGCATTATTGGCAAAAGACAAATTGAAGAATGTGACATTCGTTACTTCTATCACAAAGGACTTGTTGACTAATCCGAAGATTAATTTCTTAGCTGCACGTAAAATCGGTTATTTGATTCCGGCTGCTATTATCGTACTGGGTGCTATCTCCATGTCGACTATCGGTTTGAATAATGGTATCGATTTCACGGGTGGACGTAACTATGTTATCCGTTTCGACCATGAGGTGAAAACGGATGAAATCCGTAACTTATTGGATGCACAGCTGGATGGTTCGGTTAGTGTTATCCAGATTGGTACACCCGACCAGGTTCGTGTTTCCACTAACTATAAAATTCAGGATAATGAGCCTTCTGTAGACTTGGAAATCGAAACGAAATTGTTTGAAGGTTTGAAGAGTCAGTTACCACAGGGTACTACGCTGGAGCAATTCACCAGTCAGTTTATACAGAGTTCGCAGAAAGTGGGTCCGAGCATGGCAGACGATATTAAGAACAGTGCTATTCTGGCTGTTATCTTCTCCATGATTTGTATGGCTGCATACATTTTGCTTCGTTTCCGTGACGTATCGTTCTCTGTCGGAGCGTTTGCTTCTGTCGCTACTACAACTTTCTGTATTATTTCGTTCTATACATTATTGTGGAAGATACTTCCGTTCTCAATGGAGGTAGACCAGACATTTATTGCGGCTATCCTGACAATTATCGGTTACTCTATCAACGATACGGTGGTTGTATTTGACCGTATTCGTGAAACAATCGGTATGTATCCGAAGCGCGACCGTTACCAAGTTATCAACGACGCATTGAACTCAACTCTTTGTCGTACATTTAATACATCATTGACAACATTGGTTGTTGTATTATGTATCTTTATCCTTGGTGGCAGTACAATCCGTAGCTTTACGTTTGCTATTTTGTTAGGTATTATTATCGGTACTTATTCTACATTATTTGTGGCAACTCCAATTGCTTACGAATTGCAGAAGAGAAAAATAAACAAAAAAGCTGCCGAATCTGTTAAGTAAAAAAGTGATTAACGAATACAAGGGGAGGCTGTTTCTGTAAAGAGATAGCCTCTCTTGTTTTATAACGATATGCTTCTAAACATACAAAGGAAGTTGTTAATGCAGGCTGAAAGTCATAACTTGTGGACCTCTTTAAGTGCTAATCTGGTAACAGATTGTAAGCATTGTTAAAAAAATGTCGTGCTATGGAGGTTTGCCTTAGTAATCCGTATAGTGTTGTATCATGCGTTCGGGATAGCTTGGATTTAGGTATGTTATTACGGCTTTTCGGTGGTAGACGAAGAGAAGATGATTCCTGAGCGACTTTAGTTGATAAGGCCTCTTGTCCTTCAGTAGTGGGAGGTTTTTTTTATAAATCAGTAGTGGGAAGCAAGAATAATGGATAAATATGGAGGAGGAAAAACTATTAATAAAAAATGCCTCGCAAGTAGTAACCTGTTCCGGTTTTGCTGCTAAGAAAGGTGCGGAAATGGCAGAATTGGATATTATAAAAGATGGGGCGGTTGCGGTTGCGAATGGCATTATTACTCATGTCGGTACGACGAAAGAGGTTCTTCGCCAAATAAACACGGAAGAATATCTGGAAATAGATGCGGAAGGTCGTGCTTTGCTGCCCGGTTTTGTAGACAGTCATACTCATTTCCTGTTCGATGGTTATCGGGAAGAAGAGTTTTCCTGGCGACTGCAAGGCGATAGTGATATGTCTATTATGGCGCGTGGAGGCGGTATAGTCAGTACTGTGAATGCTACCCGCAAATGTGCTTATGAAAAGCTGCTCAATCTAGGTTGCGAACGTTTGGACGATATGTTGAATATGGGGGTTACGACTGTTGAGGGGAAAAGTGGTTATGGTTTGGATTTTTATACCGAGCTTACTTTGCTTCGGGTGATGGATGACTTGAATGAGAGACATCCGATGGATGTTGTCTCTACCTTTTTAGGGGCGCATGCTGTCCCTCCTGAATTTGAAGGACGCACGGACGATTATATAACTTATGTGATAAAAGACGTGTTACCCCATATCCGGTCGGAGCGTACGGTTACATTTTGTGATGTCTTTTGTGAGAAAGGTGCCTTTTCTGTTGAGCAAAGTGAACGCTTGCTAAGAGCGGCCCGCAGTCTTCGTTTTAAACTGAAAATGCACGCGGATGGAATAGGGTCTTTCGGAGGAACTGAGTTGGCTGCGAAGTTGAAAATTGTCAGTGCCGACCATCTTTTGCATGCTTCGGATGCGGGAATTAAGCGCTTGGCCCGTTCCTGTGTGGTTGCTACTTTATTGCCGCTGACGTCTTTTTCGTTGGATGAACCTTATGCCCGCGGACGGGAAATGATTGATGCGGGTTGTGCAGTGGCGTTGGCTACCGATTTTAATCCGGGCAGTTCTTTCTCTTGTTCTATTCCCTTGTTGTTTTCATTAGCCTGTATCAAGATGAAACTCTCTCCCGAAGAGGCAGTGACGGCACTTACCATCAATGGTGCGGCCGCGTTGGGACGTGCCGGGAAAATAGGGAGTATAGATGTGGGTAAAAAAGCAGATATGGTATTGCTTAAATTCCCCTCATACAAATTTATCCCTTATCATATAGGTATGAATGTGGTGGACACCGTCATCAAAGACGGTGAACTTTATATCGTTTAATCTTAAAAATGAATACTATGCTTACAGAACTGACAATCAAAGAATTTCTGACTGAAACAGCGGGAAATCCCTCTGCTCCGGGGGGTAGAAGTGTTTCAGCCCTTAATGGGGCTTTGGCAACGGCATTGACCGAAATGGTGGCTAATCTGACTATCGGTCGTAAGAAATATGCCGAAGTGGAAGGACAAATGAAGGTGATTGCTATCGAAGCTGCCGCTATACGGGAACGGCTAATGCGTTATATCGAACGTGATACGGAAGTATCCAATCGTCTTTTTTCTGCATTTAAACTTCCCCGGGAGACAGAAAAAGAGGAGGCACAACGGAATCTGGCTATCCAGAATGCGACCAAAGGAGCTGTACAACTTCCGATGGATATAGCCGAGGAAGTGGCCTCGGTAATGGAAACGATTATCTATGTGGCACATAAAGGCAACCGGAATGTTGCTGCCGATGCTTGTGTGGCGATGATGACTGCCCGTGCCTGTGTATTGGGGTCACTGTTGGATGTTCGTACAAACTTAGGCTTTATCGATGACACGGATTTTGTCAGGCGGATGAGGCGCAAAGCCGATGAACTGGAAACCCTGGCGAACCGGGTGGAAAGGAAGTTGCTGGATTGGGCCAGAACAGTATTGCTAAAATGAATCTTTTTAAGGAAAAGGGACCGTGACTGGCATGTGTCCCCTTTCCTATAAACCTTATTTTTTAGAGACAACCACTCGCCGAGTCGGGTCCAAGTGTTCATTCCGATATTCTATCTGGTCTACCACATTTTCAGCTAAAGCTTGAAACGCTGCGCCTGTGATACTGTCCGGGTTGAGCGCAACAGGTTTTCCGTTGTCGCCTCCTTCACAGATACTTTGTACGATGGGAATTTGTCCGAGAAGCGGAATGTTCAGTTCTTCCGCCAGGCGTTTACCTCCTTCTTTGCCAAATATATAGTATTTGTTTTCCGGTAGTTCGGCGGGAGTGAACCAAGCCATATTTTCGACCAGTCCTAAGACCGGCACATTGATTTTCTCTCCCAAGAACATGCTGATACCTTTACGGGCATCGGCAAGGGCTACTTCTTGCGGGGTACTGACTACAATTGCTCCGGTAATGGCCAATGTCTGTACCATTGTCAGATGAATATCGCTGGTTCCCGGCGGCAGGTCAATCAGAAAATAATCCAAATCGCCCCAGTTGGCATCGGCTATGAGCTGTTTCAAGGCGTTGCTGGCCATGGCCCCGCGCCAGAGCACGGCATCTTCCTTATTGACAAAGAAGCCGATAGATAGCACCTTTACCCCATAGTTTTCGGCAGGCTGTATCAGTTCCCGACCATTCACCTCTTCCATATAGGGACGAGCTTCCTCCAGATGAAACATTTTAGGTTGAGAAGGACCGAATATATCGGCATCCAGCAATCCCACTTTGTAGCCTTGCATAGTCAGTGCCACAGCCAGGTTGGCGGCAACCGTACTTTTTCCGACACCTCCTTTTCCGGATGATACGGCAATAATGTTCTTCACTTCAGGTAGCAGTTTGTCCGGCTCCGGACGGGCTGCCTGGCGGGTTCTTACTTCAATATTCCCTTTAATGTCTATTCCTTTTTCTCCCAGTTCGGCTGCATGAGTGATAATGGCGGCTTCAGCTGATTTTACTACTGATTTGATAAAAGGATCGGTCGGTTTCTCAAAAAGAAGCGAAAAGCTCACTTTGTTGCCATCAATCCGTATATTATCTTCTACCATTCCCATTTCCACCAGATTTTTTCCGGTGCCGGGATAGCGCACCTTTTCGAGTGCGTCCATGATTAGTTTAGGATAAATTGCCATTGTTATTTATGTGTTTATATTGTTTCTATTTTCCTGAAGCCAATGCGCTACGTTTGCTGCGGTTGAAGCTGCGATATGGATCCAGTTCGATTTCTATATCCGGCTCGGTCAGTTCCTTTCTTTCTTCACAAACAAACTTGATGTATTTGATGTTCAGCCCACGGTCCAACCACTGTTGTTCGTAATAGGTCTTGATGGACAGGATATCGTCTACAAGGTCTGAATGATATAAATCATCTGTGCTGAACAATACCGGATATCGGTTGGCTTTTACCATTTCACAGGTGTAGGTGTACATGAAGTTGCTGTCCGTTTTCAGATGGATAATACCGTCGCCGGCAAGGATTTCGCGATACATTTTCATAAAGCGGGTGGAAGTGAGGCGTTTGTTTACTTTCTTCATTTGCGGGTCGGGGAAAGTCAGCCATATCTCCGCCACTTCTCCGGCAGCAAAGAACTGGGCTATCAGTTCGATGCTGGTACGCAAAAAAGCTACGTTTGTCATCCCTGCTTCCAGCGACTCTTTTGCTCCGGTCCACATACGTGCCCCCTTGATATCCACACCGATAAAATTCTTTTCCGGGAACAGGCGTCCCAAACCTACCGTATATTCTCCTTTTCCACAACCCAGTTCCAGTACAATCGGATTGTCATTCTTAAAAAAACGTTCATGCCAATGCCCCTTCAGTTCGAAACCTTTCTCCTGAAGTATGGCAAACGGATATTGAAAGACATGCGGATACCCCGCCATATCGTCAAACTTTGCTAATTTATTCTTTCCCATGCTGCAAAGATAAAACAAATACATCCGAAGGAAAAATAAATCGCTTTAGGATGTATTCGTTTATAATTAATCTTTGATATTTGACCATTAAGAGTTAGCTTTGCAGAGAATATATAACAGGTGATTCAATAGACCATGAAATTACATTATTCATTTAATAAATAGAAAGTTATGAGAAAATTATTTGGACTGTGTTGTAGACCATTGACGGCCTTTGCCTGTGCGATTGTAGCAATCGCCATGTTTGTAGCTCCCGAAACGATTTCGGCAAAGAGCAATAAGAAAATCGGTATTCAGCTTTATTCGGTAATGGATGCAGTGAACAAGAATCCTAAAGCATCAGTAGAACGTCTTGCCGGTATGGGCTATAATGTTTTTGAGTTGGTACAGTGGGGTGGAGACGCAAAGGTCTTTGGTCTTCCTGCTGAAGAGTTTAAAGCTCTTTGTGATAAGAATGGTGTTAAAATTATCTCTACACACTCCGGTATTCAGGAAGATGCATCTAAAGAAGCTGAAATTATGCAGCGCTGGCGTCAGCTTTTTGAGATTCAGAAAGCGTGCGGAGGTAAGTATTTTGTCATTCCAAGTTACGGGGTAGATTATACAGTGAAGGATGTGCAACGTATGTGTGATTATTTCAACCGCGTGGGTAAAATCGCTTCAGAGTACGGATTGAAACTCGGATACCACAATCATTCCGGTGAATTCAACAAGTTGAAAGATAGCGACAAGGTTATGTGGGAATATCTCGTTGAGAATACGAATCCGAAATATGTATGCTTCGAGCTGGATGTTTACTGGTGTACAAAAGGCAATAAGAATCCCGTGGAGTATTTGAAGAAATATCCTAAACGTATAAAATTATTGCACATAAAAGATGATTTCGTTATTGGTGCGAGCGGAACAATCGACTTCGAGGGTATCTTCAATCAGTTCTACAAAAATGGAATGAAGGATTATGTTGTTGAAATCGAGACTCCGGGATATTTGCGAGAGAAAAAGAATGCCGACGGCAGTAAATATACACAAGACCAGATTATGGAGGAGGTGTTTAAGGCCGCACGTGAGAGCTCGGAATACTTGAACAATGCAAAGTTTGTGAAAAAGTAATCTTTCATCATTATTTGCTGAAACATAAATAATCAGAGTTTTATAATAGTTTCATGTTTTGGATAAGGGGATGTGTCAAAATCCGACATATCCCCTTCTTGTATTTTAAAAGAAAAGAAACTCGTATGTTCAATGGCTATTCAGTATCAAATCTCATGTTTTGCATTCTACTTTCCTACAAATCATTGTTGCTAAATTCCATTTTGAATGGCATATAATTCCCTTCCGGATTATGTTCATGCCCGGAATTATGATCTTCAAGTATGGCAAAACTAATCAGTTTGTATCTGTCCTTGAATTCTTCCTCTTCCATCACTTCATGAAAAAGTCGTGCAATATGTACTGGAGGATTTCTAAAAGCTCCGCATCCTGCAGCTCCAAGGATTAAGGCATCATGTCCCATCAACAATCCGATTCTAAAAATTGTGCGCATCTTATTCTTTACGCCCTCAGTCAGGTGTGGTGCTATGAGCCCCTTTTTGTCTAAATCTGGTCGGTTCATTGCTGGAACTGCAATAAATGACACTTGGAAATATTCATCCAATAGTGGATACCCATCTTGTTCCGTTCCTCGGAATACGGTTGCATCCGGTGTATATACCCCGCCAAAATTCATATCCAGCGGATATTGAGAAGGTGATTTCTTTAACCCGTATTGAGCGGCATAATGGGCGAATTGAAACATTGACCGGAAAAGATTGGTTCGGCGGAACAAGTTTTCTTCTTGAGCACCTGCTCCGTTATAAACTCCTCCTCCGGGATTTTGACGACTTGCCATATTCAGAACTGCCGGGTTATATCCGGCATCCAGCAATGCTTTGGCAGCAAGTAGGCAGTCACAGTTTTCAACTTTCACTTTCGTTTTCTCTTGTCGTGAATTGTTTTCATCCAGATGGATTGGAGATGAATACAACACTGTCCTTTCAATCATCAATCTATCATTGGGCAAATGTACTGACTTCCCGGATTTAGCCAAATACTTGCCTTCGTTGACGATTGCTACTGTTTGCTGGAATATTTCTGCCCGCATTGAACGTATTTTCATCGCCGCAGAATAATCCATCTGTGTTTTGACAGCTTCAGATAATGAAGCAAATGCAGCTTTCCATTTTTCGTTATCAAATGTATTCATCTTTTTCACATTTATAAGTTAAAGACAAAGATACAGTTTCTCTAATTACATGATACACTTCTTGTAACAAATTGGTTTCTAAAATCTGCTTCATGACAAATATCGTTTTAACGTTTAAATTCAACAGAGTTTTTTCTATGGTAAACTTTATTTTGCTGCCACTTATTCTTTATTTTGCTGTAATTAAGCTGTTTGCTGGTGGTGGTAGCAGTTGTTTGTTTACAAATAGTGGTACCATTGTTACCACTATTTCCCATTTCTTACCACGAAATATTACATTCCTTGATTTCTGCCGGCTATATTCACCTCTGCTTTTTCAAAAACATTCGAAATACAGGATTTATTATTTTTATCATTTCTGCCACATCTATGTGAAGAAATATAAAAATGTTCCACTATGTTCCTTCTGTTGGAACAAAAGTTTCCATAGCAGGGAACAAAAGTTTCCTCCTATTGGAACGAAATGGCGCATGCCGAAGAATTCGTCGGTATTCTCGATTATAATGCTCTTTATCGCTATCAAACAGCGGTTCTCTTCCTGCTCCGAAAGAAGTTTAATAAGCAACCGATAGAGTGCTGATATAGCGAAAAAAAAGAGATACCTCTTTCGAAATATCTCTTTTACCGCTCTTCCTCTTGGACTTGAACCAAGGACCCTCTGATTAACAGTCAGATGCTCTAACCAACTGAGCTAAGGAAGAAAAATATGTCTTTTTTCAGTCTTTCCCGATGTCTTTTGCTCTTCCTCTTGGACTTGAACCAAGGACCCTCTGATTAACAGTCAGATGCTCTAACCAACTGAGCTAAGGAAGAAAAATATGTCTTTTTTCAGTCTTTCCCGATGTCTTTTGCTCTTCCTCTTGGACTTGAACCAAGGACCCTCTGATTAACAGTCAGATGCTCTAACCAACTGAGCTAAGGAAGAATATTTATTGTCAATTTGGAAGGTTTTAGACCCCTTTCTGAAATTGCTCTGCAAAAGTACAGGATGTTTTCGAAATATGCAATATCTTTGTCAAAAAAAATAGAAAAATGAATACGATAGGTCTGGGAAACGCATTGGTTGATGTGTTGTTGAAATTGGATAATGATAAGGTGCTCAACGAGGTTGGTATCGAAAAAGGAGCGATGGATATGATTAATCGGGAACAGATGATTACTATCCGCAAAACACAGGAAGGACTGGAACGTAGCCAAGCTCCGGGTGGTTCCGTTTGTAATACGATGCGTGCGATGGCTTGTTTGGGAGCTAAAACCGGTTTTATCGGTAAAATAGGAACCGATGCAGTCGGTGACTATTACGAACAGGCGTTGAGTAAAGCGGGCGTAATCCCCTACTTTATTCATACGGACGGTATTTCAGGTAGTTGTACGGTACTGATTTCACCGGATGGAGAACGTACGATGGGTACTTTCCTCGGGCCGGCTCCTACTATTACTCCGGATGAAATTACGGATGAGATGCTTTCTTCCTATCAATGTATTTATATAGAAGGTTATCTGTTGGTGAATGAAGAACTGGTCCGTTCTACTATGCGGAAAGCGAAGAGGCTGGGACTGAAGGTGGCTTTAGACTTGTCTAATTTTAATATCGTAAATGCTTTCCGGGGATTGCTGGACGAGATTATTCCTGAATATGTGGACATTCTTTTCTCAAACGAAAGCGAGGCGGAGGCTTTCACCGGATTGAAAGCACAAGAGGCTGTCAAAGTTCTTTCCGAAAAGGTGGAAGTTTCATTGGTGACTTTAGGTAAAGAGGGCGCATTGGTTGGAAGTAAAGGTAAAATTATAGCTGTACCTGCCGAAGGAGGTAAGCCGGTTGATACGACAGGTGCAGGCGACCATTTTGCTGCCGGTTTCCTGTATGGACAGTCTGTCGGAGCGACGTTGGAACAGTCTGCCCGTATCGGTTCGTTGCTGGCCGGATATATCATAGAGGTAATTGGAGCACAGATACCGGATGATAAATGGGAACAAATAAAGTTAAAAGTAAATCGTATATTATCTTGAAAACCGTTTATTGTATACATTTACGTCGTGAATTAACTAAATATTCTATGTGTAAGCTAATGCAAGGAAAGAAAATTATAGCACTGATTTGTTTTTTTGTTCTGTTCGGAAACATCCGGCCGGGGCAGGCGCAAGTCTCAAAAGATAATCGTTTTGAAGTAAGTAAAAACCTGGATATTTTCAATGCCATCGTAAAGGAAATAGAAATGTTCTATGTCGATTCCATAGATGTGGAAAAGACAGTACGCCGGGGTATCGATGCCATGTTGGAGGGGCTGGACCCTTATACGGAGTATTATCCGGAGCAGGAAATGGATAAGCTGAAGTTTATGACTACCGGCGAATATGGAGGTATCGGTTCCTATATCCGCGCACGCAAAGAGGGTGGAGTATATATTATCGAACCTTTTGAAGGTATGCCGGCCGCTCTGGCTGGATTAAAACCGGGCGACCGCATTCTGGCTGTCGATACGGTGGATGTGACGGATAAATCGTCGGACGAAGTCAGTGCCTTGTTGAAAGGTGTCCCCAACACGAAAATGGTGCTCAAAATACAGCGTCCGTACGAGAAGAAACCCCGTGAGGTGGAACTGATGCGTAAGCAAATTTTGGAAAACCAGGTGACTTATTATGGAGTACGGGGGGATGGCGTCGGATATATTTATCTGAAAGGATTTACCGATAAAAGTGCCCAAGAGGTGAAAAATGCCTTTGATGACTTGAAGAATAACCATCATATCAAATCGCTTATTCTCGATTTGAGGAATAATGGAGGCGGTTTGCTGGAAAGTGCTACACAGATTGTCGGCATGTTTGTACCGAAGGGGAAAGAAGTCGTTTCCACCAAAGGTAAGATTAGCCAATGGGACCGTACGTACCGTACCTCTAACGAACCGATAGATACCGTGATGCCGATGGCTGTACTGATTAACGGAAACTCTGCTTCGGCTGCCGAAATCGTATCCGGCTCTTTACAAGATATGGACCGTGCCGTATTGATTGGCGAACGTTCGTTTGGAAAAGGATTGGTACAATCTCCGCGCGAATTGCCTTATAACGGAAGTATCAAGGTTACGATGAGTAAATATTATATACCCAGTGGTCGCTGTATCCAACAACTGGATTATACACACCGAAGGGCGGATGGTCGTGTAGAAGCTATTCCCGATAGCCTGACTTCTGTTTTTTATACTTCCAAAGGCCGTCCCGTACGGGATGGGGGCGGTATAACACCCGATTTCAAAGTGGAAGAGCCGGAAACTCCGACTATCATGTATTATCTGATGACAGACTTTGTGCTGTTGGATTTTATTTCCGACTGGGCACAGAATCATAAAACGATTCCCGCTATAGAGGAATTTTCTGTTACGGACGAGGATTTCGAGGCTTTCAAACAGTTTGCCAAAGAGAAAAATTTCACCTACGACCGCCAGAGTGAAAAGATGCTGAAGAGCTTGAAGGAAATGGCTGAGTTTGAGGGATATATGGATAACGACTCCACGATGTTTAAAGCATTGGAAGAAAAACTGACACCAGACTTGGAACGCGACTTCGACCGTCATAAAGAGCAGATTAAGAAGCTGTTGACTTCCGAAATTGTCAGACGATATTACTATCAGAAGGGTGTATTGTTGGAAAGCCTGAAGGATGATAAAGTATTGAATAAAGCATTGGAAGTCTTGAGTGATACGGATTTATATAATAAAACATTGAGTTCTCCTGAAAAGTGACTTCAGGAGAGCTTTTCACATATTGTTAACTTTAAAAATAAAGATTAGAGTCATTTAGTTGACAAACTTGATATGTAGCACCACCAGCTCCGATACCGTCCCTACCCGGTAAGGGGGGCCGGCTATTCCGATGCCGGAAGAGACGTAAAATTGTGTCGGCCCTTTTTTATGGTAACCATACGGGCATTCATAGATAAGTTTCATCAGAAGGGGATAGGGCCATAATTGACCGTTGTGTGTATGCCCATGAAGTCCAAGGTCTACCCCATTCATTGCTATTTCAGCGAACGACCAGGGTTGATGGTCCAGTACGATTACCGGTTTGGTTGTATCCAAATCGGCCATCAATGTGTGAAGTGCTTTCCGGTTTCTTTTGTTTACATAATCGTCGCGACCGATAAGGTAGAAAGACGAATCCGGCATGGCAACGGAATCTACTAAGAGAGTTGCTCCGGTTTTCTTTAGCCAACGGTATTTGGCATGACGGTTGGCACGGTATTCGTGATTTCCGTACACAATGTAAACTCCCAATGGAGCTTTGAGTTGTTGCAGGTCTTCTTCTATATGGGCTTTCTCTGCAAAGCGGGATTCATAATCGATGATATCGCCGACCAATACTACCATATCCGGATGTTGTTCATTGCTCATTTGTACATATCGTTGTACCAACTTTTTACCGATAACTTCTCCGATATGCAGGTCGCTCATCATTACAATCGTCATGCTGTCGCGGTTGCTGCTTCCCTTGGGCAATGTCAGATAAACGTTGGTTATACGGGGATATTCAACCACATGATAAGCATGAAACATCAGTCCGGTTACTCCGGCGATAATCAGGAAAAACAGTGTTAGCTTGGTTTGTTTCCAATGCGCCGTTATCCATTTCGGGAACCAGTTGAAATAGCGGTTTCCAAGGCGTAACAGTTCCAATACAAGTAATGAAAGTGTGATATAAATAGAGGCGATATACCAAGTGTTACAGAAATATTGAATAGGAATCATCACCTTGTCCGGCAATACGTTACGGAAGAAAAAGCCGAAAAGGAAAACCGACAGTTCTATGATGAAAAACAGGAGATAAGGGATACGCCAGCCTTTTTTAGGCGGTATTGCCTGATATCCCCGCCAACAGATGTAAGGATTCAGTAATAATTGTGCAACTATGGACTGAATAAAAACTCTCATGTATCCTATTTGTATGTAATATTGAACACAACCATTTCGCTATTTGTTCCGATGCGGAAAGGTGGTCCCCATAACGATAATCCGGAGGATACATATATCTGACTGTTGCCCCATTGCCGGTAGCCGTAGCTTTGTTCGAACAAATGGTCGGTAATCAGGCTAAGCGGCCATACCTGTCCGCGGTGTGTATGTCCGCTGAACTGCAAATCGACACCGGCTGCCTGTGTTTCTCCGAGATTATACGGTTGATGATCCAATAGAATAACAGCATTGGATGGATTTGTGTTCGCAGCTAATTCCTGTAAGGAACGACGTGAACGGTTGCTGCGGTCGTCCCGGCCAATTAGCTGTATGCCGTTCGGTAAAGTTACGACAGAGTCGCGTAACAAGCAGATTGGTGTTTCTTTTATGAATTGCATGCTTGCGCGGATACCGCTGATATATTCATGATTTCCCGGAACCATATAAATGCCGAGCGGTGCATTCAGTTGTGCCAGTTCCTCTTTCATATTTTCCGTGTGAAGGGGAACTACACTGTTGTCTATCAGGTCGCCACCAATCAATATCAGGTCCGGTTTTTCTGCGTTTATCATATCCACATATCGTTTCAGTTCCGCTTTTTCCGTCCCATATCCCAGGTGTATATCACTGATGGCTACAACTTTTACAGGCTGTTGATTTCCTTCCGGCTGCTTGTTGATAACTATGTTGAAAACTTCTGTTTTAGGATGTTGATAATGATAATATCCATAGCTTAATAGGCTAAGTGTCAGGAATAAAGATAAATAAAACCCATATTTGCACGGGAGGTTGACAAGTCGGAGTAAATCGAATAATATCAGGAATAAAACCATGTATAAGGTAAAGATTAACCAGCCTGTCCCTATTTCATGCATCGTATGTGCCAGAAATACCGGCATCTTTGCATTACGGGCCATCAGGCTACCGAATAATGACAAAGCTCCACTCCAGAACAGAACGGTCAACAAAACTTTAACTCCAAAAGGTTGGGCGACTAAAGCTTGCGCTCCTCTTGTAAATATATAAACGTTTCCGGCCAGGTAAACGCCTGCAAGGACAACGAAAAATGTTGGCATAGTTTTTAATTTTTCCGCAAAAGTAAGGAAACAAATTTAGTTTTAAGGCAGTCTGAATAATAAAAACAGATAAACCGCCTTATCTTCTGATAAGGAAAAGGCCGGCTTATCTGTTTTCTTTTTGCGTGTAAAGCGGAATTTAATCCGGTATAACATCTCCCGGTACTTTCTTTGCCGGGTCATAAACCGCTACACCCACTTGTGAGTCTGCGCATCCGTAATAAAGATACCATTTGTCTTTAAAGAAGACCAATCCTTCAATGAATACGGTTCCATCCACATATTGTCCGCTTTTCTCAAATGTCTCCATCGGACGGAAGAACGGTACATCCAGACGTTTAAGTAATTTCATCGGATTTTGCGCATCCGTCAGGATTTGTCCGGCGCAATAAGCTCCGGCGGTGTAACGTTTATCCCGTCTGTTATCGTCATTCTGGTTTTTCCCGTTATAAAAAAGCAGAATACCTTTATCCGTCAGGATTGCAGGCGGGCCACATTCTGTCAGGGCACTGTCGAAATAGTTGTCGCGCGGCTTGATAACGGCTGCCAGTTCATTTTGTTCGTTCAGGACAGGAGTCCAATTGATTAAATCGTCGGATGTTGCGGCCGAAACCTGTGCTTCTCCCCAGTACATGAAGTATTTGCCGTTTATTTTAGTCAGTACTTGTTTGCCGTTTTCTACTTTGGTTACCATCGAACCGGACTTACAACCCATGTCTTTGAAACGTCCGTCGTATGCTTTTGCGAAAGCGGGTCCGTGTTTTTCCCAATTAATCAGGTCGCGCGATGTGGCGATACATAAGCGGGCTACTTTTCGGTTCCAGGAAGTATAAGCCATAACATACAGCCCATCTTCCGTGACAGCCACACGCGGGTCCTCGCATCCTCCGGGCCATTCGTATTCTTTCATATTGTCGTTGCCCGGATACATCACAGGAGTGCTCCGGCGTTCAACATGAATGCCGTCTGTCGATTCTGCCAGACCGATACGTGAAGTTCGTGAGCCGATACCGGTGGCCGAATTGTCTTCTGCCCGGTAAAGAATGTAAATCTTTCCGTCTTTAACGGTTGCGGCCGGGTTGAATACATCACTTTCTTCCCAGGCGATTTTTTCCCCTCTCATCGGACAATCGAATAAGGTGGCTGCATTGGGAGTAATAATCGGATTTGCCTTTTCCGGTCTGACGAAACCACCAAAAGCCCAGTCTGGGATTGTGTTTTCGTTTGGTGCGGCAGCCGGAGTTCCGGCATCAGCCGTTTTTGCAGCCTGGTTACAACCAACGAGTGGCAGAAGTGCCAGGCCAATGAATAAGATACTTTTTTTCATGGAATGCTTTTTTTATTTAGTACGGTACTATTTGTAATTAGTATAGCTGTTATTTATATGTTGATAGTTGTCGGCCAACTGGCTGATAACCGTCGGCCAGCTGGCTCATAATCGTCAGCCAACTGGCCGATAATTATCAGCCAGTAAATAGGTAGGCATTAAAGATGCAAAACATAGGGTGAAAAAGCGCATAGACAAGGATATTTTTTATATACATTGGTACACGATTATTTATTTTTCCGGGTATCCTACCGGATTGTTCATGATAGGTTGCTGGCTGTCGGATAATTTCAGTATTGTTTTTAAAGCAGCCTTGTCCATACTGGCACGCGGAACAGTAGACAGTCCGACTCCGGAACAGAACAAGTTGATATTCTGACAAACAACACCGGCATCTACGGCCCCCATCAGTTTATTCTGTTCCGTGATACCCCCGAAACGGGAGAGGTCGGAAACCAGTACCAAACAGACCGGTGCGCTTTTTACGAAATCCTGCCCTCCGGCTACGGCAGCTCGGTGGTCGCCTTGTGCGATAGGAGTCAGGGAGTGCGATTGTGCATTATATAAGTAAGCTCCTTCTTTCAGGATTACATACACATCTACATCCTGCTTGTTCAGGGCTGAAGGTGCGGTTCGTTTCCCGTCGGGACGGTTGATGCCGTTTGCCGCCCACAGCAAATCGGACAAATCTTGCAGACTTAACTCCTTCGAGTCGAATACACGGTCCGAATGACGCTCGGATAGTGCTTTCATCACAGCTGTGCCCCGGTTTTTATCCGGTGCGTTCAGCTTTACTTCTTTTAATTCTTGTGCTTGCATTGTGATAATTAAAAACAATGATACGGAAATAAATACTAATTTTCTCATAAACATCTTTCCTTTTTGATGGTATCTTGCAAAATTAGAAGAAAAACGTCGGAAACAAACAGCAAAAAACAACTTTTACAATTCTTTAAAATGGAAATAAACAGGTGATTCATAGATAAGCTTACATTTGCACTGTTTTTAATTTGTTTAGTTGATTATATCTAAATTCTCAAGTTCCAATGAAAGAAAAACTACTTTACTTTGTGCTGATACTGTTTATGTCTGTGCCGGTTTTTGCACAGCGTAGTACAGCTCCGGCTACTTTTACAATTAAGGGGCAAGTAGTCGACTCTCTTATAAATGAGTCTGTTCCCTATGCTACTTTGCGGATAGTATTAGCGTCTGACCCGCAGAATTCTGTGAAATTGCTGGCATGCGATGAGGATGGAAAATTCACTGCCACGATGGATAAACCCGGTAAGTATGTGGCGACGATTGAATCGATGGGTAAAATTACGGTACATGAAACATTTACCCTGGTCGAGAACAAGAAAACGTTTGATTTCGGTAAGATTTTTATGGCTGACGATACCCAGAAATTGGGTGAAGTAACCGTAATTGCTCAAAAACCTTTGGTGAAGGTGGAAGTTGATAAACTGACATATAGTTTGGAAGATGACCCCGAAACTCCAACCAGCAACGCTTTGGATATGTTCCGCAAGGTTCCGATGTTGACGGTTGACGGGGAAGAGAAAATCCAGCTGAAAGGTTCTTCTAATTATAAAATTCATATGAACGGCAAACCTTCCAATTTGTTGAGTGGTGAGAATGCTTCCGAAGTGTTGAAGAGCATGCCGGCCAGTTCAATCAAAAGTATTGAAGTCATCACAGACCCTGGTTCCAAGTATGATGCCGAAGGTGTAGGTGGAATTATCAATATTATTACAGCTAAAAATGCGTTGGAAGGATTTACTGCTACTGTACGTGCAAATGCCACTACTTTCGGTAGTTTCGGTGGTGGCGGCTATGTCTCATTGAAAACCGGCAAACTGGGACTTACTGCCAATTATGGATATAATAAGCGTAATTCTCCTTGGAATGATTCTTACTCGGAGAGAACGATGGATAAAGATAATTTGACACAGTCTTCTACTTTATTGAAAGAAAATGGACGTGCTAAAAATAAAGGGCCTTTCCAATTTGGCGATTTGCAAGCAAGTTATGAATTTGATACATTAAACCTGTTGAGTGTCAGCGGTAGATTGTTCCGCGGAAACATGACAAACTTGTCTGAACTTTCGGCAGAGCTTAACACTATAGATGAGTTCGGCCATATTTCGTCGGACCCTTTTTATAAATATAAGCGGAATAGTAGTTCTGAAAGAACTTTCGGCTCGACCGATATGAATGTGGATTTCCAACATTCTACAAGTAAAAAAGATGAATTGCTGACCTTGTCTTATCGTTTCAGCACTTCTCCGAATGACAATGAAGGCTTGACGGAATTATCCGATGTAGTAAATTATTATTTGGCAAAAGAATATCCGAAGTTGAATCTAAATGATGCCTCCACGACGGAACATACCGCTCAGGTTGATTATACGACTCCGATATGGAAAAATCAGACGCTTGAAACCGGTGTGAAATATATTAATCGGCAAAGCAAGAGTAATACGGTAGAGCAAATTTATAATGATTCCTTGAAAATATGGGAAGACCGTTCACGTGATAATAGTAAGTTCCGCCATACGCAGCATATTTATGCTGTGTATTTAGGTTATCTCCTGAATTTCAACAAGTTTGGAGTCAAGGCTGGTGTTCGCGCGGAAGGAACAAGTTTGAACGTGAAGTTTGCTAAAAAACCGGATATGGATTTCAGCACAAGTTATTTTGATGTCGTACCCAATGCGGTCTTGACTTACAAATTGGATGATGCTTCCCAGCTTCGTTTAGGTTATAATATGCGTATTCAACGTCCCGGTATATGGTTCTTGAACCCTTATATAAATGATGTGAATCCGCAGTATATTTCACAGGGTAATCCTAATTTGGATTCGGAAAAGAGTAATAATGTAAACCTGAATTATGGTAATTTTACTCAGACTCTCAATTTTAATGCGAGTCTGAATTATACATTTGTGAATAACGCGATAGATCAATATACCACGATAGCGGATTACCCTTCTGATAATCCGTTTTCTCAGTACAATGGTGCTCTTTGGAGTACGTATGGGAACATCGGAAAGAGACAGCAGATAGGCTTGTATCTTTATGGTAGTTGGAATCCTATACCTTTGATACGAATAACGGTGAACGGTGGAGGAAACTACACGGATTTGAAAAGTCCGGAATTGAATATATCCAACAGTGGTTTCAGTGGAAATGTATTTTCACAATTGGAATTTAATTTGCCTAAAGATTTTCGTATTAACGGATATGGAGGGGCTTATAGCCCTTGGATACAATTGCAGGGAAAAGGCTCCACCTCTTATTTTGCAGGTTTAAGTATTAATAAAGATTTTCTGGAAAAGAATTTGTCTGTTTCCTTAAGTGCGCAAAACCCTTTCTGGCGAGATATGAAATGGGAGAATACAACTGAAGGTGTAGGTTTTATGAATAAGTCTACCAACTGGCGTTCTGCCCGGGAATTCCGTCTGAGCGTCTCATATCGTTTTGGTTCGATGAAAGGACAAATCAAGAAAGTACGCCGAGGCATTAGCAATGATGATATGAAGGGAGGCGAAAGTGACAGCAGCGGTGGCGAACAAAGTATGTAAACATATAAATCGATAAATGTGAAAATCCGGCAAACATCTTCGCCGGATTTTTTTATGTTTAGCTGATTTTCAAGAAAAGTAGGGTGGTGAAGGAATAATTTGTGTACTTTTGTTTATCCCTTCAGCGAGAAGGGATAAAAAGATTAATCTTTTATTTGAGATACACATGAAAACAGGAAAATTTATTTTGATTCTGGCTTGTTTGATGTTATGCGCCGATGCATCATTTGCCGCAAAGTGGAAAGCTAAACATGTCGTTTTGATTGGTTTGGACGGTTGGGGCGCTTATAGTGTGGAAAAAGCCGAGATGCCGAATGTGAAAAAGCTGATGGCCGAAGGTTCTTATACGTTGAAAAAACGTTCGGTTCTGCCCTCTTCGAGCGCTGTCAATTGGGGTTCAATGTATATGGGAGCAGGACCTGAACTGCACGGATATACCGAATGGGGTTCGCGTACACCGGAATTGCCCTCGCGCGTAGTGGATAAAGACGGTATTTTCCCTACCGTATTCGGATTGCTCCGGCAAGCAGCACCCAAAGCTGAAATCGGGTGTATTT
Source organism: Parabacteroides sp. AM08-6 (assembly GCF_003473295.1). Taxonomy (GTDB): domain Bacteria; phylum Bacteroidota; class Bacteroidia; order Bacteroidales; family Tannerellaceae; genus Parabacteroides. Next base: position 108,599 of record NZ_QRMP01000002.1, read on the forward strand.
GCGAATGGGACGGTATTCGGTATGTGGTGGATACGTTGGCTCTGAATTACGACAAACATGTAGCCGAAGCTTCTGAAAATCCGAAAGCAACAGTCCGTTATGCTGTCGATTATATCAAGAAAGCACATCCTACATTAGTCAATATTGTTTTTGACGAACCGGACCATGTAGGTCATTCCGAAGGGCATGATACTCCGGCTTATTACCGGAAGCTGACTGAGTTGGACGGCTATATAGGTGAGATTATCCAAGCTGTCAAAGATGCCGGAATGCTGAATGAAACAATCTTTATCGTAACGGCCGACCATGGTGGTATTAATAAAGGGCACGGAGGCAAAACGATGGCCGAGATGGAAACCGCTTTTATCATTTCCGGAAAGGGCGTTAAGAAAGGATATGAATTTACAGAAAGCATGATGCAATTTGATTGTGCATCTACTATCGCCTATATTTTTGGGTTGAAACAACCGCAAGTTTGGATTGGACGTCCGATGAAGCAGGTATTTAAATGATAAATACTTAGTAATTCATAATAATGAGGTGTTCCGCATTTTTATCGTTCCGGTTCATAAAGCTGACGAGGTATTTTTTGTCGAAAGCCTGAATGTTTAGTCCTCTATCGAAATAGAGAGAGGAGATGAGCGGGGTGTTTTTTATCACCATCATCCATTTTGCCTGACAGTTGTACAGGTAATTGGCCAGACGTCTCTGCTCTCTTTCGGTAAAGGAGTTTTGGGAATAGGTACTGAACTCCGAGTCGTAAGGCGGGTCCAGGAAGATGAAATCGTTTTCCGTCGGATTATGCCGGGTTAGAAAAGTTTCGAAATCCAGATTCTCGATGGTTGTATCCTGCAAGTGGTCGAGTAATGGTTTCGATTGGTAATATTCCTTTTTCTTTTTGAGGGTTTTGCCGTTGTAACCGATACCGCCATAAGGAACGTTGAACTCTCCCTTGTCATTGTAACGGAACATTCCGCTATAGGAATAATTCCGGATGAAAAGGAACAGGGCGGAGTGTAGTTCCGGATATTTCTCTTTTATATCCTCCCGGTTATACAGGTATCTGAAATACATATAGAGGGCGCTTTTGAATGCAGTCTCTATATTGTTGTATAAATCCTCATCGGGAAGTTTGTTCTTTTGTTCTTCGATAACCTTCATGCGTAGTAGTTTCCGTACGAGGTTTTTTTTGAATTCATTGATAAGAACCTGTTTGTCGAAAAGGATGTCCGAAGGGATAATCCCTTTAATAGAGCCATCTTCCTTCTTGACATACCAGTTAATTGTCTCCTTCAGCTCTTCTTGGGCAATGGTGTCGGAGCGATAGCATTTGTAGGTTTCTCCCAAATGCTTGTGCGCCAGAAAATAATCCGTCATATTGTCCCAAGCATCGATAATGGCATCTACATATTTGTAGAAATCCGGATTCTCTTGTGCTATGTTCTGATATAAAGAAATCAGTTCGTCTGATTTGTCGTTGATAAAATAATGTTCGGCATTCAGGGACATATAAACAGAACCGCCTCCGACAAAAGGTTCGAAATAATTTGTGAATGTATCCGGTAAGCAGGGAACAATATATTTAATTTCTTTTTCTTTACCACCCGCCCATTTCAGGAGGGGTTTCAGATGATTGAAATTAGCAGCAAGATTAGCCATAGGTGAATGATGTTTCTTTTCCCGGCAAATGTAGCAATAATATTGGAACCGTCCATACAAGAAATTTTCCTGTCGGATAATTTCGTTGGAAATAGCTTCCCGGTGTTTTATCAGTGATTGCATACGTTCAATTCGATTGAACAATTAAAAAGCATTATCTTTGCGGTCATGAATAAACAAGCCCTGTTTTTTTATCCGTTATTGGTATGTATCCTGTTCGTTTTGTTTGCAGGTGGTTTGGTATATGGAGCTGTTTCCATACCGGTGGAGAGTGTTGTCAATATTTTGATGGGGCATGACACGGAGCGTCAGGCTTGGCAAAATATTGTATTACAGTCTCGTTTTCCACAGGCAGTAACGGCTCTTTTGGCGGGAGCTTCGCTGGCTGTCAGTGGCTTATTATTGCAGACGTTATTCCGTAATCCACTGGCAGGGCCTTCTATTTTAGGAATTAGCGATGGGGCGAACTTGGGAGTGGCTGCTATTTTGCTCTATTTCGGCGGGTCCATGAATTTGATTGCGGATTGGCCTATCAGCGGTTATGTGGCTGTGATAATGGCTGCATTTTGTGGGGCCGGTTGCATATTGGGATTGATTATCTACTTTTCGGCTAAAGTGAAAAATAATGTGATGTTGCTGATTATCGGGATTATGATTGGATATTTGGCTTCTTCGCTTATTTCAGTTTTGAACTATTATGCGTCGACGGATAAGGTTCATGCTTTTGTGATGTGGGGATTGGGTAATTTCTCCGGTGTCTCTTTGCAACAGTTACCTTATTTTCTTTTGTTTACTTTAGCAGGACTGTTTCTTGCCATCCTATTGATAAAACCGCTGAATGCTCTTTTGCTGGGCGAAATGTATGCGGCTAATTTGGGTATTAAGATTAAACGGACCCGTATCTTGATTTTGTTGTGTACCGGATTATTGACTGCAACAACGACTGCTTTTTGTGGGCCGATTTCTTTTATCGGATTGGCTGTTCCGCATATTGCACGTTTGATGCTCGGTTCTTCCAATCATAAAATGTTGGTTCCGGTTACATTATTGACCGGTTCTTGCATTGCTTTACTCTGTAACTTATTGATGGTACTGCCGGGTACGAACAATATATTGCCTTTGAATGCGGTTACTCCAATGTTGGGCGCTCCTGTGATTATTTATGTGATTGTAAACCGGAAAAATATTCAGTACTTTGACTAAAGAGGTTATGATGCAAACACCTGTGATAGAAACGAATAATCTTTGTATCGGTTACCGGTTGAAAGGTGGTAAACGAAAGACTGTCCATGAAGGTTTGAATTTACGGTTGTTTTCCGGCGAGGTGACTTGCCTGTTGGGATTAAACGGGGCAGGAAAATCAACTTTATTGCGGACTTTATGCGGATTTCAGCCACCTCTTGGCGGGGAGATATGTTTGATGGGAAAACCTTTGTCGGATTATTCGCAAGTCAACTTTTCATTGACTGTAGGTGTTGTGTTAACGGAAAAAACGAATGCCGGCGGTATAACTGTCTACGAATTAGTTTCTTTAGGACGTCATCCTTATACGGGTTTCTTCGGTCAATTGAAGCAACAAGATCGGGATATTGTCGAGCAATCGCTGGAAGCGACGGGAATTGCTCATAAAGCACATAACTATGTCTCGGAACTTAGCGACGGAGAACGGCAGAAAGCTATGATAGCTAAAGCTTTGGCTCAGCAGTGTCCGATTATTTTGCTGGATGAGCCGACTGCTTTTCTGGATGTGACAAGCCGGATTGAAACAATGGTGTTGCTGCATAAATTGGCAGTGGAACAGGGAAAAACTATTTTGTTGTCAACCCATGACCTTGATTTAGCTATTCAAATGGGAGATTGTTTGTGGCTTCAGGAAAAGGGACGTCCGATGGCTTGCGGAACACCTGAAGACCTTATTATGAGTGGTGCGTTTGAATCTTTCTTCGGAAAAGAGGGAATTGTGTTCGACCCGTCGACCGGAAAGCTGAATACGGAAACTCCAACTTCACCTATTGGAGTGGAAGGGGATTTTATAGTCTCTTATTGGGTTGGGAATGCGCTGATACGGAACGGTTTTCGTCCTTCTCCCGTAAAAGACGGACAGGTGAATATCAATTGCCAGACTGCTCGTCAACTGGAGATGACATTTCCGGATGGGCAAACGAAGGTAATGCCGGACGTATCCGCGTTGATAAAGGAAATAAAGTGCATGAATAAACAGAAAAACGAATAATTGATTATGACAAACGAAATAACTGCGCGACTGGAACATGAAAAAATTAGCCGGTTATTGCTGCATTATGCGATACCTGCCGTAATAGGCACGATGGTAAACTCCTTATACAATATCGTAGACCGTATCTTTATCGGTCAGGGGGTGGGGCCTTTGGCAATGGCCGGTTTGACGCTGACATTTCCTATTTTGTTTTTTCTACAAGCTTTCGGTATGCTTGTCGGGGCTGGTGCAGCGACCCGTGTTTCCATTTATTTAGGGCGAAAAGAGAATGAAATGGCGGAAAAGGTGTTGGGTAATGCTTTTACGCTGACTTTTATTTTTTCAGCTTTGACCATTATCCCCAGTATGCTTTTCCTGAAAGATATGTTGTTTTGGTTTGGAGGAAGTGAACAGACGATACCTTATGCTGAAGACTATCTTTATATTGCTATTCCGGGAAATTTATTAGCATCACTAAGTTTTGGCTTCAATGCCGTTATGCGTGCTTCCGGTTACCCGAAAAAGGCAATGATAACAATGATGATTGGTGCTGTAATGAATGTTATTCTCGATCCGATATTTATCTTCTGGTTTGATATGGGGATTCAAGGGGCGGCAATTGCTACGGTTATTTCAATGGCTGTCAGTGCCACGTATGTGATGAGCCATTTTGTGAGCAAGGAAAGTATTGTCCGTTTTCATGTAAAATATTTTAAGCTGGAATGGTATGTCGTTTGGACTATTCTGACGATTGGAGTATCTCCTTTTGCCATGCAGCTGGCTGGTAGCTTGGTGACCGTTATCCAGAATTATGCTTTAAAGGAGCATGGGGGAGATTTGGCTCTTGGAGCAAATGGTATCATCGCCAGTGTGGGCATGTTGCTTGTAATGTTGATTATCGGTATCGCGCAGGGAATGCAACCGATTGTCGGATTTAATTACGGTGCCGGTCTGTACAAACGGGTACAAGAGACGCTTCGATTGGTGATTGTTACGGCAACGGTTATTATGGGAATTGGTTGTTTGTGCAGTATCGTGTTTCCGAAAATAATAGCGCGTGCATTTACCGGTGACCCTGAATTGCTCGATGTGACAGCCAATGGTTTGCGGATAAGTTTGTTTGTATTCGTATTGGTTGGTTCGCAGATTTCAATCAGTCAGTTTTTCCAGAGTATCGGGATTGCTTGGAAAGCAATGTTTTTGAGTTTGAGTCGTCAGGTGTTATTCCTGATACCGGCTATTTTGGTTTTTCCTCATTTCTGGGGATTGGACGGGGTTTGGTATGCAGCTCCATTCTCTGATTTTGTAGCCGCTGCAACTGCTTGGTTATTTTTGTGGTATCATGTTAAAAACATGAAAAGTAAGATGTCGGATTGAACCTTTTGAGTGCTTGATTGTCTTCTATATGATAGTTGACTAAAAGTTAAAACTAAAAGAATAATGATGTATGAAAAAGGTATTATTATTACTGGCAGTCCTGCTCTTTAGTGCAGGTACAATGATGGCCCAGCAGGATAAAGCAGCCGAAAAGGCTGCGAAGGACGCAGAGAAGGCTGCAAAGAAAGCAGCAAAAGAAGCACAGAAGCTTGCGGAAGAGGCTGAACAAATGGCATTGTTTGAACAAGGTATACAGGCCTTAAGCAATAAGGATTTTGTGTTGGAAGCAGACCGTGTGGAGTTTAAACGCGGACGTTTTGCGTATGTTACTCCCAGTACGAATTTTATATCGATGCAGGGAGACAAAGCGACCATCCAGTTGGCTTTCAACGGGGTTGTTAACGGACCTAACGGTATCGGAGGAATTACAGTGGATGGTTCCGCTACCAATGTAGTGATGAAGACAGACAAAAAAGGCAATGTCACTTTGAATATGATGGTACAGGGAGTAGCTGTTTCGGCAACTGTAACGATTCGCATGGTGTACGGTACGAATAAATGTACGGCAACTGTAAGTCCGAATTTCAACAGCAATCGTGTTTCATTCACCGGTTACTTATATCCGTCTGATCAGTCAAACGTATTTAAAGGGCATCCCCTTTAAAAGAAAATGATAATAAGGGAAAAGAGTGTCGGGATTGAAAAAATTTTGGCACTCTTTTTTTTGTTTTCATTTGGTTTTGTAATAATTGGGTGTAGGTTGTTAGAAATAAGTCTGTGGATAGTAAAAATCTATTCTGTTTTTCTTTTATTTGTCCCGGATACAAAGATATTTTGTAGATTTGTTCTCATAAATCATATATAAGGAGTCATGCAATTAACGATAGAACAAAAAGACATAGACAAATTTCTGATGGTAGGCGATAAAGTGCTTATCAAACCAAAGAATCCGCAAAGTCAGACGAAATCAGGACTTTATCTTCCGCCTACGGTTCAGCAAGGTGAGAAAATTCAGAGCGGGTATATTATCAAGGCTGGTCCGGGTTATCCGCTTCCTTCCCAAAGCGAGGAGCATGAGGTTTGGGAGAAGAAAGAGGATGAGGCGGTCCATTATTTGCCTTTACAAGCTCGTCAAGGTGATTTGGCTGTCTTTTTACAGAGTGCGGCTTATGAGATTAATTTTAATGAGGAGAAGTTTTTGATTGTTCCCCATTCGGCTTTGCTGATGTTGATACGTGACGAAGGATTGTTCGAATAAAGGCTTTTTATTTGGCAAAATACCAGAATATTTACTTTTTTGATGTACTTTTGCAAACCAATCAACAAGATAAACTATCAATAGTAGCGATTATAATGAATAAGATTGTAAGTAAAGAACATTTCTCTGCCAACGTAGTGAAGCTGGAAGTAGAGGCTCCTTTGATTGCCCGTTCGCGCAAAGCTGGTCACTTTGTTATTGTAAAAGTCGGCGAGAAAGGGGAACGTATCCCGCTTACCATAGCGGGAGCGGATACGACAAAGGGGACTATTACGCTGGTTATTCAGGCTGTAGGAGGTTCTTCCAAGAAAATCTGCGAACTGAACGTAGGCGATTATATAACAGACTTGGTAGGTCCGTTGGGACAAGCCACCCATATAGAAAAAGTCGGAACTGTCGTTTGTGCCGGTGGGGGTGTTGGGGTTGCTCCGTTACTTCCTATCGTCGAAGCTTTTCATAAGGCAGGAAACCGTGTGATTGTGGTATTGGCAGCCCGTACGAAAGATCTCGTAATTCTGGAAGAACAAATGCGTGCCCATTCGGATGAAGTTATTGTTATGACGGATGATGGTTCTTATGGTACAAAGGGTCTGGTGACAAATGGAGTGGAAAGCGTAATCAATCGTGAGAAAGTCGATCTTTGCGTAACAATCGGTCCTGCCGTTATGATGAAATTTGTTTCGGCTCTTACAAAGAAATACGAGATACCGACTGTTGCTTCCTTGAATACCATTATGGTGGATGGAACCGGTATGTGCGGAGCTTGCCGTATTACAGTAGGCGGAAAGACTAAATTTGTCTGTGTGGACGGCCCTGAATTTGACGCCCATCAGGTGGATTTCGATGAGATGCTGATGCGTCTTGGAGCATATAAAGATATTGAAAAGAAGTAAATAAGCCACAGAAAATCAATGACAACAGAAGAATTAATCGCCGCTCGTCGTGCCGAACCTTGGAGGGAAGCATTGCGTAAGAGCAAAAAAAATAAAGAACGCACGGATATTCCCCGTGTGGCAATGAATGAACTGGACCCCGAATATCGTAGTCATACCCGTTTGGAAGAAGTGAATTTGGGTCTGACAAAAGAACAAGCCGTACAAGAAGCCCAGCGCTGTCTGGACTGTCCGAACCCGACTTGCATGCAAGGTTGTCCGGTTAATATCAGTATTCCGACATTTATTAAGAATATTGAACGGGGTGAATTTCTTGAAGCGGCCCGCGTGTTGAAAGAGACAAGTGCGTTGCCGGCTGTTTGCGGTCGTGTATGTCCGCAAGAAAAGCAATGCGAAAGTAAGTGTATCCATCTGAAGATGGGGAAACCTGCTGTTGCAATCGGCTATCTGGAACGTTTCGCTGCCGACTATGAACGGGAAAGCGGTAATATCTCCGTACCCGAAGTGGCTCGGAAAAATGGAATCAAGGTTGCAGTTGTCGGTTCCGGTCCTGCCGGTCTTTCTTTTGCCGGGGATATGGCAAAACGCGGCTATGATGTAACAGTTTTTGAGGCTTTGCACGAAATCGGAGGAGTGCTGAAATATGGTATTCCGGAATTCCGTTTACCAAACAAAATTGTGGATGTCGAAATAGAAGGCCTTCGCAAGATGGGAGTGAAGTTTCTGACCAATTGTATTGTCGGCAAGACTATTTCGTACGATGATTTACATACGGATGGTTTTAAAGGTATATTTGCCGCCAGTGGAGCGGGATTGCCTAACTTTATGAATATTCCGGGCGAGAACCTCATAGGAGTGATGTCCTCCAATGAATATTTAACCCGTGTCAACTTGATGGATGCCGCAAATCCGGAAAGTGATACACCTGTATTACAGGGAAAGAAGGTGGCTGTAATCGGCGGAGGTAATACGGCTATGGACTCTGTCCGTACAGCCCGTCGGCTGGGTGCGGAACGTGCTATGATTGTGTATCGTCGTAGCGAGGAAGAAATGCCCGCCCGTCTTGAAGAAGTAAAACATGCCAAAGAAGAAGGTGTTGAGTTCTTGACTCTGCACAATCCGATTGAATATATCGGGGACGAGCGGGGACGTGTGAAACAAATGCTTTTGCAAAAGATGGAATTAGGAGAACCGGATGCTTCCGGCCGCCGTCGCCCGGTTCCTATTGAAGGTGCGATAGAAACAATTGATGTAGACGAAGTCATTGTAAGTGTGGGGGTTTCTCCCAATCCGCTTATTCCGCGTGCTTTCCAGGGTTTGGAAGTAAGCAAAAAAGGAACAATCGTAGTGAACGAAGACGATATGCGTTCCACATTGCCTGATGTTTACGCCGGTGGAGATATCGTGCGTGGCGGTGCAACCGTCATTCTGGCTATGGGAGATGGTCGTAAGGCTGCTGCTGCGATGGATACTGCTTTGCAGGGAAAATAATCTTTTAAATAAAGTATTCAATTTTACCCTATAGGGAAATAGCCAATACCCTATAGGGTAAAAAATATAGCCCCTAACCTAATTCTTCTTTCCTTATATCTTAGTTTATCTCGAAGAATTCTTTTGCATATTCAATTGTTCCCCGGACATTTTCCAGTCCGTTTTCCACTAATTCAATAGCCATGAAACATTCGTCGGGAACTTCAAAAGGGGCCTGTATTCCATACATACTTGCTTTTTTGTAACCAAATTTAGGATAGTATTGGGCATGTCCGAGAACGATACATCCTTTATATCCCAATTCTCCGGCTTTTTTATGCCCTTCCGTAATTAATCTGCCCCCGATACCATTGTTCTGCATTTCAGGGATAACGGCGACCGGAGCCAAAGCGAGCAAGATATGATTGCCTACTTTAGCCTCAGTGAAAAGAATATGACCGATAATTCTATTCTCGTATTCCGCTACAAGTGAAAGCTCCGGTCTGAAGGCTTTGCTGCCTCTTAGCCTGTTTACCAGATTTTGTTCATCATGGTCGGAGTGTTCCATTGTGAGGAAAGCGGTTTCTATCAACTTATATACCTGATTGTAATCGGCCTCTTTTTCTTCTCTGATTATAATGGAATGATTCATTGTTATTTTTATTATTTGAATTGATAGTAAAAAGCCCCGATATTGCAAGCAATACCGAGGCCTTTTGGAAGCGAGCGGAAGACGGGACTCGAACCCGCGACCCTAACCTTGGCAAGGTTATGCTCTACCAACTGAGCTACTTCCGCAAAATGTAATATGGTACTCGAAGCGGGACTTGAACCCGCACAGCCGCAATGGCCAAAGGATTTTAAGTCCTTCGTGTCTACCGATTCCACCATTCGAGCATCCCTTTCTCCTAAGAGATGAGCGGAAGACGGGACTCGAACCCGCGACCCTAACCTTGGCAAGGTTATGCTCTACCAACTGAGCTACTTCCGCGTTGTTGCATTGTTTTCGTTTGCGTGTGCAAAGGTAGATGTTTTTTTTATTTCTGCAAATAATTGATTAAAAAAGTTCAGCGACACATTCTGTTTTAGTTCTGAATGAGTAACTCCTGTCCTAATGAAGTGACGTTGTATCTTTGTAACGCATATTCGGATACACCTTCTACCGGAGCACCGGTTCCATATCCTATATCGTAGACTGTCCCGCATTTCGGACATTTGGCTTTTCCGGTGTTGTCGGGAACGATACGGTTGGTTTTGGAGGCTTCGTGCGGGCAACATAAATCATACGCATAATATACGTTGTCGAAACCGCATACAACCAGTACTCCGGAATAACCGACATACTCGCCTGCCTTACGTGGTGCTGTGAATTCTTTATGATTTAAAGTACCTACGAGGTCTTTATCTTCATATCGTAAATCGATTCTTAAATAGACTCTGGAAGGCGGAATATTCGTCTTGATTGTCTTTGTACAAGAGCATGCCAACAATATCAGGAAGCAAGTCAGAAATCGTTTCATTGTATTTATTCGGATAAGAGCCTTTTTTCGGCTTCGTTTATTGAATCAAACGAGAAACCATCCACTATATTTTGCATCAGGGCGGAAATCTTATCATTACATAAATTCCCGATACTGCCTTCGTGCGTATGATGAACTTCCTTAACCGGGACAAATTGGCCGGCTTCGATATTCAGTCCCACCTGCTTGTAAGCGTCGCGGAACGGAACTCCTTCCAATACGAGACGGTTTACTTCTTCCACACTGAAAAGAAGGGCATATTTGTCGTCTTCCAATATATGTTCGTTTACTTTTACCTCCCTCATCATGTGCGTGACCATGCGCAGGCAATCTTTCAATTCATCGAACGAAGGCAGGAATATTTCCTTGATAATTTGCAAATCACGGAAATAACCGGAAGGCAAGTTGTTACTTATTAAAATGATTTGCTGGGGAAGTCCCTGTATTTTATTGCATTTGGCACGAGTAAGTTCAAACACGTCCGGATTCTTTTTATGCGGCATAATGCTGGAGCCGGTTGTGAATTGGTCCGGTAGTTTGATGAAACCGAAATTCTGACTATTGAACATGCAGGCATCGAATGCGAGTTTAGACAGCGTAGCTGCTATACCGGCCATGGCAAAAGCGACGGTACGTTCCATTTTCCCTCTTCCCATCTGGGCATAGACAACGTTGTAATCGAGCGAATCGAACCCTAACAAATCCGTTGTCATCTGGCGATTCAACGGGAAAGACGAGCCATATCCGGCGGCAGAGCCAAGCGGATTGCGGTTGCAAACCTTATAAGCGGCTTGCATAAGTTGCAAATCATCTGCAAGACTTTCGGCATAAGCACCGAACCATAGTCCGAAAGAGGATGGCATAGCTATTTGCAAATGGGTATATCCCGGAAGTAATGTGTCTTTGTGGCGGCTGCTTTGTGAAATTAAAACATCGAATAAGTCGGATACAAGGTGTACGATTTCCTGTATTTCAGCGCGGGTGAAAAGCTTCAAGTCCAGTAGAACCTGGTCATTACGCGAACGTCCGCTGTGTATCTTTTTTCCGGTATCGCCCAGTCGACGGGTGAGCATTAGTTCCACTTCCGAGTGAACATCTTCCACTCCCTCTTCAATTACAAATTGCCCGTTATCGGCAATCGTATAGATGTTTCTCAGTTCGGTTAACAGGAGTGTTAATTCCTCTTTTGTCAGCAGTCCGATACTTTCGAGCATGGTGATGTGGGCCATCGAACCCAATACATCATACTTTGCCAAGTATAAATCCATTTCGCGGTCTTTGCCGACGGTAAAGGTTTCCACCTCCTTATCTACCTGAACATTTTTTTCCCAAAGTTTCTGAGCCATTTTTAGTGATTTGTAGTTAGTCGTTAGTAGCTGGTAGTTAGTAGGATAGGTTGATGAGCTGTTTAATCGTAGTTGTTAACTACCAACTACCAGCTACCAACTACTTGTTAATAAGGCAATGATGCCAATACTGTAGAGATTTTGTCGATAGCATCCTGCAGAGGTTTTGATACCATCGGTTTGATAAACGGATTCAAATCGGCACGAACGGTCATCTTCATCCGTGTATCGTTTTCTTCCATTTGCTTCAATTGTATCCACAGAAACAATGGAATAGGAGAATTAGTCGTGGTGAACTTAATCGTCTTGTTTGGTTCACGCTCGACTATTTCAAAAGTTATTTTACCGACCGGTGCAACTGAAAAACTGCAAGAATCTTTATCGAACTCAAAATCTTTGATTTTGTCTTCGGGAATTTTATCCCGGACCTTCTCCAAATTGGAAAGGTCGGACAACATATTAAAGATACGATCCTCATTGAAGGGGATCGTCTTTACTTCACTCACAAAATCTGTCATTCCGTACGAATTATGCTTCAGGGTTCCAGTTTGCCGGATTTTTGCGCCATTCTTGCAAAACGGCTATTTCCGATTGATCAATATAATTGGTACGTAGAGCTTCTTCCAAAACAGCATCGTAGTTACTCAATGTTGTCAGCGTAACTTTTGCTTCTTTGAATGCTTCTACGGCAACAGGAAAACCGTATGTGAAAATAGCGACCATGCCTACGACATCACAACCGAAATTGCGAACGGCCTGTACAGCTTTCAGACTGCTACCGCCGGTAGAAACCAAATCTTCAACGATTACAACTTTTGAACCCGGCTTCAATTCTCCTTCAATTAAGTTTTCCAGTCCGTGATCTTTTGGCGTTGAACGGATGTATACGAACGGCAGGCCTAATAGGTCGGCAACCAATGCCCCTTGAGCAATCGCTCCGGTTGCAACACCGGCAATAGCATCTGCGTTTTCATACTTTTCACTAATCGTACGTGCCAGTTCCAATTTGATGAAACTTCTGATTTCCGGGTAGGAAAGCGTCTTTCTGTTATCATTGTAGATGGGAGATTTCCATCCGGAAGCCCAAGTGAAAGGATTGGCAGGCTGCAATTTTACGGCCTTAATCTTTAATAATCTCTCTGCTACTAATCTTTCCAGTGTTTTCATACAACCTAATAATGTGTTTATATCAGTCTGCAAAAATAGCTAAAGGTTATGAGATAACCTTGCAGTTCTTGAAAAAAAATGCGGGATTATATTTAACTATGTGTAATGGCTAAACTTAGTATGCTAACCTTGATTCGAGAGATTGTGAGAAGCTTTTCCGCACAGGAACCGAGCGTGGAGCCAGTGGTGATAACGTCGTCTATCAGCAGGACATGTTTCCCTTGTATCTCTTTGTCTTGTACAAGGGAGAATATATCTTGTACGTTTTTCCAGCGTTCGTAAATCATCTTGTTTGTTTGTGTTTCTGTTTTTTTCAAACGGCGGACAGATAGGGTATCAACAGGAATATTTAATACGGAATGGATGCCTTTGGCTATCCATTCCGATTGATTGTAGCCACGCTTTCGCTGTTTATCAGGATGTAGCGGGACCGGAATTAGGACATCGACAGATTCGAATAAACCATTTTTTTGTAAATATAATGCGGCCATGCGTCCCATATAAAAAGCTAATTCTTTGTTGTCGTAGTATTTCAGGGAGTGAATGAGTCGCTGTACATGTCCGCCTTTTTCGTAATAGAGGAGGGCTGAAGCCTTGTTTATTGCAACTTTCCCCCTGAATAAGAAGGATACAGGATTATTCTCGTTGTCGGAAAACCGGGTATAAGGTAAATGGCACAAACAATGGAGGCAAATGTGTTCTTCCCCTTTTGTGAGGGGAAGTTTGCATAGCATACACAAACGGGGAAAAAACAAACTGAGTAAATCATTCAAAATCGTCATCATACCCGTTTCCTTTGAAAAGTTGTTTCAGACAATAGAGTGCTTCACGGCTTTCAAAACCACGTCCGGCTGCGAAACGAAGTAGTTTTCCATAAACGTCACGTTCATTTTTTCCGTGTATGCTTTTTATTTTACTTTTCAGCAGGGATAGCAGGATTTCCTGATATTCCGTTTCGTTAATATCGGATAAAGCATTCGAACGGACAACTGCCGGAATATTCTTTTTTTGCAGTTCGTAATTGATTTTGATGCGTCCCCATTTATTGAAACGAAGCTTGTCGTTTACAAAGCACCGGCTGTACCGGTTTTCGTCAATAAACTTTTCTTTGAGAAGCCGGGCAATGATACGTTCATTTTCTTCTTTTGACAAGCCGGCTGCTTCCAGTTTTTTTTCGACATCCAGTATACAGCGTTCGGCTGTGGAGCAATAAGCTGCGGCTCGATGGAGCATTTCCTGTTCGTTTGCTTGTTTCATAGTTGTGCTTTTACAATGCGGTCCTTTCCCGAAAGGTCTTGCAGCAGTTCTATATTTTTGTATCCTTCGTTTCGTAACATGTCTACCGTAGCATTTCCACACTGGGCATTGATTTCGAAATACAGGCGTCCGTTCCGTTTTAATTTCTTCTTTCCGAATTTGGCTATGTGGCGATAGAAAAGTAGCGGATCTTTATCCGGGACGAACAGGGCTGAATGAGGCTCGTATTTTAATACATTGTCTTCCATATCCCTCTTTTCGCTTTCTTTTATATAAGGAGGATTACTCACTATTGTATCGAAAAGAAAAGGAATATCGGCTTCTGCCTTTGCCGGAGAGAGTATGTCGGTGTGGATAAACGTGACAGTCACGCCGTTGCGTTTGGCGTTTCTACGTGCGGTATTTAGTGCTTCTTTCGAAATGTCCATAGCGAATAATTCCGCATTTTTTAAATGTTTGCCTAATGCGATGGCGATACAGCCGCTACCTGTCCCGATGTCCAGAATTTTCCCTTGTTGCTTTTCATGATCGATAATAACCTGTTCGACTAGTTCTTCTGTTTCCGGACGTGGAATCAGAACGTGAGGATTGACCTCGAATTCGAGACTGTAAAAGTCGGCTACTCCCAAAATGTATTGCAGCGGTTCCGATTGTTTCAAATGTTCCACAATCATTCTGATTCTTTCTTTTTCCTGCTCCGACAATATTTTTTCTTTACAAAAGAAATAGATGTGAGGCGGAATGCCGCATATACGTTCCATAATCAAACGGGTCATGCTGCTGATTTCACTTTTAGGATATATATCTTTCAGGGAGCTGCTTATGTAGGCAATGGTCTCAGTCATGCTATATAATTTTAAGGCAAAGATAGGAGTTTCGTAGTTAAGCACAAACTATTTCTTGTATCTTTGTCTGGCAGAATCCATTAAAGAACGATTATGATTGAGGTGGAAGAGAAATATATGGCCCGCTGTTTTGAGCTGGCTCGTAGGGGAGAAGGCGATACGGCTCCCAACCCGATGGTCGGTGCGGTTATTGTACATGACGGCAAAATTATAGGAGAAGGTTATCACCGGAAGTACGGGGAAGCTCATGCTGAGGTGAATGCAATTACTTCCGTTAAAAATGAAGCTTTATTGTCTGATTCTACGATTTATGTCAGTCTGGAACCTTGTAGCCATTACGGTAAAACACCTCCCTGTGCGGAACTAATCATCCGAAAAGGCATTCCCCGTGTAGTGGTAGGAAGTCCGGACCCTTTTCCCGAAGTCTCCGGTCGCGGGATACAAATGTTGCTCGATGCAGGTGTGGAGGTTGTCACAGGTGTAATGGAAAAAGAGGCTGTCGAACTGAATGCGGCTTTTATGACTTTCCAGCGTTTGAAACGTCCTTATATCTATTTGAAATGGGCGCAGAGCCTGGACGGCTTCTTGGATAAGGCGCGGGAGGATGCGCAGACTCCGGCAACCGTCCTTTCTTCTCCGGCAACACTTCGCCATGTACATCATTTGCGTACCAAAGCGGCGGCAATCATGGTGGGGACACGTACGGCGCTCTTGGATAATCCTTCTCTTACAGTACGGCATTGGGTCGGAAATTCGCCTGTCCGTGTGTTGCTGGACAGGGAATTGCGTGTCCCGTCCGGCTATCATTTGATGGATGGCACTGTACGGACACTTGTTTTTACAGCTTGTGATGCCGAAAATCGTCCGAATGTAGAATATGTTACGATTGATTTTAGCCATGATGTACTGCCTCAAGTACTTCATCAATTATATGTACGTAAGCTGAATTCTTTGTTGGTTGAAGGAGGTTCCCAATTGTTGGAAAGTTTTTTGCAAGCGGGATTGTGGGATGAAATATGTGTGGAGACTGCCCCCGTGCTTCTTTGCTCCGGAATAGAAGCTCCCGTTATCTCCGGTTGTCCTTACGATTTAAAAAATCATAACGGGCATCTTCTACAAACGTACCGACAAAAACTTCATTAAACGATGTTGAATGAAAGAAACATAATTGTTGTAACAAAGAAAGATAATTGTGCTTTTTGAATTCAATATATGTTGAAAGTATAATTTCACGTAATGAAATGGGAAAAACAATCGTAGGAAGTGGTGTGATTCATACGACATATTTATGGATAAGCAACTAAAATATTATAAATATTCCCCCTTATGAGGTATAAAGCAAAAAATGTTTCTACTTTTGTGCCTTTATATGCAACAAACTTATTTTTGATGAAAAAGAAATTAGTACTGTTTATAACCGGATGTTTTGTCTTTTTGTTGTCTTCCTGTCTAGGATCAAACGAAATAGACTATGAGTTGAGTAAAGATTGTCAGATTCTAACTTTTTCTTTATCGAGCGACTCTGTTCCCGAGTTGAAGAATGTTGTATTTACAATCGATCAGATTAATGGGCTTATTTTTAATGCGGATTCTATGCCTTATGGTACGGAACTAAAAGATAAAGTCATTTGTACCGTGAATTTGGCTACTACAGTATGGGGGTGCCAGGTGATACAGGAAGCGATAGGTGATACAATTTCTTGGAATTTGCAGGATTCACTGGATTTTAGCAAGCCGGTGCAGTTTATTAATACACTTTGGGATGGCGAAACTACCAAAAAGTATACCGCACAATTAAATATCCATCAGGTTGTTCCGGACTCGATGGTTTGGACTGTTTATTCTGAAAATATTGCGGGTGAAGCAATAAAGGAAGAAAAAACAATTGTTTTTGGCGAAGAGGGTTCCGCGTTCTATTATATGTATATGCAGCCGGTTAATGCAAGTAAGGGATATTTGTTGTATCGTTCCGCTGTTTCGGATGGCAGGAATTGGGAGCCATTGTCACTGACCGGACTTCCTGCTGACAATCTCCGCTTGTCGCAAATTGATGAATATGAAGGAAATTTATATGTTATTACAACCGACGGACTTCTTTACCGCTCCGCAAACGGGACGGATTGGACGCTTGTAGAAGGAGCGCCTTCGATAAAAACATTATTAGGCAGTATTAAAGTAAGTGATGACTTTACTGGTTCGGGGAAACAACAATCGGCTATGGCAGCCATTGTCGACCAGAATGGTGTTGCTACTTTTGCCCGCATGGATAAGTCGATGGAATGGAAATCAGGAAATACAGTGAGTGCCGGTTTCCCTATGAGCGGTTTTGGAAATGTTTCATACAATTCTATGTTTCGCGCTTATCTGATGGTTGTAGCAGGAAGGACGGAAAATAATTCACTGACCAATACGGTTTGGGGAACAAGTGATGGTCTTGTCTGGGCTAACTTTACAGATGAAGAAACTGAAACTTTTTCTGTACGCGAAGGTGTATCGGTAATCCAGTATGACAACCGAATGTTTATGGTTGGAGGAATTGATGCGGCCGGTAAGGCTTCTTCTGAAATTTATATGTCGCAGGATTACGGTGTGACTTGGAATTTGTCGGATACACTGACAGTTATGCCTCCTGAATTTAAGGCACGTGGATATGCATCTATTTATGTAGATAAAGATAATTATATGTATCTTTTCGGTGGAAAAGAAACAACAAGTTCGAATGTTTTGGATCAAATCTGGCGCGGTCGTATAAATCGTCTGGGTTTTAAAGATTAGGAAAGTTCATGTAAAACAGTATAATTTTATGAGGCTTTTAGCGTTAGAAAAGGAAGGTGTAGTAATATAACAGCAAAGATTATGACTTCAACTTTCTTTCAACGCATATTCATTTTCATACTGTTTGCCGGTTTTATCGGCAATGTACGTGCGCAGGAATATAAATATGAAATAGGCGGAATGGCCGGCGGAGCTTATTATATGGGCGACGTTAATAAAAATACTCCCTTTAAAGGGCTAAACCCGGCATTAGGAGCGATATTCCGCTACAACCCGAATTTCAGATGGGCCTTTAAGGCAAATTTGATGTGGGGACAAGTTTCCGGCAGTACGGACGGACAGAAAAATGTTTTTCCGAACAATGCACAAGTTTCTTTCAGCCGTAGTCTGATAGAGCTAGGTGGTCAAATGGAATTTAACTTTTTTCCGTATAGCGATAAATTTGCTTATGCAAATGCAAAGCGTTTTTCGCCTTATGTATTCTTCGGTTTGGGAGTGACAGTCGCTCCGGGTAGTGGGAATACGTTTGCCGGTCCGAATATACCGTTGGGAGTTGGTATTAAATATAAGATGAAGAACCGGATTAATCTGGGATGCGAGTTCTCGTTTCGTAAGCTGTTTGGTGATGGTTTAGACGTGACGGACGATAGTAATTCCATATTGAATGATCCGTATCATATGAAAAGCAGTTTTCTAAAGAATAAAGATTGGTATTCTTTTCTGCTGCTTTCTGTCACGTGGGATTTTGGTCCTCGGAACAGACCTTGTAATAGTATAAATAGTAACAGTAGTTACAGATGAAAACACTATGTCGTTGATTGAAAAAATAGACAAGGAACGTTTGCCGCAACATGTGGCGATTATTATGGATGGTAACGGGCGCTGGGCCAAAGCAAAGGGGAAAGACCGTAGCTTCGGGCATCAGGAAGGGGTCGTTTCTGTCCGTAAGATAGTGGAAGCGGCTACCGTATTAGGTTTGAAATATTTGACGCTATACACGTTTTCTACCGAAAATTGGAATCGTCCGGAAGCGGAAGTTCAGGCTTTGATGAGTTTGCTGGTTACGGCTATTCATCGTGAAACGCCTGATTTGATGAAAAATAATGTTCGTCTGATGGCTATCGGTAATCTTGACCGTTTGCCGGTTGATGCGCATGCTACTTTGATGGAATGTATCGCACAGACTTCTGTCAATACGGGTACAACGCTTGTATTGGCGTTGAGTTATTCTGCCCGTTGGGAAATTGTAGAAGCCGTGAAACAGCTTGCGGAAGAAGTGCAGTCAAAGAAAATCCACCCCAACGATATAACCGAGGCTGTAGTCTCGGAACACCTGTCTACCAGAGGTATTCCCGATCCGGATTTGTTAATACGTACCGGGGGAGAAAAACGTATCAGTAATTTCCTTTTATGGCAATTATCGTATGCGGAATTCTTTTTTACCGATGTGTATTGGCCCGATTTCAGAGAAGAAGAGTTGTATGGAGCTATATTGTATTACCAACAGCGTGAACGGCGTTTCGGTAAGACAAGTGAGCAAATAATCTTATAAACAATAGCTGTTATATGTACAAAAGAATAGTGCTGTTTTTGATTTTTCTGGGTGCCGCCTGTGGTATTTACGCCCAGGAAACTGACACTACAAAGGTTGAGGAACCGGCAGAAGTGCCGGTCATTTCGTATTCTTTATCTCCTAAAAAGTATAAGATTGCTGATATTAAAGTAACGGGGGTTAAGGATTATGATGATTTCGTGTTGATAACTTTTTCCGGCTTATCGGTGGGTGATGAGGTCACCATTCCCGGAATGGATATTACAGCAGCAGTAAGGCGTTTCTGGAAACACGGATTGTTCTCAGACGTGAAGATATTGGCAACCAAGATTGAAGACGACAAAGTTTGGTTGGAAATTCAGTTGAAGCAACGTCCCCGTATTTCGCAGGTAAACTATCGCGGTATTAAAAAGGGTGAAAGGGAAGACCTTGAAGCCAAATTAGGATTGCGAAAAGGATATCAGATTACTCCGAATGTGATGGACAGGGCGAAAACGCTTATCCAGAAATATTTTGATGGCAAAGGGTTTAAGAATGTAGATGTTGATATCGTCCAGAAGGATGATGTATCGCACGAAGGTGAAGTAATCGTCGATATTAATATCGATAAGAATGAAAAGACCAAAATTCACAGAATCCACTTTGAAGGAAATAAGGCTTTGTCTGCACGCGACTTGAAAAAGGCGATGAAGAAGACAAATGAAAAGTTCAGTTTTTATAATGACTGGAAATCAAGTATCCGTGAAGCTTTCAGCACTAAGAAGTTTACAACTGAAGAATATGAAAATGATAAAAAGAATATTATATCCAAATACAACGAACATGGTTATCGCGATGCTGTACTGATTGAAGACAGTATTGTGAACTATGATAAGAAAAAAGTGGATATTTTCTTGAAATTGGAGGAAGGTGACAAATATTATCTGAAGGATATTTCTTTTGTCGGTAATACACAATATCCGACTGAGCAGTTGCAGCAATTGTTGGATATGAAACCTGGTGATGTTTATAACCAGAAGAAGCTGAATGAACGGTTAATTACGGACGAAAGTGCTGTTTCCAATCTATACTATAATAACGGTTACATCTTTTTTGGTGCTGACCCGGTTGAAGTGGATGTCGATAATGACTCGATTTCATTGGAAATACGTGTTCAGGAAGGTCCGCAGGCAACCATTAATAAAGTTATAATAAACGGTAACGACCGGCTGTATGAAGATATTGTCCGTCGTGAACTCCGAACGAAGCCAGGCATGTTGTTCAGTCGTGATGATTTGATGCGTTCAACTCGTGAGATTGCTCAAATGGGGCATTTCGACCCGGAAAACTTGGTTCCGCAACCAATACCTAATGCTGAAAACGGAACAGTTGATATTCAGTATAATTTGGTTTCGAAAGCAAACGACCAGATTGAATTCTCTGCAGGTTGGGGACAGACAGGTGTGATTGGTAAGTTGAGTTTGAAGTTTACGAACTTTTCCATGAAGAATTTGTTGAACCCGAAGACCTATAAAGGTATAATTCCACAGGGTGAAGGACAGACACTGACGTTGAGCGGTCAGACAAACGGACGTTACTATCAGGCTTACAGTATTTCATTTATGGACCCTTGGTTTGGAGGTAAACGACCGAATACCTTGTCGGTAAGTGCATATTTCTCCAAGCAAACGGATATCAGTAGTAATTATTTAAATAATAACAGTTACTACAATAACTATTATGGAGGTTATCCTTATTATAGTGGTTATGGTTACGGTAATTATGGTTACGGTTATGGTTATGGTGGCAATTACGGCAATTATGAATTAGCTTATGACCCGGATAAGTCCATTATGATGTTCGGTCTTGCTGCCGGTTACGGTAAACGTTTGAACTGGCCGGATGACTACTTCCAGTTTATGGCAACATTGAATTATCAGTTGTATATGATGAAAGACTGGGATTATTTCTTGGTAAATAATGGTAACTGTCATAATATCAACCTCGAATTGATGTTGCAACGTAATTCTATTGACAATCCGTTGTATACACGTTACGGTTCTCAATTCTTACTCTCTGTTGCCGCAACTCCTCCTTGGTCGTTGTGGGATGGTAAAGATTATAAGAATATGAACGATCAGGATCCGGATAAGTTCAAATTGATAGAATATCATAAATGGAAATTTAAAGCGAAGATATTTTCTCCGCTGGCCCCTCTGACAGTAAAACGCACACCGGTATTAATGACACGTGTTGAGTACGGTTTCTTGGGGTCTTACAACAAATATAAGAAATCTCCGTTCGAAACCTTCTATATGGGTGGTGATGGTATGAGTGGTTATTCCAGTACTTATGCAACTGAAACGATTGGTTTGAGAGGTTACGAAAACGGTAGTATTGCAGGTAATGGCGGATACAATTCTTATGGTTATGCTTATTCCCGTTTGGCAATGGAATTGCGTTATCCGTTCTTGTTGGAACCGTCGTCAACTATTTATGGCTTGGTATTTGTGGAAGCAGGTAATGCTTGGAGAGACCTGAAAGATTTCAATCCTTTCCAGTTGAAACGTTCGGCCGGTGTTGGTGTTCGTATTTTCCTTCCGATGATTGGTCTGATGGGTATCGACTGGGCTTATGGTTTCGATCGTCCTGACGGAAGCGGTCAACGAGGCGGCAGTAACTTCCACTTTATTATCGGCCAGGAATTTTAAGAGTTTGAAAATAAATGATAGATGGACAATCGGATGAAAGTTCCGGTTGTCCGTTTTTTATAATGAGTGGCTTGATTTTTGTTATTACTCTCTTTCTCAAGTCTGTTAAATTGTTAATCCACTATTATTAAAATTCAATTTTCGATTTTCAATCCCCAATTCTTTTATATTTGCAGTCAGAAGGTAAAACTAATAGAATAATGTGTATGAAAAAGATTATTGCCTTAAGTTGTTTGCTGCTTCTTTGTTCGTTTGCAGCATCAGCTCAAAAATTCGCATTGATAGATATGGAGTATATCCTGAAGAATATTCCAGCTTATGAAATGATGAACGAACAGTTGAGTCAGGTTTCTAAGAAATGGCAGAATGAAGTGGAAGCCATTCAGCAGGAAGCCCAGAATATGTATAAAACCTACCAGAGCGATTTGGTATTTCTTTCTGCCGAAATGAAGACGAAGCGTGAGGAAGAGATTGTTCAGAAAGAACAGGAAGCCCAGGATTTGAAACGTAAATATTTTGGTCCTGACGGTGAATTATATAAAAAACGTGCGAGTCTGATAAAACCGATACATGATGAGATTTATAATGCTGTGAAAGAAATATCCGAAGATAAAGGGTATCAGCTAGTCATGGATCGAGCTTCCGACGCGAGTATAATTTATGCTTCTCCTAAAATAGATATAAGCGATGAAGTGCTTATAAAGTTAGGATATTCAAAATAAATGCTTACATTTGTGCGCTTTAATATAAGCAAGTTGGAAATTGATTAATAACAAAGTAATATTTTATAGAAAAATGAAGAAACTGATTGTTTTATTGTTAATGATGCTCCCGTTTGGAGTTTTTGCTCAGGAAGGTAAGATTGCTATTGTAAATAGCCAGGAAATCCTCACTATCATGCCTGAATTCACCAGTATGCAGAAAGCATTGCAGGATTTGGATGCTAAATACAAACAGGAGATGAAAGTTATAAATGATGAATACGAAAGAAAATATGCCGATTTTATTGCTCAGCAGGATTCATTAACAGAGAATATTAAGATGAGAAGAATGCAGGAGTTGTCAGACCTGCAAGAACGTTCAAATAATTTTGTTCAAGTTGCACAACAGGAATTTGGAAAAAAACAGCAAGAGTTGTTTGCCCCGATTCAGGAGAAACTGAGAGATGCCATTAAGGCTGTAGGCGATGAAAAAGGTTATACTTACATTCTGGACCCACAAGCTGTCCTTTATACAGGTAATGCGGCTGTTGATGCTACTCCCTTTGTAAAAGCGAAATTAGGTTTGAATTAGTGCCTTGTAAGATATAAGATAAAGGATGCTTTTCGTGGAAAGGCATCCTTTGTTGTCTATATAAATGTGGATTATTGAATAAAAATATTTTCAGATATGTTTCCTCAGACTCCAGGCCCTATTGGCATTTTCGACTCCGGATATGGCGGTTTGACCATCTTTGATAAAATTCGGAAAACAATGCCTGATTACGATTATATCTATCTGGGAGATAATGCGCGTACACCTTATGGTCCTCGTTCCTTTGAAGTAGTTTATCGCTTTACTCGTCAGGCGGTAGAAAAGCTCTTTAACGAAGGTTGCCAAATGGTTATACTGGCTTGCAATACCGCTTCTGCAAAAGCTTTACGCACTATTCAGCAGCGGGACCTGCCTGGATGGGATCCGCAACGACGTGTATTGGGGGTCATTCGTCCTACTGTGGAGTTGATGGACCGGCTCAGTATTAGTAAACATGTCGGAATTTTGGGAACGACCGGAACTATTTCGTCCGGTTCTTATTCGATGGAAATAGAAAAAATGTTCCCGCATATCAAGGTGACTGGAGAAGCTTGTCCGATGTGGGTCCCTTTGGTTGAAAATAACGAATTTGCCTCTCCGGGTGCGGATTATTTTGTAAAAAGAAATATTGAACATCTTCTGGCGGTTGATCCGAAAATAGATACAATAGTACTGGGCTGCACGCATTATCCGCTGCTGATTGATAAAATTAAATCATTTTTGCCTGCCGGCATAAAGATTCTTGCGCAGGGAGAATATGTAGCAGCCAGCTTGAAGGACTATCTATATAGGCATCCGGAAATGAATGCCCGTTTAACCCGTAACAATCATTGCCGTTTTCTTACAACAGAGTCGGCGGAGAAATTTTCTGAAACAGCATCTGTTTTTCTCAGTCGTCCGGTGGAAGTAGAACAGATTTCGATTGATTAGTTGTTTTCAATCTTTTTCCCGAATGGAGTCAGAGCTAATGCTGCCATTTTGAAATGCTGTCTGCCGAAAGGAATACCAATCAGGGTAATGCACAACAAAATACCGAAGAACAGGTGAGTCAAACATATCCAGAAGCCTCCGAGAAATATCCAGATAACATTCATGACCAAGCAGAGGCAACCTCCCGAATTCCCGTTGTCTGTTACCCGACTCCCGAATGGCCATAAAGCAAGCATTGCCAGTTTAAGTGTTTGAAGCCCGAAAGGAATCCCGATAATTGTTATCATCAGCAGTAAACTGGAAATGATGTATTCCAATGCTGTAATCAGCCCGCCGAATATCAGCCAGATAATATTTCCTAAAAATCTCATATCCGATATTATTATGTTAATTTTTAAATTGCTTCATACTGTCTAATTCTGCCAAAACTGTTTGCTTGACAATAGCAAAGCTATCTCTCAGTTCCGTTTTGACCGGTAAGGAAGGGGGAGCTTCCATCTGTAGAGGATTAATAGGTTGTCCATTTTTGTAAACTCGGAAATCCAGATGAGGTCCAGTCGATAATCCGGTCGAACCCACATAACCGATAACCTGTCCCTGTTTGATATGACTACCCACCTCGATACCTTTGGCATAACGACTTAAATGCATATAAGAAGTCGTATAGGTCGAGTTGTGCTTTACTTTCAGCGTATTACCTCCTCCTCCGGCATAACCTTTGGCAATGATGGTCCCATCTCCGATACTTTTGACCTCCGTACCGACTGGAGCAGCATAGTCGACTCCATGATGCGCACGATAACGTTTTAATATCGGATGAAAGCGGGCATTGGAGAAACGGGAAGTGATACGGATGAAATCCAACGGAGCTTTTAAGAAAGCTTTGCGGAGGCTGTTTCCGTCCGAATCAAAATATTCGAATACACTATCTTGTGTAAAAGGAATAGCAACAAAATCTTTACCCTGGTGGGTGAATATTGCTCCTTCGATGGAGCTTATATTTAAAGCAGTAGTATCATCGATGTAAGCTACATTATACAGTACTTGATACGAATCTCCCTCTTTTACATCGAAAAAGTCAATCTGCCAAGCATATATGTCGGATAATTTGAGGGCTAACAGAGGATTTGCTCCACTGGCTTTGATGACATTCCATAAGGAAGAATTGAGCGTACCTTCGGCATATTGTTTTTTCAAAGTAATTGGTTTACTGAAGTTGTATGCCTGAATCGTATCGCTGGTGAGATTGATTACAGCATAATCAGTAAGCGATTTAGCAAAAGCTATGTAACGGATGCAAGCAAGACTGTCTTGTGTTGTAAATGTATAATAATGCATTCCTGCACGTAATTTAGTGGGATCCAGTACGGAGACCGATGCTTTTGTTATACTGTCTGCTTTTATAGCTGAAAAGCCCAGTCCGGCAAAAATAGAGGCAGGGTTGTCTCCGTTCTTCATCATGTATTCCTGAACATCCAGTGAGTCGATACAGATACCGTATTGGTAAACGTGCTGTAAGCTGTCTATCCATTCGCTGTCTACCTCTTCTTCCACCTCTTGTTTGACATGATGAGTACAGGAGATACAGGCAATAAATCCGGCCAGTAATATATAGAATACAGATTTGTTGTTCATTCCGATGATAACTGTTGATATGAGTATGGTTGCTACAATAACAACTATTTGCAAACTTACGGAAAATAAAGTAAAGATGAAAAATAAAATGCATGAATGCTTTCCTGCTTTAACCATCGGCGAAGGTAAAAAAGGAAGAGGTGTTATGCTGAAGTGTTAATGTTAACTAAATATCGAAGATGCCGGGAACAATTCTTCCATATTTAACGTCTTATTTTTACAAGTGATAATTCTAAATAAAAGAAGAATATGAAAAAAGTAATTTTGTATGTATTGATGATTCCGGTGTTTGTAGGTATTTTGTTTTCATGTGGTGAAGCAAAGACTGATGCCAAGAAGTTGGAAGGTAAATGGGATATAATAGAAGTAAAAGGCGAAAAGATATTGAAAGAGGGATTACCTCAGATGGAGTTCGATATGTCTGAAAACAAACTGCATGGCAATGCCGGCTGTAATATATTTAATACGACAATAACCCTTGATGACAAGGATATCTCTTCCATTACGATTAACCCGGCGGCAACTACGATGATGGCATGCCCGGATATGGCTACGGAAGATGCTATTCTGAAAGCAATGGGAGATGTCAAAGCTGTTAAAGCCGGAAAGTCGGAGAATGAAATGTTGCTGGTAGATAGTGACGAGAATGTCTTGTTGGTATTATCAAAAAATTAATTATCGGAAATGAAAAGGTTTTTATATGTTTGCCTGGTCCTGATAGGGGTGGGAGTATTAGTCTCTTGTAAAACACAAAAAGCTGTAACCGTGACTTTCTCTGATCTTGATGGAGAGTGGAACATTGTCGAACTTAATGGAAAAGCTGTCAAAGCAATTGACGGACGTCCTTTTATCCTATTTGATATACCTCGTAAAACTTTGTCCGGTAATGCCGGTTGTAATCGTATAATGGGAAATATTGAATATAATGATACTCAGAAAAATATTATCAAATTCCCGAAAATAGCCGCTACTCGCATGGCTTGTCCGGATATGGATGAAGAGCGGGAAGTATTGCAGACTTTGGATAAAATAGTTCGCTTTGAACCGGAAGGAGTCACTGCCCCTGTCACAAAGATAGCCTTCTATGGTACGGATAACACGAAGTTGATGGTTATTGAAAAAAAATTATAGTTTCAGTTGGCAAGGTAAGATGACGGTAAAGAGGCTTCCTTTGCCTTTTTGGGAGGTTAGTAATATCTGGCCTCCCAGTTGTTTTACGATAGTTTGGCAGATAGAAAGTCCCAATCCTGTACCTTGTGCGAATTCGTCGTCTTTATAAAAACGTTCGAAAACCTTTTTGCATGCTTCTTCCGACATGCCTTTGCCCGTATCCTCAACGTATATATGTACTTTCTTTTCTGTCGCTTTATACTGGTATCCTATCGTGATATGCCCTTTCTCCGTAAATTTTACAGCATTATTTATTAAGTTTGTAATTACTTGGATAAAGCGATGGCGATCTACGCGGACTTTTATTGGTAAATCCGGAATTTCTTTAAAGAAGCTGATATTGGAAGGCATAAGTAGGTTATGCGTTTGATAAATCTCTTCTAATAATTCGTTTAATAAATAATCATCGAAAGTAAACGACATACGTCCAGACTCAATACGTGATAGTTCCAGAATGTCGTTTATTAGCTTTAGTAGCAAACTGCTATTTTTATTAATTGTATCTTTGAATAGTAATTTTTCTTCATCTGTCAACTCCTTTTCCTCCTGTAATAAATTGGAGAAACCAACGATAGCATTGAGAGGTGTACGTATTTCGTGGCTCATATTGGCAAGAAATGCAGATTTCATTTTGTTTGCTTCTTCCGCTTTTTCCTGTAAGTCGATTAATTTTTGTTCTTTATCTTTGAAAGACTGGATGTTCATGCAAAGTCCTATGATACTATGTGTTTTGTCGGGTGAAACTTCTCCATGGTTATAACGGAGTTCCCACCAGATATAGCCTTTCCCGTTAAAATTAAAACGGCATTGGAGATTGGCATTGTCGTGTAAACCGGAATGGGCATCGTGGATGTGGTTTTTCAGATTTTCCTGGTCGTCAGGATGTGTCATAGTCAATAGAGCTTCGATAGTAATAGTGCGCGGAGCAATATTGTTGGCTGTATAGAAGTCGTCTTCAAAAGTGAATTCCTCATTTTTCATTCTCCAGGCATAAA
Source organism: Parabacteroides sp. AM08-6 (assembly GCF_003473295.1). Taxonomy (GTDB): domain Bacteria; phylum Bacteroidota; class Bacteroidia; order Bacteroidales; family Tannerellaceae; genus Parabacteroides. The sequence continues at coordinate 136,646 of NZ_QRMP01000002.1, forward strand.
TATTACCACCTTCCAAAGCCAGTTTTAAAAATTTCCTTTCTTTGATTAGATTGATTTGGGCTGTCTTTTTTCGTTTATATTCACGGCGATACATGTAGATAAGATGGAGAATGATGTAAAACAGTAGTAATACTAGCAGAGAAATAACGATTACAATATAGTTGTGGTAGTGTACTTCAAAGGGTAAATTATAAATAACGCTACCTTGTGGTAAATCTTTTTGCTTAATGTTGAAACGTTGCATCTCGTTCCAGTCAAATGCGTATACTTTAGGGCTTTGTGTTATCGGAATTTTACTGACTTGTGTCCCTTTTATAATACGTTCTACTATACTGGAAACTTCATTGGCTTGTATTTGAAGTGTTGTGAAATACCCGCCGGTAATCCCTCGATTGTCGTTAAAACCATTATTGATAACGGTGAAAGTAGGTACGTTCGCCAAACGTCCAATTGTCAGGACATTAAAGTCGAGTATCGTTTGCAGACAAGCTGTATAAGGATTATTTTCAAAGATATTGACTAATTCTCGGGCTGGAAGTTTTGACGGTTTTGCTGTATAAAGTGCTGATTCCTCGGGCGCTCCTGAAATTATAACTTCCGGTTGTTTGTTGCTATCCGGATTATACATGCCGTCGTAAAGGGACATTCCGCTGTTTTTTACATCTTCCACTACCGCATTATAAGCTAGCTTACCGATAAGCCGTAAATCGTTGAAAAAAAGGATACGAGATTTACCGTATAGTTTTTCTATCAGCCGGATTGTTGCCTTGTAATCCGGTTTATCCCAGAAGCCAGTAACGTTGGGATGTTTTTTCAGTAAAGGCCAGTTTGGGAAATTAACGCCGGAAAAAACGACAGGTGTACTTTTCCCTAACGGATGACCGCAGGCCATTAGCGTATAAGTAGCCTGATCACCATTAACCAATATGATATCAGGTGTCCAGTTGCCTAAAGAATCCAGAAAGTTATACATGCGTGCTTCTTCATCTTTGGCGATATAACGCTCACAGTCCAGATAAAAAGTACGTACAGAGGTCTGAATGCCTTTCTTTCTCAAATCCAATGCCACCATGTTACTAAACTTGGCATAGGCTGTTAGCACAGGGGTATAGGAATGTATGATAAGAACTTTGTGCAACTTCTCTTCCTCCTTTTGTCCTGCTTTTGTCTGAACCGAAAAAACGGCAAAGAAGATAAGTATAATTATATGCAAATATTGTTTTAGAAGGTACCCCAATTCTTTTTATTTTACCCGAGTTAATTATAGTGTACAAAAATAGGAAAAATATCAATATATATAATCGAATATTTATCTTTCCGGTGTGTTATTTTTCTCGACATTCGGATAATCAGGGTATAACAAATATTTTTTTCTTATTTTTTTATATTCGTTCAATTCCGGTTGCCAACTGTCTCGGATTTCTTCTTCACTCATTCCTCGTATTATCTGGAAACGCAGTTCCTTGTTCCCGGCCAGTAAGTCAAACCATTGTGGGCGGGAGAAAAAGAATGCTTGTTCTTTTCCGGCTTTATTATAAAAATCAAGTAGGAAGCTCAAGGACAGACCGCCTTCGAATGGATATTCCCGCAAATCTACCCCATAACAAAGTTTATCTTTATGGAGTGGATTGGTATCGAATCCGGGTAGTGACGTGGGAGTAAATGTGAAATCACCGTATTGAGCATCCGGAGCACCCAGTATTTGGAACGGATAATATGTACCTCGGCCTACGCTGATATTAGTCCCTTCGAAAAAACAGAGGGATGGATAGAGACGGATTGCCTGGTCGTTAGGGAGATTGGGTGAAGGTTTGACAGGCAACCAATACGGATCGCCATGTTGCCAGTTTTTCATCTTGACAATATGTAGCTTACAGGTGTCGGGAGTGCTTTTTAGCCATCTTTCTCCGTTAATCATCCAAGCTAGTTCTCCTACGGTCAGTCCATGTAGGACAGGAAGTGGGTCGAGACCAACAAACGATTCGTATCCAGTTTGCCGCACCGGTCCGTCAACGAAGTCGTTCGGATTGGGGCGGTCCAATACGATAAATTCAATCCCGTTTTCGGCACATGCCTCCATTGCGTAATGCATCGTGCTAATATAGGTGTAGAAGCGTGCGCCTACATCTTGAATATCGAATACGAGAACATCGAGGTCGGCAAGTTGTTCGGTTGTCGGTTTCTTATTTTTCCCATAAAGAGATATGATAGGTATGCCGGTTTTGACATCCCGGCTATCCTTTATCTCTTCTCCGGCATCGGCTGTTCCACGGAAACCATGTTCGGGTGCAAACACTTTTTTCACTTGAATCCCTTCATCCAAAAGGGCATCGAGCAGGTGTTTTTGTCGTTTCTCCAATATGGAGGTCTGGTTTACTATCAGACCTACCCGTTTATCTTTCAGTAGACGAGTAACGACTTCCATGCGTTCAGCTCCAAGTTTTAAAGGTTCTTTTTGGAGTACGGATGCTCCGGCTTCAGGCATCAGGAGTAATCCGCACAAACAAAAGGTAAACCAAACAACGGTTCTCATATGCTATCTTTTTAATTATAGATGATACAAAAATAGCTAATCTTTTTTATACAAGGTTTAATATATGTCATTTGTTTTTATATAGTTTGTTTTGACAATTAGAGGACTGTTTATAAATTCACATAAAAGTAAAAGAGGAGTGAATAAAATTACTACAGCTGTAATATAATCTTTATCTTTGTCTGTCATTTAAGTAAAAAAGATATGAACCCTTTGGATATTATTGCCAAATACTATCCGGCCGATTCGGAAGTATATACGATATTGGTAACGCATAGCCGCAGTGTGGCGGATAAGGCATTGGCTATTGCCCGGATGCATCCGGAAATGAACTTAGACCTTACATTTATAGAAGAAGCGGCTATGCTGCATGATATTGGCATTTTCCTTTGTGATGCTCCGGAAATCGATTGCCATGGTTCAGCCAAATATATTTGTCATGGTTATCTGGGAGCAGAATTGATGCGTAAGGAAGGCTATCCCCGTCATGCTCGTGTGTGCGAACGGCATACAGGAACCGGTATTACTTTGGCAATGATAGAAGAACGGAATCTTCCTCTTCCTCACCGGGATTTTATGCCGGAAACGATGGAAGAACAATTGATATGTTTCGCCGATAAATTTTACAGTAAAACGAAACTAACAAAAGAAAAGTCTATTGATAAGGTGAAACAAGGACTTTTCAAGTATGGAAATGATACGGTTGAACGGTTTGATAACTGGTGTAAACTCTTTTTAGGGGAATAAAAAGAGTTTGATTCACTAAATTGTTATACATTTGCCCGCTGTAACACACTGCAAATAACGACAGAATGTTTTTGAAATACAAATGCCTGATTATCTTATTCTTTTTCCTCGTAGGAATTTTGAGGACTGAGGCGCAGGAATTCGCACCCCCAACCGTTCAATCGATGGTCGGCGATAGCGTGGCACCTGCCCCGAAGGATACTACGGCTCGTTTGGATACTATACCGAAACGGTCGGCAGGATTGGACGCTCCGGTTGACTATCAGGCTAACGATTCTATTATTATAACAGCCGACAATTGGGCTTATTTGTATGGAGAGGGTGATGTGAAATATCAGCAGATTGAGCTTCAGTCTGAAATCATAGAGATGAATATGGATAGTAGCTTGGTATATGCTAAATTTGGACTGGATTCAGTAGGAACGGAATTTGGTTATCCTTTATTTAAGGATGGAGAGCAGCAGTATGAGTCCAAAACGATGCGCTATAACTTTAATACCAAGAAAGGATATATTACGGACGTTATCACTCAGCAGGGTGAAGGTTATGTTACTGCAGGACAGACTAAAAAGATGGATAATGATGTCCTAAATATGGTAGGTGGTAAATATACAACTTGTGATGATCATGACCATCCTCATTTTTATATCCAAATGACAAAAGCGAAGGTGCAACCGAAGAAGAGGATTATCACCGGACCTGTTTATATGGTATTTGAAGATGTTCCGCTTTATCCGATAGGTTTACCGTTTTGCTTTTTCCCTTTCTCAAATTCATATTCTTCGGGTATTATATTTCCGACTTTTGGTGATGAAAGTAGCCGGGGTTTTTATTTACGTGATGGTGGATATTATTTTGCTTTAAGCGATTATATGGATTTAGCTTTAACAGGGGAAATCTATACAAAGGGGTCGTGGGGATTATCGGCTCGTTCGTCTTACCGGAAAAGGTATAAATTCTCAGGGAATTTCAATGCTTCTTATCTGGTTACACGATTAGGGGATAAAGGATTACCGGATTACAGCCTGTCGAAAGACTTTAAGATAAACTGGACACATTCGCAGGATGCGAAAGCGAATCCTTATAGAACATTCTCCGCGAGCGTAAACTTTTCTACCAGTAGTTATGACCGGAATAATATGAATGGCTTTTTCCCGGGTAGTAATAATGGCTCTTATGCGGAGAATACCCAAAATACGAAAGGTTCTAGTATTAATATTACACAGCGATTTCCGAACAATCCGTTCAGCTTGTCTGCGACAATGAATATCAACCAGCGTTCGCGTGACTCTTCCATTTCTGTTACTTTACCGGATATCACTATTACGATGAGCCGTATATTCCCCTTTAAGCGTAAACATGCGATAGGTAAAGAACGTTGGTATGAAAAGATTTCAATGAGTTATAACGGTTATTTGCGCAACAGTATCGATACTCGCGAAGATAAGTTGTTTAAGTCAAGCTTGGTTAAGGATTGGCGGAATGCCATGCAACATCAGATACCGGTTAGTGCTACTTTTTCTCTCTTCAAATATCTGAATATTTCTCCTTCGTTTAATTATACGGAACGCTGGTATAGCAATAAGGTTGAAAAAGCCTATGATATGCAGAAGAAGCAAATTGTGGATCGTGATACGATATATGGTTTTTACCGAGTATTCGATTATAGTACTTCTGTTTCTGCATCTACGACTTTGTATGGTTTCTATAAACCTTTGCCTTTCTTGGGAGATAGGATAAAAATGATTAGACACCGTTTTGAGCCGTCTGTTACGCTAAGTTATACTCCGGATTTTGGTGCGCCTAAATTCGGGTTCTGGAAGGATATTCAGTATGAGGATGCGTATGGTCAGATGCAAACTTATTCTTATTCGCCATTTACTTCTCAGATGTTTGGCACGTCACCTACCGGAACTCAGGGTAGTGTTAGTTTTCAATTGGATAATAATCTGGAAATGAAGATAAAGTCGGATAGAGATTCGACTGGCGAACGAAAGATTAGCTTGATTGACAAGTTGTCGTTGGGTATGAATTACAATATGGCTGCAGACTCCTTTAAATGGAGTGATTTGAATGTCGGTTTGCGTCTCAAATTTTCCAAAAGCTATACGTTGAACCTGACAGGAGTGTTTGATACTTACACCTATGGTTATGATGAAACAACCAAAACAGTTCGTCGTTTAAATATACCGAGATGGCGTGCAGGTAAAGGTATAGGACGTTTACGGTCAACAGGAACCAGTTTCTCTTATACATTTAATAACGATACTTTTAGCAAACTGTTCGGAGGAAAAGAAAAAAGCAGTAGTAACTCGGATAACAGCGGTACTGATTCGGACTATGAAAATGATCCTCAATTAGAAGAAGTTCTTCCTGGCGAAGAAAATAAATCACAAAATCAGGAAGGCGGAGGTCGTCTGCGCGGTACGAAAAAGAATGACGGTGATTTTGACTCGGATGGTTATATGATAAATAAAATACCTTGGAGTTTATCTTTTAGCTATAGTATGCAGTTGAGGTATGACAATAACAAATTCGATACGAAAAAGATGGAGTACAAATATGCATTGACACATGCATTGAGCTTTAATGGGAATATTCAGCCGACAAAAAACTGGCGTTTTGATTTTAATGCCACTTATGATTTTGATACGCATAAAATATCTTATATGACTTGCAACATTACCCGTAATCTGCATTGTTGGCAAATGTCGGCAAGTTTTGTTCCGGTAGGCCCTTATAAATCTTATACTTTCAATATAGCGGTTAGTTCGTCTCTATTGAAAGACCTGAAATGGCGTCAGAGCAGTAACTATCGTGATGGACAACAGTGGTATTAAACGTAGTAAATGCTGGGAAACCGGAGTTTTATAGACTTGTTTCTCACCATTCAATAGGAGTTTGCCCTGTTGCTATCAGATAGTCATTTGCTTTGCTGAAATGTTTGTTCCCAAAGAAACCGCGATAAGCAGAAAGGGGCGATGGATGGGCTGATTTAAGCACTAAATTGCGGGATGCGTCAATGAAAGCTCCTTTTCTTTGGGCATAAGATCCCCAAAGAATGTAAACGATATGATTACGTTCTTCCGCCAACCGGTGAATGACTGCGTCTGTAAACTCTTCCCAGCCTTTATTTTGATGAGAGCCGGCTTGGTGGGCACGGACAGTTAGAGTTGCGTTCAGTAATAATACTCCCTGATCGGCCCAGCGAAGCAAATTGCCTGTTTGTGGCATCGGTTTACCTAAGTCGCTTTCTATTTCTTTGAAAATATTGACTAACGAAGGAGGAAAAGGAGTTCCGTCCTGTACGGAGAAACATAGCCCGTGTGCTTGCCCCGGTTCGTGGTATGGATCTTGTCCCAGAATAACAACTTTTACCTTGTCGAACGGACAATGTTCGAACGCACTGAAAATATAAGGTCCGGGAGGATAAACAGCTCTTTGTTTGTATTCATCCTTAACAAAGTTGATTAGTTGGCTGAAATAATCTTTTTCAAACTCAGGACTCAAGCGCTCTTTCCAACTCTGTTCTATTTTGACATCCATAATTCTGTAATTTGAAATTGATAATTGAAAGTTAAATGAGATACATACCTGCAGCACGGGCTTCCTGGCGCATCTCTTCCGGCCAGATACTTGCTTGGATTTCTCCGATATGAGCTTTACGAAGATAAAACATACATAGGCGGCTTTGCCCGATACCACCTCCGATACTTAGAGGAAGTTCTCCGTTCAAAAGGCGTTTGTGGAAATATAATTGTTTTTTTTCTTCAGCATTACAAGCTTTCAGTTGGCGAAGCAGAGCTTCCTCATTCACACGGATACCCATAGAGGATAGTTCCAATGAACGGTTTAAGACTCCGTCCCAAACGAGTAAATCCCCATTTAAGCCGACTTGCCCGTTTTCTGCAACAGTAGACCAGTCGTCATAGTCCGGTGCACGACCGTCATGTTTTTCCCCGTTGCTTAATTGACAACCGATGCCGATGATAAAAACAGCCCCGTATTCTTTGGCAATGGCATCTTCCCGCTCTTTTGGAGTGAAGGTCGGATATTTTTGCAATAAATCCTCGGAATGAATAAAATGGATTTGTTGCGGCAGGGTAGGGCGTATTTGAGGAAACATTTCATATACCAGATATTCCGTACGAACCATTGCTGCATAAATACGGCGTACAATTTCTTTCAGGAATTCAATGTTACGTTCTTCCGGTCCCATTACACGCTCCCAGTCCCACTGGTCTACATAAAGAGAGTGCAGATTGCCTAATTCTTCATCGGAACGGATGGCATTCATATCTGTATAAATACCGTATCCTTGCTCAATCTGGTAATCGGCTAATGTGAGACGTTTCCATTTGGCCAGCGAGTGAACGATTTCAGCTTTGGCATCGTTCAGGTCTTTGATAGGGAAAGTTACGGCCCGCTCCGTTCCGTTGAGGTCGTCGTTGATGCCCATTCCCTTTAACACGAATAAGGGGGCTGTGACACGGCGTAACCGCAGTTCGGAAGAGAGGTTTTGCTGGAAAAAGTCTTTAATCTTTTTAATACCCATTTCTGTTTGGGACAGATTTAATAAGGCCTTATACCCAGCCGGTTTAATTAGATAGCTCATATACTTGTTGTGCTTTGTGTTTGTAAATAATGTGTGGCAAAGATAATAATTAATGGCAAAATAACGATTGTGCACCTGTTTTTATTTGCAAAATGGAAGTCTATGTGCGCTTGTCGGTTGCAAAATATCAAAAGTGATGATTTTTGGTTCATTCGTTTGCTTTCCTGCAATATTATATATACTTTTGCGCAGTCTTTGGCCTGGTAGCTTAGTGAATAGAGCGTCAGATTCCGGTTCTGAAGGTCGTGGGTTTGACTCCCACCCGGGTCACAATAAAAAAGGAAGCATTCGGATTTACCGATGCTTCCTTTTGTTTATAAAGGATTTTTTAGAGAATTTCGTTTGCTGCCTGATTGAAGTTATAGATACACTGTTTGATATCCGGAACAGAGTTGTCCCAGTTGTATTCATATTCGATGGAGAATACACCTTTGAATTTCTGTCTTTTCAATTCTTTCAGCATCCCTTTTATATCCAGTATGCCGGTACCCCATATCACATCATGTTGTTCCTTTTCGCCTTCTGTTTTAGGGGCAATATCTTTAAAATGCAAGGAGACGATACGTCCTTTCAATTGTCTTAGGCAATCGATTTGGTCCAATCCATCCCGGCGCCAATGACCTACATCGGCACATGAGCCGAGTAGCTTACTACGTTTGGAAATAGCATTCAATAGATTTTCCGGTGTACAATAGGTGGAAGGTTGCGGGTGATTGTGGACGGAGATTTTAATGTTATACTGTTTGGCCAGCTTTTCTATCAAATCCCAGTGTTTCAGGGCCGGTTCGCAGGAGATGAATTCCAAACCCATGGAAGAGGCGAACTGGAACATTTTTTCCCAATCAGATTCATTGTCGAATCCACAGACGCCTGAGCCTACAATCTTTATTCCTTTTGATGCAGCCAATTCTTTAATCTCTTTTTGGGTTTGTGCATCCAGATTCTGATCGAACACTCTGTCGCCCCATTTCCCTCCCAGTCTATGGCCGGGGTATATTTCAATATACTTCAATCCCAATTCCTGAGTTTTATCCAAGGCTTCCGTTAACGGAAATTTATGGAATGAATAGGATTGCATGGCTAATCGCCATCCGTTTTTCTCGGCTTTGTTTTGTGCTTGGATGGAGAATGCCATTAAGCAGCAAATGAAAACGATTGTCAGTTTGAATAGTCTTTTTGTCATAATTTTTATTGTTTATCCGGTTTATAAAGGCATATCCGGGAGTGAGAAACCATTATTATAAGTATGTTTAATCCATTCTTTTGCCATATCGGCGGCATTAAATTCGGCAAAACGCCGGTCGAAACGCGGGTCTCCGTCTATCACTTTGAAATCGTCGACGGTAACAATGCTTATCTTATCATTAGGAGAGATGTTGGTGAACTGCATATTTTCGCCATCCCATTGTAGTTCGCGTTTTAGGCCTTGCAAACGGACAGCTAAAACTCCCATTACCACTATTTCATTGAACGGGCCGGAGAACTGGAAGTTCGAAGAAGCTTCCGTGCGGTTTTCAGGCGATTCTTTACAGGCACGTATCCAGTCCTGTTCGTGGGCATTGGTATTCCATATATCGCCATTGCCGCCTTTTATACGTGGAATAGTCGGTTTGGGCTGGTTGAAATGTTCCATGTCGCGGAATGGTATCAGGGTCGGATTCATACCGTAGCATCCGGTCATTATTTTCCCTTTCGAACCGATAAAAATAATACCGCCATTTTCATCACCCATCATTTCTCCGTCCTTCAGTTCTTCGGGACGAGGGGGCATTAAGCCTCCGTCATACCAATAAACTTTTACTTCCGGCATTTTGACAAATTCTCTAGCCGGACGTTCCGGGAAGGTGTATGTTACTATTTGTGCGTGAGGAGGCGAATATAGGTTACTTAAGGTAGAACTGCCTATTACACTGGTCGGATACTTCAGGTCGAGTGCCCAGTATAGCGGGTCCATGATATGGCAAGCCATATCTCCCAAAGCCCCTGTGCCGAAATCCCACCAACCGCGCCAATTCCAAGGAGTATAAGCACTGTGGTAAGGGCGTTTCTGTGCCGGGCCGATAAATAAATCCCAATCGAGAGTTTTCGGACATTTCATACCTTCTGCCGGCTGTATCAATCCTTGTGGCCAAATAGGACGGTCGGTCCAGCAATGTACTTCTGTTACTTCGCCGATAACACCGGCGCGTATCCATTCCGTTACCTGGCGACACCAGTCGAATGAATTTCCCTGATTACCCATTTGGGTGGCAACTTTATATTTTTTTGCCAGTTTAGTCAATAAGCGGGATTCGTAAACGGAGTGGGTGAGTGGTTTTTGGGTGTAGCAATGCTTGCCTAGAGTGATAGCGTGCGCTGTTATCCCTGCATGTGAATGGTCCGGTGTGGCTACCATGACGGCATCTATGGACTTTCCCATCTCATCAAACATTACCCGCCAGTCTTTGAAACGCTTGGCTGAGGGGTAATCCTTGAAAGTTTTGTCTGCATAATGCCAGTCTACATCGCACAGGGCTACAATGTTTTCGGTATTCATGTTTGCCAGATTACGACGTCCCATTCCTCCGATTCCTACACCGGCAATATTCAATTTATCACTGGGAGCCGTATAACCGAACGACTTTCCGAGTACCGAACCCGGTACAATACTCAGCCCGACTGCTGCAACTGCTCCCGATTTAAGGAAGCTTCTTCTTGAGATATTTTTCATGACTATTAAATATAAAGTATATATCGTTGATGATATTGCGAGTTCTAAAGTTGTCTCCTCCTTTATTGTTATACACCTTAGGGCACAAAAAGTACCCATTATTGGCAAATATATTTATTTAGTTTGATAAAAAAAAGTGTTTTCGAGCCGTAATTTCTATTTATCCCTTTGTTACTGTCCTGTTTAATATGAAAATAACTTTAATAGTATCCGGCTGGAAACGCTAACAGGTAAGCTCCCGGTTATTTGCCCCTTATCCTTTAAGAGTGCCACCGTATTGGCACTGCAATGCCATCCCGATGGCACTGTAGTGCCAATACGGTGGCACTGGCAATATCAATGTGGCCTCTGACTGCGGGTGGCAGAACAACTTGAACGATTCCGGTTGTCAGCGAATCTTCAAAAAATGTATTAAGCGTTAAATCTAAAGAAAGTGAAGGGATTTATGCTATTTTTGTGTTTTGTTAAGTGATAAGATTGATGCTTGGTGCAAAGCTGGTGTCGGAAACTTGGGTTGGAAAACTACAAAATATGGCGGTGCAGCTACGGAAGTAAAAGATTATCGGTCTTTATGGTTGTATAAAAATATGTAATATATAAAATAACAAGCAAATGAAAAAACTAATATTCATTTTTTCGATTTCAACTTTCTTTGGTTTTTCCGGCGTTAACGGGCAATCTGTTGCTAAATTGACGGATTTGCAAAGTGATTATTTCGAAAATCCTATAGGAATAGATAATCCGAATCCTCGCCTTTCGTGGAAAATGGAAGATAGCAGACAAGGTGCAAAACAAACTTCGTACCGGATATTGGTCGGGAAAGACTCGATGGAGGTTGTTGGCGGACGTGGAAATGTGTGGGATACAGGAAAAGTGAATTCAGGGGATATCCTGATAACTTATGCTGGGAAAGAACTTGAGCCTTTTACGAAATATTATTGGAAAGTAATAGGTGGAGATTTGGAAAATAAGGAGGTAGCTTCTTTGGTCAATTCCTTTGAAACAGGCATGATGAATATTAAGAATTGGCAAGGAGCCTGGATTGGAGATGGAAGAGATGCCAACTATGAACCGGCGCCATATTTCCGCAAAAAGTTCACAACCGGCAAGACGATAAAGTCTGCGCGTGCTTATATTGCTGCTGCAGGGCTGTATGAATTGTATATGAATGGGGAAAAAGTTGGTAATCACCGTCTTGACCCGTTGTATACCCGTTTTGACAGACGCAATCTGTATGTGACTTACGATGTTACCTCTCAACTCCGGACTGGTGATAATGCCATAGGCGTACTTTTAGGTAACGGATGGTACAATCATCAATCGAAAGCAGTATGGGATTTCGACCGGGCTCCTTGGCGTAATAGACCGACTTTCTGTATGGATCTTCGCATCACATATACGGATGGAAGTGTCGAAACCATACCGACGGATCTTAGTTGGAAAACCTCGTCGGGTGCTTTGGTTTTTAATAGTATCTATACAGGAGAACATTACGATGCCCGATTGGAACAAAAAGGATGGAATACGCCTGATTTTGATGATTCTAAATGGCATGGGGTCGGCTATAGGGGCGTTCCTTCTCAAAATGTCGTGGCGCAGCAAGTGCGTCCAATCCGTAATGTACTGACTCTTCCGGCCAAATCTCTTAATAAGATAGATGAAAAAACGTATGTTTTTGATTTTGGGCAGAATATGTCGGGTGTAACCAAAATAAAAGTTTCGGGAGAACCAGGTACGGAATTGAGAATTAAGCATGGGGAACGACTTTACGAAAACGGGCATGTCGACATGTCTAACATTGATGTATATTATAGAGGTGATAAAGAGAAAGATCCTTTCCAAACGGATATTTTAATCCTAAGTGGTAACGAGGATGAATTTATGGCTAAATTTAATTATAAAGGTTTCCGTTATGTAGAAGTAACCAGCGATAAACCGATAGAGCTTGCTCAAAACAGCTTGACTGCTTATTTTATGCATAGTGATGTGCTTCCCGTCGGGAAAATCAATACATCGAGTGAACTTGTAAATAAGCTATGGTGGGCTACCAATAATGCTTATTTATCCAATTTGATGGGCTATCCAACAGACTGTCCCCAGCGTGAGAAAAACGGATGGACAGGAGACGGGCATTTCGCAATAGAAACGGCATTGTATAACTTTGATGGGATTACTGTCTATGAAAAATGGCTTGCCGACCATCGTGATGAACAGCAACCAAACGGAGTCCTTCCTGATATTATCCCGACCGGAGGATGGGGGTATGGTACGGAGAACGGATTGGACTGGACAAGTACGATTGCTATTATTCCCTGGAACTTGTACATGTTTTACGGTGACAGCAAACCTTTGGCTGATTGTTATGAGAATATTAAAAGCTATGTTAATTATGTAGACCGTATAAGCCCTAATCATTTGACTTCTTGGGGACGTGGCGATTGGGTTCCGGTAAAGTCCCATTCCAATAAGGAATTGACCTCTTCAATCTATTTTTATGTAGATACCAAGATATTGGCAAATGCTGCGAAGTTATTTAATAAGCAAGAAGATTATGCTCATTATACGGCATTGGCAGAGAAGATAAAAGAAGCGGTAAATGATAAATTCCTGAATAAGGAAACAGGGATATATGCAAATGGAAGTCAAACGGAATTAAGTGTTCCTTTGCAATGGAAAATAGTTCCTGAGGATATGATATCCAAAGTAGCCGGAAACCTGGCTAAGAAAGTCGAAGAAACAGGATTTCATCTGGATGTTGGTGTGTTGGGAGCTAAGGCCATTCTGAATGCTTTAAGCGAAAATGGATATCCGGAAACTGCTTATAAAGTGGCCGCGCAGGATACCTATCCTTCTTGGGGTTGGTGGATAGTCAACGGGTCGACTACTTTGTTGGAAAATTGGGATTTGCAAGCCGAACGTGACATTTCGGATAATCATATGATGTTTGGAGAAATCGGCGGATGGTTTTATAAGGGGTTAGGCGGTATTTTCCCGGATCAGGAACAGCCCGGTTTTAAGCATATTTTGCTGCGCCCTAATTTTGTAAAAGAATTGAAATCATTTGAAGCACATCATGATTCTCCTTATGGACAGATTGTTTCAAGATGGGAATGGAAAAAGAAAAATATTAATTATGAGGTGGTTGTACCAGCTAATAGTACAGCAACTCTTTATCTTCCCGATAACGTTAAAGGAGAAAAAGTGATTGAGCTGAAAGCCGGCAAACATAATTTGGTTTTTAAGTCTTCTAAGTGATTTGAATTTCAGGCCTGTGTTCACCGTAGAGATTGCTGCGGTGGACACAGGCTTTTCAGCTATTAATATTTTACCCAAAGTCCTAATTGAATGTAAAACAAAGAAACGTCCGGTATCGGTTCAATACATAAATAGAACAGAGTGCAACTGAAAATCCAATCGTATTAGGTATGGAACTATTTGTTGAAAATATCGTTTCTTATTTTATGAACCAATACATAGGGGTTTGTGTCTTCTTTTGCTGAAAGTAACTCATTGAATCTGTTTTTACCTATAATTTCTGAATTAACACAATAGTTTAACATTTCTTCTACTCCATGGAATGAAAATTCTAAAGTGCTAATTAATAATGAGTCGTTTTTGAATTTAGAATAATGAGGAAATAATACATTCTCTTTAAAAGATAACATTTTTATATACTTGCTGCTTTTCTTATCATATATAACTGTTACATTTTTTTTCTCATAGCTGAATTTAGCTATTTGATATGATAAGTTGTCCATATTGCTGATAAAAAAGAATACTTTCTTTTTATCAACCATGTCCTTCCAGAAATAGTCGCTATATTGTTGATATTTCCAATCCGATGGTAATGTTGATATGGAATAATTATGTTCACCAAAATCCCATGTTTGTCGTATTTTACATGTATCCGGAGTTATTTCGTATAGGTTATAGTCACTTGCTTGATTAAAGTAAACAACATCTCCTTCTTTCTCAAACATAAAATTAGTAGTAAACATAACAGACTCCTCTGCTAAAAACACAGGTCTTTTATAAAACTCTTTTATTACTTTATTCTGTTTCTCCGAATGTAGTTTCAATCTATATTCTTTGAAATAAGAGAGGAACACTCTCAAATCACTACTTACATTGGCGAACTTATGAACCGGATACAATTTAGGATCGGTCAATTTTAAATCACGAACATGATTGAAATCCATATCGTAAATATGAAGACCTCCATAGGCAGACAATAGCTCTATCTGGTTAGTCTCTCTGTTTATCGAGAAATCGGTCAAGTCCGAATACTCTCCCGGTCCTTTTCCATGCCGGGCTATTTTATCACAGTAGCGACCATCCCGATTAAAACGGAATACGGACATGGTCCGTTCATCCAATATATAAAACTGATTTTTGTAAAAATCTATTTTACTTATTTCTCCTATTAATGAACTATCCGTTGTTTCCAATGGCACTACATCCACACTTTCAAAAATATCGAAAAAAGACAACTCATCGTAAGGAGTGTCCAAGTCGACTTTCAAAGTTTGACCACCTCCAGCTTCTTCTTTGTTATTACATGAAAAGAAGAAGATTGGCAAAAGTAATGTACATATTAACTTTTTCATATACTAGATATTTTATTAAACATTATCCCGGCTTTTGTTTTATACCACTTATCTCATTAACCAGGGTTGATGTTATTTACCCCAAAGCCCTAATTGAATGTAAAACAAAGATTACTAAAAAAATTCCATAAGACTGTTATCCCTATTGCAATAAGTTTTGCAAAATAAAAAGATATACCGAGCCGCTGGTGTATGAACCACAACAGTCCATTATTGATTAGTAACCCTATAATCGAAACTATAGCAAACGAAGCAAACTCTTCACCTATCTCCGGATTATGACTTCCAAATGTCCAATACCTGTTCAAGGCATAATTAGAACAGACAGCAACCGAAAATCCAATCGTATTAGCTATGTATTTTTGCCACTTCAAATATTCCTTGCAGACATACGTAAGGCTAAAATCGATTAACATACCGGTAAAACCGACTATGGAAAAGCGGATAAATTTCAAGAATAAGTAATCCATATCCGTTACTTATTTTGTAATCAAACGCTCCACTCCTGTCAGATAAGCTTTACTTTCCTCCGGATACGCTGTTTCCGGTATATAAAAATCCGACACTTTCATATCTGGATGCAAAACAAAATAATAAGGACGATCATATAAGTCTGCATCCCAGGAAAAAGCTTTCATATCTGTATTGTAAATAGGATACTTCAATAAATTATTCCGCCTGAATGCTTTCATATTCGATTCATATTCATAAGAACACAGTATTATAACTTTCTCTGTATGTTGTTTAAAAAACTGACGCAAATTTGCGAACTCACTTTCTACACAAACACTACAATTAATATCTGAATAACGATAAACTAAAATAGGCCCATCCTTGGCTAAGTCAGATAAAAGTAGTGTTTTACCCTCGCGTCCACAGGAAATATCAAGAGCGGTAAGACCACGCATCTTATTATTTAAGCACAGGTTCGTTTGATAAAAGAAGAATTCATTATCATTTATAGTATTTTGTGTTGTTGTATCAGTTTTACTTTGCAAACTGCGTATCAGCCAAATACTTATAAAGATAATACCAAATAGAGTAAGGCATAAAATTATTTTGTTTAAATTTGTCATAATCATGTTTGTCATTATTTGAATTCATAAATCTCTAATATTGGATTATCATCTTCTCGCAAAGGATATTTAAAATATTGTTTTAGTTTATTTGTTCGTTCCTCACCTATAATTGAAGGGTTTTTAAAAAGATGGATATAGGTGTCAGTAGAAGATGTGGTTATCATGTAGTTGTTGCTAAAACATTTAAAATTAGGCATTAAATAAGAATTGACGCTATTGCTTGTTTTATCATAAAATACTAATCGATACTGTCCTTTAAATAAGATTGTAGAAATAATAAAATTTTTTCTTTTATAAAAATCCTTTATTTCTAAAACGTAATTATTTAGTTGATGACTTCGTCCCATTTTTTCTACAATATCCGGAGTGTTAAGTTCTTTTGGAAAATTATACTTTCCAAAATCATAATGATAACATTTTCTAAGAGAATCTTCGGTTATTTGATAAATGTCTGTAATATTATCAGACGAACAATATATATTATCATCTGTATCTTTATATATACTCTTACTACTTGAAGACATCTTATTAATCCAATCAAAATTGATAGGCAATCCACTGTACAACCGTTGCATCGTTCTCGAATAAACAAATAAACTAGATGTAATATTGGGTCTATTAGATGAATGCTTAGAATGAAATACATAACGCCCATCTTTAGCCCTTTCAACCTGTGCTATCTTTAAATCAATAGGTTGTTGTTTTACTAACTTATTACCATCTCGATCATAGCTCATTATTTTATATCGATTTCCACTTCCTCCATAAGTTAGAATATTGATTGTGTTTTCATAATCATCATAGAACATATCTCTCATGTCAATATATTCTTCAGGTCCTTCTCCTTTATGGTCTACTTTATTTATAAAACGTCCATTTTCATCAAAGATAAATATCGAATAAGTATTCCATTGATCCAGTATGTAAATACGATTGTCTCTTAATACTATTTTATCTATTTCGCCAAACAGCATATTTGTATCACTTTCTAACTGAATATAATGCTTAGAAACAAAATATTTGTCAATATTCTTATCCATCCAATTTACATCATCTAAATCACTCACATTTATATTTGTCACAGAATCTTGATTGTTTATTTTATCTTGTGACATGCAGGAGAATAGAGTGAAAAAACAAAATAAGTATAGTATTTTTCTCATAATTCAACTGTTTTTGTTTAATAAATCGGAGGATTCCTAACGAATTCTCCGATTTGTTAAAAAACTTGATATTAAAAACTTGTTCCTGAACCAGAAGGTACAGTTGGACATTTTTGGGGATTACATAATTCTTCACCATTTACAAAACAACGAATACCCGATTTTTCTGAAGTATAAGACCAATTCCCATATTCATCAGCATTAAATTCTATATCCCCCAAAATAATCCTTTCAAAAGGATATGCTTTTCCTGAATATACACAGGAACTTTCTCTTTTATCATAATACAATCCTCCTGTGGTACCACCACCTCCTCCTCCAGAGTCAGAGCAACTCTGTGCAAATACCTCAGCATGCAAAGAATTGCTCGTTACACCATAATTCCCCCATGCATATTGTAAATTCGCCACAACACCTAATGAGAAAAACATAATTCCCATCAAGTTAATAAATTTTCTTTTGTTCATAACTTGTTGTTTTTTTAGTTGAAATTATTTTATATATTTATACTATTTAAACTCGTAGATTATTAATATTGGATTATCTTCTTCCCGTAATGGGTATTTAAAATGTTTTTTCAACTCTTTTGTCTGCTCATCACCTATAATTGATGGGTTTGTAAAAAGATGAGTATATGTGTCTGCGGGAGTGGATAGAACCATGTTATTGTCACTAAAGCATTTGAATCCGGATGCTATAAAAGAATTAATAGTTTGTGTTTCTTCATCATATATTATTATTCTATATCGGCCTTTAAATAAGACGGAAGAAACTACATAATTTTCTCCTTTATAAAAATCTTCCAAATCTAAAACATAATCGTTAAGCTGATGGGCTCGTCCCATTTTTTCTATAATCTCGGGCCTATTTAAATCTTTGGGGAAATTATATTTGCCAAAATCATAATGATAACAATGCCATAAAGAATCTGTAGTTACCATATAGACATCGGTAGTATAGTCTGATGTACAATATATATTATCATCTTTATCTCTACATAAAGATCTATCTCCCGATGCAAGTCTATTCACCCAGCCTGCCCTAATGGGCAACCCGTCATATAGTCGTAACATCGTTTCCGAATAGACCGATACATTCATTGTGATATCAGGTTCATTAGAAGCATTTTTAGAATGAAACACATAATGACCATCCCTCATTCTATCTGCTCGTTCTATTTTCAAATCGATAAAGCGTTGTTTTACTAACTTACTACCATTTCGATCATAACTCATTATTTTATATCGGTTCCCACTTCCACCATAAGTTAGAATATTAATTGTGTTTTCGAAATTATCATAGAACATATCCCTCATGTCAATATATTCTTCAGGTCCTTGTCCTTTATGACTTATCCTATTCACAAAACGTCCATTTTCATCAAAAACAAATACTGAAGAAGTACTCCACTGATCCATTATATAAATACGATCATCCTTTAATACAATTTTACTAACTTCTCCTATTAACATATTGGTGTCACTCTCCAATTGGACATAGCGTATAGGTTTAAAATATTTTTCAGCATTTGGATTTATCCTACTAGCCTTTATCTCTAAGAATTTGTCTTCGTTCAAATCTTGTACCTCCATGTTAAACAAAGAATCAGGTTTTATTGTATTTTTTTGTGGAAAATTGCAAGACAAAAAAGACAAAATACAGAATATTGCTAACGATTTCTTATTCATAATAAATGTTTATCAATTAAATACTAATTGTTAGTCCGGGGATTTATTACTAAATCCTCGAACTAAACTTTCAATTATTTACAAAATTAAGAACCACTTCCACTACCAGATGGCACGCTAGGACAATTTTGAGGGACACATAATTCTTGTCCATTTATAAAACAACGGACATTTGAATCACTTGATGCATACTCCCATCTTCCATTTCCATCTGCATAAAATTGTATGTTTCCCAAAATTACCAATCCAAAAGGCTCTGTTTTTCCTGAATAAACACACTTACTAGGTTCTTTCCGATAATACATTTCTCCACTTGTAGTTGCACCATCTCCTCCAGAGACAGAACAACTCTGTGCTAATACTTCAGCATGTAGAGAATTGGTCGTTACACCATAATCTCCCCATGCATACTGCAAATTTGCAAAGACGCCTATCATGAAAGCTGTAGCTCCCATTAGGCCTAAAATTCTTTTCTTTTTCATGATTTACTTTTTTAAATTAATAATAGATTATATTTAATATACCGGTAATTAAATATTCGGTTTCTCAATGTATCATCGGATTCTCATCTCCTCAAAATTCAATGATGGATAGTTCTTCATGTCTTCACGAGTCTTTAATAACTCTCGAAGATTTGCTTTTAAAGTATCTGTGTCTTTCCATTGACGACTATAGATATTTGTATAGAGACCTAAATAGCATATATAAGTCAGCAATAAAAAAGATAATCCATAAACTTTTTTATTGTTTTTTATTTTTGACAAGGATGTTACGAAGTAATAGGATAATAAAAATGTAAATCCTATACATGAAACATATACATATCGGTCTGCAACTATTGCGAAACGTGATAAAGAGATTATGTGAAGTGCCACTCCTACATGGGCAGTGAAAAATAATATTGAAAATATCAGTATTGAGTTTTTCCTGTTGCCATATAAATAGAACAACACAAACAATATTATAAAGGGATACATCCAAAATCTTGCAGGTAAAGGTTCTCCCGGTTGCATTGGGAAAGGATACAAGTATGATAGTTTAAATGGTAACATGCATTTGACAAAATATTCAAAAAGAGTATAACAAGCAAACACTAAGCGATATCCCATTGGGTAACTAGGCCTATTGCCTTGTTCTCCCTGTGATTGTATTGTTAACAAACCGAAAAACAAAGCAAAAAGGAAAAATGGTATCTTCTCCATCCATATTTGCTTATTCTTTAAATCCCTTTTTACAAAATAGTCTATAAGAAGTAAACATATAGGCAAAGTTACAGCCTGTTCTTTTCCGCCAAAAGATAATATGAAGAATAGAAAAGTCAAACAATAATAACGTGCCTTGCCTTTTTCTATATATTTTAAATAGCTCAATAAAGATAGAAGATAAAAGAAAGAATATATCAGAACTTTAGATGCACTTATCCAAGCTACAGATTCGACATTAACAGCATGTATGCCAAAAACAAACGACGTTAGAAAGGATATGTATAGGATTTTGTCTTCTGAAAGCTCACCTCTCAGGGATAAAAGTCGTTTTATAAATACATAAATCAATAAGACATTCGCCAAATGCCAAATTAAACTTGTTGTGTGAAAAGCTAATGGGTTATAGCCAAAAACGGAATACAATAATAAGTAGTTCAATTCATTTACAGGAGCATACTGTCCGTGGTAAAAATCGGTCAGAATATGATACAAATTGTCAAATGTTAAGCCTCCGGAGGTATAAATATTCATTGCTACCCACTGGTCATCCCAGAAGTACAAAAAATCATTCTGAAATACCGGAAAGTATACGACTACCACAGAAATGAGTAATAGTAAACAATTTAATCGTTGGTTTTTTAGAAGTTTCATTTTTTACTTATTAGATTTAAGTATTTAGAGAACATCCTCTATATAGGCAAACACATTTTTTTGCCCTATCCCTAGCGGAAAAAGTGACTTTTTTTACTGAATGCTCCAAAATAAACATTGTTTAACTTATGCGCGCTTGTTTCAGGGGTAAAAACAGGGTAAATCTTAAAATATATGACATAGAGAAAATACAAGAGGTCAACAGAGGAAGTATTTTCTAAAGATTAGGATCGTGCTATTTTATATGATATTCTTCAAGTGAATCGTGTTTTATAGGTAATCTAAAAAAAGAGGTACATTCTTTTATTGGAGTGTACCTCTTTGTGTGTTATCATTTTGCATAATAAAACAATAATAAAAATAAGGCTTAATTGTGTTGGTTGGGAAAATAAAAAAGCAACCATGTTGTCATGATTGCCCATTAATAGTAGTCGTGGGCGTTGACGGATTCGAACCGCCGACCCTCTGCTTGTAAGGCAGATGCTCTGAACCAGCTGAGCTAAACGCCCGAATATGAAATCAATTTGCTTGGAGAGTGGGCGTTGACGGATTCGAACCGCCGACCCTCTGCTTGTAAGGCAGATGCTCTGAACCAGCTGAGCTAAACGCCCAAAAAGAAATCAATTCGTTATGAAAGGTGGGCGTTGACGGATTCGAACCGCCGACCCTCTGCTTGTAAGGCAGATGCTCTGAACCAGCTGAGCTAAACGCCCTTTCGTTATTCATTATGTTATAGTGCCTTATCTCTCTAAAGCGCTGCAAAGATACGGCTTTTTTTATTACCTCCAAATTTTTGTAAGAAAAAGTCGAAAAAAAGTTCTTTGCTGACTATAGATATTAAGAATTATAGTAACTTTGCAGCTCTATATTAATAATGTATATGATATTTTCGACACTGACAGCAATTTCGCCTGTAGATGGGCGATATAGAAATAAAGCCGAGAACTTGGCGGCTTACTTTTCAGAATATGCACTCATTAAATACAGAGTGCAGGTAGAGATTGAGTATTTTATTACTCTGTCTGAATTTCTTCCGCAGCTTCAAGTATTGGCTACGGCTGAAAATAAAGAAGCTTTGCGGAAAATTTATCGTGAATTTTCGATAGAGGACGCTGCTCGTATCAAAGAGATAGAGAATGTCACCAACCATGATGTGAAGGCTGTCGAATATTTTATTAAAGAACAATTCGATTTGCTGTCGCTGGAAGCATACAAAGAATTTATTCATTTTGGGTTAACTTCGCAGGATATCAATAATACATCTGTCCCGTTGTCAATAAAGGACGCATTGAATGATGTATATTTTCCCAATCTTCAGGAAGTGATTGATTTATTAAAGCAATATGCTGAAGCATGGTCGGATATTCCAATGTTGGCCAAGACGCATGGACAACCGGCTTCTCCAACGCGTTTGGGAAAAGAAATCATGGTGTTTGTTTACCGTTTGGAACAACAAGTGGCTTTGTTAAAGGCTGTTCCTGTTTCTGCCAAGTTTGGTGGAGCTACTGGGAATTTTAATGCTCATCATGTTGCTTATCCCGGCTATGACTGGAAAGCATTCGGAAATAAGTTCGTAAATGAAGTGTTGGGTTTAAGCCGTGAGGAATGGACGACCCAAATTTCGAATTACGATAATCTGGCTGCTATTTTTGATGGAATGAAGCGGGTGGATACTATTCTTATTGATTTATGCCGGGACTTTTGGCAGTATGTGTCGATGGAATATTTTAAGCAGAAAATTAAGGCCGGAGAGGTCGGGTCTTCTGCTATGCCTCATAAAGTGAATCCGATAGATTTTGAGAATGCTGAAGGTAATCTCGGCATGGCTAATGCTATCTTGACCCATCTGGCGATGAAATTGCCTATTTCGCGCTTACAGAGGGATTTGACCGATTCTACGGTTTTGCGTAATGTGGGCGTACCGATGGCTCATATTGAAATAGCGTTCAAAAGCTTAACAAAAGGGCTGGGTAAATTGTTATTAAACGAAAATGCATTATACCGGGATTTGGATCAATGCTGGGCTGTTGTTGCTGAAGGTATTCAGACAATTCTTCGTCGCGAAGGATATCCGAAACCTTATGAAGCGTTGAAGGCATTGACCCGTACGAATGAAGGTATTACAGCTGAGTCTATCGGTAATTTTATCGAAACATTGCAGGTAAGTGATGCTGTTAAAGCTGAATTGAAGGCGATTACGCCACATAATTATACAGGTATTTAGTGAGAAACAATGTGTAGCCGTGAGGTTACCGATTATTTAACTATCATTTAATTATCAACAAATGAGCACAGAAGAAAGAGATGAATCTCAACCGCGTCCAAGAAAGGTGATACCAAGTATCAGACGAGAAAACACAGACCAGGATTCTGAAAGAAGACCTTACAATCAAGGTTATAACAGACCTGAAGGAAACAACTATGAACGGAGACCATATAACCGGCCTAATCGGGATGACCGTGGCGGTTATAATTCTTATGGGGACAACCGCTCTTCGTATGGTGACAGACCTAGCCGGCCGCGTACGTATGATAACCGCGAAGGTGGTTATAATAAACCGTATAACCGCGACAATGGTGGAAACCGTAGCTATGGCAATTCGAACAGAGACGGAGGTTATAATAGCAGACCTTCTTATGGTAACAATCGTCCGTATGGTAATAACGATCGTCCTTCTTACGGTAATAATGACCGTCCTTCTTACGGTAACGACCGTCCTTCTTACGGTAACGACCGTCCTTATGGAGGTGGCCAATATAACCGTCCTGTCCGCCCTAATTATGAAGACAGGGGAAAGGCTTATTCTGCGACACCGGATGGCGAAGGTACATCAGGAGAAGTAAAGAAGAGAAGACCGCGTGTTGGTGATACTCGCGTGAATTCGTATGACAGCCGTGATAATCGTGGGCAAGGAAGGCCTTCATACGGTAATAATAATCGTTATGGAAATAATGGCGGAGGCCGTGGTGGTTTCAATAACAGACGTCCGAATAATAACCGTCGTACCGGAGATTATAATCCGAATGCCAAGTATAATTTCCAGAAACAGCTGAAGTATAAAGAAGTTTTAGCGGATCCGAACGAACCCATCCGTTTGAATAAATTTTTGTCTAATGCAGGTGTATGTTCACGTCGTGAGGCGGATGAATTTATTCAGGCAGGGGTTGTTAAGGTGAACGATGTGGTTGTTACTGAATTGGGTACTAAAATTACACGTCAGGACAAAGTTCTGTTTAAAGAACAGCCGGTACAGATTGAAAGTAAAGTCTATATTGTGCTGAATAAACCGAAGAATTGTGTAACGACATCAGATGATCCGCAGGAACGTTTGACCGTTATGGATTTAGTTAAGAATGCTTGCCAGGAACGTATTTATCCGGTAGGTCGCTTGGACCGTAATACAACGGGCGTGTTGTTATTGACAAACGATGGCGACTTGGCTTCCAAATTGACTCATCCGTCGTTCAAGAAAAAGAAGATTTATCATGTTTGGTTGGATAAGAATGTTTCAATCGAAGATATGGAAAAAATAGCTAACGGATTAGAGTTGGAAGACGGAGAAATCCATGCCGATGCGATTAGTTATGCAAGCGAAGATGATAAGAGCCAGGTGGGAATTGAAATTCACTCGGGCCGTAACCGTATCGTCCGCCGTATATTCGAGTCACTGGGATACCATGTGGTAAAACTGGACCGTGTATATTTTGCCGGACTGACCAAAAAGAACTTAGGACGTGGTAAGTGGCGTTATCTGAACGAGAGAGAAGTTAACGCGCTCCGCATGGGTGCTTTTGAATAATATAAAGTTTAGCCGGTTTGAAATGCCGGCTAACTTATTTTGATTATCTAAGAAAAAATATAGACATGGAAACAATTAAAAGAACAAAGATTGTAGATGTACTAAAAAGCGATGCTTATGGTACGACCGTTAATGTAAAGGGGTGGGTCCGTACTCGCCGTGGTAGCAAACAGGTTAGCTTTATTGCTTTGAATGACGGTTCTACAATAAATAATGTTCAAATCGTTGTAGACGTGGAAAAGCTGGGCGAAGAATTTCTGAAGCCGATTACGACAGGTGCCAGTATCAGTGTAAACGGAACGTTGGTTCAGTCTCAGGGGAAAGGTCAGAATGTAGAAATTCAGGCAAATGAAATTGAAATTTATGGAACAGCCGATCCCGCAACTTATCCTTTGCAAAAGAAAGGGCATTCCATGGAATTTTTACGTGAAATTGCTCATCTTCGTCCGCGTACAAATACGTTTGGTGCTGTATTTCGTATACGGCATAACATGGCGTATGCTATTCACAAGTTTTTCCATGACAGAGGCTTTTTCTATTTTCATACCCCACTTATTACGGCTTCGGATTGCGAAGGAGCCGGGCAGATGTTTCAGGTTACAACTCTGAACTTATATGATTTGAAAAAGGATGAAAATGGCTCTATTATCTACGATAACGACTTCTTTGGAAAACAGGCAAGTTTGACTGTTTCCGGACAGTTGGAAGGAGAATTGGCTGCGACAGCTCTCGGACAAATTTATACGTTCGGTCCGACTTTCCGTGCGGAGAACTCAAATACTCCACGCCATTTGGCTGAATTCTGGATGATAGAACCGGAAGTGGCTTTCAATGATATTCTGGATAATATGGAGCTGGCTGAAGACTTTATTAAATATTGTGTGCAGTGGGCTTTGGATAATTGTATGGATGATATTAAGTTCCTGAACGATATGTTTGATAAGGGCTTAATAGAACGTTTGGAGGGTGTTTTAAAAGATAGTTTCGTTCGCTTGTCTTACACGGATGGTATTAAAATCCTGGAAGAGGCAGTTGCAAAAGGTCATAAATTCGAATTCCCGGTTTACTGGGGAGTTGATTTGGCTTCCGAGCATGAACGTTATCTGGTTGAAGACCATTTTAAACGTCCTGTCATTCTTACTGATTATCCGAAAGAAATCAAGGCATTCTATATGAAGCAGAACGAGGATGGCAAGACCGTTCGTGCGATGGATGTGTTATTCCCGAAAATTGGTGAAATAATCGGTGGTTCTGAGCGTGAGGCTGACTATGATAAGTTGATGGCGCGTATCAATGAAATGGGTATTCCGATGAAAGATATGTGGTGGTATTTGGATACTCGCCGTTTCGGAACAGTGCCTCATTCAGGATTTGGTTTGGGCTTTGAGCGTTTGTTATTGTTTGTGACAGGAATGACAAATATCCGCGATGTGATACCTTTCCCACGTACACCTAAAAATGCAGAATTTTAAATTTGATTTAACCGATAAGGAAAGTCCTGAGCTCCGAAAGTTCAGGACTTTTTTTAATCTTCTTCTTCCAAATCGATAGGGATTTGCCTCTTAAATGCTTCTTTAAAGGATATCAGTGATTCTGTGCGCGCCAATCCTAATGGCTGAAGTTTATTATGGATAATACTTAGCAAGTGTTGATTATTCTTGGCATATATTTTAATAAACAAATCATATTGCCCGGTTGTGTAATGGCATTCTACAACCTCCGGTATTTCTTTCAATGCTTCCGTAACTGAAGGGAATTGTCCGGGAGATTTGAGGAAAAGTCCCATATAAGCACATGTTTCATACCCGACTTTTGTATTATCTACGATAAACTCAGAACCTTTAATCACTCCTAAATTTGTGAGTTTTTGTATCCGCTGATGGATTGCGGCTCCGGACACATTGCATTCTCTTGCTACTTCCAAGAAAGGCATACGCGCATTGCCTATAATTAGTTTTAATATTTTTTCATCTAATTCGTCCAGTTGATGGTGTGCCATAATTTCTGTATATTTGTATATCTGTATATTTCGAATATTACATTCTTGATACAAATATAATTAATCTATAATGATTGTTGTATATTTTTCTATGATTTATTTTAGTTTGTAACATTCTTTTTTTATAATCTTTAATTTTATAATCTTATGGATATGAATTCAATTGTTATATGCAAGCCGGTCAGAGACTGTTCAGAGCCTTTATTATCTTCTGTGGAGAAAACATACAATGCTTCTTTTCCAGAAGCTGAACGACGGGATTTTGCTTTAGTACGAGAATTGGTCGAGAGGGAACCTCGATTTATCATATATGCTTTGTTGAAAGATGATGACTATGTCGGGTTTATCTCTGGATGGCTTTTTGATGGTTTTACTTATGTCGAACATTTTGCTATTGACGAATCTGCCCGGAACGGGGGAATAGGGGCCAAGGCCATGAAACAGTTTTTGGCCTTTTGTGGAACTCCGGTTGTGTTGGAGGTGGAAATGCCTGTCGATGAGATGAGTAAACGTAGAATAGGCTTCTATGAACGCTTAGGGTTTGTGTTGGATGACCATGTTTACCGCCAACCTCCTTATCGTGCTGGTGAAGATTGGCTTGAAATGCGGTTAATGTCTTTTGGTGATATTAGTCTGGAAGAGTTTTTCGAGCAAGTCAGGGACAATCTGTATGAGAATGTTTATGGAGTGAATTTGTAATAGATAAAATAAAAGGCGGAATTTAAAAAAATCCCGCCTTTTATAATAATTCTATTTCCGATTATTCGACAGCTTGACGTGCCGAGTAACTAATCTTCAAAGCGTATGCTTCACGAAGTGCCTGTTTTACGTCTGTGATAATACCCATCTTGGTTTCTTTATCCGCCTTGATGGATACAGTCATAAATGGCTGATCTTCCTCATTCATACTTGACTTTTCCTGAGCAATGTAATCCTGGATTTGTGATATTTCAGCGAACTGGTCGTTCAACTGAAGACGACTCTCACTACCCATCTTTGCTCTCAATTCCGGAGTCGGTCTACCTACGTAGAGGAATGTAACCAACGATTTCTTTTCCAACTTCTGGAGTTCAGTAGCTTCCGGAGCACGGAATTCAACTTTCAACGTTACTTCACGCATGGATGTTACCATCATGATAAAGAACAAGAAAGCAAACACCAAGTCAGGTAATGATGATGTATTTAATTCGGGCATTTCTCTTCCGCCCGCATTGCTAAATTTTCCCATTACTTTTTCCCTCCATAATTTTTAGGTTCTGCTTCGGATATCTTCTGAGGATAAATCATCTTTACAGCGCTTTGTTGTTCTTCTTCCAATTCGGCAAACGTTTTCCCGAATTTCTGTTTTGATACTTCATCTCTCAGTTCATTGTAGGCCTTAGCCAATTCGTTCTGAACACTGATGTAAGATTGGTATTCAGTTCCACGGTCATTCTGTAGGGAGATTACATGGTTTTTTGTAACCTGCATCTTTCCAAAAAAAGGAACATCAACTTCGACTCTTTCGGGTTTATGTTCGTCATTATAAGAATTTTCAATGAACTCTTTAACCTTATCTTTCAATTGCTTGATTTCGATGGGTTCACCACCACAAGAAACTTGATTGCTACTGTTTATCAGTACAACCAGCAGGTTTCTTTTTTTAATCTCTGTCTCTTCGTCTTGCTTTTGATCTTTGGGTACAGGTTGGGGCAAACGTCTTGCCAAACCTTTATCTGTATCCATTGACGTAGTAATAAGGAAGAAGATAAGCAACATGAAAGCAATATCGGCTGAAGAAGTCGCATTCATTGCAGGAACTTTTCTTTTTTTCTTTGCCATATTAGCTTTTGTTTTATCGATTCGTTATTACTTATTTATTCAATAGCTTTTTTACGGAACCTGCCACAACTGCGAGAACGATTAATACCAACAAAATACATGTTGAATAAATCCACATATCAGTAACTTTCAACCAGAAAGGCACGTTGAATTGAGCAGAGTCTGCATTAATTTTTGCTAACGGTGTCGTATCTCCTATGGAATAAGTGATGAACAACATAATAGCAAATAAAACTAATACAATAAGAGAAGTGATTGCTGATTTAGGATTTGTTTTCAATAAAGAAACGAACTGCCAAATAGCAAATATCACAGCACATGCAATTGTTACACCGAACAGGACGTACATCCAGTTCAGTAAAAGGCCTGTATAGATAGGCTCCTTGTTTTCAACAGCAGGGTCTACGACACCTCCTGCGTAGAAGATACCTAGTACGACAATTGAGATGATAGCAGATATCAGCAATGTCCAACTAGATATTTTTCTTATTTTAGTAACAGCCATAAGTCTTAATTATTTTTTGAATTTAAGGTTGTATTTGATAACCATGTCAAGTAAAGATATTAAAGCATCTTCCATTTGGTTCAGGATAGCTTCCAGCTTGCTCAGCAAGTAGTTATAGAATACCTGAAGAATCAATGCTACAACCAAACCACCTACTGTTGTAATCAAGGCCACTTTCATACCACCTGCTACAACCGTCGGGCTGATATCACCAACTTGTTCGATTTTATCGAATGCCATAACCATACCTACTACAGTTCCCAAGAATCCTAATGACGGTGCCATTGCAATAAACAATGTAATCCAAGACATATTCTTTTCCAAAAGACCACCTTGAACACCACCGTAAGAAATAATTGATTTTTCAACAACATCGATACCTTGATCAATTCTCATCAGACCTTGATAAGCAATAGAAGCAATAGGACCTCTTGTGTCGCGGGCAATAGCTTTTGCACCTTCAACGTCACCTTTATCCAATGCATCTTCAATGCCTTTCAAAAGTTTGCTGGAATCTGTTTCAGCTAAGTTAAGATAGATAATTCTTTCGAGACAAAAAGCCAAACCTAAAATCAATGCGATAGCAACCAAACTCATGAAGTTTGCACCACCTTCGATAAACTTCGTTTTCAAAGCTTGGTACATACCGCTTTCTACAACCTGACCGGCTGCTCCAGCTGCTTCCTGTGCGAATGCTACAGTAGAGATTCCAAGGGCACATAATCCCATGAACGTTTTTGCAAAATACTTTTTCATTGTGTGTTTAATTTTTAAGATTAATAATTCTCTTATTTGTTTTTGTTTTTATATTTAATAATTAATAATCATGGTATTTCTAAGCGGAGAGAGCGGGATTCGAACCCGCGAAACCCTTTAGGGGTTTACACGCTTTCCAGGCGTGCCTCTTCAACCACTCGAGCATCTCTCCAGAATCACCCCTTGTCTCTTCTAAAACGGGTGCAAAATACGAAAAAAATCGCATATACAAACGTTTCAGTGCACAAATCTATAGTTTTTGGTTGATATATGCACAATATCTGGCGGAATAAATTTTCAATACATGTGAATTTTACGACTATATCGTTTTATTCGCAATTTTGAACAATTTCAAGGCGTTCTTTCTTGTAATATATACAGTTTCCTCAAGTGTCAATTTGTAAATGTCTGCAATTTTCTCTGCCGTCCTCCAGATGTAGACAGGTTCATTTCTTTTACCTCTGTAGGGAACCGGGGCCAAATATGGGGCATCGGTCTCCAGAACTATCTGATTGATACTGGTTTGCTGGAGTATTTCGGATAATTTGGAGTTCTTAAATGTAATTACTCCGTTAATTCCTATTTTAAAATTGGATAATTTCTTTATTTCCTCCAACTCTTCTCCTGTTCCGGTGAAACTATGAAATACTCCTTTCAGTTTCTCTGCATCTATCTTGTAGATGGAATCCAATACTTCCGGGTAGGCATCACGGGTATGGATGGCTACAGGGAGATCCAGTTCTATGCTCCAACGTAATTGTTCTTCAAAAACAATTTTTTGTTCTTTGAGATAAGTCTTGTCCCAGTATAAGTCAATTCCGATTTCTCCTATGCCATAGTAGGGGCGCTTACTTATATGGGCTTCTATTTGACGAAGATTTTCGGAATAGTTGGCATCCACACTTGTGGGGTGAAGACCCATCATTGGAAAAGCAAAATCAGGATAACGGTCACAAAGGACATGCATGCGTTCCACGGTCGACAAATCTACATTAGGAAGGAGTAACGTATCGATGCCGGATTTTTGAGCTGCAACGATTAACTCATCCTGTTCCGGATCAAAATCATCCAGATAGATATGGCAGTGTGTGTCTATTAATTTCATATTAATATTGTCGGTTCATTAAATGGGCACAAACTTCTTTTAAGATTGTCAATTTTTCAGGAGCTACGCTTAGTGCATCTAGATAAGCTATTGCTTGTTTGTTGTATGTTTGTATTTTTTGTTCCGATAGTCTTTTTAAATCTAATTGATTGTAGATAGCTGTAATGGCATTGATTTTTTCTATCGGACTAAAAGACGTTCTACTCATCCAGTCGTTTAGCTCTTTTTTCTGTTCCGGATTTGCCAAGCGTAAAGCATTAATCAGCATGAATGTTTTCTTGTTACACAAAATGTCGCCACCGATGTTTTTGCCAAAGGTCGCGATGTTGCCATACACATCCAACAGGTCGTCTTGTAGTTGGAATGCCAAACCTATGTTGATGCCGAACTGGTACAAATGTTCCGCATCCGCATGGGAGGCGCCTCCCAATATAGCTCCCATTTTCAAAGCGCAGGCCAGTAACACGGCTGTTTTCAGCCGAATCATTTCTATGTATTCATCTTCCGTAACATCCGTGCGTGATTCAAATTCCATGTCATATTGCTGGCCTCCGCAAATCTCAAGGGCTGTGGCGGTAAATATATTTAAGACTTCTTTCAAGTGGGCTGGCTCTGTTTCGCCGATTAGCTGGTAGGCTGTAATCATCATGGCATCGCCGGAAAGAATGGCTGCATTGGCATTCCACACTTTATGGACAGTCGGTTTATTTCTTCTTTTGTCGGCTTCGTCCATCAAATCGTCGTGCAATAAGGTGAAATTATGAAAAACTTCCAGCCCTATTGCCGGTCTCAATGCGTTTTCAATATTTTCTTTATACAAATTGCAGGCCATTAATACCAGTGCCGGACGAATACGTTTTCCTCCTAACGACAGGATATATTTTATAGGTTCGTACAAACTTTTTGGAGGATAGGGGTACTGAAGTTCGGCAATTTCATTCTCTATTTTCCGTAGAACGTCATTGAAAGTAAACATACATCGGTTTATTATAAATGGGATAAAACAGAAGAGGCTGCGGTCTAACAGCAGCCTCTTCATTCATATTTATATATTATTATTGTAGTCTGAATACTACAGGCACTGAGAAACTAACACGTACGGGTTTACCTCTTTGTTCTCCCGGTGTCCATTTCGGCATCGTGCTGACTACACGAAGAGCCTCTTTGTCTAGTGATGGGTCTACACCGCGTATAACTTTAATGTCCACGATAGAACCGTCTGTGTTTACAACGAATCCAACAGTTACACGACCGTGTATACCATTTTCCTGAGCGATAATCGGATAGTTGGTGTTTTTATTCAGATATTTCGTCAACGCAGCCGCTCCGCCCGGAAATTCAGGCATTTTCTCCACGATTTGAAAAATATGATCTGCAGACTCTTCTTCTTCTTCGACTACTGCAGGCGGTACATAGGTGTCTACCTGTGCAGCTCTCGCATCGTCTTCGGACGATGCGATATCGACATCATCCAACTCGACGTCATCTTCAACAACGGTTAAAACTTCAGCTACTGGTGGAGGAGCTGGTAATGGAGGTGGAGGGGTTTGTTCCTCCGGCCTCGTGATTTCAATCTCATCTTCCACGAGAATATCGCCCACGCCTTGGTCTGTGGCGATTTCGATATCGCGGTTGCTCCATTCGAAGCCTACGAACAGGACTGCAAGTCCGACAATCATACCCATCAGGATACTCATCGACTTACCTCTTTCCAGGTCCGCTTTTGGTGATTTCTTAACTTCCATATACTTATTTGTTTATAAAAATGTGTCTTTCAATAGCGCAAAAGTATGAATTATTTTCAATATTACGATGTATCATGCGAAATACTATTGCATTTTTAATTTTTTTTTGATGCCGAATAAAAATAATCGTCTTCATATACCTTTTCTGTGTTTTTTCCGTTTCTGTAATTGGAACGTCTCGTTCCGGTTTTTATTTATCTTTGTAGGCATTTTGATGACATATATGAGAAATATTATACTTGTACTATTCTTTTGTTCCTTTTTGCAAACGGCTGTAGGGCAAAGCGGGGAGGAGGTTTTCACGTTTTTGCGTTACCCGTCGTCGGCCCGTGCGAATGCCTTGGGCGGGCACTCTGTCTCATTGGTGGAAAGAGATCCTTCCCTGATTTTTCATAATCCGGCCTTGTTGGGAGCGGAAATGGATGGAATGGTCAATCTGAATTATATGAATTACATAGCCGACATCAATGTGGGAAGTGCTCTTTTTACTAAAGCATTCAAGGAAAAAGGGGCTTGGGGTGTCGGAGCTGTCTTTTTTAGTAACGGTAAAATAAAGGGGATGACGCCGGAGCAGGTGTCTATCGGGGATATTTCCGCGAAGGATATTCAGATGAGCGGCTTTTTCTCTTACGACCTTTCTACGAAGTGGCGGGGCGGAGCTTCCCTGAAATTCCTGTATTCGAATATGGATATCTATTCGTCCGTCGGCTTGGCTGTCGATGCCGGACTAAGCTATTATGATTCGGAAAAAGAGTTCTCTTTCGGATTCGCTTTTAAAAATATCGGGGCGCAGCTGACTGCTTATGAAGATGAGCGGCAGAAAATGCCTTGGGACATACAGATGGGCATCACAAAACGGATGGCACATGCGCCAATCCGCTTGTCGCTGACGGCCATGTACCTGAACCGCTGGAAATTTAATTATATAGACGATACCGATAAGGAGTATGATGGTGACAGCTTTTTCCAAGCGTTTATCAAGCATTTTGTTATTGGCATCGATTTTGTCCCTTCCGAAAACTTCTGGGTCGGCGTGGGCTACAATCCTAAAACATCCCTGGATATGAAATTGCAGGGTGGAAACGCCCTTTCCGGTTTCTCCGGCGGTGCAGGCGTAAAGATTAAAATGTTTGATGTGGGTGTATCGGTCGCTAAATATCATCCTTCTGCATTATCTTTTATGATGAGCGTCTCCACTACAATCGGCGATTTCTAATCGTTCTCTTTTTTCATCCTATCTTTTATCCTTTTCCCTATTATCTTTTAGCCGATAGAGTGCGTTCTATTAGTTGTTCGCCAATTGGTGAACGATCGTCCGCCAATTGACGAACGATTGTCCGCTGGTTGGCGAACGGTCGTTCGCTTGCTGGCGAACAACTAATGGGATACGACGAAAGCCTTACTTTATACCGACGAAAACCTTAAAAGATAGTAATGAAAAGAGAAGAAGATAGTAATCTGTCGTATCTTTGCGGAAACATATATATATTATAGGAATGGAAAACCTGATGAAAACAAAAAAGATTATAATCGCGATAGACGGAGTATCCTCTACCGGCAAAAGCACGATGGCAAAGGATTTGGCAAAGGAATTGGGGTATACATATATAGATACGGGCGCTATGTATCGTGCCGTTACCTTATATAGTATTCAACATGGATTTTTTGCAGACGGGCAAATTGACGAAGCGAAGTTGCAGGCAGCTATTGCCGATATCGAGATTTCTTTCCGTTTTAATCCAGAGACCGGCCGGCCGGACACTTACCTGAACGGTGTGAATGTGGAAAAAGAAATTCGGGGAATGGAGGTGGCCAACCTGGTAAGCCCGGTTGCCGCCTTGGGGTTTGTCCGCCGCGCCATGGTAGCCAAACAGCAGGAGATGGGAAAGGCGAAAGGAATAGTCATGGACGGACGGGATATCGGAACGGTTGTTTTCCCGGATGCCGAACTGAAGATATATGTGACGGCAAGTCCTGAAGTACGTGCCAAGAGGCGCTTGGATGAGCTGAAAGCCAAAGGCGAGACGGCCTCTTTCGATGACGTGCTGGAAAATGTAAAGATGCGCGACCATATTGATATGACCCGCAAAGAAAGCCCGCTCCGGAAAGCGGACGATGCGTTGGAATTGGATAACTCCCGGATGACGATTGCCGAACAAAAAGAGTGGTTATTGGAAAAATACAATGATAGAAGTAGAAATAGATAAAAGCTCCGGTTTCTGTTTCGGAGTCGTGACCGCTATCGAGAGTGCCGAACGTGAACTAAAAAATACGGATACGCTTTATTGCCTGGGTGATATTGTGCACAACAGCCTGGAGGTGGAGCGGCTCGAAGCCTCCGGATTGCGTACTATCGGGCATAAAGAGTTTGAGAGGCTGAAAGGGAAAAAAGTATTGCTTCGTGCCCACGGTGAACCTCCCTCTACTTATGAAATAGCCCGGCGGAACAATATCATGATTGTCGATGCGACCTGTCCCGTCGTACTCCAGTTGCAACGTAAAATACACAAGTGCTACGAAGCGACACGAGGTGATAATACCCAAGTTGTGATATATGGGAAAAAAGGGCATGCTGAAGTAAACGGCTTAGTCGGACAAACGGAAGGAACGGCAATCGTTATCGAAAAGATACAGGACTTGGAGAAGCTGGATTTTTCCCGGAATATTTGCCTGTTCTCGCAAACCACCAAGTCGCTGGATGGTTTTCGGGAGGTCGTAGCTGAAATACAACGCCGCATTGCGGATAACGTAACGTTTGAATATTTCGACACAATCTGCCGCCAGGTAGCCAACCGGTTGCCGAATATTCAGGCTTTTGCCTCAAAGCATGACCGGATATATTTTGTGGCCGGAAAGAAAAGTTCGAACGGGAAAATGTTGCTCGAAGAATGCCGGAAAGCGAATCCGAATACTCTTTTTATATCGGAAGCAAAGGAAATAACGGAACCTTTGCCGCCCGGAGTGAACAGCGTAGGCGTATGCGGGGCCACTTCCACCCCTAAATGGCTGATGGAAGAGGTGGCTGTACGTATTCGAGAATTGAATGCCGGACGTTGATATAGGCTGTTAAGATTGCGTGAAGTTTGATAAAAAAGGCATATTCTTGGCAAATAATTATTACTTTTGCCGCGAATATTAAAAAAAAGACGCTCTATGTCTGCAGTTAAGTGTATTGGCATTTTAACATCCGGAGGTGATGCTCCCGGAATGAACGCTGCCATTCGTGCAGTGACCCGTTCTGCAATTTATAACGGAATGTCCGTGAAGGGTATTTACCGTGGATATAAGGGACTGATAACTGATGAAATAGAAGATTTCAGAACCCAGAATGTAAGTAATATTATCCAACGTGGCGGTACGATATTGAAAACGGCCCGTTGTGCGGAATTTAAAACCCCCGAAGGACGAAAACAAGCTTATGACAAGCTTATGGAACATGGTATCGACGCGCTGGTGGCAGTCGGCGGTGACGGGACCTTAACCGGTGCCCGTATTTTCGCTCAAGAGTTTAATTATCCTATAGTCGGTCTTCCCGGTACAATAGACAATGACTTGTTCGGAACAGATGTGACAATCGGGTATGATACGGCTTTGAATACCATCATGGAATGCGTGGACAAGATTCGTGATACGGCTACTTCCCACGACCGTTTGTTCTTTATCGAAGTGATGGGACGTGACGCCGGTTTCCTCGCTTTGAACGGTGCAATCGCATCGGGAGCCGAAGCAGCTATTATTCCGGAAATCTCGATGGAGAAAGACCAACTGGCCGAAATGATTGAGACGGGTTTCCGTAAATCGAAGAACAGTAGTATCGTACTGGTTGCCGAAAGTGAAGTGACGGGTGGTGCGATGGGTGTTGCCGAACGTGTAAAACGTGAATATCCGCAGTTTGACGTGCGCGTATCTATCCTTGGACATTTACAGCGCGGAGGTTCTCCTACGGCACAAGACCGTATTCTGGCTACCCGTATGGGAGTGGCTGCCATCGATGCTTTGCTGGATGACCAGCGGAATGTGATGATGGGTATTCAGAACGATGAAATAGTGTATGTGCCTTTCTCCAAAGCAATCAAGAATGATAAGCCTATCAATCGCGATTTGCTGGATACGTTGCGTATTTCATCTATTTGAAAGGATATACTTTATCAGGAAAAGCCAACTAAGCCTTTGTGTATTAGTTGGCTTTTTAGTTGTCAAGAACTTTTAAGCTCAGGTTCTTCACGCTTATGGCTGCGTCGAATGTACCGGGTATTTCCCAGCCGAAGTTCATGCCGCAAATCTCCAAATCATCCCAAGCTGTATCTTTAAAATATCCTTTTGCTCTCATTTTCTCAATCGCTTCTTTTATCAAAGGCAATACATCCGTTTTTGCCTGATGCCATTGTTTGTCTTCAAACGAGATATTCCCCCAGACGGGCAGTTGAGGTACGTTATAAATATAGGTAGAGGTTCCCAAATCCCAGGAAATAGTGGACGTGTTGTTCATTTGCGGGTATCGATAGTCAAAAGAGGGAATACCCAGCCAAATAAAAGAGTTAAAATCTTTCGATTGGGGATTTGCATTCTTTAGAACGAAATAGAAAGGCGATTGGGCTGTATGTATTTCCGGATTGTATTCACTGTCCGGCATTTTCCTTTCGCATTTCTCTAATTTGAGTTCGATAGAGAACATCAGTTGGCGGGCTTTCCCGATATTGGGATGACGGATGAAATCCTGTTCTATCAGGAGATGTGGCCATGCTTCGTTGGCTTTTCGCGGCTTTTCATATTCCTGGCTGGCATTCAGTTCCAAGTGTAGACTGCCGTCCGGGTTCCAAATTACTTTTTTCCCCGGATTGGCATATGTGATGTTCCCAATCTCGTCTTTTTCGGGAAGCGTATGTCCCAAGTCGTACTTGCTGTACCATTGGGCCATTTTCCAGATTGGAATTGTGCCCGTTTTTTTGAAATAAAGGGTATCCACACAGGTTTTCTCGAAGCCTCCGTTTTGCTGTACGATTTGCGGGTCCAAGGGCGTCAGGGCAAATCCTTTTTCAAATGCTCTGTCGCCAAATGCCTCCCATTCTTTTGCGGGAGGATTATCCCCGACGCTTATCGAGGCATTGAGAAAGAGACTGCTTGCCATTGCCAAAAGTATGACGCCCGATTTATTCATCTCTGCATTCTGATTGTTTGAAGTTATTTATGTTTTACCGGTTTACTTGCCGGAAATGTCGGCTAAGAATAAATCCATCATCCTTTTGGCGGCGACAAACGAACTGATTTCGTTGTTCAGCACCTGCTGTTCGGTAATACCCAACCTGTTCTCGACAGCCGGATTGTGATAGAACTTTTCCCGGAGTGTGTCGTTAATACTTTCATACATCCAGTATTTAGCCTGTTCGTTTCGTTTGTGGTTGAAGTATCCGTTCTTTTTTGTGAACTCCATATATTTGCCGATCATTTCCCAGATTTCTTTAATACCCAGATTATAATATCCTGA
Source organism: Parabacteroides sp. AM08-6 (assembly GCF_003473295.1). Lineage (GTDB taxonomy): Bacteria > Bacteroidota > Bacteroidia > Bacteroidales > Tannerellaceae > Parabacteroides. The sequence goes on from NZ_QRMP01000002.1 coordinate 174,860, forward strand.
ATATGTCAGGACTTTCGGGAACCAGCCGGACTCGGAAGGCGGGAACAGATGGAGGGCATTCCGGAACTGTGCTGCCGCCAGATTTGCCTTGTCTATATTGTCGCCATCGGCTTTATTGATGATAATGCCGTCGGCCATTTCCATGATACCGCGTTTGATGCCCTGAAGCTCGTCTCCTGTGCCGGCCAATTGGATTAGCAGGAAAAAGTCGACCATTGAGTGGACGGCTGTCTCACTTTGTCCGACACCTACTGTTTCTACAAAAACGGTATCGAAACCGGCTGCTTCACAAAGGACGATGGTTTCACGTGTTTTGCGTGCAACTCCTCCCAAAGAACCAGCAGAAGGCGAAGGGCGGATGAATGCGTTTTTCTCGCGTGACAATGCTTCCATGCGGGTTTTATCTCCCAGAATACTTCCTTTCGAGCGTTCGCTGCTGGGGTCGATAGCCAGAACTGCTAATTTCCGTCCTTTGCCTATCAAGTGCATGCCGAATACGTCGATAGAAGTACTTTTCCCGGCACCCGGGACGCCGGTAATACCGATACGAACCGACTTGCCGGCATGTGGGAGGCATTTCTCTATAATCTCTTGTGCGACTTGTTGGTGTTCATATTTGGCACTTTCTACCAGCGTTACAGCCTGGCTGAGGATTGTGATGTTTCCTTTCAGGATACCTTCTACAAATTCGGCCGGAGTATATTCTTTACGTTGAAGACGTTTCTTTAGGTATGGATTAACGGTCGGTACATCTGCTACTCCCTTGTTTACCTTTAATCCTTTATACAGGTCGTCGTTCTCGGGATGTTCCATATTAATAGTTGTTTAATAAATTAATATGCCAATGTGCCAATTCCGGAAAAGTTTCCCTCTTATTGGTGCATTGACATATTGTTGAATTGGGATATTATTTCTCTGCTGTCACTTTAACAAAACGTATGGGACCGTCAGGGTCGTTGCATACGATATTGATGAGTGCTTCCAGTTTTGCTTTTATTTCTTTGGGGCGTACGCTTACTTTGAAAGTGGCGGTTGTGCCTGGTTTTATTTCCCTTTTGCCTCCTGAAATATCTATCCGTTCATCATCGCAGGTTACACTGTAGATGAGGAGTGGCGACTTCCCGGAGTTGGTTACCTCGATTGTTCCGCTTACTTTCCCTCCAATCAAAGGAATAAAGTTTCCTTTGGTCGGTAGTTTGCCGAACTCCAGCAAGGTGCCGGACAGTTGTGCAACCGGGGCTTTGGCTTTGTCTGAAGCGGACAGCTTGCTGAAGTCGTCAATAATATTGGCGGCAACATAGATTTTGTCAGTCTTGTCGTTCTTATCCCCAATCTGTTCGATTGTGATAGGTATTTCTGTCGTAATCCGCCCTTTTCTTTTAGCCTCTTTGGCATTCATCAAAAGAGTGATTTCTCCGGTTTCTCCCGGTTCCAGTTTTGTGGGCAGGGCATTTGCTGTCAGATAGTGGGGTGCTTTGCCCAAATGTATTGTGAGAGATGTTTTTCCTTCGTTGATTACACTAATCTTTTCGCCTGATGTTTCTTCCGGGCGGATGCTGTTGAACAGTACTTTTTTTGTCTGCATTTTCAGTTCGCCGATATTATAAGGATAAAGAATGACAGGTTGTAGTATCTTGGGGGTTACATTGCCTTTGATGGCAAGCGTATAACTTCCTTTTTTCCCGTTGCTATAGATTGAAATGGTTTTGTAGAACGGACCCGGGCGGCCTTTAGGGTTGTATGTTACTTTGACATCGCCGGTTTTTCCCGGAGCGATAGGCTCTTTTGTCCATTCCGGTTGCGTACAACCGCATGATGCTGTAATCCGCGTGATGACGAGCGGACCTTCACCAGTGTTTTTGATTTTGAATACATGGCTGGCCAATCCGTCGGCTTCACCGATATTCCCGAAATTATAAGTTAGTTCGTCGGCGCTTATCTGTGCATTATTCTGTGCCGGTATATTGTACGCTATGAACAATACACCGACCAGAATAAGGAACAGTCTTTTGTTATTCAGCATATTTTGCTTGTTTCTCTTTGTCGTTATTCTTCAACTACTCCCCGGATAGTAAGGATGAAGCTTCCGACTTTCCCATTACTATATACGGATACTGTTTTGGTAAATGGGGCGACACGGCCTTTGGGATTGTAAGTGATTGTAATCTCTCCTGTTTTCCCAGGGGCAATCGGTTCTTTAGTCCATTCCGGAGTTGTACAACCGCAAGAAGCAATTACGCGGGTTATAACCAGAGGTTTATCTCCGGTGTTTTCTATTTTAAATGTGTGCGATACTTTCCCGTCTGCTTCTTTGATTGTGCCAAAGTCGTAAGACGTTTCTTTTGCTGAAATAACAGCCTTCTTCTCGGCCGAAGCCATTCCTGTAGCCAGCAGGATTGCCATAAAAATAAAAATAATCTGTTTCATCTTTCTTTTATTTAGCTATTGTTTATATGCCACAAATATAAGCATTTTTTATTTGACTTCCACCTCATTACCTTCCGTATGAGAAACAAACTCCGGTGCATACAGACATTGAATGGTGCTGATGCCTCCCACATACTGTCCGGTACGGGAAGCGTAAACCGCATATTCCAGTACGTAAGTCCCTTTGGGAAGGCGGGTAAAGAAGAAGTTTTCCGAAATATCCGTAGGTGACTGATAGTACCAAACACCGTCTCTGTAATTGGAGCCGGAAAGTTGGCTGGCCGTTTCAAAACAGCCTGCGCGCAGGTCTTTCAGGAATACATAATCCATTTCGCGGTCTGTGCGGATAGTCAGTCGAACAATCACTTTGTCTCCTACTTTTAGCGGCTGTTCCTGTGTTACCGGACGCAATTGCCGTTCGGTTCCATTATTCGTTTCGATAAATAATTTTTTTTCAACATTTAATATTCCTTTTTGTTTTTTTACCTGATTGATGTTCTCGAAGTATTGTTCGTAAACAGCTCCCCATGCAGGTGCGGAATCTTCTTTTCGGATGGAAAGAGTGTTTCCTCCGGAAGCGATTTCTTTTTCGTCCGATAAAGCTACTTTCAGGTATCCGGTAGCTGTTTCGCTTTGAGAAGTACTATATGTCTGCTTGCCCCATTGAACTGTACAGGTGTTGTTGCTGTTCAGCCAGTCGTTGCCTGTCAACAGTAAGGCATAAATCGCATTTACTGTGGCCGGAACCGACTCCCAATTTTGGGTTTGTTTCTGATTAAGAAGCCACTGCTTCATGCGTTCTGTTTCTTTCTGGTTAGGCGATATTTCCTGGAAGACGGACATTAACAGGCAATGTGTGTCGATAGGCGAAAGGAAGAAGCCGTTATCTCTTCTATTGTTTGCCCAATACATTCCTTTTTCTGGTGAGGTTGTAGCCGTTTTGCGCAACCAAGCCAGGATGGAATTGGTGACTTCTTTTTTACCGTTCCGGTACATAAGCATAGCCACTTCTCCTCTACCGTATAAAGAGAATTTATCCCAGTTCTTTTCTGCGTTGGCCGTAAAGAAACGGATGGCTTCACGTGCACTGCCCAACTCCGGAATATCACGATAAGCACTACGGGTAAACAGGTAATCGATAATTTGCGGTTCAAGTACATATTTTGTAAGGTAATTCTTATTCTTCTGCAAAGATTCATAATCCTGTTGTATTTGTTTATCCAGGAAATTGAGTGCTTTCATCTGCATTTCCTTTTCCTGTTGATTATATTGGATAGCTCCTAATTGGGTCAGTTGGCTCATTCCTTTCAAAATATAAGTGGTGATTTCCCGGCTGGAATACATCCCTTTGAACCAGCCCCATCCACCGTCTTCTTTTTGTTGACTGAGCAATTGTTGTAAAGCTGTCTCCCGTAACTGTGAAGCACGGTTTAAGTCGAAAAGAAGGGACAGGCGTTGTTTCTGTTCTGTTTCGTTGTCGGCAGCCAATACCCAAGGTGTTTCCTGCAACAGGATATTCTTAAGTTCTTCATTTTTTTGAAGGTTTGAATAGAGTGTGGAAGCGGTTCCTCCCTGTGCTTTCCACTGACTGATAATCTGCTGAATACGCGGATTGGCTTTTGCTATATAGCTGGCCAGTGTATTGCTGTAGTAAGCAGCAAACCAGGAGATTATATTGTCGTTGTCCGGTTGATTGACTGTTGGTAATGCTTGTACGGCATACCAAATCGGATTGGCAGTCATTTCTAATGTGATACGGAACGGTTTGCTCCCTTTCTTAAGCTGAATGGTTTGTTCGTTTTTATCGAACAGATAGAACGGAGTGCTTTCCGTAATTAATATTTGATTGGAAAGAACCGGAATGAGAGATTGTTCACCGTCGCTACCTTTTTCGGATTCGGCAACAATCCGGCAACCGACTAATCCTTCCGGAATATTCGGAACTGTCAGTGACCAGCTGACTGTAGTGGTACTGTTGGCCTCCAAAGCAAAAGGCTTTTGTGATTTGGTGAGGCATACAACTGGCTGTTCATCGTTGGGATTGAATAATTCCAGACGGGCACGTCCTTCCGTTACATCATCTGATTGATTGATGATTTGAGTGGAAATAGTAACTTCATCGCCTTCGCGCAGGAAACGGGGCAGGTTCGGGAGGACCATCAACGGTTTGCTGGTCACGATTTCCTTTGATAAAATACCATATTTCAAGTCTTCCGTTTGTGCCAGGAGTTGTAATTTCCAAGTTGTGTTGCTTTCCGGCATTGTGAAGCTGAAAGCAACATCCCCTTCCGTATCTGTTACTAAAGTAGGATAGAAGAAGGCTGTTTCAGCAAAGTTTTCACGAAGTTGCAAGTTGGCGGCCTCCTGCTCAAAGGTGTTTTGAGCTTCTGCCTCCGCGGGAATCGGGGCAGCTTCCTCTGTGGAAGTAACTACGTTTTCTGCCAAGACAGCATGGTCTTCCATAATCATATCGGCTGCACCGACAGCTTGTGATTTCATGACTCCTGCATTCCTCATATAAACTGGGTTGCTTCCTCCATAATGAAGTCCTAATGATAAAACATTTTGCCAGTTAATCTGGTCATATTTATATTGTAAAACCGGTAATTCTTTGAGTTTTGCGCTTTCATATATACCATTATAATTGAAGGCACTTCCTTCTGTGAATCGGGGGGCCGGCAGATTGATATATCGTTTAGGAGCAAAAAACCAGCTAAATGGTTGGAGTTTGTCCAATGATGCGTCGTACATGCTGGCTAAAACTTCGGCGGAAACAATGGTTGAGTCTGCATCGGTAATTCTGAATGTCCAGTTTTCTTTGCTTCCCGGCAATAAATGGTCACGGAATGTCTCCGGCCGAATCGTCAGTGTACGATTGGGTTGGCGACGTTTTACCGGAACTTGCGTCACATACATTTTTCCGTCTTTTACAAAAGTAAAGGATACGGTAAAACCATTTCCGGACTCTTCTCTAAACGGAATACGGAAAGTCTTGTTCTCATTGTTCAAGTGTATGTATCTGCGCTCGGTACATTTTCCTTCGCTGTTGAATATTTCATACAAAATATATGTTTGTTTATCGGAGGTTCCGAATACAAATTCGGCTTCTTCTCCGGGTAAACAAGTGGTTTGGTTCTCAAGCAACCAAGTATGCATAAATACCGGTGGGCGTTTGTCTTTGCGGTCGTAGAGGATAAAGTCTCGTTCTGTGGAAACCTGTTTTCCGTTCCGGTCGCTGGCTTTGACTTCCATGCGATACCGGCCGGAAGGCAAATCCTTGAATACGGAAGAGGTTACAGGTTGTTGCGTGGTAAAATCACCAGTGGCAACTTGCTTGTTTATTTTATATTTATCGATACCATAAATATCCTTTCCCGAAGCATTGTCTTCCAGCGAGTAAATTGTATAGGTGCCGTTTGCCTCTGCTTTTTCTCCATTTATGGTAAAGGCTATTATGTTTACTTGTGCGGAATCACGTTCCATCTCTTGTTTTTTCAGGTCAATCGTTAATAAGATACCGGAATCTCCGACAGAGAAAGTATAATGAGCCTCCTGTGTTTCTCCCTTACTGTCAGTCAATGTCGCGGTTACTTCATAACTTTGGAAAACCGAATGCGTACTGATACCGGCAGTTCGTTCCGGTATAAATGACAGGTTGAAGTTACCTTTTTCATCCACATTGGCTGTTCCGCTGGCTACTTGTTCGTTAGTGAAATCGAACGGGTTGGGCATATAGATACGCATCCAGAACGGGCGACGAGTGATTTGCCATTTTACTTCACCTGTTTGTAGAGGAACTCCTGAGAATGTTTGTGCCGTTCCTTCTATCCGAACCGGTTGTCCAAATGAAACTTCTCCTTTGACCGGGAGAATATTCACTTTGAATGTAGGACGCTTGTATTCTTCCACTCTTACATAAACATTTGCCTTTTCTGATGAAAGGCTAAAATTTCCACTCAGTGTCTGCCGAGGAATAGTAAATTCCCCGTTGAATGAACCGAACTTGTCGGTCGTTAATTTTTTCGAGGCTATTTCTTTGTTGTTGGCATCCCTGAAAACCACTGTATAAGAGCGATTGGCTACTACATGCGGATTGTCTGTCTCTTTTACATATGCAATTCCTTTGAAAAACAAGGTTTGTCCCGGCCGGTAAATCCCCCGGTCGGTAAAGATTGAAAGTTCGACATTATCATTCTCATTTCTTGGCCGGAAAGTACCGTATGGATAAACATTTGTGGCAACGGCCATTGTGTCCTCACGGAAGATTGGACGAATTAAATCTATTTTCTGTTTGGATGGCAAGACGGCAATTCCGTCTTTGTCTGTTTTTACTTGGCCACTTTTTTCCGGATTACCATTCTTCATATTGGTCTGGTAACAGAGTACAGTGGCTCCTTCTATAGGTTTCCCGCTTTCCAGGTCGGTTACAAGGACTTCCGTCTGGTTTGCCTGATTACGGGTGAGGGCTGCCAGACGACTTACACTGAAGCATGCATTTGCAGTTACTCCTTTACCCGGTGCATCTATTACGAATTCGTACAAACCTAACTTATCCATTGGAATGGATAATGTCGTATCTCCTTCCAGATAACTGTTTTTCAGGTTCAAATTGAAAGTGTATTCATTCAGCAGTTTGCCTCGTTTTTGTTCTGTTTGTTTATAAAATCTTTTCCATGCAAGTTCCGGTTGACGGAGACTCTCATAAATGCGTACAGTCAGTTTAGGGGTGTTGGTATATTTGAGTACAAATGTGAGTGCTTTTCCCGGATATACATTCTGGTTGTATTGTTGTATGTTTAAAACCGGACGTTCCATTTCCTGTATTTTGTTTTTCAGGATATTGATACGTTCGTAATTCGGGTAGCGGGCGATATTTTCTTTGCAAAATGTATAAATGACCGTTTTCATGGAATCCTGATAAGCCAAATCTCCCATGTAACGCTGTCTTTCAAGCAGATTAAACTGTGCAATCCTAATAGCAGCTCCATAAGGCTCTTGTCCGTAGAGGCGATAAAGACTGTCTAAGGCTGTCTCTTTTTTTGTAGGATCGTATTTTAAGTCCATATATTTATAATTCAGATAATCCAGTTCGTCGAACAGCAATATTTTTTTGTCCGGCTGAGTCCGGCGAAATGCCAACAAATCGTTGTACCAACTTTCAGACGGTTGTATATCGATAGCCCGGAAGGCGAGAAAATCATATAAAGTAGGACGAAGTTCGGGGGAATCTTTCCCTTTTTTCAAAATGAGATTAAATTTACTGACCGGTGTTTGTTGCAGTAAATGTGCCGGTTGAAGGGAAGCGGCCAGTTCTTCTCTGATTTTATTCGTAAACAGATTACTTGTCCATTCGCGGATATCTTCGGGGATGTAGTCACTCAGATTCGTCCGGGCATCTATATCCCAGCGATTTTGTATATAGTAACTCTTGTACATTTCTGCAATCATAGAGTGCAATATGGCAACGGAAGCAGAATCAGTACATTGTGTGGTATAGACTTCGACTTCTTTTATCAGTTCAGGGAAAGTCTCGGAATCTTTCTCCAATTGATTTTTCATCTTTGTGATGAGTGCTTGAATCAGTTGTGGCGTATTTTGAGTTTTGATAGCTTCCGTTATTGCTTTTTCGTCAACGGAAGTATGATTTGCCCGAACGAAAAAGGCTGTTGCCAGTATCCCGCATGCAATCAGGGCTAAAATAATAAATGCTCTTATCTTCATATTTATATGTGTTTACATGTTAAACAAACATCCTTTAGCATATAGATACAAAGAAAGAGCAAAAACTTGTAAAATTACTGTTAAATAGGAGTAATTTTATTTTTTACGTACAAAAGTCAGGAATGTGTACGGATACGGATTTTTCTCGTCAGCCGGAAAATCCTGATGTTCTACTTCTTCCCATAAGTCCCAGTTGACAATCGGAAAAAAAGCATCGGCATCCGGAAACTCGCCATGTATGCGGGTCAGATACATTTTGTCTGCTATACCCAATCCCTGTCTGTAGACCAAGGAACCTCCAATGATGAAGATGTCTTCTTCCTTTTCACAAATATCTAACGCATCGTGCATGGACTCGCAGGCAAAACAATTCACAAAACCGGCTTCCGGCAAAGTTGTTAATACGATATTTTTACGATTGGGAAGTCCTCCTTTTGGCAAAGATTCGAATGTTTTACGTCCCATTATAACGGCGTGCCCTGTTGTCAGGTCTTTAAAACGCTTCATGTCTGCCGGCATACGCCAAAGCAACTGTCTGTCCTTGCCGATTGCATTATTATCTGCAATGGCTGCAACAATCGAAATTGTACTCATAAACTTATCAATTTAAAAGAACTTGCTGTTTCTAAAATCAAATAAAATTATCGTTATACGGCTACTTCCCCTTTGATATGAGGGTGAGGGTCGTATCCCGTCAGAGTGAAATCCTCGTACCGGAAATCGAAAATGCTTTTTACTTCCGGATTTATTTCCATTTTCGGAAGTGCACGCGGCTCACGCGTTAATTGCAGTTTCACTTGTTCAAGGTGGTTCAGGTAAATGTGTGCATCCCCTAAAGTATGTACAAAGTCACCGGCTTTAAGCCCTGTTGCCTGTGCCATCATTTGCAATAACAAGGCGTAGGAAGCTATGTTGAAAGGTACGCCCAGAAATATATCGGCACTACGTTGATACATTTGTAGGCTTAAACGTCCATTCGCGACGTAAAATTGGAAAAAAGCATGGCAAGGAGGCAGGTTCATATTATCCAAATCACCTACATTCCAAGCGCTGACAATAATACGGCGCGAGTCAGGGTTGTGTTTGATTGTGTTTACTACTTCGCTAATCTGGTCGATGGAACCTCCTTTATAGTCAGGCCAAGAACGCCATTGATAACCATAGATATGTCCTAAATTCCCGTCCGGGTCAGCCCATTCGTTCCAGATGCGTACGCCATGTTCTTGCAAGTATTTCACATTGGTGTCTCCTTGCAGAAACCATAACAACTCATATATGATGGACTTCAGGTGTAGTTTTTTGGTGGTGAGAAGCGGAAAACCATCTTCCAGATTGAATCGCATTTGATGGCCGAACACGCTGAAAGTACCCGTCCCTGTGCGATCTTCTTTTTTTACTCCTTCCCTGAGTACACGTTCGAGCAATTCTAAATATTGTTTCATTTTTATTTATATAACAGGATACAAATGTACAAAAGTGATTCGTATAAAACAACAGCAACTAAAAGATGAGGTATGGATAGTGGCTATTTTCATAAAAGAGTGTATATTTGTCTCCAAATCAAACAATCATTAATTTTTAGTATCAAATGAAGAGACTATGTATGGCTGTTATGGCAATCTGTGTGTTGTTGTCATGCGCTGAAAAAAAAGAAGAAGGGGCTACCCTTTCCGGCTTAAAGAAGGCGGATTTCGTGTCTGAAGTTCAAGGGAAACCCACTGCCTTGTATGTGTTGAAAAACAAAAACGGAGCGGAAGCTTGCGTTACTAATTGGGGAGGACGCTTAGTGTCGGTTATGGTTCCGGATAAGAACGGAAAAATGACGGATGTTGTCTTGGGATATGACAACATAAAGCAGTACGTAGATAATCCTGATAATAATTACGGAGGGTTTATCGGCCGTTACGGTAATCGTATTGCCAATGGTAAGTTTACGCTTGACGATGTTGAGTACCAGTTGCCTCAGAATAATAACGGCCATTGTCTGCATGGCGGACCTGAAGGATATCATACCCGCGTATTGGATGCTAAACAGGTAAACGACCAGACATTGGAATTAACTTATCTTTCTCCGGACGGCGAAGCCGGTTTCCCGGGAAATCTGAATATCAAACTGACTTATACATTGACCGATGATAATGCCGTTGATATTAAATATGAGGCAACAACGGATAAGCCGACAGTTGTCAATTTGACGAATCATAGCTATTTCAACCTTTCCGGTGTTCCGGGTTCACAAATTCTGGACCATAAGATCATGATTAATGCCGATACTTATGTGCCGGTAGATGAAACACTGATTCCTACTTCTGCAATAGAGTCTGTAGAAGGTACTCCGATGGATTTGCGTCAGTTGATTACCGTAGGTGAACATATCGATGATGCTTTTGTTCAGTTGGAAAGAGGAACAGGCTACGACCATAACTGGGTATTGAATACGAACGGCGATATCAAGACATTGGCTGCGAAGGTGGTATCTCCCAAGAGCGGAATAGGTCTGGAAGTTTATACAAACGAACCGGGTATTCAGTTTTATGCAGGTAACGCAATGAATAAAGCCGGTGATAAAGGCAAACATGGAACAATTTATCCGCATCGTGGTGCTTTGTGTCTGGAAACACAACATTATCCGGATTCTCCTAATCAGCCTACTTTCCCGAGCGTTGTTCTTCGTCCGGGTGAAAAATATTTCAGTGAATGTATTTATAAATTCACTGTTGAGAAATAAGAAATCTCGATAAATATAAAAACAAAAGCGATGAGTGTTTTTTACTCATCGCTTTTGTTTTTTATTCCGAAATGTATTGAATAGCTTTTTCAATCCAGACATCTTGTCCGTTTCGTATTTCTTCGTTGGTCGGTCTGGCTTCAATATCGATTTTTACACCTTTACGCTGGCAGATTTCCCAATTGGGATAGTAGGCTCCAAGAGCTGTAAAAGTGACCAGCTTCTTTCCAGGCAGGGATATATAGCTATAGTTACCATCCGCTCCGGCAGTGGTACTTCCTATAACAGCACTTTGCGGTGCTTTCCGGTAAGCCATGGATGAAAACTCTCCATGACTTTGTGTACCTTCATTAACCAAAATGGCAACTTTCCCTTTAAAATAATCCGGATTGTTTGTCCCAAATACGGCCGGAGGAAGCATTTTGTAATTTCCCGGAGCATTTCTTTCATTGGCGGCAAACCACATAAATTCCTGAGGGGTAGGGCATAATAACGAGTATAAAGTCTGATAGGCATCCATCTTCGGATATTTTCTCATATCCAGAATAACACCTTTTGCTTCTTTATTATTTGTTATTATATCGGAAATTGTTTTTCCATCCATATTTGCAACATTTATGTAGGCAATATTTTTTTCCTTCAGATTATACTCTTCCACACTTTTCACCTCGCTGTATTGATGAGGTTTGTGTCGTCTGTTTCGTCCGAAATTTGTCAGTTTCAATTCTATCTCTTCACCATCCCGTATACAAGTAACCAGCATAGAACCGGAATCAGAACGTAATAAATCTGGTAAAGTATTTCTTAGCAGAACAGCATGATTTGATGCGGGTACAAAAGGTTTCAGGTCTTGAATTATTTTTTCTACTTTTTCTCCATCAATAGAGCGGATAATATCTCCCCTCTCCAGTTCGGTTGTCCGGGCTTCTTCTACTACTATATCTCCACTTTTGGAAAATGTCAGTGTGGAGATTATGATGTTGGGAGCGAATCTTCTTCCTAAAATGGTTTTTGCCAAATCCTGAGAAGATGTGCTTACACCGCCGTGTGAGTCGTTTATACATGAAACTAACTCGTTAATAGCTAATTCATAGTTTCCTTTATTCTCCGGCTGTACGAATTTGGGTAGAAATTCTTTCAATAGCGTGTTCCAGGGTTTATCCGTCATCTCCAGATAAGGAAAACAATATTCCATTGCGTTCCAGAACCTGAATAAAGTAAGAATACGGAACCCTTGGTCTTTCCATTGAATGGAAGGATATGCTTTTTCCGGCGTTCTGGAAATATTTCCACCTGTTTGATAAGGTATGTAATAGTAGTTGAATTTTAAACTTCGTTCTGCATCCTTGATTTTATTCAATTTAGAAATTAGTTTTTTGTCGAATATTTCTTGATTGTTTATCCAGTTTAAGTCAATGATGCGTGAATATTTACTGGAATCCTCTATGATATAAGGTGCAGATTTGTTTATCTTTCCGAATTGGTCAATCCATTTATTCAATAAATTATTTCTTGTTTTTTTGTCGGGAGCTTGGGCTATTTGGGGCATAATGCGGAATAACTCGTAATCCCAGTTATATTTACCCCTGGTTACAGCCGGGTGGTAATATTTCAGAAAACCCCAAACTTTACCTAATATTTCCAAGTTCTCAAACATTTGGGGTGTCGGGGCAGGTAGAGAGATTTTTGAGCCATTATCAAATTCGTTATCTTTTTCAGCTGGGAATACTTGGCTGGTCAGTTTGTCCAACGGTTTATTGTCTATGTACGCTTGACAATCGCTTAGCCAAAATTCGTTATTCCCGGTTATATAGGCAAAAAAGGCTATACCTTCTGTTAAGGTAGGCATGGTAGCCTCTACCGTAAAATCAGTCCAATCAGCATCTCCTGAATGTTTCCCGATATCGGTATTGGTACTAATCGGACCTTTATTTTTATCCATTGTTTGAATGCCGATGGACATGTGGGTGCTATCGGCTCCTTTGTATCTGTATTTCCCGGAAAAACGGACAGTTTTCCCTTCGATACTGCTTGTGTTCACCCAGTAATATATTTGGGATATTTTTGCTGTGTCTTCGGGAGCATTTGATAGTCGTACTGATTTCTGATTATTATATAAGACAACCGAATCGATATTTGCTAATCCGTTGGGCACATACCATCCTGATTTACTTAGAGATTGTAGCTGTCCTTTTTCTATTACAGGATTATTTTCAAGCGACATTGATACATCTTTTTGATGTGTACAGGCGGATATCAGTATACAGAAAAGGATGCAAAGTTTATTCATGGTATTTGAGTTTTATAATTTTTGCAATTTACAAAAATATATCTAATCAGGAAGCTGTTTTTCTTGTTAATAATTCTTTGCAAACAATAGGTTTCATTGTTTTTGTATATCTTTGCAACACGAATGAAACAGTCAAGCCGTTGAGTTTCGGCTGTTTCTTGTATTGATAACGTTAAGCGTTTTAGATATTATCTTTGGAACTGGAAATCGCCAACTTTCACTTCGGACAAAGATAATAGACAACTAAGCGCTCACCCTTGTTATATATACTAAGTATATAGAATAGGGCGTGGGCTGTTGTTTATTGTTTGTCCGAAAGGTGTTTGGCGATGCCTCAGTTTCGAATAATAGATTAACAGTTCCCACGCTTTTTTATTAATAATTGTCGGATAAAGGGGAATAGTCCGGTTGTGAGGGTGAGTATGGAATTTAAAGAAACAGAGCGGATTGCGATATGTCGGGTGTTATTGGATATTATGGCGGATATGGGAGTCGATTTTTCTATTACCGATAGTCGCCACTATCAATCTTTGAAAGAGAAGAGCGGACTGACCGAACAGGATTTTGAAGCAGCTCGTTCTGTTTCGGTGCTGGTCAGCATTGTGACCTTAAAAAACATACATTATAATATGAAAATGTTGCTTGCCTTGACCGTTTGTGATATTTATTCCGAATGTATAAATATATCGTTCAACCGTCGTGCCACATTCGAAACATTGATGAATGCGATAGAATGGCCAATCTCCTTTTCTGAAATACAGACGATAAGTCGTACTGAATAGATTAAAACAGATTGTAGTTTGTTCTCAATACTTTAAATTCAGTCCGACGGTTAATCTGGTCGGCAATTTCTTGTTGTTCAGGAGTCAGTGTCAGAATAAACTCTTCCGTCAGGACATCTCCTTCTTTCAGGAAATCGTAACTTTTCGCCATCTTTTTGTTGATTACTTTCGGAACGCTTTTACCATATCCTTTGGCTTCCAGGCGGTCGGTTTTGATACCACCGGCTATCAGGTAGTCGACAACCGATTGCGCACGGCGCTGTGCCAGCCGCTCGTTATATTTATCCGAACCTTTGCGGTCGGTATGTGCTCCCAGTTCGATTGTCACATTCGGGTTGTCGTTCAGCATTTTTATCATATCATCCAATGCTTTTTTCGACTCCGGACGCAAGGTGGCCTTATCATAATCATAAAAGATATTTTCGATTACCACGGGGCGACTGATGGGTGACAGGAAGAAGTCCACTACGTATGTTTCATTCTTTTCTTCCGGACCTGTTTTCAATTCAAAATTCTGGTTTAGGTAACCGCGTGCACTTGCCATCATGACGTATTTAATGTCCCGTTCCAGTTCAACACGGTAAGTCCCGTCTTTTTTTGCCAGCACTTTTTCGTTGAGGCCGTCTTTACCGACAATGCGGACTACGGCATCCTCTATCGGATTTTCGTCCACATCGGAGACAATCCCTTCGATGAATACAGTGATAATGGGTAATTCAAAAGAATAAATATGGTCGTATCCACGCGCATCATTCCGGTTGGAACTGAAGAAGCCTTTTTCTTTGTTCCCTTCGAATGTGATGCCGAAATCATCCCCCATCGAGTTGATGGGAGCTTTCATGTTTTCCACATTCCATTTGCCGGTACTGTCTAATGTCGCCTTGAATAGGTCCAATCCTCCCATACCCGGATGCCCGTCGGATGCAAAATAGAGCGTAACGGAGTCGCGTACATACGGGAACAATTCATCTCCGGGCGTATTGATTTCCGGTCCAAGGTTTTCCATTGGCCCGAAATCGTTTCCCATTACGCGCGAACGGAAAATGTCTTTCCCTCCATAGCCCCCTATTGCATCGGAAACAAAATATAAATACTTTCCATCCGGGGAGATGGCGGGATGTCCTAAAGCAGTGACTGAATCTTTGACGATTGCTGCCCGGCTTCCTTTTCCCCATTTGGCGCTACTGCGGGTGGAAATGTATATTTCGGCCGTGCGCGGCCCCTCCGGGTCTTGTGCGCAGTAGGTGTAGTACATTGTATTTCCGTCTCTGGAGAAAGAAGGAGTGCCTTCGTCAAATTCCGTATTCACTTCATCTTCCAATTCTATCGGTGCCTGCCAGATCCCGTTCTCGTCCTGTTTCACCAAATAAAGGTCGTTATTTCGCTGTCCGGTAATTGCATTGATTGTTTCCTCCTTATCCTTTCCGGCTCCTTTTGGGGTACGGGTGGATGCAAAATAGAGCTGGTCGTAATTCTCCCCGTAAAGCATCGGACCGAATTCGGCACGTCGCGAATTGAACTTTTCCATTCGTTTCACGATGTAGCGGGTAGGGTTCTGTCGCCATTCCTGCGCTTGTTCGCTTCCTGTTATACCGTTGAAGGCCAGTGAACTGCCCGGTTCGGCAAGTAGATATTCGTTGTAATACTTTATAGCTTCTCCATATTTTCCTGTTTTCTGATACATTTGCCCCAAGCGTAAGTTGACGATGCTGTCCGGATACTCGTATCGGAGCGCGTTCATGTAAGCGCTTGTCGCACGTGGAGTATTGTTTATCAGACGATTGCATTCGGCCATTCTGAATGCGATATATCCACGCAGGTCGCGTTTGCTCAGCGGGGTTTTGGTGTACACTTTCCGGTAGATGGCGGCGGCTTCAAAGTATTCGCCAATCCGTTGCTTTTCTTCTGCATCACTCAGTTTAGCGGATTTACAGGAAAACAACAGGAGGGAAAGAATGCCTGCCAACAGTATATATATATATGTATGTAACTTCATCGTCTGTACTTTATCTATGAAATAACGGAAGATGAAAAACGTTATTGTGCGATTAGGCTTTTTTACAGTAATAGCGAACTGTCTCCGTAGCTCAGGAAACGAAAGTCGCTGGCAAGAGCATAATCGTAGATGTTCTTCCAGTCCCCTTTCACGAAAGCGGATATCAGCAATAATAAAGTGCTTTTCGGCTGATGGAAATTGGTCACTATTCCCCGGACAATCTTGAATGTGTAGCCGGGAGCAATTATAATCTGTGTAGCAGTTACCAATTTATTAGCCTGATGTTTGTCCAAATAGTTCAAGATATTTTGTAGTGCCTCGGTCGGAGTCAGCCGGTTGTTTTCTTCTTCATAAGGCATCCATTGTCCGACCACCAATTCTCCGGCTGTTGCGTTCGGATTAGAGGCTAATGTCACCCCGATATAATAAAGACTTTCGAGGGTACGGACCGAAGTGGTTCCAACGGCAATGATTTTCCCTAAATTGTTTTTTATCCGTTCGATGGAGCTTCGACGTACTGAAATAAATTCGGTATGCATTTCGTGCCCTTCTATCGTTTCGCTTTTGACCGGTTTGAATGTTCCGGCTCCGACATGCAGAGTCAGTTCCTCACGGCCAAAACCTTTAGCGTCCAAGTCTGCCAACACTTCCGGAGTGAAATGCAGTCCCGCGGTAGGAGCGGCAACGGAGCCTTTTATTTTGGAATAGACTGTCTGATATGTCTGCAAATCGCTTTTTTCGGTTTCCCGGTGCAGATAAGGCGGAATAGGCAATACTCCGGCAGCATCCAATATGTCGGCAAACGTATAGGAGGGATGGTCCCAGGTAAATTCAATCAGATGGCTGTCGCCGCAAGTTTGTTTCTTTTCTGCTTTTAGCGTGACGGTTTCACCGTCGATGGTTACATCTTTGCTTAGCAGCCCCTCTTTCCATTTCTTCAGGTTTCCGACAAGGCAGGTCCAGCTACACCGTTCGGTTTGCTGAAAAACCAAGGCATAGTCATGCGGTTCTACCGGTTCGAGGCAGAATATTTCTATTCTTGCCCCGGTCTCTTTCTGGAAAAGCAAACGAGCCTGTATGACGCGGGTGTTGTTGAAAACCATCAGCGAACCTTTCGGCAAATAGTCGGTCAAGTGCTTGAAAACACTTTCGCCAACCGTTCCGTCACGATAAAGTAATAGTTTGGACTCATCCCGTTTGGAGAGCGGGAATTTAGCTATTCTTTCGTCGGGTAATGAATAGTCGTAATCTTCGATACGTATCTGTTGCGTCTTTGTCGTCATGATTTTTGCTGTTACTGAAGTCACGGATTAAATCCGGCTGCAAAAGTACAAATTAGGGAGAAAATACACGTGGAATAGCGGACAAAAAGTGAAGGATTAGTGGTTTCAGGAAGGATTTGCTACATTTGTATCAAAATATTTAAAGTATCTCACAAAATGAATAACATAAAAGTAGGGGACAAAGTCCGCTTTCTGAACTCCACGGGTGGAGGAATAGTACGGGGTCTGAAGGGAAAAGACCAGGTTTTGGTAGAAGATGAAGACGGTTTTGAAGTTCCGGCTCTGATACGCGAATGCGTAGTGGTGGGCGAAGTTGAAATGCAGGTGCATAGTTCCCGTCGTTCTCCTTTGCCCCAAACGTCTCCGGTCGTGGCTGCTCCACAACCTAAAAAGCCGGAACCGGAAGAAGTGAAAGTGGAGGAAACAGTGGAGGGGGAACGGCTGAATATTTATCTGGCTTATCTGCCTCTCGAACCGGAGAATATCATGAAGAATACCGGCTATGAAACCTATTTTGTGAACGACAGCAACTATTATTTGATGTTCAACTATATGAATCGTCAGAATAACAGCTGGATAAGCCGTTATAACGGCCTGATTGAACCAAATACGAAAATCTTTCTGGAAGAATTCGGGAAAGAGGAACTGAATGATTTGGAACGTATCTGCGTGCAGTTGATTGCTTTCAAGAAGGACAAGCCATATTCTCTGAAGAATACGGCATCCGTTGAACTCCACTTAGATACAGTTAAGTTCTATAAGCAACATTGTTTCATGGAGAATGATTTCTTCGACGAAGACGCTTTGCTCTTTCCGCTTGTCCGTCAGGATATTCCGGAAAAAGAACTACTGATTTCGGCTGTCGAACTTCAGGAAGCGATGCGACAGAAGGTGCGCGAAGACCGTCATGCTCCGCAGCCGGTTGTCAAGAAAAAGGAAGAGAGCGCCGTGCTGGAGGTTGACCTGCATATCCATCAATTGTTGGATAATACGAATGGTATGAGTAATGCGGATATGTTGAATTACCAACTGGATAAGTTCCACGAAATTCTTGGACAATATGCCGGACATAAAGGGCAGAAAATCGTGTTCATTCATGGAAAAGGTGACGGGGTGCTGCGCAAGGCTATCGAAAAGGAACTGAAGACCAGGTATAAGCAATATTATTATCAGGATGCTTCTTTCCGCGAGTACGGTTTTGGCGCGACAATGGTTACTATCAAATAGGAAACAGACCGGAATGAATTTGGCAAAAGCAGCCGACCTATTTGTCTTACGATAGTTATCAAAAGGCCTTACGACAATTATCGAAAGGCCTTACCACAATTGTCGAAAGGTCTTACGACAGTTGTCGAAAGGCAAATACCTCGGCAACTAATTTATGAAACATGACTAATCATTTTCAAAAAGATGGCGACGGAAATAGAAAGGAAATACCTTGTGGCCGGCGATTTCAGTAGAGAAGTGTTCAGTGCGGAGCGTATCGTGCAAGGTTACATTTGTTCCCAGCCCGGCCGGACAGTACGTGTCCGTATTCGTGGAGACAAGGGGTTTTTGACGATTAAAGGCCCTTCGGATGAAAAAGGCTTGAGCCGTTATGAATTTGAGCAAACCATCCCGCTGGCTGATGCCGAGGAATTGCTAAAGCTTTGCGAACCGGGCGTTATCGACAAAGTTCGTAATTTGGTTCGTCGGGAGTCACATATTTGGGAAGTCGATGTCTTCCACGGGAGCAACGAAGGCCTGATAGTGGCCGAAATAGAACTGGCCTCGGAAGACGAACCTTTCGAACGTCCGGAATGGCTGGGGGCAGAGGTCAGTGGCGACCGCCGGTATTACAATTCCATGCTCACGAAACATCCGTTTACAACTTGGTAAAATGTGCCGGAAATAGTATCTTTGTCAATAATTGGAATAGGATAAACATCCCGCTGTTCGCGGCGGATTGTACTGATAAGATACTGAAACGAATAAACAATAAAACACCATGAAGAAAAAATTCATACTCTCTCTGGCCGCCGTGGTTTTCTCTCTGCCGGTTGTGGCCGATGAAGGAATGTGGCTGTTGCCTTTGCTGAAACAACAGAAGTTTCCGGAGATGCAGGCACTTGGACTTAAATTGCAGGATTACGATATATATAGCCCCGACTCGGCTTCTCTGAAGGATGCCGTTGTGATATTCGGCGGGGGCTGTACCGGCGAGATTGTTTCGCCTGACGGTCTTTTATTGACCAATCATCATTGCGGATACAGTCAGATACAGAAGCATAGTTCGCTGGAACATGATTATTTGACGGATGGTTTTTGGGCCATGTCGCGCGAACAGGAACTACCTAATCCGGGATTGACTGTTACTTTTATCGACAAGATAGAGGATGTGACGGATTATGTGATGAAAGAATTGGAAAAAGATACCGACCCTAATAGCATGAATTTCCTTTCTCCCAAATACCTGAACGGCTTGGCCAAAGAGAAAGTGGGTGAGAAGTTCTTGCAGGATAATCCCGGAACTGAGGTTGAAATCAAGGCTTTCTATGGCGGAAATGTCTATTATATGTTCACTAAAAAGATTTATTCGGATGTCCGCCTTGTCGGTGCTCCGCCTTCGGCTATAGGAAAGTTCGGAGCGGATACGGACAATTGGATGTGGCCACGGCATACCGGTGACTTTTCCGTCTTTCGTGTTTATGCCGATGCCAATGGCAATCCTGCGGAATATTCCGAAAACAATGTCCCGCTACGTCCCAAACGTTGGTTCAAAATATCCATCAAAGGTGTGGAGGAAGATGATTATGCTATGATGATGGGCTTCCCCGGACGTACGAATAAATATTATACATCTTGGGAGGTGGCCGAACGGCGGGATATAGATAATACGGTGCGCATCAATATGCGTGACCTGCGTCAGAAAGTGATGCTGGAGGAAATGTTGAAAGACCCTTCAGTGCGTATCCAGTATTCCAGTAAATATGCGGGTTCGACAAATGCTTACAAGAATGCTATCGGCTGTAACTGGGCTATCGGGAAACGGAATTTCGAACAAGTGAAGAAAGAAGAACAGGATAAATTGATTGCTTGGTCGAAGAAGATGTGTGAACCGGCTTATCCGGAAGCTCTTCTGATTCTGGAGCAGATTATTTCCGACCGTAAAGACCTGCGTTTCCGTAGTTGGATGTTGGATGAGGCAATTAGCCGGGGTATCGAATTTAGCAAGGTTCCGACAAGCGTGCAGTCGGTCATTAATGCCCTGAAAGAGAAAGACCGGGAAAAGATTCGCGAACAAATGCATCTGCTTGAGTTGGCTTATCACCGGTTCGCAGATAAAGATTATGCGCCGGAAGTGGATAAGAAGATAGCCAAAGTGTTGCTGAAAGAATACTGCCGCCAGATTTCTCCTAAAAAGCAACCGGCTTATTTCTCTTTGATTGATAAGAAGTTCAAAGGAGACACGGATTGTTTTGTCGATTATCTATTTGAGAAGTCTATTTTCGGGAGTGAAGATAATTTCAATAAATTCAAAGCCCGTCCCTCTGTCAAAGCCTTGGAGCATGATCCGATGATACAATTTGCCCGGTCTGTTCAGGATGAGAAAAATGCCATTGCCGCTTCTTTGAAAGATTTTGAAGATGGCTATTCGTTGGCTCATCGGACATACGTGAAAGGGTTGTTGGCCATGTATGGCAATCAGGCTAACTTCCCGGATGCTAATTTTACACTCCGTTTGACTTACGGACAGGTAAAAGGATATAGTCCGCGCGATTGTGATTATTACGGTCACCAGACTACTCTGGACGGAGTGATGGAAAAAGAAGATTCGACGAACTGGGAGTTTGTGGTTCCCGAACGTCTGAAGGAGTTGTATAATACCCGGGATTTCGGCCGTTACCGGATGTCGGATGGAAGAATGCCGGTCGCTTTCAGTGCTACCACCCATACGACAGGGGGTAATTCCGGTAGTCCGGTATTGAATGCCAATGGCGAACTGATTGGCATCAATTTCGACCGGAACTGGGAAGGTGTAGGAGGCGATATTCAGTATTTGCCCGATTATCAACGTAGTATAATTGTCGATATCCGGTATGTCCTTTTCCTGATAGATAAGTATGCCGGAGCCGGTTATTTACTGGAAGAGATGGAGCTGGCAGAATAGCTTATTGTTTTTTCTCTTCCAAACGAGTGAGAGAACCTATTATCATATCTTTGGGAAGATCCGGATCGGTTTTCATCTCGACATCAACAGTATCATGTTGGATTTTAACTATTTGTTCTTTATATCCTATATATGAGAAGGTTAAATATTTAGTGGTATCTTCTATCGAGAGGGTATATCTTCCGTCCATTCCGGCAATTGTACCGTTGGTTGCGAAAGCGGAAGTGCCTTCGCGTACGCTTGCTCCAATGGCCAATTCACCTGAATCGCAAGTTACAATTCCGGTTATAATCCTTTTGTTTTGTGTAGTATCGGGAAGTGTCGTATTGTAATACTTTTTACTACATGTGGTAAGTAATCTCTGAAAACCGTAAGACTTTTGCGGAAGAAGCGGAAGGTTTTTCAATGGATTATCTTCTTCGGGGTACGAAAAAGGGGTTGCCTGACTTTTTATCATCAGGCAACCCCTTTTTGTAATATTTCCTATTTGAATAGTTAAAACATACCTTTTTCCAAATCAGCTGCTTTTACACGGAATACATATCCGTTACGCGAAAAAACAAGTTCGCCGTCTTCTTTCTTTTTCTGGTTAACTAAACGCTGAAAAGCTATATTGGCACCTTTCACTATATTCTCTTCAAATTCTCTTACTTCTTGCTCATTCATGATGTTCAAGTTTTGTATAAATAACTGAATTATATATCTCTTTTTTTTCGCTCCTGAAGCCTTTGGCGATTACTTCCATCGGCGACATAGAGTTGTCTGTTATCATCCAATAATCACAAATGGGGATATATAGTTCAAAGAGATTATGAATACCCGCCTCGTAACGACGACGAATTGTACTCTCCGGAATGTTATGACCTCCGGCTGCTACTCTCATTTTAACTCGTTCCACTGCCAAATCCGGCGTATTCAACCAGAAATAAAGCAATGTTACATAATACCCTTCCCTTTGTGCTTCCCGTATCAAGTTTGCGACCGAACGGGTGGCCAGCGTAGTTTCCATCGCGAACGTCTCGCCGGCGGCGATTAGTTCTTTAATACGTTTATACATAATACGACTGGCTTCAACGGCTACCGCGATACTATCAGCATTAAAAGGGGAAAGCCCCTTGGCAATCTCGTCGGAATTGACAAACTCCTTGCACTTCAGCATTTCCGGTAGAATTGTGAAGGAAGCGGTTGTCTTACCTGCTCCGTTGCATCCCGATATTATATATAAGTATGGCACTATTTGCTGTTTTAACGTGACAAATATAGATAATAGTTTTATATGTTGTATACTTTTATTCTCAAAAATCGTGAAAATGTGCAGAAAATGTACTGGTAAGTGACCGGTTTGTTATGGAAACACCCGGTTTGGTGTGATTTAATACCTTTGTAAATGTCTTGCAATAGAAGGTTATACATATAGTAAGTCGCTCATTATGCTATCAGAAATGAAGATTCCCTGCTTGGATAGTTTCAAAGTGTCATTTTCGAGGGAAAGTAGTCCTTGTGTTAAATGTGGGGAGGCCATCTCCAAACAATAGGCAAATTTTTTTTCTCCGAACAGCTTTTTCAGGTCGGAAAGTTTCACTCCCCACATGGTTCGAAGTCCGGTTATGATAAAATCATTGTATCGGGTGTTAATATCCAGTTCCTCTTTTTCGGTATCGGGCTGGTTTTCCGAAATGCCTTTCAGGTAATGGGGAAGAGAGGATATATTCCATTGTCGGTTTGTTCCGTTGTACGAATGAGCGGCGGGGCCGAGGCCGAGATATTTCTTCCCGGTCCAGTATGCGCTGTTGTGACGGGAAATAAAGCCGGGACGGGCAAAGTTGGATATTTCGTAATGTAGGTAGCCGGCATCGGCCAATATATATATTAATGTAGAGAAAAACGATACGCTCAACTCATCCTCTACGGGGATTATCTTTTCGGCTTGCATCAATCTATAGAGAGTTGTCCCTTCTTCATAGATTAAATGGTAGGCGGAGATATGGGGAATATCCAGCCGGAGCGCATCACGAAGGTTGCTTTCCCACTCTTTCTCGGTTTGTCCGGGTAAGCCATATATCAGGTCGATACTGATATTATGGATATCGTTATCCTTACATCGTTCGACGGCTTGAAATGCTTGTTCGCGGCTATGACGCCGGTTCAGGAAGCGCAGGTCTGCCTCTTTGAAACTTTGTACCCCCATACTAATCCGGTTGAAGGGAAATAAGCGGAGATTGGCTGCATATTCGGCGGTCATATCG
Organism: Parabacteroides sp. AM08-6; assembly: GCF_003473295.1. Lineage (GTDB taxonomy): Bacteria > Bacteroidota > Bacteroidia > Bacteroidales > Tannerellaceae > Parabacteroides. Next base: position 198,483 of record NZ_QRMP01000002.1, read on the forward strand.
TCCGGATTGGCTTCCAGTGTGATTTCGGCGGATGTGTCGACTGGAAATATACGGTATATGGCTTCGAATATCCGGCTAAAATCGGCTGCTTGCAGCTGGGAGGGCGTTCCTCCCCCGAAATAAATGGTTTCGAGGGATTCGTCTCCGAGATAGTTTTTTCTGAGTTCCATCTCCTGAATGATTGCGTCTATATATGGTTCTTTATACTTCATTTCCGTATTGGAATAGAAGTCGCAGTATAAACACCGTTTGGCGCAAAAGGGAACATGGATGTAAAGACCTGCCATTTTTAGATGCTAAAAATATTAGAAAAGCAAAGATAGGCAAATCTTTTCATTGTGATGAAATATTTGTAATTTTCATATTATCGGGAGATTACGTGCGGACTGTTAAATAACATAGTTCTCAAACACCGGGTGATAATTGCTTTTCTCCTTTACAATCTCTAATTTGCGCCTCGTGAACAAACGGTTCACAAGTCAATCATTATTGTTAAACACAAATTATACCTTGATATCATGAAAGTATACCAAACAAACGAAATCAAGAACATCTCTATCTTGGGAAGTTCGGGCTCTGGGAAAACCACTCTCGCTGAAGCTATGCTTTACGAGGGTGGAGTTATAAAACGTCGCGGAACTGTAGACGCAGGAAATACAGTGAGCGATTATTTCCCGGTTGAGAAGGAGTATGGTTACTCGGTGTTCTCGACCGTTTTCAGTGTAGAATGGCAGGATAGAAAGTTGAATTTCATTGATTGTCCGGGTTCCGACGATTTTATCGGAGGAGCAGTTTCCGCCTTGAATGTAACAGATACCGCTTTAATGGTTCTGAATGCCCAGTATGGCGTGGAAGTAGGTACAATCAACCAGTTCCGGTATACCGAACAATTCCATAAGCCGGTTATTTTTGTTGTCAATCAATTGGATAACGACAAGGCTGATTATGACGGGACTATTTCCCAGTTACGCGAACAGTGGGGAAGTAAGATTGTTCCAATCCAGTATCCGATTTCTACGGGGGCATCTTTTAATGCCGTAGTTGACGTTCTGAAGATGAAGATGTATCGTTGGAAGCCGGAAGGAGGCGTACCGGATGTGTTGGAAATCCCGGCAGAGGAAATGGATAAGGCGATGGAACTTCATAAGGCACTCGTTGAGGCTGCAGCTGAAAACGATGATATGTTGATGGAAAAGTTCTTCGAGGAAGGTACGTTGAGTGAAGACGATATGCGTGCAGGTATTCGTGCCGGTCTGGTTATCCGAGGCATGTATCCGGTGTTCTGTGTTTGTGCGGGACGCGACATGTGCGTACGCCGTACACTCGAATTTCTTGGAAATGTAGTTCCTTGTACCGATAAAATGCCACGTCCGGTAACAACTTCCGGCGTGGAAGTAACTCCCGATTCCAACGGGCCGACCAGCTTGTTTTTCTTTAAGACGACGGTGGAACCGCATATTGGTCAGGTGTCATATTTTAAAGTGATATCAGGGAAAGTAAAAGAAGGTGATGATTTGTTGAATGCCGACCGGGGTTCGAAAGAACGTATTGCGCAGTTATTTACTGTTGCCGGCCAGACTCGTGTCCAGGTGCCGGAAATGGTTGCCGGCGATATAGGTGCTACCGTTAAACTGAAAGAAGTGCGTCGGGGAAATACTCTGAATGGGAAAGGATGCGATTATCGTTTCGACTTTATAAAATATCCGGATCCGAAGTTCCGTCGTGCCATTAAGCCGGTGAATGAGGCCGATGCCGAAAAGATGATGGAAATTCTGATGCGTATGCGTGAAGAGGACCCGACATGGGTAATCGAGCAATCGAAAGAATTGAAACAAACGATTGTTTCCGGTCAGGGTGAATTCCATCTGCGTACCTTGAAATGGAGAATTGAAAATAATGATAAATTGCCGATTGAATTCTTCGAACCGAAAATTCCGTATCGGGAAACAATCACAAAGGCATCCCGTGCCGACTACCGTCATAAGAAACAATCCGGTGGTGCGGGCCAGTTCGGTGAAGTTCATCTGATTGTTGAACCGTATTACGAAGGTATGCCGGCTCCGGATACTTATCGTTTCGGCGGACAGGAATTTAAGATTAGCGTACGCGACACGCAGACAATTGATTTGGAATGGGGTGGAAAACTGGTATTTATAAACAGTATCGTAGGGGGCGCCATCGACGCCCGTTTCCTACCGGCTATCCTGAAAGGTATTATGGCACGTATGGAGCAGGGACCGTTGACTGGTTCGTATGCCCGCGATGTGCGCATCATTGTCTATGACGGAAAGATGCACCCGGTTGACAGTAATGAAATTTCGTTCATGCTGGCTGGCCGTAATGCTTTCAGCACAGCCTTTAAAGAAGCCGGTCCGAAAATTTTGGAACCTGTATATGATGTGGAAGTCTCGGTCCCGGCTGATTATTTGGGCGACGTAATGAGTGATTTGCAAGGACGTCGTGCCATTATCATGGGTATGAATAGTGAAAAAGGCTACGAAAAGCTTTTAGCAAAAGTGCCTTTGAAAGAGATGTCTACGTATTCGACTTCTTTAAGTTCCATCACCGGTGGACGTGCTTCATTTACAATGAAGTTTGCCAGCTATGAACTGGTTCCGTCGGATGTTCAGGAAAAGTTGTTGAAGGCATACGAGGCAACTCAGGCAGAAGATTGATTTTGGATCTTTTAATAATTAGGAAAGGCTGCTCCTGTGAAGGAGTGGCCTTTTTTTCTGTTTGTCCGGTAAGGGCATACTGTAGCAACTGAAAATGAAAAGGTTTCTTCATCTTGTTGTTGTCTGAGTGTAATATAGATTGTGTTTTTTTGTAGCGTGTTAATAAAAAGAACATGAAACAACGAAAATACTATCCGACGATTGTCCTTTCGGACATTCACTTGGGATCAGAGCATTCCAGGACAGAGGAGGTGACTAACTTCCTGAAACATGTAAACTGTGACCGTTTGATACTGAACGGTGATATTATCGATGGCTGGCAATTGCAGAAATCCGGCAAACGCTGGAAACAACAACATACTGATTTTTTTAAGGTCTTGATGAAGATGATGGAAAAGCAAGGAACCGAAATTATTTATGTTCGTGGAAACCATGATGATTTCCTGGATAATCTGGTCCCTTTTTCTTTTTCTAATCTCTTTATTGTGAAAGATTATATCCTGAATAGTCATGGCAAACGTTATCTGGTGACGCACGGAGATATTTTTGATACGATAACGACAAATATGCGTTGGCTTGCTATGCTAGGGGATATCGGATATACATTTCTGCTTTGGTTGAATCGGATTTATAATCAGAAAAGAGAAAAACAAGGAAAACCCTATTTTTCTCTCTCACAACACGTCAAACATAAAGTGAAAAGTGCCGTTTCGTATATTTCCGATTTCGAGAAAGAACTTGTTAAGCTTGTGGAAGTGAAGAAATTGGATGGCATTATATGTGGACATATTCATCAGGCAGCTAATGTCTGGTATGGGAATATCCATTATTTGAATTCCGGAGATTGGGTGGAAAGCCTGACAGCTCTGGTAGAAAATGAACAAGGAGAGTGGAGCATTGTTTCTTATGATAGAGAAGTGTATACGGAAAAAGAAACAGCCGTATCGAAATTATTTTATGCGGAAGTCGTATGAAAATACTGTTTATTATACAAGGCGAAGGCCGGGGACATTTGACTCAAGCTCTTTCACTCCGTCGAAAATTGGCAGATGAAGGTCATCAGGTTGTCGGTGTGTTAGTCGGTAAAAGTCCGGCAAGGCATCTTCCTGATTTTTTTAGCGATAAAATAAATGCTCCTATTTATACGTTTGAAAGTCCGAATTTCTTGCCTTCGGCTAAGAATAAACAGGTTAATCTGGGGAGAAGTGTTGCTTATAATCTGTGCCGGTTGCATAAGTATGTAACGAGTATATCTTATATTAACCGGATGATAAAAGAAACACAGGCGGATGTGGTAGTCAACTTTTACGAGTTGTTGACTGGTTTGACCTATCTGTTTTGCCGTCCGAGGGCAATCATGGTTTGTATCGCGCATCAGTATCTTTTTCTGCACCCGGATTATACATTCCCTAAATTAAATTCTGTTTCGCTTGCATCATTGAAATTTTTCACTCGTATAACGGCAATCGGGTCTACGAAAAAATTGGCCTTGTCTTTCCGTAAAATGCGGGAGGTTCCGACAAAGAGAATCATCGTTGTTCCTCCGCTTTTAAGAAAAGAGGTGTTGGAAATGAAACCAGTCCGAGGTGATTATTTGCATGGGTATTTGTTAAATAGCGGTTTCAGTGAGGAGATACGGATGTGGCATAATACGCATCCATCTGTCAACCTGCATATTTTTTGGGATAAGAAAAATGTCCGTCAGGAAGTAAAGGTGGATAATCATCTTTCCTTCCACCAATTAAATGACACTTTGTTTGTTCATTATATGGCAGGCGCCAAGGCGTTTGCTACTACTGCCGGCTTTGAGTCTGTTTGTGAAGCAATGTATCTGGGAAAACCGGTTCTGATGGTCCCGACACATATTGAACAGGCTTGTAATGCGTATGATGCCTCTTTGTCAGGCGCAGGCGCAGTAGCCGGCCGTTTTGATTTGGATGCGTTACTGGAGTTATCGGAGACACATCAGCCTAATATTTCTTTCAACCATTGGGTAAAACAGGCGGATTGGCTTATCCTTCGTGAATTTCGTCCGGACCTATTAATGGAGGAGCACCCAACTACTTTCTGGCATCGCTTAATGGTGGGGTGGATTTATAAATTGGGAAAATCTCTTCCGATTTGAACTGATATTATTTGACTGATATCCGGTATCTAAGTGTATGTCCTTACACAAGAAGATACCGGATATCAGCTTTTTTGTAGCTGTTTAATTTGTTCGCATCAGGATAATCTGTTTTCCTCTATTTTGCTAAAGCTTGTTTGATATCCGTAATGATGTCGTTTACATTTTCGATACCGACTGACAGACGGATAAGGTCGGGTGCTACGCCAGCTTCCATCAACTGCTCATCTGTCAGTTGGCGATGTGTGTGGCTGGCCGGATGAAGCACGCAGGTACGGGCATCGGCAACGTGTGTGACGATACAAATCATTTTCAGATTATCCATAAAGCGGATGGCATCTTCACGGTTTCCTTTCAGGCCGAATGCAATTACGCCACAAGTGCCGTTCGGCATGTATTTTTGTGCCAGTTCGTAGTATTTGTTACTTTTTAATCCTGGATAGTTTACCCATGCAACTTGATTGTTCGCTTCCAACCATTCAGCCACTTGCTGGGCGTTTTTGCAATGTTGCGGCATGCGCAAATGCAATGTTTCCAGGCCGAGGTTGAGTAAAAAAGCATTCATCGGGGCCTGAATAGAACCGAGGTCGCGCATCAATTGGGCGGTTGCCTTGGTTATATATGCCATTTTCCCAAATGCTTTTGTATAAGTTAATCCGTGATAGGATTCATCCGGTTGTGTCAGTCCGGGAAATTTATCGGCGTAAGCATCCCAGTCGAAGTTTCCGCTGTCGACGATTGCACCGCCTACGCAAGTGGCATGACCATCCATATATTTGGTTGTGGAATGAGTCACGATATCAGCTCCCCATTCGAATGGACGGCAATTGATAGGTGTCGCGAAAGTATTATCTACAATCAAAGGAACGCCATGACTGTGTGCGATACGGGCAAACTTTTCGATGTCTAATACACTCATACCAGGGTTAGCAAGTGTTTCACCGAATAATGCTTTTGTATTGGGACGGAAAGCGGCAGAGATTTCCTCTTCCGAAGCATCCGGTTCAATGAATGTTACCTCTATTCCCAACTTTTTCATCGTAACTCCGAACAAATTGAATGTTCCGCCGTAGATAGTAGATGAACAAACCATGTGGTCGCCAGCCTGGCAGATATTAAAGACAGCATAGAAATTAGCTGCCTGACCGGATGAGGTAAGCATAGCACCTACGCCCCCTTCCAGGGCAGCTATTTTAGCGGCAACGGCATCATTGGTAGGGTTTTGCAAACGGGTATAGAAATAACCGCTTTCTTCCAAGTCGAAGAGTTTTGCCATTTGTTCGCTGGTGTCATACTTAAATGTTGTACTCTGATAAATGGGCAGGACACGGGGGTCGCCTTTTTTAGGTTGCCAGCCTCCTTGCACGCAGAGGGTTTCCGGCTTTAACGAATTGTTCATTATAATAATGTTTTACTGTATATTTGTTATTGTTGGGCAAAAATAAGGAATAGTTTTGTAGTATCACAATATCTTCTTCTGTAAAATACGAAACCAGACAAATGAGACTATTCCTTTCAACATACTGGAAATACTGATAGCCCACCATACTCCGGCTACCCCGAACCCCAAAGCTGTCAGTCCGATAGCCAAAGGAACTCGCAGACAATTGAATATGATGCTGATAACGGCTGGAGGAACTGTTCGTCCGGTTCCGTAAAATAATCCTTGCATCGTTATTTCCAACATCATGAATAGCATGGAATAACCATCGATACGAAGAAAAATTCCTCCAGCTTCATAAGCCGTCTTTTCCGGTACAATCAGTGAAAATAATTCACTGCCGAAGCAAACAAACAGAAGGGTACAAAGAATACCGAATATAGCTGTCATCTTCAGTGTCGTATGGTATGCGCCCAAGACACGCTCCTTTTCTTTTGCTGCATAGTTTTGGGCCACAAATGCGCTTAATGCCGTACTGAAACCTTGTGAGGTATTCCATGCAATGGCTTCAATTTGCCCGCCGGCTGTCAAGGTAGTGAGTCCGATGTGCCCTCCGTAAGTAGAGGCTGTCCGCCCCATCATGATATTTATGATTGCAAATAAGGTGTTCAGCATGGCAACGGGCAATCCCAACTGGAATATTTGTTGCGTGTATTTCCCTTTGAGACGGACAAAGAAAGGAAAACCACCAAACAGAATGCCTCTTTTTTTAACTTGGTAAACGAATAGGGCGCAAACGGTTCCTTCAGAAATCCAAGTAGCCCATGCCGCTCCGTTCGTTCCCATGTCGAATACGAATATCATAATCGGGTCCAGTATAATATTCAGTATAAGACCACATCCGTTGATGTAGAAGGGTATTTTACTTTGTCCTGCTGCATTGTGGATACCGGTGAATGCTGCTGATAAAAATACAAAAGGAAAAGCTGTCGATACAATTCTCAGATAGTTTACAGCATTATTTGCTATCGGAGGTTCCAGTTTGTAAATGTTGATGACCGGATGGGCGAATACAAATAGAAGTAGTCCCCAACAAAGTGATATAATCAAGGCAATAGTCAGATTATGGGAGGAATAAGCCCGTGCGTTTTCTATGTTTTTTGCACCGATACTTTGTCCGACACTTACTTCAGAGCCCACCTTGTTCAGTAGGGCTATAGAATATGTCATCCATACAAGGATACCGACAGCTCCGACAGCGGCAACAGCTTCACTTCCGAGGCGACCTACCCAGGCCATATCGGTTATACTGTATGCCATCTGGATAAAAGAAGTCCCCATGATAGGCAGGGCCAGATTGAATAATTGTCGTCTAATCGGTCCTTCTGTCAGATTTTTTGTTCCTTGCATAATCTATTTCTTTACTGTGCCAGTGAGAAACGAAGACTAATACCATAATTGGAATTCGACGTCGGATAAGAAGCGCTTGAAATAAGCGGTTCATTAATCTGAATGTCATAGAATGCACGAATTGTCAGGGCACGGCTGAGCCCATAATCGGCAGAGAACTGCAACGTCTTGGCAATATTACCGCTTGTTGCTTGTGTGAATCCATCTTCAATTTTGCGGATTAACGACTGCATCTTATTATAAGAGAAGTCCAGCCGGACAGTCAGGTCATTACTGAAATCACGTGTTTTCTTCATCTTCAAGACTTTGTTGAACTCTGTCAGTTTGTACCCCAAGCCGATAGTCATTTTCTTTGATAAACCTTCTACCAACTGGTAAGATGTCGTGTTCAGGCTCAAATTTCGCGTTGTCGTATAGTCAGCTCGCAACGTGATGTTGTTCAATAAGGTCGCATCCGCTCCTAACAATGGACTGAAACTTTCCGTAAGACTAACCGTCGAAATAGAATAAGGAGACGACGGACTTGGATTGTCATTCAAAATAGACTGGATATACCCCAGTCCGTCCAATCCGGCATCCACCCAATTCAGGAATGAACTGTAAGCACCTACAGAATAAGTACAACGGTATTGATGGCTTAACGTTACACTTTTGAAATATTTCTTGATAACCGGAATTTGTATCAGGCCGTCATAAGTCATACGCCAGTTCGGGAGCAAACTACGTAATGACGGGAATGCTGTCAGGCCTATTTTCCCCGGGTCTTTTCCGGTGTAAGCAGCCAGAAACGCCGGTATCAGAACATCAGCCGAATTCTGGTTCACTCCGTTTATATTATTTTCACCCGGATTATATGGACGTCCGCCTAATCCTTGTTCTTTGATAAAACCTTGGTTCGGATAGTTCAGACCGGAATATTTTTGTTCCAGTCTTTGTGCTATGATAGTACGATTTGCCAGGAATTTGTCGAATGTTTTGGAGGAATAGTTATTTCCTGCATTACCGCTGCCGCTCAGGGCACTCCCTAAAGCGATTGTTGTCATGGTAAAATTTCCTCCCCGCTGTTCCGGCATACCATCGTACATGTATTGAATGTCCGTACTCCGGGTATCATTACGAAGAGCATTGAGGTCGATTTTTAATCCGGTGAAGGGTTCGAGGTTCGCTTGGATATTCAGGTTTTTGGTACTGGTCATGACGGCCGGAGTCAGATTACTCTCGGCACTTTCGACCAACCAGCCTTTATCCGAAGCCTCATCGATATAACTCCTGCGAACACTACCGAAGGCAAAACCAAGTCCAGGTGTTAGACCGATAGACGAACGTTTTTGACCGAAAATATCACCAATTTCAGGACGGAAGCCAGGTAACATCATACCTGCCGTATTCGTGAACTGAATATTGAAACGACGGACCATCATCAAGAAACGGCTACCATATTCTGCTGTTTTATACAGGAAATCTTCTGTTGGAGCCGGTCCGGGCACAATCGTTAATTTCAGGTGGGCCGTATCCTTGTTGGTAATCACTACTTGCGCATAATTGAGCGGTTTATATTTGATAGCATACACACGCCCATCAGCTCCTCGTGCAGTAATCTGAACCTTTTTGGTAAACATTCCGTGTTCAACTATTGTACCACTGTCGGTATTCAATGTAATTTCTTTTTCGAGTTTCGGTTTTTTCTTCTTTTCGCTCTTCGTCGTTGTGGCCCGGGTATTACCGAACTTTTGATTGACTTTTTTCAAGAACTTGTTCTTGTTGTATAACGAAAGTAAGTTGAAACGGCTTTGTAACTGGAATTGACGTTGGTTCTTAATCGTATTTCCCAACTCCAAATCTTCACTGACAGTCGCACCGCGATACCAATTGTAAGTGGCATCATAGTTCACGGATGAGGTAATCCAGTCCAACACAGGAATAAATTGTGTCGGAAGTTGCCAGGTAGCCATAAAACTTTGGTCATATTGCATAGGAGTACCCAAGTCGGCAATACTTTTCTTAACAGAGTCTTTCCAAACTTTGTATAAATCCGGTTCGAGTTCTTTGTTTACTTGAACATAAGGTTCTTCGATACGGGCATTAGTTCCGGAAGAGAATCGGATGTTCAGGTTATTGGTGAATGCCCAATTTAGGCTGAATGCCCGATCCCAATAGAAGTTTTGGCTGAACGATACCGGTATTTCATTCTTTATCCCCGTATTTGCAGCATTCAAGTCGCGTAGCTGCAACTCGTAATAATTACGCATCATGGCCGTTTGAAAACTGATGGAAGGAGCCGGGTTAAATGCCAGTTGCTTGATATAGCGGGTATATCCATTATTTTTCTTTAGTTTATCGAATGGTTTGAGAGGCTTTATATATGGAATATAATTGTATGCAAAGTTTGCCCGATAATCCTTCGTTGTTTCATATTCCGTTTCCGGATTCTTTTTGCTGTTGATACTATATGAATAGCCCAAAGTAAAGTTCGCCGGATCGTATGGCATCGGAGTTTTGCTTTTGACGTCAACACGTACATTATTGAAAGATACGCTTTTGATAATGCTCTTGTCTTGTGCGTAGCTACGTATGGAATCTTTTTCCGCTTGTGTTTCTACGGCATTGATTGCATCTTTCAACTTAATATCTTGATCCAACGGATTATATTTCGGGTCGTTCGTCTCTTTTGAATAAGCGTAATAGAAGGGGATGCTCACTTTCGCCTTTTCCGGGAATAGTTTTCCTAATTCAATAGTGGTGGCGATATTGTATTGTTTGAAATCTTCCAGGCGACGTTCGTTCAGCGATTGATCCAAAGCACCGAAACCGGCCGTTTCTATACGTCCTCCGACATTGACCGTTCCCAAGTCGGAGAGGGCAACATTCAGATTCGCATTTGCAGCCCATCCTCCTTCTTCATTGAAGTCGGTCAAACGCAGTTCGTTTACCCATACTTCGGCACTTTTCTTTTCTTTCGAATTATTACGGACACCAATCATAATTGTTTTTACTTCCGAGAGGCTGGGATTACCAACAATACTAATCCTGTTTCGTGTATTATCCGGATCATATTCCGAATAGACATTCTGGAAGGTCACATCTGTTTGTCCGCTACGTTTTGCTTTGTTCCGGTTAAGTTTCAAGTCTGTTAATACTTCCAGCCGGAAGTTCAGCATATTCTCAGCCGGCCATACAGCTTCAGAAGTTTGTAACCCATTCAGTGATGTGAGCTGCAAGGGTACTTCATATTCGTAATAGTTATTCTTATAGTCTGACCCCAAACGAATGAATACAGACATTTCTCCGTTCCCCAAGTTGGTAAGGTTGTCGATAAATGCCTCGGCATGCGTAAACATTTGCATCCGCTTGTACTGGCGCAAGTCGTAGTTTGTATTTTTGTACACAGCAGTTGCATCCATAGGATACAGGTCGGTTACCTTTAGAGAAAGCGATTGTTCGTTTTCTTGGCGTACTTGCGGCTGGCTCGGGTCGAGTACACGGTCCACACCTGGAGGCAACACATAATTGACGGGTTTACGATCACCGTTTTCTTCGAGATTGACAGTCGATACTTCCAAGGTTGCCTTGGCTGCCGGGGGCATTTTCGGATCGGAAAGATCCTGTTCGTACGAACGCCATTCGCCGCGAACCAGACGCAAGGTCCCGAAACGGAGGACTACCGAATCGCGGAAACCTGTCATATACATACGCATAAAGCGAATGGTTTTGAAGTCATTAATGGAACCAACTCTACGGTTATACTTCCGGATAGGTATTTTAAACTGGTACCAGTTGACTTTTTCTTCTGTGCCATTCGCTAAATTAACTGTTGCAGTACGTTTGTCCACAATAAAGTTAGAGCCCACAATCGAATCTTTTGGGCGGATGGAAACTTTATATTCAAAGTACTTTTCGTTTTCATTCAATGTATTATCCTGGTTCAGGTCTTCTACATCGGGTGTAGAACGGGCTGCTGTACTGTAACGTTCGGGAGAATCTTCAACCTCCCTGGAGTTTCCTTCGGTTCCGTTGTATCGTTTATAACGGGTGAGGATATCCACTTCTTCGCTATCGTAATCCGAGCCTCGGAAATAATGGAATTTATCGCCGGCAGGATCAAAAAATGGGGATAATTGCAAGGGGTCATTTTTCATTTGTTCTAAAACACCGGCGGAAAGACGTTGTTCCAGCTTTGCCAGATATTCCTGATAAGTAGGGAATTGGGCTTCCTCTTCGGATGAAAGACCGTTTAGGCCGACATCTTGCAATCTGCGGGCCCCAGAAGTGTTATCGAATGCATAAACCGTACTTTGTTGTTTAGGCACTTTTCCCCAAACGGTTGTATCAACTCGACTATTATCTCCGTCAACAGGTAAACCGTTTTCGAAGAATTTCTTTTCATCTTTCAATATATCTTCGGAGACTTCTCCTAGGTTGAAATAAAGATCCCCACCGGGTGATTCCGGATTATAAATAAAAGGATCAAGCATCCAGAATTCGATGTATTCTACATTTGCCGTTTCAAAATCACTCTGATCTATCTTACGCATCATGCCGCCGAAACGTTTTTCCGGGTTCGATAATGTACCGTCCGGATTCATCCCGTCAGCATCCAGATTGTACGGTCCGCGTTCTTGTGGGTAATAGGCTACGTTCAGTACTCTCAATGTATTACTTTCGCTAAGAGTTGTTTGCCGTTGTGGAAATAATTCGCTCATTTGTACGGAGCGTACGTAATGATTCGACAATTGATTTTTGTCGATATGCTTCGGGCGCAGGGAGGAATTCTGTCGTGTAAAAAGTCCGTCGATGTAGTACCAGGCCAACAATGCACGATTCTTGCCATAGTCAATATTGTTAACGAGGCTGGCTTCCGGGAAAAGAGGTGAGGAGCCATCATCGTATGGAACACTGGACAGTTGCCAAGGGTACGGGTCTTGCAGGTCGAAATTACTTTGAGTGGATTCGAAGTCATCTAAATAAGAGTATCCGCCAGTCGTTTTACTTTCATAATGACCGGCAATCAGATGGGCAAATTCCGCATTAAATGATATCTGACTTGGTTTTGTCAGGTTAAGTAGCGGCAGTTTATCGAATACATTCGTCAACCATTGGCTTTCTCCTTTATAAGCTGTGTTTAGCCCCCAAAGAGTATTTTTTATGGACTCGTCTCCCATCACTGTTTTGGTGGTCAATGGCATTTCGGACATGTGCATGATAGTAGCTCCCAGCATGAATTCTTTGCTTAACTGGTAGTTCAGGTCTAACCCCATCATTGTCTTGCGCTGCATATTGTAAGCCGTTTGGTTTTCCAGTGAAACACTAACTGGTGTACCTGCGGCAATAATACTTTCGTTCAGGATTGTAACGATACCAGATGTATAATCGACGGTGTAATCCACATTTTCGGTCAGTACAGCTCCTCCGGCTGTTACACGGACCGAGCCTCTGGCTACATTGCTTGCACCCAGTTGTATTTCAGCTCCGGAGGAGGCTTTGTATTCTCCCCGCATAATGAATTTATTCTTTTCGGCAATCTGACGGGCTACCGTCAATGTTGAGTCGTAAAGCTCCTGATAGACATATTTGTCGGCAATTGCATCGTTACCGATTTGTTTACGCAGATAGGAACCGAATGGTTCAACACTCGGAAAAATAATTTTCCCATTTTCTGATAATACTGTATATCCCTCGATAAAGTCGAAGAAACCATCTGCATGACGTTCATTATTAGAATCCAAGTTGTCCAGATTCATTACACGAAGTAGAATTTCTTTAGCCCTGTTTCCTTCAGGCAAATAATTAACATAAGTACCTGTCGTATCGCTTTGATAGAGGATATCCAGTTTAAACTTCTCTTTTTGTACCGAATATGCTCCGAGTGAGTATACGTTCTTCATCATCAAGTCCCAGAACGGCATATCTGGGGACATACTTGTTCCTTTCAATAACTTGACGTACAAACAAGAGGAAGTAGCTTGTGCGTTATCTGTTGAAAATTCACCAACTTGGTAAGTCTGTCCGTCCGAATAGGTATAATCGTAGGCGACTCCTAGCACTTCATCCGCTTGTAACTGGGTTTTTAGTGAGATGTATCCTAACTGTGCATTGATAGTATATTCGGATGCATCCAGTAATCTGGCGCTTTCCACTTTTTCGTAGTCTGTTCCATTTATCAAAAAGCCTCCGATAGCCTGATTGACGGTATTTATGTCACGTGCTCCGGCATATTGGTCAACGATGGTCTGATAAAGAGTATTTGTTTTGTTGTAAGGTATGTCTTTATTGCCTGGTGACGGTTGAAATTGATTGTTAAAGATATGATTATGTTCAGCTAAGTCGGAGAAAGCGACAATATTACGTGCTTGGTCGTAATTACTTCGTTTGTTGGTTATCCAGACTTCAATCCGATTAATTTTGATACCGGAAGCAACAGAAGGTAAGCTCCTGACAGAATTTTCGTAAGTATCACGAAAATATTGTGAGAGGAAGAAGTGACGGTTTTCGTCATATTGGTCGATGGTTAGTTCGAACGGCTTTGTCTGTACTCCCCCTTTTGAGTTGACAGTTTTCGATTCCGATTCCTGCTGAGCAAATAATGCGTTAACCCTCAGTTTTCCGAACTGAAGATCTGTTTTCATACCAAACAGGGCTGCACCACCATTAATTAACGAATTACTTGTCGTCATGCTAACATTACCGGCTTCCAACGATTTGATGATTTCATCTTCTTCGCCGGTATAAGCCAATTTTAGCTTTTTGGAATCAAAGTCGAAAGATGTTTCAGTATTGTAATTCATTTCGAAATTAACCTTACTACCGACAGATGCGTTCACATTCAGCTGTACATTTTCATCGAAGTTGAAAAATGTACGGTTGCGTGCACGTTCAGGTAGAGAAGGGTTTTTCGTTTTGTTCTGCTTCAATCCTAGTGTTACTTCAGCTGAACCTTGTGTTTTGACCCGGACGCCTCCGGGGCCGAATATACGTTCCGCGGCTCCGATGTTGAACTGCATATCGGTCAGATTGAATTGATTGTTAGCCGCTTTTTGAAATTCTTCTTCATTTTTCTGCCGATAGTAGGATTGAATAGACTTTTGAAGGCTATAATCCTGATATTCTTCAGGTGTTAACACGATAGGGGTGGTCAACTCCATCTCGCCCAGTTTGGAGCGGACCACATAAGTCCCTGTCCGGGTGTCATATTCGATTGTAGTTTTTACGTTATCCGGTGTTTTTAAATCGACTGGCGATTGTTCGAGCATGTCTTTGTATCCTTCAGGTACTGTTTTCGCTACCGGATAACGGGTGACAGAAACCGTATCATCCGGTGCGTTTAGTACTTCAAAGTCAGGCATTGAGGCTGTATAAACCAGATAGTCTGCATTCAATGAATACAGACCGATGCCGAACATAAGAATAATAGTCCAGAGTATATATTTTAGTGTCTTCTTCTTCATTCGTTAGAATTAATGAACCATTGAGTCTTTCAATTTTTCATTCTCAATTCTCAATTAATCAGAGCATCCGGAGTGCCGTTTTAATCACCTGTTCGACAGCCAGTGCCGGCGAGCCTTTCAGAATGGTTGTAACGGCTTTCTGTGAAGCTGCTTTTTGGAACCCCAGCATCACAAGTGCGGCAACAGCTTCTTCTGCAATTGCTCCACTTTCTGCTATTGTGGTCGTACCGGTTGTTATCCCTTCAATCGGTTTCACTTTGTTTCTGAGATCCACTAAGATACGTTGAGCTGTTTTCAATCCGATACCTTTTACTGCGGTCAGTGCTGTTTCATTCTTATTCGCGATGACCTGTATGAGTTCGGAAGGGGGCAGGGAGGAGAGAATCATCCGTGCTGTATTGGGTCCGACCCCAGATACGGAGGTAAGCATCAAGAAAAGTTCACGCTCCGCTTTTTCTGCGAATCCGAATAATAAATGGGCATCTTCCCGTATTACCTCGTATACGTAAATTTTCCCAGTTTGTTTCCCGTTATAATAGCTGTATGTATTCAGGGAAATATTAAGCTCATATCCAATGCCGGCGCATTCGATAATCATGCGCGTTGGCGTTAGCTCTACTATTTCGCCTTTGATATATTCAATCATTTTATGTTTGTCTTAGTCATTCGTACCTATTATAACGCAAAATTAAGTAAAAGCGTATATATGGTCGTAAAATATTTGTGTGTTTACTCCCCTGTATCTTTTATCCATTTTTAGCAAATCAACAAAAATGACTAGCCTTGCATATCTTTGCGAGTGACAGGATGTTCTCCATTTGAGTGTTTCACTATCGGACTGATATGTTAAAAAGAGTTACATGCGCGGGTAATTTATTTTACCCGCCATATTAATCCATTTTACCTGCTATACTTGTGACATTTTGATAATCTTTAGCTTTCAGCAGTCTAACTTGTCGAAATCTTACAATAGCTTTGAATATTTTGTTATCCTCAGTGAGTCTGTGTCTTTTTTTATTTTTTTGTAATCTACTTTTAGTCTTTTATTATTAGAAAATCCTTATGTTTGTGAAAAGAGAAATGTTATCAATTCGTTCTTTTTGATATGTATTTAAGTTTATGGTATGATTTATGCAAAATGAAAAAGATTATATAATAGAGCTGCGTGAAGGAAATCAACAAGCCTTTTCTGCTATTTATGATTCTTACCATATACGTATGTACTCATTTGCATATAAGTATCTGCAAAATAAGGCTTTGGCAGAGGATGCCGTACAAGCGGTTTTTCTGTATATCTGGGAAAGAAGGGCAATACTTAATCCCGACTTTTCATTTAAAAGTTTTATATTCACGCTACTCAAAAATCATTTGCTCAATATGATACGGGATAGATTCTCTCATATGGAAAAGGATTTGATTTATTTAAGCAAACAGCCTTCATTTGAGAATCCCGAAAACCTTTCCGATTTTGATGAACTTGTAAGGGCTTTATACACAGAGATTGAAGCTTTGCCTGCCCGGAAAAGAGCTATTTGTAAATTAAAGATAGGTGAGGGTTTGGACAATAAAGAAATAGCTAGTCAATTGAACATTTCTATTAACACAGTCAAATTTCAATATAGTCAATCAATAAAAATGCTTCGCGATAAATTGGAGAAGTATTCTTTTCTACTGCTTTTTTTGTTGAAGTAAAAAAACAAGCCGGACTTCATACTTTTTTTCTTGTTGGGTGTATTATATATAAACAAGTGATTATGAAGCAACCTGGCAAAGAGAATTTGGATAGATATTTCCGAGGAATGTCGGAACCTGAAGAAAAGTGGATTATAAATCAGTGGTTTAATACTGTTGAGGGGGAAGCCTTTTTATCGAAAGAGATGAAACAGGACATCGACCAAATGATAAATGACGGTGATATACCTGTTAATCATCCTGTTCCTTCCGCCAAAATGAAATATGTATTGATGCGAGAAATTCATAAACAGAAAAGATTACGTTTATATTTAAAGATTGCAGCTGTTATTGTCCCATTATTTATTTGTAGCACTTTTTATTGGTTGAATATAAAAGACCAGCAAGCAGTTATACATTATAATGAAATTTGTTCGTTGCGGGGTGAAATTAGAAAAGTGGAACTGGATGATTATACGAATGTTTGGCTGAATGCAGAGTCTAAAATTTATGTTCCGGAAAATTTCAATGTTCGGGAACGTTCTCTAAAACTGGAAGGAGAAGCCTATTTTGAGGTGGCTAAAAATCCGGATAAGCCTTTTCATGTTTATGTTGAGGGTCTGGATATTGAAGTTGTTGGTACTTCTTTTAATGTAAAAGCATATCCTGAGAATGAGAAAATAGAAACAACGCTTGATGAAGGACGTATAAATGTGAATATAGCGGTATTTCCTACTCCGGTACAAATATATCCCGGAGAAAAAATATTGTTTGAAACATCTACTCAACTTTACCAAATAGAAAAAATGGGGGATTCGAAAAAAATTGGTTTGTGGAGAGATAATCAATTATATTTTGATGATACACCTTTACAGGAAATCGTACAAGTACTTGCCCGTAAATATAACGTTCGGTTTGATATAGAAGATAAGGACTTGGGAACTCTGAAATATACGATTTGTTTTAAAAATGAGACTATTCATGAAATCATCCAAAGTTTGAAACTGATAACTCCTATTCCTACAGAATGGGAAATAGAAGGTTCCCACATTTATATAAAGAAACTATAAAAACAGTACACATTATGGAAAATACAAGTTAACGAAAAAAAATCGAGAAATGCCGCAAACACTTCCCGATTTAATCTGTCAGACAATTATCAATCTATTAATCTAACATTACAAATGTATGAAAAAAGGATTTAATACCAGCAAAAGAAGGCTATATTTATTTGTTGTTGTTATTTTTTGTACAACTAATATCTTTGCCTCGTTTAAACCTCAGAAAATCACTCTCAATTTTGACAGTGTCCCATTGGAACGGGTTTTCAAAGAAGTTTCCAAGCAAAGTAATCTGAATTTTGCCTATAGTAGCGATTTAGTTGACACGAAGCGCGTTGTAAGCATTAAAATGCGGAATACAGAAGTTGAAACCGTATTAAAAACTCTTTTTGAAAATACGGATATTACCTATAAAATATTGAATGATAAAATATTTTTATCGGGGAAAGAAAAAGTTGATTTCAAAGCTCAACAAAAAGCCCGGACAATCAAAGGCCGGGTTCTGGATGAAAATGGAGAACCTATTGTCGGTGCGAACATTTGGGTAAAAGAAACGACAAATGGGGTTATAACAGATGTGGATGGATATTATACAATCAGCTATAGCAGCCAAGGTGGGGTATTGGTCATTAGTTTTTTGGGATATAAGCAAATAGAGGAGCCGATTAATAATCGTACGGAAATTAATTTTAAAATGGAACCCTCAACAGAAAGTTTGGATGAGGTTGTTGTTGTTGGGTATGGTTCACAGCGGAAAGAGAGTATTGTCGGTTCTATTTCTACAGTGTCGATGAATGATTTGAAACTCCCGGTAGCCAAACTTAGTACAAGTTTGGCTGGTCAGTTAGCGGGTGTTGTCGCTGTGTCGAGGAGCGGGGAACCTGGAGAAGCCGGTGATTTTTATATCCGGGGTATAAGCTCGTTTAATGCAGCTTCCCAAAAGCCGTTAGTATTAGTTGACGGAATTGAACGTTCTCTGGATTCTGTAGATCCGGAAGATATTGAGACATTTTCCATTTTGAAGGATGCAACTGCTACGGCTGTATATGGTGTACGTGGTGCTAATGGAGTTATGTTGATTACTACACGGAAAGGGAAAGAAGGTAAACCTCTGATTTCTGCAAGGGCTGAATTTGGTGTGGTTTCGCCTACTCAGTTACCTAAAATGGTAAATTCCGTACAATTTGCCGAAATGGTGAATGAGGTCCGTCCCAATACTTATTCTCCGGAAACAATAGAAAAATATATGACGGCGACGGGTTTGGAAAGAAACTTATATCCAAATGTCGATTGGCTGGGGGAGCTTTTTTCGGATGTGGCAACGAATCAAAAAGTGAGTTTAAGTGTATCTGGTGGTGGAACGATTGCCCGTTATTTTATATCCGGTTCTTTCTATAATGAAGGAAGTATTTATAAAACGGATGCCAGCAATGATTATAATACCTCTATTAATTATAAGCGTTATAATTTTCGGACAAATGTGGATGTGAATGTAACGTCGTCAACTGTTTTGGACGTGAGTTTGTCTAATTTATATGAAGTGAAAAATTCGCCGGCCGCGTCCAGGGATGATAGTTATACGGGAATATGGACTTTAGCTTTTAAAACTTCTCCAAATGCTTATCCGGCTTATTATATGAATGAGGATGGGAGTTTTGACCGTTTAGCAGGACAACTTGCGAATCAAGGCTGGAATCCTTACAATCAATTAATGCACTCCGGTTATTCTCAGCATTTTTATAATTCGGCACAGGCAAATATCGGAGTCACCCAGGATCTTGGTAATTTGATTACTCCGGGTTTGAAAGCAAATATCCGGTTTGCATGGGATGCTTATAATAATACGAGCATTACCCGTACAAAAACACCACAAACATGGTTGGCTACAGGAAACTATAATCCGGACGGTTCGTTAGATTATTATGAGACGCAAAGAGGTTCTGAAACTTTGGCTTATTCGCAAGGTGGTAGTGGTTCACGTTCTATCTATCTGGAAGCTTCAGTTACTTATGACCGTATATTTAATGAAAAACATAGAATTGGTGCATTGTTTCTTTATAATCAACGGGAAAAAACAATTTTATGGGCGGGTTCCTCAAGGGCGGCCATGCCTTATAAGACACAAGGTATAGCCGGACGTATCACGTATGCTTATGATGATAAATATTTTGTTGAAGGAAATTTCGGTTATAATGGTTCGGAAAATTTTAGTCCGGGTAATCGATTCGGAATATTCCCTTCTGTAGCGTTAGGTTGGATGGTCTCTAACGAATCATTTTGGGAGCCTATTAGACCTTATGTTGATATGTTGAAAATAAGAGGTTCGTATGGATTGGTCGGAAATGATCAGATAGGTGGTAATAGGCGTTTTATTTATGAAGGGACAATTCTGACAGGGGTTGGAGGACAAAATTTTGGAGATCAGGGACAATCTGGTGGTTCCGGTGTTCGTGAAGGGGATATTGCAAATCCGAATGTAGGTTGGGAAACAGCCCATAAGACAAATATTGGGGCTGAATTTGTTTTATTCGAATCGTTAAAAATTCAAGCTGATTATTTTAAAGAAAATCGAACTGGCATCTTTGTCCAGCGTGCTAGTCTCCCCGGTATAGCAGGAAATACGAGTATCCCTTGGTCTAATGTCGGAGAAATGAAAAATCAGGGTTTTGACAGCTCTTTGGAATACGGGCGAAAAGTCGGGAATTGTTATTTGTCCGGAAGAGCGAATTTTACATATAATAATTCGCTGGTTATCAATAATGATGAACCTGCTTATAAATGGCCTTATCAAGGGGCTTCCGGACATAAATACGGACAGGAATGGGGATTGATTTGCGAAGGCTTTTTTGAAAGTGAGGAAGAGATTCGTAATTCGGCTATACAGCAGTTTGGAGAAGTACGTCCCGGTGATTTTAAATATAGCGATATCAATGGAGATGGTATAGTGAATGATGAAGATCAAGTCCCGATTGGCAATCCGGGGTTACCGCAAATCTCGTATGGATTCGGTGGTAGTTTGAGTTGGAATTCATTTGACTTTTCTTTCTTTTTCCAAGGGGTAGCTAAAACAAGTATTTTTGCCAGGGGAAATGCTCTATATGGAATAACATCATCGGATATCAAAGCTAACGGGATGTTTGAGGACCTTTATTTGAGAAGATGGCAGGAGGGAAGAGATAATACGGATGCTGTATATCCACGTTTATCAGATGGGGCTAATACGAATAATCAGCAAAAGTCGACTGCCCGAATGTATGATGGAAGCTATATGCGTCTTAAAAATGTGGAGATAGGGTATACTCTTCCGAAAGAGTGGCTTAAAAAGATTTATTCCAGAAATCTAAGAATATATGTATCTGCTGTTAATTTATTGACTTTTAGCAAATTTGATTTATGGGATCCGGAACTGGGTTCCGGACAGGGGATGGGATACCCGCCGAATAGAATCTTTAATGTCGGTTTAAATATAAGTTTTTAATAATCTAAAATGCAATGTGATGAAACTAATTAATAAATTATTTTTACTTATCGGTTTATCCGGATTATGTTCATGCGATAGTTATTTGGATAAGATGAATGATGATCCGTTGACGTTAGAGTCGGTATTTTTAAAAAGAGCAACAACGGAACAGTATTTGTGGAATGTTTATTCGTTCATACCGGATGAACGAGGTACGGATATGACTGGTACTTCGACTTGGGCTGCCACAACGGATGAAGCAATTTATTGTTATGCAAATGCTGGCTTTACACTCATTAATAACGGTTCTTGGAATGTGTCTTCTTCGCCTGGCGACGGAAACTGGTATACTTATTACCAAGGTATCCGGGAGGCAAATATTTTTCGTGATGCAATATTAAATAAGAGATGGTGTCCGGAGACAATTATCCCTTGGGACGAACAGGAAAAAATGGCGAATGAAGCTCGCTTTTTGCGTGCATACTACTACTTTTTGCTTATGAGGCAATATGGACCGGTTGTCCTGATGTATGATGAAATAATGGATTTAACGGAACCGGACACTAAAAAATTAGAGAAGACTCGGAATACTTGGGATGAGTGTGTCGATTACGTTACATCAGAGCTGGAGGCTGTAGTTCCCTTGTTGGAAGAAAAGCAAACGGAACAGTGGTTGGGGAAACCGACAAAAGCGGCAGCTTTAGCTATCAAAGCTCGTCTATTATTGTATTCGGCTCGTCCTTTATTTAATGGTAACAAAGATTACAGTAGTAGTTCTTTGTTTAGTTCGCAGTATGATGCTAATAAATGGAAATTGGCGGCAGCAGCCAATAAAGCTGTGATTGATACATTTGATGGAGAGCTGGTTGTGAAAATGAAGGTGAATGAAGAAGGCAATCAAGTCATTGATCCGAATGCTTCCATTTATGCAATGATTACGGAACCTTGGAATTCAGAATTAATATGGGCTCGTCGTTTATCATGGGGAAAAATTCAATATGATTGTATTCCGACAGGTGTGAGAGGAACGACTACTTATGGAGGGATATCTCCTACCCAACAAATGGTCGATGCTTATGCAATGAATAATGGTATATATCCTATTGTCGGTCATAATACGGATGGAAGTCCTATTTATGCAGGAAATAAAGGCGGATATTCAGAATCGGGATTTAGTAATTTTACTCATCCGATAGAGAAAAAGGAAACGCGGACATTTAATATGTATATAAATCGGGAACCTCGTTTTTATGCAACCGTGCTCTGGAGTGGAGCATATTGGATTAATGCTTATCCGAAAAATTTGATTGTGGAATTTTTCCGTCAAGGTAATTCTGGTCTGGGTACAGCCAACGATTATAGCAAAGGAGGATATTTGCTTCGTAAATTTGTCGATAGAAATCGTGACCATTCTTTGACTCATTATACTTCTTGGGGATATATTAGTATTCCGATTTTCCGTTTGGCAGAGATTTATCTTAATTATTGTGAGGCTTTGATAGAAACAGATTTGAATAATCCTGACTTGTTTTATTATTGGAATAAAGTCCGCCAGAGAGCGGGTGTACCCAATATAGAAGCCGTATATCCGGAAGCTGTCGGGAATAAAGAAAAGCTTTTAGAATTACTGAAAAGAGAAAGACAAGTGGAGTTGGCATTTGAAGGCCATAGATATTTTGATGTCCGTTTTTGGAAGGAGGGTGAAAAGTATTTTGCAGGTCCTATGTATGGAATGAATTATACGGCTGATAATCATGATGAAAATGGTGAATTTTGGAAAAGGACACCTGTTGAAGTCCATATATTCAGGAATAAGCATTACTTATATCCGATTAAACAGAAAGAACTGGATCGTAATAAATTGTTGGAACAGAACCCGTATTGGTAATTGAACAGTTGATGTCTAAAGAAATTTGTAATCATAAACAAGATATATATGAAACAGAGAATAATATATTTATTAGGCATACTTTTAGCTTTTTTCTCATGTGAAGATAGCCTTAAAAAAGATTATCCGGATATTAAATCATATCTGGTTATTAATGGTATGCAATCTTTTGAAATGTATGATTTACGGAATGTGGGTCAACAAATAGTGACATATGATCTCCCGATTCAATGTAGTGGAGTGGAAAATCTGAAGATACAGGCAAAATTGAGAGTAAGTTCGGAGCGGTTATCGGAATATAATACAATGAATTATACTTCTTTCCGGGAATTACCAGCTTCTTGTTATAAAATTTTGAATCAGGAGGTTGTATTTGAATCGAAGAAGGAAGCCGGTATAGTATCTGTTGAATTCAATATGCAGCAAATGGTGGAGCTTGTTGGTCTTGGTAATAGTGATTTTATATTGCCATTAGAATTGTATGATACGCCGGGACTCCAAATCAATGAGGATATAAATCTTATTTTCTTGAATCCCGTAGTACATGCCCCTTTTATTCAATTTGAAACAAGTGGGTTAAAAGAGCTGGCTATTGAAGCTAAGGATAATAATATATTGGCAGTTCCGGTAAAAATACCTTTTAAGACACCTGTTAATTCTGGTTTTGAATTAGGAATAAATACACGGACTTTGGAAGAATATAACAAAGAACATGGTAGTTCTGTGGAATTACTTCAACCTCAATATTATCGGCAAGAGAATGAAACTGTGATTAGTGCTAATGAACAGAAAGCAATAGTGAATTTTAAACTTAATGTTGAAAATCTACCTTTTGGAACTTATATGCTTCCATTTGAGCTTGTGTCTTCAGAACACTTCCCTATAACAGAAGGGGAAAATAAGTTAAACTTTTTACTGAATTACCTTCCTCCGGAGGTTAATCGCAGTATATGGACAGTTTTGTCAGGGCAAAGTATCACTCATCCGACAGACGGAGGTGGTATTCCTGCATTATTGGATGATAATATGGATACTTATTGGCATGCTTATTATGATTCTCCCTTCCCTGTTAAATTGGAGTTTGATATGAATAAATTATATGAGATTTCTCGATTTGAAATTGTAAGGAGACAATCGACATATGGTCCGGCTCAAATTGATACGGATATAACAATAGAACTGAGTGAAAATGGAACTGATTGGGTGACGTTTGATGATGTAACGACAAAATACTTAAACGTATACCAAGGTTTTAATATTCCTCCAACAAAAGCGCGATATGTCAGGTTTATGATTAAAAGTGGCGTCCGACATATGGCAGAATTCCGTTTAAGGGGTAATGAGGTCCTTTAAATTAATAAATAAAGCCTTGTTCACACTTATTTGAACAAGGCTTTATTAGCTTTATCGGTATAAATCAGATGTTTAGAAATTGATATTTACCCCAACCATGGCACTGAAACTTTGTAGTGGGTAACCGTAATACATTTCGTATTTCTGGAAAAGGACATTGTTTAGTTTCAGATACAGACCGAAGGTCTCGTTCAGGGTATATGTACCGGTAAGGTCCAGTTCATTAATATTTTTCATATCTGTTTTCTTTGTGGAACCGGGGAGTAATGTTGTTCGTCCGGTTGCCAGATAGTAATCCAATGAAGCACAGATATTTTGGATAGGACGGACTGTTACACCGGCTGTAAGTTCCATTTCCGGCTTGCCGTAAGCGTTGTACGGAATAGATGTTTGTGCATCATTGGGTTCGTCGACAGTCCAGCTATTATAAACACCTTTCAGGTTGATGTCGAGAAGTTGCTGATAACTATATTTCAAATTGGCTCCAACGAATAAATGGTCTGCATCCGCTTGGAAAGCATTGCTTACGTTTGCGAAAAGACCTTCCCCTATGTTTACACCCGGAATGAAGAATACATCATCCTTGGTAATTTTGTATCCACCGAATACATCAAACCAGAAACCGGGAGCGACACCACTCTTAATACCGAGTGTTGCGTCCAAGTAATTACGCGACGGCAACAATTCTTCAGTGGGATTGACGTAACGGTTTACCAATGACATATCGTACATACTGTTGGAATATAATTTTCCGCCGGCACTGGCATAAAGAACCGTTTTTTCTGCTATTTCTACATCTGCTGCAATATTCGGAGAAGCCATGAACTTTTTATTGTCCCCGGTTACGAACATGACGTTGACTCCTAGTTTAACATTCCAGTTGTCACCTGTTACTTTGTAGTAAGGAGACAAAGTCGCTTCGGCATGGTTTTCAAAAAACAGATATTCATTTGTACCGTCTGTCGGTAGATTATAATTAAAATACTCTATATTTCCTCCGAATCCGATACGTTGATTTCCTCCGAAACCGGCATTCAAGTCGAATTTTACGTCGAAAGTATGTTCGGTAGGACCGTCCAATTCTTTAGTCAACGCATATTTATGTGAGAAATTCGTATAATCGACATCCAGCAGGTAACCAACATGGGCATCCTCTTTCGATTCTACACCGACTTTTGCTTTCACGGTCTGATTGACCTGATTAGTCTCACGGTCCGGATTGATTAATGCCCCGGTTGTCGGGTAATCGATAGGCAATCCATAATAATTGAAACCGGAATAACCATATTTGATGCCCATATTCAGTGACAGCTTGTCGAATGCATGGCGGAAGTTCAGCCCACCCATATTATCGTTTAACTTTGCTTTTACCTTCTCGTCCATGTCAAGATATTTCACTTTCCCATTGGTTGAGCGGTGAGAGAACCAAATGTTTAATTTATCCTTATCTGTACTCAGAATATGATACCCTATGTCACCATTCAGGTTGAGGTATGTACCGGCACCGAAGTTGAAGTAACCGCGGCGTTTGTTGTATTGGATATCCGTCATAATACTACCGGAAGGAAGAAGGCTGATTTCCTTTTCCGGATCGGCAGGAGCATTAAAGAATGCATAATCGATAGGCATCTTTTTTACAGCGGGTTCTTTGATGACCGGCAACGTGTTCACTTTATTGGCATCTTGCACACTCGGGTCGTATTCACGTTCCAAAGTCATTTCCCTGTTCAGGTCTTTTTCCTTTGATTTGTCTTCTTGTGCACTGACGGTTGCAACGCTTCCCAGCAAGGCCATTACACACAATGCTTTTATGTTATATATTGTCTTCATCGCTCTGTTATTTCTTAAGTTTACCCAATCTGTCTTCTATCATGCCGGCAATGTCGTCATCGCCCTTGTAATTGTTTTGCAGGCTGGTGAGATATTGACGTGCCTGGAAATCATCTCCTTGACGGATATAAACGTCCGCTAACAGGATAAATCCGCGTGCCAACCAGTATTGGTGGGGTGTACCGTTTTCAATAAAATTCATCAATACTTTTTCCGCATTCTTGTCGTCGTTTGCATCGTAATAGAGTTGAGCTAACAGATATTTAGCTTCGGCTCCATGTGCGGTACGAGTATCCTTACTGATTTCTTTCAAATCAGCCATCGCTTGATTTTCCTGTTTCAACCCGATATATGCCTTGGCACGGGCATAACGTGCTTCTGAACTTATTTCCGGTGATAGTTTCGGTTCCTTCAGCAATTCATCGGCGGCTTGAAGAGCATCCTTCGGCTGGTCGGTTACTACGGCGCAACGCATGATACCGAGACGGGCGGCCTGTTTGTTTTCCGGGTTTTCAGCTACAACCAGCAGACGTTTGAAGCTTTCGAGAGCAGTCGGATAATCTTTATTCAGATATTCGATTTCAGCTGTACGAGCAACCGACTCTTCCCGGAATTTGGTATCGCCGCTAGCCAACACAGATTTGAAATGTTCCAAAGCCTCATCGTATTCTTTATAGGTGAAGGCAATGCTACCTAAATAATAGTGGGCATTCGAGCTGAAAGCACCATCAGGGAATGTTTGCAAATAATTAATTAAACTACGGCGTGCTCCATCGTTATCTCCACGCATAAAGAGCTTTTCGGCAGCGATGTAAGTAAGTGAGTCTTGTTCGCTAACCTCCAAGCGGATATTACCACCTATCGAATTGACATAATTGGCATAAGCATTGATATCATTGAGGTCGATATAAACAGATTTCAAATCCTGCAATGCGACTTTTGCCTCTTCACTACCGGGATAATTGCTGATAACATTCTTATAAGCTTCGGCCGCTTTTTCCGGCTGGTTATCATTAAAGTAAAGCAATCCCAACTGGATACCGGCTTTACGTGCCAAGCTGCTTTGTGGAAATTCACGTATCAGCTTTTCGAAAGCCTGTGCGGCCGATGCGCTGTTTTCCAGTAGTACGTAGGAACGTCCTTTTTCAAATAAGGCATCATCCACGTATTGCGATTCGGGATATTCGGTAATCAGGCGATCCATGGCACTGATTTTTCCTCTGTAATCTTTTTGCAGACCGAGCAAAAAGCCTTTTTGGAAAACTGAATAATCAGCAGCTGACGGAGATAACTGGGCGGCTTGTGAATAACTTTCTTCTGCTTGTGCAAACTGACGGTTTTGATACAGGCAGTCGCCTATACGGTTGTAAGCATCTGCAAGAGAAGGCGATTGCCGGTTCCCTTCCATCTCTGTATACTGGCGGAAGCGGCTGAGAGCTGCCGGATAATCTTTCTGTTTGAAATAACTGTACCCTAAATTATAGTAAGCCAATGCATACATGTCCGTATTGCGTTGGCGGGTATTGTTCAAATAGGTACGATAGTCGGAAATCGCATTTTCATATTCTCCCATGCGATAATATGACTCACCCCGCCAAAAATAAGCATCGTTACGGGATTCCATATTATAAGCACCAAGTGAAATAGCTTCAGTAAACAGGCGAACGGCATCATCCAGCTTCATATTGGTAAATGCTTGTGTTCCCAGTTGGAACAGAATATCCTGCTTGGCTTCCAGTATCTTGGTACTCGGGTGTTTGATTTTATTGATGGAATTCAGGGCAGCTTCGTAATTCTTGGTTGTCAGATACACTTCGACCAAATAATCATTCACTTTGTCCGCATACTGTGAATTCGGGAAGTCGTTCAGGAAATCCTCGAAAATGGTAACCGATTCGCCAAAACCAGTAAAGGCCGTCTCATGGATAAGCAGGGCATAATTGTACATGGCCACCTCTTTTATCTGTTTGTCGAATGAGGCAGTGGCTGCTGCTTCGAAAGCCATGCGGGCGTTATTCTTATCTCCTGTTTTCAGGTAACTTTGTCCGAGATAGAAATAAGCATTTTGAGTGAGCGCATCATTCTGGCGGACTGTCTGGCTGAGGGATTTAATCGCATTGCTGTATTTCCCTTTGTCATAATAGCAGACTCCCAGGATATACAAATCGCCTCGCAACGGATTGTCGGTAGACGATACGTATTTGCTCAACATGCTGATTGCCTTATCCTGGTTTCCCAAATGGTAATAGGAATTACCGGTAATCCTATATAATTCCGTATTATTCTTACTATCGGGATAAGCGGAGAGAAGTGCTTCACCTTCGCTGACCACTTTCTCGTATTTATTCTGGATGAAATAGATTTGTGTGATATAATACAAAGATTGTTCCCGGTATTTCGGATTCTCTTTCAGGCGGGAAAACTCAATCAGGGCATTGTTGTATTGCCCCATTGCATAATCAATATAGGCAACATAATAGGCGGATGCTTCTTTGTATTTGTCCCCTATTTGTTCAATGCGGGCAAAATAGCCCCGTGCCTTTTCCATTTCACCGGTTTGAAGCAATGAATATGCCAGACGGAACGAGTAAGCTTCTTGCTGTTCCGGACTCAACGTGTCGATATTGGATTCGTTGAACCAGAAAATGGCTTTTTGATATTCTTTCTTTTCGAAGTGGACGGAACCAATCAGGAAATTGATTTCGTCACTGTGGCGGGATGCGGGATAGGTTTCCAGATAGTCCTTCAGCAGTTCGTCGACATTCGGACGTCCTTGTTCATAGGCTGCATAAACCATCATATAGTCTGCTTCCTGAATCAAGTCTGCATCCGTGGAATGTTGCTTGTAGGCTTCCAGCTTGTCAATGCATCCAGCATAGTTTTTTAAACTAAACAATTCTTTCCCTTCTACAAACAGGCGGTTCGGTGTATCGAACTGGTACGACCGTTGCCCGTTTGCAACGTGACTCCCTATCACCAGACACAATGGAATAAGTATTCTTTTCATCACTCCTTTTGCTTTTTATACAGATATATAACTAAATAACGTATCTGTTAGTTCTAAATTGCAAATGTACATAAAAAGCCCGATTACAAAAAAGTTCGATATAAAATCTTATTAATTAAAAATAACGGCTGGATGTAAATGAAAAGGGAAAAAAGAAAGAGGACCTTCGTAAAAGTCCTCTTTCTCAAAATATAATCACTTAAGCTATTATTCAGGTCGGCTGACAACATAAGGCTTTTGGAAATCAATCTTGTTGTTTTTTACAATGTCGACTTCTTCCAGTAAGATTGCCGAGGGTATAATATAAGATGTCTTCACATCATTATAAATTCTGTTGCAAATGATTTCCTTATCGGAAACGCCGGAAACACGTTTTAAGGAACGTAGCATTAAATCTTTCATAATTGCTCCGCGAATAAGTGTCTCTGAACCGTCGGCAACATTGACACGATAAATTTGTACTGGAGTATCGTTATCCAGCTTGCGAATAATATAAGCATAGGAATAGTCCTCTTCTTTGGCTGCGTCGATTAGTTTTTTCCTGAGTTCAGAATCTGATACCGTTTGCTTCCCGCTGAGGCGAAGTACTCCGGGATAGATACCTGTCAGGCGTCCGTCTATGGTTGCCCGTGCATGTCCGTTGGAGTTGTGAAGCTTCAGAGTGGGAGTACGTGAAGTCAGCATGTTGACCAATACGCCGTCTTGGATTAACGGGCAGTTTTTATCAGGTGTTACACCTTGCGCGTCTACCGGATAATAGCCAAAGAGCCTTTTCCCGTTATACTCTTCAGTGCCGCTCATGGACTCCAGGGATAAATTACGGGAAATCACCTTCTTATTCATAAATCCTTCGAGAGCATTGCCTGTAATGGCGGAATTGCCGCTGTAATACATTTTGATTTCGGGAGTTGCAATCGGTTTCCGTTGTGCGATAATCCCGTTATCGTTATTAACCAGCAGTTTTCCGACTAAATCGGCAACAGCTTCTCCTTCAAATAAAACGGGGCCAACATATGCTTCTTCTATCTGGGGAGCTGTTATCCTGTCGTGCATTAATTTTGCTTGTTGCCGGCACATTTCTTTCAGTTCGTCCAACGAAGGAATATCATCGAAAGAATCGTACGGATAGCAGTTGTTCATGGCTATTTCCTGCCCGTCGGCTGTTTTACCTCTTGTATAAATAAACAAGGCAATCAAGTTATTCGGGTACCGGCATACGGAACCTTCGCTATTGCAATATCTGACATCGGCGGAACCTGCATATATGCGAACATGCGAATCATTAATATCGGTGTTACCGGCAAATATCCTGGAGGCTTCTTTAATGTATTCATTCAGTTTCTCCATATCGTATTTTAACGGTTGAGCCGGATAAAAAGCTTTCACCGGATTCATTTGCTGGAAATCAGGGATGTTCTTTTCTTCTTCGGGAAGTTCCGTCTGTTTCAGAATACTTAATTTGTTGTTATACCGTTCGGCGGCGTTTTTGTATTGTCCATCCAGAATACGCCAAAGTTCCGTACGGATAGCTTGGTCGTCGTTGCCGTAAACCATCCGGTTAGGGTAGTTGTAGTTGTACAAATCCCGGAACGAAGCAACGAAGTTCAGATTGTTCATCGCATAATCGCCGACCAACACATTGGCCATACCGTTATAGTACGCTCGGCTGTTGCTGAATACCAAAGCTCCTTGTATGGCTTTGATATTCAGGTTTTCCAACGCATTCATCCGGTAATCGATGAAACAAGGGGAAACGACATTGTCCAGCTTCAACCCTTCCATGCCTCGTTGTATTTCCGTTTGTATACTTTTACTGATAGGATCTTCTTCAGGAGTGGAGGCTGCAACGGATATTGTTCCGGTTGACAGCATCAATGCCATTCCTCCGATATATAGATGTAATTTCTTCATGACTTTCTTTTTTTTATGAAACATTCAATTAAGGACGTGGCAGGATAGGAGGCAGGTTTTGCGACTTCGCCTGTTTTTGCGTTTCGATCATTTTAACGTAAACAGCCGGAGCCACGCAAGACACTGGGATACTTCCGGATTCAGCTCCGCAATATCCGTTGAATACACCATGCTTATCTCCACAAGCTTCAATCTGGGAGAACATGGACAGCGGGGTTCCAATCAGGTTTACCCCTCGTACCAGTTCATCAGGACTTCCGTCCGCATAAATACGGTAAACAACCAATGGATTTACGTAAAAAGCGTTGGCATCTACACGGCTGATGTTGGTGAAACCGCCACTGACTTCACAGAACAGATAACCGTATGGCTTGTTTTGTTTCTTTAAATCATCGATTAGGATTTGACGGAGTTCTTTTTCTGTTTTAGGATTGGAGGATTCGATAATCATGTTCGACTGGCGAGTGACAGGAGTGTAATAAATCATTCCTCTTCCATGTCCGTTCGACTTGGGGTGTTCGTCAATAGGGGTCCGGCTCATCAGGAATTCTTTTAAGATACCATTCTTTATAATATCAGTCTTTTGTCCTCTTACACCTTCATCGTCGAATACATAACTGCCGCTCAGGGGCATATTTTTATAATAATGAATAGTTGGGTCGAAGTAAACGGACATGTCGTCTGCCAATACTTTCTCATCTATTTTCTTTTTAAATGTCTGTGCATCGTTTTCCTGTTTCATGCGGGCACCTTCAAGCCTGTGTCCGAAAAACTCATGGAAAAGCACACCGGAAGCTTCCGGCTGGAGTAGAGCGGGACCTGCGTATGTGTCGGCAACGGGGGCTTTACGTAAATCCGATAACATTTTACTAACAACTTGTATGTCTTTTTCTACAGTTTTGTTATCCGGCAATTCTTTAAAAGTGTTTGCGTAATAACTCTTATAAAGCGGCAGTTGCATTCCATCGTCAGCTATTGTTTCCGCACTAATGTTGATACGGTAATCCAGGCTGTTTTGAGTGATACAAGCTCCTTCCGTATCGACAAAATAGGAGCGGAGCAAATTAATCTGGAAAGCGGATTCGCCCGATGTCAGTTCTTTGTTTTCTTTGAAGAGACTGGAATAGTGCCGTATCCGGTCAGTCAGTTCGCTGGCTTGCTTGTCGAATGCTTTGTCGGATATGGGTTTTTCAAAATAAACTTCTCTTTCTTCTTTGCTGAAGTCGGGAGCTTTATCTTCAGATGCTACTTTGGTAGAAGCTTCCGAGATTACTTTTTGAAAGCGTTGCACGGCCTTTTTGTAGGTAGCGTCTGTATAATCCCATAATTGGAGCGAGATGGCTTCTTCGCTATCTTCGATGGGGATTTCAACGGAATTGCCCTGGAAGAAGTTATCTTCATTGTTGTCTTTGATTTCGTGGGTATTGTCCCGTTCAGGCGAACCTACGCGGACAATGGCTTGTACTAGGCGCGATTTATTTTTGTAAGGAGTAAATATCTCGCCAAATGAACTTCCGGTATTAAAACTGGTCGTCTCATACACCCGGTAACTAATATAGTAAGCCGGTACTTCTGCTTTCGAAAGCACTTCCAGGTTTCGTTTTGCCTCTTTTTGTAAGATTTCTTCGAGCGACACACTGGCATGCAGAGTCGTGGTCATTCCTATCAGGAAGAAGAAAAATAACAGGAATTTAGATTTTGTCATGGTACATAATTTAGAATATTCATGTCTATGTTAATTTTAGGTATGTGAATACCTATAGATTGTTACTGCTTTTTTTATTGAATGCAGCCCGAATTTATCCGGATTTAATTCATTAGCGGGAAGGATGACTATTTCGGCAGCATCGTCTTCGGCGCGTGTATCTTCGAAAGAGTCGGTCAGACATTCAAAGAACATGTCGACGGTGTGGACATCGAAACCGCAATAAGGATAGATATTCGGAATGGAAAAGAGATAGCGGCAATCGGTTATCTCCAGTCCTGTTTCCTCCTGTACTTCACGGCGTGCTGCTTCTTCTGCCGATTCGTGCATGTCTACAAAGCCTCCGGGCAAGTCGAGTGTTCCTTTGGCCGGCTCTTTGGCGCGGCGCACCAGAAGCAGTTCTCCTTTCCTGTTGCGGATGAAACAAGCGACTGCCGACGACGGATTGAAATAATAAGTAAATCCGCATGCCGCGCATTTTTTCGCTTTTTCATTGTGTTCCGCAAATGCTTTAGCTCCGCATTTAGGACAATATGTAAACTGATGTAAAGGATGCAACATTATAAAAAAATCTGAAACAATACAAACAAAGGCGATTCAAATATCGCCCTTGTTATCTGGAAATAAGTTTGAATTTTATTTTACTTCCCAACCCAGTGCGCTTGCACCTAATACGGCGGCATCGCTTTCTTTCAGTTGCGAGAACAATAATTTCGTTTTGCCTTCGAATACCTTCAACATGTTCTTTTCCATCGAACGTTTGATAGGATTCATAATCAAATCGCCGGCCTTTGTCAAACCACCGAACAGGATGATGGCTTCAGGGCTTGAGAATGCAACGAAATCAGCGAATGCTTCACCCAGCATTGTACCGGTGGCTTCGAATATTTCGAGTGCAATCTTATCGTTCTTCATCGCTGCATCGTAAACGTCTTTTGATGTGATTTCATCCGGGTCAAGTTCGCGCAATACACTTTCGTCTTTGCGGATTTCCAGATATTCGCGTGCCGTACGTGCCACACCGGTAGCTGAAGCGTAGGCTTCCAGACAACCTTGTCGACCACAACCGCATACACGTCCGTTGTTACGGCGCATGATGACATGTCCCAACTCTCCTGCAAATCCGTCGTGTCCGTAAACTAACTGGCCACCGATTACGATACCGCTACCAACACCGGTACCCAATGTGATAACGATAAAGTCTTTCAATCCGCGAGCGGCGCCATAGGTCATTTCACCGATAGCTGCGGCATTCGCATCGTTTGTCAAGGCAACAGGTATGCCACCTAATTTTTCGCTGATGAGCTGTGCCAAAGGTATTTTCCCTTTCCACGGCAGGTTGGGGGCAAACTCGATACAGCCGTTAAAGAAGTTTCCGTTAGGAGCTCCTACGCCTATACCTTTTATCATCTCGTTTCCACCAGCTTGGTCGATAACCAGTTGTAAACCTTTGGCAAGTTCTGCAACGTAATCGTCTACATCTGCATACTTACCGGTTTTAATTGAACCACTATACAAGATTGTTCCTCTTGCATCTACTACGCCGAAAACAGTGTTGGTACCACCTATATCGATACCTACTACATAAGGCTTCTCCATGATTTTATCTTTAGATTAATAATGCTTTACTGGAAAGCAAATATAAGAGGAATATAATTAGATACAATAGTTTTATTCAAAAAAAACCAAAATAAGATAGAATCTGATGGATGCAGCCCTTATTTGACAGGCAATATCTCAATCCAATAGTCATCCGGGTCGTGAATAAAATAGAGTCCCATCTCTATGTTTTCGAAGCAGATAACTCCTTCTCTGCGGTGATATTCGCGTATTTCATCGTAATCGCCGGCTACCCGGAAACACAGATGGCTTTCGTTGTCGCCCAAATCGTAGGCTTCCTTGCGGTCACGCAGCCAGGTTAGTTCCAACAAAAAGCCGGTTGTACTGTCTGTCAGGTAGACCAGGATAAAGGAACCGTCGGCAGCTTCTTTACGATGATGTTCCTTTAAACCCAGTTCTTTGTTATAGAATGCAATGCTCCTGTCCAAGTCGAGGACATTGATATTAAAATGGTCAAATCTGCTTTTTATCTCCATATCTATATAAATGTTTGAGTGTATAAATACTAAAATGATTAAATATCTGTACCTTCTCCCGGTATACTTAGCAGCACGTAACGGCAGCCGTGTGATTCGGCATAAGGACCAAATGCTTCGACCTCGGCCGGACGTTCCCAGAAGTGCATGGGAATAAAAATGTCGGTTTTAATCCGGTCCACAAATTGTTGGGCGCCTCTCATAAAGTTTGTACCGATACGCGGATCGACCGGGAACATGGCTACATGAAGGCTGTCTGTTGTTTTCGTTAGGTCGTTCAGCTCCTTCAGATAAGACTTCTCAGCCTCGCTTACTTCTTGGGACGTGGATTCATCCTGCCAGTGCCAGTTGTTCAAATCGCCGGCATGGAAAAGAAGTTTCCCTTCCGCTTTCATCAGGAAGGAGATGCCCACATCGGTCGAGCCGAATGCTTCGATTGTCAGATTCCGGTCTTCGTAGGTTTCCCCTTTTTTCAGGTAGATGGCATCTTCCTTGGCTGCTCGCTTCCGTTTCAGTATATCTTTGGAAAAGATATAAACGATGTTTTCTTTGGCGGATTTCCATTTTAATACTTCCGGATTGAAATGGTCCGGATGGAAGTGGGAAGCTAATATATATAATGTACCCGCGCGTTGGAGAAGTTTCTCGTGTACAAATCCTTCATGCGGAGCTTTCCCCGTATCCTTATAATAATCGATAAGGATGGCATATCCGTCCGCTTCGATGGCAAAGCCACTGTGATTGATGTATGTGAGTCTCATCTCTTATTTGTTTACAAATAAAACACCGTTCGGACGGCACTTGTTTACAAATATACATATTCTTTCCGTCCCTTATCGGTTTTCTCCTTATTTATTATTGTTTTCAATGGGAAGGTTTAGCTGTTTGCTACTATTGAATTAATCGTTCGCCAATTGGTGAACGGTCGTCCGTCAATTGGCGAACGGTCGTTCGCTGGCTGACGAACGTTCGTTCGTTGGATGGCGGACAACTAATAGGTTAGGAGGAAAGACCTAAATGCTCTGTAGGAAATAGCTAATTGATAAGGAGCAAATAGGGAATGCTTTTACTTTGAATACAAACCACAGTTAATCTGTGTTAATAATAAGTACCTTGCGATACAAGGTATTCTCTTAAGGGATATATTTGTCTCGAAATGATAAAAATGTTTCCTATTTATGTAACAAATGTTCAAATATTACGTCTAATAGGTTAAAGTAATTACAAAATATGATGATTCAGCTTAAAGGTATTAACAAAACGTATTTCAACGGTGCTCCTCTGCATGTCTTGAAAGGTATAGACTTGGATATAGAGAAAGGCGAGATGGTAGCCATCATGGGGGCTTCCGGTTCCGGTAAATCTACCCTTTTGAATATACTCGGAATATTGGATACATACGATACGGGAACTTACACCTTGAACGGTCAGTTGATACGTGATTTGAGCGAAACGCGTGCGGCCGAGCTGCGTAACCGGATGATTGGCTTTATTTTCCAGTCGTTCAACCTGATTTCTTTTAAGAATGCGATGGAGAATGTGGCTTTGCCTCTTTATTACCAAGGGGTAAATCGCAAGAAAAGAAATGCCTTGGCTATGGAATATCTCGATATGGTAGGTTTGAAGGACTGGGCGGAACATATGCCGAACGAGATGTCCGGCGGACAGAAGCAGCGTGTCGCCATTGCCCGTGCCTTGATAGCTAAACCGCAGGTAATCCTGGCTGACGAACCGACCGGTGCTTTGGATAGCAAGACAACTGTCGAAGTGATGGAGTTGCTTCGCAATGTGAACAAGGAAGGAATGACCATGGTTATCGTGACGCACGAACAATCTGTTGCAGAAGTTACCGATAAAATAGTACGCGTGAAAGACGGCCTGATAGAAACAATCGAAAAGGGAGAAGGACATGTTAGACTTTGACAGTTTCCGCGAAATATGGAGTACCATTAAAAAGAACAAGCTCCGTACCTTCCTGACCGGTTTCTCTGTGGCATGGGGCATCTTTATGCTGATAGTCCTGTTGGGAGCCGGCAACGGCTTGCGGAACGGGGTGATGAAAAACATGGAAAGGTGGTCGGACAACCGTATAGAGCTTTGGGGACGTTATGCCACGAAACCTTATAAGGGAATGCAAACCAACCGTCGCATAGAACTGAAATATGAGGATTTGGATGCAATCCGGCGCGAGAACCCGGAGGTCGATTTGATAACGGCGGTTATCAGCCGGAGCGATACGCTTTCATTCGGTGAAGAGTATAATTCCTATACTTTGAGTGCCGTGCATCCGGAAAAAGCGGTTATCGATAAGATAAAAATGTCAGTCGGCAACGGTCGTTTCATCAATGCGGTGGATGTGGCACGGAAGCGTAAGGTAATAGTTATCAGTCCGCGGATGAAAGAGGTGCTGTTTAAAGGCAAAGACCCGCTGGGGCAATATGTCAATGCCGGTCAGATAGCCTATCAGGTTGTCGGCGTATATACCGACGAAGATAACAGTAATGATGCGCCGGCCTATATCCCTTTTTCTACCGGGCAGACGCTTTATAACGGAGGATACGGTCTCGACGACCTTGTTTTCACCGTAAAAGGTATCAATAATGTGCAGGAGAATGACGCTTTGGAGAAACGCATACGGGAACAATTCGGAAACCGGCATCATTTCGACCCGGAGGATAAGCGTGCTTTGGGTATGTGGAACACGCTCGAGGATTATATGATGCTGAACGGATTGATGAACGGCATCTCCTTGTTTATCTGGATTATCGGCATCGGAACGTTGACTGCCGGTATCGTGGGAGTCAGCAACATTATGCTGATTACCGTCCGCGAACGGACACGGGAGTTCGGTATCCGTAAGGCCATCGGAGCTACACCCTTCTCTATCCTGAAATTGATAATCATAGAGTCTATCCTGATAACGGCAGTGTTCGGATATATCGGAATGGTAACCGGAGTTGGCGTCACCGAAGCTATTAATGCCTTCATGGAGAGTACAAATGCCGGAGTGGCGTCCAGTGAAGATGATATGAGTATTTTCCTGAACCCGACTGTCAGCTTGGGGGTTGCTTTGGCTTCGACGGCCCTGATTATTGCGGCAGGTGTGCTGGCCGGTTATTTCCCGGCGCGGAAAGCCGTCAAGATAACAGCTATCGAGGCTATGCGAAATGAATAATAAATAAAAAAGATAAAAGATGTTCCTGTTTGATACAGACCGTTGGGTTGAAATCTGGGTGACAATCACCCGTAATAAGACGCGAAGCTTACTGACCGGCTTCGGTGTCTTTTGGGGCATCCTGATGCTGGTGCTCCTGCTTGGTTCCGGCAACGGACTGCAGAATGGCGTGATGAAGAATGTAAACGGTTTTGCCACCAATTCAGCCTTCTTTTTTTCGGAACGGACCGGAGAGCCATACAAAGGATATAAGAAAGGACGTTATTGGCAGATGCGTAACCGGGACTTGGAAACAATCCGTCAACGGGTAAAAGGTGTTCGCTATCTTTCCCCTATGATTATGCAATGGGGCGGACAAAATAATGTGGTGCGGGGACAGAAAGCCGGAACGTATAACGTGCGTGGCGTATATTCCGAGTATTTCAATATTGAAACCCAGCATATCTTGGCCGGCCGCCTGCTGAACGAAATCGACATGGTTGAGAAACGCAAAGTCTGTCTGATAGGCAGCATTGTCCGGGAAGTCCTCTTTGCACCGAACGAAGACCCTATAGGCCAGTATATCCGCGTGAACGGCATTTATTATCAGGTAGTCGGAGTGATTAAGCCGAAACCGCGTGCCCAGATTGGCGGACGGACGGAGGAGAGTGTCATGCTTCCTTTTAAGACGCTTCAGCAGACATCCAACCAAGGGGATAAGTTTTGGTTCTTGTGCGCCACGGCGGACGACGGCTATCCCTGCGACAGGATGGTGGAGGATATTAAAATGGTACTCAAGTCGCAAAACGAAATATCGCCGACCGACGAGCAGGCTGTCAGCAGCTTCACCATCGCCAAGCAGTTCGAAACCTTCAGTCTGATGTTTATGGGGATTAACCTCGTTGTCTGGTTTGTCGGTGCCGGTACATTATTGGCCGGAATTATCGGAGTCAGCAATATTATGATTGTAACGGTTCGCGAGCGGACCCGCGAAATAGGCGTGCGTCGTGCCATCGGAGCCAGGCCGTTCGATATTATCTCACAGATTATGAGCGAAAGCCTGCTGCTTACTTCGTTGGCCGGGCTGATGGGGCTGAGTCTGGGTGTTTTCCTGCTGGATTTGGTCAATCAGGCTTTGGAGGCGGGCGGCGAGGCCTCGAACGATACCTTTTTCGCCAATCCGGAAATTCATATCGGGACCGCTTTCGTTGCCACCGTTATCCTCCTGGTCAGTGGTTTGCTGGCGGGATTGATACCGGCCTGGCGTGCGATGCAGATTAAGGCGATAGATGCTATTAGAGAAGAATAAATAATAAAAAGAATATAATCATGAAGAATCGTATTGTAAAGAAAATCATGCGTATCATTTTCCTGGTCCTGATTGTGGCCGCGGTAGTCGGCACATTCTATTTCCTCTGGAAGAAATCCCGGCCGGTTATCACGGTATACGAACTGGTAACGCCAACGCGGGATACCATCGAGACGAAGACCGTCGCGACCGGGAAAGTCGAGCCTCGCGACGAAGTACTTATCAAGCCGCAAATGTCCGGTATCATATCCGAAGTATTGAAAGAGGCAGGGCAGATGGTGAAGGAAGGCGAAATCATAGCCAAGATAAAGGTCATCCCCGAAATGGTCCAATTGAATAGTGCCGAGTCCCGCGTGCGGGTTGCCAAAATCAGTCTTGAACAGGTGAGTGCCACCTTCAAGCGGGATGAAGAACTTTATAAACAGGGAGTGATTGCCAAGGAAGAATTCGAAACCTCGCAAGCTACCTATAAGAAAGCACAGGAAGAGGCCGAGAATGCTCAGGATGCACTCGAAATCATCCGCGAAGGTATTTCACGCAAATCGAGCGCAAGCAGTACGACGCAGGTCCGCTCCACTATCACCGGTATGATACTGGATGTGCCCGTGAAGGTCGGAAATTCCGTTATCCAATCCAACACATTCAACGATGGAACGACCATTGCGACCGTAGCCGACATGAATAACATGATTTTTAAAGGAAAAGTAGACGAAACGGAAGTCGGCCGCATCAACGAAGGCATGCCGATAAAACTGACGGTAGGGGCCTTGGACAGCCGCAATTTCGATGCCCTCCTGGAATATGTCGCCCCCAAAGGCGTGGAAGAAAACGGAGCAGTCCTCTTTGAGGTGAAAGCCGCCGTACAGATGCCTGCCGATGCCTTTATCCGTGCCGGCTACAGTGCCAATGCGGAAATAGTACTGAAACGTGCCGAAAACGTGCTGTCTGTCCCGGAAAGCTGTGTGGAATTTAGTGGCGACTCGACCTTCGTGCAGCTCGTTACACAGGAATTGCCGGAACAAAAGTTTGAAAAACAACCTGTAAAAGTAGGCCTTTCCGATGGTATCCGGATTGAAATAAAAGAAGGTTTGAAGGAAAGCGACAAAGTACGGGGAGCCATCATCGACCCGAATAAGAAATAACGTATCTAAAAGTCAGAACAATGAGAAATCAATTGATAATAGCAGCAGCCTTGCTTCTTTCCTGCCCTTTGGGACGGACGCAGGAGGCGGCGCGGCAATGGTCGTTGGAGGAATGTATCCGCTATGCCATCGAGCACAATATCGACCTGAAGCAGCAACAGCAGGAACAGGAGAGCCGTAAGGTGGAACTGAACACCAGCAGATACAGCTGGCTTCCGGATTTGAATGCCAACATGGGGCAAAACTTCGACTTCGGCCGCTCCCCTTCCAAGTCGGGGGTGATTGTAGACCAGAATTCCGCGAATACGTCTGCCAACATCTCCCTGAGCATGCCCATTTTCGATGGTCTGAAGATACCGAACGATATTGCAGCCCGCAAGCTGGACCTGAAAGCTGCCGTTGAAACCCTGAACAAGGCTAAAGAAGATTTGGCCATCAATATCGCTTCCTACTACCTGCAAGTCCTATATAACAAGGAGGTCTTGAAAATCGCCGAATTGCAAGTTGCCCTGAGCCGTGAGCAGGTCACGAAGACGGAAGCGCTGGTGAAAGCCGGAAAAGTTCCCCTCTCGCAGCTCTACGACATGAAAGCCCAATTGGCTAAAGATGAAGTCTCGCAGACTGAAGCTCGCAATAATGTAAATCTGGCCATACTTGACCTGACTCAAAGCCTCGAACTGGAACGTGCCGGCGAGCATTTCGACATCGTTGTCCCTGAAACGGG
Source organism: Parabacteroides sp. AM08-6 (assembly GCF_003473295.1). Classification (GTDB taxonomy): domain Bacteria; phylum Bacteroidota; class Bacteroidia; order Bacteroidales; family Tannerellaceae; genus Parabacteroides. The sequence continues at coordinate 239,827 of NZ_QRMP01000002.1, forward strand.
CGATGCCGTAGAACAATACATGGGCAGTATCCTCCCACCGGATGATATTTATAACCATGCTGTCGACTTCAAGCCGCAGATAAAAGAACAGGAGTACTTGCTGGAAAGCCAGAAGAAAATGCTGAAGGTAGCCCAGGCAGGCTATTATCCCAAACTGAATTTCGGAGCCAGCTACAGCAACGGCTATTACCATTATTCCGGTGATGGCGAGTATGATAACATCGCTTTTAGCGAGCAGCTGAAGAACAATGGCCGCAAAACAGTGGGCTTCAGCCTGAGTATCCCGCTATTCAACCGTTTCCAGGTGCGCAACAGCGTTCGTTCCGCACGTATCAATATCCGCAACCGCGAACTGATGATGGAAAATACAAAGAAAGTCCTTTATAAAGAAATCCAGCAAGCCTACTACAATGCCACCGCTGCGCAGGAGAAATATGTGGCATCCGATAAGTCCGTTCTTGCCAGCAAAGAAGCTTTCACCTATGCCGAAGAACGTTACGCTGCCGGTAAAAGCACGGTTTTCGAATACAGTGAAGCAAAAACGAAATACGCACAGAGTCTGTCCGAACAGGTACAGGCAAAATTTGATTTTATATTCCGTGCAAAGATATTGGACTTTTATAATGGAACGCCAATAACATTGTGAGATTTTTAAGTAAGACACACTTTTATTTGAAAGAGAAAGAGAGGTTCCCGGGATGGAAGCCTCTCTTTGCTTATCGGAATATCAGTGTTTATTGTTTTAATTTCCCTATGAATAACACATTGTTGTCATTTTCATGTAGGGAGGCGGCCAATTCTTTCATCTTTTCTTTATCCTTATCGGGGCATTTGCCGGAGGATAGAAGTTTTTCGACTTCTTCTTGCATCGAACCGGGTTCCAAACTCCGCAGATAATAACCTTTGTTGAAACTATAATAAGTAGGCATATTTCCAAAGAAGTCGTTTACAAGATTGAACTTGACAGCCTTTCCTGTTTTCTTGTCAATCATGTATGTGCCTCCTCCGGTTGGGCGTTGTTTCTCATTATCCCAGTAATAGCAGTTGGCAAAATAGCAGGTAGGAAGTTCCATATAGAGGTGTATGGGCTTATTCTCTTTTGGGAAATTCATGGCAAAGTGTGGCTCCAACCTGTTTTCAGCTGCATTGTATGCAAACAGTGTGTCGTTTGAAGTATGGAAGAATTCAAAATCTGGTCCGTTCTGGTATGAGAAGATTTCTCCGTTAAAGTCGCCAACCTTCATGTGTGCCGGAGTGAGGATTTGCTTGGTAATCTTACCATCCATGTCCACGCAGAAGGCAAACGGGTCTTTCTCTTCGAAAGACATTTGGACGACGGATAATGTTCCGTCGTCATTCAATGATATTTTCGATTTATTTATATTCAAAGGCAACTTAATATCTTTTATCCATTTCCCGTTCAAGTCATACATCATGATTTTATTTCCGGTAAAGAAGTTGAGGAAGATATGCCCTCCTTTCTCATCTATGATTTCATCATAAATAGGCTGATTGTACTCACCCGGACCGCTTCCGACGTTCCCGACATCGCAAAGGAATTTCCCTTTCCTATCATAAAGTTTATAAGGCAGTCCGGTTTGTTGCCGTATACCGATATAATTGTCTGTTGCCATGATGACTCTGGCTTTAAATAGAGCGGCATCGCTATTATCGAACCGGATAAGCTGGCAGTCCTCTACCAAGTCGCTGAGCGGAAGTTCAATGGTGTTGTTGTCCACTGATGCGAAGTCGCATACCGTGAATTTGGCATTGCTGTCGGATACGCTTTTGGGATTGCTGTTACAACTTGCCAAAGCAACTGTTATCAGCGATAAGGCGGGAATTAGAACTTTTAGTTTCATAATAGATGAATTTTGAATGATTATAAAAACAAAAGTATGAATAATTCGTATGTGCGAACTATCCATACTCAGATAAAAAGATTGTTTTACGTTATCTTAACGGATGAACAACAATTCGCGGTATTTCGGCAGTGGCCACATCTGATTGTCCACCATCAGTTCGAGGTCGTCGATGTGGTTGCGGATTTCGTCCAGATAAGGAGCTACCGTGTCATGGTAGGCAATCGCCTTACTACGCAGGTCGGCAATGCGGTTTGCCTTTTTGCGGGCTTCCACCATTTCGTCGACCATGCGGGTGACGGCACAGATATGGCCGGCTATCTTACGAACCAGACGGCGGGGCTCTTCCGACATATCATCGTATTCCGGATAGCTGCCGAATGTATCCTTCAGCTTGGCCAGATTATCCAGCAGGACGGATTGGTAGCGGACGGCTACCGGGATGATATGGTTGAGCGACAAATCGCCCAGTACGCGGGCTTCGATTTGTACTTTCTTGATGTAGATTTCCCATTTTACCTCGTTGCGTGCTTCCAGCTCTTTCTCGCTCAACACACCGGTTTCCTTGAACATCCGGATTACTTCCGGAGTCAGATAAGCATCGTATTGTAGCGGAACGCTGTTTTCGCAATCCAGGCCGCGGCGGGCAGCCTCTTCTTTCCATTCTTCTCCGTAACCGTTGCCGTCGAAACGGATAGGTTTGGACTCTTTAATGTATGCTTTCAGGACTTCGAAGATGGCGGCTTCCTTGCTTTTCCCTTTGGCGCGCAGGGCTTCTACGTCTTTCTTGAATTCGCGCAGCTGGTAGGCTACGGCAGAGTTCAGGGCCAGCATAGCCGAACCGCAGTTTGCCGACGAACCCAGTGCACGGAATTCGAAACGGTTTCCGGTGAATGCAAAAGGTGATGTGCGGTTGCGGTCCGTATTGTCGAGCAGCAATTCGGGGATTTGTCCGAAGCCCAGGTGCAACCGTTTCTTGTCGTCTACCTCGATTGCGTCTTCGATGGAGCAATTCTCGAATCTATCCAATATTTCTGAAATCTGAGTGCCTAAGAAGGATGAAATGATAGCCGGGGGCGCTTCGTTGGCGCCAAGACGATGCGCGTTGGTTGCCGATGCGATACTGGCTTTCAGGAGGGCATTGTATTTATAGACGGCCATCAAGGAGTTGACTACGAATGTGATAAATCGCAGGTTGTCTTCCCTGTCTTTTCCCGGGGAGAAGAGGTTGATGCCCGTGTCCGTTCCCATCGACCAATTACAATGTTTTCCGGAACCGTTCACTCCCATAAAGGGCTTTTCGTGCAGCAATACGCGGAAATTGTGACGGCGGGAGACGCGTTTCATCACCGACATCAGCAGTTGGTTATGGTCGTTTGCCAAGTTGCATTCCTCATAGATGGGGGCCAGCTCGAACTGGTTCGGGGCGACTTCGTTGTGACGGGTTTTCACCGGAATGCCCAGCTTGTAGCATTCCGTTTCCAAATCTTTCATGAATTCCTGTACACGCGAAGGGATTGCTCCGAAATAATGGTCGTCCAACTGTTGGTTTTTGGCACTTTCGTGTCCCAACAGTGTGCGTTCCGTCAGCGACAAATCGGGGCGTGCCGAGTAGAGTTCTTCGTCCACCAGGAAATACTCCTGTTCCCAGCCCAGGTAGGTAATGACTTTTTCCACCTCTTCATTAAAGTAGTTGCATACCTCTTTTGCCGCTTTGTTTAATGCCTCGATGGAACGGATAAGCGGCGTTTTATAGTCCAGGGCTTCGCCGGTATAAGCGATAAAGACGGTTGGTATACAAAGCGTGTCATCTACGATGAAAGCGGGCGAGGATGGGTCCCAGGCGGAATATCCGCGTGCTTCGAAGGTGTTGCGCAATCCGCCGTTCGGGAAACTGGAAGCATCCGGCTCCTGCTGGGCAAGCAGCTTTCCGCTGAATTCTTCTATCATGCCGCCGTTGCCGTCGTGTTCCACGAACGCATCATGTTTTTCGGCTGTTCCGTCGGTCAGGGGTTGAAACCAATGCGTGTAGTGGGTGACTCCTTTTTCCAGTGCCCACATGCGCATACCGGCAGCTACATGATTGGCAATTTCACGGTCGATGGGAGTTCCATTGTCGATGGCATGTGTCAGAGCCTTATATGTTTCCTTGGAAAGATACTTTTGCATCGCCTTCCTGTTGAAAACGTTCTCGCCATAATATTCGGATACTTTTTGTTGGGGAGTAATCGCTTCCACAGCCTTTCGGTTGGATGCTTTCTCCACTGCATTGAAGCGTGAGATTGACATACTATTTGTTTTTTTTATGTTATACCGGTTGCAAAGATAACATGTAAAAGTTTACCAACCTCTTTCATTCGGGAGTTAAAATATAGTTTTATACGGAAAAATCCGTATGTCCCTATTGTCCTCCCATGATGTCCAGCAATTCGTTCGTGATGGCTTGCTGGCGTGTTTTGTTGTACTGCAACGTCAATTGTTGTATCAAGTCATTGGCATTGTCGTTGGCCGTTTGCATGGCAAGCATACGGGCGGCATGTTCCGACGTGTTCGTATCCAATAGGGTCGTGTAGATAGTCAGGTTGAGCAGCTTGGGGAATAATAGTTCCTGCAAGCGGGCGGGGGAGGGCTCCAGGATATAGTCTGCGTAGATGGCGGAGCTTGTATTGCTGTCCGGCAACGTTATCGGCAGGTAAGTCTTTTCGGTCAGCACCTGCTCTGCCATGTTTTTGAAGTGATGATAGAGCAGTTCTATCCGGTCTGCTTGTTTGTCGGTGAAAAGCTTTGTCAGCCGGGTAGCCAGTTCCATAGCCGCTTCGTAAGAGGGCTTGTCGGCGAGGTGGACGAAATCGTTTTCTGCCGGATAGCCCGCTTTCCGCAATTCGTCGGCAATCTTTTTACCGACGGGATAGATGCGGACAGTAATCCCCGCCTCCTCGTATTTATGCAGCAAGGCGGACAACTCTTTCCATACGTTGGCATTGAAAGTTCCGCAAAGGCCGGTATTGGACGAGAAAGCTACCAGTACGACCTGTCTTACTTCACGCTGTTGCGTGTAAGGGGAGTCCTCATCTACCTTCGTGGCGAGGAGAGCGTTCAATATAGCGGATAATTTATTTGCATAAGCAAGCGCATGTTCAGCCAACGTCTGGGTATGGTGCAGCTTGGCAGAGGATACCATCTTCATGGCGGAGGTTATCTTCTGCGTGCTGTGGATAGACGCGATACGAACTTTTATCTCTTTTAATGATGCCATAATGCTTATTTATACGTTTCTGCCAGCTGACTGGCTGTCTCTTCCAGTATTTTGCTGATATCGTCATTGATAACACCGGATTTCAGCACATCCAGCACATCTTTTCGATGTGATACTTCCAGTGTTTGAAGAAACTCTTTCTCAAACTCGTGGACTTTGTCCAACGGGATGTTTTTCAACAAACCTTTTGTGCCGCAATAGAGAATGGCAATCTGTCGCTCCACCGGCATCGGGCTGTATTGAGGTTGTATCAACAATTGTGTGTTTTTCTGCCCTTTGTCGATAGTGAAGGCTGTAACCGCATCCATCTCGCCGCCGAATTTGGTAAATGATTCCAACTCGCGGAACTGGGCCTGGTCGATTTTCAACGTGCCGGCTACTTTCTTCATTGCTTTCAGCTGGGCATTTCCTCCTACACGTGAAACAGAGATACCGACATTGATAGCCGGACGGTTTCCTTGGTTGAAAAGGTCGGTTTCCAAGAATATCTGTCCGTCGGTGATGGAAATCACGTTGGTCGGGATATAGGCGGAGACATCGCCGGCCTGTGTTTCGATAATAGGCAAGGCAGTGAGTGAGCCTCCTCCAGTGACCTTCTCTTTCATGCTTTCCGGCAAATCGTTCATCTCGCGTGCCACTTCCGGCTGGTTGATGATTTTGGCCGCACGTTCCAGCAGTCGCGAATGCAGGTAGAATATATCGCCCGGATAGGCTTCCCGGCCTGATGGACGGCGAAGTATCAGGGAGACTTCGCGATAGGCGACCGCTTGTTTCGACAAATCGTCGTATACAACCAGCGCATGACGACCACTGTCGCGGAAGTATTCTCCGATGGCAGCTCCGGCAAACGGAGCGAAATATTGCATGGCCGCAGGGTCGGAAGCTGTCGCGCTGACCACAATTGTATAATCCATCGCCCCTTTTTCCTGCAAGGTATTGACTAAGGAGGCAACGGTGGAACCTTTTTGCCCGATGGCTACATAAATGCAGTAGACGGGTTTGCCTGCTTCGAAATTGCTTCGCTGGTTGATAATTGTGTCGATGGCAATGGATGTTTTACCTGTCTGGCGGTCGCCGATAATCAATTCTCGCTGTCCGCGCCCGATAGGAATCATGGCATCTACAGCTTTGATGCCGGTTTGCAGCGGTTCGTTCACCGGCTGGCGGAAAATAACGCCCGGAGCCTTTCTTTCAAGCGGCATCCGGAAACTTTCGCCGGTTATCTCCCCTTTTCCGTCAATCGGGTTTCCCAATGGGTCGATGACGCGGCCTATCATACTTTCGCTCACATCGATAGATGCGATACGGCCGGTACGTTTTACGGTATCGCCTTCTTTCACTTGGTCGGTTGGGCCCAGCAGGACGGCGCCGACATTGTCTTCTTCCAGGTTCATCACGATGGCTTCCATGCCATTGTCGAATTGCAGCAGTTCGTTGGCTTCGGCATTGTCGAGACCATAAATACGTGCAACGCCGTCGCTGACCTGGAGTACTGTCCCCACTTCTTCGAGCTGGATGCTGGTACTGATTCCTTCAAGCTCCTGACGCAGGATGGCGGAAACTTCGCTAACTTTTATCTGTTCTGTCATACGTTTATCTTTTTTATTTTCTTTCAAGCAACCGGTTGCGGATGTTGCGTAGTTGCGTCGCATAGCTTGCGTCTATCCGGTAGTGGCCTATACGCAATCTGAATCCTCCTATCAATTCCGGTTTTACATGACCCGAGAATTCGATGGTGCAGCCCGTCTCTTCCCGTAATTTGTCTTCGAGGTGTCCTTTCGTTTTCTCGTCGACAGGGACGGCGGAACTGAACTGTACGCGGGTGATTTTCCTGTCTTTCCGGTATAAATGGATATAGCTCCATACGATAAACGGCAACATGCTTTCCCGTTTATGACGCAACACCAACCGGACAAAACGGGTGTACAGGTCGCATACTTCTATTCCCGCGGCAGCTGTAAGCAATTTGACTTTTCCGTTGTCGGAGACAATCGGATTGCCCAAGGCTGTCAGCAGCTCCGGTTCCATTTCGAAACTGTTTGCCAACATCTTCATATCATCATACAACCGGTTTTCCTGCTTTTCGTCTTTTGCCGTGGCAAAAAGCGCTTTCGCATACCGGGAAGAGATAGTTCCTATATCCATAACTTACGATTTACTAAACGATACCTCATCGAGCAGCCGGTCGATAATGTTTTGTTGTTCTTTATCGCGGCCGATTTTCTCCTTCATCACTTTTTCTGCAATGGCGATGGAAAGGTCTGTTATTTCCGAGCGGACTTCACGAATCGCTTTTTCCTTCTCTTCACGTATCCGCCGGGTAGCCTCTTCCAGTTGCAGACGAGCTTCGGCAGCCGCTTTTTGGCGGGCTTCGCCGATAATCTGTTCTTTTTCGGCCAGGGCTTCTTTCAGTATGGCGTTTTGTTGTTCTTTGGCTTGAGCCAGAAGTTTGTCGCCTTCAACTTTGATATTGGCGAGTTGCTCGTTGGCTTGACGCGCTGTTTCCAGCGAATTATCGATGTAGGCTTTCCGTTGTTCCACCGCTTTTATGATGACGGGGAAACCGTATTTGGAAAGGATTACAAAGACAATTCCGAACGAAAGTATCATCCAGAAAAGAAGTCCTGTATCCGGGGTTAATAATGACATAACCTATTGTTTTATTGGAATAAGGCCAGGAAACATACTACAATAGCAAACAGTGCGACTCCTTCTATCAAGGCTCCCATAATCAACATCGAGGTACGGATTTCACCTGCGGCAGAAGGTTGGCGGCCAATAGATTCGACTGCACCTTTTCCTATAAGTCCAATTCCGATACCGGCTCCGATAGCGGCCAATCCCGCTCCGATTGTTGCACCTAATTTAGCTATGCCCATACCGGCTGCTTGTAATAAAATAGTTGATAACATAATGTATAAACTTTAAATTAGTATTCTTAATTAATAACCATTATTCTCTGATTCGCGCCAGACCTATATAGTTGGCCGAAAGTAAGGTAAATATGTAGGCTTGCAGGCAAGCTACTAAAAGCTCTACACAGTTCATGAAAGTACAGAAGAGGACGGATACGACTGTCATTCCGCTGTTCACCGCCAAGCCCATGGATGTCGTGATAAATATCAGACATGTCAGCGCTAGGATGATGGTGTGTCCGGCCATTATATTGGCGAACAGACGAAGCATCAACGCGAACGGTTTGGTAAATACCCCGAAAAATTCCACAAACGGCATGATGGGTATCGGTAACTTCAAGTAGATAGGGGCTTTGGGCCAAAAGATTTCTTTCCAATATGTAGCCGTCCCGAACACATTGACTGCTATGAAAGTACAGGCTGCCAGTACAAATGTGACTGTGATGTTTCCTGTAATATTCGCACCTCCCGGAAAGACAGGAATAATCCCTATCAGATTGTTAATCAGGATAAAGAAAAATACGGTAAGCAGATAAGACGAAAACGGCTTGTATTCTTTACCGATGCCTTCTTTTATTACTCCGTCCTGAATATAGCTAATCACCATTTCCATCAGCCCTATAAACCCACCCGGTGCTTCTCCCGGATGCTTTTTGTACCAGCGTGCGGTACGAAGCACAATGAAAAGCAGAATAGAGCAACTCAATAACAAACCGCAAACATTTTTGGTGAGCGAAAAGTCCAATGGACGTACTTCTTCTCCTTTCCTGTTTTTTTCGACTACTTTTCCTGTATGTTCGCCTTCGGTGGCAATGTAATAGTTGTGATGCGTATTGCCATGATGCAGATGCGAGGAAAGAAACATATCCCAGCCACGCTCTTCACTTTTTACCAGGATGGGGAGTGAGACGGAAATCTCTTTTCCATTCCATTCGGTGATGTGCCAAGTATAAGCATCCTGGATATGGGAAAATACGATATCCTGTACATCCACATCGCCGGAGGCCGCCCGGACCGGAGTGAAAAGGCAAAGCAGCATCAGCAATATTGCCCACGTCAACCGTTTATTTGTTTTCCAATTCATTTTTCTCTCTTTTCTCTCTGTTCATCCTTTTCTTTTCGTATAAATATAGAGTATAAGTTTCCATCCCTAAGTAGATGAAATAGAACAGCATCATGGTAAATCCGAATGTTCGTAGTTGTTCGCCTACAAATGCAGCATAAAGCCAAAGGAAAACCAACGCCAATGTGAATTTACAGAAACGGACAATCATATAGGTGGTGACAGTCACATCCCCCTTTTTCTGTTTTACCAGATTCAGGAAGAAAGCCATTGCAATGGCCATCAGCCAGTAAAACAAGGGTATGGACGGATACCATTTGAAATAATGTTCAGGGGCAAAGTCGTATAATAGACCTCCTACTACAACGCCTACTGCTACATTTACTAATGTAATCAATCCTATTAACCGTAATTCCAACCTGTTACTCATAGTCGTTCTTTTTTTATTCGATACAAACGGACAAATGGTCGTCCTTAACTTCTACAAATCCGCTTTTTATCGGCAGTTCGTTCCATTCTCCATGCGTCAGGTAGCGGATAACTCCTTTTTGCAGGGCCCCAATCAGCATACTGTGATGAGGAAGGATATCGAACAAACCGGCTTCGCCCGGAAGTGATACACTTTCCGTTTCTCCTTCAAACTGGAGACCCTCCGGTGAAATGATTTCCAACTTCATATCCGTCAGTTTGCTTGTTGTGTCAGTTGTTTTCCTTTTTCTATAACATCTTCGATGGTTCCGACATTCAGAAACGCCTGCTCGGGAATGTCGTCTGTTTCACCGTCCATAATCATTTTGAAACCGCGAATGGTGTCTTCGATAGATACCATTACGCCCGGTACGCCTGTGAACTGTTCGGCTACGGCAAAAGGTTGCGACAGGAAACGTTGTACGCGTCGGGCACGATTTACGGTCTGCCTGTCCTCGTCCGAAAGCTCTTCCATACCAAGAATGGAGATAATATCCTGAAGTTCCTTATTGCGTTGCAAGATTTGTTTGACACGCTGGGCGGTTTCATAATGTTCCTCTCCTACAATCAACGGGTCAAGGATGCGGGAAGTCGATTCCAACGGGTCGACAGCCGGATAGATACCCAGTTCCGTAATCTTACGGCTCAGTACGGTCGTGGCATCCAAGTGTGTGAATGTAGTGGCCGGTGCCGGGTCCGTCAGGTCGTCGGCCGGTACGTAAACCGCTTGGACAGAGGTGATGGAACCTTTTTTTGTCGAAGTGATACGTTCCTGCATCGCTCCCATTTCCGTAGCCAGTGTAGGTTGATAGCCCACTGCCGAAGGCATACGTCCCAACAAGGCAGACACTTCCGAACCTGCCTGTGTGAAACGGAAAATGTTGTCGATGAAGAAAAGAATATCTTTTGTCTCGCCCTCGGCCGCCAAGTCGCGGAACGATTCGGCTATTGTCAGCCCGGACAGGGCAACGGATGAACGTGCTCCGGGAGGTTCGTTCATTTGTCCGAACACCAGGGTAGCCTGCGATTTTTCCAACTCTTCATGGTCTATCTTCGACAAATCCCAATGACCGGCCTCCATGCTTTTCTTGAATGCTTCGCCGTAGCGGATAACGCCGGACTGAATCATTTCGCGCAACAAATCGTTGCCTTCGCGTGTACGTTCGCCGACGCCGGCAAAAACAGAAAAACCGTTATTCTTTTTTGCAATGTTGTTAATCAGTTCCATAATAAGAACTGTTTTCCCTACACCAGCACCTCCGAAAAGTCCGATTTTACCTCCTTTGGAATAGGGTTCCAATAGGTCGATAACCTTAATGCCGGTGTAAAGTACTTCCCGGCTGGTTGTCAAATCCTCAAACTTCGGAGGTTCGCGATGGATAGGAAGTGCTCCTTTCCGGTCGAGTTGCCGCATTCCGTCAATCGGCTCACCGGTTACATTCATCAATCGTCCTTTTACCTGGTCGCCAACCGGCATGGTAATAGGTGAACCGTATGACACGGCTTCCATTCCTCTCTTGAGTCCGTCGGTCGTATCCATTGCTACGGTACGGACCGTATTTTCCCCGATATGCTGCTGAACTTCAACTATCAGCACTTTCCCATTGGGGCGGGTTATCTCCATTGCGTCATGAATGCGGGGCAGTGTGACTTTCTCTTCGTTCTCGTTGTCGAAATGAATGTCCACAACCGGACCGATAACCTGTGAAACGTATCCTTTTGTTTCTCCCATACAATCTTTTTTTTAACCTTATCTTTTGTTTTTCTCCGAATGCAATTTTACGAAGAATGATAACCGGATTATTGAAAATATTACTTTTTGGGCTTTTTTGCATTTGGTTAAACTTTAAGCTATTTTAGTCTGTTCTGAAATGAACGAATAGTGTTGACAAATAGACCAATAGCGGGGATGATTGCTTATTTTGTAACTATTGGAAACATAAATGTTTAAACGGGTTTGAGCATTTTTATGGCGATTTGTATGTGAAATGTTGTGCATTGTTAAAGAAAAAGTCATAAATTTTTTTCTATTGCGTCCGGAAAATTTTTCAACGCAATTGTGACAAGATTCACTCTGTTCGAATTTATGCTGATTCTCGATTATCAAAATGTCACTATTATAGCGACTAAATAGGATTAGTATGGCGGGTAAAATGAATTACCCGCACATGTAACTCTTTTTAACGTGTCAAACAGATTGCAAAACACCCAAATAATGAACATTCTGTCGTTTGTCGGAGGTATGGATGGGGGGAGGACTGATGAAAGAACGGACAAAAAATGGGAAAAAGCAATTATGTTCCGGATAAAATACATATCTTTGTGGCCTAATTATGGTGTAACTCTATCGTTCTCACGGAGAGTTAGTAAAAGGGAATCCGGTGGAAAACCGGAGCTGTACCCGTAGCTGTAAGTCCTGTAAAACCCTGGCAATCTCGTTGCCACTGTCCGCAAGCCGGATGGGAAGGTAGCCGTCAAAGGGTGGACAAGCCAGAAAACCTGCCATGATTTGTTGATGCAATTCCTCGGGTGAAGGAGTTGAAGAATCTATTATATGCGATATAGGTATACAAAAAAACTATTGTTTCTGTTGGTTATCCAGCTGTTTTCGAGTGTGTTCTTATACAGCCAGATTGATACAACGCACTACCACCAACTCTCTGGAGTGGAGGTTGTGGCCAAATCGCGTCTTTCCGTTACGCGCGAGGCTACACCGCTTCAAATATTGGATAGGGCGGGCATCGAACGTCTGGGTGTACAGGATTTGTCGGAGGCGGTGAAGCGTTTTTCCGGTGTGACGGTACAGGATTATGGTGGAATAGGAGGGTTGAAGACGGTTTCGGTCCGAAGCCTGGGAGCGAAGCATACGGCTGTAAGCTATGATGGTGTGACGGTGACGGATGCACAGAGCGGACAGGTTGATATCAGCCGATTCTCACTCGATAATGTGGAAATGGTGTCGCTGTCAATCGGGCAGGCGGACGATATTTTCCAAACGGCGCGGATGTATGCGTCGGCAGGGGCGTTGAGTATAAAGACGAGCCGTCCCGAATTTGCAACCCGTCCGTTTCGTTTGAAAGCACAGGTGAAAGGAGGGTCGTTTGGCCTTGTTAATCCAACATTGCATTATGATCAGAAGTTAGGTAAGAATTGGTCTGCCTCTTTACATGGCGATTATCTGCGTGCAGATGGTGATTATCCTTTTACTTTGATAAATGGAAAATTGGAAGAAAGGAAAAAACGGAATAACAGCGACATAGAGACTTGGCGGACAGAATTGAACCTATATGGTGATTTGGGTAAAGGTGGGACGCTTCAGGTGAAAGGATATTATTTCGATTCAGAGCGTGGCTTACCAGGTTCAGTGATTCTTTATAATGATTATTCAGGCGAACGATTATGGGATAAGAATGCTTTTGCGCAGGTCTATTATAGAAATGAGTTGAGTCAGAAACTTTCTTTGCAAGGACAGCTTAGGTACAATTATGCCTGGAACCGATATCAGGATGTTAATAATAAATATGAAGGAGGTAAGCAGATTGACCGCTATACTCAAAATGAATATTATAGTTCTGTATCAGTCCTGTATTCTCCGATTGAAAAGTTTTCCGTTTCTTTTACGGAAGACTATTTTATCAATACGTTGGATAATACGTTACCCGGATGTCCTTTTCCGAAAAGATATACCTCTTTATCGGTTTTGGCTGCACAGTATAAGACGAGCCGCCTGACAGGTACGGCCAGTTTATTAGGTACGTATATAACGGAACGGGTGAAGTCGGGTGAACGTCCGGCTGATTGTGAGCGTCTTTCACCGGCTGCAAGTCTCTCTTGGCGTGTGCTGGAAGATGAGAACCTGCGCATGCGTGCTTCATATAAAGATATATTCCGTATTCCGACATTTAACGATATGTATTATTTGAGAATTGGGAATACAAATTTGAAACCGGAACGTGCTACCCAATATAATTGGGGACTGACTTGGGCTGGAGAACTTCCTTGCGTTTCTTATCTGGATTTTTCGGTTGATGGATATTATAACCGTGTTAAAGATAAAATTGTAGCTATTCCTACTATGTTTATCTGGAAAATGATGAATATGGGGGAAGTTTCAATCGGAGGTCTTGATGTGAATCTTTCTGCCAAGATTCCTTTGTGTCAACGAATTTCATTTTTGTTGCAGACGGCTTATACCTATCAGAAAGCAATTGATATAACTGATAAAGAGGCAAAGAATTATCGGCATCAACTCCCTTATACTCCCCAACATTCTGGAAATGTTTCTTTATCATTACAAACTTCTTGGGTAAATCTGAGTTATAATGTGACGTGTGTAGGCAATCGTTATGCGCTTCCTCAAAATATAGAAGACAATCTAATCAAAAGATATACAGAACAAAATATTTCTCTGAACCGGGAGTTTGTAGTAAAGAATTGTAAATTAAGACTGCAAGGTGAGATTTTGAATTTAACAAATAAAACATATGATGTTATACAATATTATCCAATGCCCGGATGTTCTTGGAGGTTGGGTGTCAGCATTGTTTATTAATTCACTTAAAATATGAAGTATGAATACTAAAAAAATCGTGTTATTTCCAGTGCTTTGTGCGCTGATGTCTTTGTCTTTCATCGCATGTGATAACGATGATAATAAAGATAATGAAGGTGTTCCGACAGAAGTTGTTTCAAATATGAGCTTTTCTGATACGGATAAAGACGCTTCTAAAATAGGAGGAGTTCTTAGCTGGACAGCTCCTGTTTCTATTGAAAATATTACAAAGTATGTAATTTATCAGTCAAATGATGGTGAAGGACAGGATGTGAAATTAGGTGAAGTACCTGTTGGCACAAATTCCTTTACAATCCCTGCAGGGACAGATTTTAGTGCTTATTTATTGGTGGTTACGTCTAATACAAAGGGAGAATCTGCCTCTGCCGCTAAGATACAGGTTACAGATGTAGTTGAAAATCCCCAACCTGCTATTGTTGGTGTTTATCTGTTGAATAGTGGTAAAAGCAACTCCAATAATTCAACTTTAGATTATTATAATCCGGTTACAAAAGAGTTGAAAACAAAAGTTTTCTCATCTGTGAACGGACGTGGATTAGGGGATACGGCAAATGATATGATTGTCTATGGATCTAAAATGTATATAGCTGTTACTAATTCGAACACGATTGAAGTTACAGATTTAAATGCAAAGTCTTTGAAAACAATTGCTCCCAAAGATGAAACTGGACAACCGCAATCTCCACGTCATTTAGCAGCTTATGAAGGAAAGGTGTATGTCACTTTGTTTGATGGTCATTTGGCTGCAATCGATACAACATCGATGGAAATCACAAAACAGGTTCAAGTAGGTCCTAATCCAGAAGAAGTTTGTGCCGCTAACGGTAAATTGTATGTAGCAAATTCTGGAGGATATAATCCTGTCCAAGATTCGACTCTTTCTGTTATTGATGCAGCAACGTTTACAGTAGATAAAAATACATTGAAAGTTATAATCAATCCGAGTATGGTGAGAGCGGATAGTGAAGGGTATTTGTATGTTATGTCATTAGGAAATTATGGAGATATCAAAGCTTCTGTACAGCGACTGGATCCTAAAACAGGGGAACTGACAGTTATTTGTTCAAATGAAAAGATTGCGATGTCGATGAGTAATGATAAATTATATATTCTGAGTTCAGAGTCAAATGCTTCTACCGGTTGGATGGCTGCTAATACAAAATATATACGTTATGATGCTAAAATGGCAAAAGTAGAGACAGAAAATTTTATAACGGATGGAACTACTATTAGTAAAATAGCTTATATTAGTGTAGATCCTTTAGAAGAGAATGTCTATATGACTGCCGGAGAATATACAAGTACAGGTGATGTTTATATTTATTCGGCTGCAGGTAAGAAAATAGACAAACTGGGAGTATCCGGTATTAATCCGATGGGAGCTTATTTCATCGTGAAGTAGTAAGTTTTGTTTTAATAATGAGACAAATACTATTTATATGGTTTGCTTTCTGGATGGTGGCTTGTACTCCTTCCGGAAAGCATTCTTTAGTTGGAGAGATTTCTTCCGACACCATCCATTATGCCCAAGGTTTTACCATCCGGCATTTTGACGATTATATATCCGTTGAGGTACGGGACCCTTGGGATAGTACCCGGTTGTTGCAACGTTATCTGTTGGTAGACCGGAATAAAACAGTACCGGAAAATTTACCCAAAGGAACAGTGGTACAGATACCGGTCCGGAATATAGTAGTCTATACATCCGTGCATGCGGCAATCATCGACCAATTGCAGGAAACAGATAAAATTATCGGTGTATGCGAACCCCGTTATATGGATACGCCTTCTATTCGGGAGGGACTGAAAGCCGGACGGATTGCCGATATGGGAGAAGCGACTTCCCCTAATGTCGAGAAAATGATTGATGTAGGAGCGGAACTTGTGATTGTTTCCCCTTTTCAGAATAGTAGCTATGGACCGGTTGAGAAACTCGGAATACCAATTATTGAAGGAGCCGATTATATGGAATCTTCACCTTTGGGACGTACCGAATGGGGGCGTTTTTACGGCATGCTGTTTGGTAAAGAGCGGATGGCAGATTCAATATTCCGGGATACAGAGGAACGCTATCTGGCTTTAAAAGAGCTGGTTGCGAAGGAAACGCACCGCCCGACTGTCATTTCCGAAAAGAAATTCGGTTCTTCTTGGTTTGTGCCGTCAGGAGAAAGTTATATGGCAACGCTGTACAATGATGCGGGGGCTGATTATCTTTTTAAGGATTTATCAGGAGCGGGTAGTACGCCGTTGGCTTTCGAAACGGTATTGGATAAAGGGATTCATGCTGATTTGTGGCTACTGAAGTATAATCAGGAAAAAGAGATGACCTACAATGATTTGCGTACGGAATATACCCCTTATGAGAACTTTGATGCCTTTAAAAACCGCCGGATATATTCCTGTAATACAGGCGTTGTTCCTTACTATGAAGAATTTCCATTGCATCCGGATTATTTGTTGAAAGACTTGATTTGGGTGTTCCATCCTGAATTATTACCGGATTATACCCCGCGCTATTATAAAAAAATGACGGAGTAGATAGTGCCCGTTTAAAATAATGATTTTGTGATGTAGTGAAAGATATTCCATTTATCACTGAAAAAAATCCCCCGGACTCTAACAAATGAGACGGGGGATCTGCTGTTTGGCATTCTAATTATAGGGAGTTGTTGTTGTCTTTTTATGCTAATCCTTTCAACATTCCGTAGAAATACATCGGTTTCAGGAAATAGACTTTCAGTAACCAAGCTGCCCATTGTTCTTTCGATGTATCCAACATCGTGAATGGGAATGAAATTTCCGGTTCTTTTTTATAGTTGAACTCGCACAACAAGACGTGTCCGTAGTCTGTTACAATCGGGCAAGCTGCATATCCGTCATATTTCTCGGTCGGTTCTTTGCCTTCCATCAGTGAAATTAGGTTTTTGGCAGCAATCGGCACTTGTTTGCGAATGGCGGCGGAAGTTTTGCTGGTTGGTATTCCGGCAACATCTCCGAGGGAAACAATATTCGGATATTTCTGGTGTACCAGTGTTTCCTTATCTACCATCACCCAAGCATCAGCAGCCAATTTTCCTTCAGTCCAACCTAAACCGGCTTCGCGAACAAAGTCGGGAGCAGACATAGGGGGGGTGAAGTGCAAAAAGTCGTAATCTTCGACAAACGGAGTATAGATTTTCTGATCGCCAACTGTTTCAATCTTTTCGAAGTGAACCTGCTTGGCTAATGTATCTACACCTTTTACGCGTATATTCAAATTGATGGGAATATTGCGCTCCTCATAAATCTTTAACAAACGGGGAGTAAAATAGGGTATATCATAAAGCTCTTTTGATGCTGTGTAATAATTCAAACTTACTTTATCCCGTGTACCTTGTTTACGATTATAATGTTCCGTTAATAAGCAAATCTTTTTGGGAGCACCTCCGCATTTATGCTTGGTATAAGTATCGGTGAAAATACCACGTCCTCCTGTCTTGGAAAATTCCTGTAATGCTTTCCAAGTTTTCTGTGCCCCTTCAAAATCATAAATACTGTTGGCATTTCCCTGACCCAATGTGTCGTGTGTAATACCTTCCACTTTTTCCCAGTTCGTTTGCAAACCGGGAGTCAGCACTAAAAAGTCATAGGGGATTTTCCCATTATTGTTGGTTGTGACTTGATTCCATACCGGATCGACGGCAGTTACAGAGTCTTTAATCCATTTAATACCGTCAGGCATGCAGTCGTCTTGCTTTTTCCATACATCGTTCGGCTGATAAACGCCAGAAGCAATTAGGGTGAATCCCGGCTGATAAAACTGACGGTCGCTCGGGTCAATCAGAGTGATGTCGGGACTGTTCAACCAGCTTTTCAATCGGGCTGCCATGCTGATACCGGCAGCTCCGCCACCGATAATTACTATTTTACCTTTTGCATCGCTGGAGAATGCTTTTGCTTGTTGTGTACTGGCTACAGATATAATTCCTGCTGCGGCCATTATTTTTAAAAACTGACGGCGATTAAAACCATTTTTTTCTAATGCTTCTAATTGCTTTTCAAATTCGTGTTTCATCATGAGTGAAAAATTAGATTTACCAATGCCACAAAGGAAATACAAATAAAAGGATGTATATAATAATGAGGTACAACACTACTTGCGCAACAAATATGTGTAAAAGAAAAGACTACAACAATACTTGCTCATACCTCTTTTTATGTAATGTAAATTGTTGAAATACAGTTAGTCTCCAAATATATGTTTTTAAGAAAATAAAATCAGAAATTCATTAGGAAATCAATAAGATTCGTATCTCCTTCCAGCCCCAGACGCTTCCTTAAACGGTATCTGCGGATTTCAACAGCACGTACGGATACATTTAGGAGAGAGGCAATCTCCTTTGTCGAGAGATTCATGCGGAGTAAACAGCAGATACGTAAATCACCGGTCGTTATATCTTCATATCGTTGACGCAACCGATCCATAAAGTTTTGATGTGTGCTATTGAAATAACTTTCAAACAGTACCCAATCGGCCTGATTGTTAAGCGTTTCTTCCAATAATGTTTTCATCCGTTTGTAGAGTTTGTTGGGGTACCGGTCGCCTAAAGTCTCTTTTTGTTTATCCAATTCTTCTAATAACGTTTGGATTGCTTGGTTACGTTTTACTAAAACGGTTGTTTGCAGTGTCAGTTCATTATTTTTATTTTGCAATTCCTTTTCCAACATTAGACTTTTCTGTTCCTGCATGCGTTGCTCTTCTGCCTGTTTCTCCGCATTTAGTCTGTTTAATTCTTCTTTATGCAGATTTTTTAGGTTATAGCGTAAAACACTTTGGGCAATTATCCAAATTAAAGCGATGTAGAATAACCACGCCCAAACCGTATTATACCAAGGGGGGAGTATATCGATAGGTAAAGTAAGTTCAGGATACGGCCCTTTTATGACATATTTGCGGACTTTGAGTTGATAATGTCCTTCGGGTAGTTGTAAAAAGGATATTTTTCCATCTTGCTGCCAAGGAGACCATTCGGAGGATAAACCTTCTATTTTATAGCTTATTTGATGGTTCGATGTAAATACGGTAGTACCGATATGAGTTGTAAACTCTTGAAAGTCATGTGGCAGAGATATCTTTTGGGTGAGAATGGGAAGTTTATGGACACCGGTGGCATCTACATATTCTAATCCGGAAACTTGTAAAGGGACACTTCCTTGTAAACTGTTGCCTATCAGTTCACGGATGTTAATCATCAGTGTACCTTGCATGGCAGAGACTAGTACCAGCGAATCGTTTAGCGGGATGATACGCTCTCCCCGGGTGACAAGATTCATCTTGTAGTTGTCGAATAATAACCTGCATTTCAGGGTGCCTGCTCCATCTGCCAGATGAAAAAGGGCCGCTTCGTTGTTGATGGAAAGCCAGTATAAATCTTCACCTGCCGGATAGACATGTCCGGCTTTAGCGAATACACCTAATGATTCTGTATTTCTGAAAAGCTCGTCAACTGTGAGGCTTGGAGTGTTTTTTTCTGGCAATAACCATTTTTCAGCTTCGGTTTCCGAAACAGGAATAAAGGCGTTTTCAACTTTTAATGTCCGTTTAAAATACCCAAGGTTGGTACGTATGTATAATTCATCGTCTTTCAGGCTTGCATTTATCAGTTTGCCTATTACACTTCGTTTTCCTAGCAAAGTGAGAGGTGGATTTAATGCTATTTGGGATAATCCGTTGTCGAGCGCAACCCATATTTGACGGGAATCTTGTACGCAGATATAACGGACAATATTATCTTGTAATTGGTTTTGTAAAGATAGATTTTGAAGAATAAAACCGTCAGCCGTCAGAATATATAAACCATGTGTCAGTGTTCCGATAAAATAAAGTTCGCCGTTTGTTGCAAAACAACTGGGCTGGGCTTTTTCTATTTCAGCCGGAATGGCAAAAGGCAATTCGACCGAAGGTGCTTGAAATGTGATTTCGGGGGGGATTCTTTTGAGTGGATTGCAGTGCAAAATGCCTTCGTTATTGCATGTCCAGCGACACAAAGTATTGTTCCCCTGTGTATAAATAGTATCGTTATAGTTGGTAACAGCTGTTATTTCAGTATGATTCGGTAGTTCGTATAGTTTCCAGGTATTTCCGTCGAAAGTAAGCAGTCCTGAATTGTTGGCGACATATAAAATACCGTCCGGAGTCAGTGATAACCCCCAATTCTGGCAACTGGCTTTGTATTCGTCTACCGTATAGTTTTTGACGAAAACGTAAGGAATGGCTACTGAAGCCCCGGCAGCATAAGCTGTGAGCAAAAAAGAGAAGAAAATAGTCAGTAGTCTGTACATGGATATCAGATAAATTAAAAAACGATAGAGACAGGGGAGTTCCCTGTCTCTATTGATTATCGGATACAAATATAGTTAAATATTTGATTATTTGTATTCCTGCCAGTTTTTAATCTGGATGTCTGTGACTTTCAGATTGCAGAAAGACTCAATGAATGCACTTGCCAGACGGGCATTGGTAATCAATGGAATATTGTGGTCGATTGCTGCGCGACGTATTTTGTATCCATTGGTCAATTCACGTTTGCTGTGATCTTTCGGTATGTTTACAACCAACTCGAATATATGTTTGCTAAACATATCCATAATATTCAAGGCTCCTTGTTCGTCCGGCCAACATACGGCTGTAGCCCGGATGCCGTTCTCGTTCAGGAACTTGGCTGTGCCGGCAGTACCATATATCTCATATCCTTTGGCAGCCAACATACGGCAGGGCTCCAATAGTTCGGCTTTGCTTTTTGCGGCTCCGGAGGATACCAGGATATTTTTCTTCGGAATATTGTTGCCTACGGCAATCATAGCCGATAGTAAAGCTTCGTTGAAATCATCGCCTATACATCCCACTTCGCCGGTGGAACTCATGTCTACACCTAAAACTGGGTCCGCTTTGTGCAAACGGGCAAATGAGAATTGAGAGGCTTTTACGCCAATCCAGTCGATGTCGAAGGCACTCTTATCCGGCTTGGTATAAGGGGCATCCAACATAATCCGGGTTGCCGTTTCAATAAAGTTGCGTTTCAATACTTTCGAAACAAACGGGAAGCTACGTGAAGCACGCAGGTTACATTCGATGACTTTAACATCGTTGTTCTTAGCCAGGAATTGGATATTGAACGGACCGCTGATATTCAGTTCTTTTGCAATCATCTTGCTGACTTTCTTGATGCGCCGTGCCGTTTCAAAATAAATCTTTTGAGCCGGGAATACCAATGTTGCGTCGCCGGAGTGAACTCCTGCAAATTCAATATGTTCGGATATAGCATATTCAACAACTTCGCCATTCATGGCTACCGCATCAAATTCTATTTCTTTTGCTCCCTGCAGGAATTCGGAAACGACAACCGGATATTCTTTGGATACTTTGGCTGCCAAATCCAGAAATTCAATCATTTGTTCTTTACTATGGCAAACATTCATGGCTGCACCCGACAGTACGTATGACGGACGGATGAGAATAGGGAAGCCCACTTTTGCAATAAAGTCGTCTATTTCTTCCATACTGGTCAATTCGGCCCAACGTGGTTGGTCGATACCCAGCGTATCCAGCATGGCAGAGAATTTATGACGGTTCTCGGCACGGTCGATAGACAGCGGCGAAGTTCCTAATATGGGTACATTCTGGCGGTGTAATTTCATAGCCAGATTGTTCGGTATCTGACCACCTACGGATACAATTACACCTTTCGGCAGTTCCAAGTCGATAACATCCAGCACACGTTCGAATGAAAGTTCGTCGAAGTACAGGCGGTCGCACATATCATAGTCGGTGGAAACCGTTTCCGGGTTATAGTTAATCATGATGGATTTGTAACCCAGTTTTCTGGCTGTTTGTGCGGCATTTACGGAGCACCAGTCAAATTCTACGGACGACCCGATTCGGTATGCACCAGAACCCAGGATAATCACGCTTTTCTCGTTCGGATAGTAGGTGATATCGTTTTCACTGCCATCATATGTCATGTACAGGTAGTTAGTCAGTTCCGGATGTTCGGATGCAATGGTATTGATGCGCTTCACACTAGGCAGAATGCCCATTTTCTTTCGCAAGCCGCGTACGCGGATGTTTTCTTTTTCCATGTTGCCTTCCGGGTTCTCCACATAACGGGCAATCTGGAAGTCAGAGAAACCTAAGCGTTTGGCTTCGCGCAAAACCTCTTCCGGCAACTCTTCTATTTTGTTGTATTGGGATAATACTTTCGTATAATCTACAATATTTTTCAGCTTTTCGAGGAACCAACGTGTGATTTTGGAAAGTTCGTGAATACGGTCTACCGTGTATCCCTTTTCCAATGCTTGTGCTACGGCAAAAATACGCAGGTCGGTCGGATTTGCCAGTGCGTCATCCAGATTATCGAATACAACATCATTGTTCCCTACAAAACCGTGCATGCCTTGTCCAATCATACGCAGACCTTTCTGCATGATTTCTTCGAAGCTTTTACCGATTGACATGATTTCGCCGACCGATTTCATACTGGAGCCAATCTGACGGCTTACGCCTACGAATTTAGTCAAGTCCCAGCGTGGTATTTTGACAATCATATAATCCACTTCGGGAGCTTTGTATGCGGAATTCGGAGTTCCCATTTCTCCAATCTGGTCGAGGCTATATCCGAGGGCCAATTTAGCTGCGACGAAAGCCAGTGGGTAACCGCTGGCTTTGGATGCCAATGCGGAAGAACGGCTCAGACGGGCATTTACTTCGATTACGCGGTAGTCGCAAGTTTCGGAATTGAAGGCATACTGGATATTACATTCGCCTACGATACCTAAATGGCGGATTGTCTTGGTTGAGAGTTCTTTCAGCAAGTCCAGTTCTTTCTCCGTCAGCGAACAAGTGGGGGCAACTACGATACTTTCGCCTGTATGTACACCTAGCGGGTCGACGTTTTCCATACTTACCACTGTGAAGCAATGGTCGTTCTTATCACGAATTACTTCGAACTCAATTTCTTTCCAACCTTTTAAAGACTCTTCCACCAGAATTTGGGGAGAGTAAGCAAAAGCACTTTCTGCCAATGTCCGAAGTTCTGCTTCGTCTTTACAGATGCCGCTGCCCATACCTCCTAAAGCGTAGGCGGAGCGTATCATAACTGGGAAACCAATCTTATTGGCTGCAGCTACAGCGTCTTCCATGTTCTCAACGGCTTGGCTGACTGGTGTTTTTACTTCTATCTCGTTCAGTTTCTTTACAAACAGGTCGCGGTCTTCCGTGTACATAATGGCTTCGACCGAAGTTCCCAATACTTTTACGCCGTATTTGGCCAGTGTACCGCTGGTGTAAAGTTCCGTTCCGCAGTTCAGTGCCGTTTGTCCTCCGAAAGCCAGCAGAATTCCGTCCGGTTGTTCTTTTTTGATTACTTCTTCAACAAAATAGGGAGTGATAGGCAGGAAATAAACTTTGTCTGCCACCCCTTCCGATGTTTGAATAGTTGCAATGTTCGGATTGAGCAATACAGTGCTGATACCTTCCTCTTTCAGCGCCTTCAGTGCTTGTGAACCGGAATAGTCAAATTCACCGGCCTGTCCGATTTTCAGGGCACCCGAGCCCAGAACAATCACCTTTTTGATACCACTTTTCGACATAGTAATGGGTTGTTTTGTTTGTTTATTGATTTTATAGAATGTTATTTATCGCCTTTTTGCAGGACATAAAAAAAATGCGTTAGTAAAAATAACTAACGCATCTTATATTACCAAATGATTATCCTGTGAAATAGAAAAATAAGCCTCTTTGTCCGACATGTAACCGGAAATAACCGTTGGATCATCCTTATGTAACTGCTTTGCCATGAAACTTATCTTCAAAATTTCGGCAAATGTAAAGCTTAATTTTCAAACCTGCAAGCGGAAAAGAATATTTCTGCGGACGAAAAACAGTTCTTTTAGAACAAACTCCAAGCGACTGTCAGTCCGGCCATGACGATTGCAACCATACTCATTAACTTAATAAGAATATTCAGGCTGGGACCGGATGTGTCTTTGAACGGGTCGCCGACCGTATCGCCAACAACTGTTGCCTTATGTGCTTCACTGCCTTTTCCACCATGGTTGCCTTCTTCCACATGTTTTTTGGCGTTATCCCAGGCTCCTCCGGCATTTGCCATGAAGATAGCGAGGACGAAACCAGTACTTAATCCGCCAATCAGAAGTCCCACTACCCCGGTGACACCGAATATCAGACCGGTGATGATTGGTGCGATGATGGCTAATAAGGAGGGAACAATCATTTCTTTCTGGGCTCCTTTCGTGGAGATTTCCACACAACGGGCATAATCCGGTTCGGCTTTTCCGGTCAGGATGCCTGGTATTTCGCGGAACTGGCGGCGGACTTCTTCTACCATGTGTCCGGCGGCCCGTCCTACGGCATTCATGGTCAGGCCACAGAACATAAAGGCCATCATGGAGCCAAGGAACATTCCGGCCAACACTTTGGGATTCATCAGTGTAACGTCATAATAGACCATAAAATCGGAAAAAGATGCTTTCGAGACTTCTATCGTCCGTCCGTCTGCAAAGGACAATACGGTTTCACCCAACCGGAGCAGGCCGATTTTTATCTCTTCTACATAAGAGGCCAGTAAAGCCAATCCTGTAAGTGCCGCCGAACCGATAGCAAAACCTTTGCCGGTGGCAGCAGTCGTATTTCCTAAAGAATCGAGGGCATCCGTGCGTTTACGGACTTCTTTACCTAAACCGGACATTTCGGCATTACCTCCCGCATTATCGGCTATCGGACCATAAGCATCGGTCGCCAGTGTAATGCCCAGAGTGGAAAGCATGCCTACAGCGGCAATCCCTATTCCGTAAAGTCCCATCCCTGTATTTCCAAAATCGAATCCGGAAGCAAACAGAAAAGAACAAATGATGCCTACTACGACTGCTAATACCGGAATGGCCGTAGAAAGCATTCCCAGTCCAAGTCCTGAAATAATAACGGTAGCAGGTCCTGTTAGGCCCGCTTCGGATACTTTTCGTGTTGGCTGGTAGGATTGGGATGTGTAGTATTCGGTTGCCTGCCCGATTACGATGCCGACTAAAAGACCGATGATGACGGAACAGCTAATCCAAAACCAGTTATCCAGCCCTAATACATATAAAATGCCAAATGTGGAGATGGCAATTAAAACAGAACTTAAGTTTGTCCCGACAGACAGTGCCTTCAGCAGATGCCGGATTGTGGCGTTTTCGTTTGTCCGGACGGCAAATATTCCGATAATGGAAAGGATAATTCCAACTGCAGCTATCAACATCGGGGCTATGACTGCTTTATATTGCATCTCAACGTTCCCGGATGAAACAAAAGCCGCGGCTCCTAAAGCGGCTGTTGCCAGGATTGAACCGCAATATGATTCGTAAAGGTCGGCTCCCATGCCGGCCACATCTCCTACATTATCTCCTACATTATCAGCAATTGTTGCCGGATTACGGGGGTCGTCTTCCGGAATGCCGGCTTCCACTTTACCAACCAGGTCGGCTCCCACGTCTGCCGCTTTGGTATAAATTCCGCCGCCGACACGTGCGAATAAGGCTTGTGTGGAAGCACCCATTCCGAATGTTAGCATAGTGGTCGTTATGATGGTTAATTTGTGTGTCGGGTCTATCGCTTCCGCCGGGATACAAACATTTAGCAGGATATACCAGAAGGAAATATCCAAGAGTCCGAGTCCGACCACGACAAGTCCCATAACTGCCCCGCTGCGGAAGGCCACTTGCAGACCGCTGTTTAAGGAATTACGGGCTGCATTAGCCGTACGGGCAGAGGCGTATGTCGCTGTCTTCATGCCTAAAAAACCGGCCAGACCGGAGAAAAAACCGCCGGTCAGAAAAGCGATGGGTACCCATTCGTTCTGTACTCCGAAACCATAAGCCATGATGGAAAATAAGATAACCAAAGCAATAAATACCGAAACGACTACTTTGTATTGTTGTTTCAAGTACGACATTGCCCCTTTTCGGACATGTGAGGCTATTTTAGCCATCAACTCCGTTCCTTCACTTTCTTTCATCATTTGCCTGAAAAAGAACCAGGCGAATACCAGTGCCAGGATGGAGGCCACCGGTATGATCCAAAAAATACTTGTAATCATAACAATGAGATTTAATATTAATGTAGTTTTAATTGTAATGAAATAGTGTCTTCTACAGACTTTCATACTTCACCTGTAAATGTAACAAAAATAAAGAGGTGAAGAAACTTTTTGGAAAATAATAATGTTTCATTGGATAAAAAACAGCATATTTGTCACAGATTAAGAATAAATATAGATGACGGAAGAAACAAACAAGACCTGTAAACTAGGACTGGCACTCAGTGGTGGCGGTGCAAAAGGGTTCGCGCATGTTGGTGTATTTAAGTTGCTCGAGGAATGTGCTTTGATGCCGGATATAATAGCTGGTACAAGCGTCGGAGCATTGATGGGCGCACTTTTTGCAGACGGTTATTCTGCCGATGAGATAAAAGAACTTTTTACCGGGCGCGAGTTTTCAGAGTTTGCGCAGTTGCAGTTGCCTAAGTCCGGTTTGTTCGACAGTAAACGGTTTCGCCATTTTCTGAGACGTCATTTGAGAGCTAAAACGTTTGAAGAATTAAAAGTTCCTTTGGTTGTAATCGCTACTGATTTGGATAATGGTGAGAGTCATGAGTTCAGGAGTGGGCCTTTGGTAGAGGCTGTAACGGCATCTTGCAGTATTCCGATTATTTTCAGTCCGGTCGTTATAAACGGAGTACATTATGTCGATGGGGGTCTTTTCCATAATTTCCCGGTGTCCATTATCAGGAATGAGTGTGAACGGGTCATCGGGGTGAATGTCAGCCCGCTTATCCCACAAAAATATAAACAAACGATATATCATATAGCAGAACGTTCCTATCACTATATGTTTCGTGCGAATACCTTGGAGGACCGCGAAATGTGTGATGTGCTGATTGAAGCCGAAGAGTTTGGCATGTATAAGACTTTTGACCTCGAAAATGTGGAGCAAATTTTCAATATCGGGTATGAAGCTGCTGTCCGGGCTTTCGAACTTGTGATACAGGAAAATAAATATGAAACGTTGGTGAAGGCAATTATGGAAAGAAAAAACAAGATGTTGATGCCGTAACAGGTTATCTTCCGGCTTCACCTAAATAAATAGATAGAGCAATGAAACAGACAGATAAAATGATAATTTATCAGGTTTTCCCCCGTTGGTTCGGGAATATGAAGTCTTCCCTGGTGAAGAATGGGAGTCTTTCGGAAAACGGAGTAGGAAAGTTTTCTGCATTTACAGCTATGGCTTTAGCTAAGATAAAAGAGCTGGGAACTACTCATGTCTGGTATACCGGAATAATCGAACATGCAACGAATACGGATTATACGGTTTATCGCATACGTAAAGACCATGCCGCCGTTGTGAAAGGAAATGCGGGTTCGCCGTATGCTATCAAGGATTATTATGATGTGGATCCGGATTTGGCGGAATCGGTTCCACAACGGATGAAAGAATTTGAAGCGCTTGTAAAAAGAACACATGAAGCCGGTTTGAAAGTAATTATCGACTTTGTTCCGAATCATGTTGCCCGCCAATATTATTCCGATGCTCGTATGACTTATATCGACGATTTGGGACAGCGGGACAACACCTCCAAGGCTTTTGATATCAATAATAATTTTTATTATATACCCGGTCAGCCTTTATCTTTGTCGTTTGGAGCACAGCAGGAAGATTTCGAATATAGCGAATTCCCGGCTAAAGTAACCGGAAACGACCACTTTGATGCTTGTCCGGGCAAAAATGACTGGTATGAAACGGTTAAATTGAATTATGGAGTCGATTATGTGAACGGGCGTACTCCTCATTTTGACCCAATCCCCGATACTTGGAACAAGATGCTGGATATTTTACTTTTCTGGGCGGGAAAAGGTGTCGATGGTTTCCGTTGCGACATGGCCGAAATGGTTCCTGTTGAGTTTTGGAACTGGGTGATACCGAAAGTGAAACAAGTGCATGATGTTTGTTTCATTGCAGAAGTCTATAATCCGGCCGAATATCGGAATTATATCCGAAACGGACATTTTGATTATTTGTACGATAAGGTTGGTTTGTATGATACGGTTCGTGCCGTTATGTGCAATCAGGCGCCGGCCAGTAATATTTCCGCTTGTTGGAAATCCTTGGAAGGTATTCAATCGAATATGTTGAACTTTCTTGAAAATCATGATGAGCAACGTATTGCTTCCCTGTTTTTTGCCGGCGATCCGCGTCCGGGTATTCCGGGAATGATTGTTTCGGCTGCCATGAATGTCAATCCGGTTATGATATATAGCGGACAGGAATTGGGAGAACCCGGTATGGACGATGAAGGATTTAGCGGACGCGACGGACGAACGACGATTTTTGACTACTGGAGCCTTGCTTCTTTGCGGAACTGGATAAACGAAGGTGCTTTCGACGGTGGAAAATTGACCCCGGAACAGCGTCATTTGCGTGAAACATATACTAAGATATTAAATCTGGTAAGGACGGAACCGGTTATTACGCAAGGTGATTTTTACGATTTGATGTATGCGAATCTGGATAATCCGTATTTCAATTCTCATCGTCAATATGTCTTTATGCGTAAGTATGAAAAGGAAGTTCTGCTTGTGATTGCGAATTTTGATAGTGCAGATCAAACGGTACGTATCAAAGTTCCCGATGAGGTGTTTAAAACTCTTGGTTTTGAGGATAATAAAGCTGCAACACTAACCGATTTGATGACAGGTGAGAATAGTATCAGTACGTTAACCGCAGCTTGGCCATTCTTAGTTTCCCTGCCGGCTTATTCCGGTAAAATGTTGAAGTTTGCGTATTTTTAAAATAAACACATAGCGAGAAGTCAAATTTGGGCAAAGCGTAGCGAATTCGCTGAAACAGCGTTCGCTACGTTTTTATTTGCACATTTCATTAAGGGCTGCTATAGTCTCGTCAATTTGCTTTATATATCTTCCATACATACGTGCAGGGGAGTCATGTATTACAGCTATGCTTTTTATAGCTTGTATTCCCTCTGGGAATTTGAAGTAAAATTTCCATGTTTCTGCTTTTGGCGTGTTTTCGTGATTTGTCATGAATTCTTTTACTTCCTGCATGTCGTAGAGTTTCGCAATATCCTCCTTTTTTGTTTGTGTGAAAGACTCAAATGTAAGATGGGCGCCTTTTATCGTGTTGTATGTTTGGATAATTCGTGTGGCAAGTTTCTTGTCTTTGATGGTGGATATGAGTGATGATGTTTTCAGCATTTCCATTGCATCGGTAATAGGGAGGAACCCGGATGTACTAAATGGGGTCGAACCGTATTTTTTGAGAGAGTCCGGTGAGGCTGCATCCATATTATATCTGTGTTGAAGTAAGTAGCGCGCTCCTGTCTGTTCGAATATTTCCTGTTGCATCATTTTTTTTATGTTTTCCCGGTTGAGCATCATTTCATCTTTGACCAGCAGCAATGCTTCTTTCAGCTCTTTTTGCTTGTTGTGTTCTTCGATTATGTTGTTCCCTACGAAAGTGATAATGATGCCCAGTACTACTGCAACGAAGTTGCAAATAAAATCTCCCATTCGTCTTGTGGCGGTGGGGGAGGTGATGATTTCCTTCAGTTTCTTTCTCATGTGTTAAAATGATAATAGACAACGAACATGTCAGATTATTCGGTGTATTATGGGTGACCAAACTCATTGATAAACATCCTATGTACGCTGTATTGGACAAAGATACGATAAAAAATGAAATCCTCCCTCATCTTTCGGTCGCAAAACGCGGTTATATGACCAAAAGTTGTTTTATGGAAAGAGTGAATGCTATTCTGTACAAGCTCAAAACCGACAGCCAATACTTCAGGCGCGATATGCAAAAGGTCCATTTCTTTCCGGTTATGAATCCCTAGCCTTGTAGTTGCCAACAACAAATTTATCGCATATCAATTGTTCGTTGTTAATAGTTTTGTAACTTTGCACCCACAATTCAAATCTATTTATTAAGATAAATATTCGGAATAATGAGTGCACAAACTCCTTTCTTGGTGTTTTCGGGAACCAACTCCCGGTATCTTGCAGAGAAAATTTGCAAAAGTTTAGATTGTCCGCTGGGACAAATGAACATCCAACACTTTGCCGACGGCGAATTCTCCGTTTCCTATGAAGAATCAATCCGCGGTCGCGATGTTTTCCTGGTACAATCTACATTTCCTAACTCTGACAATCTGATGGAGCTGCTCCTGATGATTGACGCGGCTAAACGTGCTTCCGCACATTCTATTATCGCAGTCATACCTTATTTTGGTTGGGCCCGTCAGGATAGAAAGGACAAACCTCGTGTATCCATAGGTGCTAAATTGATTGCCGATATGTTGGGTACAGCCGGTATCAACCGTTTGATTACGATGGATTTGCATGCAGACCAGATACAAGGTTTCTTCAATGTTCCCGTAGACCATTTATATGCGTCTTCCGTATTTCTGGATTATATTAAATCTTCATTACCGCTGGATAATCTGTGTATTGCCACTCCGGATGTGGGAGGTACAAAACGTGCCAGCAGCTATTCCAAATATTTAGGTTTGCCGATGGTTATTTGCCATAAATCCCGTTTGCGTGCCAATGAAGTGGCGGAAATGCGCATTATCGGTGATGTGGAAGGACTGGATGTCCTGTTGGTGGACGATATGGTAGATACCGCCGGAACGATAACGAAGGCCGCTAATCTGATGATTGAGAACGGGGCAAAGTCGGTTCGTGCCATTGCCAGCCATGCTGTCATGTCGGATCCGGCATCTACTCGTGTAGACCAATCTGCTTTGACTGAAATGATTTTTACGGACTCTATCCCTTACGCAAAGAAATGCGAAAAAGTGAAAGTATTGTCTGTTGCCGATATGTTCGCCGAAGCCATACGTCGTGTATGCAGTGGTGAGTCAATCAGCTCTCTTTATGCAATTTAATTGTTCTGTAAATAGAATTAAAAGCCGCTATCCGGTTGGATAAGCGGCTTTTTTTGTATTTTTGCTTTCAGTAACGGGGCGATACTGATTTTGCCTGATATTCTTTTGACCATGAAACATTGTTATCTTCTATCTTTATTATTCCTTTCTGCCGGCTTTTTATGCAGTGCGCAGCAAGATTCGATTGTCCCATTTGAAAAAGCCTATAAACGTGTTTATAATATAACGAAAGTATCAGGTGTAAAGCCGGTAATGGACGGAAAGTTGAATGAAGATTTCTGGACAAAACAAGGTGAATGGTCGGATCGCTTTGTGCAGATTATTCCTTATGAAAGGGGAATTTCCCAGTCGCCTACGCGTGTGAAACTTTTCTATGACGATAAAAATATCTATGTCGGGGTTTATTGTAAAGATGCGGAGCCTGGGAAAATGAACCGTTTTATCGGAAACCGGGATGATAATAAAATGGGTGATTTGATTAGTGTGGCTTTCGATACTTATCATGATTATCGCGCTGCTCCCGAATTTAATATCAATTTGGGAGGAAATAAGACCGATTTGATTGTCACGGACAAATTAAACGTAAATTTGAGCTGGAACGCCGTATGGGAGGGACGGACTTCTGTAAACCTTCAGGATTCGAGCTGGACAGCCGAATTGCGTATCCCATTCAGTCAACTTCGTTATAATCAGAAATCAGACGATGGGGTTTGGGGACTCCACGTTCGCCGTATCATTCGTCGTAACAATGAGGTGCAGAACTGGAGTATGATACCTTTGAAGAATAACGGCCATGTTTTCTCTTTCGGAGAAATGCACGGCATGACACAATTGCCGAAACCTCGGGGAATAGAATTCTTGCCTTATGTGATGGGGAAATACCGGAGTGAACCTGAAATACCGGGTAGTCCTTATCAAAAGGGGCATAGTTGGGGTGGTAAT
The DNA here is from genome assembly GCF_003473295.1 of Parabacteroides sp. AM08-6. Classification (GTDB taxonomy): domain Bacteria; phylum Bacteroidota; class Bacteroidia; order Bacteroidales; family Tannerellaceae; genus Parabacteroides. The sequence continues at coordinate 271,905 of NZ_QRMP01000002.1, forward strand.
GTCGGACTGGATGCCAAATTCGCTCTTTCGGATTTTACGCTGGATTTGACAGTCAATCCGGATTATGGTCAGGTTGAACTGGACCCGTCCGTGATGAATCTGACTGCCTACGAGACTTTTTACGATGAAAAACGCCCCTTCTTTCTGGAAGGAAAACATATTCTCGACTTTGCAAACGGAAGCGATATGATGTTCTATACCCGGCGTATCGGAGCTGCCCCTTCCTATTCGCCTCCCGGTATAGACAATGTAAACAGCTTTGCCAGCTCAAAGGATAATGTTCCTATCATCGGAGCTTTGAAGTTGACCGGAACGAACAGGAGAGGAGTCACAGTAGGGGTGGTTCAGAGTATCACTGCCCGCTCCTCTTCAAAAGTAACGACAAACGGAAGAGAAGATAAAGTAGTGGTGGAACCTCTGACTAATTATACGGTTGCACGTGTACAGAAAAACTGGAAAGGAAATACGCTTTTGGGAGGAATGGTCACATCTGTGAACCGTGCGCTGGAAGAACCTTATTTGGAGAATTTCATGGTACGCAACGCTTTTACGGCAGGAATCGATTTTACCCGGTATTTTAAGAACAGGCTTTATTATATCGAAGCGAAAGGTATGTTGAGCTCGCTAAACGGGAGCAAAGACGCTATTCGCGCTTTACAGGAAAGTGCCGTGCATTACTATCAGCGAGTTTCTTCGTCCGATTATCTGGGAGTGGACCCGGATAGGCGTTCGCTCACAGGTACAGGCGGTTATCTGAAAGTCGGCAGGAAAGGAAATGCAAAATGGGCTTTTTCCGAAACATTCAGTTGGTCGTCTCCCGGTTTTGACCTTAATGATATGGGGTATTTGAAAGAAACGGATAATCTGACGAATGAAACGGAAATCGCTTATCGTCAGACCGATATATGGAAAAATTTCCGTTATAACGCATTTACTTTGACACAACGTAACCGTTGGAATTACGGAAAAACTCTTTTCTATAACGACATTGCGCTGAAATGGCAGACAATGACGATGAGCCGTTACGAATTGGTCCTTTCGGAAACTTTCTGCTGGAACAGCTTGGACAGCCGTTTGCTTCGGGGAGGACCGGATGTCCGCTTTAATCCTTATGCCATGACTTCCGTCAAATTTAATACGGATAGAGCCAAGCGTGTCGTGTTGACATTGCAATATGAAGGCAATCATAATCTGGACGGTTACAATCGCTATAATACGTTCATGCCTTCTCTTTCATTCCGTTTAGGCAATTTTGTTTATTTGTCCGGACAGTTGAACTATGCTTGGAACACTGATAATATGCAATATGTACAGACAATCACCCCTGCCTCTTCACAATCTGTTTCTTCTGCCGACAGGCAATATATTACCGGTCATATGGATCAAAAAACGTATGGATTGACGATGAAGTTGCAGGTGAATGTCACTCCGGATGTTTCGTTGCAGTTTTATGGCTCTCCTTTTACTTCTACCGCTAAATACGGTGATTTTAAATGTATGACGAATACAACCTCCCATACATATGAAGAACGTTTTCGTTCCATTTCTCCTGACGAGCTGAATTTTGGCAAAGGAGGTCCGGACTTCAGTTTTAATGAATTTCGTTCCAATCTGGTGGCACGTTGGGAGTACCTGCCGGGTTCGACGCTCTATTTTGTTTGGGAACATCGTATGTCTAATCAGGATAACCGCTATGTCTCGGCTTGGGGAAACAACCTGGAACGCATGTTCGGATTGCCCTCTACCAATACGTTTATGATAAAAATGAATTACTGGTTCGACCTTTAGCCGTTTATAAAGGCATTCGTACTTTCCGGAAAAAGCTGCTATGCTTTCCGAAAAAACATGGCAGCTTTTTCTGATTCGCAACCGAGCAATTATTCTTTTCATATTTGATGAATGCAAAAAGAATAATTGTTGAAATAAAAAAACACAATTGTCATTTTTACTTTCAACATATATTGAAAGTAAAAACGCTCGGTTGAAAAATAGAAAAACCAAAGGTGAATTTATGGATTTCCTACGTACTCCTTTTGTATACGTCCAATCCGTTATTTATATACAAATGTGAAAAAATGCCGGATGCCGTTTTATATCTCTTCGTCAATAATCATTCCACTACCCAGGCAAAGATGATGCTCCTTGTCGTAAACTACTCCATATTGTCCGGGAGCAATTCCTTGTATCTTATTGTCGGACTCGATGCGATACAAATCTCCGATACGGCGGATGTGGCCATGAGTGAATTCCGGCGTGTGACGGATTTTGAACGTAATTTCTTTTTCATCCGTAAAATCACCCCACGGATCTTCTGTAATAAAATCGAACCCGTGCAGGTTGATGGTTTTGCCATACTGTGTTTCCGGATCGTATCCGTTGGATACGTATATGATATTTCGTTTGATATCCTTTTTAATTACAAACCATGGTCCCCCGCTCAGACCCAGGCCTTTGCGCTGTCCGATGGTGTGAAACCAATAGCCGTTATGCTTGCCGAGCACTTTGCCTGTTTCCAGCTCGATAATTTTTCCGGTTCGTTTTCCGAGATAACGTTCTATAAAATCATTGTAATTGATTTTTCCCAGAAAACAGATTCCCTGGCTGTCTTTACGTTTTGCGCTTGGCAATTTTTGCTGTTCGGCTATGGCACGAACTTCACTTTTCATCAGGTGTCCGATGGGAAACATCAGCTTTTGTATTTGTAAGCGGGTGATTTGTCCGAGAAAGTCTGTTTGGTCTTTTACCGGGTCTTTGGCTGTCGACAACCATACTTTCCCGGCTATTTCGGTCGTTGTGGCGTAATGTCCGGTTGCTATTTTATCGAAATTTTTACCCCACTTTTCTTCAAAGCAGCCGAATTTGATGTATTTATTGCACATCATATCCGGATTAGGAGTAAGGCCACGCTTCACGGAATCTATCGTATAGCTGACAACTTGTTCCCAATATTCATCGTGTAAAGAAACAATCTCGAAACGGCATCCATATTTTTTTGCTATATACGAAGTGATTTCAATATCTTCCTCAGCAGGGCAGTCGATATAACCATCTTTGTCCTCCATACCTATACGAATATAAAAGATAGTCGGATTGTATCCCGCTTCTTTGAGCTGATGAACAACAACGGAGCTATCCACTCCTCCTGAAACTAATGCTGCAATTTCCATGAACTTAAGCTTATAATTATCCGTCGCAAAGGTACTGTAAATTTTTAAATTAGGAATTAGTGTACATTCTATATGAAAATCATAGTGTGAATCAAAAAAAATCTTATATTTGCGAATATTAAAAATAGAAGTTAATAATAAAAAGTAGAGCTGTTAACTTTAAATACGTCAAAAAAGCAACTCGTTTTTTCTACTTCTGTATAAAAAGTGTATGATATGGACCTTAGGTCTTTTATTTTAATATTTTGGGGGGGGATTTTGGTTTCCTGTAATCCGGTCAGAACCGAGTTGCCTGTTTTGCAAAAAGCCGAACAGGTAATGAGCTTGCATCCGGACAGTGCCCAGTCGTTGCTGGAAGGGATTCAGAATCCGGAAGAGCTTCCGAAAAAAGAATATGCAACTTGGTGCCTGTTGATTACACAAGCGCACGATAAGAATTTTGTGGAGCATACTACCGATTCCTTCATAAACATTGCATTCGATTATTTTGAAAAACAAAATGATGCCAAGCATTATGCTGCATCCCTGTTTTATAAAGGCAGGATTTTGCAAGATTGGAAGAGTGAAGACGAAGCTATCGCCTATTTTGTGAAAGCCTTGGATGTCGCGAAACATACGTCCGATGCCGGATTGCTTTTTTTAGTCTCTTCTTATTTAGGTTCTTTATACGTCTATCGCTCATTGCCGGAACAGGCATTGTGCTCCTATCAGGATGCATACCGGTATGCGATACAATCAAAAGACAGTTCTTGTATCTCTTATGCCTGTTCTTATTTAGGGAGAGCATATAGTCTTCAGACTGATTGGGAACAAGCTCTTTCCTGGTATGAGAAAGCAGCTCAGATTGCAGAGGAGTCAAATGAATGGGAGGCAAAAAGGGTTGCTTTGGAGGAAAAAATGGGAGTATATATAGCAGCCGGTCTACTTGACGAGCTATCGGGAATCATAGGTGAGATACAAAAAATGCAGAAGAAAAAGAATGGAGACCATAAAGAATTTTCTTTGTTGTTAGGTGGTGCCTATTATTATTTGGATGAGTATGAGAGTGCTGCATCTCATTTGAGACAGGCGCTTCAATCAGATAATCTGTATACTTTGCGTGATGCTTGTCAATGTTTATATTATTTATATGAAGAACAAGAGCAGTATAAGGAAGCTGTCAATTATAATAATATGTATTTGGCATATTTCGACTCCATTCAGAAAATGGAAAAAATGCAGATTATTATCGAGGCAGAACGAAAATATAACCATGAAAAAGTATTGCGGGAGAATCTTCAGCTTGCCTCAGCTAAAGACCGGATTGTGAAAATCGGGCTGCTGGTACTCGTTTTTTTACTGTGTATGATTTTGCTTATTATTTTTATTAATCAGAACAGGCTAAAGAAACGAAATTTGAAAATTTTGCAATTGAAGTCGGAATTGTCTGAAAATGAAAGAAGCATAAAGGAGAGTGATAAAGAGATTGCCGATTTGTCAGTACAATTGTTGGAACAACAAAAGGAATGTTCTTCTTTGGAGAAACGGATACAAGCATTGAATAGGTCGAATAAGCAGAATGAGCTTCAAAAAGAAAATCTGTCCGAACAATTAAAAATGAGAACAAAAGTTTTGGACCGTTTAGAAAAAAAGCATCAGCAATTGCAAGATACCGGTAAGCAACTGAAAGATGCCAATCGCTCTTTACGGCGTCAAATGCGTGGAATTCAGCTAAATGATTCGTCTGTGGTTTCTTCCGAAGAAAACAGACGGATAGAAACGATTCCTGTTTTAGTCCGTATGCAAAACAAGAAATCCCCTTTGCAAGCGATGGAGTGGAGAGAACTTTTTATCGTAATGGATTCAATGTATGAAAATTTTGTACAACGTTTAAGAGAAACTTACCCCAATCTGACGGAAGATGATTTGCGCCTCTGTTGTCTGATTAAACTAAGACATACAGATGAAGAAATTACTCAATTTTTGTCCATAGCGGAAGATTCCTTGATTAAGCGCAAACAACGCCTTCGGCATCGTCTGGATAAAGATAAAAAATGGGCAAAGAGAGAACTGGAAGCTTGGATTTACTCCATTTGATAACCGAAGAAGTAAAGTTGTCTATCTTGTGTTTCTGTTGCATTGTCTTGATTTATAGGTTTTTGTGCCTTATTTGTGGACTGTATGTACCTGTGAATTGTCTATTTGTATTCTGATTTTAGTCATGTACTTTTGTATTATTTATAAGAAAAAATAGGAAACTCTCTATTGATGTTAAATTTAAAAATATGAAAACAGAAATTATTTTTTTATTTGTTGTTGTTCTTTTTGGATGTAAGGGAACAGACAAAAATAAACTTGACGTAGATTATATATATATTCCTTCTGACAAGATAACAACGTTGGAGAAAATAGATTTTGATGAGCCTCTATTTATTGATAGCTGTTCTTTCATTCCATTGGAAACAATATCTGAGAGCGTTATAGGGGAAATAAAGCAAATAAAGATATATGATAATAAAATATATATATTTGATGTCAAAACACGTAGTATAAAAGTTTTTAATATTGAAGGGAGGTACTTGTGCGATATAGGTAAACAAGGACAAGGGGATAAAGAGTACATCAGTATTAATTCTTTTTTTATTAATACAGACGAAAACAAGGTCTGTATAGTTGACCCTCTCAAAAAATGTGTTCATGAATATGGTTTGAATGGAGACTATATTAGGAATGTAAAACCAAAGGTTTGGGGATTCCATTTTCCTTTGAACCTCGTATATTCTGACAAGTTTTTATATTGTGCTTTTAGTCTTTCTTATAACAATGATAAAGTTTATACAAAAATGTCTTCAGAAGATTATTCTGTTATAGAAGAATGGTCTACATATCCCCTCAAGCTAAACACACAGATGAGTGTGGTATTTTTAGACAACCCATTTAGTATTGTAAATACGGAAATGCATTATACCTCTTTATTCTCGGATACTATTTACAAATATGGAGAAGATGAAAAAAAACCTTATTTAGTTATAGAAACAGGAAAGCCTAATGTCCCTTTCAATTTTGTTGATGGAAAAAGTTATGAATATGAACCAGTAGAGGCCTTGGCCGAAATTTCTTCTTTTGAGAAATATTCTCCAGGTTTTAGTCTTTTGTTGGAAACAGATAGGTTTGTTTTCACAAAATTTGATTTGAATAAGGATTTTTATGTGATAGATAAAAAAACAGAAAAAGCTTATCATGTTATCACTCCTCCTTATCAGCTGGATATAATGTCTTCTAAATGTATAAATGGGAATGATTTAATCAAAGTTTTTGATCAAGAAGAGATATCCAATTATTTGCAATATGTGGAAACTGAAGGAGTTAAATATCCAAAACAAATACAAAATGTGATATCTAATTATGACTTGAATGAAGGTAATCCTGTAATACTAATTTATCATATAAAAAAATAATGAAATGAGAAATAGTGTGCTGCTTTTTTTATTAGTCACTTTTTTGTTTGGATGTAAGGGAACAGACAAAAATAAACTTGACGTAGATTATACATATATTCCTTCTGACAAGATAACAACGATAGAGAAGATTGGTTTTGATGATAACCGGTTTATCGATAGTTGTACATTTGTGACTTTAGAATCTTCGGAAGAAGCCATTTTTGGAAAGATTTATCAAATAGGAATACATGATGATAAATATTATATCTTGGATCATGCTACAAATCGGGTAAAAGTATTTGATTCTACCGGGAAATTTTTATCAAATATAGGGACTCCCGGAGAAGGTGTGGGAGAGTACCATTCAATATGTTCATTTGTGATAAATGAGAAGGAGAATAAGATATGTATGTTTGACCCTATGCCGTCATCTGTGCATGAGTATAGTTTGGATGGACATTTTCTGAAAAAAGTAAAGTATAGTGATGAGAGGTTTTCTTGTATGGAGGATGCTATCTGGAAGGATGGCTATATTTATTGTTTTTTGGACCAATCGCATTTTAATAGTATGATGTACTATAAGATTTCAGATAGGGACTACTCTGTTATTGACCAATGGGGCGAGTATCCGGTTAAACCTGAGCCGGGTATACAGGCAGGATATTCAATCGGTAAGCATCCCATATCCTGTTATGGGGATAATGTCAGTTGTATATCCTTGTATTCGGATACACTATATTCCTATAAAGAGGGAGAATTATCTCCTTTTCTTCTAATAGAAACAGGGAAACCCAATATCCCTTCTGATTATTTTAAAGGAAAATCTTTTGAATTTGAGCCTCAAGATGCTTACTTTCACATGCTTTTTGTAGAAGATTACTCTCCCGGTTTTTCTTCCTTATATGAAACGGATCGATATATCTTAACTTACTTTTTCCTAAAATGGGATTATTATTTGATAGATAAACAGACAAATGAAGCTTTCCATGTAAAGAATAGTAAATTTCCTAATTTTGGAAATATAGATTATGTTTGTGGAAACAGATTGGTGGAGATTTTTACCCAAGAAGAAATAGATTCTTATAAGGAAAGAATAGAGTCCGGTGAATTCCAATGTCCTGAATGTTTGAAAGATATTATGGAAAGGTATGATTCGGATAATGATAATCCAATATTGGTGGTGTATCATATGAAGAAATGAGGATGGATACCGACTACCTTGGATAATAATCCCATCATCATATTTAAGAAGTCTTTGAAATGAAGTATGATAGGTCGTGATGAAATATCTGGTAGATTTTAAACGAAAATATTAAATCAACAGGATTTGTTTAGCGGATATTTGTGAATAATCACAGAAAAAGTGCTGCCTGTCCATTCTGTTGTTTTATTTTATCGTTCTGTTTAATAGTTTGTTATGGTTTTTGTTCCGATGTTGTGTATATGAAAATTGTCTATTTTACTCTTGGTTTTTTCCCTATATATTTGCAGCATGAATTTCCAAATGAGAATGGTGTCAAGTAAATTTGTCATATTTGCAAGAGGAAAGGTTATAATGTTTTACTTAAAAAATTAGAGACATGAAAAACATGAAATTATTTCTGGGAGTTTTAACTTTAGCTTTTATTCTGGCTGCAAATTTGCAGTATGTATTTTCAGGATATGGTATCAAAACAGCAAGCACTTTGCATTTAAATGTTTTAGCGCAAAGTAGTAGTAGTGGTACAAGTAGTGGAGGAACGGGTAGTGGTTCTACTAGTGGTTCTTTTACAGGTAATTTTTGTGGAGATATTAATTATGCTCCTAATAGGTGTATAAATTCAACGCATATAGTTGAAGAGCATGAAGTAAACGGTAGTGGTGAATTGCTAATTGGCTCTGATATTGTAAAAACAGGACTGAAAAAGGGAACAAAGTATAGTGTTGTATATGACAAAAAAAATTGCGACAATGTTGTGGAAGGTTCTTGTTGCGATCAACGTAAAGTTGGAATATCAGTGGTAACTACAAATAAGCTTTAATGTTTACTTGGCATTGTTAAGAATCTTGTAAGATTCTTTGAACGTTTGAAGAGATATGCAGGTTGAATCTTTGACTTTAACCTGAGGTGAATATAGTAAATGTATGGAACTATAGAAATCGTTATGCGATTGTGTGTGCAAATTGTCTAGTCGTATTTTAATGTTCTATGAAGTGAAAAATGCGGATATGACATATTGTTAAAGTAAAGTTTAATGCCTGTTAAACAAATTCCTGTTTGGATAATATATCTTTTGTATTTTGATATGCATTGAACTGTATTTGTAAATATTTTATACTGCATATCCTGTTATGAAAAGCTGAATTATCGCTGGTTTTTATAACTTAATTCAGGATTTTGTTTAATAGTGCTTTTATACTATGGGTTGATAATAGATTGAGGATGAATGCTGTTTTTAAATTGCTTAAATGTATATAAACAGAATGTATTCCGTCTATTGTATAAAATGTGTAAAACGAAGGTTTAGTTTGCATGGTTGATAATGTGTAATATTTAGATTGTGGAAAATGCGGTATGAAGTTTGTAAAAGATATAGGTGTTATTGTTTTGTTTGTTTTATTATTATTTAGTTGTAATGAAAAAGAGAAACAATTAAAATTAACAGATGCTGTTTTTGTTAGTAAAAATGAAATTATTCGGATAGAAAAAATGAAATTTTCAGATGATAAATTTGTAGAAAATTGTTCTTTTGTTCCATTGGAAACGACAGATGCTAGTCTTATTGGCGAGATTAATCAGTTGGAAATGGTTGATAATAAAATCTATATATATGATAGTAAGACGACAGCGATAAAGGTTTTTGATGAAAAAGGCAAATATTTATATAATATAGGGAGTAGAGGAGAAGGAGCTGAAGAATATCTTTCTATTAAGTCATTCTTTATCAATACAGATGAAAGAAAAATATGTGTGTTAGACCCTCTTAGAAAAACTATTCATGAGTATGATATGGAAGGAAAATATGTCCGGGGGGTAAAGCCTGCAAATTGGAGTTTTTCTTTTATGTCTAAATTTATATATTTTGATAAATATCTTTATGGGGTTTTTGATGTTTTACAAAATACTGATGATGTTTATGCAAAAATATCAGTGGAAGACTATTCTATTGTAGATAAGTGGTCTACATATCCAGTAACAGTGAATACTCCGATATCGATTACTCTTTCAGGGCATCCTTTGAGTCCCACAAAGACAGGAACCCATTATATTTCACTATACTCAGATACAATTTATACATATAAAGATGGAAAGACAGCTCCTTATTTAATAATAGAGACGGGTAAACCTCATATACCGTCTGATTTTTTTGTTGGTAAAAGTTTTGAATATGAGCCTATAATAGCTTATACTGAAGTTCTGTCATCAGAGAAATATTCCCCTGGTTTTGATTGTATATTCGAGACTTCAAAGTATATATTTTTAAAATTTATGGCTATATCTAATTTTTATGTTTTTGATAAAGATACGAAAGAAACTTTTCATGTTCTTGAACCGTATTATTGTCTGAATTTTATGAACTCTAAATATGTAAATGGTGATGATTTGATTCAGATTGTAGATCAAGATAAAGTTTTAAATTATCGCGAAAGTGTAGAGATGGATGAAGGAGGTATCCCTGATAAAATAAGAGATGAAATACTGAATTATGATGTTTATAATGATAATCCTATTGTTGTAATTTATCATATTAAAAGATTTTAGTATCGAAAATATAATTTATCCGATGCTTTTTGTAAGTTTATAAATGATGGTTTTAAAATGAATTTTTGATATTTATAAAATAAAAAGTAGGTTGTGTCTAATTGTTGTAATTAGAAATATGAGATATAGATGTGTATTTATGAGAGTTTTGTATTGATTTTTATATGATGTTAAAGCTTTTATTGTTTTGTGGGTTAATGTGTTAAATTAAAGTAATGGACTGGACGCGTTTTCTGAATAAAAAATGTGAAAATGAAAAATGATAAATTTATAATTTGTTTGCTGTTTGTATTGTTCCTTTTTAGTGTTTTGATAACTTGTTCTTATTTGAACTTGAGAAGAACAATAAAATCAACATCAGTGAATCATAATAGTGCGCTGAATATAAATAGCTTATATGAACAGCTGTATGCTGAAATAAATTCTGATAATGTGATGATTAATTTGGATATAGAAGTGATGTCTTTTGACAAAAGTAAAACAATATTGAAAGATATTATTTCTCCTGATTCGATGTATTTGATTTTGAAATATCCGGGGACTTACTGTGATGATTGTATTGATAAGATTTATGAAAGGATAAAAATATTGAAAGATATGATGGGGGAGATTCACGTCCTTGTTCTTTATCAAGGGAGTTCTTTGCGTGAAATGAGAATTAAACTTCATGATGTTGATAATAGTATTCCTGTATATCTATTGAAAACGGGTACTTTGGGTTTGCCTATTGATGGTTCTAATTTGCCTTATCTGACTTTTGTGGATGATGGTAAGATATCCAAGCATACCTTAATAGCGAATCCGAATCAGTTGGATTTGTTGAGTGGTTATTTGCAAACATTGGCTGATAAGTATTGTGAAAAAGAAGAGACGACTGAGGAGATTATAGAAAATGAACATGAAAGAAGTACAAGAATTATACTCCAATAGGGTTTTATCGGTTGTTGCGATTGTAGTAGCGTGCATTGTGTGTTATGCATCTATTTCTGGGCATGAATTTATAACGGCGTGGGATGATGGGTGGCAAGTGATAAATAAATATACGGAGAGTTTTTCCTGGTATAATCTAAAGTTGATACTAACCGACTATTATTTCGGACAATATAGTCCGGTGAATCAGTTCTTTTATACTCTTATCTATTATTTTTTCGGGTATAATTCTACAGTGTTTCATCTTTTTTGTTTGTTGCTGCATATATTGAATAGTTTATTGGTCTATTTTATTGTTCGACGTCTTTTGCAAATGAATATCTACCGGGGATTAACGGTGAATAAAATAGACTATATCTCATTTGCTGTTGCGCTGCTTTTTGCGATTCATCCGTTGCAAGTGGAAGTGGTAGCTTGGATTAGTGCTTCTAAGATATTGGTGTTTGTGTTTTTCTATTTATGTTCCATCTGGTTCTACCTTCGCTATATACAAAAGGAAAGAATCTATGATTATTTATTAATGTTGTTATGCTTTCTGCTTTCTTTTGGTGGGAAGGAACAAGCTGTGACGCTTCTGGTTTGTTTATTTTGGATTGATTTTGCGTGCCGGCGTAACTTCCGGAGCGTAACATTGTGGTATGAGAAGATGCCGGTCTTTTTATTGACTTTGGTCTTTGTGTATATCACATTGGAATCGCATGCTTCTACTAATTCAGGCCTGATGGGGAATGAAGTTTTTTATCCGTTTATGCAGCGATGTGTTTTTGCTTGTTATTCCATTTGTGAATATGTGATAAAACTAATTCTCCCATTTAATCTTTTATATCTTTATCCCTTTCCGATAACAATCGGGGAAGCTTTGCCTTTTAGATTTTGGATTTATCCGGTCGTTCTTCTGATATTGGGATTCTGTTTTGGAAAGTTATTGTTGAAACGTCCTGTTTATTTGGGACTTTCTTGGTTCTTGATACATGTCGGGCTGATGCTTCACATCATACCGATGTCCCGGTTTAGCATTGTTGCAGATCGTTATGTATATCTTGCTGCTCCCGGATTATTTTTTATTATTGTCTGGTATTTCTTTGTCTTACTTGAAAAACAACCTCGATTTAAAAAGATTTGTATCGGAGTAGCTTGTGCCTGGTTGTTGTTCTTTGGAATACAGACGCATATAAGGACTTTTACATGGCATGATAATACGAGTTTGAAAATGAAAATGAATACTCTTTTGAAACAAAGAGAGGAGGAATTACATAAAACTAAATAATGGACAAGCGGAGTTTGTTTTTGATATTTGGCATTACTGTATGGATTATATTGTCGTTTAGTTTTAAAAACAATATTTTTGATACGGCAAGTCGTTATTTTGATTATTTTCAGTACGACAGCGAAAGTTTGGTGGTGGGGCGTCTTATCCTTTCGGAAAGAGATGGACTTGCTGCTCATGCAGGTTTTTTGGGAAAGGTTTACCCTGTTCCTTCGAGTACGGATCCGTTTTGGTATCAATATGAAGCTTATCGTAATCAATACGAGTTTGATACTTATGAGGCATATTACTCTCAGCCCGGTGTACAGGCTTTCTTGTATGGATTGTTCTGCAAAATAACCGGTTTGTCGGGAGACGATGCGTTAGAGTTTTTTTATTGGAATATAAGTCTATTTAATGGGCTTATCTTTACGCTGTTTCTCCTGTGGGTATTTTATCGATGGAAGTTGGCTACTGCAATCTTTACGTTTGTGACGATTTTATTTTCCCAATGGATTATTTATTTCGGCCATAATATATTTTGGGTTTTGGGTATATTTTACCTTCCTTTTGTCGTTTCTCTTTGGTATCTCCAATTTTGGGAGGAGAAAGTAAAGAGAACCGGTCTTCTTACTTTTGTTTTAATGTTTGTGTGTGTGTTTACCAAATGTTTGCTTACAGGTTTCGAGTATATAACAACCACGTTGGTGATGAGTGTTACTCCCTGGTTTTTTTATGGCTTCATTTATAAATGGAATTTGAGGACTTTCTTAAAACGTTTTACGGCTGTTTCTGCGGGTGCATTATCTGCCGTATTATTGACAATTTTTTGGTTGGCGATACAATTGTCTTTTGTGAAAGGAACTTTGAGTGAGGGATTCGACTATATATTTTATAGCTTGAATAGACGAACATACGTGGGCGGCAATACTGATATGGATTCTTTCTATATGGAAAGCCTGAAAAGTAATCTGTGGGATGTATTGGCTACCTATTGGAACGGGCATGCTTATGATTTGGCACATTGGTTTGAAGATGATGCTCTGCGTATTCTTAGCAAGGGAACTTTCGGCTCCTCCATTCTTTTCTTCTTTTTTGTCAGCATACTGGTATTGGTATCGAAATCAATTAAATATTTTCCCCGGTTTCGCCGACAACAAATCGCATTGACAATTACGTTGTGGCTCTCCTTGTTAGCCCCTCTTTCATGGTTTGTCATATTTAAGGGGCATTCCTATGTGCATCCGCACATGAATCACATTATCTGGCATATGCCGTTTATGCTGTTAGGGGCGGTGCTCACCGGAAGTATGTTTTGTTTTTATATCCGTACATGGAATTTTCGAAAAAAAATAAAATAGTATTCTTTTGTTTAATTTAATCTAATCTACAGTTATGACACCACGTATTGCGGTATTAATTCCCTGCTATAATGAGGAGCAGACAATTTCTAAAGTAATTGCCGATTATAAGTCTGTTCTGCCAGAAGCTGAAATTATTGTATATGACAACAATTCGACGGATAAAACTTCGGAGTTTGCTTTTCTATCCGGTGCGACTGTCTATAAAGAAGATAGGCAAGGCAAAGGGAATGTTATCCGCAGTATGTTCCGGTTGATTGAAGCCGATTGTTATATTATTGTAGACGGTGATGATACTTATCCGGCAAAAAACGCGCGTGAGATGGTGGATTTAGTAATAAATAAGCATATCGATATGGTCATAGGGGAGAGATTATCGTCGACTTACTATAAAGAGAATAAACGTCTTTTTCACAATGCCGGAAACCGTTTGGTCTGTTGGTTGATTAATACGCTTTTTGATAGCAATGTAAAAGATATAATGACGGGCTATCGTGCATTTGGCCGCACATTTGTAAAGACATTTCCTGTGCTCTCCAAAGGGTTTGAAATTGAAACGGAAATGACGATTCATGCATTGGATAAGAATTTTCTGTTGAAAGAAATACCCGTTGAATACAAAGACCGGCCCAAAGGAAGTACTTCCAAGCTTAATACGTATAAAGACGGATATAAGGTTTTGCGTACGATATTCATGCTATATAAAGAATATCAGCCATTGGCTTTTTTTAGTTGGCTGTCATTTTTTATATTTCTATTGTCCTTGATATTATTCATACCCGTATTGGTTGATTATATACAAACCGGATTAGTTCCTCGTTTTCCAACACTGATTGTTTCCGGCATCATGTTTCTATGTTCGCTTCAATGCTTATTTAGCGGATTAATCTTAGATATAATTGTAAAGAAGCATCGGCAGTTGTTTGAATTGGAATTGAACAAAACTAATCGGCCTTGAATGTGCTGTCGGTGTCAATCTTAGTGTTATATTTATTCTTTTTAACCATTCCGAATGTAAGCTTGTCTATTTATGTCGTTTTTGATTATTGTACTGATTTATTGATGTTTATATTAGTTGTATGTGCGTGAATATGTGAATTTATGCCTCTGAATTGTCCATTCTATATTCGGAATCTTCTCCGTTATTTTGCAATAATATAAATTCTAAATTATTATGAAGTATTTTTCAAAATGTAAATTGTTCCTGTTTTTATTAGGAAGTCTGGTTTGTTTTAGTGGTTCGGATATTTTAGCTTGTTCCAATATGGAGAGTGGGACAAAGACTGAGAATACGGAAAAAAAAGAAAAGAAACCAATTTGTTTGAAAGGCCACTTATCAAAAGATAAGCGTTCCATATCCGTGGATTGCCCAGTATCCGCTTATTGGGATGGTGAGTATCTGTATATTGAAAACAGGGATTTATCCTCTGATATCAATTTAACATTGTCGAAAAATGGTCAAGTTGTATGTGAAGAGGTGATACCTGCAGGTTCATCTCAAGTTGTAATCTATGTAGGGAAACTGAGTGTGGAAGAAATCTGTCATTTAAAACTGACTAACCAATGGGGAGACTGTTGGGTTGGAGAATTTGAAATGATGGAGTAGGATGGATTAGTAACAAATTAGGGAAAGAAATAGCCATGTGTGTCTTTTTAATTATATTAGAAAGAATACAGTGGCTATTTTGATTCTTGTAGCATTTTCGCTTCGAGAGGAGTTGGTTTGTGTTTGACTGTTTTTAATGTCAATGATTCTTTTATAGTATGAAATACTTTTGTTAGCTTTGGGGGTCGTTGGAGAATATTTAGGTGTCATTTGTAATGAAACAAAGAGGAAACCTATGTATTAATGAGTAAACACGTATAAAAAATAAGGAACCATGAAAAAAAGGAAAGAAGGAAAGTATATACGATATTCTGCTTTTTTACTCTCGGCTTTGTTGTTATCGACGGATATTTATCCTTATACAAGTAGCTGTATGCCGGGCGTTCAGCAAGAGCAGGCTGCGGAAAATCAATGGAAGGGGAAAAAAGTTGCTTTTTTGGGGGACTCTATAACCGATAAAATACATGTTGGAACTGCTAAAAATTATTGGCAGTATTTGGAAGAGATGCTTGGCTTGAAGCCTTTTGTTTATGGTATCAATGGACATCAGTGGACCGGGGTGTTGGAACAGGCGGAAAAATTGAATGCGGAGATGGGGAATGAGGTCGATGCTATTCTGATTTTTGCCGGAACAAATGATTATAATGCAGGGGTTCCGTTAGGGGAATGGTATTCTGTGGGGGAGCAGGAGGTGGAAGTGTCGGGACCGAAAAAGGAAACCCGGAAAAAACGTACGTTGCAAATGGATGAAAATACGTTTCGCGGACGTATCAATAAGGTGATGTCGTATTTGAAAACGAATTTTCCTACTAAACAAATTGTGTTGCTGACTCCGATACATCGGGGATATGCCCGGTTTAGTGATGATAATATACAACCGGATGAATCGTATCCGAATCAGATTGGTTTGTTTGTGGACGAATATGTGGATGTGATAAAAGAGGCGGCAAATGTCTGGGCACTTCCGGTTGTAGACCTGAATAGTGTTAGCGGACTTTTTCCGGTAAGTGATTCGCATACTTGCTACTTTCATAAAGAAGACACCGACCGGTTGCATCCGAATGCCGATGGACACTATCGGATGGCAAAGGCATTGATGTATCAGTTGTTGGCATTCCCGGCTGATTTTGAATGAAGAACATAAAAGAAATCATAATGAAAAACATTTATTTTGCGGGGATATTATTCTTGTTATTATTACCGTTTTCTTATCCGGTTTATGGGCAATCGGAAAAAGTTTCCTCCGGTTTGCAGACTTATACCTGTACGATAGACGGATTTGAGCGAACTTATCATCTTTATTTACCGGAACAATTGCCTGAAAACGCTCCCTTAGTGTTTGTCCTGCATGGATATGGAGGGGATGTTAACCTAGATTATGGTATGGATAAGGTGGCGGAAAAAAATAAGTTCGCTGTTTGTTACCCGAAAGGTATAAAGGACGGCAGAGGAAATCCTTGTTGGAATGTCGGTTATCCTTTTCAAGCTGATATGACTGTCGATGATGTCTCCTTTTTGTGCCAATTGGCCGAATTGTTGCAAAAGAAATTCCAGCTTAGTCCTCAAAATACATTTTGTACGGGGTTGTCGAATGGTGGCGAAATGTGTTATTTGCTGGCTTACCGGAAACCGGATGTCTTTTCGGCTGTAGCTCCTATAGCGGGTCTTACAATGGAATGGATATACCGGGAATATGACTGTCCTCAAGCTATCCCATTGCTTGAAATACATGGGACTGAGGACCGTACTTCTGAATGGGACGGCGATTTGGAGGATAAAGGAGGCTGGGGAGCTTATATTCCTGTACCGTTGGCAATCAATTATTGGGTGGCTAAAAATCGATGTACGCAGGAACAGGTTGATACGCTTGCTGTAAAGGATAGCCGGAATGGTCATTATGTAGTGTCTCATAAATATTTGAATGGAACCGGGGGGAATGAAGTCTGGCTCTATGAGATTGTAAACGGACAGCATGGTTGGGGGGAGCAGGATGTTAATACAGCTGAAGAAATATGGAAGTTTTTCGGGAAATTCGTTAAGAAAGAGTAGATGTTTTGTTTAGTGCATCATGCCGTCCGGGTTTTCTTTTTATCTTTGTGAGGATAATAAAGGCTGAGTAATGAAGAATTTAATGATAACAATTATGACAGTAATGGCTATGACTGCCACGGGGCAGGAGTCGGGAAATATCAGGCAACAGGATAATTTCGATTATGTGGTAGATCAATTCGCCGATTTGCAGATATTACGCTATCAGGTTCCCGATTTTGAGAACTTATCACTTCAACGGAAACAACTTTTATTCCATTTGTCGGAAGCGGCATTAATGGGACGGGATATTCTGTATGATCAGAATTGCCGTTACAATTTGCCGATTCGCCGTACACTGGAGGCTATATATATGAGCTATAAAGGAAATCGGAAAGATGTGCAATTTACAGCATTGGAGACTTACTTGAAACGTGTTTGGTTTGCGAATGGTATTCATCATCATTATGCGGAAGATAAGTTTACTGCCGATTTTACGATTGAGTTCTTTAAGAGTTGCGTATCGCAATTGGCTCCCGAGCAACTGCCGCTACGGGAAGGACAAACTGTCGGGCAGTTCCTGGAGGAAATTATTCCTGTGATATTTGATTCGGCTGTACTATCCAAACGTACGGTACAGAGTGGAGATGCTGATTTAATACTGGCATCGGCCAACAATTATTATAGTGGCGGGATTACACAGGAAGAAGTAGAGGATTTTTATGCCGGAATGAAAGCCGGAAAAGATACGATAACCCCGATATCTTATGGCTTGAATAGCCGTTTGGTGAAAGAAAACGGGAAGATTGTAGAGAAAGTATGGAAAGTCGGTGGACTTTATTCGGCTGCTATCGAAAAGATTGTTTCCGAATTGCGAAAAGCTGTTCCTTTTGCCGAAAACAAGGTGCAGAAAGCAATCATTGAAAGGTTGATTGAATATTATCAGACCGGAGATTTGAAAATATTTGATGCTTATTCCATTCTTTGGGTGGAAGATACGGTTTCTGATGTTGATTTTGTAAACGGATTTATTGAAACATACGGTGATCCGTTAGGAATGAAAGCCAGTTGGGAATCTACTGTGAATTTTATAAATAAGGAAGCGACCAAGCGTACAAAAGTAATTAGCGGCAATGCACAATGGTTTGAAGATCATTCGCCGGTAGATAGCCGTTTCAAGAAAGAAAAGGTAAAAGGTGTGAGTGCTAAGGTGATAACGGTTGCGATGTTGGGAGGTGATTGTTATCCGGCGACTCCGATAGGAATTAATTTGCCGAATGCCGACTGGATACGGCGCGACCATGGCTCTAAGTCGGTTACGATAGAAAATATTACAGAAGCCTATGATAAGGCTTCACAAGGTAATGGCTTTAATGAAGAATTTGTTTGGAGCGATGTGGAGCGTGAAGGAATGAAAAAGTATGGCTTTATTACCGATAATTTGCATACGGACTTGCACGAATGTCTGGGACATGGTTCCGGGAAGTTACTTCCTGATACTGATCCGGATGCGTTGAAGGCTTATAGCTCCACATTGGAAGAAGCTCGTGCCGATTTGTTCGGTTTGTACTATTTGGGAGATGCCAAATTGGTGGAATTGGGACTTGTTCCGGATGCGGAAGCTTATAAAGCGGAATATTATAAATATATAATGAATGGTTTGATGACGCAGTTGGTTCGTATCGAGCTGGGTAAAAATATAGAGGAGGCGCATATGCGCAATCGACAGTTGATAGCCCGGTGGGTATATGAAAAAGGAAAAAACGACAACGTTATCGAACTGAAGAAACGGGATGGAAAGACGTATGTTGTCGTGAATGATTATGAAAAACTGCGTAACCTGTTCGGGGCTTTATTGGCTGAAGTGCAGCGTATTAAGAGCGAAGGCGATTATTCTGCCGGGAAGATGCTGGTGGAGGATTACGGAGTAAGAGTGGATTCTGTTTTGCATGCGGAAGTTCTTAAACGATATGCCGGACTGAAGCTGGCTCCGTATAAGGGTTTTGTTAATCCTGTCATGAGAGAGGTGAAGGATAATAGGGGGAATGTGACGGATATTGTATTGGATTACACGGAAGGATATGCAGAGCAAATGTTGCGTTACAGTAAAGATTATTCGTTCCTACCTTCTTATAATAATTAAAAAATGGTTGAAGATAAAATAAAAGAGATACGAAAGTGTTTGCGGCTTGCCATGAACGGTGTTATTTCGTCCAGCATGCGAGAAAAAGGGGTTGTCTATAAGCTGAACTTCGGGGTTCCGTATCCCGAAATCAAGCAGATTGCTGCTTCTTTCGAACAGGATGACGAGCTGGCCTCTGCTTTATGGAAGGAAGATATACGTGAATTTAAAATTATGGCAACCCTGTTGCAGCCGGTAGAGAGTTTTACTTGCGAGCGGGCTAAGGAGTGGATAAAAGAAATTCCCCATTTGGAAATTGCTGAGTATTGTAGTAAGAATTTGTTTTGTAAATTACCGGGCATTGAAAAATTGACAATGGGCCTGATTTACAATGTGAACGATTTTTATGCACGTACGGTAGCATATCTTATTTGGAGTGAATTGTTTAAAGAAGGAAAAGATTTAATCCCGCCTATACAGGCTGCTTTTTTGGTCGAGTCGATGCGTACGACGTTGTGGACTGATTTTGGAGCGCCGTGGATGGAAAAACAGGCGGCTATAAAAGCAATGAAATTTTATGGCCGGCAGTCGTCTCAAAGAGCTGCTCATATAATGAATATGTTCGACGTGATACCAGAATATAAAGATGTGCCGGAACAAGTAGAAATTTATAATGATTTAAAATTTGAATTTGAATATTACCGCTAAGGCTTTGCGTTTAAAATAAATGCGCTAACTTTGCCGTTCGCGTGGAGTCGCAACGTTAAGATGGATGGAAAAAAATACATAGAGCTGCAGAACTTGTTTACCAAGTATCTTGCAGAGAAAAAACTACGGAAGACTGAGGAACGATTTGCTATATTAGAATGTATATGCAATTTCCCCGGCCATTTCGATATGTGCCAACTCTATCAAAAATTGGAAGATGCGAATTTCCATGTGAGTCGAGCTACTCTTTATAATACCTTGGAAGTATTAGTCGATGGAGGATTGATTGTGCGACATCAATTGCCAACCCAGTCTGTCCAATATGAGTTAAGGAGTTTGGCGGAAACGCATATGCATCTGGTTTGCAGCAAATGCGGGGCTATCCGGGAGCTGAAAGACGCAACGCTGAGAAGAGATGTGGCTGGTCTGAAGGTTACTCGATTTACACCGGAATATTATGCGCTTTATATTTACGGTTTATGCAGTAAATGTAAGTATCGGCTTCAACGGAAAAATGGGAAATAAAAGTATTAACAGTCTATATATATAAAGATGAAAGTAGATGTATTATTAGGATTGCAATGGGGCGACGAGGGCAAAGGTAAAGTTGTCGATGTTCTGACTCCGAATTACGATGTGATTACTCGTTTTCAAGGAGGTCCCAATGCAGGACATACTTTGGAATTTAACGGCGAAAAGTATGTGTTGCGCTCTATCCCTTCCGGAATTTTTCAAGGTGGTAAGGTTAACGTTATCGGTAACGGTGTTGTATTGGATCCGTTGTTATTCCAACAGGAAGCTGAGGCACTTGCTGCCAGTGGACACGACTTGACCAAACAGCTTTGCATTTCCAAGAAAGCACATCTTATCTTGCCTACTCACCGTATATTGGATGCTGCTTACGAGGCTTCTAAAGGTTCCGGTAAAATTGGTACGACCGGTAAAGGTATTGGCCCGACTTATACAGATAAAATCAGTCGTAACGGGATTCGTGTCGGTGATTTGTTACACAATTTTGATGAAAAATATGCGGCTGCAAAAGCCAGACATGAGGCTATTCTGCATTCGTTGAGCTATGAATATGATATTACAGAACTGGAAGCACTGTGGTTTAAGGCTTTGGAATACCTGAAACAGTTCCGGTTGATTGACAGTGAACATGTCATCAATAACTTTCTGAAAGAAGGGAAGTCTGTTTTGGCTGAAGGCGCACAGGGAACTATGCTGGATATAGACTTCGGTTCTTATCCGTTTGTGACTTCTTCAAATACGATTTGTGCCGGTTGTTGTACCGGCTTGGGGGTTTCTCCTCGTAATATCGGAGAAGTATATGGGATTTTTAAGGCTTATTGTACGCGTGTGGGCAGTGGTCCGTTTCCTACGGAATTGTTTGATGAAACGGGAGATAGAATCGGCCAATTAGGGCATGAGTTCGGTGCGGTGACCGGACGTAAACGCCGTTGTGGTTGGATTGACCTGGTCGCATTGAAATATGCGGTGATGATTAACGGGGTAAGCAAGTTGATTATGATGAAGAGTGATGTGCTGGATAGCTTCGACACGATTAAAGCTTGCGTGGCTTATAAGGTCAATGGTGAGGAAATTACGGAATTCCCGTTTGAAATAGATGATACAATCGAACCTGTATATGTGGAATTGCCGGGTTGGAAGACTGACATGACAAAGATGCAGAGTGAAGATGAATTCCCTGAGGAATTCAATGCTTATCTTTCGTTCCTTGAAGAGGAGCTGGGTGTACCTGTTAAAATTGTTTCCGTCGGTCCTGACCGTGAACAAACAATTGTCAGATATACGGAAGAATAAAAAAAGAATATAATACAAAATGGCAGAAGACCACATCCCGAAAGGGAGTGCTCCTGCCATTTTTATTTTTGGCAGACTTTTTGCTTATCCTTATTTGTATAACTATATAAATTAGAATTTTATGAGCATGTATTGGATTATATTTATCGGTTTTGCCCTTCTTAGCTGGTTGGTCTCTTCGAGGCTGCAGAATAAGTTTGAGAAGTATTCCAAAATTCCTATGCCGAATGGTATGACAGGTAAGGATGTAGCGGAGAAGATGTTGCATGATAATGGTATTTATGATGTGAAAGTAATCTCTACTCCCGGCCATCTGACGGACCATTATAATCCGGCAAACCAAACGGTGAATCTGAGTGAATCCGTATATTATAGTAATAGTATTGCCGCCGCTGCTGTGGCAGCTCACGAATGTGGACATGCCGTGCAACATGCTACGGCTTACGCTCCGCTAAGGATGCGTTCGGCATTGGTTCCGGTTGTTAGTTTTGCCTCAAACATTATGACATGGGTTTTGTTGGGTGGTATGTTATTGATTCATAAATTTCCGCAGTTGTTGCTTTTTGGCATTATTCTGTTTGCAACGACAACCCTCTTTAGTTTTATAACATTGCCGGTTGAAATTAATGCGAGCAAGCGTGCTTTAGTTTGGTTGAGCAATGCCGGAATAACAAATGTCTATACACATGATAAGGCGGAAGATGCGTTGCGTTCGGCCGCTTATACATATGTGGTTGCAGCTTTAGGTTCGCTGGCAACATTGTTGTATTATATCATGATTTTTCTGGGAGGAAGGAGCAGGGATTAATCGGTATTTCGACGGAACAACTTCTATATTCCTGTAAAAGCATTACCTTTGCAATCAGAATAATAAATTAAAGAAATATGCAAAAACCGTCTATTCCTAAGGGAACAAGAGATTTTTCGCCGGAAGAAATGGCGAAACGTAATTATATATTCAACACAATTCGAGATGTTTATCATCTGTATGGATTTCAGCAGATTGAAACTCCTGCTATGGAAAATTTGTCTACTTTGATGGGAAAGTATGGTGAAGAGGGAGACAAGCTGTTGTTTAAAATATTAAATTCCGGTGATTGTTTTGCCGGTATTTCCGATGAAGAACTGTTGGAACACAATGCCGTTAAATTTGCTGTAAAAGCTTGTGAGAAAGGTTTGCGTTATGATTTGACAGTTCCTTTTGCCCGTTTTGTCGTACAACATCGGAATGAAATAACGTTTCCGTTCAAACGTTACCAGATACAGCCGGTTTGGCGTGCAGACCGTCCGCAAAAAGGACGTTATCGCGAGTTTTACCAGTGTGATGGCGATGTAGTCGGTTCGGACTCTTTGATTAATGAGGTGGAACTGATACAAATTATGGATGAAGTGTTCCGCCGTTTTGGTATTCGGGTTTGCATCAAGATGAATAATCGTAAAATACTTTCCGGTATTGCTGAAATCATTGGAGAGGCAGATAAGATTGTAGATATTACAGTTGCTATCGACAAACTTGATAAGATTGGTCTGGATAATGTAAATGAAGAATTACGTTCAAAAGAATTATCGGAGGAGGCTATTGCTCGTTTACAGCCGATAATCATGCTGAAAGGTTCGAACCGTGAAAAATTGTCTGTCTTGAAAAAAGAATTGTCAGCTTCTGAAATTGCAGTGAAGGGTATTGCTGAAATGGAATTTATCTTGGATAAGATTGACGCGCTATCCCTGAATGCAGAACTGGAACTGGATTTGACACTGGCTCGTGGGTTGAATTATTATACCGGAGCCATCTTCGAGGTAAAAGCGCTGGATGTGCAGATTGGCAGTATAACAGGTGGCGGACGTTATGATAATTTGACAGGTGTATTCGGCATGGATGGTGTATCGGGGGTTGGTATTTCTTTTGGTGCGGATCGTATTTTTGATGTTTTGAACCAATTGGATTTATATCCGGCGGATTCTTTACAGACCACTCAATTATTGTTTGTGAACTTTGGAGAAAAAGAGGCCGATTATTTATTGCCGGTAATCGCAAAAGTTCGTGCGGCAGGTATCCGGACGGAATTGTATCCAGAGTCTGCAAAAATGAAAAAACAAATGGGATATGCCGATACGAAGAAAATACCCTTTGTCGCCCTTGTAGGTGAAACGGAAATGAATGAGGGTAAGGTTAATCTGAAAAATATGATAACCGGCGAACAGATTCCGGTTACCGTAGATGAATTGATAGAACGTTTCTAATCAGAATATCTAAGGGCAGCCTGAACCGGTTGCCCTTACATCTCTTAAAATTGTTAATCATGAAAACACACGTTTTGATTCTCACCGTAGTTTTGTGTTTGTCATCTTGTACTTTCCAGCCACACGCATCTTGGATGACAACAACTGAAAAGACTCCTTGGCAAGAACAGCCGGATTTGGTATCGGCATTGGCTGATACGGTCAAAGAGATTGATGTGACTGTCCGAACGGATAAGAAACAGCAAATGATAGATGGTTTTGGTGCCTGTTTTAACGAGTTGGGATGGATTTCTTTAAGTCGCTTAGAGCCTACTGAGCGGGAGAAAATAATGGAAGAACTTTTTTTCCCCGATTTCGGTGCGAATTTTACTATTTGCCGTATGCCGGTGGGAGCTAATGATTTTTCACGTGATTGGTATTCTTATAATGAAGCGGATGGTGATTTTGAAATGAAGAATTTCACAATTGCCAATGATCAACAGACTTTGGTCCCTTTTATCAAAAATGCACAAAAATATAAACCGGATTTGCGTATTTGGGCTTCTCCTTGGTGTCCGCCTTCTTGGATGAAATATAATAAGCATTATGCTTCTGCTTATACCGGTGAGAATATGGATGAAAAATATCGGAATGGTTTACCGGCGGATAAGATAGGGCATGAAGGGACGGATATGTTTATCCAGGAGGATGCTTATTTGAAAGCTTATGCGTTATATTTTTCGAAATTCATCAATGCTTATAAAGAGCAAGGTGTTGATATTTTTGCAGTTATGCCACAGAATGAATTTAATTCTGCTCAGATATTTCCCAGTTGTTGTTGGACAGCAGCTTCGTTGGCAAATTTTGTCGGTAACTATTTGGGACCGGCTATGAGAGAACTGGATGTCCAGGTCATGTTTGGTACGATGGAGCGGGCGAATGAAGCCTTGGTGGATACAATTCTGACAGATGCGTCTAGCAGTAAATATGTCAGTGGTGTCGGTTTCCAGTGGGCAGGACGTGGGGCTATTAAAGGAATACATGAGCGTTATCCGGATATGAAACTTTATCAGACAGAACAAGAGTGTGGGGATGGCAGGAACGATTGGAGAGGGGCTGAATATTCTTGGAATTTGATGCGTCACTATTTTGATAACGGAGTGTCTGCT
Organism: Parabacteroides sp. AM08-6; assembly: GCF_003473295.1. Taxonomy (GTDB): domain Bacteria; phylum Bacteroidota; class Bacteroidia; order Bacteroidales; family Tannerellaceae; genus Parabacteroides. The sequence continues at coordinate 297,447 of NZ_QRMP01000002.1, forward strand.
TATATGTATTGGAATATCTCACTTGAAAAAGGAGGAATTAGCCGTTGGGGATGGGCTCAAAATTCTTTAGTAGTGGTAGACCCGGATACAAAATCATTCCAATACACTCCTGAATATTATATCATGAAGCATCTTAGCCATTATGTACAGCCGGGAGCTTATAAAGTAGAGACAGAGGGGACTTTCGGAAATTTGCTTGCTTTTGTCAATCCGGACGAAAGTGTTGTAGTGGCATTGGCAAACGATACGAATAAGGAGGAGAAGGTGACGGTCCGGATTGGGAAAAATGTTTATCAGCCGGTATTGGCGGCACATTCCGTATCGACATTGCTGGTTCATTGAGAACCGGTAGTTTTAAAAAGAATGACTTTGCGGTCTGGGATTTGGCTAAAATGTTTGAATATAGCTTTTTAGCCAAATTGCAAACCGCAATTTTTTTGTTCCCTTATATAGATTTTGGAAATCTTGTGTCTTTTTCCCTAATCTTTTGTTGGAGGAAGTTGGTTAATAGATAGTCATCCTGTCAGTCATATTTGCATAGTTTGCCTGTCGGAAGATGTAAAATTGTCAGTCTTTTACTTATTAAATACTTTGGCACAGTATTCGCATAGGCAATTACGTGTGCTTAAAAAGCATAAGACAAACATAATATTATTAACAATTAAAAAATATACAATGATGAACATTAAACCTTTAGCAGACAGAGTGCTTATCAAGCCGGCTGCAGCAGAAGAAAAGACTCTTGGCGGAATCATTATTCCGGATTCAGCAAAAGAAAAACCTTTAAAAGGTGAAGTTGTTGCCGTAGGTAACGGAACGAAAGATGAAGAAATGGTTGTAAAGAAAGGTGACAATGTACTGTATGGCAAATATGCCGGTACAGAAATCGAACTGGACGGTGAAAAGTATCTTATCATGCGTCAGTCTGATATTTTAGCTATTATCTAATTCACAATTAAATCAATAAAAATATAAGATATTACTACTATGGCAAAAGAAATTAAATACGATATGGATGCCCGCGACCTTCTGAAGAAAGGCGTGGATGAGTTGGCTAATGCAGTAAAAGTAACTTTGGGCCCGAAAGGACGTAATGTGATTATCGAAAAGAAATTCGGTGCTCCTCATATTACTAAGGACGGTGTAACTGTAGCAAAAGAAGTAGAATTAGCTTGCCCGTTTGAAAATATGGGTGCTCAGTTAGTGAAAGAAGTTGCTTCCAAAACGAATGACAATGCCGGTGACGGTACGACTACTGCTACAGTGTTGGCACAATCTATTATCGGTGTCGGTCTGAAAAATGTGACAGCTGGTGCTAATCCGATGGATTTGAAACGTGGTATCGATAAAGCTGTTGCCAAAGTGGTAGAAAGTCTTGCTGAACAAGCTGAAGCTGTTGGCGACCAATTCGAAAAAATCGAACATGTTGCAAAAATTTCTGCTAATGGCGATGAAGCCATCGGTAAACTGATTGCAGAAGCAATGCAGAGAGTGAAAAAAGAAGGTGTCATCACAGTTGAAGAAGCGAAAGGTACTGAAACTACGGTTGATGTTGTTGAAGGTATGCAGTTTGACCGTGGTTATATCTCTCCGTATTTCGTAACAGATACGGAAAAGATGGAATGCCAAATGGAAAATCCGTATATCCTGATTTATGATAAAAAGATTTCCGTATTGAAAGATTTACTGCCTATCCTTGAACCGACAGTTCAGAGTGGACGTCCGTTGTTGATTATCGCTGAAGATATCGATAGCGAAGCTTTGGCTACTTTGGTTGTAAACCGCCTGCGTGGTTCTTTGAAGATTTGTGCAGTTAAAGCTCCGGGCTTTGGCGATCGTCGTAAAGCAATGTTGGAAGATATCGCAGTCTTGACCGGTGGAACAGTCATCTCGGAAGAAAAGGGATTGAAACTGGAAGGTGCAACAATGGATATGCTGGGTACTGCAGAAAAGGTAACTGTAGATAAAGATACTACAACCATTGTGAATGGTGCCGGTGATAAAGATGCTATCCAAGCTCGTATCGGTCAGATTAAGATTCAGATAGAGAACACAACTTCCGACTATGATAAGGAAAAACTGCAGGAACGTCTGGCTAAAATGGCTGGTGGTGTAGCTGTTCTGTATGTAGGTGCTCCTTCTGAAGTTGAAATGAAAGAAAAGAAAGACCGTGTGGATGATGCTTTGCATGCAACCCGTGCTGCTATCGAAGAAGGTACGGTTCCGGGTGGTGGCGTAGCTTATATCCGTGCTATCGAAGCTTTGGAAGGCATGAAGGGTGAAAACGAGGACGAAGAAACCGGTATTGAAATCGTAAAACGCGCGATTGAAGAACCGCTTCGTCAGATTGTTGAAAACGCCGGAAAAGAAGGTGCCGTTATCGTTCAGAAAGTAAAAGAAGGTAAAGGCGATTATGGTTACAATGCTCGTGCAGATAAATTTGAAAATCTGTGTGCTGCCGGTGTAATCGACCCTGCTAAAGTTGCACGTGTAGCTTTGGAAAATGCAGCATCTATTGCTGGCATGTTCCTGACTACAGAATGTGTCATTGCCGATAAGAAAGAAGAAACTCCTGCAGCTCCAGCAATGAACCCGGGTATGGGTGGCATGGGCGGTATGATGTAATTCTTCCCGCAATTATAAAACAAAAACGGCTGCTTCCTTTGGGGGTAGCCGTTTTTATTTGTTTAAAGGTTAAGATTATATTCGGTTGTATTATATATAGTGTGGAATAATGGAGTTCGTCGGTTTATTGTTTGTATTATGTTTGGTTATTCCGAAAAACTTACTACCTTTGCAACCGCAATCGAGAGAGATTGTTTTTATTTAAGTAATGAATTGCCCAGGTGGCGGAATTGGTAGACGCGCACGTTTCAGGTGCGTGTGTCGAGAGGCATGCAGGTTCGAGTCCTGTTCTGGGCACTTCTGAAGGCGGATAATCGAAAGGTTATCCGCCTTTTTTTTTGGATTCTCTCTTTTTGTATGATGATTAAGGCAAATAAGATATGAATTTAAAAAAATCCTACTTCAGCAAATGATATTGGATGATAAATTATTTTTCTTATATTTACCGCCAAATAGCGAATAGGGATGCAGCAGTATACAGAAGATGAGATAATAGAACAATTACGCAATCCCGCATGTCAGCGGGATGCTTTTGCGCAGATTGTCAATATCTATGGGGAGAAGTTGTACTGGCAAATACGAAAAATGGTATTTGACCATGATGATGCGAATGATTTGTTGCAGAATACATTCTTGAAAGCGTGGACAAATATTGATTATTTCAGAGGTGATGCAAAATTATCCACTTGGTTGTATAAAATAGCTATAAACGAATGTATTACTTTTCTAAACCGCCAGCGAGCTGTCAATAATGTGTCGATAGATGATGCAGACGTGTTTTTGCTTGAACGTCTGAAGGGAGATGAGTATTTTGATGGAGATGCGGCTCAAATGAAATTGCAGGAAGCTATCCTGAGGTTACCGGAAAAGCAGCGTGCTGTATTTAATATGAAATACTTTGATGATATGAAATACGAAGATATGTCGGAGATTTTTGGGACATCGGTGGGAGCTTTGAAAGCCTCTTATCATCACGCTGTCAAAAAAGTCGAAGAGTTTTTAACAAAAGACGTTTAAACCTTTCGTGTTGCCATTTGTCAAAAGAACATAAAAGAGAGTTGATATGAAAACAGAACAAAACAACCTGGACCGTTTTAAAGGAAAAAATCCTTTTTCTGTGCCCGAAGGGTATATGGAAGGGTTGACTGCCAATATTATGAGCCAGCTTCCCGAGAAATCCCCACAGGAGGAAGTGAAAAAAATCTCCCTCATGGATCGTGTTCGCCCATGGCTTTACATGGCGGCGGTGTTTGCCGGACTGGGATTGTTTTTTAGAGTCCTGGTCGGTCCTGAAGACAAAACTGTCAAGAATGATTCGTTATTGGTCAAGACTGAAATCTCTGCAAATAAGGTTTCGGCTGTTCAGGCAGCAGAAGATGAAGAATATCTTGAGTATCTGGAAGAACGTTACGCAAGTTATATATTGGCAGGAGATTTGAGTGAATCTGAATAAAATGAAGAAAAAACAATCTTTTCACAATATTTTTGTAATAATACTTGTATGAATAAAATATTTTTTATTACATTTGTGGCGTTTTCAGTTGTGTTCTCATTTAGCGTAAATGCTCAAGGAGGGAAGCCACATCGGAACTTTGATAAGGAGGCATTTCTAGCAAAACGGAACGCGTTTATTACAGCGGAAGTTGGGCTAACGCCAGAAGAGGCATCAAAATTTATACCTCTTTGTAATGAACTTCAGGAAAAGCTGTTTGAGGCGGGGCGTGAATGCCGTAAATTATCTAAAGATTTGAGACGAAATCCTGACGCAAGTGATGAAGACTACATGAAAGTAATTGATGAATGCGTGAAAGTCAATTTGAAACAAGCGCAATTGGAGAAGGATTATTACGAGAAATTTAAAAAGATATTATCACCAAAAAAACTTTATAAATACAAGCAAGCGGAGTTGAAGTTCGCGCGCGAGTTTATGAAGGGTGACAGGGATAAAAAAGAAGAAGAGAATAAGAAAGAATAAAATATTATCATTATTTGTGTTTTTTGTTTAGATTTAGTTTTGGCGTTTAAGTTAAGGGAGGGGTGGCGACGTGATGTCGGTTCCCCTTTTGTTTTTACAATCCTTTTGATTTTGCTTCATTCCACAATTTATCCATTTCTTCCAATGACATCTCTTTTAAAGACTTTCCTTTTTTTATAGTATGCTCTTCCAGATAGTTGAAACGGCGGATAAACTTTTGGTTCGTGCGTTCCAAGGCATTATCCGGATTGATTTTGTATAAACGGGCTGCATTGATGAGGCTGAAGAACAAGTCACCGAATTCTGCTTCCATCTTATCAGCATCCATTTTATCGATTTCAGCTTTTAGTTCGGTAAATTCTTCGTGCACTTTATCCCAAACCTGGTCACGTTGTTCCCAATCGAAACCCACATTACGGGCTTTGTCCTGAATACGATGTGCTTTAACGACGGATGGGAGAGAGGCTGGCACACCTTCCAATACAGTTTTATTTCCTCCTTTTTCTTTAAGTTTGAGTTGCTCCCAGCTTTGTTCTACTTTCCCGGCGGTATCGGCTTGTGCGTCACCGAATACGTGAGGATGGCGATAGATAAGCTTTTGACAAAGGCTGTCGCAAACATCTTTTATGTCAAAGGCGGATTTTTCTTCACCTATTTTCGCATAGAAGACGATATGCAGAAGCAAATCTCCCAGCTCTTTTTTGATGTTGTAGTTGTCATCTTTCATGATGGCATCGCAAAGTTCGTATGTCTCTTCAATCGTGTTTGTACGGAGGCTTTCGTTCGTCTGCTTACGATCCCACGGGCATTTTACGCGCAATTCATCCAGAATGTCGAGGAGTTGCCCGAAGGCTTCCATTTTTTCTTGTCTTGTTGCCATTATATATGAATGTATTAATATGCTAATAAGCCAATATGCCATCCGGAAGCTTTCTGTAATGAACGTCTTCCTACCGGCATATTGGCATATTGATGTATTGTCGGATTATTTTTCTTGTTCCTTGAATACTTTCAGTCCGTTTTCCAGGAATTTGATGTATTCGGGAATACTTTCGTTGAATGCATACGAAGGGCCGAGCGGTTCTCCCTTGCTGTTCAGCAAGATATAGAATGGCTGAGCGTTGGCCCCGAACTTACTGCGCTGCAAATAACTCCATTTGTCACCAATCGTTTTCAACTTACGCGTCTTGCCATGTTCTTCGATAGTGATGGGTTCAGGCAGTTTCGTCTTGTCGTCCACCATCAACGTAATCAGCACGTAGTCTTTTTCCAGTAATTGTTTCACTTTGGGGTCGGTCCAAACGGATGCTTCCATTTTGCGGCAATTAACACAACCAAAACCGGAAAAGTCTATCATAACGGGTTTGTTTACTTTCTTGGCATAAGCCATGCCGGATTCGTAGTCGTCGAAAGCTGCATGTACTTCGCTATTATATAGATTGAAGTCTTGTGTGTACAAAGGAGGAGCAAAAGCACTGATTGCTTTCAGCGGCGCTCCCCAAAGCCCCGGAACCATGTAAACGGCGAAGCCGAATGAAATGATTGCCATGAATAAGCGCGGAACCGATATATACGGCAGTTCGCTATCATGGCTGAACTTGATTTTGCCCAGCAAATAGCAACCCAACAGAATAAAAATGACAATCCAAAGAACAATAAAGACCTCGCGGTCCAGCAGACGCCAGCCATAAGCCAGGTCGGCAACGGAAAGGAACTTCAGTGCCAAAGCCAGTTCAAGGAAGCCTAATACCACCTTTACCGAATTCAACCAGCCTCCGGATTTCGGCATACTTTGCAGCATATTCGGGAAAATCGCGAAAAGACTGAACGGTATGGACAAAGCCAAAGCAAAACCAAACATACCGATAGCCGGTCCTACAGCCGAACCCATCGAAGCCGCTTGTACAAGCAATGTCCCGATAATCGGGCCTGTACAAGAGAAAGAAACCAGTACCAGCGTAAACGACATAAAGAAGATACTGATAATCCCTGTAGTCGAATCTGCTTTTGTATCCAGCTTATTTGTCCATGAAGACGGCAGTACCATTTCGAATGCTCCGAAGAAAGAGATGGCGAATACTACCAGCAACAGGAAGAACAAGATATTGAATATCGCATTGGTCGATAAATCATTTAGCGCACTGGCTCCGAATATGCCGGTAATCAGTAATCCCATCACCAGATAAATCACAATGATAGACAATCCGTACGTCACAGCATCCCGTATCGCCTTTTTGCGGTTTTTTGTCCGCTTCAGGAAAAAGCTTACGGTCATAGGTATCATCGGCCAGACGCAAGGAGTCAGCAATGCAATCAGCCCACCGAGGAAGCCGGCAAAGAATATAAAGAGCCAGGATGTGTCCGTTGCCGAAACCGTAGAATCCCCAAAAGCTTTCAGCTTATCGATGACCGGCGTCCAAAGGGCAGCATCGTCTGTCAAGTCGTTGACTATTTTGGCTGGTTCTGTCTCGATAACATCGTTTTTTACAGCAGGCTCCGGGGTAGCCGGTTTGGTTGCAGTCTCGACAACCTGTTCGGTATCCGGCTGTGCAGGAGCAGCCTCGGTGACATTCGGCTGGGATGCAGGCGCCGGGCTTTGGGCGGCAGCATCCATTTTGATATTACTCTTGTCAAAAGAAAAGCCGATGCGGTCTGGAGGCAGACAAGTCTCATCGTTGCATGCCATGAACTCTACTTCGCCTTCTGCTTTGAACTTAGCCGGGTCGGTTACTTTTATTTTTTGCGTGAAAGAGACAGTCCCCGGATACCAGCGCAAGTCCATGGCGAACAGTTCGTCGTAGATGACCGTCGGTTTTACCGAGGGAACCGGCTTGCCAATTAGTTCCGCACCTGTCAATGTCTCGAATGTAAAAGAAGTGGATACGGGACCACCTTCCGGAAGGTCTTGGTCATATAAATGCCATCCTTGTTCGGATGTGGCAGTAAATACGATTTCTTTCTCGGCCTTGCCGGAGTCTTCCAGATTGATTTTCCACTTCACAGGCGTGTGAATTTGTGCCTGTACAGCCAGCGTAACCAGCGCCAGCATTAAGGTACTAAAGAGCTTCTTCATACTATTCTTGTGTTCTGTTTATTTCGTTAAAGATGAAAACTTGTCAGGGATACGCGTTTCGAAACGCATCTCTTCACCCGTTGCCGGATGGATAAAAAAGAGCCGGCGGGCATGAAGCATCAGTCTGCCGGTAGGATCGGTTTCGGCGCCGTATTTATAGTCGCCGGCAATGGAATGCCCGATGGATTGCATCTGGGCGCGTATTTGGTTTTTACGTCCCGTCTCCAAATCGAGTTCCAGCAGGGAATAGCTGCCGTTACTGTTCAGAAGGCGGTAGCGGGTAATGGCCTCTTTGCCATCTCCTTCGGTGGTGACGTAAACTTGCATTTGAGCATTTTCAACGAGGTTGGAGACAATCAGGTCCGTCTCCTTTTCCGGTCGTCCTTCCACTACGGCCACATAGCTGCGTTGCGTAATCATCGCATTCCAGTTGGATTGCAATTCTTTCTGCACCCACTGATTCTTAGCAAACATCATCAGGCCGGACGTTTCGCGGTCCAGGCGGTGAAGAATAAATATCTTGTTTTTCGGGTCCGATTTCTTCACATAATCGCTCAGTAAATGATAAGCCGTACGTTCTTTTACCCGCGCACTGGAGACGGAAAGCAATCCTTCCCTTTTGTTTACCACAATCAGGTCCTCGTCTTCCCAAACAATGTTCAGCAAGGGATTGTTGAATTCCACTTTTCCGCGTTCGTAACTAATCGTGACTTCGTCTCCCGGCATCAAAGCCGTATCGAACTGGGAGGTAACTTTCCCGTTGACTAAAATCTGTCCGTGCGAAAGTAATGCTTTTACCGAACTTTTACTCTGTTCGCTTAACAGCTGAAATAGGAAAGGCAGCAAGGTCTCTTCTTTTTTGACATTTACCTTGCGTCCTCTCGGGGCTTTGGCCTTATCTGTGCCTCTGTATTCTGAGCGTCTTACCATATTCATTCTTATATATAGTTTACAAAGATACAGGGTTTTGCGGAATGCTGCAAGTTTTTTTCCTCCCTATCCATTACTCTTTTCCCCCTATACTTTTAGTCTTTTGCATAGGGGATATTAATCGTTCGCCAATTGGCGAACGATTGTCCGCCATCCAGTGAACGACCGTTCGCCAATTGACGAACGAACGTCCGCCAGCTGGCGGACAACTAATATGATACGACCGAACGGCTAAATGATTAGGAGGAAAAGGATAAAAGATAGGGAAGAAAAATGTTCATTTCCGGAGGAAGTAATTTGTTTCATCTTTACCGTATTCTAATATTCATAATATTTTGTACTTTTGCAACTTAAATTATCCAATGCGTATATAGGGGACTCTCGGAGTTCGCTTTTGAAGCGGAAAAGAATAAAATTAGAACAAAAAATATGGAAATTGCAAGTAAGTACAATCCCGCGGAGGTAGAAGGGAAGTGGTATCAGTATTGGTTGGACAACGGCTTGTTTAAGTCGAAACCGGACGGTCGCGAACCGTACACAATCGTAATTCCGCCACCCAACGTCACTGGCGTACTCCACATGGGACACATGCTTAACAATACCATTCAGGATATCCTCATCCGTCGTGCCCGTATGCAGGGAAAGAATGCCTGCTGGGTTCCGGGAACCGACCATGCTTCTATCGCAACAGAAGCCAAAGTGGTAAACAAATTGGCTCAGGAAGGGATTAAGAAGACCGACCTCACCCGCGACGAGTTCCTGAAACATGCTTGGGCATGGAAAGAAGAACATGGGGGAATTATCCTGAAACAGTTGCGCAAGCTGGGGGCTTCGTGCGACTGGGACCGTACGGCTTTCACGATGGACGAGAAACGTTCGGAAAGCGTGTTGAAGGTTTTTGTCGACTTGTACAACAAAGGGTTGATATATCGTGGTGTCCGCATGGTAAACTGGGACCCGAAGGCGTTGACCGCCCTTTCGGACGAGGAGGTTATTTATAAGGAAGAGCATAGCAAGCTGTACTATTTGCGCTACAAAGTGGAAGGAGATACGGAAGGACGATATGCCGTAGTGGCAACAACACGTCCGGAAACGATTATGGGGGATACGGCCATGTGTATCAATCCGAACGACCCGAAGAATGCTTGGCTGAAAGGCAAACAGGTTATCGTTCCGTTGGTAAACCGTGTCATTCCTGTCATAGAAGACGAGTATGTGGACATCGAGTTCGGTACGGGTTGTCTGAAGGTGACGCCGGCCCATGATGTGAACGACTACATGCTGGGCGAGAAATACAATTTGCCCTCTATCGATATCTTCAACGATAATGGAACGTTGAGCGAAGCTGCCGGGCTGTATGTGGGACAGGACCGTTTCGACGTACGTATGCAAATCGAAAAAGATTTGGCAGCTGCCGATTTGTTGGAGAAGGTGGAAGCCTACGAGAATAAAGTCGGCTTCTCCGAACGTACCAATGTGCCTATCGAGCCGAAGCTGTCTATGCAGTGGTTCCTGAAGATGGAACATCTGGCGCAAATCGCGTTGGAACCGGTGATGAAGGACGATATAAAATTCTATCCGCCTAAGTTTAAGAATACATACCGCCACTGGATGGAAAACATCAAAGATTGGTGTATCAGCCGCCAACTGTGGTGGGGGCATCGTATTCCGGCCTACTTCCTGCCTGAAGGCGGCTATGTGGTAGCCGAAACGGCCGAAAAGGCGTTGGCGATGGCGAAAGAGAAGACCGGAAATGCTTCGTTGACGCTGGCAGATCTGCGTCAGGATGAGGATTGCCTGGATACTTGGTTCTCTTCCTGGTTGTGGCCGATTTCACTGTTCGACGGTATTAATCAGCCGGACAACGAGGAGATTAGCTATTACTATCCGACCAGTGACCTGGTGACAGGGCCGGATATTATCTTTTTCTGGGTAGCCCGTATGATTATGGCCGGCTACGAATACCGCGGCACGATGCCGTTCCGGAATGTGTATTTCACCGGTATCGTACGTGATAAACTGGGACGCAAGATGTCGAAATCGTTAGGCAATTCGCCCGACCCGCTGAAGTTGATTGAACAATATGGCGCCGATGGCGTACGTATGGGCCTGATGATGGCGGCACCGGCAGGGAACGATATACCTTTCGATGAAGCACTTTGCGAACAGGGACGTAATTTCAACAACAAGATATGGAATGCCTTCCGGTTGGTTAAGGGATGGACGGTCGACGAAACGCTGGCACAGCCCGAGGCTTCGGCTACAGCTGTCAAATGGTTTAAGATGCAGCTGGATAAGACAATCACCGAAATGGACGACCTGTTCGGCAAATATCGCCTGAGTGAAGCTATGATGGCTGTCTATAAACTGTTTTGGGACGAGTTCTCTTCTTGGTATCTGGAAATGGTGAAACCGGCTTATGGACAGCCGATTGACAAGTCGACTTACCTTTCGACACTCGGTTTCTTCGATTCCTTGCTCCGTTTGTTGCATCCGTTTATGCCTTTCATCACCGAAGAACTATGGCAGGCGCTCGAACCACGCAAGGAGGGAGAAAGTCTGATGGTGGCTTTGTTGCCGGAAATCTCTCCGGTGGATGGAGCTTTCTTGGAAGATTTTGAAATAGTAAAAGAGATTGTGGGAGGGGTACGTACTATCCGCCTGCAGAAAAATATACCGAATAAGGACACGTTGGATTTGCAGTTCCTTGGGGAACACAACGACCATTTCAACGCTGTTATTGCCAAGATGTGTAACCTTTCATCTATTGCCCGTACCGAAGAGAAAGCAGCCGGCGCTGTTTCCTTCCTGGTGCGTACAACTGAATATGCAGTTCCGCTTGGCAACATGATCAACGTGGAAGAAGAGTTGGCCAAACTTCAGGACGAACTGAAATACCAACAAGGTTTCCTAGCTTCTGTAATGAAAAAACTGAGTAATGAAAGTTTTGTAAGTAAAGCACCGGCTAAAGTGATTGAAATGGAGCGGAAGAAGCAGGCTGATGCGGAAAGTAAAATCAAGTCTATTGAAGAAAGTATTGCGGCTTTGAGTAAGTAGGCTTTAAAATATAATCAGATGAAGCATCTCTTCTGGTTACTCTTATTACTAATGCAAACGTTTGTCCCGGCAAAAGGAGATACCGGGACTGATAGTTTGCATGCCGTTTTGTCAAATCTTCCTCCCGAGGAAAGGTTAGCCAAACTGAACGAATTGGCTAACCGGAATTTTAATCAGGATCAGGGAATGTATGCGAGGTGGTTGTACAAGGAAGCTGTCGTCCTGCAAGATGAGGAATATCGCGCAACTGCTCTTTATCAGTTGGCTCGTTATTATTATGCGAAAAACCCGGACAGCATGCGCTACTATATCACGGAGGCGGAACCGCTTTTTCTTTCACAAAAACGTTATGAAGATTTGTTCCGGATGAAAGCTTGGAATCTTTATTCGCTTTCGGCTGAAGGAAATCAAGAAGTGGTGTTGCCGATAGCCCGCGAATTGATTGATTTGGCGCGTGAACTGAATTATCCGGAAGGCGAAGAGATGGCAAACCAGGCATTGGCAAACTTTTACATGAGGCATGAGCTGAAGCAGGAAGCAATGACACTGTATGTCGAGGTGCTTTCGGCTATGGAACGACGGAATGCTCCTATTGTCAAACGATTCAACATACTTCGGCAATTGGTGAATGCCAGTCTTCCTGAGGAAGACCATGACCGCTTCTTGGAACAGATGAAGGCTTGCTTGCAAGAGTGCGAGGCGAAAGGGATGACAGAACTAGATGCTGAAGTTTCGCTCGATTATGGTTGGTATGTGTATTACCGTACCTTAGCATCTGATGCCAACCAAGCGAGAGATAAGGAAAGTGCAAGAAAAAATCTGGAGAAAGCGGAGGCTTTGGTTAATAAAAATAACTGGACTAGAGAGAAATCTACAATAGATAATATCAAGGTCTATTATTATGAGTTGGTTGGTCAATATAATGAAGCAATAGCTTTGACGGATAGTTTGATTGAGCATTTTAAGTCGGTAAACAAACAAACTGTTGCTCTTCAAATGCTTAAATTAAAAGGGGAGATGTGTTATAAGGCAGGTCTTGGAATGGACGCTGCCGAAATGTATCAACAATATATTGATTTAAATGATTCGATTACGTCAAGAAAGTATTACAGCGATTTGGCTAATTGGCGTACACAGCATGATGTCGATAAGTTGGAGTTGGAGAACAAACAGATGGAATTGGAAACCTCCAAAATACATACCCAACTCTTGCTGATGGGAGGCGGTTTGATTTTATTGGTGCTGGTTTGTCTTCTGCTGGGCTTTATTTCTTATTCCCGTCACAAATACGGCCAACAGTTGAAGCTTGCTAAAGAAAAGGCGGAAGAAGCCGACCGTCTCAAATCTACATTCCTGGCCAATATGAACCATGAGATACGTACGCCGTTGAATGCAATCGTGGGCTTCTCGCAGATATTGGTAGATGAGGACGACCGGAGTGTCCGGGAGGAATATCTGAATATTATCCAGAATAATAATAATTTATTACAGCGCTTAATCAGTGATGTACTGGATTTGTCGAAGATAGAATCGAACTCGATGTCTTTTACATATCAGGATGTAAACTTGCCGGAATTGATGAGGGATATTTATAAAGCAACCCTTTTGAGAGTTCCGGAAGGGGTTAGTCTGGAATTGAAAACGTGTGAAAGCTTAACTTTCTTCACGGATTCTAATCGGCTTACACAAATTATTACAAACTTACTCAACAATGCAATCAAGCATACAGAGAAAGGGGTTATCCGTTTTGGATATGAAGTGATGGATGCTGAAGTTCAATTCTTTGTGGAAGATACAGGGAAAGGGATTCCTGCTGATAAGCTGGAAACAATATTCAGCCGCTTTGTTCAGTTGAATGACTGGAATAAAGGCGTAGGGTTAGGACTGGCAATCTGTAAAGGCTTGATAACAAAAATGGGGGGAACAATAGAGGTTGCATCTGAATTGGGAAAAGGGTCTGTGTTTCGTGTTGTGCTTCCTATAAAGGATTAATAAATAGCTGTTTAATTCTTATTAGCACATAAATATGCCTTGAATGTTATCGGACACACGAAAAAACACTATATTTGTTACCATATAAGAGATAATTAATTAATTTAATATCATGGAGAAATCAAGAAGAACATTTTTTAAGAAAGGGTTGGCCGGTGCTATTCTTTTAGGAACAGCAAGTATCGCCCGTGCCGAGTTGCCGGACCCTGTAAAACCAAAGGCTCCGAAACCCGCCAATCCGTTTCATTTAGGGATGGCTGGTTATACTTTTGTTAATTTTGACTTGGATACCACTCTAAAGACTTTGGAACGTCTGGATATTCATTATCTTTGCATCAAGGACTTCCATTTGCCTTTGAATAGCACGGATGAGCAAATTAAAGCTTTTCATGACAAATGTGCCGCTCATAAGGTGACAGGGTATGCGGTTGGTCCTATTTATATGAAAAGTGAAGCGGAGATAGACCGCGCTTTTGAATATGCCAAACGTGTTGGTGTAAAGACTATTGTAGGAGTTCCTAATTATGAGTTGCTCCCTTATGTCGATAAAAAGGTGAAGGAATATGATTTTAATTATGCTATCCATTTGCATGGACCAGATATTAAGACATATCCTGATGCAACCGATGTTTGGGAACATACAAAAGATTTGGACCCGCGTATTGGCATGTGCTTGGATATTGGCCACGATTTGCGTAATGGCTGTAATCCGGTTGCTGATTTGAAGAAATATCATACCCGCGTCTTTGATATGCATATTAAAGATGTTACGGATGCTTCAAAAGCCGGGCGCGGCATCGAAATCGGACGTGGAAAAATTGATTTTCCGGCATTAATCAGAATGATGCGGAAGGTTAATTATACCGGGATGTGCAGTTTGGAATACGAAAAGGATATGAAAGACCCGTTTTTGGGCATAGCCGAGTCGATTGGCTATTTCAAGGCTGCATGTGATATGGCATGAAAAGAATTATGAGTTCGTGAATTATGAATTACGAGAGTGTTTTCGAACTGTCTGATTCAGAACTTGTAATTCATAATTCACAATTTATAATTCATTAATTACTGAAATGAGAATATCGTTTTACCTGTTAGTTGTTTGCTTGTTTTCGGCTTGTAGCTCAATTAATTATATCGGGATAGAAACTTATAATCCGGCTGAGATAACTTTTCCTAAAGATGTCAAGCGTGTATTGATTGTGAATAATGCTGTGGCCCAGCCGGAAAATGCCGGGTATCTGTACAAATTGTTCGGTACGGAGCAGGATACGGCACGTGCAAAAGCCGACAGTGCTTTGTATGATGCTTGTGAGTCAATGGGTAAATTAATTGCAGATGTTCCTTTTTTTGAGGATGTGCTTCTTTACCATGATGCAGTTCGCACGGATGGAGAATACCTGTTGGATAAGAAACTGAGTGCCGGGGAGGTAAAAGAACTTTGTGAAGAGACGGGTACGGATGCTATTATATCTTTTGATCGTTTGCTATTTCAGATGGATAAGCATATTGTCGCTTTTTCCGAAGGTTTCGTGCGAGGTGAAATTGAAGTGAAAATAACCGGTGTTGTCAGGGCTTATCTGCCGACACGTGATAATCCTTTAGCAGCCATTCTTATAAATGATAGTGTGTTTTGGGCAGAAAATGCAAGTAATCTGGTGCAATTGGAATATTATCTTCCGGAACCTACAGAAGCTTTACGTGCAGCCGGACGGTATATCGGTACAAATATAACTCCGAATTTTGTGCCTCACTGGGAAAATGAAACACGCTGGTATTATGGAGGTATGGGGTCACGTTGGAAAGAGGCTTCAGCCTATGCTGCATCCGATAACTGGGAAGAGGCGTCTATGCGTTGGCGTCATTTATATCACAATTCATCTAATTGGAAGGAACGTGCGAGAGCCGCATCTAATCTAGCTTTATATTATGAAATGAATACACAGCTGAAAGAGGCGTATGATTGGGCTTCCAAATCTTATGACTTGTATGAGAAAAAGAAGGGGGATAAGGATGAATATACGCAACTTCAAAAGTTATATATGGGAGCATTGACCAATCGTTTGCGTTTGGAGGAAAAACTAAATATGCAATTTGGCGAAGATTAGCAGATTATTCTCTGAATTATTATTACTTTTGGCAGACGTTTCGAATAAAGAATAAATTATTAAATATGAGTGCAAATAATGCAAAGGTACAGTCTGTCATAGAAACGACTTTTACGACGGCTCTTAATAAGTTGATATTTAGTGAGTCCGGTAATTGTTATAGTGATTTGTATGTGCAGGCGGATCCGGAAAATGGGGAATTGCAGATTTATGATGAAGAAGAAAAACTGTTGGAAAAGACCATTATCTTTGATTGGGTAAGTTGCCCCTGTGAGGATGATGTCTTTAACAAGCAGGTTATATCTACTTTGAAATCAGTGCTGGCTCTTCTTACTGCCAAAAAGATTTTTGATAATGCATGTTTCATGAAGCCCTTTTCCATTAGTTTGACTGATGAGGACTTTGTGGTAATAGAGGAGCTCCTTTTTCTGGACGATGAAACTTTGCGCCTAGACGATCCTTTATTGAAAGATTTAGATGCTGATTTGGATGATTTTTTAGCAAAACTTCTTTCAGATGTCGAATAGACTTACTACCTTTGTGCCCGATTAGAAAATAGTTGCCGAAATAGCTCAGTTGGTAGAGCAACGCATTCGTAATGCGTAGGTCGCCGGTTCAAGTCCGGCTTTCGGCTCACAAATCAAGCAGTTATCTTTTTAGGTAACTGCTTTTTTTATGCCTTTTTCTGTGTTTTTCGTGGGTTGTTTTAAACCAACGTTTAAACCGGGAGTACAACAATTAGTGTCGTATGCTACAAGTCTAAGGTGTTGAAAAACAATGAGTCGCCTTTGATGTTGCGTGTCTGTAAAGACAGAAAAATGAAGTATGAAAGTCTTGGAATTTCCTTTAATCCTAAGTATTGGGATTTCAAAGCGAATGAACGAGGTGTTGAATTATGAGGGAAAAACGGAGCTTGAATGTTTCTCTATTGATTTGTTTATTTTTTCTTATTTGATAGCAGGCATCAATTTTGTGGATATAGCACGATTGACGGATGATAACATAATGGAGAATAGGCTTGTTTATATCCGCAAAAATATAAAAGAGAAAGCTCTATCATTTGGTTTTGCCACATGAATATGTATCTTTGTAGAAACAAATAAGAAAAGATGAGATCAACAGCAGAATACATAAATCTCTTACGTGACTATATGAGGAAGAATGCTTCTAAGTACAGCATTACCCGTATGGGAATATTCGGTTCTGTTGCCAGAGGAGAGCAAACGGAAGATAGCGATGTTGATGTTTATTTAGAGACTTCAAAACCTAGTATGTTTGCTTTGGTACATATAAAAGAAGATTTACAAACTTTATTCGGTTGTAATGTTGATATAGTCCGATTGCGTGACCACATGGATTCCTTTTTGAGAAACAGAATTGAGAAGGAGGGAATTTATGTTTGATGCAGAATTAATCCGTTCTTCCTTAACGAAGATACAAACTGCCTTAGATAGAATATTAAAGAGATCAGAAACGATACTTACACCTGACGATTTTTTAATGACCTCAAGTGGAGTTGAAAGGTTGGAAAGTATTTGTATGTTATTGATTGCAATCGGAGAAAGCGTCAAACGAATAGATAATGCCACAAATAAAACCTTGTTACCTCAATATCCAGAAATAGATTGGAAGGGGAGAATCTGATTTCTCAAAGCACCCATTACACACAATTATGAATAAGCCGAATCAATTCGGAAGATATTCCATTTAAACATACACAAGGTTACCTATTTTAGAAGTCAAAAGAAAATAAATCCTCAACAATCAGGATAAAGAATATTTCTAACTGACTATTTTGTAAGACTGTTAGCTTACAATTTGGCTTTTTTCATTTATATGGTCTGATACTTGATATACAGATAATACGAAATTGGAGAAACACCTCAACATGCAAATACAGAAAATTAACGTAATTCTAAAGGAGATTAAAGCCAAATACAGGCTAAAAGTTCAGAATTTCAGTTGTTACAGTCTGCGGAAAACATTTGGCAGGCAGGTGTACAATCAAAATTCAGAATTGGCTTTAGTTAAGTTGATGGAGTTGTTTAATCATTCTAGTGTGGCGATTACTAAGCGGTTAGGATTAAGGCAGGAAGAAATATTGCAGGCTTATGATAGCCTTTCCTTTTAGATGATAAATATTTCTACCTCAACTATTGGAAAACAAAACGCTTTTCGTACTTTTGTGTCAATCTCATACGCCTAAAGAGACAGGATGATATGGGAGGACATACGTTTAACGAAAGGTGTTATTGAAATTATCTTCTATTATCAAATTCTCGCAAAGTTTGTATTAGAGTGAAGGTGATAGCAATAGCACCCACATCATTTGTTATAGAGTTACCCGTGAGGGAAACATTATACAAAATGGGTGTGGGTCGCTGTTGCTTTATCCACTCTAATGGCGATGCGAGAAGCCAGATAATAGGATGAAGCAATACAGTTCCCACACCTTTTATTTTTTTATCTTTCCAGAGGGAACAGGAAGGGTAAAATTTAATTGTTATGAGAAATCTTCTTTTTAAAGTGTGTACAGTTATTCTTAGCTCTTTATTTCTGTGCAGTTGTGGAAAAGATCCGTTAATGGGTAGTGTTGAATGGGAAGAGCAGCAGAGGGATAATTTCTACGGTTATAAGGTGGAAAATCGAGATGGCTTCGATATGCTTAGTATTACCAAATGCGGATATAATGAAGATACGACATTCTTGACCGGAATTAAAAACGAGAAACATTGGATCGGCATGTTCGACGAACAGACGAAAAAACAGCTACGGGAATGGAACGGGACGGAAACGATCGAACGTGAAATGAAAATAGACTTGGGGTATGGTGAAACATATACATTAGATGTTTCCTGTTTCGGCTTATATCTCTTCGAAAAAACAGCATGGGGATTTGTGGCAGTACCTAAATACACACATAGAGAACCATATGTTTCAGTAGCAGGAGGTGAGATATCTAAAGATATTCTTCTTTTAAATGGAAACAAATTGATTGTCTATCCTCTTAATAATCCGGGTATTGTTCAACCTCATTGGTTTCAAGAGAGTATTGTCGTATCATCTTATGAATATGGTGGTGAAGGAACAGATTATACAGTTTTATCACCTGATGGGAAAAAGGTTGCAGAATGGAATAGTGGTATCTTTGATGTCAAATCTGATGCGTTCCCGGTCTCTTACATAGAAGGGATTTTCTTAAACCATGAATACAGTTATGATATTGATCTAATCTATACGGATTATTGGGTTATCCTTAGGCATAATTACCTGACTGAAAAAGATGTTTGGAAAACCTCTATCCCTTCTTTAAAAGACCTCAAAAACGATGCCCGCATCAGCACGACAGTCCTGGAACAAGGCAATCCGATCTGGAAGTACCGGATTGATGTTACCAATCGGGACGGCAGCAAGCAGCAAGTTCTTTTCACTGTCAATGTAGAAACCGGAGCGTTGACGGAAATCTAAGTGACTTGAGAGATCACTTAGATAGAAATAGTAGTGGGACTCTTTTTATTAGGGGGGATTATAATTAACTTCTTGCAGATAAGAGACCCACGCCCTTCTAAGGCGTGGGTCGTTGGTTTCAGTTTGTTTCGGTTTTCAAATTCTTTTTAGGTAACTGCTTTTTTCTGTGTTTTTCGTGGGTTGTTTTAAACCAACGTTTAAACTTTGAGTCCGGCAATTAGCAATAAAAATAAATTCGATTTTGGCGATGTGGTATAAAAGCTTTACTTTTGCACTGAAATAAAACTAACGTTTTGTAATCCTCATCGGAGGGCAAAGTAAAAAGCCGGATAAGATGACT
Source organism: Parabacteroides sp. AM08-6 (assembly GCF_003473295.1). Classification (GTDB taxonomy): domain Bacteria; phylum Bacteroidota; class Bacteroidia; order Bacteroidales; family Tannerellaceae; genus Parabacteroides. The sequence continues at coordinate 317,012 of NZ_QRMP01000002.1, forward strand.
GGGTAAAACCAATCAGCTTATCCGGTTTTTTTATGCTATGTTGAATTTAAAATTGAAAGGACTGAAAGTATGGAAAAAGATGCTATCGACTTGGGGACATTGAAAGTGTCTACATTATTCAAAAAGTTGTTTATACCAACTTTATTGGGAATGCTTAGTATCTCGGCGGTTACCGTTGCCGATGGAATCTTTGTGGGGCAAGGAGTTGGTAGTGACGGGATTGCCGCGGTGAATATCTGTATTCCGATGTTTATGTTGTTTACGGGGATTGGACTTATGGCTGGTGTTGGCAGTTCCGTAGTCGTCTCGATTCATCTGTCGAGAGGCAAAATTAAAGCAGCTCGTCTGAATGTTACTCAAGCATTGTTGTTTGTAACGATTATTACGTTGCTATTTTCAATATTAATGATGTGTTTTTCCCGGCAAACAGCTCTTTTGCTTGGAGCATCGGAACATTTGCTGCCAATGGTTACGAGCTATTTACTGTGGATTGTTCCGTCATTGACATTTCAAATGTGGATTGCGGTATCCTTGTTTATCATCCGGTTGGATGGTGCGCCGAAATTGGCTATGTGGTGCAGTGTTATTTCAGCCTTAATCAATGTCGTGTTGGATTGGCTCTTTATTTTTCCATTTGGTTGGGGAGTAATGGGAGCCGCTTTTGCAACATCAATCAGTATTATTGTCGGCGGACTTATTGCGATGATTTATTTACTGTTTTTTGCTCGCAACTTGCGTGTAGTTGCTGTAAAATGGAGCCGTAATAGTTTACGACTTTCTTTGCGGAACATTGGATATCAGTGCCGTATCGGTTCGTCTGCATTATTGAGCGAGACTACATTGGCGGTATTAATGTTTACCGGTAATCTGGTTTTTATGCGTTATTTGGGAGATGACGGAGTAGGAGCTTTCGGCATTGGCTGCTATTATATTCCTTTTGTATTTATGGTGGGGAATGCCATTGCCCAGTCGGCGCAACCGATTATCAGTTATAATTTCGGAATCGGAGATTTGGAACGAGTGGCTTTGACCGGTAAAATATCTATTATCACAGCTTTAATTTGTGGTGTAACCGTGATGTTGGTATTTATATTCTGTCCACAAGTTCTGGTTGGGTTTTTCCTGAATACGGCTGATACTGCTGCCCGTATAGCGATTGAAGGGTTTCCTTTTTTTGCAACAGGGTTTATCTTTTTTGTCATAAATCTAGCTGTCATAGGATATTATCAAAGTCTTGAAAGAGCAAAATCAGCTACTTTTTTTGCCATATTGCGTGGTTTTGTTTTTTTAATTCCCTGTTTTATCTTTCTACCGAAATTATTAGGTCCGGTTGGCATTTGGCTTTCTATGCCGCTGTCGGAGATATTGACAACATTTGTGATTGCAGGTTTTTATTTTAGACGTAGGGATTATCAAGTTGGTTTGTCCTAATAATAAGAGCCGGATATAATAAAAGTCTCAATTGCCATTAATTCATGCAAGATGGCAGTTGAGACTTTTTGTTTATTAAGAATACGGTTTATAGGCCGCCTTCTCTTGTTTTTTGTATCAATAAATAGTCCAGTAATGTCATTGCTGTCATAGACTCAACAATAGGGACTGCGCGGGGAAGCACACACGGGTCATGGCGTCCGCGGGCCTTCAGTATGGTATCTTCTCCTTCCATATTAACCGTTTCCTGCTCCATCAGGATAGTGGCTACCGACTTGAATGCAACGCGGAAATAGATATCCTGCCCGTTGGAAATTCCACCCTGAATACCTCCCGAATGATTCGTATGGGTATTAATATGACCGTTATCATTATAAAAACGGTCATTTCGTTCGGAACCACGATAAAGAGCAGCTTCAAAACCATCTCCATATTCGAAGCCTTTGACGGCATTAATCGTTAGCATGGCATGCCCCAAAGCTGCGTGTAATTTCCCAAAGACAGGTTCTCCCAACCCTACCGGAACACCTTTGGCTACACAAGTGATGACACCGCCAATGGTATCTCCTTTCGATTTGACTTCGGCAATAAGCGTTTCCATTTCTGCTGCTTTAGCCGGGTCCGGGCAACGAACTGCATTTTCTTCAGTTTTACTTAAATCATAATCCGTATAGGAGCCGTCCAGTTTAATGGAACCGACTTGCGATGTAAAAGCTTGGATACTAATCCCCGTCTGGCGTAATGCCAGTTTTGCTATTGCACCGGCTACGCACCGGGCTATCGTTTCGCGTGCGGAAGAACGTCCGCCGCCACGAGGATCACGAATACCATATTTGCTCTGGTAAGTATAATCCGCATGCGACGGGCGATAGACATTTTTCATATTGTCATAATCCGACGAATGTTGATTTTTGTTCCAGATGATGAAACCAATTGGAGTACCGGTGGTTTTCCCTTCATATATACCCGAAAGGAACTGCACTTCATCCTCTTCTTTTCGTGGCGTTGTTATCCTGGATTGTCCCGGTTTGCGCCGGTCGAGTTCACTCTGGATAAAAGCCATGTCAAGTTCAATGCCGGCCGGACAGCCATCGATAACGCCTCCGATTCCGGGACCATGAGATTCGCCGAAGGAGGTCAATCTGTATATATTTCCGAAAGTATTCACCTTTGTAATTGAAAATTGAGAACTGAATATTGACAATGAAAAAGATAAAACCGATAATATAAAAAATGGAAAAGTATCTTACACAGATAATTTTCCATTTCCCATTATCGAGTTCCAAATATTAATGGCATCCGCCACATCCGCAACTACCGCCGTGTTCGTGATCTCCGCAATCACTGCCACAGTCGCTATCACAATCGCCGCAACCACATCCGCAACCACCGGCCGGAGCTGATAATGCAGCGATTTCTTCGGCTGTCGGTTCGTGTACGTCAATTACTTCACCGTTGAAATGAAGCGTTTCACCGGCCAAAGGATGATTGAAATCCATAACGACAACATCGTCCTTAACTTCCAGAACCGAACCGTTCAGACGGTTGCCGTTCGAATCCATCATTGGTACAGTATTGCCTTCGCTGATTGCTTCCGCATCAAACTTGCCGTCTACTTCGAATATGTTCTTCGGAAGGTCTAAAACGTGTTCTTCCACATATTCGCCGTATGCATCTGCCGGAGCTATAGAGAAATTAAATTTGTTGCCGACTTCCAATCCTTTCAGAGCGTCTTCAAAAGCGGGAAGCATAGCGCCTGTACCAAATATAAACTTCAAGGGTACTTCTGCGTTTGCTCTTTCCATCAATTCGCGTTCTTCGCCTTCGCCTACGTTCAGGTCGTAAGTAACTGCAACGAACTTATTTGCTGTAATTTTCATCTGTAATTGTTTTAGTAATAAATAAACGAGGACAAATTTACGTATAATTTCTGACTTATCTCCTTAATCTTGAAAAAATAAAGATATGTAATGTTTTCATGTAGAATATGCCTATCTTTGCACGTTCAATAAGAATGCTGTCCGGTTTGTTCTTGCAAACAGGGGCATGTATAATAAGGGAGAGTGGCGTTTTTATGTATATATCTCGGTTAAAGAGCTTTTTCTTTCCTTGTGGCGAAACGGATAGAAAAGTGATATCTGTGTTTTTTCTTTGTTTGATTGTCAAATTTCTTTGGTTTGACTTATTATGGTGTGCACTTTCTTCTTTTACTCCCTTTTCGAAGATTGATACTTATTGGGATACGATATTGGTTGCTTTGATATTACTCTTGCCGCTTATTTGTTTCCGGGCAATCAAGACGATGATGCTTGTTTTGGTTCTGATAGATTTGCTGTTGATAGCCAATTTGATGTATTTTAGGACTTACTTTACAGCAATTCCCCTAAATAGTTATTTATTAATCGGTAATTTGCAAGACTTTACATCCAGTGTGTGGGATTCATTTTCCTTCTCGGATTTGATATTTCCCATCTCTACTTTATTAGCTGGTATAGTTTCGTGGAAAACTCTTCATCGAAGAGTTGAGAAACAGCCACAGGCTGTTTCTCAAACAAAAGTTATTGTACGTTATGTCCTGCTTATATTGATAATCTCACTGTTCCCTACTGTGTGGATATGGAGTCAAGGTGGTTTTAAGGTGACTAACGAACGTCTGAAAGATGCCTATCTGCATACTTGTAATGTACCGATGTACACCTTGTTCGGTTCTTTGTATTACGACTATTCTTGCGAACAGGAAGTATATACGGATGGTATCCGCGAACAAATAGAACATTGGTTGGCTGAGAAAAAGGATTATCAGTCTGCCCTTCCGGAGGTACGCGTTTATGATAATTGTATAATCATTCTGGCAGAATCATTCGAAAGTTGGGTGTTGGAGAGAACCATAGAAGGGCAAGAAATCACTCCGAACCTAAATGCGCTGATAAAGGAAGCTACGACAATTTATGCACCTAATGTCCTGACACAGGTGAAAGGGGGGCGCTCGATAGATGCTCAACTGATGATTAATTCCGGATTGTTGCCAATCAACTCCGGAGCTTACAGTATAAAATATCCGGATTCTTATTACCCGTCCTTGCCGAAAGCCTTTAAGCAGTTTCATTCCGGTGCGCGTGCTTATAGCCTGACGGTGGACAAGCCGATGGTTTGGAATCAATGCGTGATAAATCCGGCAATGGGTTATGATAGCATTATTTCGAAAAAATGTTTTATACAAGAGGAACCGGTCGGTTCCCGCAAACAAGTAGGCGACCGGGCCTTTCTGCGCCAATGTGCGGACAAAATCCTGCATGGAGAAGTTTGGTCGGATGCCGGTCATACTTTATTACAATGTGTAACCTATTCCGGACACAATCCCTTTATCTTGCCGGAGAAGCTGAAAGAGGTCTCCTTTTCGAGAGAGGTTCCTGAGCGAATCAATGACTATGTAACGATGGCAAATTATACGGACCGTGCCGTAGGAGCCTTCATTTCATATCTTCGTTCAAATAAGAACTTTGATAATACACTCATCATTTTTACCGGTGACCATGAAGGACTTGCCGCAGAACGTTCGAGTATTTGCAATACGGATTTGGGGCGGAAAATCGTATCCGATAAATGTTTTACCCCGCTGATAATCCTGAATGCCCCTGCCGGTATGCGCTATAATAAGGTGATGGGGCAAATAGACATTTACCCGACTATCCTGGATTTGCTGGGATTGCACGAGTATGAATGGAAAGGTTTGGGAAGCAGTATTCTGGACCCGTCTAAAAAGGGCTTCGCCGTTGATCCGGGTATGAATGTCGTAGGAGATACCGCCGGTGTGACAGCCGAAGAAATACAACAGGCAAAAGATGCCTGGAAAATCTCGGATATGATTATACGCTATAACTATCTTGGCAGGACGTCCGGGGAGAAATAAACATAAAAGAACAACATCTTCCATGCCTGTGGACAGGCACAGTTTATATGGACTGCATGACTTTTTAATTAAAAGCTATGCAGTCCATATAAATGATTTCTCTATTTTTTATCGACCGCCTTCTTTAAGGCATCCAAAGCGGAAGACAGGAGCGACCGCGGACAACCGATGTTCAGCCGCATATATCCTTCGCCTCCGGGACCGAACATACTGCCGTCGTTCAACAGTAAGCCGGCTTTATCCTGGAACAAGCTGACCAATTCCGGTTGGCTGAGTTTCAAATCGCGACAATCCAGCCAGACAAGAAAAGAGGCCTGTGGAGGATACACCTTTATTTTCGGTAAGTGTGCTTTCAGGTATTCGTCTACAAAACGTACGTTCTCGGTGATGTACATCCGCATTTGTTGCAACCACTCGGCGCCGTAAGTATAAGCCGCTTCCGTTGCGGTATAAGCAAAGATTGTCCCGTCACCAAGTTCGCCGGCCTCCAGGAAGGAATAGAACTTTTCGCGTATCTTTTCGTCCGGAACGATGGAATAGGAGGTGACGATACCTGCGATATTGAATGTTTTACTCGGGGCCATGAAGGTGATACTGCACGAAGCAGCTGCTTCCGAAACCGTAGCAAACGGATGATGCGTGTATTGCGGATAAGCCATTTCCGCATGTATCTCGTCCGAAACAACCAATACATTATGTTTGGCGCAGATTTCCGCCAGTGCGGCCAGCCTGTCTTTTTTCCAGACAATACCGCCCGGGTTGTGAGGATTACAAAGAATGAGGACTTTACAACCTTCGATAATCGTCTCCAATTGTTCGAAATCCATATCATATTCGCCATCCACCAATTTGAGCGGATTGTAGACGACTTCCCGGTGCATGCTTTCGGGAACGATACGGAAAGGGTGATAAACGGGTGGCTGGATGATGACTTTGTCGCCCGGCTGCGTGAAACATTGCAACACGAATCCGATACCTTTCACAATGCCCGGAATATAACTGAGCCATTCGCGTTGTATCTTCCAGTTGTGTTTGTAATGTACCCATTCGATAATACTGTTGAAATATCCGTCCGAACCGTATGTATACCCGAATATTTCGTGCTCGCAGCGTTTTTTTATCGCATTGACGATAAAGTCCGGAGTGCGGAAGTCCATGTCGGCTACCCAAAGAGGAAGTAAGTTCTCGTTGCCGAAATTTTTTTTCAAAGCATCATATTTCACGCAGTCTGTACCACGTCGCTCGATTACTTCGTCGAAGTTGTATTGTTTCATTTGTATTTAATTTTCAGTCTGTAGTTTCTTAAGTTTGTCTGATGGGGGTCAAAGATACGAATTATATTGAAATGGGATATGTTTCTTTCTCTAAGGAAGTGTTACGGACTACATCAGTTGCAATTACTCTTTTCCTTCTTGTCAATTAGCCTTTTTCATCCTATCTATTAGTTGTTCGTCAGCTGGCGAACGACCGTTCGTCAATTGACGAACGGTCGTTCACTGGATGGCGGACAATCGTTCGCCAATTGGCGAACGATTAAAAGGTGCTGACGAAAAGGCTAAAAGAAAGGCACAAAACGGCTAAGGGATTACGACCGGTCGGACAGGGCAAAGTACCCTATATATTAACGTATAGGAAACGGGCAATCCGGAAGATAGCTTTCAGTTGCGCGTCTGATAGCTTGAAGTTCTGTAAAAGTGCAAGCGAAACGGATGTCTTTGCTTGAGAAATGTAAGAAAAAGTGATATTTTTCTTTTAAATCCTTTGCGAATATCAATTATTGTTCTACATTTGCAGCGTCAAACAACAAAGATGTTAAGAAAAGATGATGAACAACGTATTGCATATTATTCTCGTGGTGGTCCTTCTAGTCATTAGTAGGTAAGGAGAAAGGTGTGTAAGAAGTTGTGAAATCATGAATGATATTTCTTAAGCCTTTCTCCATATAGAGAAGGGCTTTTTTAATTTATAAAACAAGAAACCGTAGGGGAGACCCTCGCGGCTACCCGGTATGCCGGGTGTCCGTTATCAAAGAATAAAAGATATGATGAAGAATCCGTTAAGAAGTTCCTTTAGCACCGAAGGCCGCCGAATGGCCGGGGCACGTGCTTTGTGGCGCGCCAACGGCCTGAAAGAAGAGCAGTTCGGCAAACCGATTATAGCTATTGTAAACTCGTTTACCCAATTTGTGCCGGGGCATGTGCATTTGCATGAAGTCGGACAACAGGTAAAAGCCGAGATTGAAAAGCTTGGTTGCTTCGCTGCCGAATTTAATACGATTGCTATCGACGACGGCATCGCTATGGGACACGACGGAATGCTTTATTCGCTGCCTTCGCGCGACATTATCGCCGACAGTGTGGAATATATGGTCAATGCGCATAAAGCCGACGCGATGGTGTGTATCAGTAATTGCGATAAGATTACGCCGGGTATGCTGATGGCCGCCATGCGGTTGAATATCCCGACAGTGTTTGTTTCCGGAGGTCCGATGGAAGCCGGCGAATTGGATGGCCGCCATCTCGACCTGATTGATGCAATGATTGAAGCGGCCGATACTTCGGTTAGCGACGAGCGTATCGCACAGGTGGAGCGCAATGCTTGTCCCGGTTGCGGTTGTTGTTCCGGTATGTTCACGGCAAACTCCATGAACTGTCTGAATGAAGCGATAGGGCTGGCACTTCCGGGCAACGGTACGATTGTGGCAACTCATGCCAACCGTACGCAATTGTTCCGCGACGCCGCCAAGCAGATTGTTGAAAATGCCTACAAATACTATCGCGATGGCGACGACTCCGTGCTGCCTCGCAACATTGCAACCCGCCAGGCTTTCCTGAATGCCATGTCACTCGATATAGCCATGGGTGGTTCAACCAATACCGTTCTTCACCTGCTGGCTGTTGCGCAGGAGGCAGAAGCGGACTTTACGATGGATGATATCGATATGCTTTCGCGCCGGACGCCTTGCCTTTGTAAGGTAGCTCCTAATACGCACACCTATCATGTGCAGGATGTGAACCGTGCCGGAGGTATTCTTTCGATTATGAACGAATTGATGAAAGCCGGTTTGGTGGATGGCAGCGTACGCCGTGCGGACGGTATGACATTGGCTGAAGCGGTCGACAAGTTTGGAATAACTTCCCCGAACGTGACGGACGAAGCGATTAAGAAGTATAAGAGTGCCCCGGCCCACCGTTTCAGTATTCAGATGGGTTCGCAGGAAACCTATTATAAAGAATTGGATACCGACCGTTCCGCAGGATGTATCCGCGATGTGGAACATGCTTATTCCAAGGACGGCGGTTTGGCTGTTCTGAAAGGAAATATAGCCTTGGACGGTTGCGTGGTAAAGACGGCGGGAGTAGACGAAAGTATCTGGAAGTTTGCCGGTCCGGCAAAAGTATTCGATTCGCAGGATGCCGCTTGCGAAGGCATTCTGGGGGGCAAGGTCGTGTCCGGTGATGTGGTCGTAATCACCCACGAAGGCCCGAAGGGAGGTCCGGGTATGCAGGAAATGTTGTATCCTACCTCTTATATAAAGAGCCGCCATCTGGGTAAAGAGTGTGCGTTGATTACCGACGGACGCTTCAGCGGCGGAACTTCCGGCCTCTCTATCGGACATATCTCTCCCGAAGCGGCAGCCGGAGGAGCTATCGGCTTGGTGAAAGACGGCGATATCATCGAAATCAATATTCCGGAACGAACCATACAGGTAAAAGTAAGCGATGCCGAGTTGGCTGAACGTCGCAAAGCCGAAGAAGCCCGCGGGACAAAAGCCTTTACTCCCCTTCACCGCCAGCGAGTCGTCTCGAAAGCTTTGAAGGCTTATGGCAAGATGGTTTCATCTGCGGACAAAGGTGGAGTACGAATTGTAGAAGATTAATAATGAGTATGAATATGGAACATAAGATAACCGGTTCGGAAGCTTTGCTGAAAGCGCTGATTGCTGAAGGAGTTGATACTATCTTCGGTTATCCGGGCGGGCAGGCAATTCCCATTTACGATAGTTTATATGATTATAGAGACCAGTTGAAACACGTCTTGGTTCGCCACGAACAGGGGGCTACACATGCGGCCCAGGGCTATGCCCGCGTGTCCGGTAAAGTGGGAGTGACGCTGGTTACTTCCGGTCCCGGGGCGACGAATACCATTACCGGTATTGCGGATGCGTTGATGGACAGCACGCCGATGGTCGTGATTGCCGGTCAGGTCCCTTCTCCTTTGCTCGGAACGGATGCGTTTCAGGAAGTCGATGTAATCGGTATTACGCAGCCGATTACCAAATGGGCCTATCAGGTTCGCAAGCCGGAGGAGATAGCATGGGCTGTTTCGCGTGCCTTTTATATCGCTTCCACCGGACGTCCGGGGCCTGTTGTCCTCGATATAGCGAAGGATGCGCAGGTCGGTTTGGTGGAATATGAGTATAAGAAAGTGGATTTTGTCCGCAGTTATCAGCCGGAACCGGATATCAAGCCGGACCGGATTGAGGCGGCAGCCGCTTTAATCAACCGTGCGAAGAAACCGTTTTGCCTGGTGGGACAGGGGGTTATCCTGGGAGGCGCCGAAGAAGAATTGAAAGCGTTTTTATTGAAAAATGATATACCGGCAGGTTCAACCGTACTGGGGTTGTCTGCCTTGCCTTCCGATTTTCCTTTGAATAAAGGAATGCTCGGCATGCATGGAAACGTAGGGCCGAACCGGAAAACAAACGAGTGCGATGTGCTGATAGCCGTCGGTATGCGCTTCGATGACCGGGTGACCGGCGATTTGAATACGTACGCTAAGCAGGCCCAAATCATCCATCTGGACATAGATAATTCCGAAATCGGGAAGAATGTCCCGGTCGATGTAAAGGTGCTGGGGAATGCAAAACATACTCTTCCGATGATTACGGCTTTGCTGGAGGAACGGAAACGCCCCGAATGGAATGCTGAGTTCGAACCGGATGAAAAAGAAGAACAAGAAAAGGTGATTGATAAAGAACTATATCCTGCCTGCGGAAAGCTGAAGATGGGGGAAGTGGTTCGCAAAGTATCCGAAGCCACGGGCAACGATGCCATTCTGGTGACGGATGTAGGCCAGAACCAGATGATGGGTGTCCGTTATTTTAAATATAAGCAAACTCGCAGTGTTGTCACTTCCGGAGGATTGGGGACAATGGGCTTCGGCCTTCCGGCAGCCATGGGCGCTAAATTCGGTGCTCCCGACCGTACGGTTTGTTTCTTTACCGGCGACGGTGGAATGCAGATGACCATTCAGGAACTGGGAACCATCATGCAGGAAAAGTTGAATGTAAAGATTATCATCTTGAATAATAACTTCCTTGGTATGGTACGCCAGTGGCAGGAATTGTTTTTCCACGAACGTTATTCGAACACCATCATGGAGAACCCCGACTTTGTGGCAATAGCCAAGGCTTATGGAATTGCCGGTCGCGCCGTGGACAAGCGGGAAGAACTGGACGAGGCGATTGCCGAGATGTTGAACTATGACGGGGCTTATGTGCTGGTTGCAAACGTGGAAACTACCGGTATGGTTTATCCGATGGTTCCGGCGGGAGCAAGTGTGACGAACATGATTTTAGGGGATAAGTAAGGAGGAAGAGTTATGAATACAAGAAAATTATATACCGTTATTATCTTTTCAGAGAATACAGTAGGTCTTCTGAACCAGATAACTGTTATCTTTACGCGCCGCCAGTTAAACATCGAGACATTATCCGTTTCGCCGTCGGCAATACCGGGCATTCATAAGTTTACGATTACTACCTTTGCGGAGGAAGATATGATAGACAAGGTTGTCAAACAGATAGACAAACGCGTGGATATCCTGAAAGCTTATTACAATACGGACGAGGATTTGGTTTTCCAGGAAATCGCTCTCTATAAACTGAGTACGGAACTGTTTATCAAAATGGGTACGGTCGAGGATTTAATCCGCAAATACAATGCCCGTATCCTGGAAATGAACGAAGCCTGTGTCGTGTTGGAAAAAAGCGGACATTATGATGAAACGCAAGCCTTGTTCAAGGAATTGAGCGAATCAATCGGAGTCCTGCAGTTTATCCGTTCCGGGCGTATTGCGATAACAAAGAGCAAGGTGGAACGTTTGAGCGATATGCTGGCCGATATGGAACGCAAATTACAGGAAAGACATTCATAAACAGATAGAAATATGGACAAGAACAAAGTAGGAGAATTTCATTTTATAACGGAGTCTTATCTGATGGACTTCCGGGGACGCATCACTATTCCGATGATTGGTATGTATTTGCTTCATGCCGCATCCAGCCATGCCGCCGACCGTGGTTTCGGCTATGATGACATGACCGAACGTCACACAGCTTGGGTGCTTTCACGTCTGGCAATCGAAATGACTTCTTATCCTGCCATGTCCGAGTCTGTGACCCTTTATACTTGGGTGGATGAAGTCGGCAAGCTTTTTACCAGCCGTTGTTTCGAACTGGTCAACGGGGAAGGGAAAACTTTCGGATATGCTCGCTCCATCTGGGCGGCTATCGACATGGAAACCCGTCGTCCGACCTTGCTTGATGTAGCCGGTCTGGGTGCATATATCACCGACCGTCCTTGCCCAATCGAAAAGCCCGGCAAAATAGCTATGGTGGAAAATGATACCGCCGGCGAGTCCTACCGGGTGAAATACAGTGATTTGGATGTAAACGGCCACTTGAACAGTGTTAAGTATATGGAGCATTTGTTGGACTTGTTCGACATATCCATGTTCCGTGAAAAAGAGATAAGCCGTTTCGAGATAGCCTATCAAGCCGAAGGTAAATACGGCATGGAACTGTCTCTCCATAATAAGGAAATGGCCCCGGACAGCTATAGCATGGCTATCTGTAACGAAGGCAAAGCAATCTGCCGCGCCGCCGTTACGTGGAAATGATGGGGAATGAAATAGAACGAATTAATTTTTTAATACATTTAATTTAAAAAGAAAATGGCAGTAATGAATTTTGGCGGAGTTGACGAAAATGTAGTAACCCGCGAAGAGTTTCCGTTGGAAAAAGCAAGAGAAGTGTTGAAAGACGAAGTAATCGCCGTAATCGGTTACGGTGTTCAAGGCCCTGGCCAAAGCTTGAACTTGCGCGACAATGGTTTCAATGTAATCGTAGGACAGCGTAAAGGTAAAACTTACGACAAAGCCGTGGCCGACGGTTGGGTTCCGGGCGAAACACTTTTCGACATCGAAGAAGCTTGCGAAAAAGCAACCATTATACAGGTGCTCCTTTCTGACGCCGCTCAGATTGAATGCTGGCCGCGTATCAAGAAACACCTGACTCCGGGTAAGGCATTATATTTCTCTCACGGCTTCGCTATCACTTACAAGGAACGTACAAACATCATTCCTCCTGCAGATGTTGATGTTATCCTGATTGCGCCTAAAGGTTCCGGTACTTCTTTGCGCCGTATGTTCCTGCAGGGCCGCGGCCTGAATTCCAGCTATGCTATCTTCCAGGATGCTACAGGCAGAGCTATGGAGCGTGTGATTGCTCTGGGTATCGGTGTAGGTTCCGGTTATTTGTTCGAAACAACATTCAAGAAAGAAGTATATTCCGACCTGACAGGCGAACGTGGTACTTTGATGGGGGCTATTCAGGGTTTGTTGCTGGCTCAATACGAAACATTGCGTGAAAATGGACACGAACCTTCTGAAGCATTCAACGAAACAGTAGAAGAGTTGACTCAGTCGTTGATGCCGTTGTTTGCAGAAAACGGAATGGATTGGATGTATGCAAACTGCTCAACTACCGCTCAGCGTGGTGCTCTGGACTGGATGGGCCCGTTCCACGATGCAACTAAACCGGTATTTGAAAAACTGTATAAGGAAGTCGCTTGCGGCAACGAAGCACAGCGTTCCATCGATACGAACAGTAAGCCTGACTATCGCGAAGGCCTGAACAAAGAACTTGAAGCACTTCGCAACAGCGAAATGTGGCGTGCCGGTGCCGTTGTTCGTAAATTGCGTCCGGAGAATAATTAATAAAGAATAGCTTTCCGGAAAGGTATTTCATGTTTTATTTTTGGAATGTCATTCCTAAGGTTTGATAGAACACAAGAAGTCTTTAATTTCATAGTTTTTCTATGCTGTTGAAGCTCTCCTTGTGTTCTTTTTTATTATTTTTGGGAGCATAAAAGTTACTAAAAGAGAATTTATATGAGAAAAGATTTTTACTTTTATTTTATTTTTCTGATGTTGACAGGTATTTCACCTGTTAAAGCTCAGACTGAACCCGCGTTGGATGATGGGTATTATTTGATTGAGAATGCGGAACATCTGAAATGGTTCCGGGACAAAGTGAACAGTACGACTGTAGTCGATGCGGAAAGCGATGATCGTAAAATCAGTACAATCAGTGCCAAGCTGACGGCGGATGTCGAGCTTTCCGGCAATTGGACCCCGATAGGGGCGTATCATGGTGAGCCGGACATTGCCTATGCCGGTACATTCGATGGGCAAGGACATACCATTAGTGGTCTTACTGTCAATGAAATCTCTGGGAGAGAAAGTTATGGCTTGTTCGGCTATATTTGGAAAGGTTCGGTGAAGAATCTGGGGATTGTGAACAGTACGATTAAAGGAACTGACTATGTCGGGAGTATTTGCGGTATGCTGGGTAATGGTACGATTGATAATTGTTTCAGTACCGCTACGGTAATCGGAACGGACGCTGATTCTCAGGTAGGCGGTTTGAGTGGGGGACTTCGTAAAACAAGTATTATCAAAAATAGCTACAATGCGGGAACGGTGACAGCAACGGGTAGCGGAAGTCCTTCTGTCGGAGGAATAAGCGGATATATTGGCAGCGAGTCCTTGGTCAAAAACTGCTATAATGCCGGTATGCTGAGCGCAGTTTCCGAAGAGGCTGCGATAGGTGGAATTACCGGGAACGATTATAGTGGAAATTCAACTCTATCTCTGACTAAAGCCGGAGAAGAGGCTGGTCTTATCAACTGCTATTATCTGGAAGGTACAGGCTCGGGAGTACAGGCACAGGCATTATCTGCATCAGACTTTGTAACCACTATAAATAGCGGCCTTTTTGGTGGAGATAATACTTATTGGCAAGGGACGGCAAGTGTTGCAAATGACCAACTCCTGATACCGACTTTCCAAGAGGACTATACCGTACAAATTCCCTCTTCGCCGACTGCTATTGATAAAGTTGCTGATGTTGCCAACAACATCCGTGTGCTTGACGGACGTATTTGTATCACGACATCAGAAACTGTAAGTATGCGTATTGTCAACTTTGCAGGACAGGCAGTTCGTAATGTGCAATTATCAGCTGGCTATAACGAGGTTTCCGGCTTGCCGGAAGGTTTATACATTGTTACGCTTAACGATGGGACGCGTAGCAAGGTATTGATTCGATAATTATTATAACATATATGAGCAAAAGGGTTGTATCAATATGACCAATCCTTTTGCTTTCCTGACTTTATTAATCGTTAAATCTAAAATTTGAATATCATGAAAGGAAAATTATTTACCACAAGTATTTGTTTATTATTTGTAGCATGTAGCCAAGATGTAGAATTAGAACCGGACCAAAGTTTAACATCAGGGACACCGATTGTTACAAAAGTTGAATTAATGAACGACAGCATTCTCCCTTTAGATACGTTGAGTATCAATCTTTTATCGAGTGACGATTATCCTTTTGGCAAATTTTATCCGGAAATCGGGAATTTGCCGGCTCCAAGCGTTTATGAAGGATATACAAATGCTCCAGAAAGGTTTTTTGCGTTAAGAATAGACAATCCTCTTTTAAATAAGGATGGAAGTGTTAGCCCTGCATTAGCCCGTTCTATAGGGCAGATTCAGATTCAGTGGAGAGTGAAACATGATACACAATGGTATAATTATAATCCCAAGAAAAGGAATTGTGAGGAACTATATACAGATACTATCTTTAATAGACTTATAAATGAAGCATTTTATCCACAAAAAGGTCAATGGGAGCATAGTTTAGATGCAAAGGCTTTGCCAAAGGGTGAAGTTCAGTTCCGTGCAAGATTATTACTTCTTCCGACCTTTGATGGGAATAGACCGTTAGAAGATGCTACATTATGGAGTGTACCTTATAACCCTAATTATTATATGAACGTTAAATACGGTTACGATTTTAATCATCCGGAAGAAGGAACTACGGGGGAATCTCTTACTGCAAGGATAGGTGTCTTTCTGAATGTCAATGCTCATGATAGAAGAACATATGATGACGAAGGAACCGAAGTAATTGAAAAAGTTGATCAGATTACAATATCAGCCTTGGGTAAAAAAGATATAAGTTATCTTTCGTATCACCCCTGTTTGTATGTGTCAACAAGTAAAAATGTTGTAATTGGAACTTCTGTTGATTTTATATATGATGCCGCTGTTTCTGTTTCATATACAGACAAAAATGGCCATTTTGTAAGGGCAGAAACAACTAATAAGAGATTTACTCATTCTATTTACGTAAGTAAAGATAATTACGAAACTGTAGAGTTGACATTCTATGACTATATAGATATCTATTAATCATTCTAACAAAATAGTTTTTCGAATATGATATGAATGACAACAGAGAATAAGTGGAACCAGTCTATATTTTAGCTGGTCTGTCTATCGTGGTGCTAAATATTAGGGATTTGTATAGTTGTGCTCTAAAAGTTAGACGTTACTTAGTTGTCCCTAAAAAAGCTCCTATAATTTGAATAGTCCGATTGGTATAATTAGCATTACCAATCGGCTCTTTGTTTTTTTTCTGTCACTCAATATCCTTTTTGTACCGATGTGTCATGATTTATAGAAAAATTTTGTTCTATTCAGGTTTATGAGACAAGTGGAACATATTTTGGGCGTTCTTATATAAAAAATACAAATCAAAACATTGCTATATAAATGTATAGCCCAAGTTCTATATGAACTATGGTGTTTTTGAAGCCATTGTATAATTGCCAGTGATTTTTTGATAGTAAGTTTGTAGCTTTTTATTCAATTATAGATTTCTTAATTAAGAGGAGAGATTGTTGTTTTGTTAAATGTTGTTATCTTTTTGGCGCTTATTTGCTTAAATATATGTTTTTATTTAATTTTATCCACAAAATGAGATGTGTTTATATACCATAGTTCATATAGAACTACAGACTTTCTTATCATATTCATTTTTAAGAGGTTGATATATTTGTTAATTTTAAACTAGTAGTAATGAAGTCAAAGAGAAAAAGCAAACGACAATTTGTCTATTATTCCTTAAGTCATGTTATTCATAGTACCATAGAAAAGGAGAACTGCAACCTTTTGTGAAAGTAAAACAGAAACTACAAAATACCTATTTATTATATATGTATAACTAATATTTAATATTTTATGAAGAAAAACGAAAAAAAGACAGAGCAGAATATCATGGTGATATTCCTCTTGTTTGTAATGTCTTGCTTTGTATTTAGTTGCAAAGAAGACAAAGTGGATTCGAAGAGTCACGATCCTTCAAAAGCTGTTGAGATTACAGACTTTTCGCCAAAGAGTGGTTCCGCTCGTACTCGTTTATTTATTTACGGAAAAAACTTTGGTGATGACATTTCGCAGATTAAGGTGAAAATCGGTGGTTTAGAAGCAAAAGTAATTGGAAGTAATGGTGAATGTATTTATTGTGTAGTCCCTCAACGTGCTTTCGATGGGACAATTGAAGTTTTGATAGGAGGTGAAAATGAGACACCCGTCACTGCAGAAGCTTCTGAAAAATTCACTTATGAAAAAAAATCAATGGTTAGTACTCTTTGTGGAACCATAAGTGAAACAGGAGAATACACCGTAACTGACGGTCCATTTGAAAAAGCAGGTTTCAAATATACAACTTGGTTGTCTTTCGATCCCCAGAATCCCAATCACCTATATGCGGTAGAAGATTATGCGGGTATTCGTTTGATTGATTTAGAAAAAAGAGAAGTCAGTACAGTCGTTACTTGTGGACAGATGAATATCGCACGTCCTCGAACCATTGCATGGTCTCCGGATGGAAATACCATGTATGTCAGTAACGACCAGGGAAGTGAAGATGGTATTAGTAATGTGGCATTAAAGCGCGAAGAGAATTTTTTAAGAGCTGAAGTTGCAACTCGTTCCCGTAGCTGTAATGGAGCAGCTGTACACCCGGTAAATGGAGAAATTTACTATTCACAGTGGGAGGGTGGTTCAATCTGGAGAGATGAATTAGACGGCCAACCCCGGAAAGAGCTATTTAAAATTTGGGCAAACAGCTATGAAATCGGTATTATTTTCCACCCAACCGGAAATTATGCTTATATGCTAGGACATAATTTCCATGCTATCGTTAAAAGTACCTACAATTGGGAAAAGAAACAATTGGAAGTACCACAACCTTTTGTAGGAGAATATGGGTCTCCTGGTTGGCTCGATGGTGTCGGAACGCAAGCAAGAATTGATTCTCCTTGGCAAGGAGTATTTGTTAAAAATGAAGAATATGTAAAACAAGGGAAAAGTGATGTATATGACTTCTACTTTGCAGATAGGTCAACTCATAGTATCCGAAAAATAACCCCAGAAGGAATGTTAGTTACTGTTGCCGGGCGTGGAAGTGAAGGTTTGGACAGTAATGTTTGGGGCTATGTAGATGGCGATTTACGTAAAGAAGCTCGTTTCAATCAACCTCGAGGTATCGCTTATGACGAAAAAAGTGCAACATTTTATATTTCTGATTCTGAAAATCGCCGTATCCGGAGCATCACCATTGAGGGAGAAACTGATGCTGTTAAATCAGATAAAGAAGCAGAAGTCAAACCATGAAAAGACACAGAAACATGAAACAAATATTTATTATAACTTTAATGTTGCTTGGTATCGGCTGGTGCGCATTTGCACAAGGAGATAAAAAACAAATAGAAGTAACAGGGACTGTTCTTGACGAGAATAATGAGCCATTGATTGGTGTAAACATTGTGGTGAAAGATGTTCCGGGACTTGGAACCATCACAGATGTGGATGGCAAATATAAAATCAAAATGGAACCATACAATCGATTAGTCTTTTCTTATATCGGATACGAAACACAAGAGGTTTTGGTAAAGGAGCAGACAGTGGTTGATGTAAATATGAAAGTGTCTCAGACACAGGCGATTGATGAGGTTGTCATTACCGCAACGGGAGCCAGAAAAAAACTGACAGTGACAGGTGCGGTTACTACTATTGATGTCGCCCAATTAAAATCGACCCCAAGTGGTAATCTGGTAAATGCTCTTGCCGGTAATGTGGCTGGTGTAATGGCCATGCAGACTTCCGGACAGCCGGGACAAAACGTATCCGAATTCTGGATACGTGGTATCTCCACTTTTGGAGCCGGTAGCAGCGCATTAGTTTTGGTTGACGGCTTCGAACGCGATATGAACGAATTGAACATTGAGGATATCGAATCTTTTACAGTATTGAAAGATGCTTCAGAAACTGCCATTTACGGTTCACGAGGAGCGAATGGTGTTGTTTTGATTACCACTAAAAGAGGTAAAGACAGTAAAATTAATATTGATGCGAAAGTAGAAGTCAACTACAATACCCGAACTTTTACACCGGACTTTGTAGATGGTTACCAATATGCCTCTATGATGAATGAAGCTCGTATTACTCGCAACAAAGAACCGATATTCTTAGACAGCGAACTGGAAGTTCTTCGGATGGGATTGGACCCGGACTTACTTCCCAATGTGGATTGGCAGGATTTATTGTTGAAAGACGGTGCAATGACCTATCGTGCAGCCTTGAACATGAATGGAGGGGGAAGAAATGCACGCTATTTTGTTTCTGCCAGCTATTTGGAGGAACAAGGTATGTATAAGACGGATCAGACGTTAAAAAGTGACTATCAAACAAATGCCAATCATAAACGTTGGAATTATCGTATGAATGCGGATATCGACATTACAAAATCCACTTTGTTAAAAGTCGGTGTTTCCGGGTATCTGAAAAAACAGAATGAACCGGGAGCCGTCGGAAATGATATCTGGCGATCCATCATGGGATACAATCCTGTATCTAGCCCCGTTATTTACTCGAACGGTTATATTCCGGCATACGGCTATACGGAAGATTCGGAAGGTATCAGTTATCAAATGAATCCTTGGGTACTGGCTACACAAACCGGCTATCGCGAACGTTGGTGGAATAATGTGGAAACGAACGTAACCTTGGAACAAAATCTTGATTTCCTGACCAAAGGATTAAGTTTTATCGGACGTTTTGGTTTCGACACATACAATGAAAATACAATCCGTCGCGTAAAACGTCCTGAAATGTGGAAAGCCGAACGTTTCCGTGATATGGATGGAAATATCGTTTATAAACGGGTTGTCCAAAAAATGGAAATGACCCAATATTCCGAAAGTGACGGAGAGCGAAAAGAATATTTTGAGGCTGAGATGCATTACAATCGGCAGTTTAATGCACATAATTTGAGCGGAACATTGAAATATACACAAGATTCGAAAGTTCAGACGCAAAATATCGGCGGAGATGTTAAAAACTCAATTGCCCGTCGCCATCTGGGTCTAGCCGGACGTGTAGCTTATAATTGGAACAACCGTTATTTTGTCAACTTCAATTTTGGATATACCGGTTCTGAGAATTTCGCACCCGGAAATCAATTCGGTTTCTTCCCGGCTTATTCTGCAGCTTGGAATATAGCAGAAGAACCGTTTATCAAAAATCATCTGAAGTGGATGGATATGTTCAAATTCCGATATTCCTGGGGTAAAGTAGGAAATGATCAAATGAATAGACGTTTCCCCTACCTTTACACCATCGGAGCCGGAGGAACTGATTATAATTGGGGTGATTACAACTTCGATAATAAATATAGCAGTATACGTTATACTCAACCGGGATCGCCCAATATAACTTGGGAAATTGCGAAAAAACATGATGCCGGTTTGGATATGTCGTTATTCAGGGATTTATTTTCTCTAACAGTAGATTATTTTCATGAACAACGTGACGGTATTTTTATGGAACGTAGATATTTGCCTTATACCGCCAGTTTTGATGCGAATCCTTTTGGAAACGTAGGAAGTGTCAAAACAACAGGTTGGGATGGAAATTTCGCCTTCAAACCGAAAATCGGAGCAGTCGATTTAACTTTGCGTGGAAACATGACTTTAAGTAAAAATGAGGTGTTGGAAAAGGATGAAGAAAACAACGTATACGAATATCAAATGGAAAGAGGGTATCGAGTAGACCAAGCCAAAGGATTAATTGCTATTGGTCTATTCAAAGATTATGACGATATCCGTAATAGCCCCAAACAGGAATTCGGAACGGTACAGCCGGGAGACGTAAAATACAAGGATGTAAATGGTGATGGTGTCATTAACAGTGGCGACCGTGTAGCCATTGGTGCAACTCAAAAGCCTAACTTTATATATGGTATGGGGGCTTCCGCCAGTTGGAAAGGGTTAGACATAAACGTTCATTTCCAGGGTGCCGGCAAATGTTCTTTCTTCATAGGTGGGCCGACTGTTATGCCATTCAGCGGAGAGCAATGGGGTAATATTATGACAGATGTAGTTGGAAATTATTGGAGTTCCAGGGATATTTCGGGTACAGAAGCAACTGAAAATCCTAATGCAAAATATCCGCGTTTAAGTTACGGTTGGAATGATAATAACTATCAACAGTCAACAATGTGGCTCCGCAACGGTTCCTACCTGCGTTTGAAAACCCTTGAACTTGGCTACACACTTCCTAAAATACTTACGGCTAAAGTACATCTGAATACGCTCCGGTTCTTCCTGATTGGAACCAACCTGATAACTTGGTCCAGTTTCAAACTTTGGGATCCGGAACAATCTACCCTACAAGGAACAGAATATCCTTTGGCAAAATCAATATCTGTAGGTTTCACTGTTAATTTATAATCATGAAAAGATATGAATAAAATCTATTTATCAATAATTGCAGCTTTAGGCGTATGCTTAGGGTTTAGTTCCTGTAATAATTACTTGGATGCGGATCGATTTTTTCAAGATCGCATCACTTATGAGAAAGTTTTCGAAGACAAGGATTATTCGGAACAATGGTTGGCCGACTGTTTTTTCCATCTGACAAAATACAATCAGGAAGTGGCCAGTAAGGAACATGTAAAAACAATGTTCGCCAGTGATGACATGTATTATACTGATTGGGGAACTAGTGCCGGTTCGCAGTATAGTAAATTGAAAAACGGGCAATATCAAGAACCTGAATTTAACGATTATCTTTATATTTCCTGGATGGATTCATATAAAGGTATCAATAAATGTACCATTTTTATGAATCGTATCGACCAAAATAAAGAGATGACTCCGGAAGAGATTTTGGACTACAAGGCACAAGCTCGTTTCTGCCGTGCTTATCTCTATTGGTCCTTATTACGCAAATTCGGTCCTGTACCTTTGTTGGGAGATGAAGAATTGGACCAAACGGTTAGTTATGACGAAATGGCTGTTCCACGCCGTCCTTACGAGGAATGTGTAGAATTTATAGCCACAGAAATGGCACTGGCAGCCAAAGATCTGCCTCTCAAACGCGACCTGCGGACAATTGCCCGTCCAACCCGCGGAGCCGCACTTGCCGTACGGACAAAAGCCTATTTGTATGGAGCCAGTCCGTTAATGAATGGTAATAACAGTGCGTATGCCAGTCAACTGGTTGACCATGAAGGAAAGCGCTTGTTACCGGCAGAGTATGATGAAGCCAGATGGGCAAAAGCGGCAGCTGCAGCCCGGGATGTAATGGAGTTAAACCAATATGATTTATACGTAGCGAACAGCCGTGTATCCGGAGGTCCGGACTATCCAGCCACCATCCAACCTTTTGATGACGGAGAGTTCTCAAAACAGAACTGGCCGAACGGATATGCCGATATCGACCCGTTTGAATCATATCGTTCCGTATTCAATGGCGAATTGAATGCTTATGCCAATCCGGAACTTATTTTTACTCGTGGACAAAATCAATTTTCAGGTATTAGTGATATGGTTCTCCATCAATTGCCTCGTTATACAAAAGGATGGAACTGTCATGGAACTACTCAAAAACAAGTGGATGCCTACTACATGTTAGACGGCAAGGATTGTCCGGGTAAAGACAAAGAAATGGGGCGCGGAAATGGTAGTGAACGTTTAAAAGGTTTCGTTACCCAGGAAGATGTGGATGCTGGGAAATATAAACCGTTAGTAGCCGGGACTTCCTTGCAATATGCCAATCGCGAACCTCGTTTTTATGCTTCAGTCGCTTTCAATGGGTCTATGTGGAATTTCTTAAGTTCAACCAAACAAGAACGTAGGAATCAAGCAATCTGGTATTACCGCGGATTACAGGACGGACGCAACAATACCGTCAACTGGCAAATCACCGGTATCGGAATTAAAAAGTATGTAAAACCTTCGGATTCGCAAGATGAAGGTGGATCCATTTCTCCCAAAGTACCGACTGATATGCGTTATGCCGACATCCTTTTGAGTTATGCCGAAGCTTTAAACGAATTAAACGGCAGCTATCAAATACCTTCTTGGGACGGGACAAAAACTCATGCTGTCAGTCGCGACATTCATGAACTGGAAAAAGGAATTCATCCGATACGTATCCGTGCCGGCCTTCCTGATTATCCGGACGAAGCCTATGGCAATAAAGAAGAACTCAGAAAACTTCTGAAACGCGAAAGGCAGATTGAATTCATGTGTGAAGGACATCGCTATTATGACTTACGTCGCTGGCTGGATGCTCCGGTAGAAGAATCAACCCCTATATATGGTTGTAATACGCTTATGACACAAGATCAGGCAGAGTTGTTCCATACACCGGTAGCTGTAACATTCCTACCTACTAATTTTACGGAAAAGACCTATTTCTGGCCAATTCCGAAAGAAGAATTAAAACGTAACCAGCGTTTGGTACAAAACCCAGGGTGGGATACTTATGATTAATCTAAAATTATATTGAATTATGAAGAACATATTTTATAAATATTTGATTGCAATTGCCGTATTGTTCATGTTTAGTTCCTGCAATGAGGAATGGGAAGACGAACAATTCGAACATTATGTGTCTTTTAAAGCACCTATAGATTTGGCTGTTGGTTCTACCAGCATTTACATCCGGTATAATCCGGGAGGAAAAGTAACCTATAAGTTACCAATTATCGTCAGTGGTTCAACAAGTCACGATAATGACCTGAATGTCCATGTCGGATTGGATCTGGACACATTGGCCAATATCAACAAAGAACATTACAATCTGCGCGAAGACCTGTATTATCGGGTATTGGAGGATGACCAGTATGAATTTGCAGAAACGACATTGATTCCCGCAGGAGAAGATGTAGTATTATTGGATTTAAACTTTACTTTGGGAGAAATTGATTTAGTAGACAAATGGGTATTACCCCTAACTATTAAAAATGACCCTTCATACAATTATGTGGCGAATCCCCGTAAAAACTACAGTAAGGCGATTCTTCGTGTCATTCCCTTCAATGACTATTCGGGAGTATATACTTCCGGAAACGTGAATGTTTATGTAGAAGGAACATCCAGTGACCCGATGACCATAAATACTCGTAGCAGTTATGTCGTAGATGACAAGACAATTTTCTTCTATGCAGGTTTGCAAGACGAAGACTTATTGGAACGGCACTGTTACAAGATAATGGCTACTTTCAATGAGGACGGGACATTAACTCTTAAAGCAGAGGACCCGAATATTAAACTGGAAGTAGACGGAACTCCTACGTATGAAGTTACAGAAAGAGTGGACGATACATTGCCTTATTTATTGCACCGTTATGTAACGTTAAAGTTGGCATATTCATTTGAGGATTATACATCTGTACCTGGTACCCGTATTGCTTATAAAGCTAGCGGTAGCATGACTATGGAGCGTAAGATTAATACTCAAATTCCGGATGAGGATCAAGCTATTGAATGGTAGTATTATGATATACAATCAATTTGTAGCCAATGTAGATTAAACTGTAAGGGATTGCGTTATTTTGACGCAATCCCTTTGTCTACTTAACTTTTAGTGTTTGTATAGTTTAGATTTTTGAATGACAAGTGTATATCTTTTAATGGATAAAAATAACGACATACAGCAAGGAAAACAAAATTGGATAATAATAATAGTCGGAATGTTGTTCACAGTAGCGATGTTACAATTTCGATACCAATATCATATATTCTTCTTGGAACAATTACAATTATTCATTTTTACAAAAGAGTATGCGATGCAGTTACTCTCTACTCCTGGAGGACTTGTAGAGTATATTGGTGAATATCTTATTCAGTTTTTTAAAATCAATTATGTAGGTAATATACTCATTGTTATTTTATTAACAATAACCGGAGTTTGTATTCGTAAACTAATCGAAGATAAAAATAAGTCTTGTTTTATCTTTGAATGTATGATTGTCTTCTTTTTATTTGTTAACTTTTTAGATATTAATTTTTATCTAAAAGGAATTATCGGTTATTTGTTTTGCTTGATTGCACTTTTAATTTATTATAGAATACAGACTAAATTATTTAAAATAAGATTGCTGATTGTTCTATTATCAGGCCTTTTTTTATTTTGGATAGCTGCGCCTTTTCAGACACTATTCTTTGTTGTGGTATGCGCAATCGAATTAAAACGACATGGATTAAATAAAGGGAAAAGTTTATTCCCTCTATTTATAATTACTATATGTGGCTTTTTAGTTTATATCTTTGCCGGAGAAGGTGCATTCCGGATATACATTAATATTGACGGAGTATGTTCATTGCGAATTATTCCCGGCTGGACTAAATATGCAGCCTGGATATTATTGCCAGTGGCTATTTTATTCAATCCTCTATTAGAACAGACCTTTAAACTTATTCGGAAGAGTCTCATAAAAACAATAATACAAATATTACTTCTTGGAGGTATCGTTATCTATCTCTTACCCAAATATGATGACAATTGGTCGCTCCCTTTTAAACAACTACATTACTACGCTACACATGAAAAATGGGATGATATATTGGGTTATTGTAAGGAACATCCCTTGAATAATAATTATAACTGTTTGAATTACCAGAATCTGGCACTTGCAGAAAAAGGAATATTGGCCGATTCTCTTCTTTGCTATACACAAAAAGGGAAATATGGTCTATACGCCCCTTGGGACAGGATTGTTCCGACTGCTTTTGTCTTGCAAAAAGTTTGTTATCATTATGGCGATATTGCTTTTGCACAAAAATACGCATTCGAAGGAAATGTCAATTCTGTTACAATGGGTTTCCCTGAAACATTAAAAATGTTAGTCAAAACAAATCTTTTACAAGGTCAAAAGAATGTAGCTGCCAAATACATTTATTATTTACAACAAACATTTTCATATAAAAAATGGGCAGACAAACAATATCTTTATTTATCTGATACGTTGACCATGAGAAATGATCCCGAATATAAAGGAAAAGAAAGATTCAAGGAAAAGGAAAATCATTTCACCTATTCAAATGAACTATACATATTGGCCGGATTAGACAAAAAAGATAAGAAATTGAGAGATTTTGTTTTATGCTCTCTTTTACTGGACAAAGATTTACCTGGTTTCCTGAATTGGTTTGATTTCTATAATAAAGATACAAGTTTTCAAAATATACCGGATTTATATTATCAGGCGCTTATGGCTTGTGCACCAAGTGTCCCGGATGTATTAACTCGGTATTCGGTACCGGAAAATATCAAAAATGATTTTGAAATGTACTCCATGGTTTACAGTAGTGGAAGGAATTCTGCAGAAAAACAAAAATGGTTACATTCACAATATAAAGATAGTTATTGGTATTATTTTCATTTTACAAAAATAGAACATGAATAAATATTGGATACTACTGGTGGTAGGTTTCTTATGTGCTTGCAATCAAACTCCTGTGAGTGTATTGGAACAATATTCTCGTACATTTATCTATCCGGATTATGAGAAAGTTACAATACCTCGTAATATTGCTCCTTTATCATTTATAATCAATACAACAGAATCTGATATTAAAACAATTTTACATACAGAAAATTATTCCATATCGATAAAAGAGAAGGATATTTCTATCTCTTTGCGTAAATGGAAGAAGTTGGTGATGTCCGGAGATACAATTTGGGTAGATGTTTTTGCTAAAAAGAATGGGGACTGGACACAACTTCGTTCATTCCCTATCTTTATCTCTGAAGATGAAATAGATCCATATATTACTTATCGTTTAATAGCTCCGGGATATGAAGTTTGGAATTCTATGGGTATTTATCAACGTTGTTTATCATCCTATGAAGAAACGCCTATTTGTGAAAATAAAAGTATGACTCATTATTGTATTAACTGCCATACTACAAACCACGGAAATCCTGAAGAGTTTATTTTTCATCAACGACCGGGAGGAAGTATTCTGGTTAAAGATGGCATTTTAAAGAAATTGAATACTCATTACAATGAAAAAGTACAAAGTCTCGTTTATCCTTCTTGGCATCCATCTGGCAATTATATAGCTTTCTCTGTAAATAAGACTGTACAAAGTGTACATTCAAAGAATACAAATCGTATCGAAGTATGGGATCTATGGTCTGATATTGTCATAGTTGATGTCAGGACTAATGAATTGATAACCATTCCCACACTAATGTCAGAGAAGTCTTTTGAAACATTCCCAACCTTTTCGCCTGATGGGAAAAAGTTATATTTCTGTACTGCCCGTTCTGTTACTCTTCCTGACTCCATTACAGAAGTTAAATATGATATCTGTTCCATATCGCTTGATTTGGATAACAAAATGTACAGCAAGCAGGTCGATACAATTATCCGGGCTTCATCTAATAATTATAGTACCTCTTTCCCCCGAATATCACCTAATGGACGTTATTTATTATATACCCAACATGAATATGGTAATTTTTCCATCTGGCATAAAGAGGCTGATTTAAAAATGTATGATTTGGAAGAGAAAAGAGCCATAGATGTATCTATATTGAATTCTCCGGAAACTGAAAGCTATCATACTTGGTCTTCCAATGGGAAATGGATTATTTTTAGTAGTCGTCGGGATGATGGGTTATATACGCGCCTCTATTTGGCCCATGTGAATTCTGAAGGTATTATGGCTAAACCTTTCCTCTTGCCACAAAAAAACAGTACTTATTCTATTATTCAAGACAAATCGTATAATATTCCGGAATTTGTGACAGGGAAAATAAAAAATTATAATGTTGAGATAGAGAAATTATTGAAGAAAAGTACAAAGCCTTAATAAATAAGAGAGTCACAAAATTCATTATACTATTCACGGACCACCATCTTGTTTGTCAATAAAGGACAAGGGTATAGAAGAAACTGTTGGGAAATACCTAAATTGTAATTTTTGGAACTCTAAAATTCCGGAAACAGTCGTTATTAAAAGTATGTTTTGGTGTTGTTATTCAACACTTGAGCAAAGTAAACGAGAAAAGATTATAATGCTTCGATCTAATTTCTTAACTTAGCGGCGTCTGTTCTATTTAATAAATAAGAGTATGAAAAGAGAAAATCTGCTGTTGTTCTTAATTCTGTTGTTGAGTATGCCTGCATATGCTCAGGAGGGCATAAGATTGCTGCATGGTCCTTATTTACAAAATCTAGGATCTGAAGAAGTTACGATTGTATGGCTTTCCGATAAGCCGTCTGTAGGATGGGTCGAATTGGCTCCGGATGATAATTCTGACTTTTATGCTACTGAACGTCCTCGCTATTTTGATGCTAAGAATGGAGTGAAAAATACATCAACCATTCATGCAGTGAAAATTAAGGGACTTAAACCGGGGACAAATTACCGTTATCGTGTTTTTGTTCAGGAAGTACTGAGTCATGTTGCACATCAAGTTATTTACGGGTATTATGCATCTACAGATGTTTATTCAAGGGAACCATTGGTTTTTAAAACGAGTGATCCGGCAAATAAAAATACCTCTTTTGCTATGGTAAATGATATACATGGCAATAATGATGTTTTGGAGAAGCTGGTTTCCAAATGTGATTTGAAAAATACGGATTTTATTATTTTCAATGGGGATATGGTTTCTGTCTTTAATGAAGAAAAACATATTTTTGACGGTTTCATGGATACGGCTACCAGATTGTTCGCATCCAGAGTCCCTATGTACTATACACGGGGTAATCATGAAACCCGGGGAGCTTTTGCCACTGAATTCCAGCGTTATTTTTCTCCTAAAGAAGAAAATATCTATTATACTTTCCGTCAGGGACCGATTTGTTTTGTTATTTTGGATACAGGGGAGGATAAGCCGGATTCGGATATTGAATATGCCGGTATAACCGTATATGATGAATATCGGACGGAACAGGCGGAATGGCTGCGTCAGGTTCTGGATAGTAAAGAATATAAAGAGGCTCCTTTTAAAATTGTAGTTGCTCATATTCCACCTATGGGGGGATGGCATGGTAATTTGGAAGTGGAAAATAAATTTATGCCATTGTTGCGCGATGCAAAACCGGATCTTATGCTTTGTGGTCATTTACATCGTTTTATTCATCAGAAGGCAACAAAAGAGACTCCATTCCCGATTATTGTTAATTCCAATACAGCAATATTGAAAGCTACGGCTAATCCCACGGAATTAAAAATTGAGGTGATAGATGTAGACGGGAAAGTTTTAGATCAATTCTCAGTAAAGAGATAAAGAGGAAAAAACTTACGGATTGAAGCCTATGGTCTCTCTCTGGCTTACGTTTTATAAGAAAATATATAGAAAAAACTTCTAATTATATTTGGAGGTTAAAAAAAAGGCTGTATCTTTGCAGCGTTCAAATGGAAAAGACAAGATGAAACAGGAAATGCTAAATAGTCTCATTATTTCTCTAAATATTATTCTACTCTGGGAACGGGATAGGAAGTGAGACTGTGTATGCTTTTGCTGAGCATTAAAATAGAAGAGCCTTTCTCACTTCCTTGTGAGAGAGGCTTTTTTCATTATTACATAAATAAGAAATAGAAACTAACAAATTTAAGATGATAAAGACTATGTCAGACAGATTATTTATTTTCGACACCACATTGCGTGATGGTGAGCAAGTGCCGGGCTGCCAGCTGAATAGTATTGAAAAGATTCAGGTGGCTAAAGCCCTTGAAGAATTGGGCGTTGATGTGATAGAAGCAGGTTTCCCGGTATCGAGTCCCGGTGATTTCAATAGTGTAGTTGAAATTTCTAAAGCTGTAACTTGGCCTACGATTTGCGCCTTGACACGTGCAGTAGAAAAAGATATAGATGTGGCAGCCGAAGCTTTGAAATATGCGAAACGAGGACGTATCCATACAGGTATCGGAACATCTGATTACCATATTAAATATAAGTTTAATTCGAATCAAGAAGAAATTTTGCAACGTGCTATCGCTGCTACAAAATATGCGAAAAAATATGTGGAAGATATTGAGTTTTACTGCGAAGATGCCGGACGTACCGACAACGAATATCTGGCTCGTGTAGTTGAAGCTGTTATAAAAGCCGGTGCTACGGTGGTGAACATTCCGGATACTACCGGATATTGTCTACCAGATGAATATGGAGCAAAGATAAAATATTTGATGGACCATGTAGACGGTATAGAAAATGCGATTATCTCTACGCATTGTCATAATGACCTTGGAATGGCAACCGCCAATACGGTACAGGGGGTTTTGAACGGAGCCCGTCAGGTGGAAGTAACAATGAATGGTATCGGCGAACGTGCGGGTAATACTTCTTTGGAAGAAATTGCGATGATTTTTAAAAGCCATAAAGAACGTAATATCATCACAAATATAAATACAACCAAGATATATGGTGTCAGTGGTATGGTTTCCAGCCTGATGAATATGCCCATTCAGCCGAACAAAGCAATTGTGGGACGAAATGCTTTTGCACACTCCTCCGGTATCCATCAGGATGGCGTTTTGAAAAATCGGGAAAGTTATGAAATCATCGACCCGAAAGATGTGGGTATCGATGATAATGCGATTGTTTTGACTGCTCGTAGCGGGCGTGCCGCCTTGAAACATCGTTTACATGTTCTGGGAGTTGAATTATCACAGGAAAAACTGGATAAGGTTTACGAAGAATTTTTGAAATTGGCTGACCGTAAGAAAGATATCAACGATGATGATGTATTGATGCTTGCCGGTAAAGACCGTACAGCAACGCACCGTATCAAACTGGAATATCTGCAAGTAACTTCCGGTGTCGGTCTGCAATCTGTAGCCAGTGTTTGTCTGGATATTGCCGGTGAGAAATTCGAAGCTGCCGCTTCCGGTAATGGTCCTGTGGATGCTGCGATTAAAGCTGTCAAATCTATCATTCACCGTACCATGACTATTCAGGAGTTTTTGATACAGGCTATTAACAAAGGTAGTGATGATATGGGAAAAGTACACATGCAGGTCGAATATGATGGTAATAATTATTATGGTTTTGCTGCCAATACCGACATTATTGCTGCTTCAGTTGAAGCATTTATCGATGCAATCAATAAATTTGTAAAATAATAAACGACTTGGAACATCGATAACATGATTGTTATTGTTGTTCTGAAAAAGCATATAATATGAATACATTATTCGATAAAATTTGGGATGCCCACGTAATCACGATAGTGAAAGACGGGCCTACACAGCTGTATATAGACAGGCTGTATTGTCATGAAGTAACCAGCCCTCAGGCTTTTGCCGGCTTGCGTGCCCGTGGTTTAAAACCGCTTCGTCCGGAACGTATCTATTGTATGCCGGACCATAATACGCCCACGCACGATCAGGATAAACCGATTGACGACCCGGTATCCCGTACTCAAGTTGATACATTAGCTAAAAATGCCATAGAATTTGGTTTGACCCATTACGGCATGATGCATGAAAAGAATGGTATCATCCATGTGGTAGGTCCGGAACGTGGACTTACTTTACCGGGAATGACTATTGTCTGTGGCGATTCCCATACATCTACTCACGGAGCTGTCGGAGCTGTAGCTTTCGGTATTGGTACCAGCGAGGTAGAAATGGTTTTGGCTTCCCAATGTATTTTGCAGGCAAAGCCGAAAACTATGCGTATCCGGGTGGAAGGTGCTTTGGGTAAAGGTGTTACAGCAAAAGATATGGCACTTTATATTATGTCGAAAGTTACGACCAGTGGCGCTACCGGTTATTTCGTGGAATACGCCGGTTCTGCAGTTCAAGGTCTGACAATGGAAGGACGTTTTACGCTGTGTAATCTTTCTATTGAAATGGGTGCTCGTGGCGGTATGATAGCTCCGGACGAAACGACTTTTGCCTATTTGAAAGGACGGGAAAATTCACCGAAAGGGGATGAATGGGATAAGGCTGTTGCTTTTTGGAAAACTTTGAAAAGTGATGAGGATGCCGTATTCGATAAAGAGGTTGTTTTTGATGCTGCCGATATTGAACCGATGATTACTTATGGAACCAACCCGGGTATGGGAATGGGTATTACGGATACCATTCCGGTAACAGAAGGCATGAATGAAGTAGAGAAAAGTTCTTTCTTAAAATCAATGGCTTATATGGGCTTTGAACCGGGTGAGTCTTTGTTGGGTAAAAAAATAGATTATGTGTTTTTAGGCTCTTGTACAAATGGGCGCATTGAGGATTTTCGTGCATTTGCATCTATTGTGAAAGGACGTAAAAAGGCAGAACATGTTACAGCGTGGCTTGTTCCCGGGTCTTGGATGGTGGATACTCAGATTCGCCAAGAAGGTTTGGATAAAATATTCGAAGATGCCGGATTTAAGTTACGTCAGCCCGGATGTTCGGCTTGTCTGGCGATGAATGATGATAAAATACCAGCTGGCAAATATGCAGTATCTACAAGTAATCGAAACTTTGAAGGACGTCAAGGACCAGGTGCGCGTACAATTCTTGCGGGACCGCTGGTTGCTGCTGCGGCTGCTATCACCGGTGAAATCACAGACCCACGCACATTCATGTAATTTGTTTGTGCATTAGTGATTGTTATTAAGAAATAAAGTAAAAACAATAAAATCAGATAAGAAGCAATGAAACAGAAATTCAATATTATAACTTCCACCTGTGTTCCTCTTCCGCTAGAGAATGTAGATACAGATCAGATTATTCCCGCCCGCTTCCTGAAAGCTACCGATAAGAAAGGTTTCGGAGAAAACCTTTTCCGCGACTGGCGATATGATAAACAGGGAAACAAGATAGAGTCGTTTGTGCTGAATGACCCGACTTACGGGGGACAAATATTGGTTGCCGGAAAGAACTTTGGTTCCGGTTCCAGTCGTGAACATGCTGCTTGGGCAATTGCCGATTATGGCTTTCGGGTTGTAGTCAGCAGCTTTTTTGCTGACATCCATAAAAACAATGAATTAAATAATTTTGTTCTTCCGGTTGTCGTGAGTGAACCGTTTTTGGCGGAGCTTTTCGAATCTATCTATGCCAATCCGAAGATGGAGGTAGAAGTCAACTTGCCGGCGCAGACTATTACGAATAAAGCAACCGGTAAAAGTGAACATTTTGAAATTAATGCCTATAAGAAAGATTGTCTGGTAAATGGTTTGGATGATATAGATTATCTTCTTGCGAACAAATCGAAAATAGAAGCATTTGAAGCGAATAGAAAATAATGGCGTGATAAATAAAACAAATTATGATAGAAATAATGGATACCACCCTGCGCGACGGGGAACAGACATCGGGAGTTTCTTTTGCTGCGCATGAGAAACTTAGCATTGCACAGGCATTGCTGGACCTTGGTGTGAACCGTATCGAGATTGCTTCTGCGCGTGTCTCGGACGGAGAGTTTGAGGCCGTGAAGCGTGTGGCTTCCTGGGCAGAGCGTACCGGAAATATCCATAAACTGGAGGTTCTCGGTTTTGTAGATGGTGACGTGTCGCTCAATTGGATTGAGGCTGCCGGATGTCGTATGGTGAACTTGCTTTGCAAAGGCTCTTACAAACATGTGACGGAGCAGCTTCGTAAAACGCCTGAGCAGCATTTTGCTGATATTCGTTCTGTCATTAATCTTGCTACGGAAAAAGGGATAGGGGTGAATGTTTACCTGGAAGACTGGTCTAACGGTATAAAGGATACTCCGGAATATGTTTTTCAATTTATCGAAGCTCTCAGAGATTTGCCGGTACGTCATTTTATGCTGCCTGATACGTTGGGTATCTTGAATCCAAATAATACATACGAGTATTGCAAGGAAATGGTGACTCGTTATCCGGATTTGATATTCGATTTTCATGCCCACAATGACTATGATTTGGCTGTAGCCAATGTCTATTCTGCTGTCCGGGCCGGTATCACCGGTGTACATACAACTTTGAACGGGCTGGGTGAACGTGCCGGTAATGCACCTCTTAGCAGTGTGCTTGCTGTTTTGAAAGATCAGTTGGGAGTGGAGATGACACTTCGGGAAGAGAGAATAAATTATGCCAGCCGTTTGGTTGAAACTTTTTCCGGTGTCCATATTCCTCCTAATAAGCCGATTATCGGGGAGCATGTTTTTACACAATGTGCCGGTGTTCATGCGGATGGTGATAGTAAAAATAATCTGTATTGCAATGATTTGTTGCCCGAACGTTTTGGTCGTGTCCGCGAATATGCTCTCGGTAAAACATCAGGAAAGGCGAATATTCGTAAGAACTTGGATGCTTTAGGCATCGATATAGATGAGAATTCGATGCGTAAAGTTACCGAACGCATCATTGAATTGGGAGACAAAAAAGAAATGGTTACGACAGAAGATCTCCCTTATATCATCAGTGACGTCCTTCATCATGATACTGTAACGGATCAGCGTATCCGGATATTGAATTATTCTTTATCTTTGGCGCAGGGCTTGAAACCCGTTGCAACTCTGAAGATAGAGATTAACGGTGAAGCCTATGAAGAGTCAGCTTCCGGTGATGGACAATATGATGCTTTTGTGCGTGCTCTCCGGAAAATTTATTCCGATTTGGGGCGTCCTTTCCCGATGCTGACCAATTACTCCGTATCTATTCCTCCCGGAGGACGAACGGATGCTTTTGTGCAGACCATAATCAGTTGGAATTATGCCGGAGTAGACTTTAAGACCCGCGGTCTTGATGCCGACCAGACGGAAGCGGCTATTAAGGCTACGCTAAAGATGCTGAATAAGATTGAACAATGATAATAAACTAATAGATTGAACTAATGAAGATATGTTCGGGTTCTTTTTATAGTCTCATATATTGGTAAATTAATAATTTAATGGTATGAAGAAGTTAACAATTGCGCTTGTAGCGCACGACAACCGTAAGGCTGACATGGTAGAATGGGCGGTTCACAATGCTGAATTTCTCTCTCATCACTACATTGTTTGTACCGGGACGACAGGAAATCTGGTTAGAGGGGCAATGGAAGAAAAGGGTATTCAGGCAGATATTACCTGCATGCATTCCGGTCCGTTAGGAGGAGATGCCGAAATAGCAGCGATGGTGGTCCGTAAGGAAATAGACTTGGCTGTTTTTCTGATTGACGATTTGAACCCACAACCTCACGAGGCCGACATTCAAATGTTACTTCGCCAGTGCCGTGTTCATAATGTTCCTATCGCTTGTAATCGTTACAGTGCGGATTTGATGATAACAAGTACTCTGTGGGAAGACGACAATTATGTCCCTACGGAACCTAAGTATGTATATTTTAAGAGAGAATAAGAATAATGTTCCTATATGTCGGTGTGCCTTCCTGATTAAAATAATGTGGCAGCATTGGTATATGGGTTTATTTTCAAATTAACTAATTATTTATATGAAATTGAATATTGCATTGCTCCCTGGTGACGGAATTGGTCCCGAAATCATTGAGCAAGGAATGAAAGCGGTGAAGGCTATCTGCCGGAAATATGGCCATGACTTGAGTTACAAACAAGCTTTGGTTGGTGCCTGCGCTATTGATGCTGTGGGAAATCCCTATCCTGACGAAACCCATGAACTTTGTATGCAGAGCGATGCTGTGTATTTTGGTGCTATAGGTTCTCCGAAGTATGATAATGACCCATCGGCAAAAGTGCGTCCTGAGCAGGGCTTGTTGGGTATGCGCAAGAAATTGGGATTATTTGCCAATATCCGTCCTGTGACGACTTTTCCTTCATTACTGCATAAATCTCCCTTACGTGCCGAATTGGTGGAAGGTGCTGATTTTATGTGTATCCGTGAGTTGACGGGCGGAATGTATTTCGGTCGTCCTCAAGGAAGAAGTGAAGATGGTAATACCGCCTATGATACTTGCATTTACAGCCGGGAAGAAATTGATCGTATCGTTCGCTTGGCCTATCAGTATGCACAGAAACGTCGTAAGAAAGTGACGGTTGTGGATAAAGCAAATGTGCTTGCTACTTCCCGCTTGTGGCGCCAGGTTGCACAGGAGATTGCGAAAGAATTTCCGGATGTGGAAACCGAGTTTATGTTTGTGGACAATGCTGCCATGCGCTTGGTTCAATGGCCGAAAAGCTTTGATGTAATGGTAACGGAAAATATGTTTGGTGATATCCTGACGGATGAAGCATCTGTTATTACCGGTTCATTGGGCATGCTTCCTTCTGCTTCGATAGGTGTCCATACTTCCGTTTTCGAACCGATTCATGGTTCGTGGCCACAGGCTGCCGGTAAGAATATAGCTAATCCGTTGGCTACCATTTTGAGCGGCGCTTTAATGTTTGAATATGCTTTTAACCTGATGGAGGAAGGTGCATTGATACGTGAAGCTGTTGCTGCTTCTATGGCTGCCGGTTTTGTTACGGAAGATATCGCAGACGGAGCTAAATCTTATTCAACAAGCGAAGTTGGAGACTGGATTGCTGATTATATCACGAAGAAATAAGTTTACTTGAACAAAAAGAGAAGAGGATGCGTCTATTGTGATGTATCCTCTTCTTTTTGATATTTGCAAGAATAAAAGATGAATTCTTTTATATAGCGGTTGTTATTTATACGATACCTTGTGCCATCATAGCCTTGGCTACTTTCATAAAGCCGGCGATATTTGCGCCTTTTACATAATTGATGTATTCCCCGTCCTTACCATGTTCGACACATTGTTCGTGAATTGCACTCATAATCTGATGAAGTCTGGCGTCCACCTCTGCGGCAGTCCAAGAAATATGCATCGCATTCTGTGTCATTTCCAGACCGGAAGTAGCAACACCACCGGCATTGACGGCTTTACCCGGAGCAAATAGTTGTTTGTGTTCGATGAACAGGTCGACAGCTTCTGCCGTACATCCCATATTGGATACTTCGGCTACGCATAAAGTCTTGTTGGCAATCAGCTTGCGGGCATCATCAGCATCCAGTTCGTTCTGTGTTGCACACGGGAGGGCGATATCCACTTTCTGTTCCCAGGGCTTTTTGCCGGGATAGAAAGTCGCATTAGGAAATTCGTCGGCATAAGGAGCTACGATATCGTTGCCTGAATTGCGGAGTTCCAGCATATAATCAATCTTTTCTCCCGAAATACCATCCGGGTCGTAAATGTAACCGTCCGGACCGGAAAGGGTTACCACTTTGGCTCCCAGCTCTGTTGCTTTTATTGTCGCTCCCCAAGCTACGTTTCCGAAACCAGAAACGGCTATTGTCTTTCCTTTAATATCTATGCCGTGAGTTTCCAGCATCTGATGGACAAAATACAAAGCTCCGAAACCTGTTGCTTCCGGTCGAAGGATTGAGCCTCCGAACTCCATACCTTTACCTGTAAAAGTACCTGTATTTTCCCGCGCTAGTTTTTTATACATTCCATACATATAGCCCACTTCTCGGCCGCCTACACCAATGTCTCCTGCGGGAACATCGCGATCCGGTCCTAAATTGCGCCATAGTTCGAGGATGAATGCCTGGCAAAAACGCATAATCTCAGCATCACTCTTTCCACGCGGAGCAAAATCGGAACCTCCTTTGCCTCCCCCCATGGGAAGGGTCGTCAAGGCATTTTTGAATGTCTGTTCAAAACCCAAGAATTTCAGAATAGATAAGTTTACGGACGGGTGGAAACGAATACCTCCCTTATACGGACCAATCGCGTTGTTGAACTGTACGCGATATCCTAAGTTCACTTGTATTTCCCCCTTGTCGTCTACCCAAGGTATACGGAAAGTGAAAATGCGTTCCGGCTCAACCAAGCGTTCGATAATTTTAGCCTTCTCGAATTCGGGATGCTGGTTGTACACTTCTTCAATCGATAGAAGAACTTCTTTCACTGCTTGCAAATATTCCTTTTCTCCCGGATGTTTTGCTTCCAGTGCAGATAAAATTAATTCAGTCTTCATAGTATATCATTTCTTTTAGAGATAACATTCTGATTACAAATGTAGGTAATAACCTGGATTGAACAAGTATTTTGCTTACTTTTTGATAGCTGAGTTTATGTTTTTGAACACAGTTTGTAATAATAAATATAAGGAGCTTTTCTCTACATCTCCGGCAATTGACAGAATGTTCATCCTTTGAGTATTTTACAATCGAAACGATACGTTAAAAAGGGTTACATGTGCGGGTAATTTATTTTACCCGCCATATTAATCCGGTTTAGTCGCTATAGTAGTGACATTTTGATAATTCCAATCGTTTTTTTCCTTACTTTTGGGGCTGTTAATTCTATAAAATCATTATGAGCGGAATACCTGACTTTAAGAACCTTGTGTTTAAAGACACATCATTCGCCAATCTGATGAATAAGCGTATCTATAATGTATTGCTTATTGCTACTAAATATGATGCCTTTATGTTGGAAGACGATGGGCGTGTGGATGAACAGATATTTAACGAATATACTTCACTAAGTCTTCGTTATCCGCCTCGTTTTATGCAGGTGACTACCGAAGAGGAGGCACTGGCCGAACTGAAAGACCGTAATTTCGAATTGATAATCTGCATGCCGAATATGGATAACCGGGACATTTTCGCGGCGGCTACAGAGATAAAGATTCATTATCCCAATATCCCGATTGTTGTACTTACTCCTTTCTCCAAAGAAGTTTCCAAACGAATAGCTAACGAGGACTTGAGTGCGATTGATTATGTTTTCAGTTGGTTGGGAAATTCGGAATTATTGCTTGCTATTATCAAGCTGGTAGAGGATAAGATGAACGCGCCGGATGATACGGCCGTTGGGGTGCAAATTATCCTGTTGGTGGAAGATTCGATTCGTTTTTATTCGTCGGCTTTGCCTCATTTGTATAAGTTTGTGTTGGAACAGAGCCAGATGTTTGCCAAGGAAGCCTTGAACGACCATCAGCGTACGCTTCGTATGCGTGGGCGTCCGAAGATTAAGCTGGCACGTACGTATGAAGAGGCGATTCGTATTTTCAACCAGTATCGGGATAATATGTTGGGGATTATTTCGGATATGAGCTTTATGCACGATGGGGTGAAAGACCCGTATGCCGGGTATAAGTTCGGGCAGTATGTACGAAAAACCGGGCTGATTATTCCTTTTGTTCTAGAGTCTTCTGAAGCAAGCAACAAAGTATATGCCAAGGAATTG
Organism: Parabacteroides sp. AM08-6; assembly: GCF_003473295.1. Lineage (GTDB taxonomy): Bacteria > Bacteroidota > Bacteroidia > Bacteroidales > Tannerellaceae > Parabacteroides. Next base: position 355,922 of record NZ_QRMP01000002.1, read on the forward strand.
GGCGCATCTTTTATCGATAAAAACTCGAAGAGTTATCCGCAGGACCTTCGAAAGAAGATTATGCAGCGTTTCGGCTTCGGTGATTTTGTTATCCTCAATCCGCAAACCAAAGAAGAGATAATGCGTATCAAAGACTTGAAAGACCTGCAAAAGAAAGTGTTCCAGATACCGGACGATTCGCTGGTCTATCATCTATCCCGCAATCATTTTTCCCGTTTCTTTTATTCACGTGCCATGTTTCCTCCCGCAGAAGTGTTGAAGCGTGTGGATGTGAGTGACTATAAAGATATGGATGAGGCCCGGAAGCTGATATTCGATTTGATAGTGCAATATCGCCGGATGAAAAACTCCGGAGTAGTTGCCGTTTACCAGAAAGACCGTTTCGATGAATATAGTAATTTTGCCCGTATCGGCGATGGTTCGTTGGGAGGAAAAGGGAGAGGACTGGCCTTTATCGGGGCAATGGTGAAGCGTTATCCGAAGCTGGAGTACGATAATTTTGGTGTGACTATTCCCAAGACAGTCGTGATTTGTACGGATATTTTCGATGAGTTTATGGAAACGAATGGGTTATATCCGATTGCTTTGGGGGAAACAGACGACGAAACGATACTGAAATATTTCCTCCGTGCCAGTCTGCCGGCCCGGCTGATTGAGGATTTGATGGCTTTTTTCGATATTGTGAAAAGCCCGATAGCCGTTCGTTCGTCCAGTTTGCTGGAAGATTCCCATTATCAGCCTTTTGCCGGGATTTATTCAACCTATATGGTTCCGAAGCTGGAGGATAAATATGATATGCTCCGGACTTTGAGCGACGCTATAAAGGCAGTCTATGCCTCTGTCTTTTATCGGGACAGCAAGGCTTATATGACAGCTACTTCCAATCTAATAGACCAGGAGAAGATGGCGATTGTTTTGCAGGAAGTGGTGGGAAACCGTTATAATGACCATTTCTATCCGACCATTTCGGGGGTAGCGCGTTCTTTGAATTTTTATCCGATAGGTAACGAAAAGGCGGAAGACGGTATTGCCAATATAGCACTTGGTTTGGGAAAATATATTGTCGATGGAGGACAGACGCTTCGTTTTTCCCCGCGTCATCCCCGCAATATTTTGCAGATGAGTACAATGGACTTCGCTCTCCGTGAAACGCAGACTCGTTTTTATGCACTTGACTTGAAGAACTTGGCGGAACAATTTTCGGTGGATGATTCGTTCAACCTGCTGCGTCTGAACCTGAAGGATGCGGATGCGGACGGCTCTCTCAAATATATAGTATCTACCTACGACCCGTATGACCAGATTATCCGGGATGGATATTATCCGGGGGGACGCAAGATTTTGTCTTTTGTCAACATTCTTCAGCATGATGTATTTCCCTTGGCGAATACGTTGGATGAGATTTTGCATATCGGACAGGAAGAGATGGGACGTCCTATTGAGATTGAATTTGCGGTTAATATAAATCCGGAAAACCCGGAACAGGCTGTCTTTTATTTATTGCAAGTACGTCCGATTGTGGATAATAAAGAGGTGATGGAAGAGGACTTGACGCAGATTGAACAGAAAGATACGATACTTTCGTCCACAAGTGTATTGGGACATGGTATCGTCAACGATGTCCAGGACGTTATTTATGTAAAAACCGGAGCCTTTAGCTCTTCCAATAACCAGTTGATTGCTTACGATATTGAGAAAATGAACAGGCAGTTTACGGCGGATGAAAAAAATTATGTATTGATAGGTCCGGGACGTTGGGGCAGTAGCGACTACTGGCTGGGTATTCCCGTCAAATGGCCGCATATCAGTAATGCCCGTGTCATTGTGGAGTGCGGCTTGGAGAATTACCGGGTAGACCCGAGTCAGGGAACACATTTCTTTCAGAACTTAACCTCTTTCGGAGTAGGTTACTTTACGATTAATCCTTTTAAAGGAGACGGATGGTTTGATGAAGAATATTTAAACTCCCTGCCGGCTGTAGAGGAGACAGAGTATCTTCGCCATGTCCGTTTCGAGAAACCGGTTACTATTAAGATGGACGGGAAAAGAAGTTTGGGAGTCGTGATGAAGCCGGAATAAACTTGAAAGTAAAGCCTCAAAGGAAAGATATTGAGGGTAAATATATTACAATTTAGGTCGATTCATATTACTTATTCTCTTTTTTACCCGGGTCAGTAAGCTTAATGAGCCAGGTCAGTAAGCTTAACTACCTGGGTAAAAAAGCTTGCTGAGCCGGGTAACAAAGGAGAATAAGTCCTATCTTAAGGGATAATTTGTACGATGAAAGACAATAATACCTTGTTATATTTATGATAAAAATATAACGAGCGGATTAACAGGTTGTTATTATTGATTTCTATAGCCTTTTACCTATTATTCTATAAGGTCTGTCTTTTTCACCCATCCTTCGGCTTGGGCCAACGCTTCCGGTTTGCCGACATCAATCAAATGTAAGCCTTCTGCCGGATAAGCCTGTATATTGCTCTTTGCGCAGATAGAGAGGTAGAAATTGATAATCGGGAATTTGCCGGTCCATTCTTCCATCCAGTCGAATATTTGAGGGGATAAAACATGGATACCGCTGAAGGCATATTCGGTATATTGTGCCGGGTCAAAATCCGGATAGTACGATTTTACTTCCCCTGTTTCGTGGTTTCTCCATCCGCATAATTTATTTTCATTGTTGAAAAGCAAGTATCGGGAAGTTTTTCTTTTGCTAACCAGCAGGGTGGCAAGCGGATTTGTTTCCTGATGGTGCAGATAGAGAGCTTTCAGGTCTATGTCTGACATGATGTCGACATTGTGCACAAGAAAAGGTTCGTTACCTTGCAGGAAACAGGAGGCTTTCTTGATACCGCCACCGGTGTCGAGCAGATAGTCCCGTTCGTCGGATATATTGATTTGGATACCGAAGTTATTGTTGGCGGCGAGAAAGTCGACAATCTGTTGTCCTAAATGGTGGATATTGATTACGACTTGATTGAAACCGGCATTCTTTAATTTTAAGATGATATGTTCCAGCATGGGCTTTCCGTTGATTGGAATTAATGCTTTTGGGGTATCGTCTGTCAGCGGTTTGAGGCGAGTCCCCAGGCCGGCGGCGAAAATCATAGCTTTCATATTGTTGCGTTAAAGATTTGTTTACTGTTTTGTTCTCTGTGTACGAGGTCTACTTTGACTCCGTATTTGCTGTGCAAATGTTCTGCTAGATGTTGTGCGGAATAGACTGAGCGATGCTGCCCGCCGGTACAGCCGAAGCAGATCATCAGGTTGGTGAAGCCACGGTCTAGGTAACGTTTTACGGAAGCATCCACAAGCTCGTAAACATGTTCCAGGAAGCGAGTGATTTCTCCGTCTTCTTCCAAAAAGCGGATTACCGGTTCGTCTAAACCTGTGAAATGGTTATAACGTTCATATTTTCCCGGGTTATTGATTGCGCGACAATCGAATACAAACCCTCCTCCATTCCCGCTGGGGTCGTTCGGAATGCCCTTTTTATAGGCGAAACTGACAATCTTTACTTCCAGCATTCGTTTCTGAAGGTCGTCGTGAAACTGTGATAAATTGGTCAGTTCACGCAATACGGAGCATAAATAAGGATATTCCGGATAGTCTTCCCGGAGCAACTGACGCAGATTCTCTATTGCGAATGGTACGCTTTGGATAAAGTGAGGTTTCTTCTCGAAATATCCGCGGAAACCGTATGCACCGAGAACTTGTAAGGTGCGGAATAGTACGAAATGACGTAATTGACGGTAGAAATGAGCTTCGTCTACGTCTGTATATTGTTTGAGAGTTTGCAGATAGTCGGTCAACAATTCTTTTCGCAACTCTTCCGGATACTTTGCTTTTGCCTGCCATAGAAAAGAGGCTACATCATAATAAACAGGGCCTTTGCGTCCTCCCTGGAAGTCTATAAACCAGGGTTCCCCCTCCTTTATCATGACATTGCGCGATTGGAAATCGCGATACATGAATGTTGAAGAGGTGTCCTGCAATAGAACATGGCTCATTTCCCGGAAATCATCTTCCAACCTGTCTTCTTGGAATTCCATTCCCGTTGCTTTCAGGAAACAGTATTTGAAATAATTCAAATCCCAGAGAATGGAACGTTCGTTAAACTCAGGCAGCGGATAGCAGTTTGAGAAATCAAAGTTTTCAGCTCCGGCAAATTGAATGGAAGGCAACAGGGAGATTGTTTTATGCAAAAGTGTCCGTTCGCATTCGTCGAAGACACAGCTTTTACGTCCTTTCTCGATTGCGTTGAAGAGTAATAGGTCTCCCAAATCTTCTTGCAGATAAAGCGATTTGTTTTCCGAATGGCAATATACTTCGGGAACGGGCAGACCTTTTTTTCGGAAATGTTCCGCCATATAGAGAAATGCATTGTTCTCTTCCAAGGAAGTACCGCTGACACCTATTAATGCTTGCGGACCGGATATCCTGAAATACCTGCGGTTGGAGCCGGAAGAAGGGAGTTCTGTTATTTCCTCCGCCGGTGAACCGGTATATTCCAGATAAAGTTGCTTTAATTCTTCTGTTATCATATCTTTTGAATTACGGCACTAAGGTAGGGAAATAATTGAAAATTGAGTATTGAAAACTCAAAATTACGATAAACGGGAATAGAAAAGGAGCGCTACCGTCACCGGCTGCGCTCCTTTAAAATGTAATCATTAATCCCTAAATATAAACTGTCAAGTTTATTAAATCTCAAATCATAAATATCGGCTGTTTTTATTAGAGGATGCCTTGTGCCATCATTGCTTTGGCTACTTTCATGAAGCCTGCAACGTTTGCACCTTTTACGTAATTGATTACGCCATCTTCACACTTGCCGTATTTTACACATTGTTCGTGAATATCTTTCATGATTTGTTTCAGCTTTTCGTCAACTTCTTCGCTGCTCCAGCTTAACTTCATCGCGTTTTGTGTCATTTCCAGGCCGGAAACGGATACACCGCCGGCATTGGCTGCCTTACCCGGAGCGTATAAGATTTTAGCTTCGAGGAATACATCGATAGCTTCCGGTGTAGAAGGCATGTTTGCTCCTTCGGAAACGGCAAAACAACCGTTTGCCAGAAGAGTTTTTGCATCATCTCCATTCAGTTCGTTCTGGGTTGCGCTCGGCATTGCTATATCGCACTTTTCTCCCCAAGGGCGTGCTCCCGGAACATATTTGCAACCGTATTTTTCTGCATATTCGCGGATACGTCCACGATACAGGTTCTTCAGTTCCATGATATAATCCAGCTTTTCGCGGTCGATACCGTCCGGGTCGTAGATGTAGCCGTCTGAGTCGGACATGGTAACCGGTTTAGCGCCCAGTTCGATTAATTTCTCAACAGTATATTGTGCTACGTTACCGGAACCGGAAACTGTTACAACTTTTCCTTTGATGTCGATATTGCGGGTTTTCAGCATTTCCAACAGGAAGTAGACATTGCCGTAGCCTGTAGCTTCCGGACGTATAAGGGAGCCACCGAATTCACGGCCTTTTCCTGTGAATGTACCTGTATTTTCGTGAGCCAGTTTTTTGTACATACCGTACATGTAAGCAACTTCGCGGCCACCAACACCTATATCACCGGCAGGAACGTCTGTGTCCGGACCGATATGGCGCCATAATTCGAGTACGAAAGCCTGGCAGAAGCGCATGATTTCAGCATTCGATTTACCTCTCGGGCTGAAATCGGAACCACCTTTACCGCCACCCATCGGCAGGGTAGTCAATGAGTTCTTGAAAGTCTGTTCGAAAGCGAGGAACTTAAGGATTGACTGGTTTACCGAAGCATGGAAACGAATACCGCCTTTGTACGGGCCGATTGCATTGTTATGCTGGATACGGTAACCCATGTTAGTCTGAATTTGACCTTTGTCGTCCATCCAGGTAACGCGGAATGAGAAGATACGATCGGGGATGCAAAGACGTTCGATTAGATTGCTCTTTTCGAATTCAGGATGCTCGTTGTAAGCTTCTTCGATTGTTCCTAATACTTCTGAAACTGCCTGATGGTATTCAGGTTCATTCGGGAATCTTCTCTTTAAGTTGTCTAAAACTTCACTTGCCTTCATAAGACTGATTTCATTTAGAATGTTATACGAATATTATATCAATTTGTTAACCGCATGCCGTTTTTAAACGGCATTGCAAAGGTAAGCTATTTTTTTATACTGACAAATATTTGAAAGAGAAAATGCAATAAAAATATCATTTAGCTTTTTAAATCCGAGAAAAGTAACCAAATGTTATTCATCCTGGTGCCTCCGGTTCTTATAGATAGGGACGAACACAATGATAGCGGAGGCTACCAAGGCGAAGATGACATCGAATGTTATCTTCTCACTGTTTGCAAGCAGTATGTAACATAAAACTCCCCAAAGAAGGGTGATACATACTGCCTGACTATTTGTAATCTTTCTGCGTGCCATCGTTTACATTTTGTTTATTAAGAGGAGAGGAGCGAACCGAGGTAAATGAAGAGAGCCAGGAGTACGGCGATTATCAGGAACATGATGATAATTTGCTTTTCCAGCGAAGAGTTCCGAAGGAACGGAATATGCCGTGCCCAACTGGAAACTGCTTGGATTTGTTCAGGTTCTTCATCTTCCGCAGGCAACTGATAACCGTTTGCTTCCATGATTTCCATAGCACGAGGCACATCACTCTCAAGCAGTTCGACGCGGATGCCGCCTACATTGATACTTCCCATCACCTGCGTAGTGTATTCATTTCTCAAATAGCATTCAATTCCTTCCGATTGTAAAAGCGATAGTAGCAGTTCTGCTTTTTCCAATACATAGAAACGGGCGATTTCAACAATTTTGTCTTCCATGATAAATCTTTATTTCGTTTACAGATTATTCGCAACTTCTGTTGCTTGCCGTATGCGGTCGGCCATGCCGATACCACCTTTGAGATTGCCGGCGATGATTAGGCCGGGATAACGTTTTTCCAGCTTTTCGATTGTCGAGAAGCGCAGACCACTGCTTTGTTCATATTGAGGAATGGCATGCGTATGGCGGAATATCCGGATTAAGTCCGGTTGTACCTCTGCCGGGAATTTTAGCATGGCATGCAATTCGTGCAAGATAAGCTCTTTCAGTTCCTCTTCCGGCCAGGTGACCATTTCGGCATGTTTTACGCCTCCGATGAAGAAAGAGAACACTGCCCCTCCCTCCGGTGCCCGTCCATCGAAGCAGGCGGCAGGGAAAAGGATACCGAGCACATCCTTCTTTTCACAAGAGGGAACCAATCCGCCGAAAGCATTGAAACGAAGCTTGCCGGTATTATGGAAACCTACCGTTGCTTGTATGACCGGTGCATACTGGAGGTTACTGATAAGCTCCATTTCTTTTTCAGGTACAAAAGGAAGCAATTCTGGTAGCGAATAAGCACCGGTAGTCGTAATCACTTTGTTTGCGTGAATAGTTTTTTCACCATCCGATGTCATATAATGTATGGACCATTGTTCGCCATCCGGCAGAATGGTGATATTGGCTGCCGAGAGGGTGATGTTTTCCGGACCGATGGCCGAAGCCATTGCATTTGTCAGGTTTTCGAGACCTCCCGCGGCAGAGAATACCTGCTTGGTAGCCAAGCGGTCTCGTTCCGTTTTCGGAAGTTTGGCCTTGGCGATGGTGCCACGAACAAAGCTACCATATTGCTGCTCCAGATTGTAGAGTTTTGGGAGGGCATAGCGGGTGACTAATTTCATCGGGTCGCCGGCATAAACACCGGACAGGAACGGGTCCACGGCATAATGCAGGAACGATTTGCCCAACCTGCGGGTGGCCAGACAACCTACTGACTCGTCCGGGTCGTTCCCTTTCGGGCGGAAAGGTTCTCCCATGATGCGTAACTTGTCGCCGAGCGTAAAGAGCGGAGTCGTGACTGCACTAAACAATCCGGAAGGGAGCGGTCGGAATTTGTCCCCTTTCCAGATGAGGCGGCGTTTGGCCTCCTCGTGCGCCGTTTCGAGCTTGCAGGCGGGGGAGAGGGCTTGAAACAGCTCTGCCACTTCGGGGTAAGAAACGACACCGGTGTTTGGGCCACTTTCAAATGTGAAACCGTTTTCGCGGAACGTGTGGATTTGTCCGCCTACCCGATTTTGTTTTTCCAGCACGTGTACCTCTTTCCCCCTGCGAGTCAGGTGGAAGGCGGCAGTCAGGCCGGTTAGCCCGGCTCCTATGATAACAATCTTTTCCATACTTATACCGGTTTAGAAAATGATTTGTCGGAATGTAGCATCAACCGGTCCAGTGAGGCGGCAACGTTGCGGACAAACAACGTCCCTTCCGGCGTCATCCGGATGTGTGCGTCGTCATATTCGATGAGGCCGTCGTCGGCAAATTCCTGGAGGCGGCCTTTCTCATAAGCCGTCTCTTTTTTCAGGTCGGCAACGGGAATGTCGAGGCGTTCGGCCAAGTCGTTCCAATAGATGGTATAGTTGCACATCAATGTTTCGATTACTTCCCGGGTAATCTGTTCCTGTCGGTTCAGGCTATATCCTTTAATCGTGGCAAATCGCCCGTTCTTCATTTGTTCGATATAGATATCGATGTCTTTTGTGTTCTGTGCATAAGCCGTACTGAGCTGGCTGATGCCCGTCACCCCGAAAGCATATACTTGTCCCGTAGTGCGGCGTGTGCAGTATCCTTGGAAGTTACGGTGTAGCTGTCCGTTTTGCAGGGCGGTGTATAGTTCATCCTCTTTTCGGACGAAATGGTCGAGTCCTACCGGCTGGTAACCGGCTTCGCAAAGCAACCGGCGTGCCGTTTCGTACATCCGGCTTTTTTCTTCTCCGGCCGGCAGGCCTGCCTTTTCGAGGATAAGCTGACGTTTGTTTACCCAAGGTACATGCGCGTAGGAGAAGGTCACGAGGCGGTCGGGCGACATCCGTATGGCCCGTTCGATGCTGGCTGCGAAGCTCTGTTCCGTCTGCCGGGGCAGGCCGTACAGGAAATCCATATTCACCCGTATACCGAGCGTATGGAGGAGCGACACGATTTCTTCTTCCGGCATCAGGGAAGGGCGGCGGTTGACCGTTTTGAGTACTTCCCGGTTGAAATCCTGTATCCCCAGGCTGAGTCGGTTGAAACCGGCTTTGTGGAGCGCCATCCATGTCTCTTCGGTCAGATAGCCCGGATGGCATTCGATGGCTATTTCTGCTTCCGGTATCATTTCAAACCGTGTGAGCAGATGTTCTACCAAACGTTGCAGTTCGGCAGGGGGCAGGATGGTTGGCGTTCCTCCTCCGAAATGTATTTGGGCGATTTTGCGTCCGGGAGCCAGTCGCGGAATGACCATCTCTATTTCCTGATGTAGCGCGGCCGTATATTGTTCGATGATTTCCTGTTTGGCCATCGGATAGGAGTTGCAGCCACAGTAATGACAGAGGTGGCGGCAGAACGGGATATGGAAATAGAAGGAAAGATGCTCCGGCTTCGATTGGTTCGAAAGGTCGATTGCTTCCCTGTAATCCTCTTCGCTAAAGGTATTACCGAAATAGTTGGCCGGCGGATAGCTTGTGTAGCGCGGGACCGGCACATTATATTTTTTCAATAAATCTTCTCTCATTTGTTTTCTTTCTCTTTTCTAAATACCATTAATATATAGATGAGGGACAGGGTGGCGATGCTTGTTTCAAAGAAGAACAGCCCGTGATAACCCGTATGGTCCGCTATCTTTCCACTTAAAATGGCCATCAACATGCCCGAGAGATGTGTGATGACGGTCTGGATGGTAAAATCCGTTCCTTCCCTTCCGGGGCGTACGCAATCCATTGCGGTGGTGTATACAACGATTGTTGCCATGCCATAACTTCCCCAGAGCAGGAATATGCCCCCGTACAGCAGGGCCGTGGTCGGCTGCATGTAGGAGAGTCCGAGGAAATAGAGCGTGGCGGCCAGTACAAAGATAGCAAAAAGAATGCGTGCGCGGAACCGTCCGATGCGTCGAATGATATATCCGCCGGCAAAAGATGCGAGGAAACCGACAAAGGTTCCTGCCATCCCGCTCATCACTCCAATCTCCTTCATGCTGTATCCCAAGTCGACGAGATAGGGTTTAAGCATGGCTAACGTTCCTATTAGTCCGGAATAGTAGAGGAAGAGGAAGCCGATTTGCCGCCAGATGCTTTTCCGGGTAAAGAAGTAGAGCACGTCGGCTTTTTTGGCTCGTTCGTGTGTATCTTTGGGGGCAATCCGGATGCCTTTGTTGAAGAAAAGCGGGAGGAGGGCTGCGATTACAAACAATGCTACGCATGGCAACAGGCTGTTCCAGCCAATTTGTTTGAATAGCAGCAGAAGAACGCCTCCGCCAATCATACTTCCGCCGAAACTTCCCATCGATTGCATGCTGTTCACCATGCTTTTATCCTGTTTGCTGAACGAGAGTACGGCCAGCGCGTCCGTTGCGATGTCTTGTGTGGCGGATGCAATGAATGAAAGGATGATGAGTGCCACGATGGTGTAGAAGTCGGCATGGAAATCGAGAAAAGCGACTGCGAAAATCAGTACCGCGTATATCAGTTCGGATGAGAATATCCATCGTTTATAATCGCCTGTGGTCGTGGCATGCCGGTCTATCATCGGCGACCAGAGGAATTTGAGTATCCAGGGAAGCTTAATCAGTTGCAACAAGCCGATGGCGGAGAGCGAGAAGTTTTCCTGTCGCATCATCACGGGGATGACGGTGGAGAAGAAGCTCATTGGTATCGTCTGCGCGATGTAGAGGCAGAAGAAGGTGGCAAGATTGAATGTTTTGTCTTTCTGTATCATTTTGTTTCTTTATATTTTCTATAAAAATTCTGTCGCAAGCTGCGCCGAGTACTTTAAGGCTTAAAAGTTGTCGTCGCAAGTTGCGCCAAGCGTTCCAAGGCTTAAATGTTGCCGTCGCAAGTTGCGCCAAGCACTTCAAGGCTTAAATGTTGTTGTCGCAAGCTGCGCCGCTCATTTTAAAACTTAAAAACAGTCAGCGCAAGCTGCGCCAATTGTTTTTAGAACTTAAAAGCTAAGCTGAATATTCCCTCCGATGGTAAAAGGCCGTCCTTTTTGAGCCAGACCCTTGCCACCTGTCTCGAAATAGAAGGCTGTATAATTTGTGTTGGTGATATTCTTCGCCCAAATTGCAAAGGTAACAAATCCTTTGGTTACGGAAAGTTTCCCGTTTAGTTGTCCGTAATAAGATTGCGACACGCGGTTGTCCTCTTTCCAATGAATTCGTCCCGTCCCCGCATAGTTTGTACTGATTGTGACGCGGTCGATATGCGAACAGGGTTTCGGAATGCTGTAATCGGCACCGACGGCAAAGGTGTGTGAAGGGACCAATGGCAGGTAATGTCCCGAATAGTCGATTTCAATTGTTTCGTCGCCTGTCTTTTTCGTGTCCGTATATTCTTTGAAGGTGGCATGCGTGAAGCCGTAATTCACTTGCAGCATCAGGCCGTTGACCGGATTGCCTTGCAAACTGACCTCCACTCCTTTGCTTTCGCTTCGCCCGGCATTGTTCAGCATGCTTCCTTTCTGGGAAATGGGGAGCGACTTCGAAACCTGCTGGTTTTTCCAGTCTATCCAGAAGAGGGCGATTTCGGCACTCAGGCGATTATCCAAGAAAGGATGTTTAGCTCCTATCTCGTAATTCCAACTACTTTCCGGACGGAAGGTCCGGTCTTCCTCCCGCTCGAAAGAGGTGTTAAAGCCTCCAGTCTTGTATCCTTTCGAAACTGTAGCGTATAACATGCCGCTCGAAGGGAAGAGGTAGCGCAGGGAGGCTTTGGGGGTGACTTGGCTGAATTTAAGCTTACTGTAGAAACTGTCGACTTCTTTGCTCTCTTCATCTTTGTCTTGAAAAGAACAGTAGTCGGTTGAAGCCCGCTCATAGTCGTAACGGATGCCTAAGCTGAGAGACAGTCCTTTCGTCAGTAGGTCGTCGATGGTAGATTGGTGGTAAAAGGCGATACCATAGGTGGGCGTATCGTACAATTTCCGTGAACTGTATCCGGCTGAAAGATAGTCTACGATAACCGTATTGTCTATGCCCTGCCAGAAGCCGAAAGCTCCGAACAACCATTTGTAGCGGCTGTCGGTGGTTGATTTGATATTGAATTCTTCGGATACCATTTTCTGTTTTTGCTCCTGTTTGGCAAAATAAATGCTTTTCGGGGAGAAGTCCTGGTCGATGCCCTGATGGTCCGACAAGTATTGGAAAGCTGTCTGGCTGTTGAGGCTGTAGCCTTTTCCACGGTATTCCATCGTGAAGCCGGTGGTGGAAAGTGTTCGCTTATAGGAGCTGTAAGCATCGTAATCTACTTCACCTGGCTTGTGTGTCGCCGAGTCGCATACGGCGTATGGGTAACCGCCCTGATTGGAGTAATCGAATGTACTTACCAGGCCGAAGGATAATGTCTCCCGGGGTTTCCATTCCAAGCGGATACGGCCGGAACCGCTTTTTTGCGGGTCTGCCTTCTGGCCGGTATGAAGATTGGTGAAATATCCGTCGTTGCGGTTGTAATTGCCGGAAAGCGCGTATCCGAACTTCTCGCCGATACTTTTATAGTAAGAGAGCGCGTAGTCGCGATACCCGTAGTTGCCGTTCGAAATCCATCCGTTAAGTCCCTGATAGCGCAGGGGAGATTTGGTATATACGTTGATGATTCCTCCCATCGTATTACGTCCGTAAAGAGTGCCTTGCGGACCGCGTAACACTTCTATTCGCTCGATGTCGCTGAAATCGAAATCGAAAGCCGATTTCTCGAAATAAGGAATCCCGTCCACATAAAGTCCGACCGACGGGGCATTGATTTTCGAACCGATGCCCCGGATATAGACGGGCGATGTCAACTTCGAACCGTAATCCGGCATGAAAAGGTTCGGGATGAACGAGCTGAATTCTTTAATTCCCGTGATGTTCCGGTTTTCTATGGCTGTCCCTGTTACGGAAGAAGCGGAAAGGGGTTCGAGCCGTAAGTCTCTCCGCTGTTTGAAAGATTGGATGATAACTTCGTCCAGTTCCACTTGACGAAGGTTGGTGGTGTCGTTTTCTTCTCCTTGGGCCGTATGTACAAAGCAAAGAAAAAAAGGTATTATGTAATAGAATAATTTCATATAGATGGAGTGTCTTTTAATTTATCATTTGTCAAAAGGCTACAGCTACTTCGGCACCTATTTGAAACGGCTTCCCTTTCTGAATAAAAGAATTACCGAACGATTCGAAATAGAAGGCCTGATAGTTGGTGTCGGTGATATTCCGGCTCCATACATTCAGTTTTACGATACCTTTGCGGATACCAATTTTCCCATTCAGGGTTCCGTAAAAGTCCTGGCTGATAGAATTCTTTTCCGTCCAGTATATTTTCCCCGCTCCGGAGTATTGTGCAGACACCATAAACTGGTCGATGAAGCTATTTCTGAACAGTCGGGTATATTGCACTCCTATGCTAACCGTATGTCGCGGGGTATAAGGAATAAAATTGCCTTTACAGTCGGTCTCTGTCAAATCTTTTTCTTTGAAGATGTAGTCGCGGAATGTTGCCCGTGTGAAGCCGTAATTAACATCAGCGGTCAGACCGTCGATGATACGGGCACGCAGGCTCATTTCCACACCGTAGCTGTTGGCTTTTCCTCCGTTGGTTATCATTCGCCCGCTTCCGTTTTGGGCGAAAGTGGTGAGTTGTATGTCCCGGATATTCATATAAAAAAGGGTCAACTCTGTATTCAGCCTGTTTTTGATTAATTCGCTGCGGATACCGATTTCGTAATTCCAGCTGTGTTCGGGTTTATAGGAGGCAACCTCTTTTACGGCTCCCGGTTCTATGGCTTTGTCCGGCATAAACTTCTTCATCAAATCGTAAGTGGCCTGAGCCTGGACGAGGTCGCCGAACATTTGTACGTTATAGCCTCCGGTCTTGTATCCTTTTGCTACGGAGAAGTAGGTGAATGTTTCCGGTGTACATTGATAACGCAAGGAGGCTTTTGGCAACACCTGAAGAAAGTCTTGTGAAATATCTCCTTGCAGGTGGGCGGCAACCGGGAGATTCATATTCATATGTCCCATTTGTACACTCATATTCATACTGTCTACTGCCGAGTCGTATTTCATTTTTGCTTTCTCGTAATCCAGCCGAATTCCGGCAGTAAGTGAAAGGCCTTCGACAAACAGATTGTTGTAGGTGGATTGGTGGAAAGCGGCAAAACCGTAGGTGGGCGTGTCGAATGTCCCAGGGAAATAAATTTGCTTTAAAGCATCGCCTGTGACGGTTAGTTGTGGCATATCCGGGTTGTCTTTTGCCATTTCGTCAAAAGGTATCTGCATGATTTCCCGGATACCGTCTTCCTTGAATATCACCGGTCCGTCAGTATTTAGGCTGTTATAAAAGCCATAGGCTCCAAAGCTCCACTGGTAGTTCTTTTTATGGTTGGATTTGATGGCGATTTCTTCGCTCCAGGCATATTGTTTCTGTATCTGGTTGAGGACGAAGATAGATTTCTCCGTGTAATCCTGATCCATTTTCATATTGTCGTGTAAACGCTGGTAAGCAGTAGTGGAGGAAAGGGTGAATTTCTCTGCATTCCATTCCAGATGAAGACTGTTATTCAACATTTTTCTCCAATAGGAACTGGGGTCATTGATTCGGATGGGAGCTACTGTCCCTGTTTCTATATTGTACATGCCGTAAGGAAAAGCTTTTTGGTCTACATAATCATAGTTGAAAGAATATTGAGCTTCCAGGTTATCTGCAATGAGCCAGTCCAGTTTGAAACGACCTCCGGCTGATTGTTCCTTATCCGCTCTCGAGTTGTCGCATTCGTTGATGAAGAAACCGTCACTCCGGTTGTAATAACCTCCGATAGCGATGCCGATATGGTTGTTTATCTTGTTGTAGTGCGATGCTTTTACATTGAAAGTTCCGTAGTTTCCTCCTGACACACTCAATTTAGTTCCCTGATAATTGAATGGTGATAGCGTATAGATATTCACAATTCCTCCCATTGCATTACGCCCGTAGAGTGTGCCTTGAGGACCGCGTAAAATTTCGATACGTTGAATATCGTTCAGTTCAAAGTCGAACGTGCTTTTATCCAGATAGGGGACATTGTCCACATATAATCCGATAGATTGCCCGCTACTTCGTGCTCCAATTCCCCGGATATAAATTGCGGATGTCATTTTGGAACCGTAATCCGGCATATATAAGTTAGGGACAAATGCACTGATATCTTTTAATGCATCTATTTGTCGTACCGCGATGGCTTGTGGTGACAGGATGGATACGGAACCCGGTAAGGTCCTCAAATCATTTGTCTCCTTAGTAGATGAGGTAACTATAATTTCATCTATGTTATAAGTTTTGATGGTGTCGTTTATTTGTACATCTCGTTCATCTGCTTTTATCAGTTGCAGATTAACAAATACACTAACGATGAGGAGATACAGGTAGCGTTTCATTTACAATATAGAATTATGTAACAATTAGTATTTTACGCTTGCAAAGGAACGGGAAAGATTGGTTGTTGTCAATCACTATATCTAGTGATTTTAGAGTTCGATGTCATCGCCGGAAATAATGCCGTTCATGATGGCGTAGAAGGTAAGTCCGGATACTGTTTTTATGCCAAGTTTAGTGGTGATGTTTTTGCGGTGGGTGAGGACAGTGTTCAGGCTGATGTTCAGCTTGTCGGCAATCTCTTTGTTGGTAATGCCTTTCACTATCTGTTGCAGTACGTCTGTTTCGCGCAAAGAAAGTCCCTTGTTGCTTTCGCCCGGTTGATAAGTGTTGCTGTCATTGGCTAGCAATAGTTGGAGTTGTTCGATAATGGTTTCTTGGGGAGCTGATAACATAAGATGGTTAGTTGCGGATAGTCCCCCCATTCCTTCCTGACTATTCATTAATATCATTGTCTTATTCCGGCGCGGAAGGAAAAAGTCCATATTTAGCACTAAGATGTCCGCATGGGTGAAATAGTAGTCGAAAGTCTCATTACTGGCAGGCATAAATGCTTCGAATGTGGGAAAACAGGATATCTCCGCAGGTGGAAAATAATCAGTCAATATGCTTTGCAAACCAATGCTCTGCAGAGTGTCGGGTAGTATAATCGCTATTTGTTTGTTTCGATGCATTCGGAAAATTTGTTAGATACACAACTTTTCCATTGCCGATACCATAGGTGTCAGTATCCGGTAGCGAATGCGGTTGTGTTGTTTCATATCTTTTTCCAGACTGCTGATGGCGAAAATCACGGCATAACATAAGTTTTCATCATAATTGCCGGATAAATGTTTAATCATGATGCTTTTTAAATCGGCAAGCAGCGCTTCTATCGGGTCTTCCAGCCGTTGTTCCGAACCCAGATGCAAAGCTTCTTTCCGTTCGCAGGGGTATTCATTCAGCTTTTCACTCAATGACAGACAGTATGGAAACCAGATTGTTTTGTCTTTCTCTATGCGGGATGTCAGTTCTTCCCTGAAGGAGGAGAAGAATTTGCCAATGAGATTGACGGTATTGTTTGCCGGTGTACTCATGGCGATGAAGGAACCGAGATGACGTTCGATGTTGGGTATCTGGTAACGTTGGTAGTATTGATTTGTTTTTGTCAGGTAATCGATGATTTGGGAGGTATGAAAAGTCTGCAATTTCTTCTCCGGGAAATACTCTTCATTGAGAAAAGTATTAATCACGATAAGCAGAAAATCTGTGTCCAGCTTGTTTTCTTCACATATTGTCTTGACCGATTTGTCACCCAGCCCGAGCCGGATACCGAACCGGTTTATAACAGGAATGAGTGAGGGGTGCTCTTCCACCACCTCACTCATTTGCATATTAGGATATACTAATGGCATCTTTTATGCTTCTTCCCATTGTTTACGTAATAGCTCGACGGCTGCAGGTACTACTACATTACGGTCGCCCTGGCATCCGCATTCGAAACTAACATAATTGTTGTAACCAATCATTTTCAGACCTCTGAAACCGTCAACATAGTTATCGGCTTCTCCGTCTTCGCCCGGCATACTGCGGCGTTTACGGCTAGCCACATGGACGTGTTGCAGATATTCACCACCGGAAATGAAGGCTCCCATATCGGAAGGTTCTTCCCAGGTCATGTGCCAGAAGTCGCCCATGCAACGGACACCCGGATTATTAATATCCCGGCATACGGAAGCAGCATCGGCTACTTGACGCATATAGAAACATTCTCCACGATTAAGCGGTTCGAAAATAACAGTCGTTCCGTGTTCGGCGGCGAAAGTTCCCATTTCGTTAAACTGTTCGCAAAGGAAATTGCGTGTTTCCATTGTATGGGGCAGAGCCGGAACCTGACCATTAAAAGCCGGCACGATAATCACCCCGGTTGAACCTAATTCACCGGCAGCAGCAATGATTTCCTTCATCGTATCCATACATTCCTTGCGGATAGCAGGATCTGTTGAAAGGATGAAACCTTTGAAGCCTGCACAGATGGCACTCACCTTTATGTTACGTCCGTTCAGCGCCTTTTTGATTTCGTCTACGCGACCAGCCAATCCGCCACCACCCGGCTCAAAACCGACAACTCCCAGCTTTTCCATATAGTCCAGCTTTTCATTGAGGTTTTCACCCGGAGCGATACCTTCCTGAAAGGACAACTTAAGCTCAGCTTTTCCGTTGTAACAAGCTTTTTTGTCAGCCGGACAACTATCAGCAGAAACTCCCGCCTTACCACTGCAGGCGGCAAAAGCGGAACTTCCAGCTGCAACAGCTGCACTAGCCAGAGTTGTTCTTAAAAAGTTTCTTCTGTTTAGTGTCATATTCTTATTTCTTATTTATTAAGAGGTTTTCCGGGAACAGGAACAGTAAATCCACTCATGTCCATCTTACCCATGTTCAAATCCTTCGGAGTGTAATCCAGAGGAGAAGCAGTCATAGCATCCCAAGTCGTTTCTCCACCTGTATAAGCCGATTCACGTCCCATGATAGCAGCCATATTTGCAACAGCTGTTTCGGAAGCTTGTTCGATAGGTTTACCGCTACGGATACAGTTAATCCAGTTTACGTGTTCCAAAGTGTATGGGTCTGTTTGTTTGAAGTTTGCTTTTTCTGCTTCATAATCGTATTTCCATACAACATTGCCTGCATTATCTTTGATTTCCATTGATGCGCTATTCCATGAACCTTTTGTTCCCTGGATAAATTCGCTAATATTACTAACGCAACCGTCTATCTGACGTGACATACTATGCATATGAATACCGTTTTCCATTGTGAAATCGATACTGAAGTTGTCGTATTGGTCACCTGTTACACGACGATGACGAGAACCGAAGCCTACAGCTTTTACCGGTTTCAAACCACTGAACCATGTAAATACATCGATATTGTGAACATGCTGTTCTACGATATGGTCACCGGATAACCATTTCCAGTTAACCCAGTCTTTAATCATATATTCGCAATCGTTCCAGTCTTTCTGACGTTCGCGGAACCAGAGCATACTTTGATTCCAATATACGGTACCACCTGTGATTTCACCGATAGCGCCTTCCATAATCTTCTTGTAAGATTCAACGTAACTGCGTTGGTGGTGACGCTGAGTTCCTGTAACAACACACAAATTCTTAGCTTGAGCTTGTTTTGCCGTAGCCATGATTGTACGATAACCAACCGGGTCTACACAAATTGGTTTTTCCAAGAAGCAATGTTTTCCTTTTTCTACAGCATACTGGAAATGAACCGGACGGAATACAGGAGGAGTTGCAACGATAACAACATCTACATCACTGTCAATGACCTTTTTGTAGGCATCCAATCCAACAAAACGTTTGTCGGCCGGAATGTCGATACCTTTGTCTTTTTTCAGGCTGTTAGCCAGTCCGTCCACTTTCTCCTGGAATACATCGGCAAGGGCTACGATTGTTACACCATTTGCAGCATTCAGGAAGTTAAAAGCAGCACCGGAAGCACGTCCGCCGCAACCGATAACACCAGCCTTCAGCTCTTTGCCGTCTGTTGCCAAATCAGGCAATTCGGGGATGTAATAAGTTCCGGGTTCTTTCAGCGGTTTGAGGGCTGCCTCTTTTCCTTCACCACCGGCACCGGCGCAAGAAGTTAAAACACTAGCACTTCCGGTACCTATTGCACCCAGTGCTCCGGCCATAGCCGTACTCTTTAAAAAAGATCTTCTACTAATACTGTTCTCTTTCATGATATAGTAACTTTTAGGTATTAAAAATTATTTCGCTCCTAAAGACGCATCCGGTTCACAAACAATACGGAAACCGATACCACGAATATCCGAATACCACCAGATACTCTTCGGTTGCTGCGGGTCTGTTTTCAGCCATGCATCATGTTTTGTATAGTTACGGGCTGCAGAACGAACGTCAGCTGCATCGGATGTGTAATCACCGCCGCGTATTACCCATTCTGTCCCTTCTGTTACCAACGGATTTGTTACGTTCTCACCTCCCTTGCTATAGGCTTCGGGGTCGTATTTGTCCGCGCAATATTCCATTACGTTACCCAACATGTTTTTCAGCCCGAACGGATTTGCTTTTACTAAATCCGGCGTCTGAGTTTTATTCTTGCTGTTTTTGCCGTAAATAACGTATGAACTGATACTGTCTGTTTTTGCATCAAAGAATTTACGCCAGAAACCCTGGTCTGAGAAATTTTTCGGATTTCCAGTGAAGAAGTAAGGTGTTTCCGTACCTCCTCGGGCTGCGTATTCCCATTCGGCTTCTGTCGGCAGACGGTATTTTTTACCAGTCTTTTTCGATAACCATTGGCAGAATGTTTCTGCTGCATAATGGGTCATGGTAATAGCCGGACGGTCACCATATCCCCAACCCTGGTCGGGGAAGCCGAACGGAGGAGTAGGACCGGAGATTGCATCTACATCCGGATTACTGTTGTTTGCATATACCGTTTCGGGGGGAGTACGACCTTCACTCATCGTATTTCTGTAGAATGCCCAATACTGATCCCAGGTTACCTCATATTCGCTGATAAAGAACGGACTTACCGTCACGTTTCGTACAGGTGCTTCATCTGCTTTATGGAATGGTTCTTTTTCCGTACTACCCATTTTAAACGTACCCCCCGGAATTGCTACCATTTTGATAGAAACCGGAGTGCCGGGTATTTGTTCTTGGAAATTCGAGAAAGAAGTAATCTGCGCAGGTTCTTTGAAAAACATGCTTGTGTCGACCGTCCCGGCTTCTACTCCGGGGAGACCGGTCATTTTACCGTGTGTGTAGTTAGGATTGTAATGACCAACATCTAAGTGGCAACTGATACATTGCAAGTCTAGCTTCTTTTCGTTTTCATCATAATAGAGATGAGCGGTAATACCATCTTGCGTAATTCCTTCCGGAAATAAGTTCTGATGACATTCTTTACAAGATTCGTTTGGTATGTATTTTACAGCATGTTCCAGTTCCGACTTGGTGTTCCAGTTGAAATCGGCACTGTCCTTGGTCATATAGGACCAAACATCTTTGATGCCTAATTTTGCTTTTGCTGTATAATGATCCCAAGTTTTATTCTGAGGTGGGAGGTGGCAAGCGACACAATGTGTCTTCACTCCGCTACTGTTGTTGACGTGTTTTGATAGTTTCCAACTGTCCTCTGCATGCGGGTGAACATGACACATCATACAGGATTCGTCGGAAGAAAAATAAACGGAGGTTTTATATACGGCAATCATGATGCCCGCCCCTAAAACCAGTCCGACCAAGAGAATAAAGGTTTTCCCCTTGAAAAATTTTCTTTTTTTCTCGGAAGAATAGCGATTAGAATTGTTGTTATTAGCCATTTGTTTTTATGGTAAACGATTTTACAATTAGTCCTGAATTAATTTTAAAAATCGGCAATAAAAGTAGCAGTTTTTTATATAAAATGAAAGCTTGGAGCCTTAATTTAACGTTATATGCTATTTGTTTGTACTTTTTTACCAATTTTCACAACCGGAGAGGATTATTGTAATTAATACATTTACTATCTTCTCCGGTTGTATAAAGGACTATAAGTTAGATTGAATAGGTGTCATAATGAATGAAAATTCATAGTCTCCATAATGTAAACGGTATTTCTCTAAAGGAAGAGCCCCCCAGCTGTTTACACATCCGAGTCCCATTTGCACCTTGTCGATACATACATTCGTATAATCTATTCGCGGAACGAGTTCGGAATGTCTTTGTTCTTTTTGTCTTCCATCATCCAGCGATTCGATTGAATAATGTAAGGCGGAAGCTGAGAAAGGAGCATCAGCCACGAACATCAGTCCGTTTCCTCCCTTATTCGTTTGTTTCCACCAACGGATGTCGGTTTTTGTTCCGGTTTCCTGCGGACGGATATACGAATAGAACTGTTCATCTACGGTCTGTGTATATTTACCGAGGTCTGTTACGTTGTTGCGATCTGAATAATTTTCAATCGGGCCTCTTCCGTAATAGCTGATTTGTTCCAGTTCTTCCGGCATTTGTATTTGCATACCGAAACGGAACATATCGGAAATCTTGGCAGACTTGTCGGCTTCCATCTTCTGCGTTACTTGTATGGCTCCTTCATTATTAATAATGTAGGTCAGATACAGTTTCGCTTTAACGGCATCCATCGTATAAGCTGCATTTACAGTTATCATATCGTTTTCAGTCTTGTTTGTCAGCGACGTCAGTTTCAAGCCCGGTCTTTTCCAAGCTGCATAGTTGTTTTGCAGGTTGGCCCCCATGTCATTATCGGTAGGAGCACGCCAGAAATTCGGAGTCAGTTTGCCACCTTCTTTCAGCATTGGCATGCCGTTTACATCATATCTGCACAGGAAACCGTCGTGCTTATTGAAATCGAGACGGAAATTTTCGCCTTCAACAATCAGATAATTATAGTCGTTGTCTTTTATGGTCGGTACGACTGTCGCGATATTTACTTCCTGTTTGTTTTGAATATTCAACTCTTCTGCCTGATATGGGCGAACTGTTAACTGGTTCTTGGCTACGGTATATCCGGCCGGGAGCAGTTGTTCCGCTTTTTTTAGTTTGAAAGCGACATTAAGCAGTAGCTCTTTACATTTACAAATACCTTCCGTATTGTAGTTCAACTTAATAGAACGGGTTTGTTGAGGGGCAACCTGTAGGTCGGTCACGATACCTTTCTGTATCGGTTCGCCGTTTGCCAGTAATTCCCATTCTGCATAATAAGCACTCAAATCACGGAAGAAATTTTCGTTGTAAACATTGACTGTCCCGTTTGCCAAATCAGCAGGAGTTGTCCAGATGGATTGGTAGATATGTCCGACTTCATACATGTGCGGATTAGGCTTGCGGTCCGGGCTGATAAGTCCGTTGTCCATAAAGTTATTGTCGGAAGCATCGTATACATTCCAGTCTCCGCCATACGCATAGAACGGTACGCCATCTTTTGTTTTCCAGCGTAAAGACTGGTCAACGAAATCCCAAATAAAGCCACCCTGATATTTCGGATATTTGCGAACCAAATCCCAGTATTCTTTGAAACCGCCTTGCGAATTACCCATTGCATGTGCATATTCACATTGAATCAAAGGTTTGTCGATGTTGCCTTTGCAATACTCTTCACTACCTCTGTAATCGCGATACATCGGGCAATAAATATCGGTAAAGTCGTTTGTGCCGGCCTGTTCATATTGTACGGCACGTGTTTTGTCTTCGTTTTTAATCCAAGTATAGCAAGCTTCGAAATTCGGTCCGAAACCGGCTTCGTTACCCAGTGACCAGAAGATGATGGACGGATGATTGTATCCGCGCTGTACATTCCGTTGGTTACGCTCCATGTGTGCTTTGGCATACAACGGGTTTTTTGCCAGAGTTTGATCGCCATATCCCATCCCGTGTGATTCGATATTGGCTTCGGCAACAACATAAATACCGTATTTGTCGCATAAGTCATACCATAAATTGTTGTCCGGATAATGGCAGGTACGTACGGCATTGATGTTATATTCTTTCATTATTTGAATATCCTGTATCATGCGTTCCGGCGAAACAACATACCCTTTGTCCGGGTCCATTTCGTGGCGGTCGACTCCTTTAAACAGGACAGGCTGCCCGTTCACCAGTATTTGTGCGTTTTTTAGTTCGATTTTGCGGAAACCTACTTTAACCGGAATGGCTTCTATTTCTTGATTGCCCTCTTTCAGGCTGGCAATCAATGTGTAGAGAACCGGAGTTTCGGCAGACCATTTTTCAGGATTGGAAATTGCCATATCTGTTGAAACTTTGCCGGAACCTTTCACGGAGGAGCTGGCAACTGTTTCGCCTTTTTTGTCGATTAATTTCAGGTCGACCGTTCCGCTGCCTTTCAGGTTCAGGGCAATATTCAATGTTGCATCTTTATATTGCGAGTCCAAGTCGGGAGTCACACGGATGTCCTGGATATATTTCGGATTGCGGGCATACAGGAAGCAATCACGTCCGACACCGGAGAAACGTAAAAAGTCCTGATCTTCCAGATAAGTTCCGTCGCACCAGCGGAAGACTTGGAAAGCAATCAGGTTTTTTCCCGGTTTCAGGTATTTAGTCAGATTAAATTCAGCTTCCAGTTTGCTGTCTTCGCTATAACCGACAAACTGTCCGTTCACCCAAAGATACATATTGGAGGTAACGGAACCGAAATGTGCAAAAATCTCTTTACCTTTCCAATCGGCAGGGAGTGTGATTTCTTTCCGATAAGAACCGACATGATTGTTTTCTGTCGGAATTTCGGGAGGATTATTTTTAAACTGGTTTCTCCAAGGATAACCTACGTTCACGTAAATCGGATTGCCATATCCGTTGAGCTCCCACAAACCGGGAACTTTCATGTCTGCCCATCCCTTGTCGTTGTAGTTTACCTGGTAAAAATCGGTAGGACGCGATTCTGCATCTTTTACCCAATAGAACTTCCAATTACCGTTGAGTGTCATAAAATTCTCGGATGCTTCTTTACATCCTTTTAAGGCACTACTTTCGTTTTTGTATGCGAAATAGTTTGTGTGCATGGGGGCCCGGTTGATTTCGTTCACATTCGGGTCTCTCCACTCGTTTTTTTGAGCGAATGCTGCTGTCCCCAGAAGGGACAGGCAGCAAGCAAGTACGTTTAATTTCATAAAATAATAATTAATGTAGGGAGTTTGTGATTTTAGTCAATCCATTTCTGCCATTTGACATTTTCGTTGTAGCCGGCTTCCACCATGGTTTCAATGAATTGCATGCCTCTTACTCCATCGTAAACTGTCGGGAAGTCCAAGCAGTTCCCGCTGGGCTTTTCTCCATTCTTGACAGCTCTTACCGTGAGAGAGAAGTTTCTGTATATATTGGCAAATGCTTCGATAAATCCTTCTGGATGTCCGGCCGGTGTCCGGGTATTCCAAGTAGCTAGTTCTCCCAATTGGGTGTTGTTGCCGACTTGCAGAATTTCTGCCGGACGATTTCCCCATTTTATCGTAAGCGTGTTCGGTTCCATCTGACGCCATTCAATACCGCCTTTTTCGCCATATACGCGGATACGGATATTATTGGCTTCGCCTGCTCCGATTTGGGTGGCAGTCAATACACCGGTTACGTCGTTTTCATACCGGAGGAAAGCGGCGCCATCGTCATCGATAGGACGACCGGGAACAAATGCTTTCAAATCGGCACAAACTTCCTGCACTTTCAATCCTGTGATATATTCGCTTAAATGCCAGGCATGTGTACCGATGTCGCCGATGCAGCCTGCTTTTCCGGAACGTTTCGGGTCTGTACGCCATCCTGCGTTATTACCTCCTTGCAATTCGATACGGTCGGCTAGCCATCCTTGTGTATATTCCACATAGACACGGCGTATCTTACCCAGTTCGCCATTTGCGATACGTGTTTTAGCTTCTTTGACTGCCGGATAAGCAGAATACACATGTGTCAATGCGAGTATAAGTCCGGTTTCTTCTACTTTTTTCTGAAGAAGTTTGGCTTCTTCCAGTGAGAAGGTCATCGGTTTATCCACAACCACGTGAAAACCTCTTTCGAGAGCCATCATAGCCGGTTCGAAATGCCAGCGGTTAGGGGTTACAATGGTGACAAAATCCATTCTTTCGCCTTCCGGCAATGTCATTTCGTGTTCGAACATTTCTTGATAGGTACTGTAAATCCTGTCTTCCGGAAGGAAATAAGACAGGCCGGAGCTTTTTGATATTTCAGGGTCAACACTGAAACATCCACATACTAATTCGATTTGATTGTCCATAAAGGCGGCGCGACGGTGAATAGCACCAATGAAAGCATCGCTGCCTCCGCCTACCATACCCATTCTTAATTTTCTGTTCTTCATGATGATATTATATTTAGCAATTTTGTGAATAGAGTGTCTAGCAGTTACTGTTTTTCTTTATTTTAAAACGGCCGGCATAATCCCCTCTTCGGTTCCAAAGATACAACGTTTTGCAATACATGTCAATATGGAAGCGTGCTTTTTTCTTATTCCTATCTGGCGGATTCGCGTTCCCCGCCTAAGAAACAACCGTTCCCTGTACAGGAAACGGTTGACTTGCTGGCTTAATGATTTTACTTGACTACGACCGTCTTTGAATCGGTATGTGAAGCATATTCCGGAGCATAAGCGCACTGTATAGTCGCCAAGCCTGTTTCGTAAGTACCTGCACGACTGACGCGGTAGCTATATTCCAGTATATAGACTCCTTTTCCCAGATGGTCGAAGAAAAAGTTGGTGGAAGCTTCTTTGATGTCTACATAATAACCGAAACCGTTGTTCCAGCGATAACCGGAAATACTTCCGATGGGTTCGAAGCAAGCACCCCGTTGGTCTTTCAACTGTACAAAGTCCATCGAACGGTCCGTGCGGATACTCAAGCGAGATACGACTTTGTCCCCTACCTGAAGAACGGTTTCCCCAGTGATTGGTTGCAATTGGAATACATGGTCTACCATCCGTTCCACATACAACTGTTTCTGCACATTCAACTCACCACCTTGTTGTTTCATGTCGCTAACGGGCGATTCGTATTCTGCATACACAGCTCCCCAAGCGATACCCGGACCTTTCTTTTCTACTTTTATCTTGCGGGCGTTTACTACTTCTTTCTGTGTAAACGAACGTTTGATATAGCTTAGTCCCGGTACGCCGGTTTTATCCGGAGCCGTCGTTTCGAGTATTTCCTTCGCTATCCGGATACGTACACTCTCTTGGTTATCGAGTAAGTTCGTTCCCTTCATCAATAATGCGTAGATTGCATCAGCGGTAGCTACCGGAGAATTCCATTGTTGTGTCTGCTTCTGTTTCAACAACCAGAGTTTCATTTCTTCTATTGTTTCACTGTTTCCATCTATCAGTTCCACTGCTTCCATCACAGCTACATGCGCTTGCATTCTCATGCCGCCCCATGTATATGGGTTTTCATTGAAAGCAAAGAACATACCCTGTTCGTCAGTCTTTGTCAGATGCTCTTTCAGGGAAGCTGTAAATTCCTGCGCTTCTTTCTTACGACCGGCTTTATCGAGTACGATGGCTACAATCGCTTTAGTATCCATAGAAGGAGACTGGAGCATTTCGCTTATTTTGGAAAGATAATAGGTGTAAGCGTCTTGGTTGTCAGCCGGAATTTCCTCACCTGAAATCGCAATGAGATACAAATATTGGAGAATACTTTCCGAAACGCCTGTGAATTTTTTCCCTTCTTTCTGTGCTTTAAGAGTTTCTTTGTATTCTTTCAAAGCTGATTGATGGAGATAAGCGAAAGCATTTTGCTGTAAGATTGATGCTACACCATTTAATTCCTTGCCTGTCAACATGGCAAGACGTGCATTCAACCCGGCAATATAGAGTGTAACGTAGTGGCTACTACTCATTCCCTTACACCACGACCAAGCTCCGTCGGCTTTTTGTAATTCCTGCAATCTTGTCAGGGCTGCAATACTATTGCTACTAATCGTATTCAAGTCGAATAGCGTAGCGATACGTTCTTTCTGTTGTTCTTCCGTCTGTGCTTCGAGCACCCACGGAGATTCGGATAACAGAATATTCTTCACTTCCTGATTCTTTTGCAGGTTGCTGAGGAATGTTTCTTTTGTTCCGCCCTGAAGTTTCCAACTGTCGAATACAGCCTTGATACGTGGTTGGCTGTTCATAATAAATGCTGCCAGGGTATTTGCGTAATATGCGGTAGCCCAGGAGATTGCATTATTATTCACCGGAATACTTAGTGAAGGCAGTGCCTGAATGGCATACCAAGCCGGATTTCCGGTATATTCAATTGTCAATTTACGGTCGGTAGCCGTCGAACTATGGCGATTGAACAATTTATCAAGTGAGAATGTACGGGTTTCTTCTCCGCGGACAGGCATTGGCAGGGTTTCTACCAAATGCTCTTTATTGCTCAGCACAGGAAGTAACTGCTGTTCTCCGTCGCTGAAAGTTTCATTGTCGGCTATCAGCCGGCATCCCAGTGCTTCGTACTTATCACTTGCTGTAAACATAAAGTTTACTCCAATCGTTTCTCCGGACGTCACCGTGAATTTCTGTATCTGTGTGCTGATTACTTTTTCTGTTATCGGGTCAAAGAGTATCATGCTTACTGTTCCAGACTGTGACTTACCTGTCATATTTGAGATAGAAGCCGCAATAGATGTCTGGTCACCAACACGTACAAAGCGGGGTAGATTAGGAGTCAACATAAATTCTTTACTGGTGGTCGCTGTGCTGTCTAATGTCCCCATGGACATTCCTTTCGTATGGGAATATCCACAGAAGTTCCAACGCGTAAGACTTTCGGGCATTGTAAAAGAGAATACAATTTCTCCTTGCTCGTTTGTACGAAGTTGCGGATAGAAGAAGGCGGTTTCATTAAGATTTGTGCGTAAATCGGCAGGTACCTCGGCGAGGATATGTTCTTCTTTTTCTTCTTTGAACAATTCATCCTCTTGTGCATTCAGCTTATTCCTCATCATAGATTCGACATTGTCTGTACCGATAGTTGTTACGGCACCTACTAACGTATTCTTTTTCTGTGCTCCGAATCCGACGACTACCACTTCGTCTAAGGCTGAATGTTCACCCAGCTTAGAAATCGATGGTTTTACAAAATGGTCGTATTCCATTATCGGAACTTTCGGATATTTATCTTTTTGCGAATAATTGAATGAGTGGTTTCTGGGGTATCCACTCATCCAGTTAGAATAGGAAATAGGCTGTATATAGAAGTATCGGAATATTTGCGGACGGTTCCATATTTTATCTAATGAAGCATCGTACATGGTTGCCAACATTTCTGCATCGGCAGCCTGTCCTTGTGGCGTTTTAATGGTCAGCTTCCATTCTTCTTCCTGTCCGGGACGCAACTTGTCGCGAAAAACTTCCCACTTCATTGTCAGCGTTTTCTCCGGCAATCGTTTTTTTAATCGGGTCTGTTCCTGATAAGTCTCTCCATTTCTTACCATACAGAAATTGATAGATAACCCATTACCGTAACTTTTCTCATACGGATAATCGAAAGGTACAATCGTATCGGATATATACATCTTTTTCCTATCCAACAGCCGGTCGCCACAGAATATATTCATCATCACATAGACATCTTTCTCGGAAGTCCCGAAATAGAACTTCGCCGGATGAATGGCATCGAACTCTGTGTTTTCCTCGTAGAACCAAACCGGGCTTTCTACCGGTGGACGTATATCTGTCGTCGAAAATATAATCGTGCCGGTTTCGGCGGTTACTTCGTTACCCCGGTTGTCTTTTGCTTCCAGTTTCAGAATATAAGGTCCTGAAGGAAGATGTTTCCAATCAAATGTCAACTCCCTGTTGGTTGTGAATGTCCCTGTCTCGACGGGTTCGCCTTTCACCTCTTTTAATTCTTTGTTTTTGGCATGGAACAGGCGGTAGGTCCCTTTTGCTTCTATGAGGTGCTTGTTCAGATTCTGTAACATGATTTCAACAAGAATTGGTTTATCCTTGCTGTTTTTCTCGTTTAACTTTGCCTGTAAAACCATAGAACTGCTTGTGGCCGGAATGACATTTGTGGACGACTGGGTCTCACCTGCCGCATTGGTAACGGTCGTTTCAATCGAATAATCATAGTATGCTATCTTGTTGTTCTTATACATTTCGTTTTCTTCCAAACGTACCGGTATGGTAAATTCTCCTTTTTCGTTGGCGACCACTTCTCCGGAAGCTAATAAGGTTTCTGCCGACTGCCACTTGATATAAACAGTACGTGTCACTTTGTATTTTACGGGAAGGCCTTGCTGTATGATGCCATTATACGATTGTATCTTGCCTTTTACCTGTATTTCATCTCCCAACTTATAACTTTCATCTTGTTTCTTAAAAGTGATATCGAATGTCGGACGTTTATACTCTTCCACCCGGATATCCCTTCTTCCTTTTCCTGCCTTCAACACAAACATTCCGTTCATACAGGCGGAAGGCAAGATGAAATCTGTGGTAAACGAACCGAAGTCGTTGGTTCGTACTTCTTTTTGTCCCACTTCTTGGTTGTTTGCATCCAGTAAAGTTACTGTATATTCCTTATCTGCAATCACATGGGCTGTATCCGGATTTTGCTGATAAGCGATACCTTTCACATAAACCGTTTGTCCGGGACGGTACAAAGAACGGTCGGTCAACAATCTTATTTCCTCGGACGCTTCACCGCCACTTTCGTGGTATCTATAATTCCCTCCGAAAATAGTCATGAGCGGCATCACAGTATCCGTACCTTTCGTGGCTTTCAAGTACCGGAATTCTGAATTCCAGGGGAATATGGCTTTCCCGTCTTCATCTGTGGTAAACTCCTGCAACGTCTTATGAATATCATTATAAAAAACGACTTTGGCATTCGGAATAGGATGTCCTGTCTGTGCGTCCAATGTCACAGCTTCATATTCTCCTTCGGGCAGACGGCGAGTCAGTACTTTAAAATGTGTGACATTCAACAGGTTCTCGCTATTGTTTTTTGTCTGGTTATCCGGTACGATGCGCATGAGGTATGTGCCGGCTTTCGGAACATTGATTGTAAATACAGTATCTTGTAGTTGGTAATCTTTCGAACGAAGGAGGGGATAATGCTGTTTCTTAACCACTTTCTTAGCCTGAAAGAGGTGCAAAGTGAAACCATCCAGGTTTTTGTGTGAGACCCTGAGTTTTATCTTTTCACCGGGAAAAGCCATAACCTGCGCGTCCACATTCAGGAAAGGTTCCAGAATGTCTTCCCGAAGATTCTTTAACGCATTGATTCTTTTATAATCCGGATAGAGACGGATGGCCTCGTCGCAAAGCTGTAAAGCGTTCACTTGCTGTTCTTTTTGAACCGCATAACGAGCCTGTGTCAAGTAAACTTCGGCGCATATGGGAATTGAATTAGATTGTTTTTTCAGCTCATTCAATGCAATAATATAAGGGTCTGTGTCTGATTCGGATTCCTGAAGTCCGGTTTTAGGCAGGAAAGGCTGATACAAGTTCTCTGGTTTGTATTTCCAGTCTAGAAAGTTTAGTGTAGTCAATATATATCCTTCTTTCGGGCCGGATGTTTTATAAGCAGAAATCATGTTCTCATAGATTGTCGTAATATCTTGTTCTACCGGGGATGAAGGGAGGTCGTTATCTTTACTGCGTAGTCTTCTGATTTGTTGTAAAGCCTCAATACTGCGGGAAGCCAATAGGTGATACATGTCGTGATGATAATATTCACTAGCCTCACCCAATTCTATAAAAGGCATATAAGTTTCGGAAGAGGTCTTGAGCAATAATGCCGAATCTGCCAGTGCTTCTTTTGCATTTGTCCGTACTTTTTCCCGAAACATATTTGCTGTCCATTCGCGTATATCTTCTGCTGGTTCTTGACCGGCAATCTCCGCCCGTTGCCGGATTTGCCATTGATTCTTTGAGGCGTAATCGGCATAAATCCCTGCTATCAACGAATGCAATATGGCGCGGTCTATCGGTTTGCCACTTTGTTTCGCCCATTGTTCCATTTCTTTCAGGGTGGTGTAATGGCTGTCCGGCGTTAACTTATTCCGGTATCTCATTTGCCAAAGGTATGCTTTTAGCATTTGGGGAGAATTCTTTTCCTTCTCTCCTTTCTGATAAATTTCGTCCGTTATTTTTATAACTGTTTCAGGTAAGCTTTTCCTTTCTGCCTGCTCTACTTGTTCCCACAATTTGTCGAAAGTTTGTGCCTGTACAGCCGGAGTTGTTCCCAACCATAGCAACATTACCACATGAATTAGTTTTAATTTCATAATATATTAAATTTAAGGTTGAAAGAAGCCTGCTGTTTGTATAAGCAAAGATAGGAATTAAAATTCAAAGGGCTGCGCTTTTATGAATAAAAAAACAGGAAATCAGGAAAGCTGACTACCTCTTATGCGTTTCACGTTCGATGAACGAAAAAAATACGAACGTGGAACGCAAAAAATACGTTCGATGCTTTTGCGTTTCACGAACGTAGAACGAAAGAGACATACTGATGAAATACAAATAAGATTGGGATAGAGTGAAGGAAGGGATATAAAGAAAGCACGGAAGGAGAGGCTCGAACTCCCGACACCTGGTTTTGGAGACCAGTGCTCTACCAACTGAGCTACTTCCGTAATGCGGGTGCAAAAGTAGTGGAATAATTTAAATCTCCAACTATAATAGATAAAAAGAGTTCGAAAAACCATTTATTTTGTCGTTAATAGGACAATGTGCCGATTTTCTTTTTTACCTTTGAAACATTGTTAATCAAACTCTATAAAAACAATCAACAAAGACATGAAAGATGAATTAGAATTGAATGCGAACCTGTTAGTGGCATTCCTTCAGAAACCTTCTTCTGAATTTACAAAAGCGGATATTGTTTCCTTTATTAAAGAGAAAGGCATCCGGATGGTTAATTTTATGTATCCTGCCGGAGACGGGCGTTTGAAAACATTGAATTTTGTTATCAATAATGCTGCTTATCTCGATGCAATCCTGACTTGCGGTGAACGGGTGGATGGCTCCAGTCTTTTTTCCTTTATCGAAGCGGGCAGTAGCGATTTGTATGTAATACCCCGCTTTCGTACGGCGTTTGTCGATCCGTTTGCCGAATTACCGACATTGAGCATGCTTTGTTCTTTCTTTAATAAAGACGGCGAACCGTTGGAAAGTTCTCCTGAATATACCTTAAAGAAAGCAAGCCGGGCCTTTACGGAGGTTACAGGAATGGAGTTTCAGGCAATGGGTGAACTGGAATATTATGTGATTTCGGATGAAGAAGAATTATTTCCGGCTACCGACCAAAAAGGGTATCATGAATCCGGTCCTTATGCCAAATTTAATCTTTTCCGTACGCAATGTATGCAGTATATTGCCCAAGCCGGCGGACAGATTAAGTACGGTCATTCGGAAGTTGGCAATTTTACTTTAAACGGAAAAATCTATGAACAAAATGAAATAGAGTTTCTGCCGACACGGGTAGAAGATGCCG
Organism: Parabacteroides sp. AM08-6; assembly: GCF_003473295.1. Lineage (GTDB taxonomy): Bacteria > Bacteroidota > Bacteroidia > Bacteroidales > Tannerellaceae > Parabacteroides. The sequence continues at coordinate 388,355 of NZ_QRMP01000002.1, forward strand.
CCGATCAATTAATGATTGCCAAATGGGTCATTCGTAATTTGGCTTACGAGTATGGTTTGAATATTACGTTTGCCCCGAAAATCACAGTCGGAAAGGCCGGTTCCGGTCTTCATATCCATATGAGGATTATGAAAGAGGGACAGAACCAGATGTTGTCCGGTGGCGTATTGTCGGAAATAGCTCGAAAGGCAATTGCCGGTATGATGAAACTGGCTCCTTCTATAACGGCTTTCGGGAATACGAATCCTACTTCTTATTTCCGTTTGGTTCCTCATCAGGAAGCGCCTACCAATGTTTGCTGGGGCGACCGGAACCGTTCGGTATTAGTACGTGTACCGCTTGGTTGGGCTGCTAAAAAGGATATGTGCGCGTTAGCTAATCCGTTGGAGGCTGACAGCCATTATGATACGGCACAAAAACAAACGGTAGAAATGCGTTCGCCGGATGGTTCGGCAGATTTATATCAGTTGCTGGCCGGATTGGCTGTTGCCTGCCGGTATGGTTTTGAATTGCCGGATGCTTTGGATATAGCGGAAAAGACGTATGTAAATGTCAACATCCATCAGGAAGAAAATAAAGACAGGTTGAAATCGCTCGACCAACTTCCGGATAGTTGTGCCGCTTCGGCTAAATGTCTGCAAAGCCAGCGTGCGATATTCGAGCAATATAAAGTGTTTAGCCCGAGTATGATTGACGGCATTATTAAAAAACTGGAAAGTTATCAGGATACTACATTACGTGAGGATTTGAAAGATGATTCAGAAGGAATGTTGAAATTGGTGGAACAGTATTTTCATTGCGGTTGATATTACTTTTCTCTTGAAAGAAAAGTAACCGGAAGTTTAAGGCTATAGAGGCCGGCTATAAGAAAGCTCCATTTTCTTTAAGGATAATCGACACCGACAGGATAAAGAGTCGGTGTCGGATATTTTAAACGAATAATACAAATCTTTAAAGATTTAATTCTTCAAACATTTTCCTATAAATATCTGCCTTTTCTTCCAACGGTTTCGGGTAGGCCCGGGAGGAGGAAGGCATGCGGTACAGACGGAAGATACGTCCTAAAAGGGTGAAGCGGGAATAGGCGCCTACTTTGGGCTCTTCAAGAGGTGGCAGCATGGCAATTAATGTGTCCATCGCTTTTTGTCCCGTTACGACAATTGCTTCACATTGGGGTATTTGTGCCAATACTTCTTCCGGATTAAGCGGAGTTACAACTTGTAGGAAATTGTCGGAAGCATTTTTCTTCAATCGGACAACCTCTACAGCCGTATCTCCGATACCAATTCCTTTTTCCCGGCAAAAAGCCTTTGCTTTTTCTTCGCTGAAAGCTTTTTTTGTTTCCAGAAAGTAATTCTTATTATTATAGAAGATGAGGCCCAGTATTCGCCACATATCATTCTGGATATTCGGGTAATAGAAGTTCATCGACCATCGAGCGCGAGGAGGCGGAAAACTACCCAGCATCAGCAGCTTCGTATTCTCCGGCAGGAAGAACCCCAACGGATGTAATTCTGTTTCTCGGTTATCCATCTTATCTGTGACTGTTTGGTCGTTTGCTTTCCTTTTTCATGTGTTTCAGCGACAAAAAAGACTATTTATCTGCCTTACGTTGTTTTTTTGCGTCCTCTTTAGCCATCAGCACGACATGGTAGACGAAGTCTGTCATCCATTGTTCCGAATAACCTAATGTCTCCTGATATTTGCGGATTTTCCAAGCCACTTTCTGGACGCTGACTTCTTTCCATTCGGAACGGGTCAAAATTTCATGTATGGTTTTCTGAGTTTGGGCATACAATAGTTTTTTCACCAGCATGGAAAAACGGAATTTCCATTTCATCAAGCTGTCTAGTAAAGAAAACAGGTCGTTGTTGAAGCCCTGAAACATGATGAAATACGATTTTATATCGTTTTGCGATTTGCAGTTTTTCTTGACGGAAGCATCTATTTCCTTGAAGAAGTCCTCATTTAATCCGTAATCCTGCATCAGGACTTTGCGCGCTTTTGATTTTTCGGCAATTCCCAGCTTGTTGTTCTGAGTCGGGATTTTCAACATCCGTTTAAACAGTGCCATATCAGACAGGATGTTGAGATTGGTGATTCCTAATTGTACAGCCATAACAGCCTGATAATACACACGGATTAACGTAACGAACTCTTCAACAGAACCTTTTGTTTGTATTTCTGCCTCTTCGTCTTTCTTTTTAAAAAGTTTGGAAAACATATTCATTTGTATTCATTATGTAAATTACGGGACAAATATAGTAAAACTGTCCCGCTTACAGGGCTTCTTGCTATTCAATTCGTTCGATTGTGATTTCCGGAAATGCTTCGGCAAAGAGAATTACCGGACTTGCATCGGAATATTTTTTAGCTTTGACAACGATGGATATAGAATAAGTGTTTGACTCTGTATGACTTAGTTTTTTCAACTCGTATGATGTCAGCAGATAACCGTGATGATTGAAGACAGAGATGATTTTTTTAATAATATCTTTGTCTGTAGTGGAAAAAACAATCAATGAACTTTTCATCCCAACACTTTTAAAGATGAAACTCAGAACTTCCAGCCCGATAAGTGTGAGTATGGTTGCGGCAGTACTAATACCATACATCCCGGCTCCGCATGCCAGACCGATACCGGCAGTTGCCCAAATACCGGCAGCCGTGGTCAGTCCGCGTACAAATTGTTTTTGTATAATGATAGTACCGGCTCCGATAAAACCAATACCGCTTACTACCTGTGCCGCCACACGGCTAGGGTCTAGTGTCACACTGTTTTCCTGAATGATTTGCTGGAAACCATATTGGGAAACAATCATAATCAAGGCACTGCCCAACGATACCAGGAAATGAGTCCTGTAGCCGGCCTCTTTAGCCCTGTATTCCCGGTCTAACCCAATGATAGCTCCAAGAATTCCTGCCACGAATAACCGTAAAATAAAATCCCATATCATCATAGTAATTGCTTTATTTAGTTTAGAAGCTGAAATATAGCAACAATTTATGAGGATATGGGATTTTTTATCTGTTTTCTTTATGTCAGATACCCAGAATTACGTTCTGCAAGATATAAACAGTTGCCCCCGATAAATACCCCGCCAGTGCCAATAACGAAATATGTTTCAGATACCACAGGAAATTGATACGTTCCAATCCCATGACAACCACTCCGGCAGCAGAACCGATAATCAACATACTACCACCTGTTCCGGCACAATAAGCAAGGAATTGCCAAAATACACCGTCTTGTACGAAATGTGATAAATAAGCGGGATCGGCAGCTGCAGCAAGCATTGCATCCGAAGCAACCGGATACATGCCGATGGCACCGGCTACCAGCGGAACATTATCCACTACAGCCGACAGGGTTCCGATAATCAAATTGACCGCATATACGTTTCCGATTGTATCGTCCAGCCAAACGGAAAAATTACTTAAAATGCCTCCACAACGTAAAGCATCTACAGCCAGTAGTATACCGAGGAAAAACATCAGAGTTGCCCCATCTATGCGGCTAACTACTTTGGCTAAACGTAATTTCACATCCTCATTGATATGTGTGCGTCTGTACATCAGTTCTGTGAATATCCATAGAATACCGACTCCCGTTAAAATCCCCATGAATGGAGGAAGATGGGTTATTGTTTTGAATACCGGAACAAAAAGCAGGCAGAACAACCCGATGCCTAGGATAGCCAGCTTTTCCTTGGATTTTAATACTTTGATTAAAAGATTATCTTTGTTTTCCTCAAATACATTTGGCGGTGTAACGCTTCCATGGAGATGACGTGAAATAATCAGTACCGGAACGAATGCCGAAACTAAACTGGGCAGGAACAAGTGAGGAATAGTTGCCGCAGTGGAAATATTTCCCCGTACCCAGAGCATAATGGTAGTCACATCGCCAATAGGTGACCAAGCTCCACCGCTGTTGGCTGCAATAACGATGATACTGCCGAAAATCCAGCGCTCTTTATAATTGCCGATAAGCTTACGTATCAGCATAATCATTACAATAGATGTTGTCAGGTTATCTAATACCGCTGACATGAAAAATGTAATAGCCGTAATGACAAATAGTAATTTACGCTTGTCATTAGTAGTAATCCTGTTCGTAATGAACATGAATCCTCCGTGCGAGTCGATAAGCTCCACAGTAATCATAGCCCCAATCAGGAATATCAGTGTTTCGGCTATTTCTCCGATGCTGTCGAGTATTTGATAATTTGTAACGAATTGTATGCACTGTTCGGCATACGGTAAATCCCTTATATTGGGAAACGCTTCTAAAAAAAGCTTGAATTCCTCTGCTGAAGCATTTGGTATGAATTGAGGAGAACCAAATGTGTACAATATCCAAAGGATGGTCCCTGTAAGTAGAGCTGTCCCAGCTTTATTGATTTTCAGAGGGTGTTCCAGTGCGATAAGTAAATATCCTACCAGAAAAATGAGAACCATTGTAGTTGACATGATATTTGTATTTTTCTATTGAGTCTGCAAAATTATCAAATAATATGAAACAAACACATTTGTGTAGTAGCTTTTTCCGCTTCATTTTCGAATGAAGTTGTTTGTCAATCGTTTTATCTGTTTTTTATTTGTGTAGGGTAAAAATCCCCTTATTAAGCCTTACTCTGTGAAGAGAAAAGGGAAATAAGGGGATTATTGTGTGAAGTTTCAGTATATATGAATAGTTCGCCTTAATTATTTTAATAGCATCTCCATTCTATAAAATCTGTTCTTCAAGAATCTGATTCTGATACGTTGTTTTGTTATTGTGTTTTAATCTTGAAATCTTTAATCGTTTGATTGCCGGCTTTATCAGAAGCTTTGATTCTGATTGTTGTTTCTGAAGTAATGCCGGAAATAACAAAACTTAATTCATAAACGTTTGGGTTGCTTGTGAATTCGGAGTAAGTTTCTAACAAATCTTCGTTATTTGCGTTGACTTTTAGTAGTTGAATACTACTTAATCCGTTTGGAGAACTAACGCGGGCTCGTATAGTCCATTCGGTTATCCCGGCTTGAAGTGTTATTTCTTGTGCATCCGGACTCACTTGCCATTTTTCGCCGCTTGTTCCCATTTCCAACCGTTTATAAAGAATTTCTGGAGGAAATTTTGCAAACATATTTTCTTCTTTATCACATCCGGTTAATATGGTAAAGATAAAGAGTACAAAAAGAAAATTAATTATCTTGTTTGTTTTCATAATCTATATTATTAAATTAATAGAGTTATTACCAGCCTGGATTTTGTTCCAGATTTTCATTGTTATTTATTTCTCCTTGAGGAATTGGCAATAAATGATCTTTGGCTTGGAAAAGACGTCTTTCCCATGGTATTATTTTGTATGTGATTGTTCCGTCATCATTCAATATAACATCATGAGCATAAATTGTTTTTTGTGTCTCTTCACCAATTTTCCATCTACGAATATCATAGAAGCGATTATCTTCGAATGCCAATTCTATTGTTCTTTCGTTTCGAATGAATTTACGCATTTGTTTTTTACTGGTTATACTCCAGCCATTTCTTTGGAAAGTTGTTCTAACGTCAGGCATATCAGCCCTTTCCCTGATTTTATCCAATTGTTCGATTACCTTGGAACGATCTGCTCCATCTTCCAGATATTCATTTTCAGCCTCTGCGTAAGCTAATATGAATTCAACATAACGCATCAATGGATAGCGATGACTGGTAGTACCTTGTATACCGGAATTATTACGTGTAATAGCCTTCGGGTTTAAAAACTTGCGAAGGAATAATCCGGTGTTGGCATACCCTACCTGATATTCGGAACCTTTTCGTCCGTCTTCAGCTCTCCAAACATTAATTGTCAGGTTGGAGAATTTGGCTCCTTGATAATAAAGAGAGTGATAAAAACGGGAATCGCGGTTATCATAAGGTTTCTGCGGATCAAAGCCGGAAGCCGGATTGATTTCAAATTCACCGTTAGAGTCAAGTAAAGGAACTCCATAATCGTCTGTTTTGTAGACGGGAATACCCTCTTTCGTTTCAAAGATAGCTGCATAATTATAGGTCGGAAGCGTGTATGAGGCATCTCCTCCGGTATTGAAAGAACCGGGAAGTTGCCATTTTTCCAATTCATTGGTATTACCTTTGTATGGGTTGGCTATGAAAACTTCAGTATTATAATCTGTCACAAAGACATTAAACCATCCCATCGCTTTCCAAGAACCCGGATAAGACGCTTGGGGAAAGAAATTACTGTTTTCAGTTTTTACGACTAACTTATAATAAGAATCATTTGTCAAAACATCCATTGCTGCATCAGCAGCATCTTTCCAATGCTGTTTATCGTAACTTCCCCAACTGTAAGGCATATCGGAAGTCGTAGCGTTACCTAAAGCATCTACATTATTGTTGAACAAAGGACTTGCTATATGGAGCAGAAAACGGGCTTTTATCCCTTTTGCGATTGTACTGGTAGCTCTCGGATAATCCATACCTGTTTGCCTGGATACCAAATGAGCGGCGGCTTTATCACATTCTTCAACAATAAACTCTTTCATTTCCTGCAGAGTGGCTCTGGGTGTGTAAAGTTCCGGCGAATTAATATCTAACGTTTTAGTTATTAAAGGAACTCCCCCGTAACACCTTACTAATTCGGAATAAAAGTAAGCTCTTAAACAAACTGCTTCATATTTTCGTTGCTCCCGAATAGAATCATTTAAGATTGAACCTAGGATAGTTGCTTCCGGGTCTGCCGGAACATCCTCAATATGTTCCAAAAACTTATTGCATGCACGAATAGCAGCATAATAATCAGCCCATCGATTAAGCCGGTCCGGAATATCCGATGCATTATAAGCTCCTGTGTGGACAGTATTCACCCATCCCCACCAAGGGCGGGATTCTCCGATGTCTGTTGCTGCGTCCAGATATACGTTTTCAAGCCATCCGTTAGGCATTCTTCTATAAATATCAGTGAGGAACTGCCCGGTATAACCGGCATTACTAAAAACACGCTCCTCATTCAATTCTCCCGATTCCGCTTTATCCAATAATCCGGAACCATCATCTGCACAAGATGTTAGATTGAAAATGAGAATGCAGCAAGCTATAAGTTGATTTATATGAATAAATATCTTTTTCATTATCTTATCCATTTATTAAATTAGAAATTAACATTAATACCGATATTCCAGTTTCTTGTCTGAGGATATTGGTTTCCATCGCTTGAAGGAGATTCCGGGTCCCAGTTCATTACATGGTCGACTGTCATCAAATTTGTCCCGTTGGCAAAGATGCGTAGCTTCTTGATATGTACTTTGCTTAAAAGGGATTTGGGAAGGCTATATCCGATTTCCAGATTTTTCAGACGGAAATAATTTCGAGAGTATAACCAACGTGTTGATTTTACATGGTTGTTAGGATTATCAGAAGCATGTAATCTGGGATAAGTTGCTGTTTCCCAACTAGCCGGATCTTCCGGATTGTACCGGCCTAAATGATGTTCCATGACTTTGCCGTTTGCTCTGAATTCCCAGATGGCATCTTCATTAAAATAGATATCAGCGTTGCCTGCCCCTTGAAATAAGATGTTAACATCGAAATTGTTCCAGTCGGCTCCTAAGGTGATACCATAATTTATTTCCGGAACTAATCCCTTGCCTATAGCACCTATATCGTAGCTATTGATAACACCGTCGTTATTCAAGTCTTTATATTTACAGTCGCCAGGGTATACAACTCCCATGGTTGGAACAGGAATTCCATCTTTCAAGACAGGAAAACCACCTACTAACGATAATTCTCCATTGGCATCCAGAACAAAATCTTCTTTTTGGTATAATCCGATATCTGTATATCCGAAATGTTGTCCTAAGCGTTTTCCTTCTTTTTTTTGCCAATCATATTTTTTCCCTTCTTCATCAATACGGATTATTTTATTACGGGCAAATGTCATATTTCCCTTGATGAAATACTTTACTTTTCCGGCGGTTCCATTGTAAGATACTTCAAAATCAATACCTTTATTTGTTACCCTGCCAATGTTTTGTGGAGGTAATCCCTGATAATCATCTCGTTCGCTGGATTGTGGCTTATTCATACCCAATACTAAAGGAATAGAGTATGGAATAGCTAAAATATCCGTACGATTCTCATGGAAATAATCAGCAGTTAACGATAACTTGTTATCAAAGAATTTGGCATCGAATCCGATATTTGTTTTCCGGGCACGTTCCCAACCTACCTTATCGTTACCTAATTGTCCTTCAATTAGTCCGCGTTTGTCGGCGGCATTAAGGCCTGTATAGGTTTGCCCCCAATTCCAATGATATTTCTGGCTGTCTTTTACCTGTTTGTAAACTTGTTCGTATAAGTATTTAAAATTACCGATTTTGTCATTACCGATTTCTCCGTATGAACCACGTAACTTCAAATAAGAGAGGATTTTGTTGCCTTTCAGGAAAGATTCTTCTGAAACTACCCATCCTAATGACAGGGCAGGGAAGAAACCGTAACGATGATCTTTCGAAAATTGCATGGAACCGTTATAACCTGCATTTACTTCAAACAAGTAACGTTGTTTAAAACTGTAGGTGGCACGTCCTACCCATCCTAAATAACCTGTTGGAATATTCCATTGGTCATAATTTTGGATTTGTTGATAGAGAACCATTGCTGTTACAGCATGCTCGTTGAATGTACGGTTATAATTAAGTGCAGCTTCGAAAGATACACGTCGGCTAGCCGGACCTTTTCCGGTTGAAATGGATATGTCCTGTCTATCCCGGTTTTTTGTATAGACTCCAAAACGGTCATATTGATACAATTCCGGTTTGGTGGATATATCCCTTCTAGATTCAAATGAACTATTATAACCGACTAAAGCTCTAAATGACAATCCTTTTGTGACATAATCCATCTTTTCGTTTAGTTTGAAAGCTCCTTCCAAGACATTTTTGTTCCTTCTTCGATTTCCGTATAAAGTCACCAAAGCGAATGGTGCTAATCGGGTTTCATCGGAACGACCTCCAATGGAGCCATCCGGGTTAACATAGGGTTGCCAGTTGGGTGGAAGGCGACGAATTTTGTCAAAAATATCTGAATCAAAGTTCGGTTGTTTTCTTAATTCCAGACGTCCGGTCAAGTCCACACCAATGGATAAGTTTTTTGTGACATTGAAATCCAAATTAGACCTGAAAGCATAGCGATCATATTGGGTGTCTGTATTATAATCCTGGTTTTCAAAATGTTTATATAGCCCTTCCTGTAAAGAAATGTTAGCTGAAATGAAATATTTCATGAAGTCATTTCCTCCTGAAGTACTAGCGTTGATTTTATGTTGTAAAGCGGTATTACGAATAAAATCTTTGTAATAATCGTTATCCGGGTGAGTATAAGGCGAATCATGTAACAGATAATGTTGCAAATCTTCATCTGTATATTCCTTGGGTTTACCGTCATTAGTCAATGCTTCGTTCATTAAAGTTGCATATCCGTATGAATTTAGATATTTAGGTGTACGGATTGGTTGCCGGATTGCACTTTGTACTGAAATATTGAAAGTTGGTGTTCCCACTTTTCCTCGCTTTGTTGTAATCAAAATTACACCGTTTGCTCCACGTACTCCATATACGGCTGTCGCTGAGGCGTCTTTTAAAACGGAAAAACTTTCGATATCTTCCGGGTCTATTTGTTTCCAATCGCGTTCGATACCATCGACCAATACCAAAGGATCCGTAGAATTCGTTGTTGCTTGACCGCGAATATAAATTTTAGAATCATCGGAACCGGGTTTGCCACTTCCCATAACAGTAATTACACCGGCAACACGTCCTGCTATGGCATTTGTCAGATTGGGAACAGAGGCTTGCTGCAAATCTTCCGATTTAACTTGGGTGATAGCACCGACTACACTAGCTTTTTTCTGTGTGCCGTATCCGACAATTACAACATCATCCAATTCTGTAGCATCAACTTCTAATTGTAATTTGTAAGAAGTAGTTGAACTTATTTTTATGTGTAAAGGCTTATATCCGATAAAGGTAACAGTAAAATAATTACTTTTTCCTGTTAGATTCAATTGGAATCTGCCCTCTGCATCTGTTGAAACTCCATTTGTCGTTTTATCTTCTACTACATTTGCCCCGAATACAGGCTCATTCAATTCATCAACAACTACTCCGGTAATTGTTTTTTCTTGTGCCCAGCCGGAAATAGCCATTGTAGATAATAAAATGATAATGAATAATATTTTATTTTTCATACTCTTATTTTTTAGTTGTTAACAAAGTCTACCACTCAGGATTTTGAACCATATTGATATTTCGATTTATTTCAACCTGCGGGATAGGGAAGAAATAATGTTTACGTTCGAATATCTTGTTTTCCACAATTATAGTCGGATCATAAACAGGTTTACCATCTTCTATAGTGATTTTACATCCCCGAATATATTGTGGCAAACTTTCAATAAGCATCCAGCGTCTGATATCATAATATCGTTGATTTTCGAAAGCCATTTCAATTTGTCTTTCATGATAGATAAATTCACGTAAAGATTCTTTTGAAATAGATTTACCTCTGTTTTTAAATGTTGTTGCGACGTCCGGCATACCAGAACGTTCTCGGATTTGATTTAATGCCTCAATAGGGGTAATGGGACGTGAAGCTCCATTAACCACAAAATTAGGTCCTCCATATTCGTTGGCTGCTTCAGCATAATTCAACAAAACTTCAGCGTATCTCATATCCATCCATACATGGTAAGCTCCTCCTGATTTGGCATCAGGTTTACATTTTTCATAATCCATGAATTTATACAGATAATAAGATGTTTCAGTTGCTGTATTTCCGGTTGCATTTTTACCACCTGTGTATGTTTGGAAGGTATAATTGCTGGCATTGGCAAACTTGTTGTAATGAGCGCCATTATAGATGATGCTGGCATAAAAACGAGGATCTCTGTTTTCATATGGAGTAGCCGCTTTTTCCGGATCATTCCAGTCGAACAATGTTCCGTCACTCATTTCATAGGCATCAACTAAGTCTTGGGAAGGACATGTTCCTCCTTTCGAATTGGTGAAACCAGCCGGGAAATTATCGTTCTCTGTATCTCTGTTGGTTCCTCTGATACGTCCGAATATAAATTCATGATTATTATGTCCGGAGCCCCATTCATTAAATAATCTTTTATAGTTTTCCTGGCCATTGGTCCCATTGGTATAAAGAGTATACCAGTTCAGGTCGATTACTTTTTGAGCAGCCTCGGCTGCCAGTTTCCATCTGTTGGCATCATAAGTCCCATAACAGATTAAAGGGTTTCCGGAACCATCCATTCCAGGACCATTGTATAATTTACTGGCTGCATATAATAAAACTCTGGCTTTGTAAGCATAACAAGCACCTCGGTCAGCACGGCCTATTTCCCATGAATCGAGATACGGATCTTCCGGCAATAATTCGATAGCTTGATCAAATTCATTGCAGATGAAGTTAACCGTTTCTTCCAATGTGTTTCTTGAAATTTGTACATCATCGCTTGCTTCAAAAGCTTTATCGACAATTGGTATGCCTCCCCATTTCTGAAACAGATGAAAATGTTGTAATCCTCGTAGGAAATGAGCTTCACCTTTGAGGCGATTTTTAAATCGTTGCGAGCATGTAGCCGGTAATAAATCAAGATATTTTATAGCTGTGTTAGATTTTCTGACTCCATGGTAACCGCCCCATTTCATCCAACTGCCGATTTCTCCGGCACCGTCACTAGACCTGTAAAATTGCATATTACTAGGTCCCCAGTTTCCGGCACTCATTTTGGAAGCTGTAGATGGGGATGTTTTGTTACTTTGGACATGCATAGCTTCGTCACAAGCGGAGGCTAGCATTGCGTTCCCCGCCAACCAGTTAAAACTGCTGGAGACATCGGACGGTTGTTCTGTATAAGCATTATTTATAAAATATTCAGCTCTGGCAGAATCGCTGAATACAGTTTGGGCCGAATTAAATTCGATAGGTACAGCATAGAATGGGTCTTCGGCACAAGAACCTAAAATACTCAATACGATAATTGCTGTAATATAAAGTGAACTATACTTTTTCATTTTCATTTATGATATCAGAATGAAACGTTAACACCAAAATTTACCATTTTCATAATCGGATACTGTATGTAGCTACCATTTTTAGCTTCTGTATCCGTCAGGTCAGTGGATTGCCAAGTCAATATGTTGTAGGCATTTACATACAAACGTAAATTGTTGACTATTCCTTTCGACCATGCAACCGGGATAGAATATCCAAGTTCGATATGTTTCAAACGCACCTGAGCCATTGATTTTCTCCAATAAGATGAACTGTGATGATTTCCTTCTACGTTTGATAAGCTTAAACGTGGGTAAGTTGCATTTGCCCAACTGGAAGGATCGTCCGGATTGAAACGCCCGAGATGATGTTCACGAACAGTACCATTATTTTGGAATTCCCAGATAGATTCTCCCGTGATATTATTCCAACCTCCGTTTTGACCGGTAAATAAGACTGAAAAATCAAAATTTTTCCAACTTAAATCCAGTTTGCTACCCCATTGCATATTCAAATCGGCGTTTGGACCCAAATAAACTTCGTCATAATTGTCGATGACACCATCTCCATTAACATCCTTGTATTTAATATCACCAGGAGATACTATTTTTGAATATGTTTGCTTAGGACTATTGTCTATTTCCTCCTGACTTTGGAATAAACCTAAAGCAATAAGTCCCCATTGAGAATCAAGTGGTTTGCCAGTCCTTTGTTGATAAGAATAAGCCTTTTTTTCTTCTCCCATTTCCTGAATTTCATTATCAGCTCTCGTATAGATAAAAGAAAGACCATAATTAAAATCACCGATATGGTCATTCCAAGATAAAGAGAGGTCGAAGCCTTTATTTTTAACTTTTCCAATGGGAAAATCAGGGAAACGAATCCCCATGATATATGGTAATGCCGGAGCGCACATGATATCCCGGTTCTTTTCGTAGAAATAATCACCGGTAAAACTTAGGCGATCATTAAATAAACGAACATCCAGACCTACATCATATTTGCGGGCTTTTTCCCATGTTACATTATTTAGGGCGAATGCTCCTTCATTCCAACCGCTTTGTCCGGTAGCAGTCGGACCGAAAGCCGGACCGGAAGAGGATGCGAATTGTTGATACCAGAGGAAATATCCACCCGTGTCATCCCAGCCGGTTTCTCCTCCGGATGCCCGTAATTTTAAAAAACTGATAATTGGGTTCTCTTTCAAGAAATCTTCATTTGAAGCAACCCATCCTAAAGACAAAGCGGGGAAAAAGCCATAGCGGTTGGATTTCAAGAATTGCTCGGACCCCATGATGCCCATATTGAAATCAGCTAAATATTTAGCTTTATATTGATAGGAAACACGTGTGTCGTAGCCACGATAAACACGTGGTAAGTTTCTGTCGTTTTCCTGGCTTTTTTCCCGTTGATTGAATAATGCTTCTGCATAAAGATTATGATTTCCGAATGTTCTATTCCAGTCAAGACCGACACGATAATTCAGAATACGTTCGGAACCGGGGTAATCTCCTCCACTGCTCATTTGGGTATCGCTTCCGGTTTCAATGTATTTTAGAGAACCGTCCTGTTGCAATTTTGCTTCTCCGTTTTTATCTGCATCTATGCTATAAACTTTGAAATTTTTACTACGGTTGGTATTCATCTCATACCAGCTGTCAAATGCAAATTCAGCACGGACATTCAATCCTTTAGTTATGAAATCAAGCTGATGATTCAATTTTAATGTTGCGGTCATATTACGAACCAAAGATTTGGAATAACCGGAACGATTTAATAATCCGTAGACATTTTTAGTATAGTCTTTTGAACCTCCTAACATTTGCTTATTTGTTGTTTTATCTATATCCGGTTGGAATATCGGATAGGCATTAGGAGGGGTACAATACATGTTTCTGAATAAATCAGAGACGGAACTACCTCTGGCTCCCGGCCATATACGTTCTTCCTGTCGACCGGAAAGGTCCAGAGACATTACAAAACGCTTGGTTACATTTATATCGACGTTGGAGCGGATTGTAATAGCATTTTGTTCTGCATTCGTATTGTATGTATTTGCATTTTTATCGATGTTATACATACCGGAATTGTTTGTATAACCTGCAGAAACGAAGAATTTGGCAAATTTGTTTCCCCCGTCAACACTCACACTATAACGTTGTTGCCAGGTTACATTTTTAGTAAACATTTCGTAGTAGTTGTTGTTGGGAAATAGGTATTTGTCATATTCATTCTCATAAATACCATTTCTGGCATTCATGTATTTATTCAAATGATTCTCCAGATATAATGGAGAGTTACCGTCATTCCTGCGTGCTTCATTATATAAAGTAGCATAATCGTAGGAATCCAATAATCTGGGTTCTGTGGTAGGCATTTTTAATCCACCTCGTATGTGTCCGTTCACACGAATCTTTCCTTCGCTACCTCTATTGGTTGTTACCTGTATAATCCCATTACTACCTCGTAGTCCATATCTGGCACATGTAGCGGCATCTTTCAGAACTGTGACTGCTTTGATTTCATTCGGATCAAGTAAATCCATGGAGCGTTCATATCCGTCAACCAAAATAATAGGATTTTTCCCACGCATGGTACGTTTTCCTCGCATAAAGATGTTTGCACCTTCGTCTCCGGGTTCTCCATTTGTTTGCATTATTAATAGTCCAGGTAATAAACCGGATATGCGGTTTTTATTGTTTACCACAGCTCTGGTTTCAATGTCTTTTCCATTAATTTGTGCATATGAACCAGTCATTAAATCTTTATTCTGAGAACCATAAAGTAAAAAAACTTCATCACTTATTTTATCACGTGAATCGATGTGCTTTAATTGAATATCGAGTGTAATCTGATTTTCTAAAAGCATTTCGGCTTGAATATAATCTTTATGGAAAAAAACAATAGTAGATTTTACAGGTGCAGCTATGAAAAATGAACCGTTTTCATCCGTAGTGGTTGAAATGGATTTATTTTTAACTGTTACGAGAACTCCTTTAATGGGTAGTCCTTCTTCGTTTGTTACAATACCTTCGACATTACGATTTTGGGTCGCTATGTTTTTCTCGTAGGTAGCAGAAAATATTTTAGGGGTATAACAAAGCATTCCTATAAGGAAGGCCATGATAGTAATCTTATGTAAGAAGATGAACGTATGTATGCATCTTCCATGTAAAGAATTTTTCATGTACTTATTGATTATTAATTATAATAATAGTTTTTAATGTTTATTTATCCGGTTTATTGATAGCCAGTAAAATAAAACTCTTCTCAGGATCCAAATCATATTTGGAAACGCTATTTATTCGTATAGGTAAAATGAATTTACTCCCTGCCGGTATCTGTGAAAGTTTAAGATTAACATTCAAATAACCATTCTCATGTCCTTTAGGAATAGTAACATTCCAGTTTTCAATGGAATAGTATTTTTCCGGTAGTTGTTGGTAAACAGATTGTGATACATTCTTCTTCTGTAAGGAAACGAGTGAATCTGTTGCTAATGAGAATTCGACTTTCAAATCTTCCGAGGGAGCAAGTGTGCCACCACAATAGGCCCCTAATAAAAATAGTGTATCACTGTTGAAATTGAAATTGGATATTTCAACAAAATTCACACTGTTTTTCACTAAAGGTACTGTTTGTAAGATGCTATTCTTTTCAACACAAAGTGGAATATAAACATTCATGTACTCTTCAATACGATCAATGTCTTTAGAATCATTACATGAGAATATACAGCAAATTATAGAAATAAATAATATTACTTTTTTCATTTTTTATCGATTTTTTTAAATTAGAAAAAGGTATAAAATGAAAAGCTAACAGTCTAAAATAGTTTGTTAGCCTCTCATCTTATTATAAATATTTAGATAATTCCCATCCTGGCTCATATGTTCTGCTCCACAAGTGTTCAGCTTCTGGATCATTTATTATATGTCCGTTGGAAGGATCTATATTCAAACGATGCCCCGTTCTCCATGCAATATTTCCTAATTGTACTAACAGAGTACTTTTATGTAATTCTTCAATATCTCCATGAGGTTTGGAGCCATTTCGAATAGCATCCAAAAAATCTGCAATATGAACAGCATCCAAGTTGGCGCTTGGGCTGGATGGGTCTCGTCCGTCTATGATATCTTTAGACGTTTTTTCTTCAACTAATTTGTTTTTTTGGTCAAAAATACGATAGCTGTTACCTCCGGTATCCATCATACCATTTTCGCCATAAAAAATGACGCCTCGGTCGCGACCTTCCGAATTAGCGGAATTACAGCTGCGGCCTTCCCATGTAACCAAGCAATTATTACCGAATTTAATGTTGATTAATTGGGTATCGGGGGTTTCCCAATCATCCATAAAACGATAACGTCCTCCTTCTGAACTGACATAAGTAGGATAATCAACACCAAGTCCCCACCTTATGACATCAATTTCATGTGTTCCATTGTTAAGTGCTTCTCCTGTTCCCCAATGCCAGAACCAATGCCAGTTGTAATGTATCAAATTACTTTTATAAGCTTTTCTTGGGGCCGGACCCTGCCATAAGTCAAAATCCAGTGTTGTAGGAACCGATATTTGTTTGCCGAAACCGATAGAGCCGCGATTATTGGTATACCAGGATTTAGCCATATAAACACGTCCGATAATGCCCTCGTGTAATTTCTGAATGCCCTCCATTAAAACGGGCCAAGAACGGCGTTGGGCACCAACCTGTACTATCCGGTTATACTTCCTGGCAGCTTTGATGCTTAATTCTCCTTCGTGTGGATTATGACTACAAGGTTTTTCGCAATAAACATGTTTTCCTGCCTGGCAGGCCATAATTGTAGCAGGTGCATGCCAATGGTCCGGAGCTGTGATTAACAGTCCGTCTACATCTTTATTCTCCAGAACTTTTCGAATGTCTTTTTCTGTTTTAGGATGTCCACCTGCTTCCTCTACATTTTTTACACCTTTAGCCAGTGCTTTTTCTTCAACATCGCACACAATAATAACATCAACATTTTTTTGTTTGGCAAATTGCTTAGCCATGCCGGCGCCTCTGCCGTTTGTTCCCATTACAGCCATGTTGATTTTTTCGTTTGCCCCGACAATGTTTGCATAACTTTTTGCACTAGTTGCGCCAAATGATAAACCACCTATCGACAATCCTATTCCGGAAGCTGCCGCTTTTTTAATAAACTCTCTTCTGTTTGTCATGTGATACTTGATTTAAAGTTGTTATAGTTCTCTGATTTTTATGTTTTTGAATGAAACAATATCTCCGTGGTCTTGTAAAAGAATATACCCCTTTTCTACGTCTCCGAACATAGGATTACACTCTTTGTATTTACTTTTTAAAAATGTTTCTTTGTATTCTTTACTTGCTCGATCGAATGATAAGACTTTCTTTCCGTTCAGATAATGTTCTACTTTTGTTCCTTTTGAGACAATTCGAGCTCGATTCCATTCTCCGACCGGTTTAGCCTTCGTGTTTTTGGCTGGGAACATGTCATAGAGGGTTGCTAATTTGCGATTCCCATTTATTCCTAGTTTAGCATCGGGATGGTTCTGGTCATCAATAATCTGATATTCTAGACCTAACCAACCACCTTTTGAGTATTTAGTGAAAAAATATTTGATACCGCTATTGGCTCCTTTTGTTATTTTAAAATCTACAATTAATTCGAAATCTGAGAATTGTTTGCTCGTGATTATATCCCCTCCTCGCTTGTTTCCTTCTTTTTTCACTGTTAATACACCATTGCTTATAGACCATCCGTGATCTGGTGGTGTTGATTTACCAACAGAAGTCCATCCATTTAGATTTGAACCGTTAAACAAAAGCTCCCAGCCTTGTTTTTTCTCTTTTGTGGATAAAACATTGTCTTGAGCTATTAAACTATTACTGGCCCAAAACATACATAAAAATAAAAATAAGATGTTTTTCATACTTCCCATAATTGAATTAATTTAAAAATGTTGACTGTTTTATATTATTTTTTAGTTAACTCGCGTGGCTACCATAGTTCTGTTAGGACTAACCTCGTGTTTTCGCACACAAGGTATTTATTTTTATATTTGTTTTTTAACTATAAATAACAATATTCCG
Source organism: Parabacteroides sp. AM08-6 (assembly GCF_003473295.1). Lineage (GTDB taxonomy): Bacteria > Bacteroidota > Bacteroidia > Bacteroidales > Tannerellaceae > Parabacteroides. The sequence continues at coordinate 406,504 of NZ_QRMP01000002.1, forward strand.
TTCTTTTAATTCTTAAAAAAACATCCGTTAACTATTGCATATCATAGTCCTAACAGAACTACAGTATTTTATTTAGTCCCATTACTGTTATCTTGTTTAAGATATTTAAAAAGAGAGAGGGAAATCATGAGGACTTCTCTTTGGTTATTATTTCGTATCTTTGTCCGGTATTCGTAACCTCACATGGGAGTTAAATAGAAGAAAATAAGATGATAAGTTACCTTCAGATAGATAAACTGACCAAAAGTTTCGGCGATTTGGTCCTTTTTGAAGACATTACATTCGGTATTGCTCAAGGACAGAAAGTCGGACTGATTGCGAAAAATGGAACAGGTAAAACTACTTTACTTAATATTATTGTTGGGAAAGAAGATTATGACAACGGGGCTGTGGTTTTCCGCAATGATTTACGGGTAGGATATTTAGAACAAACTCCGTATTATCCGGAGGGGTTGACAGTGTTGCAGGCTTGTTTCCATTCTACTAATGAAACAGTTCGTTTGATTGCCGAATATGAACAGGCAATGGTTAGTGACAATCATTCCGGTTTAGATGATATTCTTTTGCGTATGGATAATCTGAAAGCTTGGGATTACGAATTGCGTGCAAAACAAATTCTGGGTCAACTTAAAATCTATAATTATAATCAAAAGGTAGAAACCCTTTCCGGAGGACAATTGAAGCGAGTTGCCTTGGCAAATGTTTTGATAACGGACCCGGAACTGATAATTCTGGATGAACCTACCAACCACTTGGATTTGGAAATGACTGAATGGCTTGAGGGTTATTTGAGCCGTGCAAATATTAGCATTCTGATGGTAACGCATGATCGCTATTTTTTGGACCGCGTTTGTAGTGAAATTATAGAAATAGACCGAAAACAAATTTATCAATATAAAGGTAATTATAGCTATTATCTGGAAAAACGGCAAGAGCGTATGGAAGCCTTGAACGCGGAAGTAGACCGGGCCAGTAACTTGTTGCGAAAGGAGCTGGACTGGATGCGCCGTCAGCCGCAGGCACGTGGTACGAAAGCGAAATATCGTATCGATGCCTTTTATGAATTAGAAAAGAAAGCCAAGCAACCACATGATGCCGGAAATGTGAATTTGGATGTGAAAGCGTCGTATATAGGTTCTAAGATATTTGAGGCGGAACACGTCTCGAAATGTTTTGGGGATGTGAAGATTGTAGAAGATTTCAATTATATATTTGCCCGTTATGAAAAGATGGGCATTGTCGGTAATAACGGCACCGGAAAATCAACTTTTATTAAAATGCTGATGGGGGAAGTGGAGCCGGATAGCGGACATTTTGATGTAGGAGAAACGGTGCGTTTTGGTTATTATAGTCAGGATGGTCTTCAATTTGACGAACAGATGAAGGTTATTGATGTCGTACAAAATATAGCTGAATATGTGGACTTGGGCGATGGAAAGAAAATGAGTGTTTCTCAGTTCTTAAATTATTTCCTGTTTGCTCCTGAAAAACAACATAGTTATGTTTATAAATTGAGTGGAGGAGAAAAACGTCGTTTATATTTATGTACGATTCTGATGAAAAGTCCGAACTTCCTAGTGCTGGACGAGCCGACAAACGATTTGGATATTGTAACCCTGAATGTGCTGGAAGAATATTTGCGTAATTTTAAGGGGTGTGCCATTGTTGTTTCGCACGACCGTTATTTTATGGATAAGGTAGTCGATCATTTGTTGGTATTTCGTGGTAATGCGGATATAAAAGATTTTCCTGGAAACTATACACAATATCGCGACTGGAAAGAGGCACAGGATTTGTTGGAAAAAGAGGCGGAAGCAGTCCGTCGTCCTAAACAGCAGAGTTCACCGGAATCTTCTGGACAACAGGAAAAGGAACAAAAGAAAAAACTGTCTTTTAAGGAACGGAAAGAATTTGAGGCTCTGGAAGCCGAAATTCCGCTTTTGGAAGCAGAGAAAGCAGAACTGGAAACAGCGATGAGTAGCGGTACGCTCGGTAACGATGAATTATTGGCAAAATCAGAGCGTATTGCCCAAATTATAGATGAAATAGATGAAAAAACAATGCGTTGGCTTGAACTAAGCGAATTGGCTTAAATGGAACATCAAAAACCTATATTGTGGAACCGGAATTTTGTCCAGTGTTGCATCTCCTATTTCCTGATGAATTTCTCGTTTTATATGTTGATGCCGACAATGCCGGTCTATTTAGTGGAAGTGTTGGGGATTGATACGGCAAATGTCGGTATCGTATTATCCAGCTATACTATCGGACTATTGTGTGTACGACCTTTCTCCGGCTACTTGGTCGATTGTTTTTCACGCAAACCATTATATTTATATGCTTTTATGGTATTTGCCATTTTGTTTTCCGGCTATCTTTTTGCGGTAACAATGTTGGCAATAATGGTTGTACGTTTTTTGCAGGGGGGATTTATGGGGCTGACATCCGTCTCCGGTAATACAATTGCCATCGATGTTATACCTTCCGCTCGTCGTGGGGAAGGTATGGGATTTTACGGGTTGACTATTAATTTGGCTATGTCCTTAGCTCCATTGGCCGCTGTTGCACTTTATGCCCGGCTAGGGTTCCATCCGTTGGTGATGATGGCTTTGGCTGCAGCATCTATAGGAGTGGCTTCTGTCGGGTTGATTCGTTATCCGGAGCGGGAAAAGATGCCACGTCCGCATTTCTCTTTGGATCGTTTTATTCTATTGAAAGCCTTGCCGGCTGCTTTTTCCTATGTCTTGGTCGCGATTCCGTATGGAATGATTATTTCTTTTGTTGTACTGTATGGCAAGGAAATAAATGTGTCCAATCCTGGTTACTTCTTCGTTTATATGGCAATAGGTGTCGGAATATCCCGTTTGATTTCAGGGAGGTTGGTCGACCATGGAAAGATTCATCAGGTTGCTGTATCCTCAATGCTTTGCCTATTGGTCACCTTTATTGTATTTGCATTGTTACATAATGCATTTGTGTTTTTTGCATGTGCATTATTTATAGGTATCGGTTTCGGTGTCGGAGTTCCGGCATTTCAGTGCCTTTTTGTCAATGTGGCTCCTCACAGTATGCGTGGGACGGCTACTTCGACTTACCTTACTTCTTTCGATATGGGAGTCGGTATCGGAATGCTTTCTGCCGGTTTCATAGCTTCATGTCTGAGTCTTTCTGCTGCTTATCTGGCAGGAAGTGCCTGTTGTCTTCTTTCTTTACTTGTTTATTTCCGGTGGGTAAAACCGTCTTATGAGCGTAATCGGTTGATTTAGCAGTTACATACTAAATATCAATTGAAATTGAATAATTAATTTTTATATTTGCGCTGTTTTATAAAGTAACAATAACACAAATATGGAACAACAATTAAACCTGGCTTCTAATGCTACTTTAAAAAGGAACATCGTAGATTATACGCTTATTGTAGTCGGTGCTTTTTTTCAAGCTCTCAGTTATGTTCTTTTCCTCGCTCCCTACAAGATTGTACCGGGAGGCGTTTATGGTATTTCTATCGTATTGCATTATGTGACGAAAGGATTATTTCCATTAATGCCGGATGGTTTGCCGATGGGAGCTACAGCCCTTTGCTTTAATATACCGTTGATGATTTTGGCAATGAAGAAAATAGGCTTGGCTTCAGGGCCAAAGACTGTCGTTACATTTTTACTGATATCGATTTTTACAGATACATTGTCTTATATATTCAGCAACCAACCGTTAGTGGAAAACGATACTTTTATAGCCTGTTTTTATGGAGGGGCTATTCTGGGAATAGGTGTGACTTGCGTATTTCGTGCACAAAGTACCAGTGCAGGCACGGATGTTTTGGCACGCGTGCTTGCTAATAATTCAAACTTGAAGGTTAGCAATATGATTATTTTGCTTGATTCGGCGGTTGTTTTATTAGGGTTGATTGTTTTCCGGGATTGGGCTGTACCTTTGTATTCCTGGTTTACAATCTTTGTTTATGGTAAGATTGTCGAAATGTTCCAGACGGAAAACCCGAACCGGGCTGTTTTTATTGTTTCTAGAAAGACACAGGAAATTAAAGACCTGATTGTCGAAAAGATGGGAATGCGCGGGACTTTTCTGCATGGACGTGGAATGTATGAAGGAAAAGAAAAAGAAATCATTTTTACGATAGCTGAACGTAAAGACCTTCCCCGTCTGAAGAATGAAGTAAAAGAAATCGATCCGAACGCATTTATTTCGACAATGCACGCAAGTAAAGATTCTCCTCGGCCGGGTATTTAATCAAGTAAGAACTGAAAATTCTCAATAATTTCTTACCTTTGCTCCATTTTAAAAACAAACTGTAAAATATAATGCCTAATATTTCACAACGAGGAGTCAATATGCCGGCTTCTCCTATCAGAAAGCTTGTTCCGCTTGCCAATCAGGCTAAAGCTAAAGGTACTAAGGTGTATCATCTGAACATCGGGCAACCGGATTTGCCTACACCTGAAGTCGCGATGGAAGCGATGCGTCGTGTTGATCGTAAGGTTTTGGAATACTCTCCCAGTGAGGGTATCCGCAGTTTTCGTGAGAAACTGGTGAAATATTATGCGAAATTCAATATAAATGTCGATATAGACGATATTATTATTACTACCGGTGGTTCGGAAGCCGTATTTTTCTCTTTTATGGCCTGTCTGGATCCGGGAGATGAGATTATCGTGCCGGAACCGGCTTACGCGAACTATATGGCATTCGCTATTTCAAGCGGTGCGGTTATTAAAACCATTCCGTCCTCTATCGAAGAAGGATTTGCTCTTCCGTGTGTTGAAAAATTCGAGGAACTGATAACTCCGCGTACCAAAGCTATTCTGATTTGTAACCCGAATAACCCGACCGGTTATCTGTACACGCAGAAGGAAATGGATCAGATACGTGATATTGTAAAGAAATATGACCTTTTCCTTTTCTCGGATGAGGTATATCGTGAATTTTGTTATACGGGTGCTCCCTACATATCGGCCTTCCATCTGAAAGGGATAGAGAATAATGTGGTATTGGTGGACTCTGTATCTAAGCGGTATAGTGAGTGCGGTATTCGTATCGGCGCGCTTATCACGAAAAACCAAATGGTGAAGGAAAATGTTATGAAATGGTGTCAGGCTCGTCTGAGTCCGCCATTAATCGGACAGATTATAGCAGAGGCTTCATTAGATACGCCGGACGAATATATGCTGGATGTGTACAACGAATATGTCGAACGTCGTAAGTTCCTGATAGACGGATTGAACCGTATTCCCGGTTGTTATTCACCGATACCGATGGGGGCCTTTTATACGGTGGCCAAGCTTCCGGTGGATGATGCGGATAAGTTCTGCGCCTGGTGTTTGAGCGATTTCGAATATGAAGGCCAGACAGTCATGATGGCACCGGCCTCCGGCTTTTATACGACTCCAGGATTAGGAAAGAATGAAGTCCGTATTGCTTATGTATTGAAAAAAGAAGACCTGGCAAATGCACTCATAGTATTACAAAAAGCGCTGGAGGCTTATCCGGGGCGAGTCATTTAACAAATAGAGATTTGAACTTAGAATTATTTATAGCAAAAAGAATACATTTCAGCAAGGAGGGGAACCGCCAAGCGACTCCCCCCGTTGTTCGTATTGCTATGATTGGAATAGCATTGGGACTGGCGGTCATGATTCTTTCGGTAGCTATTGTCATCGGGTTCAAAAAAGAGATACGTAACAAAGTCATAGGCTTCGGTTCTCATATTCAAATCACCAATTTCGATAATAACACCTCTTTTGAGTATACGCCTATCGCAGTAAGCGATACGCTGTTGACTTATTTAAAAGCTTATCCGGGGATACGGCATGTGGAAGCATTTGCCACTAAACCGGGTATATTGAAGACAGATGAAGATTTTCAAGGAATTGTCCTGAAAGGGGTGGATGCGGATTACGATTGGACTTTTTTCCGGGATAATTTGAAAGAAGGCGAACTTCCTGTTTTCTCTTCGGATAAAACTTCCACGGAAGTGCTTATTTCCCGTTATCTGGCTGATTTATTAAAGTTGGGAGTGAGAGATTCTTTTCTGACTTATTTTGTTCAGGAAGATGTGCGTGCCCGCAAATTCCATATTACCGGTATCTATGAAACCGGCTTTGTGGATTACGATAAAATATTCGTGATTACCGATATCCGGCAAATACGCCGTTTGAATGGCTGGGATAAAGATGAAGTCAGCGGTTTGGAATTACAGGTGAATGATTATGGTAACCTGGAGCAGACTTCCGAAAATTTGTATTTCGATTTGTCTGAAAAGAAGGACCGAATGGGGAATACCTATTATACCCGCTCCATAAAAGAGATGAATCCGATGATTTTCGATTGGTTGGACGTGCAGGATATCAATGTTGTCGTTATTCTGGTACTGATACTTGCGGTTGCCGGTTTCACCATGATTTCCGGTTTGCTGATTATCATTCTTGAACGGACAAATATGATTGGCGTATTGAAGTCGCTTGGCGAAAGCAATAAAAGCATCCGGAAGATTTTCCTTTATATCTCGTTTTTTCTGATAGGAAAAGGAATGCTTTGGGGGAATGTGGTCGGAATAGCCCTTTGCCTGATACAAAAACACTTCCATGTCATTGCGTTGGAACCTTCCATTTATTATTTGGACGCAGTCCCTATCGACTTGAATCTGCTGTCTCTTATCCTTTTGAATATCGGAACATTGGTTGCATCCATGTTAATGATGCTGGCCCCATCCTGGTTGATTACCAAAATAGAGCCGGCCAAGAGTATTCGTTTTGAATAAGTATTTTCTATCAGGCTGCTCCTAACTCTCCATCCAATTCATCATTTAGTGCGTCATACATATAAGCGCATCGTGCATTTCTTTAAATTCTTGATGTATAATCGTTTTTCCCTCTGAATATCCGGTAAATGCGGATATATGCGTTGTAGGCAGGTTGTATGAGTTCCAACAATGGCAACCAGGCAGTAGCCGGTTTTTGGTGGAGGAGGAGGGAGGACCTATGGAAGATTGTCGCTTTTACGGTGAAGCGCAGTATGAGGAAGAGCCCCGCCGTCGCTGCTACCAGCCAATTCTCGGAAATACCGGTGATGATTGTTGCGACGGCAGCTATCAGGAATAAAAGGCAACAAAAACTATCCATCCGGAAAAATGCCAGTCGGCATCCTTCATAATAGTGCTGTGTGACCAGCCTGGCTACTCTCATCTCTCTCCAGATGATGTATTCTTCAATCTTGTCCATTTCCATGATACTGTCGGCCGAATATTCGACGGCGGTATTTGTCCGGTTGGCAGCTTCGTTGATAAACAAATCGTCTGCACCGGCATGGATATTCAGGGATTTGCTGTAGCCTTTGTGGTCGAAGAACAATTTCCTGCGGTAAGACATATTACGGCCGTTTCCGCTATAAGGTCGGCGCGCAAGTGCGGACGAGAGATATTGCAAACCGTTCAGCAAATTATCATATGCGATTAGTTTGTGCAGCAGCCCCGTATTGTAGTTGTATGCGCAGAAGCCAAGACGGATTTCCGTCTCCGGCGTATAATTCCGTGTCATTGTTGCAATCCATTTCGAACTGACAGGTCTACAGTCGGCTTCCGTAAAGAGCAGTATATCATGTTTGGCAGCTTTTATTCCCATTGTCAGCGCCAATTTCTTATGGCTGAGGTATTGGGTATCGACCGGTACAAAAGTATAATATAGATGCTTGTATTCGCTGGAAAAAATTTTGAGTACATCCTCACTATCCATATCAGAGCCGTCATTGACGACAATTACTTCATAATCCGGATAATCCTGCGTGAGGATGGCAGGCAGATTTTTTTGCAGTATTTCCGCTTCTCCTCGGGTATAGACGATAACTGAAACAGGAGGGAGCGAAGAACCGTTTACTGTTGCTTGTATTTGTCCCGCCCTTTTCGCAACCCGCAGGGGACGGGCATATACAACCAGATAAAAAAGTATTTGGATAAGGAATAATCCTCCGGTAATTCCGGATAGAATTATCTCCAGGGTGGAGAAGGTGAACAAATTTTCGGTCATCAATATGCTGTTTTTTTGAATATGCAAATGTACGAAAGATTATAGGAACTTCCTCATTTGGATGATAGTTCCTACATATTCAGCCCCCCCTTATCGGGAACGAGTTCAACCACTCACAAAAAGGCCAGGTCGGATATTTTACAACGTATCCGAATAATACGCCTTCGGCAATTTCCTGCAATTATATTGTGAAGCCATCACCTCGCCATAAGCACCGGCGGAGCGGAGGGCGATGAGGTCGCCGCGATGGGCTTTGTTCAGTTCCACTTCTTTGCCGAACACGTCGGATGATTCGCAGATAGGGCCTACCACGTCGTAGAGTTCCACTGCTTCGTCGCTCGATATGTTCTCGATACGATGGTAGGCATCATACATGGCCGGACGGATAAGTTCGGTGAAGCCGGCATCCAGGATGCAGAATTTTTTCGTTTCGCCTTCTTTCACATAAAGGACGCGGGAGATTAGTGAACCGCATTGGGCTACGACAGAACGGCCCGGCTCGAAATGGACCTGCTGTCTGGGACGGACTTTCAGGAGTTTGTTGATGGCAGCGAAATAATTGTCGAATGCCGGGATGGACAAGTGGTTCGGATGATAATAATCGATACCCAGTCCACCACCGAAATTGATATTCTCCAGCGTGATACCTTGCGCTTCCAGCTCATCCAGAATTTCGTTGAAACGGATGACTAAGTTGCGGAAACTGGACATGTCCGTTATCTGTGAACCGATATGGCTATGGATGCCGATTAGTTTTACGTTCTTCATGCCTTTCAAAGTATCCAGGACACTGTTCAGTTGGCTTAGGTTGATGCCGAATTTGTTTTCCTTCATCCCGGTGGTAATTTTGGCATGCGTATGTGCGTCCACTTCCGGGTTGATGCGGAGAGCGATGGAAGCAACCTTGTCTTTGGCGGCAGCCAGGCTGTTCAAGACCTCCAGTTCGGCAGCCGATTCCACGTTGAAACAGAAAATATTGTTGTCCAAGCCCAGGTTGATTTCCCAATCCGCTTTTCCGACTCCCGCATATACAATCTTACCGGCGGGGAAACCGGCGTCGAGAGCGGCTTGTATTTCGCCTCCGCTTACGCAGTCGGCCCCCAGCCCGTATTCGGCTATGGTCGACAAGATGCGGGGATTAGCGTTGGCTTTTACCGCATAGTGGACATGGTAGCCATATTTGCCGGCTTCTGTTTTCACTGTATTGAGCGTTTCTTTCAGCAACTCAATATTATAATAATAGAAAGGCGTTGTTAGAGCCTTGAATTTGTCTGTCGGAAATGTTCCTTTGAGCATATATGATATAAATTATATAAAGATAAATAAGGGCAGTCTGAATAGGCCGCCCTCTTGAATTATTTATTTGTTGTTGAATAAATGGTCGCTTAATGCTTGCAGTGCCCTCTTCTTGTCGGACGACTTGACGAGGAGCGAGACATTGTAATTGCTTCCGCCGTATGAAATCATTCGTACCGGAACATCTTTCATCGCATGGATGATGCGGGCTTCGAAACCTACATTTTCCCATTCGAGGTCGCCTACTACACAGACGATGACCATGTCTTCATCTACCGTGACGGTTCCGTATTTCTTCAGGTCGTCTACAATCTCTTCCAGGTGTTTGCGGTTGTCGATTGTGACGGAAACGCCTACTTCGGAAGTCGTCACCATGTCAATCGGAGTCTGGTAGTTTTCGAATGTTTCGAATACTTTGCGCAGGAAACCGGTGGCCAGCAGCATGCGTCCGCTCTTAATCTTGATGGAAGTAATATTGTCTTTGGCTGCAACCGCTTTGATTTTGCCCTTTTCCGTCGTGTTGGAAATCATGGTTCCGGGAGCATCCGGCTGCATGGTGTTCAGCAGGCGGACGGGTATGTTGTTCAACTTGGCCGGCAGGATACAGGTGGGGTGCAGGATTTTGGCTCCGAAATAGGCCAGTTCGGCTGCTTCCTCGAAATGCAGGTGGCGAACCGGTGAGGTATGGTCTACGATACGCGGGTCGTTGTTGTGCATGCCGTCGATGTCTGTCCATATCTGGATTTCATCGGCGTTGAGGGCTGCACCTATCAAAGAAGCACTGTAGTCGCTACCGCCACGTTGCAGGTTGTCGATTTCGCCGTAGGCATTCCGGCAAATATATCCCTGTGTGATATATAAATCCGCATCTTTGTGCTCGTTCAGCAATTTAAGAAGCTTTTCCTTGATATATACGGGGTCCGGTTCCGCATTCTTGTCCGTACGCATATATTCCAAGGCCGGAAGCAGGACGGAATGGACACCGCATTCGTTCAGGTAGAGGTTCATCATGCCTGTGGAAATCAGCTCGCCTTGTGCCAGGACGACTTTTTCTTCAAACAGCGTGAAGAGGTCTTTTGTGAACGTGCGGATATAGTCGAAATGAGATTTTATCAGTTCTTTGGCCTTCTGCTTGTATTCGTCGGTGCTGTAGAGTTCTTCAATATGGCCCGTATATTTCTGCGCCAGTTTATTGATGACCTCGTTTGCCCCGTCAGGGTTTTTCTTGTACAAATAGTCGGAAATCTCAACCAAAGAGTTGGTTGTACCCGACATGGCAGACAATACTACAATGTTGCGTTCTCCCGTAATCAGTTTTGCTACATCTTTCATTCTCTGTGCAGAACCCACAGAAGTACCGCCAAACTTTAAAATTTTCATTTTCTTATTCTATTAATTTGTTCTTCTTGTCTTTAATTGCGTGTGCAAAGTTATATAAAAAATTAATCTCCGACATCACTCAGGCAAGCATTCTCGCATTTTACTATACGTGCGGGATAATTATGTACCAGCGTGTAGTTGTGGGTGGTCATGACAACGGCTGTCCCTTTCCTGCAAATATCGTGGAGAAGTTGTACGATTTGCCCGCTTGTCTCCGGGTCCAGGTTGCCGGTCGGCTCATCCGCCAGGATGAGCGCAGGTTCGTTCAGCAAGGCGCGGGCAATGACGATGCGTTGCTGTTCGCCTCCCGAAAGTTCATGCGGCATTTTGTAGTCTTTGTCTTGCATGCCGACTTGGGAGAGGACGTTGTGGATGCGTTCGTTTATCTCGCGCTTCTTTTTCCAACCGGTCGCTTTCAGTACGAATTCGAGATTTTTAAAAACGGTACGGTCTGTGAGCAATTGGAAATCCTGGAAGACAATCCCCAGTTTCCGGCGGAGATAGGGGATGTCCTTTTGTTTCATTTTGCAAAGATTGTAATCCATCAGCCATGCGTCGCCTCCGCTGATAGGTATTTCGCAATACAAGGATTTCAACAAGCTGCTCTTACCGGAACCGACTTTCCCGATTACATACACAAATTCTCCGTTATGGAGCTTAAAAGAAGCATCGTGCAAGATGATGTTTTCTTCGCGGCAAATCTCCACGTTTTCCAGTTTGAGCAGGATTGTTTCTTCCATTGTTGTTATCCTTTATGTCTGCTTTTTAATTCGCGGGCCAAGTCTTCTATGCGAAGTCCCTTGCTGGTTAATAATACGATTAAATGGTAGATGAGGTCGGCAGACTCGTATACGAGACGGTCGTCCGTGCCGTTGGTTGCTTCGATAACGGTTTCTACAGCTTCTTCACCGACTTTCTGTGCCATGCGGTTGATGCCTTTCTGGAACAGAGTGGTCGTATAGGAACCCTCCGGCATTTCCTGGCGGCGCTGTTCGATGAAATTTTGCAAGAACTTGAAGAACATGATGTCTTCTGCGTTCTTTTCTCCGAAACAAGTGTCCGAACCTGTGTGACAAACCGGACCGGCCGGTATCGCTTTAATCAATAAGGTGTCGTTGTCGCAGTCGGCAAATATGTTTACGACCTGCAAAGTGTTGCCACTGGTTTCACCTTTCATCCACAAACGGTTTTTGGTACGGCTGAAAAATGTAACCTTCCCGGTTTCTTTTGTTTTTTCATACGCTTCTTCATTCATAAAACCTAACATCAATACTTTATTTGTATCGTTGTCCTGAACGATAGCGGGAATCAAGCCGCCCATTTTTTCAAAATCTAATTTCATCTTTTTATATAGTGTTATGTACTTATATTCTCACGTTGATACCCTCGTTGTGAAGATATTGTTTCAGTTCCCCGATACCGATTTCTCCGAAATGGAATACACTTGCGGCTAAGGCGGCATCAGCTTTTCCGAGTGCGAAAGTGTCCCGGAAATGTTCCATTTTTCCAGCTCCTCCAGATGCGATAACCGGGATGTGGAGTTTCTCAGCCAGGGTTGCCAGGGCTTCGTTGGCATAACCGTCTTTCACGCCGTCGTGTGTCATGCTGGTGAACAGGATTTCGCCGGCTCCCAGGCTTTCGGCTTCGGCAGCCCACTGGAAAAGATGTTTCTCCGTGGGGATACGTCCTCCGTTAAGGTAACAAATCCAGTCGTTGTCCTCGAAATTGGCGTCGATAGCTACCACACATACCTGACTGCCGAAGTTTTTGGCTATATCTTCAATCAGGTTCGGATTGCGCAAGGCAGCCGAATTAATGGATACTTTATCGGCTCCGGCGCTCAATAGCCGGTCTACATCCTTCAGTTCGTTGATACCTCCCCCTACGGTAAAAGGTATATCGATGTGGGCAGCTACCTTTTTCACCAGTTCCGTAAACGTTTTACGGCCCTCGTGCGAAGCGGTAATGTCCAGATATACTAATTCGTCGGCTCCCTCGCGACTGTATTGCGCACCCAGTTCCACCGGGTCGCCGGCATCGCGGAAGTTGACAAAGTTTATCCCTTTGACGGTCTTCCCATCCTTAATATCCAGACAAGGTACTATTCTTTTAGCCAGCATATTCTTTAAATGTTATCAGGTGAAACGAAGCAAATCTTTTAACTGTATTTTACCTTCGTAAATCGCTTTACCGAAGATGACAGCGGGAATACCTGCTTCTTCCAGTTTTTCAATGTCTTGAATGGAACTGACTCCTCCGCTTGCTATCAGGTAGACGAGAGGCAAAGCATCCTGTATCTCTTTGTATAGTTCGACGGCCGGACCTTGCAGCATGCCGTCGCGACTGATGTCGGTACAGATGGTTTTCGTTATCCCCTTGTCGTAATATCCCTGAATGAATGGAATCAGTTCTTTATCAGTAGTTTCCTCCCAACCGCTAATTGCTATCTTTTTTTCTTTGGCATCGGCTCCGAGTATAATCTTATCGCTTCCGAATTTGGTAATCCAGGAGGTGAATATCTCCGGGTTTTTAACGGCAATGCTACCACCGGTTATCATTTGGGCGCCGCTCTCGAAAGCGATTTCAAGGTCACCTTCCTGTTTCAGCCCTCCGCCGAAATCAATAATCAGTGAAGTGCGAGTCGCAATCCGTTCGAGCGTACGGTAATTGATAATCCTGCCTTGACGGGCTCCGTCCAGGTCTACCACATGTAAACGGCGGATGCCGTGCCCTTCAAACATTTTAGCTACTTCCAACGGGTCTTCATTGTACACTTTTTTCGTGTCATAATCGCCCTGAGTCAGACGTACGCATTTCCCGTCGATTAAATCGATAGCCGGAATAAGCTCTATCATATCACATTACAGTTTTAAAAAGTTACTTAATATCACTTCGCCCACCGAGCCGCTTTTTTCCGGATGAAACTGGGTCGCATAAAAGTTCCCTTTATGCAAAGAGGCGCTGAACGGAAGGATATATTCGGTTGTCGCTGCGGTAAATTCGTTTACCGGTACATAATAACTATGTACGAAGTAAACAAATTTGTTTTCCAATTGTGGGGTAAACAATCCCCCTTTAACATTAGTAAGAGTGTTCCAGCCCATGTGGGGTACTTTGTCTGTATGTTTCTCCGGAATAAAACGCTTTACTTCCGTATCGAAAATCCCCAGGCAGGTAGCATCTCCTTCTTCGGAATAGCGGCACATAAGTTGCATTCCCAAGCAAATACCGAGAACCGGCTGTTTCAAACTCTTAATGAGCGTATCCAGTTTATGTTCTTTCAGATACTCCATTGTCGTTTGTGCTTCCCCCACACCGGGAAAGATAACTTTGTCCGCTTTACATAACAGTTCCGGGTCGGCTGTAATGACAGGATTAATGCCGAGTCGTTTCAGTGCGTAACTGACTGAATAGATATTTCCGGCATTGTATTTGATAATGGCGACATCCATTGTTACTCCCTTTTTATATTGAGTTGCAAAACTAACAAATTATCATGACATATGGATGTCTGCTTTATGAAAAGTTGTGGAATAGATATTATTTGTGATAAACTGGCTGTATTTAGCGATTATTTGTTCTGTATGAAAATGCCACTTGCTCTGCTTTCAACAGATAAAATATATCTCACAAAATTCAAGCTTGCCACCTCTTTGCTTAGTAGCAATATGTTCATCATTTGGATGTTTTGCCATTGTATTGATACGTTAAAAAGGGTTACATGTGCGGGTAATTTATTTTACCCGCCGTATTAATCCGGTTTAGTCGCTATAGTAGTGACATTTTGATAATTGTCGATTTCCCGGAATCCTAATATGTCGGAGTTATTATGGTTGCTTTTAAAATTGTGTCATGTACTGTGGGTTTTGTACTAAGCCTGTTATGCTTTAAATCTTTTCGGGCTTGGAATAATCGTTGTCTTTTAGATAGAGTAACGTGTTGAATTACTAAAAATGTAAAAATTAAAGTGTTCATAATCAGAAGTGGTGTGGAAATAATTCAAAATATCTGATAAGAGGTATTGCACAATTCAAATAAACCTCCTACTTTTGCATCGCAATTCAGAGGAATGGCAATTTAAAAAGAAAGATTGGTGCGTTAGTTCAGTTGGTTAGAATACATGCCTGTCACGCATGGGGTCACGGGTTCGAGTCCCGTACGCACCGCAAGCAATCTTTCAATTTTTTACTTCATACATTTGGTGCGTTAGTTCAGTTGGTTAGAATACATGCCTGTCACGCATGGGGTCACGGGTTCGAGTCCCGTACGCACCGCCAGACACAAGCCAATAAAGTGTCAAAATTAAGTCAATCAGCTCTAAATTATGAATTTAGGGCTGATTTTTTTGTTGTACCTACGACAACCATCCAAACAAAAATAAAATCCAAACTTTAAAGTCTAACAACTTGAGAAACAGTCATAAGAATGCTTTATGATTCTGGTTTTATTTTTTATATGTAGTTCATTGTGAAATTCAATAATTGTTGTATGAGCTCAACTCAAGGATAAAAGAATGAAAATTTTATATCCAATATACTAAAATATCAAGTCAATATTGTATTTTTGGCTTTGTAAACTACTAATTCAGTAATACCATGGAATATCAGTTCAAGATTCAGCTTAAAGGAATAACAAAGCCTCCAGTATGGAGAAGAATCATTGTTCCGGCAGATTTTACATTTCTGAGGTTTCATTATGTGATACAAACCGTTTTCGGTTGGGATGATTATCATTTATTTGAGTTTGAGGATAAGGAATATCAAAGTAGTATTCGTATTGCAGTCCCCTCTGAGGATGATTTTGATTTCGGAGTCAAGACACAGGATGCTTCCAAAGTCAAGCTATCCCAAATATTTAGGGGGAATATCCGTAAACTTTTATATGTTTATGACTTTGGAGATAATTGGGTGCATGAAATAAGCCTGGAAGCGTTCTCAGATGACAAACGGAAAGAAGCCCTTTGCCTTTCGGGTAAGGGTAATTGTCCGCCGGAAGATTGCGGCGGTTCATGCGGATATGCGGATATGAAAAATATCTTCCAGACAATGCCTGACAGTGAAGACGCTGATAGCTACAGGGATTGGCTGGGATTGGACAAAAATGAAATCTGGGATGCTACCGCCTTTAATATCGATGAGATAAACGCAGATTTAAAACGAGTTTAATTCCTAGTTTTATAATTCTGTTCCTGTTCCATATTATATCGACATTTCATCTGCAGAAATATTCATTTTTCGGATAAAATCGCAGATGAAATGTCGCTTTTCGCAGCAATTCACTTCCCAGATTTTATTATTTAAAACATGTACCGGCTTCATAAAACAATATCGAATCAATACAATAAATGCTTTTATCGCCCTGTAGCCTGCAAATATTCCCGTTTCTTTATCTCATACTGGGTATAGACCTCCACATATTTATCACAGCTTTGTTGATAAAGAGTCTGTGCTTCTAGCAAATCACTCATTGTACAAGTACCGGCAGTGTAATAATCTGTATTCAGACGTAAGTTTTCGTTGGCCTGCTCGATTGAAAGGCGGGCTATTTGTATCTGCTTGTATGCGTCATTCAAATCGTTCCATGTATGTTGCATACGGATAACGAGCATCTGACTTTGGTCAATTTTTTGGTTTTCGGCGTTACGTACCTGAAGTTTTTGCCTTTTGATGTCATGAGAGCCTCCCCACCAACCGGAAAGAGGTACACTGACCGTAGCGAATCCCATCCAAAAAGACTGATTCTTGCCCATCAGGTTGTCGTACATATAACCGCCTCCAAGAGCTATTGTCGGCAGGTTTTTACCTATTGACATTTTGTACTGCAAATTATTCGCTTTAACCTGCTGTTCCAGCAAACGGTATTCATCAGTTAGTATGAGGGACTTTTGTGGTTCCCGGTACAGCATGTCCGGCCCGTCGGGCAAAGTATCACTAGTCGTAAATTCCACATCTACACTGTCCGCCGGATGTCCGATGTATTGTGCCAGCATACTGCGTAAAAGTGAAAGGTTGTTCTCTATCTGTATACGTCCGCTTTTCGTTTCATTGCAACGAAGCTGTACCTGCAATAAATCATTGCGGGTAGTCAGTCCTGCACTGACAGAGTTTTCCACATCGTTTAGTATTTGGGCTAACTGTTGTTCCACTTTACTGATGGTATTTAGTTTTTCCTTAAGCATGACCACTTGCCAGAAATACTGTTCGGTAGTCAGCCGTACTTCATTTTCAGAAAGTTTTTGCTGTAGGCGGTTTACTTCGACATCTACTCTGGCCAGTTTATTGCCGTTGATGATTTGACCGCCGGTAAAAAGGGGCAAAGCGGCAGAAACTCCGCCAACTATTCCGTCTTTTAGCATGGACATGTTTTGTCCGGGTGCCATTTCCATCTGCACGAGTCCCTTGTTTGCGATGAAACCGCCTCCCGTTGCACTCAGAGAAGGAAAATATTTGGTAAAGGCTTCCTTCTTGCCTTGTTCGGCCATACCTATGTTATTGACGGCATTTTTCATGCGCACATTGTTGGAAAGTGCTTCCCTGACACATTCGTCCAAAGTGTACGTATGCTGGGCGGAAACCGGAGCCAGCCATGCGCATAGCAGTGACAAAAAAAGTATGGATTGATATTTCTTTCTTTTCATATTCATTTTCGTAATTTGTTGATTATATTATTAGGCTTGTTCTATCAGTTCACGTTTAGCACGCTTCTTGCTACTTCCACGGAATATCAGCAGATAACTGATTGGCAGA
This sequence comes from Parabacteroides sp. AM08-6, assembly GCF_003473295.1. Taxonomy (GTDB): domain Bacteria; phylum Bacteroidota; class Bacteroidia; order Bacteroidales; family Tannerellaceae; genus Parabacteroides. Next base: position 423,962 of record NZ_QRMP01000002.1, read on the forward strand.
ACGGTAAGCAGGAATATCATTGTAATGAGTGTGCCATAACAGATGACGGTACCCATCGGCATCCATAAGCCGCTTTTGCTCAGAATCATCGGAATAACGCCCATAGAAGCGGCTGCCGAAGTCAGAAAAATAGGACGCATACGACGACGTGCGGAATGGTAGATGGCATCGCGTACGCAAAGCCGTTCATTGCTGCGGAGTTCCTCGGCATAGTCTATCATGATGATTCCGTTACGTACAATGATACCCATCAGGCTAATGATTCCAAGTGTACAAGTCATACTGAAATCAACTCCCTGTACCAAGACTCCGATAGCTGTACCGAATACACAAAGTGACATGCTGGCAAAAATAAGCAGTGCAATGCTGATGCTTTTAAAATGGCCTATCAGTATGAACAGGATGATAACCGTAGCGATAGCCAGTGCGCTCATGATGAATGGAAGGTTCTCGTTGTCCTGTTCCCGGTCGCCCCCGAGTTCCAGGCTTACGCCTTCTGGCAACGGTATGGATTTAAGCTCTTCTTCCAGTTTGTTTATAAAAGCTGCAGTATTCACATCCCGGCGGACATCAGACATGACCGTAATAGTATAGACTCCGTTCCTGCGTACAATCTGCCCGTTTTCGCTGACTGGTCTGACTTCCGCAATCTGGCGTAGAGGTACGGAGGACAGTCCGCCGGCAACGGGAATTAATTCGTTTTTCAGGTCGGAATAATCTGCACAGTCAGCCTTGTTGCTTTTCAAGGTGACAGGAATGTTGTAGTCCCCTTCCCATACATTGGTAACAGGGATGCCGCTGCCATAGCGCATGGCCAGTGTTGTCTCCAGCAAAGCATTGTTGATACCTAGCCGTGCAGCCTCGTTCTCTTTCAGTACGAGACGGGCGGTCGTCTGCGGATTGCCGAAGTCGGTCTGTGCCAACTGAACTTCCGGCATGCTGCGTAGAAAAGACAGGTATTGTTCCGCCACAATTTTCAGGGAATCCTGATTACTTCCGCTCAACCGTAACTCTATCGGATAGACGGCCTGGCTATAACTTAACTGCTTGAAACGTACCATCGCTTCCGGAAAAGCGTTTGTATATTTAGGGTCATATTCGTTCAGCAGTTCAAGAGTTGCCTGATTTCCGGTCGTGTTCACAATAAACTGTGCATAGTTAGTTCCTGCCAGTTGGGGGGCATAAGCCGTATGGAAACGGGGAGAAGAACAGCCGATAAATGAGGTGACGGATAGAACACGCGAATCGTTTCGCAGTATATGTTCCACGCTGTCGGCTACTTCCGCTGTCTTTTCCACTGCCGAGCCTGTGGGTAAATAGATTTCTACCGCAAACTGGTTGCGGTCGGCAGTCGGCATCAGTTTCTGCGGAAGATTGCCCAGCAGAATAACACCGACGACGATAGAAGCAACACCCGTACCTACCGTGACATAAGGATGTGCAAAACAGGCATCCAACAGTTTGCTGTAGTAGTTCTGTAACAAATCAAGAAACGAAAATCCTCTCTTTTCTGCCTTAATGGGTTTACGGATGAACCAGAACTGCATAAATGGAACCAACAGTATTGCTATCATCAATGAAATGGCCAATACCAGCGTGATGGACCACGGGAAGCATAGCAGGAAATCATGTAGCATGCCCGTCATCACGAAAAGGAACGGAAAGAAAGTAATGCTAATGGCCAGCGTAGCCGAGAAGATGGATTTGAAGAAGTGCGTAGCACTCTGTATGGAGGCATGCCAGCGTGAAACGCCTTCACCCAGATTTTCCAGATAATTGTCAATGATAACGATGGAGTTATCCACAATCATTCCTAATGTTACCACCAGTCCGGCTAGCGTTACCGTATTCAGTTCGATGCCGAAAGCATGGAACAACCCTAATGAAATAAATATGGTAATAGGAATGGTAGATGCTGCAACCAATGCCACACGCAGGGGCATCAGAAGCATCACTACGATGACTACTGCAACGATGGCAATCAGCAGTTCGTGGAGGAAGTTGTTCACACTGTCGCCCACCACCTGAGACTGGTCGGTGATACGATACATATTGACTTCCGAAGGAAGTTCACGGTTGAACTCTTCCAATGCTTTGTCAATCTGCTTGCCCATTTGAACGATGTTCTTCCCTTTCTTCATCTCCACACTGAGCAGGATACATTTTTTCCCATTATTGGTGATATAGCTGTCGGTATGGGGATATTCTTTCATTACGTCAGCCACATCCTTCAGACGTACATTGTGTCCGGAAGCATCGGTATAGACAATCTGTTCTTGTACATCATATACGGTATTAAACGATTGGGCTACATGTACGGGCAGCACATATTTCGTAGTTTGCACGCGTCCTCCCGTCGTAACGAACCCTTTTGCAAAAAGTGTTGCCGCTAGCAGTTGGTCGTTTAGCCCATATTTAGATAATTTCGCATGATTCAAGTAAATAGAAATTTGCTCTTTCTGCATGCCGCTTACAGTCATACGACCGATACTGTTGATGCGGCGAAGGCGGTTTTGCAAATCGTCCATATAGTCATTTAGTTCCCGGTACGTTTTATCTTGGCTCTCCATTGTAATGAGCAAAGCAGATGTATCTCCGAAATCATCCATTACCTGTACGGCGAGTACGTTGGAAGGCAGTTGTGCCTTGAATACGGAAACTCCATGTTTGAACTTACTCCAGAATTCGTCTTTGTTATTCAGTTCGTCATTCAGTTCCACCTGGATGAAAGTCATTCCATCTCGTGTAGTAGAGAAAGTTTTTTCTTTCTTTACTTCTTTGTACGAGAAAATATAGTTTTCCAATGGTTTTGTCACCTGTTCCACCATTTCATCAACAGTGTTTCCCGGTGCTGCGGCAACAACCATTCCCTGGCGTATGGTGAAGTCCGGGAATTCATTCTTACGCATCTCCGGTAAACTGTAAATACCGAAAGCCACCAGGCAGCACACCACCAGAATGACTATCTGGCGGTAGTGCATCGCCCATTCTACAATATTACGTTTCTTTTCCATTTCCGTATTCATTATAAAGTTACCGGAGTGCCTTCACAAACTTTCTGCTGGCCTTCCACAATGACTTCGTCTCCCTCTTCCAGACCGGAAATTACCGTTATTCCCTGCGCTGTAAATTCCCCACAAGTGATGATACGTTTGGTCGCCTTTCCGTTTTCCTTCACCCACACAAAAGAACGATTCCTTTCATCCAATTGTACGACATTGGCAGGGAGTATATGTGAGGCGGCATTGTCCTCTTGGGTGAGTGTTACTTCTGCCACCATACCGGGCATCAAATCTTCTCCGGTATTCTTAACGCATATCTTCACGTCATACGAACGTGACAATGGATTGGCCACAATTCCTTTTTCCGTAACGTCTCCAACAAACAGCTTTCCACCTAATGCGGGAACTTTGATGGTGGCTCTCTGGCGAAGAGCAATGCCCGCAATTTCTGTCTCGGGAACTGCTATTTTTACATTTAGCTGTTCAGCCGTCACCAATTTGACAACAGGCATTCCGGGAACTACATTCTGTCCCACTTCTGCCACTTTTTCGGCAATAACACCACTATAGGGAGCGTAAAGTTTGCAATCCTCCAGGTTCTTACGGGCAATCTCCTCCATGGAGCGTGCCTGCTGTACTTTACTTTGTATTTCCACCCATTTGACTTCGGCCAGGCTACCCTTGTCATGCAGCTCTTTCATCCTGCGGTAAGCATCTTCTGCCTGTTCCAGGGAAGACTTTGCTGCGCTATAACTGCTTTGCATGGATGCAGAATCGACAGTGGCAATCAATGTCCCTTTACGCACGTGGTCGCCAAGTCTCACATGTAGTTTTTTTACTGTTCCCATCACAGGGAAACTGAGTGAAGTGTTACTCGCTTCTTCTACTGTTCCGGAAAAAGTTCCTTTTTCGGACAGTACGGAAGATGCCGTTTGGATAGTTTTTACTTTTACCGGACCGGGCAGTTGTGAACTACTGTCTTTTTCCTGATGACAACTGCTTAAAACAAGAGGCAGGACCATAAAAACGTAACAGATTGTTTTCATACTTTCTTTGTCTTTTTTTATCTTTATAGAAAATTTGACTGCAAAAGAATGGTGTTTTGGAAGATAAATAAATACTTGCATTTCTTCAAAAGTGTCTGAATTGTCATATTTGAAAAGCGGATAGAGGATATCGAACACTATGTGGGAAAAATAGAACACTACCGATTCGGAAAAAATCGGTTACTTCGCAATCAAAAAAGAACACAGATGGAAAAAGATAAAAATACAATTTCGCATAATGTAGACTTGAAGAATATCCTGTCAGAAGGGTGTGCTTATCATGATGACAATATTACGATGATAGACCGATTACAGAATATCCATGCCAAACATCTAATGAAAACGGATGCGTATGTTGTTGTACTATGCCTGAAGGGGAAAGGTTCCTTTTGTATGGATAACACACCTTATACCATTAATGAAAACGATTTACTTATCTGCCATCCAAATGTCATACTGGAAAACGCCATGGTCAGTGTAAATTTTGAGTGTCGTGGTTTTATTTTCTCATCGCAATATGTCCAGCAGCAGAACATCATCTCAAATGAAAGCTGGAATCTGAGAATGCTCCTTGAAAAGTATCCTATTCTTTCTCTGATACCGAGAGAAGTAAATGCCTTTATGCAGTATTATGACCTGCTCCGGTCTAAGTTGATTGATCCTCCTCATAAATATCAGGAAGAATTGATAAGTGCCATACTACAAGCATTCTCTTATGATTTTTACAGGATTCAAGAACGTTTTACACAGCAGGTTCCGCAAAATATGCTCTGTTCTGCTGAAATTCTATTCAAAAAATTCATTAACTTGCTCTCCACCTTCTCGCCTAGAGAACGTAAGGTCAAATTTTATGCAGATAAGTTGTTTATCTCTCCAAAATATTTGTCTAGTGTCTGCAAAGCTCAAAGTGGGTATACGGTTTCTGTATTAATTAATCAGTTTGTTGTTAAAGACATAGAGTTTATGCTTAAACAACCTGATAAAAGTATCAAGGATATTGTCAATGAGATAAATTTCCCGAATATTTCTTTTTTCGGAAAGTATGTCAGAACACATTTTGGAATGTCTCCCCGGGAATACAGACTCAAGTTGCTTGGTAGAACGACATCGAAAATATCGCAATCCGAAGATAATGAAAAGTAAATTTGCCTGACCGCAACTTTATATTTCATTCATCAAGGACAACGTTGGTAGTACCGTCCGATTTTTTCACTAAATAAACATATTTTCTAATTGCGGGGTTCTTAATATTATAAACTTCTTTATCATTTACCTTCCAAGATATAATGTTGCTGGCATAATAAAGTCCGTTGTCGACTTTATGATCCTGATATTGAAAAGTTACATCCATCCTGTCGGCTACTCCTTTATAATATACATAAAATGTATAATTGCTGCGTCTCGAGTCCCCAAAAGCATAAGTGAAGAACTCATATAACCCTTTGTTCTCGTTGAAGAGAATGCTGTTGTATTCGTTATTGTAGCGACTGTTTTTGTATAAAGATTCTATAACAGGTTGGGAATCCAATTGTTCTAAACTACTGACCGGCAACGTGCTGTAATCTTCCGGATCAATCAAGTCATTGCCATCCTCATCTACATAAAAAAATCTCAATACATTGCCGGTATGGAACGGAGCGCCATCGGGCATACTGTCATACCACTTATCGTTGTCATCATCATTACAGCTAACAAAGCTAAGCGTTCCAAAGAATAATACTAATATTCCGAAAATAAAATTAGTTTTCATCTGTACATTTATTTAAGTTGAATCTCTCCCTGATATTATAAAATACGTATATAGTCAATCGCCGGCATCGGACCGGATGGATTGCTCAAAGAGATGGAGTTTTGTCCGGCTTTCAGGTCGATGTCGAGTGAAAGGGTTGCGGTAGTCCCCGGGGCGATAACCGGTAATTTGCGGGTGGCTACAGGCTGTGCGTTGATACTGATAGTGATGCTCTGAGGTGCATCTGCGTCGGGCATGGCATAGACGATGTCTAAATGACAATTTCCACCATTGGTCCTATAGACATTCGTCCATTGAATATTGTTATCATTACTGAAACCTAACCATTCGACTCCCACGCCACCACTATAATATGGACGCTTGACAAAGATAGCAGTTCGGGCAACTTGATGATTGACAAGTTCCTGATAGGCCCCGAGGTATGCTGTTTCAGCCTCATAGATGCTACGTTCGGTACGTTGTTCTGTTGTCAGGGCATAAATTCGAGTTCCATGCGCCGGGACGAGAACGGAAAGAGAATCATTGGTAATGTTGATATTGTCAGCGTTCGGAGATACATTTTGACGTTCATACAAATCACGTATGGCCGTGAGTTTTTTTAGGCAAATATCTGCAAGGCTTAAGGTGATACGAGTAGCCTGGTCGGTAGGGTTGTAAAAAGCCACTGCCCGGCGATTGCCGTTCGGCTGTTCGATATCTTTGACTAAAACGTAGCATTCGTCTGTATGGCTCACTACGTATGCCTGCTGGTGAGGTGCTTGCTGATTGAGTGCGATAAGTTCCGGATTGGAAAGTAGCGTGAGTGTGGCAGGCTGGATGGTCGTTATGTCGCAACCGATGAGTAGTGGCGAGCACATCATACACCATAGTCCGAAATGCGTCCTATCTTCTTCTTCTGTCATTCCACGTCCCACTTCCAGCATGTCCATATCATTGTAATGTCCTTCCGAGGCAAAGGCGGAAAGATAGAGATTTTGATGGATAATATCTTTTACGGACCCCCATGAGGGCGAAATGTCGTGTGAGATACGCCAAGAGTCGGCTACTTGGCTGACCCATGTACCGGGATAGTCCCAACGGCAGACGTTCAGACGTACGTCTTTTTTGCCTGTTTTATTGATGGCATCCCGGATAGCAGTGTAACGTTCGCGTTCGGAGAGTTGCAACTGTTCTGCATTTTGCTTGGCATCTCCGCCGCAGAAATCTACTTTGATGAAATCGAAGCCGAGCTGGCGGAAAAAGAAGTCGGCATCCTGTTGGTCGTGTCCATACATTCCCACGCCTACTCCCGATTTGTCCGCATCCCAAAACGACCCGCATGTGTTACATCCGGCATCGCTATAAATTCCGGCTTTCAACCCAAGTTGGTGGATGTGTTGTACAACCGGTTTCAATCCCCGTGGAAACCGCTCTGCGTGAATGAGCAACTGCCCTTCTTTATCACGTCCTCCGAAATACCCATCGTCAATATTGATGTATTTGTATCCAACTGTATGTAACCCTGTGCCGATTAAAGCATCCGCTTGACTACAGATGAGCGAGTCGTTGATGTTGACGCGGTAAGTATTCCATGAACTCCAGCCCATAAGCGGAGAGTTTTGAGCTTGTACCATGACGGATGAAGCAACAAAAATCAGGGTAATGATATGGTGAAATTTTGTCATTGTGTAACAGATTTTATTTAAGTCACAAAGATATACAAATCAGCTTAAAATAGGTAATCTTTTTTACCCAAACAAATAGTGCCTTTTGAAGAAGCAGAACGGAATATTCATCCGTATGATTGATAGATAATGCGCAAATCTGAAAGATTTTAAATCAGAATTTAAACCGCTTGTTTGCTACATATTCGTTTAATTTGCATAAAACATGTATCACCTTAAATTACAGTGTATGAAAAAGATTGGAATATTAATATTGTTTTTTCAATTTGTAGGTTTGTTTCTGCTGAAAGCGGAAGTAAAAGTTGCCGGATTATTTGGGAACAACATGGTACTTCAACGTGAGCGGCCCGTTAAAATATGGGGACAGGCTGATAAAAACGAGATGGTTGAGGTCAGTTTCAAAGAGCAGACGCTCAAAACACGTGCAAACAGGAAGGGGGAATGGCAGGTTACACTTGCCCCGATGTCGCATGGTGGTCCTTATAGCCTGGAGGTAAAAGGTAAAAATAATACGATTCGGTATGATAATATATTGGTCGGAGATGTCTGGTTGTGTAGCGGGCAGTCCAACATGGAATGGGTGGTTTCTTTGGCTGGAAATGCGCAGCAGGAGATAGAAGATGCTGACTATCCGATGATACGTTCTTTGAATGTTCCGAAGTCGTTGCATGTTATTCCACAACAAGAGACTCAGGGCTCATGGGATGTTTGCAGTCCTTCGACTGTCGGAAATTTCTCGGCTGTAGCCTATTTTTATGCTCGTGAGCTTTATCGTAAATTAGGGATACCTATCGGAATTATCAATTCTTCTTGGGGAGGAACTGTAATAGAGGCTTGGATAAGTCCTGATGTATATGAAGCTCTTCCTGCAGATGTACAGCGCCCGGAAGATACCGGAATGTTGGAAAGTATCCGGAAATATATGAAAGCCAATAAAGGGAAGACGATGAAGGATTATCAGGAAGCTGTTGCGGTGGATAAAGGTATGACCGGAAAATGGTATGCCGAGGCAACGGATGTTTCCTCTTGGGATGAAATGCAAATACCGCAAGAATGGGGTACAACGCCATTGGCTGCAGTAGACGGGCATGTTTGGTTCCGGTTGGATTTTACACTTCCGGAAGCAAATGCCGGTAAACCGGCAGTATTGCATCTTGGCAGGATAGACGATAATGATATTTCCTGGGTGAACGGAAAAGAGGTGGGCTACACAAACGGATATGGTGAAGAACGTATCTATAATATACCCGCGGGACTCTTAAAAGCAGGTAAGAATAGTGTCACGGTCAGAGTGACGGATGATATGGGACCGGGCGGTTTTATCGGTGAAGCAAAAGACGTGTATCTGGAAATAGGTGCGCAGAATGTCTCTTTGGCAGGAAAATGGAAATATAATCCTTCTTTGGTGAATGAGTCTTTTCATAAGGCAAGCCTGAGCCCTAATACCATTCATTCCTCTCTTTATAATTCAATGATTCATCCTTTTACACAATTCCCGATAAAAGGTGCTATCTGGTATCAGGGGGAATCGAATACCGATATGCCGATAGCTTATCAGACTTTATTCCCGGCTCTTATCAATGACTGGCGTGATAAGTGGGGATATGAATTTCCTTTCTATTGGGTGCAACTTGCTAATTTTATGGAAAAAGACTTAGTTCCGGTGGAAAGTGGCTGGTCCGGTGTACGGGATGCGCAACAAATGACTCTTTCTCTTCCTCAAACGGGTCAAGCTGTTATTATTGATATAGGCGAAGCGGGTAATATCCATCCGGCAAATAAACAGGAAGTTGGACGCCGTCTGGCTTTGAATGCTTTTAATAAGACGTATGGATATCGTGATGTTATTTTTTCAGGTCCTACGGTGGCTTCTATTGAAAAGAAAGGGGATAAGGTATTGCTGACTTTTGATACGCATGGCTCGGCATTGGATGTAAAGAATAAGTACGGATTTATTGAAGGATTTACTTTGGCCGGTGCAGATGGTAAATATGAGTGGGCGAAAGCGTGGATTGATAATGGAAAGGTTGTTGTATGGAGCGAAAAAGTTCCGGCTCCGGCATTTATCCGGTATGGATGGGGAAATAATCCGGATGTAAATCTTTTTAATAAAGAGGGATTACCGGCTTCTCCTTTTAGTACGGCTATTGGAAAGTAAGAGCTTCAATTAATCAGATAGTTGTGTCGAAAATAAAAAAGCACCTGTTCGTTTTAGAAAACGAATGGGTGCTTTTCTTTATTTTCACTCAACAGGGCAAACGCATTAGGAATAAAAATCAAAAGCCCCTT
>NZ_QRMP01000020.1 GCF_003473295.1 Parabacteroides sp. AM08-6
ATAAGTTGGTGAAGAACCAGTTGGAATTGGGTAGTTGAGATGGCAGGGTGTTTGAAATATGTTTCGATGGTTCCGGCGGAAGACAATTATTTGGTGGAGATTGCCTTCCCGGACAAACTTCCATCAACTACGGAATCTGTCATCCTGTACCACGGGAATTGAAAGCGTTAGCCGAAATCGTAACTGAAGATGTATGTTTGATAGAGCGTTTCTTCCAACCACTGCAAGGGATACCGGAGGATGGCTCTTTTTTTATGGTTTCGTGTCTTTTAATGTGGCTTTCGGGGCGGAGGGATAAATTTTCCCCCTCCCGAAGTTTTTATGAAAGAACAATTGATTGCATCGTTCGGCGGTGCAAAGCCTTCTGTTTGTAAATATCATGATTTTTTGAAAGGTTTGCCTCTTGATGAAAGGGGCGTTTTTTGTAAAATGACCTATGGGGTCGCTTTGTCTGAATGGGGGTCGCTGACATCTGTTTATCGTCTCTTTCTGGTCCGGCTAATAAAAAGCGAAAGGCAATGTTTCGTGGATTATGTGAGGAAAGAAACGGTTTTGGGGCAGCTCTTGTATGAACCTGTTGAGTTAAATTTGCTTCTGAAAGTGTTTAACTTATTGGAACAACCGTGTAAAAATAATAAATCGTCCTACACGGAATTATCTTTTTCATTGTTGCTCTCATTTGATATTGATTTGTCCGTCAAGTATTTGTCGGACAAAATCCGTTATTCGAAGGCGGATTCTTTCGATTTTGTGGAGTTGATGGAGAAAAGCAGTGAGATGGTATGAAAAATAATTTGCGGAAAAGTTTGAATAGTCGAATATTAATGCTTATTTTTCAACGGTCGAATAACGGAATAGATGATTCGATGGTCAGGGATTTGTTACATTCAAATAAAGAATCTGCATTATGAAAACAACAAGTAAACAAACACGGATGGGAATGCTCTATATGATAGGCGGTTTTTTCTTCATGTTACTGTTTTTGGCTTTTTCTCATCCTTTAATGGGACAAACATCGAAGCCGATTGTCATAGAGAAGGATAAGACTTATGAACAGAAACATATCTTTTTACAAGATGTAGCCACCAAAATAGAATATTTACCATTGGAAACAACCGATAATGGTTTGTTAGCATCCCTCAATTTTTTAGAGGATATTCGTATAATAGGAGACCATATATTTATCTTGATAAAAGGGCAATTTTATCATTTCGACCGTTCGGGACATTTTTTGAATAGTTTCAATCCTCATGGACAGGGTCCGGAAGAGATTACGCTTTCATCCTCTTTTGTAATAGATGAGGAGAAAGGGCAGGTCGGTATAATGGATATGCAAACCTCTTCAATCGCTTATTATACATTCGGCGGTGATTTCGTGAAAAAAGAAAAATTACCTCATAGAACTCATTATGTTACAAACTTAGAAGATGTATTAATCTGTAGAAATACAGACTCGCACATAGATCCATCACTTTATATATATTCAAAAGATAGGAAAATAACCATGTTATCCGGGACCCGTCAGCAGTCGGGAGCAGCATATCGTATTACAACATCGAATGTCCCTCGTATTAATAAAGGAGAAGTTTTCTTTAATAGTACGTTCACTGATACGATATTTGCAGTGAATACAACATCAAAACGCCCCGCTTATATATTCTTGCCTCCTAATAATGGGAGGACAACCCGTGAGGATGAAAAAGCTGCAAGTCCAATATTGCGATTTGAAACAGAATCGTGGGCAAATATTCTTTTGTATGGGAAAAATGCCCGTCAGCCGAAATCTTACATGGTTGATAAGAAAAATGATAGAATCTACTTAGGATATTTGGTAAATGCAGATACTCGAATGGTAATTAGTACTTTTAATACTGGGCAAGACAATCAAATTATCTCCATTTATGAGATGGGGTCTTTAAAAGATCTTTTGGATAAAGGTTTTTTGTCGGGAAAGCTAAAAGAAGTAACAGAAAAGGCTTCTCTTGAGGATAATCCGGTATTGCTTATCGCGACGTTTTAAAAGTTTAATGTATTTGTTATGAAAAGAGATGTAACCTTATTTTTTCTGGTATTATTATGTTGCTTTATGGCTTTATTCTCTTGCCATTCACAAAAACAAGATGCGGATGGAGATGTTGATATGGATAGTTCCTCCGCTTCTTCGTTTGTCGAAATCGATATAGGTGCGAACTTGAAAGATTCCGGAGAGAAGATGTTGTTGAGCGATTTGGTGGAAGATGTGGAGTATATAAAGTTGGAGGCAACGGAGGCTTCTATCATGGGCATTATCTACTCGCTAGTATTGCATAATGACCATTTTTTTGTTCAAACATTAGGCACAGATGCATTTTCCGTTTTGATTAAAGTTTTTGATCGTACGGGAAAATTCGTTCGGAATGTAGGTCGTTTTGGTCAGGGACCTGGAGAGTATCGGTTGGGAAGGGGCATTTGTGCCAATGATAGTCTTTTGTTCATCAATACCAATTGGTCGCATAAAGTAATGATTTATAATTGGCGTACGAACCGGTTTTTAAAGGCTGTGCCTTTAAATGGGAGAACTGTCGAGAATATTTTATGTTTTGATAATAATAATATAGCTTTATTACCCGGTGCTAATTTTGTGCCTAAGACAAATGTGGAGATTGATTTTTTTAATGCGGTTATCGTTTCAGAAGATGGAGTAGAGAAAATGGTCAGTTTAAAAGATGTATCAAGAATTGATACTACATGTTTTGAGGGTTATCAAAATCCTAGTATTTATAGAGTTCCTTATCAGTATGGGAATGAATATCATTATTATGATGATGTTAATGATACGATTTATAAGATATTGCCGGATACTATAATACCTTGTTATTTCCTTAATAAAGGAGTTTACAAGATGCCGTTATGTGATTTTTTTGTTGATGAAAAATATTTTGATGAGGGTAGAAATTATATCCAAGAAATCTCTTTTATAGAAACAGATTCGTTTTTATATATGGACTTTTCCTATAATTTAAAAAAATGGATAGTACGATATGGAAAATCGGATAAAACAGTGGTTTGTTGGGCGCAAGAAGGAAGAGTGTTAGGAAAGACGACCCATTTTGTTTGGGGTGGGGGCTTTTACAATGACGTAGATGGTGGTCCTTCTCCCTTATGGGGTACATTGGATGGCGGAAAATATATTTGTGCCTATATTTCTCAGGATAATCTGGATGCCTGGTCGGTGGATAAACTAAAAAGTAAGACTGTGAAATTTCCGGAGAAACAACAGCAACTGATAAAAATGCTGGAAGAGTATGGAGAAGATGATAATCCTATTATCGTGTTGTATAAACTGAAACAGTGAGAATTAGAATTTATGGGTTAAACTAATAATTATGATTATATGTATAAATCTAGTATTATTTTATGCGTTTGTTTGTTACTAACAGGATGTAAGAAACATGCTTCTGTCCAGAATAATGAATCGGATTCCGTTTATTCTGTCACTCAAGAGGGACAAGACTTATTTGAAATAGATATAAAGGATTGTGTAAAGGACGCAGTAGAAGGTGAAGATATTTATATGAGTCAATTTTTTGAAAGTATGGAGTATATCCCTTTGGAGACAACGAATGAAAGTTTGATAGGAAATGGACGTTTTGTGTCATTAGGGCATTTGGTGTCGGATAAAATCATAATAGTCGATATGAAGATATTTGATCGTAAAACGGGGAAATATTTAAGTGCATTATCCAGCAGGGGACAGGGGCCGAAGGAATATTTGGAGGTCTTTTCTACTGCAGCAGATGATGAACGTGAAGAAATTTATTTTTATTCAGGAGCGAAGATTCAGGTATTTGGATATGATAATACATATAAAAAAACAATTAAATATGCCGATGAACCCAGTGTTTTTTCGTTAGGTAATGGAAATTTGTTATTGGCAAGAGGAATATTTATGAACTGTACTTATGATGATTATTGTGTACTGAATGTGGACAGTAATGAAATTTTGTATACGCGCCGTTCTTCAGCCTTATTGAACTGTAAGGATTTAAATGAATGTAAGCATCTTGTAAAAAGAGGCGAATCTTATGCGTCAATGGGTGCTAATATGTTTTGGGAATATGATGACGGAGTACGTTATTATGATTATTTGACAGATACGGTTTATGCAATTAATAAGAAATTTGAAGCAGTTCCTATCGGTCATATAAACTTTGAGGATCTTAAGCAGACTAAAGAAGAGTTGTATATTGGTAGTAAAGGTGATTTTTTATATTGGAGACTACTTGATATTGCGGAAAGTCCACAGTTCCTATATATCTATATAACTGCGAGTAACCAGGAAAGAAAAGAAAGAAAATATTATATGATTGTTTATAAGAAAGATACGAAAGAAATAAAAACCTATTATGGAAGAGACGGCTTCTCTATACATAATCCCATACATAATGATATAGACAATGGAGTTACAGGATTGTTTTTGGATAGAGATCAAGGAGGGCATTTGGGTTATAGAATTTTCTCGTCAGAATCGATAAAAGAGAATGCAGATGAGAATGGGAAAAAGATTTATAATCCTCTTTTATATGATAAATATGTAAAAATGGCCGAAAGCTTGAAAGATGACGACAATGGAGTAGTTTCGATTGTGACATTGAAATAGAATGACGTTTTATTACAATGATATCGATTGAAAATACAAGGCATCTATATGTCTATCCTTTCTCACTGCTTTTTTAACGATTCCCGGCAACCCTACCTTTGCACTGTTCCCGATAACGGGGATGCAATTTAAAATCATTTTAATTATGGCACAGGGTTATGTATTGGTGCTTCGTCCGTCGGAGCCGGGTAAGAAAGATTCAGAAAAGAAGTATTATGCGCAGTCAAAAAGTACGGGGGTGGTGGACCTTCCGTATATGGCTAAGATGATTGCGGCACGAAGTACGGTGTCGAGCGCGGATGTGAAGGCGGTTTTGGATTCCTTGAACTGGATTATGGACGCGGAATTGCAGGAGGGTAAGATTGTGAAGTTGGGCGAATTGGGTAATTTCCGCATTACTGTCGGAAGCGAAGGGGTGACGGATAAGAAGTTGTTTACTCCCAGCATGATTCGACCGGCCAGACTGGTGTTTACTCCCGGTACGGATTTGCGTCATACGAAGAAGGTGTTGGAATTTACACACCTGAAACAACAGGATGTGCCTGTAACCGGTGGCGCTGATGAGGAGAATCCGGATGTTCTTTAACTAACCGGCTGTTTTGATGAAGAGAATGACTATTCAGTTAGTCGTGGCAATCCTGCTCGTAATGAGCGGGATTGTTTTAATCTTCTCCGGTTTTTGGGTGGCACCGGCCGGAGAGATTCATAATAGTGTGTTGGTTGCTTTCGGGGAGATTTCCACATTTGCCGGAGCGTTGTTCGGGGTGGATTATTCTTATCGTTGGAAAAAAGAGGGAGTTGAACATTGAAATTACAAAAAATGGAAGAAATATTGACAATTGAATTTAAGAAGTGGCAGGAGAAACATCCGGATTGGATTAGTGAACATTTTTATATGGGGGAGTTTATTTATAGTGCTAAGGCTGTACAGGCGGGACTGGATAACATGCCTCCGGCGGATGCGCAGATGGCGATACGGAATTTGGTACGTAAATTGTTGGAGCCGCTCCGGGTTTATTCACGGGAACCTATCGTGATTTCCAGTGGATATCGCTCGGAGGAGGTCAACAGGCTTGTCGGAGGGGTGCCTAATTCACAACACCGGAAGGGAGAGGCGGCGGATGTGTATACGTTCGGCAGTTTCCGCTTACTGGAAAATCTCATTAATAGCGGACTGAATTTTGACCAAGCCATTTTGTACCGTTCCCGGAAGTTTTTGCATCTTTCGTTAAAATATAAAGGTGCGAATCGGAGGCAGGTGATTATACGATGAGGGTATTGGTCATACGGAAGGAGGATTTAATTTATGGTGGGTTATTCTGGTCATCTTTGCACTTTATGCGGGTTCGTATTTGTATAGAAAGAATTAATTCCGTTCCTTTGTGGCAAAGATTTTAGGATATGGCAGACGAACAACAGATGGTGCTTCGTACGGAGGACCTGGTGAAAAAATATAAGATGAGGACAGTCGTGAATCATGTTTCCATCAACGTGAAGCAGGGTGAGATTGTCGGTTTGCTCGGACCGAACGGGGCCGGGAAAACGACCACGTTTTATATGACGGTAGGGTTGGTGACACCAAACGAGGGAAAGATATTCCTGAATGATATGGAGATAACGAAATATCCGGTGTACAAACGTGCGCGTAACGGTATCGGGTATCTGGCACAGGAGGCTTCTATTTTTCGTAAAATGACAGTCGAGGATAATATCCGTTCGGTATTGGAGATGACGGAGACGACTCCGGATTACCAGAAGGAAAAGTTGGAGAGTTTGATTGCCGAATTCGGTCTGACCAAGGTTCGCAAGAATTTGGGCGACCAATTGTCCGGAGGTGAACGTCGTCGTGCGGAGATTGCCCGGTGTCTGGCTATCGACCCGAAATTTATTATGTTGGATGAGCCTTTTGCGGGAGTCGACCCGATTGCCGTGCAGGATATCCAAAGTATCGTGGCGAGATTGAAGCACAAGAATATCGGTATCTTGATTACCGACCATAACGTATATGAAACCCTTAGTATTTGCGACCGTGCTTATTTGCTTTTCGAGGGAAAGGTACTTTTCCAGGGAACGGCGGAGCAGTTGGCGGAGAACGAAATCGTTCGTGAGAAATATTTGGGTAAGGACTTTATCCTGCGGAAAAAAGATTTTTAAATTATTCCTTATTTAATAATTTTGCTCGTAGCCGCTTGCAACTGATATAGAAGAGGTACAGTGTGATGATGGCTACGAATGAGTAGGGCAACAGATGGTCCGGGGTGATATCGCCGGTGATGAATTCGTTGTCTTTCAAGTTGGCATCGGACATGGAGATGACGGCGAAAGCATTGTTCACGAAATGGGCGAATACCGGTATCCAGATATTTTTGCTCCAATAAAGCAGATAGCCGAAATATGCGCCCAGCAGCATGCGGGGAAGGAAGCCGAAAAACTGCATGTGAAAAGCGCTGAACAGGAATGCCGCGCTCCAGATAACCAGGTGATGGTTGCGGGTCCATGCTCCGATAATCCGCTGGAGAGCTCCCCGGAACAGGTATTCTTCCGTGATGCCGGCTGCGACCGCGATTACGATTAAATTGAAAATTAATGTAATGATACCCTTGCCGGCCAACAAAAGCAGGGTCAACCGTTCGGCCTCGTCTTCCTGGCTGCGCATCCACTCTTCGACCGGAGCCAGGAAAGAGGGAAGTTCCATTTGCTTGTTCAACAGTCCGGTGAGGCTGATGGTGGGGGAAAGCAGGAACATGGTGACTAAGGTAAGCAACAATATTTGTCCGTTCGGCATGCCTCCTATCGAGAGGTATTCTTTGGGACTGTTGCTGCATAGAAAGGCTACACCTAATGCGGGCAGTAAAAAGGTCCCGACGGATGAGCACAGTTGGAATAGTCGCATGATGTCCGGATGGTCTGTCAGTGTGGCGGAAAAACCACAGGACAGGTAAAGGATACCCGCTGAAACCAGAGCTGAGAATATCGCTCCTGCCAGGATGAGTACCAGCAGGACGAATAACTGGAAAAGAGCCGTTTTGCCGGCATATATACCTTTTAGTTGCATATCTATGAACATAAAAAAACTTCTGCCAAAGATAGACAGAAGTTTTTTATTTCTTACAGGAAGTGGTAATTACATTTTAGGACGAGCCTCTTTAACTACCATTTGACGACCTTCGAATTCTGCTTCGTTCAATTCTTCGATAGCTTTCTTTGCTGCAGCATCGTCAGACATTTCAACGAAAGCGAAACCTTTGGATCTACCTGTTTCACGGTCTTTGATAATCTTTACAGAATCAACGGAACCGTATTCTTCCATTACTTGTTTCAAATCATCTTCCCGAACACGATAGTTCAGGTTACCAATGTAAATGTTCATAAAAATAAAAATAATTAAAAATAAAAATGTTACTAATGAAAGTTGTAAAACCGGAATTTCGTAACAGTGAGTGATATTCTACAAGTAACGAGTAAATGAAGAAATAAAAAACAATGTTATGTACGTTCAAGGTCAAATCCCTTTCACACCACAAAGGAATACATTTATTTTAGATATACAACATTTTAGCGGGAAAAAAATAATCGGACTTCTAAATTAGGCCGGGTTGTAACAAATTAAGCAAACAATTTGCGATATTAAAAGAATAAGTCTAATTTTGCACCCTAAAATTCGAACAGGACTATTAATTAAATAAATCATTCAGAATGAACGTTTCGCTTAAAAACATTGATGCTACAAAAGGCATTGTGAAATTAGAAATAGTGAAGGCTGACTATGCTGACCAGGTGGAAAAAAGCCTGCGAAGTTTTCGTCAGAAAGCAAATGTGCCGGGTTTCCGTAAAGGAATGGTACCCATGGGTATGGTGAAGAAAATGTATGGTAAACATGTATTGGTTGAAGAAATCAACAAGTTGGTTTCTGAAAGCTTGTATAACTATATCCGTGAAAACAAACTGAACATTTTGGGCGAACCTCTGCCTAATGAAACCGAACAGAAGGAAATAAATTTCGACACGCAGGAAGAGTTTGAGTTTTGTTTCGATGTGGCTTTGTCTCCTGAAATCAAACTGGAACTGACAAAGAATGATAAGGTGGCTTATTATCAGGTTGCCATTGATGATGAAATGATTGACAAACAGGTTGAGTCTTACCAAGCTAATTTCGGCTCTTACGACCAAGTTGATGATGTGGAAGAAAAAGATTTGGTAAAGGGTACGATTGCCGAACTCGAAAACGGTACTCCTAAAGAAGGGGGAATCGTTGTGGAAGACGCTGTCCTGATGCCTATGTATGTGAAGGACGAAGCTGAAAAGGCTAAATTTATCGGTGCCTTGAAAAATGCTGTCGTGGTGTTTAATCCGAATAAGGCTTATGAAGGAGCCGAGGCTGAGATTGCTTCTTTACTGAAAGTTGAAAAAGAAGCGGTTGCCGGTATTACGGGTGATTTTAGTTTTGAAATCAAGGAGATTACTCGCCATAAAGGTGCTGAACTGAATCAGGAACTGTTCGATAAAGTGTTTGGTGAAGGTGTTGTTTCCAGCGAAGAAGAGTTTAAGAATAAAATCAAAGAAGCGTTGGCGGAACAGTTCACTCCGCAGAGTGACTTCAAATTCCTGACCGATACTCGTGACTTGTTGGTTGCAAAGGCCGGTGAGCTGGCTTTTGCCGATGATTTGTTGAAACGTTGGCTGCTTGTTGCAAACGAAAAGAATACGGCTGAAAAAATCGAAGAGGATTATCCTAAAATTATCGAAGACCTGAAATATCACCTGATTAAAGAAACTTTGGTGAAGGAAAACGGTATAAAGGTGGAAGATGCTGATATCGAAAACTTTGCAAAACGTGTCGCCAAGGCTCAGTTTGCCCAGTACGGAATGCTTTCTGTTCCGGAAGATGTATTGGCGAACTATGCAAAAGACATGCTTAAGAATAAGCAGACTTTGCAGAATATTATCGACCGTGCTGTTGAAGAAAAACTGGCGGCTTGGTTGAAAGAACAGGTTGAACTGGATGTAAAAGAGGTAACGGCAGACGAGTTTAATAAACTTTTCGAAGTATAATATAAAGGAGCAGCCTTGAGCTGCTTTTTTTCGAAAAAAGGGCTTTCTCTCTAAAAAATATCTTACCGGATAGCAAATAAGTTGTTTCTTTCAGAAATTTATTTATAACTTTGTTATTCCGATAAGTTTGAGGGAAATCCCTTTTTTTATAACTATTCGGTAAATCAATAAGATATAGATTATGGAAGATTTTAGAAAGTATGCAACGAAGCATTTGGGAATGAACAGTAATGCGCTGGATAGTTATATGAATATCACCAGCAGTTACATATCTCCGACAATTATTGAAGAACGCCAGTTGAACGTTGCTCAGATGGATGTCTTTTCACGGTTAATGATGGACCGTATTATCTTTTTGGGAACACAGGTAGACGATTATACGGCTAATGTGATTCAGGCACAACTCCTGTACCTGGATTCTAGTGACCCCGGTAAAGACATTTCTATTTATATCAATTCTCCGGGTGGTTCCGTTTATGCCGGATATGGTATTTATGATACGATGCAGTTTATCAGCAGTGATGTTTCGACTATTTGTACGGGAATGGCTGCCTCTTTTGCCGCAGTTTTGTTAGTGGCCGGAACGAAAGGAAAGCGTATGGCTTTGCCTCATTCGCGCGTGATGATACATCAGCCGTTAGGAGGCGTGCAGGGGCAGGCTTCGGATATTGAAATTACAGCCCGTGAAATCCTGAAGGTGAAGAAAGAGCTTTATACAATCATATCCACTCATTCCGGTAAACCTTATGAAGAGGTTGAACGTGATAGCGATCGCGATTACTGGATGACGGCGGAAGAAGCGTTGGCTTATGGTATGGTTGATAAAGTGCTGGTTCGTAACAAATAGTATTAATGATAAAGAGTGTTGCGAAAGTTCCAATCGCAACGCTCTTGTAAAAAAACAAATACAGAATGGCCAAAACAGCCGAAAGATGCGCGTTCTGCGGACGTAGTGAGAGAGATGTCAATATGTTGATAAACGGAATAGCCGGTGCTATTTGTGACGAATGTTCCCAGCGTGCATACGAAATAGTTAAAGAACAAATGTCCGGACCGAAAAGCTCGTTCGGGTTAAACAAGGAAGAGCTTCCGAAGCCGGAAGATATTAAAAAGTTTCTGGATCAATATGTGATAGGGCAGGATGATGCCAAACGTTATCTGGCTGTGTCTGTGTATAACCACTATAAACGGTTGATACAAAAAGTGACGTCGGATGATGTGGAAATCGAGAAGTCGAATATTATTATGGTCGGAGCTACCGGTACGGGAAAAACTTTATTGGCCCGTACTATTGCGAAGTTGCTCCATGTGCCATTTGCGATTGTAGATGCGACAGTGTTGACTGAGGCGGGCTATGTCGGGGAGGATATCGAGAGCATTTTGACCCGTTTGTTGCAGGCGGCCGATTATGACGTGGATGCGGCGCAGCGGGGAATCGTATTTATCGATGAAATAGATAAAATTGCCCGTAAGAGCGATAATCCTTCTATCACGCGCGATGTGAGTGGTGAGGGGGTTCAGCAGGGATTGCTTAAATTATTGGAAGGTTCCATTGTGAATGTGCCGCCTCAGGGTGGAAGAAAACATCCGGAACAGAAGATGATTGCCGTGGATACGAAGAATATCCTGTTTGTTTGTGGCGGTGCTTTCGACGGAATAGAGAAGAAAATCGCCCAGCGTTTGAATACCCGTGTGGTCGGATATGCCGCAAGTTGTGATATCGCACAAGTGGATCGTCATAATTTGCTTAAGTATATAACGCCGACGGATTTGAAGTCGTTCGGCCTGATACCCGAAATAATCGGGCGTCTGCCTATTTTGACTTATTTGAATCCGCTTGACAGAAAAACGCTTCGCAGTATTCTGACCGAGCCTAAAAATTCGATTATCAAGCAATACGTCAAGCTGTTCGAAATGGATGGCATCAAGCTGACGTTTGATGAGGATGTATTTGAATTTATTGTGGATAAAGCTTTGGAATTTAAGCTTGGTGCCCGCGGATTACGTTCCATTGTGGAGGCCGTGATGATGGATGCTATGTACACGATGCCGTCTGCAAAGAAAAAGACACTTCACGTAACAGTGGAATATGCGAAGGAAAAGTTTGAAAAATCAGACGTAAACCGTTTACAGATAGCCTGATGAACGGTTGTTAAATATAAATTAGTATGGCAAAAAAGGATATTTTAGCAGAGGAACTCAAAAAGCATTTTGGTTTTGGTACTTTTAAGGGGAACCAAAGGGCTATTATCGAGAATGTGCTGGCCGGAAATGATACCTTTGTATTGATGCCGACTGGGGGGGGCAAATCTTTGTGTTATCAATTGCCGTCTCTTATGTTGGAGGGAACGGCTATTGTAATCTCGCCTTTAATCGCTCTCATGAAGAACCAGGTGGATGCCATGCGTAATTTCAGCGATGAGGACGGGGTGGCCCATTTTATCAATTCTTCTTTGAATAAGTCGGCTATCGACCAGGTGAAAGAAGATATCATGGCGGGACGTACGAAGTTGCTTTATGTCGCTCCGGAATCGTTGACCAAAGAAGAAAATGTGGAATTTCTACGTCAGGTCAATATTTCATTTTATGCGGTAGATGAAGCGCACTGTATCTCTGAATGGGGACATGATTTCCGTCCGGAATATCGTCGTATCCGTCCTATTATAAATGAAATAGGTAAACGTCCGCTGATTGCTTTGACTGCAACGGCTACTCCTAAAGTACAGCATGATATCCAGAAAAATCTGGGTATGATTGATGCCTCTGTCTTTAAATCATCTTTCAACCGTCCTAATTTATATTATGAAATTCGTCCGAAAACGGTCAATATAGATCGTGATATTATTAAATATATAAAATCCAATGAGGGCAAATCCGGTATTATTTATTGCCTGAGCCGCAAGAAGGTGGAAGAGTTTGCCGATATATTGAAAGCAAACGGCATCAAAGCTTTGCCGTATCATGCAGGTATGGATTCGTCCATGCGTTCGGCTAATCAGGATGCGTTCCTGATGGAAAAAACGGATGTGATTGTTGCTACTATCGCGTTCGGTATGGGGATAGATAAACCGGATGTACGGTATGTTATTCATTATGACATACCTAAAAGCCTGGAAGGATATTATCAGGAAACCGGACGCTCCGGTCGTGACGGGGGCGAAGGGCAATGTATTGCCTTTTATGCATATAAGGACTTGCAGAAACTGGAGAAGTTTATGCAGGGTAAGCCGGTGGCGGAACAGGAAATAGGGAAACAGTTGTTGCTCGAAACGGCTGCTTATGCCGAAACTTCCGTCTGTCGCAGGAAAGTGTTGTTGCATTATTTCGGTGAAGAATATCTGGAGGATAATTGTGGAAATTGTGATAATTGTTTGAACCCCAAAAAGCAAGTGGAAGCAAAAGAATTGTTGAGTGCCGTACTGGATGTTATCGGTACGCTAAAAGAAAAATTCAAGGCGGAATATATCGTAAATATGTTGGTCGGTAATGAGACCTCTGAGATACAATCTTATAAACATAATGAGCTTGAAATCTTCGGTTCCGGACAGGATGAGGAAGAAAAAACTTGGAACGCCGTTATCCGCCAGGCTCTGATTGCAGGCTATTTGGCGAAAGATATTGAAAATTATGGTTTGCTGAAAATTACGTCAAAAGGAAAAGAGTTTATCGAGAAACCTGTCTCTTTTAAAATTACCGAGGACCATGAGTTCGACGAGGAAGAGGAGGAGGTGCCGGTTCGTGGTGGCGCCACCTGTGCCGTCGACCCTGTTTTGTACTCGATGATGAAAGATCTTCGTAAGAAATTGTCCAAGCGCCTGCAGGTGCCTCCTTTCGTGATTTTCCAGGATCCGTCGCTTGAAGCGATGGCCACTACTTATCCGGTGACATTGGATGAGTTGCAGAATATTCCCGGCGTGGGAGCCGGAAAGGCCAAACGTTACGGGAAGGAATTTGTCGAGCTGATAAAGAAACATGTGGAGGAGAATGAAATCGAACGTCCGGAAGATCTTCGTGTACGTACGGTTGCCAATAAATCCAAATTGAAAGTGTCCATTATTCAGCGTATCGACCGTAAAGTGGCTTTGGACGAGATTGCGATGACCAATGGTTTGGAATTTAACGAATTATTGGATGAGATTGAAGCGATTGTTTATTCGGGAACGCGCATTAATATCGATTACTTCCTGAATGATGTGATGGATGAAGATCATATTGAAGACATTTATGAATATTTCAAGGATTCTGAAACGGATGACCTGGAAGATGCTATCGAAGAATTAGGTGGTGATTATACTGAAGAAGAAATGCGCCTGGTCCGTATTAAATTCCTTTCGGAGATGGCGAATTAGGATTGGTATGATAGAGGTGATTCGTTTTATAAAAAACACTAATTTAATAGGATAGCATACTTTTCCGGTTCTCTGTCCGTTAAATTAATGTTATTTTGTAATGTAATCATGGTATGATAAAAGACGGTTTAATGAAGAAGTTGCTTGTATTATTTTTTGCATTTGCTTGCTTAGCGGTTAAAGCTCAGGGCGCGAAAGACTCTGTTGTAATGACTGTTGCCGGAAAGCAAATCCCTTTGTCCGAATTTATTTTCATCGCGGGAAAGAATAGTGAAGTAAATCTTTCTGATAAAAAATCTGTTGAGGCCTATGTCGAGTTGTTTAAGAATTTCAAACTGAAAGTTGCTGAAGCGGAAGAACAGGGCCTGGATAAGACCAAATCGTTTGATGAAGAGTTGGATGGTTACCGTGCCCAGCTTGTCTCGAGTTATCTTTCCGATAAAGACGGAGAAGAAGAAGCCGTACGTACCGTTTACAACCGGTATGGGGAAATGCTTGAATTGAGCCATATCTTGTTTCGTCTTCCGAAACAAACTTTGTCGAAGGATACTGTTGCCGTTTATCAAAAGGCTATGGAAGCTTATGAGCGTATCCGGAAAGGGGAGGATTTTGCTGCTGTTGGTGAGGAACTGGTGAAAGAAGACAAAGAGCATATCGGTTATGAGTATGTACGTAGCTTGCTTCCTATGCAAGCTCTTTTGGCATTTGAAAATGCAGCCTATTCGATGCCGGTAGGGAGTGTTTCGCTTCCTGTGCGTACGGCTCAAGGTTTTCATCTCGTATTAATACATAGTCGGAAACCTAATCCCGGGTTGGTGCATGTGGCTCATATCCTGATACGTTTTCCTGAAGATTCGGTAGCACAGAGCGAAAGCGACATATTGGCACGTGCAGAAGAAATCTGTCGGAAAGCAAGAGCGGGTGAAGATTTTGCTACCTTGGCCAAAGAGTATTCCGACGATGAGGCCTCTGCTAAAAGAGGGGGAGAACTGGCTCCTTTCGGGGTTGGAGAAATGATTGAACCTTTTGAAAATGCCTCTTTTGCCTTGACTACGCCGGGTGAAATCAGTAATCCTGTTAAATCACGCTTTGGTTATCATATAATCAAGCTGATAGAAAAGCCCGGCCTGCCGACATTCGAGCAGAAGAAAAAAGGTTGGTCCCGCCAAATGGCCCAGGGAGAACGCAACTTTGATTATTATAAAGCGTTTGACGAACGAATGAAAAAAGAGTACGGATATGTTTTTTATCCGGAGGCTTATAAGGAATTACTGGAACTTTGTAACGACTATTTCCCGTCGGAACAGGCTTTTTATGAAAAAGCGAAAGATATGCATAAGGTGTTGGTGCATGTAGATGGTCACGATATTCAGCAGGATGAGTTCGCTTATTATATACAGCGTTGTCCCTTTTCCACTAAAACATATGCCGGTGATTTCATGCAGGAAGTGTATGATTTGTTTATTCGTGATATCGTAACGACGGCTGAACGTAAAAATCTGGAAACAAAACATCCTGAATTCAAATTGCAGTTGCAAGAGTACCGGGATGGCATTTTACTTTTTGATATCAGTAATAAGGAAATTTGGAGTAAACCGCTTGAGGAACAGGCACGTTTGGAAGCAGAATGGATAAAACGCCTGAATGAGAAGTATCCAGTGTCAATAAATTGGAAATTACTGAAAAAAATAAAGAAATAATGAATAGAAAGTCATGAGAAGTTGCTTCATTTTTATAGCATTTGTATCTTTGCTGTGTTCTTGTAAGAAAACGCAGTCTACGATTGATACGGATGTGTTGGTAAAAGTGAAGGACCGTACTCTCACCCGTTCTGAAATAAAAGGACTGATTCCACGAGGCGTTTCTTCGTCCGATAGCTTGTTGTTGGCGGAGAGTCTGGTAAAGAAGTGGGTGAAGGATGCGTTGGTTTATGAGGTTGCTCTTCGTAATCTGGGGAATGAAAAGGAAGAAGTGGACAAGTTGGTGGAAGAATATCGCCATTCGCTTGTCCGGTATCGTTATCAGGAACAATTGATACGGGAAAAACTTTCTGCGGATTTTCAGGAAAGCGATAAGTTGAGGTATTATGAGGAGAACCAGAAGAAGTTTGTTCTGGATAAGGCTTTGATAAAAGGCCTGTTTCTTAAAATTCCGGTGGATGCTCCCGGGCTTTCTGACGTAAAAGGATGGTATAAGTCGACTTCTGAAGCTTCTTTGGAAAAAATAGAGAAGTATAGTGTACAGAATGCCACTATTTATGATTACTTTTACGACAAATGGGTGGATTTTGACCAGGTGATGGATAACATACCGGTCCACGTGGTTAACCCGAACGAGTTCTTGAAGGCGAACAAGTTTGTAGAAACTGCGGATAGTAGTTATTGCTACTTGTTGAATATAAAGGAGTATCTTCCAGCCGGAAGTGTTGCTCCTTACGATTATGCAGGACCGCAAATTGTGGAAATGCTAACGAACCTCCGTAAAGTGGAGTTTCTGAAGAGATTTGAAGATGAGTTATACAACGATGCAGTCAGAAGCGGTGATGTCCGGTTTAGTGACGAGCCGTAATTGCTAAATTATAAAGATGTACATGATGAAAAAGATTTTAATTGTATTTTTTCTTGCCTGTTTATCTTGTGTTGTAAAAGCGCAGGATAATGTGATAGATGAAATCGTGTGGGTGGTAGGAGATGATGCTATTTTGCGTTCGGATATAGAGGACCAACGCTTGATGTTGCAAAATGAGGGGATACGTCTGGATGGCGACCCTTATTGTGTGATACCGGAGCAGATGGCTATCCAGAAGCTGTATCTGAACCAAGCGAAGATAGACAGTGTGGAAGTGAATGAGAACCAGGTTATCCAGGCTGCCGATCAATGGATAAATATGGCCATCAATCAGATTGGCTCGAAAGAAAAGCTGGAGGAGTATTTTAATAAAAAAATCTCACAGTTGAAGGAGGAGCGTAAGGAGACAATACGTGAAGAACAAATTGTCCAGCAGATGAAACGCGAGTTGATAGGTGAAATAAAACTCACGCCGTCTGAAGTTCGTAAGTTTTATAACCAGTTGCCGAAGGATAGCTTGCCTATGATTCCGACGACCGTGGAAGTGCAGATTATTACAATGGAGCCAAAGATACCTTTCGAAGAGACGGATGCTATCAAAGCCCGTTTGCGTCAGTTTACAGAGGATATTAATAATGGAAAGTATGAGTTTGCTTCATTGGCCCGGTTGTATTCGGAAGACCCTGCTTCTTCAATGAAAGGTGGAGAATTGGGTTTCACAGGAAAAGGCTTTCTGGCTCCGGAGTTTGCCAATGTCGCTTTTAATTTGAACGATCCGAAAAAGATTTCTCAAATCGTACAGACGGAATATGGTTACCATATTATCCAGTTGATTGAAAAACGCGGTGACCGTATTAACTGCCGACATATTTTGTTGAAACCTAAAGCTTCGGATAAGGAATTGGAAAATTCGATGGCACGTATGGATTCTTTGTGCAATCTTTTGAAGGATAATGAGTTTACATTTGAAGAAGCGGCTCTTCTCGCTTCTTATGATAAAGATACTCGTAATAATAAAGGGTTGATGGTGAATAAGAAAGAAGAGAGTGAACATTATGGTACACCTAAATTTGAAATGGCAGAACTTCCCCAGGAAGTAGGAAAAATAGTTTACACGATGAAAGTGGGTGAAATTTCCAAGCCGTTTAGGATGATTAATGATAAGCAGAAAGAGGTCGTTGCGATTGTTAAGTTAAAAACCAGAGTGGAACAGCATAAAGCGAACCTTTCTGACGATTTTCAGGCTTTGAAGTCAATTGTTGAAAACCGTAAACGCGAACAATTGCTGAACGACTGGGTTGCAAAAAAGCAAAAAAGCACTTATGTTCGTATCAGTGAGGGATGGCGTAATTGCGATTTCAAGTATCCCGGCTGGGTTAAAGAATGAGGACGATAAATAAATTTATTCTTACAGGATTCTTGTTATTGCTGGCGGTTTGTGTTTTTGCACAGGCTCAAGACAGCATTGTATCCGGGCAAGAACGGTTTCAACCTCATGAAGCGGATACAGTTTTGACCGATACGGTGAAGAAAACGATGATTTACCTGGAGCATGCCAATACGCTCTCCTTTAATAAAGCGATAAATCCGGATATACAGGTTTTGATAGGAGATGTTTGTTTTCGTCACGACAGTTCTTATATGTATTGCGACAGTGCCTATTTTTTTGAAAAGAATAATTCATTGGAGGCATTCAGCAATGTACGGATGGAGCAGGGTGATACGTTGTTTGTGTATGGCGACTATCTTTTTTATGATGGGAACACACAAATCGCCTACTTGCGTGAAAATGTCCGGATGGAAAATGGACAGGTGACTCTCTTTACCGACAGCCTTAATTATGAACGCATTCCGAATATCGGCTACTATTTCGAAGGTGGTATGGTAGTAGATTCATTGAACCAATTGTCTTCATTTTACGGTCAATATTCGCCTGATACGAAACAGACGGTTTTTAATGATAGTGTTCGGCTGGAAAATCCTCAATTTACGTTATATTCCGATACGCTTCATTATAATACGGATTCAAAAATAGCGACGATACTCGGACCTTCGACTATTGTCTCGGATAGTGGAACAATCCACTCTTCAAGAGGTTGGTATGATACCGTGAATAATACGTCATTATTGCTGGATCGTTCACAAGTCGAATCAGGGGATAAGATATTGTTGGGAGATTCCATCTATTATAACCGGGATACCGGTTTTGGCGAGGTATTCGGCAATATGAGCCTGGTAGATACCGCCCAACATGTTACATTGGAAGGTGAATACGGATATTATAACGATAAAACCGGTTATGCTTTTGCAACCGACAGTGCCCGTCTTCTTGAATATTCACAGGGAGACACCCTCTTTTTGCATGCTGATACTCTACTGATGCAAACTGTCGATTCCACTTACCGGGAGATTAAGGCTTATTACGGTGTGCGTTTTTATCGAACCGATATGCAGGGCGTTTGCGACTCTATGCAGTTTAATAGTCGTGATTCTGTATTATATATGTATACGGAACCAATTATATGGAATGAAGATTATCAATTGTATGGTGATACGATTGCGGTCTATATGAATGATAGTACGATTGATTATGCCCATGTGATACAGTTCGCTTTTGCTGCCCAACATGTAGATTCCACCTATTATAATCAATTGAAAGGGAATGACTTGAAAGCTTATTTCGAGGGACAGGAGCTACGACGTATCGATGTGACAGGAAGCGCGGAATCTATATATTATCCTTTGGAAAGAGACGGGGCAAAGATAGGAATGAACAAAACAAAGAGCGGTTTCCTGACAATCTGGGTGAAAGAAAACAAGCTGAACCGATTGAAGCTTTGGCCGCAGGTGAAGGCTAATATGACGCCAATTCCGGACTTGAATCCCGACCAGAAAATGCTGAAAGACTTTTTCTGGTTTGATTATTTGCGTCCTAAAAATAAGTATGACATTTATCAGGTTGTGAAAAGAAAAGTTTCGGAAGCCCCGAAAAGAAGTAATAAATTTGTACATTAGCAGTCGTATTCACATTTTAATTCAGGTAAGGTTATGGCACTTTTCTCATTTTATAATGTACGTAAGCCCCGGCAGTTTGAGCATAAGCCAATTTATTGGGATCCCCATAAAGAGGCTATGGAGAAACGTATCCAGACTGTGAAGCAGGAGATTGGGTTGGAGGTTCCTACAGAAGATTATAAACCTCAGATTAAGGGTACTTTTATTGAAGGTACTTCACATTTGAAGAAGAGTACCGAAAAAGGGTATAATTCCCGTAGTCGTACATATAAGAATATAAAACTATTGCTGGCCGCTGCTATTCTGGGCGGTGTGCTCTGGTACCTGTTCATGTAATGAGCGATATAATACATTTACTTCCCGACAGTATTGCCAATCAGATTGCAGCGGGCGAGGTTATTCAGCGTCCGGCTTCTGTGGTAAAAGAACTGGTCGAAAATGCAGTTGATGCCGGATCCGGTCATATTCAGGTGAATATAAAGGATGCCGGTCGTACATTGATACAAGTAGTCGATGACGGGAAAGGTATGTCTGAAACCGATGCGCGTATGGCTTTCGAGCGACATGCCACTTCCAAGATTTCGACAGCCGACGATTTATTCTCTTTACATACGATGGGTTTCCGGGGAGAGGCTCTGGCTTCTATTGTAGCTGTAGCACAAGTGGAGCTCAAGACTCGCCTGAAAGGAACGGAGTTGGGAACTCTCCTTTCTTTTTCCGGTTCCGTTTTGGAAAGAATAGAGCCGGATGCCTGCAATGAGGGCAGTGTTTTTTCTGTTAAGAATTTGTTTTTTAATGTTCCGGCCCGTCGTAAATTTCTAAAATCGAATGAGACGGAATTTCGGAATATAATTAATGAGTTCGAGCGGATAGCACTTGTGAATCCACAAGTCGCAATGTCGCTTTACCATAACGATACGGAGATATTTAATCTGCCGGAGTCGGGGCTTCGCCAGCGTATTATTAATGTGTACGGAAAGACGTTGAACCAAAAGCTGCTTTCTGTCGATGCGCAGAGTTCGCTTGTTACAATCTCCGGCTTTGTTGGCCGTCCGGACTCGGCAAAGAAAAGAGGGGCCTTGCAGTATTTCTTTGTGAACGGACGCTTCATGAAACATCCCTATTTTCATAAAGCTGTGATGCAAGCGTATGAGCAGTTAATTCCCCAAGGGGAACAACCGAATTATTTTATTTATTTCACACTCGATCCGGCTACCATCGATGTCAATATACATCCGACTAAAACAGAAATCAAATTTGAAAATGAACAGCCCATTTGGCAAATTCTGATGGCCGCGACACGCGAGGCTCTTGCGAAATCGAGTGCTATTCCTTCCATAGATTTTGATGTGGAAGATTCAATTGATATTCCAGTTTATAATCCGGTTAAAGAAACGGGGAATTATAAAGCTCCCCGTGTCCAGGTTGATTCTGGATATAATCCGTTCGATACATCTTCGTATAAGAAGCCTGAGTTTGACTGGTCTAAACTATATCAGGATTTTGAAGAAGACCGTTCGGCCATTCAATCAGAGCCGGATATATCCGAACTACCCTCCGGCGGGGACTCAATCTCTGTCGGATTGGATGAAATAGTAGAACCGGGCACCCCCGCTCCTTTATTTAATAATGTATCCAATCCTTGTTATCAGTATAAGGGACGTTATATTATTACCTCCTTGAAATCCGGTTTGGCTTTGATAGACCAGTATCGTGCCCATGTCCGCATTCTTTTCGATCAATATCTGATGAATATTCGCCAGCAAAAAGGCGCATCCCAGCAGCTCCTTTTTCCCGAAATCGCGGAATTCACGGCAGCAGAAGCAGCTGTTCTGCCTTCTTTGTTAGAAGATATGCGTTTTATTGGTTTTGATTTGACCCATTTGGGAAACAATAGTTATGCAATCAACGGTTTGCCGGCCGGCATTGAGAATCTGGATACAGTCGCTTTGGTTCGTGACATGGTTGATCGTACTATAGAAACCGGTTGTGAGGTACATGAAGAAATTTGTGAAGCTCTGGCTCTTTCTTTGGCAAAAGCTGCCGCTATCCGTCCCGGAAAAATTTTGTCTGCCGAGGAAATGGATAATTTGTTAGCTTCTCTTTTCTCTTGCCAGGATTCCAACCTTACTCCTGACGGGAAAACGATTATCTCCATGTTGACGGATGAAGAGTTAGAAAAGCGATTTAAATAATTCTCCAAGGGGAAGTTTGTATCCTTGTTGTGGACCGATTGTGAAAAAGCGTCTTGTCTCATTTTTTTTGTTGCCAGCCCCTGCTGTAATGTTAAATATGAATAAATTATTAAAAACTCCCCCTTGTAGAACGGAAACAAATGTGTAACTTTGCACCGTTTTTAGCGCGAAGTATATATAAAAATGGGCTTAAATGATTGATAGTCCGAAAATAATATGTATCTTTGCGGCTCGAAATATGAAAATAGATAATTATAATAATAACACATTCAAAGTTTAAAAAAGAAAAGAAATGCCTACAATTCAGCAATTAGTTAGAAAAGGAAGGGAAACTTTGGTGGAAAAGGGTAAGTCACCCGCATTGGATTCATGTCCGCAGAGACGTGGCGTTTGCGTACGTGTTTACACAACTACTCCGAAGAAGCCTAACTCTGCAATGCGTAAAGTAGCGAGAGTACGTTTGACGAACGGTAAAGAAGTAAACTCTTATATTCCGGGAGAAGGACACAACTTGCAGGAGCACTCAATCGTACTGGTACGTGGCGGTCGTGTGAAAGACCTTCCTGGTGTACGTTATCACATTGTACGTGGAACCTTGGATACTGCAGGCGTAAACGGACGTACTCAGAGACGTTCCAAATACGGCGCTAAACGTCCGAAACCGGGACAGGCAGCTGCTGCAGCTAAAGGAAAGAAGAAGTAATTAGTTACATCCCTTCAAACTGAGAATTTAAATTAAGTATTAAAGCTGGTTTGAGTTATTTGGATAGGCTATAGGTTGAGTAAATGGTTCAGCGGAACCGTTGAAGACGCATAAAAGGCAACCAAGAAACAAGAACGAAATTTTTGAAAACAAAATGAGAAAAGCAAAACCAAAGAAAAGACAGATCCTTCCGGATCCTGTTTTCGGTGATGTTAAGGTTACGAGATTCGTTAACCATTTGATGTATGACGGCAAGAAAAATACTGCCTTCGAAATTTTCTATTCCGCTTTGGAAACAGTTAAGGCCAAATTGCCTAACGAAGAAAAGTCCGCTCTCGAAATTTGGAAAGCTGCACTCGACAATATTACTCCTCAAGTCGAAGTGAAATCCCGCCGCGTAGGTGGTGCTACTTTCCAGGTACCTACTGAAATTCGCCCCGATCGTAAAGAATCAATTTCAATGAAGAACCTAATCATCTTCTCACGCAAGAGAGGTGGTAAGACTATGGCTGACAAGCTGTCTGCAGAGATTGTAGATGCTTATAACAACCAGGGTGGCGCATTCAAAAGAAAAGAAGATATGCACCGTATGGCCGAAGCTAACCGTGCATTCGCTCACTTCAGATTTTAATTTATCAATTATTTAGGAGATAATAAAAAAGATGGCAACAAAAGCTGACGAACAATTAAAGTATACCAGAAACATCGGTATCATGGCGCACATCGATGCAGGAAAGACTACGACTTCAGAGCGTATCCTTTTCTACACAGGTCTGACTCACAAGATTGGTGAAGTTCATGACGGTGCTGCAACAATGGACTGGATGGAGCAGGAACAGGAACGCGGTATCACTATTACCTCTGCTGCTACTACGACTTTCTGGAACTACGCTAATGATAAATATAAGATTAACTTGATTGACACCCCGGGGCACGTGGACTTCACTGTAGAAGTAGAACGTTCACTGCGTATCCTGGATGGTGCTGTTGCTGCTTTCTGTGCTGTAGGTGGTGTTGAACCGCAGTCTGAAACAGTATGGCGTCAAGCTGATAAATATAATGTACCCAGAATTGGTTATGTAAATAAAATGGACCGTTCCGGCGCAAACTTCTTTGAAGTAGTTCGTCAGGTAAAGGATGTATTGGGTGCTACTCCGTGTCCGATTCAGATACCTATCGGTGCAGAGGAAACTTTCAAAGGTGTTGTAGACCTGGTTAAGATGAAAGCTATTTTCTGGCATGATGAAACAATGGGTGCTGAATATACAACAGAAGAAATTCCGGCCGATTTGCTTGCTGAAGCTGAAGAATGGAGAGATAAAATGCTCGAAACTTTGGCTGAATGCGATGATGCCTTGATGGAAAAATATTTTGATGATCCTGCTACTATTACAGAGGAGGAAATCAGGACGGCTATCCGTAAAGGTACTTTGGCTATGCAGATTAATCCGATGATTTGTGGTTCTTCTTTCAAAAATAAGGGAGTTCAGACTTTGTTGGATGCTGTTTGTGCATATCTGCCGAGTCCGGAAGATACTCCTTCGATTGAAGGTACGGACCCAAGAGATCCGGATAAAATTATCATTCGTAAACCGTTGTTTGAAGAACCGCTTACAGCATTGGCATTTAAGATTGCAACAGACCCTTATGTAGGTCGTCTGTGCTTCTTCCGTGTATATTCCGGTTCTCTGTCTGCCGGTTCTTACGTTTATAACACTCGTTCAGGCAAAAAAGAACGTATTTCTCGCCTGTTCCAGATGCATTCCAACAAACAAAATCCGATGGAAGCTATCGGTTGTGGTGATATAGGTGCCGGTGTTGGTTTCAAAGATATCCGTACAGGTGATACGCTTTGTGACGAAGCGCATCCGATTACATTGGAATCCATGGAATTCCCGGATCCTGTTATCGGTATCGCAGTTGAGCCAAAGACTCAGAAAGACCTGGATAAACTGGGTATGGGATTGTCTAAGCTGGCAGAAGAAGACCCAACGTTCCGTGTTCAAACTAATGAAGAAACAGGACAGACCGTTATCAGTGGTATGGGTGAACTTCACTTGGATATCATCATCGACCGTCTGAAACGTGAATTCAAGGTTGAATGTAATCAGGGTAAACCTCAGGTTACTTACAAAGAAGCTATTACGAAGCCGGTTGAACTTCGTGAGGTTTATAAGAAGCAGTCCGGTGGTCGTGGTAAGTTTGCCGATATTATTGTTTGTATAGAACCAGCTGATGCGGATTTCGACGGTACATTGCAATTTGTTGACGAAGTGAAGGGTGGTAATATTCCGAAAGAATTTATTCCGTCTGTACAGAAAGGTTTTGAAAAGGCAATGAAAAATGGCGTATTGGCCGGCTATCCGTTAGATAAACTGAAAGTTACATTACGTGATGGTTCGTATCACCCGGTTGACTCCGACCAGTTATCATTTGAAATTGCTGCTATCCAGGCATTCAAGAACGCTTCTGAAAAGGCCGGTCCTGTATTGATGGAGCCAATCATGCAAATGGAAGTTGTGACTCCGGAAGAAAGTATGGGTGATGTAATCGGAGACTTGAACAAGCGTCGCGGACAGGTTGAAGGTATGGAAACCAGCCGTACAGGTGCGCGTGTTGTAAAAGCGAAAGTGCCGTTGGCCGAAACATTCGGTTATGTAACAGCACTCCGTACTATTACTTCGGGCCGTGCAACATCTTCCATGCAGTTCTCCCACTATGCTCAAGTATCTTCAGCTATTGCTAAACAGGTACTGACAGAAGTTCAGGGTCGTGCTGATTTGATCAAATAATTTAGAAACATATAATAAATATGAGCCAAAAGATCAGAATTAAATTAAAGTCTTACGATTATTCTCTGGTGGATAAATCTGCAGAGAAAATCGTAAAGACGGTAAAGGCTACCGGTGCTGTAGTTAGCGGTCCTATACCTCTGCCTACCCACAAACGTATCTTTACTGTGAACCGCTCGACTTTCGTTAACAAGAAATCTCGTGAGCAGTTCGAACTCTCTTCTTATAAGAGATTAATCGATATCTACAGCTCAACTGCAAAAACAGTTGATGCCTTGATGAAACTGGAATTACCCAGTGGTGTTGAAGTTGAAATTAAAGTGTGAGTTATTTAAAAATTAAGTGAAATGCCAGGATTATTAGGAAAAAAAATCGGAATGACATCCGTTTTCAGTGCCGAGGGAAAAAATCTTCCATGCACTGTTATCGAAGTGGGTCCTTGTGTTGTTACACAGATTAAGACTTTGGAAAAAGATGGCTATGAAGCTGTACAGTTGGGTTTCGAAGAGAAAAAAGAGAAACACACTACGCAGCCTGAAATGGGCCACTTTAAAAAAGCCGGTGTAACTCCCAAGAGACACTTGGCCGAGTTCAAGAATTTTGAAACCGAATATAAGCTCGGTGATGTAATCACTGTAGATTATTTGGAAGATGCAGGTTTCGTTGATGTAGTAGGTACATCAAAAGGTAAAGGCTTCCAGGGTGTGGTAAAACGTCATGGTTTCGGTGGTGTGGGTCAGACTACTCACGGTCAGCATAACCGTCTGCGTGCTCCCGGTGGTATCGGTGCCTGTTCTTATCCTGCAAAGGTGTTCAAAGGTATGCGTATGGCCGGCCAAATGGGTAATGAACGTGTAACAGTTCAGAACCTGCAAGTGATCAAGGTGATGCCGGAACACAACCTTTTATTAGTAAAAGGATCTGTTCCTGGAGCAAAAGGTTCAATCTTATTAATTGAAAAGTAATGGAACTGAGCGTATTTAATATTAAAGGTGAAGATACCGGAAGAAAGGTAACTTTGAACGATGCTATCTTTGGCATTGAACCAAATGATCATGCTATTTACTTGGATGTAAAACAGTATTTGGCTAATCAGCGTCAGGGAACTCATAAATCGAAAGAAAGAAGTGAAGTTTCCGGTAGTACACGTAAACTTATCCGTCAGAAAGGTGGTGGAGGAGCTCGTCGTGGTGATATCAACTCTCCGGTATTGGTAGGTGGTGGCCGTGTATTCGGTCCTAAACCTAGAGATTATGAGTTCAAATTGAACAAGAAAGTAAAGAGTTTGGCTCGTAAGTCTGCTTTGGCCTATAAAGCAAAGGATAATGCAATTGTAGTGGTAGAAGATTTCTCAATGGAAGCTCCTAAAACTAAAGAATTTGTAACAATTGCTAAGAATCTAAAAGTGGCTGATGGAAAGTTGCTTTTGGTTTTAACGGAGAAAAATAATTTCGTATATTTGTCGGCCAGAAATTTAGAGAAGGCTAACGTGGTAACAGCTTCAGAATTAAACACATACAAAGTGTTAAATGCTGCAAATTTGGTTTTGACAGAAAGTTCGGTTGCTGCTATTGAAAAATTATTTAACGCATAAGGAGTAGAAAAATGGGAATTATTATTAAACCTATAGTAACAGAGAAGCAAACAGCGATTACAGAAAAAATGGCTAATCGCTATGGTTTTCGTGTTTCTCCTGATGCCAACAAGTTAGAGATTAAAAAAGCTATTGAGGATATGTATAACGTTACGGTAGTAGATGTAAACACCATCAATTACTCTGGTAAACAGAAAAGTCGTTATACGAAATCCGGAATTATCAATGGCAAACAATCGGCTTTCAAGAAAGCTATCGTAACGTTGAAAGAAGGAGAAACAATTGATTTCTTTAGTAATATCTAAAAAAAGAAATGGGAATACGTAAATTAAAGCCCACAACACCGGGGCAGAGACACAAAGTTATTGGTGCATTTGATAAAATCACTGCAAGTACACCAGAAAAGTCTCTTGTAACAGGTAAAAGAAGTACTGGCGGTCGTAACAACACTGGTAAGATGACAATGCGTTATCTTGGTGGTGGTCACAAACAAAAGTACAGATTTATCGATTTCAAGAGAAATAAAGATGGCATTCCGGCAACAGTAAAATCGATCGAGTATGATCCGAACCGTACATCTCGTATCGCATTGTTGTATTACGCAGACGGAGCAAAGAGCTATATTATTGCTCCGAACGGACTGGAAGTTGGCCAAACAGTGGTTTCGGGTAGCGAAGTTGCTCCTGAGATAGGTAATACTTTGCCGATGGCAAATATTCCCGTAGGTACTATTATTCATAATATTGAGCTTCGTCCGGGACAGGGTGCCAAGTTGGTTCGTTCTGCCGGTGCTTTTGCTCAGCTGACTTCGAAAGAAGGCGATTATGCAATTATTAAGATGCCTTCTGGCGAAACCAGAAAGATTCTTGCTGCATGTAAGGCTACAATTGGTAGTGTAGGTAACTCAGACCATGGTCTTGAAAAATCAGGTAAAGCCGGTCGTTCTAGATGGTTAGGTCGTCGTCCTCGCAACCGTGGTGTTGTAATGAACCCGGTTGATCACCCAATGGGTGGTGGTGAAGGTCGTGCTTCCGGAGGTCATCCTAGATCTCGTAATGGCTTATATGCTAAGGGCTTGAAAACAAGAGCTCCGAAGAAGCATTCTTCAAAATATATTATTGAAAGAAGAAAGAAATAATCTGATTAATTAAGTAAACTATGAGTCGTTCGCTAAAAAAAGGCCCGTATATTAATGTAAAGCTTGAAAAGAAAGTCCTGGCAATGAATGAGTCAGGGAAGAAGGCTGTCGTTAAGACGTGGGCAAGAGCTTCAATGATTTCGCCTGACTTTGTAGGCCATACGATTGCAGTTCATAATGGAAATAAATTTATTCCTGTTTTTGTAACCGAGAACATGGTAGGTCATAAGCTGGGAGAGTTTTCTCCTACTCGTACGTTCCGTGGTCATGCCGGTAACAAGAAAAAATAATCGGTAGTAACAGGAATTCAGGAATCTGAAAATAAAAAGAATCAATAAAATGGGTGCTAGAAAAAGAATATCAGCTGAAGCAAGAAAAGAAGCCCAAAAGACCATGTATTTCGCAAAATTGCGGAACGTGCCGACTTCTCCGCGCAAGATGCGTCTCGTTGTAGACATGATTCGCGGTATGGAAGTATTCCGTGCACTTGGTGTTTTGAAGTTTTCTAATAAGGAAGCTGCAGCAAGAGTAGAAAAATTGCTTCGTTCGGCTATTGCCAATTGGGAACAGAAGAATGAACGTAAAGCAGAAGCTGGAGAGTTGTGCGTATCTTCAATCAGCGTAGATTGCGCTACTACATTGAAGAGAATGCGTCCGGCTCCTCAGGGAAGAGGATACAGAATTCGTAAACGTTCGAACCATGTAACTCTGTTTGTTGATACACTTAGTAAAAACGATAGTCAAAATTAATTTGTAGATGGGACAAAAAGTTAATCCGGTTAGTAATCGTTTAGGAATCATCCGTGGTTGGGATTCCAATTGGTATGGCGGCAAGAAATACGGAGATACTTTGCTGGAAGATAGCAAAATCCGTAAATATCTGAATGCTCGTCTTGCTAAGGCTAGTGTATCTCGCGTCGTTATTGAACGTACGCTGAAGTTGATTACAATCACAGTTTGCACATCACGTCCGGGTATCATCATCGGAAAAGGTGGTCAGGAAGTTGATAAGTTGAAAGAAGAGTTGAAGAAAATTACCGACAAGGAAGTTCAGATTAATATCTTTGAGGTAAAAAGACCCGAATTGGACGCTGTTATCGTTGCAAACAATATTGCTCGTCAACTTGAAGGAAAAATTGCTTACCGTCGTGCTATCAAGATGGCTATCGCCTCTACCATGAGAATGGGTGCCGAGGGTATTAAAGTGCAAGTCTCTGGTCGTTTGAATGGAGCTGAAATGGCTCGTTCAGAAATGTATAAGGAAGGAAGAACTCCGTTGCACACATTCAGAGCAGATATTGATTATGCTTTGGCTGAAGCGTTGACGAAGGTTGGTTTGATCGGTGTTAAGGTTTGGATTTGCCGTGGTGAGGTATATGGTAAGAGAGATCTTGCTCCTTCATTCGCTGCAACAAAAGATTCGGGTCGTAGAAATGACAATGCCGGCGGCAGCAGAGAAAAGAACTTCAAGAGAAAGAAAGCTAATCGTTAAACGTTAGAATTTAAGAAGAGATGTTACAACCAAAGAAAACCAAGTTCAGAAGACAGCAGAAAGGCCGTATGAAGGGCGAAGCTCAACGCGGTAACCAGCTGGCATTCGGTTCGTTTGGTATAAAAGCGTTAGAAAATAAATGGATTACCGGTCGTCAGATTGAAGCTGCTCGTATTGCGGTAACTCGTTATATGCAACGTCAGGGTCAGGTTTGGGTTCGGATTTTCCCGGACAAACCTATTACAAAGAAACCTGCAGAAGTACGTATGGGTAAAGGTAAAGGTAACCCGGAAGGGTTTGTTGCGCCTGTTACTCCGGGTCGTCTGATTTTCGAAATCGAAGGGGTTCCTTTTGATATTGCTAAAGAAGCTTTGCGCCTTGCTGCTCAAAAGCTTCCGGTAACAACGAAGTTTGTTGTGAGACGTGATTATGATATGGCTAATCAAAATGCGTAATTGGTTATGAAGATTGCAGAAATTAGAGAATTAAGCACGAAGGAGTTAGTAGAAAGAATTGATGCTGAAGTGGCTGCTTACGATCAGAAAGTGATTAACCACAGCATTTCTCCTAGTGATAACCCTGCTCAGATTAAACAACAACGCAGGATGATTGCGCGCATGAAAACAGAATTGCGCCAAAGAGAAGTTAACAACAAATAATTGAGCCTGATGGAAACTAGAAATTTAAGAAAAGAAAGAACGGGCGTGGTTACTAGCAACAAGATGGATAAGAGCATCACGGTTGCTATTAAATGGAAGGAAAAACACCCCATTTATGGTAAGTTCGTCAATAAGACGAAAAAATATCATGCTCACGACGAAAAGAATGAATGCAACATTGGCGATACCGTAAAAATTATGGAAACTCGTCCTTTGAGCAAAACAAAAAGATGGAGATTAGTTCAAATAATCGAAAGGGCTAAGTAACATGATACAACAAGAATCAAGACTAGTAGTAGCAGATAACAGTGGTGCAAAAGAAGCGTTGTGTATTCGCGTTTTAGGCGGTACAAGAAAACGTTATGCCACTGTTGGGGATGTAATTGTGGTTGCAATTAAAAGTGTAATCCCGGCAAGTGATGTGAAGAAGGGTGCTGTTTCTAAAGCTATCATTGTTCGCACTAAAAAAGAAATCCGCCGTCCGGATGGTTCATACATCCGTTTCGATGATAACGCTTGCGTATTATTGAATGCCGGTGGTGATATTCGTGGAAGCCGTATCTTTGGTCCGGTTGCCAGAGAACTTCGTGCAACAAACATGAAAATCGTTTCACTTGCACCTGAAGTGCTTTAATTTTGTAAAATTTAAAGTAATGAGTAAATTACATATTAAAAAAGGCGATATAGTTTTTGTTAATACCGGCGAAGACAAAGGTAAAACAGGACGTGTTTTAGAGGTTCTCGTAAAAGACGAACGTGCCATTGTTGAGGGTATTAATATGGTATCAAAGCATACCAAGCCTAATGCAAAGAATCCTCAAGGAGGAATTGAAAAGAAAGAAGCTCCTATTCATATTTCCAACCTTAACGTGTTGGATCCGAAATCCGGTAAACCGACACGTATTGGTCGTAAATTGGATGAAAAAGGTGCTTTAGTACGTTATTCTAAAAAATCAGGGGAGGAAATTAAGTAATGAGCAATACTGCCAGTCTTAAAAAAGAATATCAGGACAGAATTGTTCCTGCTTTGACGAAAGAGTTCGGTTATAAATCAGTAATGCAGGTGCCTGTATTGAAGAAGATTGTTATCAATCAAGGTTTGGGTATGGCTGCTGCTGATAAGAAGATTATCGATATAGCAATCAGTGAACTGACTACAATTACGGGTCAGAAAGCTGTTGCCACGGTTTCCAAGAAAGATATCTCTAACTTCAAGTTGCGTAAAAAAATGCCAATCGGTGTAATGGTAACATTACGTCGTGAACAAATGTATGAATTCCTGGAAAGACTTGTTCGCGTAGCTCTTCCTCGTATTCGTGACTTCAAAGGTATTGAAAGTAAATTGGACGGAAGAGGTAATTATACTCTCGGAATTCAGGAACAAATCATTTTCCCTGAAATAAATATCGATAATATTACCAAAATATTGGGAATGAATATTACCTTTGTGACCTCTGCGAAAACAGATGAAGAAGGGTATGCTCTTTTGAGAGAATTTGGGTTGCCTTTTAAAAATGCAAAAAAAGACTAAGTAGTTATGGCAAAGGAATCAATGAAAGCCCGTGAGGTGAAAAGAGCAAAGCTCGTAGCTAAATATGCTGCTAAAAGAGCAGAACTGAAAGCAGCAGGTGACTATGAAGCTTTACAGGCTTTACCTAAAAATGCTTCTCCTGTACGTTTGCACAATCGTTGTAAAATCACAGGACGTCCGAAAGGCTATGTACGCCAGTTCGGTATTTCTCGTATTCAACTGCGTGAAATGGCATCTCATGGTTTAATCCCGGGTG
This sequence comes from Parabacteroides sp. AM08-6, assembly GCF_003473295.1. GTDB lineage: Bacteria > Bacteroidota > Bacteroidia > Bacteroidales > Tannerellaceae > Parabacteroides. Next base: position 31,984 of record NZ_QRMP01000020.1, read on the forward strand.
TAAAGAAAGCAAGTTGGTAAGAGTTTTTTTAGTTTAAATATTGTCCGGAAGTCCGGATCAATTTAATTTATTTATATATGACAGATCCTATTGCAGATTATTTGACAAGATTGCGTAATGCAATTAAAGCGAAGCACAGAGTTGTTGAAGTGCCGGCGTCAAATTTAAAGAAAGAGATCACAAAGATCCTTTTCGACAAGGGCTACATTCTTAATTTTAAGTTTGTAGAAGATGGTCCTCAGGGTACAATTAAGATTGCCTTGAAGTATGACCTGGTTAACAAAGTGAACGCAATCAAGAAACTTGAGAGAGTTTCTACTCCGGGTTTGCGTAAGTACACCGGCTACAAAGACATGCCGAGAGTATTGAATGGTTTAGGTATTGCTGTTCTTTCTACTTCTAAAGGTGTGATGACAGACAAAGAAGCCCGTGATCTGAAGATCGGTGGTGAAGTATTATGTTATGTTTATTAATTAGGAGGAAAGAAGAATGTCAAGAATAGGAAAATTACCAATTCATGTACCCGCCGGTGTTACGGTTACTATTAAGGATAACGTGGTGACTGTCAAAGGTCCCAAAGGTGAAATGACCCAGGCTGTAAATCCTGATATTAAAGTAACTCTTGAAGATGGCATCATCCATCTGACAAGACCGACTGACGATAAGAACCATCGTGCATTACACGGACTTTATCGTTCCTTGATCAACAATATGGTTATTGGTGTATCAGAAGGTTACAAGAAAGAACTTGAACTTGTCGGTGTTGGTTACCGTGTATCAAATACAGGTCAGCTGTTGGATCTCTCTTTAGGTTATACACATAATATTTATTTGCAGTTGCCTAAAGAAGTGAAAGTTGAGACAAAGGCAGAGAGAAATAAAAATCCTCTTATTATCCTTGAATCGGCTGATAAACAATTACTAGGTCAGATTTGTGCAAAGATTCGTTCATTCAGAATGCCGGAACCGTATAAAGGTAAAGGTATTAAGTTCGTGGGTGAAGAAATTCGCAGAAAGTCTGGTAAATCAGCAGGTAAGTAATCTACGTAAACTGAAATTATCATGACAACGAAGGAAGAAAGAAGATTAAAAATAAAAGCAGGTGTACGTGGCAAGATTTCAGGGACTCCTGAACGTCCGCGCCTGACTGTGTTTAGAAGCAACAAGCAAATCTATGCACAGGTTATAGATGACACTACAGGTAAAACTTTGGCTGCAGCATCATCTTTAAAGATAGATGTTAAGGCTCCGAAAAAGGAGATTGCCGCTAAGGTTGGTGAACAAATAGCTAAAGTAGCCCAGGAAGCTGGTATTCAGGCTGTTGTTTTTGACCGTAACGGCTACCTGTATCATGGGAGAGTTAAAGAATTAGCTGATGCTGCACGTAACGGCGGCCTTAAATTTTAATGAAGATGGCAGGAGTTAATAATAGAGTTAAGTCGACCAACGACATAGAGTTGAAGGACCGTTTGGTTGCAATCAACCGCGTAACAAAAGTAACCAAAGGTGGACGTACTTTCAGTTTTGCCGCTATTGTTGTGGTAGGTAACGAAGACGGTATCGTTGGTTGGGGCTTGGGTAAAGCCGGTGAAGTAACGACAGCTATCGCTAAGGGTGTTGAAGCTGCAAAAAAGAACTTAATCAAGGTTCCCGTTCATAAAGGTACTATTCCTCACGAACAGCTTGCAAAGTTCGGTGGTGCACAGGTCTTGATTAGACCGGCATCTCACGGTACAGGTGTTAAGGCTGGTGGTGCTATGCGTGCCGTATTGGAAAGTGTAGGTATCACAGACGTTTTGGCTAAATCGAAAGGTTCGTCTAACCCTCACAACTTGGTGAAAGCTACTATCGCTGCGCTGGGTGAGTTGAGAAGCCCGTTTGATGTTGCTCAGAACAGAGGTGTTTCCGTAGAAAAAGTATTCAGAGGTTAATTAGGGAGGATAATGATTATGGCAACTATAAAAGTTAAGCAAACAAAAAGTAGAATTAAATGCCCGAAAGACCAAAAGAGAACTCTTGATGCACTGGGTTTGAAGAAAATGAACCAGGTGGTAGAACATGAAGCTACTCCGTCTATTCTGGGTATGGTTGAGAAAGTGAAACATTTGGTTTCAGTAGTAAAGTAATAACGGTTGAAAAATTAATTATACGATATGAATTTATCAAATTTAAAACCTGCTGAAGGATCTACCAAGACCAGAAAGAGAATCGGCCGTGGTCCGGGTTCGGGATTAGGAGGAACTTCAACAAGAGGTCATAAAGGGGCAAAGTCAAGATCTGGCTATAAAAGCAAAATTGGTTTTGAAGGTGGTCAGATGCCAATTCAAAGACGTTTGCCTAAATTTGGTTTTAAGAATATTAACCGTGTGGAATATAAAGCTATTAACTTGTCTACGTTGCAAGGAATGGCAGATGCTCAACAGTTGACTAAGATTGGTCTTGATGAACTGATAGCAGCCGGCTTTATTTCAACATCTCAATTGGTTAAAATTCTTGGTAATGGAAACTTGACAGCTAAACTTGAAGTGGAAGCTCATGCTTTCTCAAAGTCTGCTGAGGCTGCTATTCAAGCTGTAGGTGGAACTGTTGTTAAACTCTAAGTTATGAGAGCAGTTGAAACAATAAAAAATATCTGGAAGATTGAGGATCTGAGAAATCGGATCCTCACCACTCTTTTGTTAGTGGCTATTTACCGTTTTGGAACGTATGTAGTGCTTCCGGGTATCGACCCTAAAGCGTTGACCGCTTTACAAGAACAGACAAGAGGCGGATTGCTCGCTTTGTTGGATATGTTTTCAGGAGGTGCATTCTCTAATGCTTCTATATTTGCATTAGGGATTATGCCATATATCTCTGCATCTATTGTTATGCAGTTGATGGCTATTGCTGTTCCTTCTTTTCAGAAATTACAGAGAGAAGGAGAAAGTGGTCGTCGTAAGATTAACCAGTGGACTCGTTATCTGACAGTTCTGATTCTCGTACTTCAAGGGCCTACTTATCTTGTTAACTTAAGTGTACAGCTGAAAGCTGCCGGTGCTGCTTTGCCTGCAGGAATTTGGTTTACAATTTCTTCTACAGTCATTTTGGCTGCCGGAAGTATGTTTATCTTATGGCTAGGTGAAAGAATTACAGATAAAGGTGTAGGAAATGGTATCTCATTTATCATTCTGGTTGGTATCATAGCCCGTTTGCCGCATTCTTTGTTCGAAGAATTTATTTCCAGAACAAGTGAGAAAACCGGTGGTTTGGTTATGTTCCTGTTTGAAATGTTATTCCTTTTGCTTGTTATAGCAGGTGCAATCTTGTTGGTGCAGGGTACCCGTAAGGTCCCCGTACAGTATGCAAAAAGAATTATTGGCAATAAACAATATGGAGGTGCGCGCCAGTACATTCCTTTGAAAGTGAATGCTGCTAACGTAATGCCTATCATTTTTGCTCAGGCAATAATGTTTATCCCTATTTCGATTGTCGGTTTTTCCAGTACTGGTGAACGCTCTGGTTTTGTAGCTGCATTTATGGATAACACCGGATTTTGGTACAACTTTGTTTTTGCTGTATTGATTATTTTGTTTACTTATTTCTATACAGCTATCACAATTAATCCGACTCAGATGTCTGATGATTTGAAAAGAAACAATGGTTTTATACCTGGTGTTAAACCTGGAAAACATACCAAAGATTATTTGGATGCCATTATGGATCGTATTACTTTACCGGGTGCATTCTTCCTTGCATTAGTGGCTATCATGCCAGCTTTTGCCAGAATTGCCGGTGTAAGTATGGCGTTCTCCCAATTCTTTGGCGGAACATCTTTGTTGATTTTGGTTGGTGTTGTATTGGATACATTACAACAGGTAGAAAGTCATTTGTTGATGCGTCACTATGACGGTTTGTTGAAGTCAGGAAGAATTAAAGGTCGTACAGGCTCAGTTGCCGCTTATTAATAGAATGATCTATTTAAAGACAGATGAAGAAATAGAGTTGATGCGTGATGCCAATCAACTGGTCGGTAAGACGCTTGGCGAATTAGCCAAACACATTGCCCCAGGTGTAAGCACACTGCAACTCGATAAGATTGCTGAAGAGTTCATTAGAGATAATGGTGCTATTCCGGCCTTTTTAGGATACGGTGGTTTTCCGGGTTCAATATGTGCTTCTGTCAATGAGCAGGTGGTACATGGTATCCCTTCTTCAAAGACTATATTGAAAGAAGGTGATATTATATCTGTAGATTGCGGAACCCAATTGAATGGATTTGTAGGTGACTCCGCTTATACTTTTTGTGTAGGAGAAGTTGTTCCGGAAGTAAAGAAATTGTTGAAGACAACAAAAGAATCTCTTTATTTTGGTATCCAACATGCCTTGGAAGGCAAACGGGTAGGGGATATCAGTCATGCAGTACAGTCTTATTGTGAAGCGAAAAATTATTCTGTAGTCAGAGAGTTGGTCGGTCACGGTTGTGGACGTAAGATGCATGAGGAACCGGAAGTTCCTAATTACGGAAGACCAGGTTGTGGCCCTTTATTACGTAGTGGTATGTGCATTTGCATTGAACCTATGATTAATATGGGAAGTAAAAACGTGGTATTCGAAAAGGATGGTTGGACGGTACGGACAAAGGACCGTAAATGTTCTGCTCATTTTGAGCATTGTATTGCTATTCGTCCTGACGGTCCGCAAATCTTATCTTCATTTAAGTTTTTAGAAGAAGTTTTAGGTAATAACGCAATTTAATTTGATTTATATGGCTAAACAGTCAGCAATTGAACAAGATGGAGTTATAGTAGAGGCATTGTCAAATGCAATGTTTCGTGTAGAATTAGAGAACGGACATGAAATTACTGCCCATATTTCCGGAAAGATGCGGATGCATTACATTAAAATCCTTCCGGGGGATAAGGTAAGAGTAGAAATGTCTCCGTATGATCTATCGAAAGGTAGAATTGCTTTTAGATATAAATAAAAAAAATAACAAGATATGAAAGTAAGAGCATCTTTAAAGAAGCGTACTCCCGAATGCAAAATCGTAAGAAGAAAGGGACGCTTATACGTAATTAACAAGAAAAATCCTAAGTATAAACAACGTCAAGGATAATTTATTATTTTTGCAAAATAATTTAAGTAAGTAATATGGCTATAAGAATAGTTGGTGTAGACTTGCCACAAAATAAAAGAGGAGAAATTGCCTTGACCTACATTTTCGGTATCGGTCGTAGTGCAGCGAACTCAATTTTAGCGAAAGCAGGCATTGATCGTGATATCAAGGTAAAGGACTGGACTGATGATCAGGCTGCAAAAGTACGTGAAGTCATTGGCGCAGAATATAAGGTCGAAGGTGATCTTCGTTCAGAAGTTCAGTTGAATATCAAACGACTGATGGATATCGGTTGTTATAGAGGTGTTCGTCACCGTATTGGTTTGCCTTTAAGAGGCCAGAGCACAAAGAATAATGCTCGTACTCGTAAGGGTAAGAAGAAAACTGTTGCAAATAAGAAAAAAGCTACTAAATAATAAGAATTGATATGGCAAAGAAATCAGTCGCAGCAAAGAAGAGAAACGTAAAAGTTGACGCTTACGGTCAAGCTCATATTCATTCTTCTTTTAACAACATCATTGTGTCTCTGGCAAATAGCGAAGGTCAGGTAATCAGTTGGTCTTCTGCTGGAAAAATGGGCTTTAGAAGTTCTAAGAAGAACACTCCGTATGCTGCTCAAATGGCGGCACAGGATTGTGCTAAGGTAGCTTATGATCTTGGTTTGAGAAAAGTAAAAGTATTCGTTAAGGGCCCGGGTAACGGACGTGAGTCTGCTATCAGAACTATCCACGGTGCCGGTATTGAAGTAACTGAAATTGTAGATGTTACTCCACTGCCTCATAATGGTTGTCGTCCTCCGAAAAAGAGAAGAGTATAATTAACTATAGTTTCTTGAACATTGAATCCGGAATTGTGAATAGATTGCACAAAGACCTTATCCTCTCTGTAATCGCGGCTGCACGGTTCCAGATTCAGACAGAACATTAAAACAATAAAAAAATGGCAAGATATACTGGACCAAAAACAAGAATAGCCCGTAAGTTTGGTGAGGCTATATTCGGACCGGATAAAGTTCTTTCAAAAAAGAATTATCCTCCCGGACAACATGGGAATGGCCGTAAGAAGAAAACTTCTGAGTATGGAATTCAGCTTCGCGAGAAGCAAAAAGCAAAATACACTTATGGTGTATTGGAAAAGCAATTTAGAAACTTGTTTGAAAAAGCATCACGTTCTAAAGGTATTACCGGTGAAGTATTGCTTCAGTTACTGGAAGGCCGTCTGGACAATGTGGTATTCCGTTTGGGTATAGCTCCGACACGTGCTGCTGCTCGCCAGTTGGTTTCTCACCGTCACATTACAGTAGACGGTCAGGTTGTTAACATCCCTTCTTACTCTTTGAAAGCTGGTCAGATTGTAGGTGTTAGAGAAAAATCCAAGTCTATGGAAGTGATTGCCGACGCTTTGTCTGGCTTTAATCACAGTAAGTATCCTTGGATTGAATGGGATCAGTCTTCTTTAAGCGGAAAATTACTGCATCTGCCGGAAAGAGCTGACATTCCTGAAAACATTAAAGAGCAGTTGATCGTAGAATTGTATTCTAAATAATAATTGATTTCCATGGCGATATTAGCATTTCAAAAACCCGATAAAGTATTAATGTTGGAAGCGGACAATTTCTTCGGAAAGTTTGAATTTCGTCCGTTGGAACCCGGCTATGGTATTACAATAGGTAATGCTCTGCGTCGTATTCTCCTGTCGTCACTTGAAGGTTTTGCTATTACATCTATTAAAATCGAGGGTGTTGACCATGAATTTGGTACAATCTCCGGTGTTATGGAGGATGTAACAAACATTATCCTGAACCTAAAGCAAGTTCGGTTTAAGCATATTGTAGACGACATAGAGAATGAAAAAGTAAGTATTACTGTTTCGGGTTCGGAAGTGTTCAAAGCCGGTGATATAGGTAAACAGCTGACCGGATTCGAGGTGTTGAATCCAGAGTTGGTTATTTGTCGTTTAGATCCGAACGCAGGTTTCCAAATTGAATTAACAATAAACAAAGGCCGCGGTTATGTACCCGCTGATGAAAACAGAGACCCGAACGCAGACGTACATGTCATTGCTATCGACTCTATTTATACGCCTATTCGTAATGTTAAGTATTCAATTGAAAACTTCCGTGTTGAGCAAAAGACGGACTACGAAAAGTTGGTTCTTGAAATAGCCACTGATGGTTCTATTCATCCGAAAGAAGCATTAAAAGAAGCAGCTAAGATTCTGATACATCATTTTATGTTGTTCTCAGATGAAAAGATTGCTATCGAAACAGTAGATACTGACGGTAATGAAGAATTCGATGAAGAAGTACTTCACATGCGTCAGTTGCTCAAGAGTAAGCTCTCGGATATGGATCTGTCTGTTCGTGCTTTGAATTGCTTGAAGGCTGCAGATGTTGAAACTTTAGGTGAATTGGTTAAATTCAACAAGAATGATTTGTTGAAGTTCCGGAACTTCGGTAAAAAGTCACTTACGGAACTTGATGAACTGTTGGATAGTCTGAACCTTTCATTCGGTATGGATATCACAAAATATAAATTAGATAAAGAGTAAGTATAGCGATGAGACATAATAAAAAAATAAATCATTTAGGTCGTACAAACACTCACCGTAACGCAATGCTTTCTAACATGGCTTGTTCTCTTATCAAACATAAGAGAATTTTCACCACTGTTGCTAAAGCTAAAGCTCTGCGTAAGTTTGTAGAACCACTTATCACTAAGTCTAAAGAGGACACAACTCATTCAAGACGTGTGGTATTCAGCAATTTGCAAGACAAATATGCTGTAACGGAATTGTTCAAAGAAGTTTCTCAAAAGATAGGTGACCGTCCGGGTGGATATACTCGTATCCTGAAGACTGGCAACCGTCTGGGGGATAATGCTGCAATGTGCTTCATTGAACTGGTTGATTACAATGAAAATATGTTGAAAACAGCTACAGCGAAAAAAGCTACTAAGACAAGACGTTCACGTAAAAAGTCTACAGCAGCTGAAGCTCCTGTTGCCGAAGCTCCTGCAGTAGAGGAACAAGCAGCTGAATAAATTCGGCTTATTTCAATAAAGATAATGGGGTGTGTCATTTATTTGATACACCCTTTTTTGTTCCGGAATGAGGATGTTTTTGAAGGAGTAAAACGTTTATCTCAACAGGAATGGTCTTTGGAAGCAATGGGAATAAACTTTTCCTTTCGGTATTTGTTATATTTAAATAAAAGAGAAACTCAAATTATTCAAAAACATGGAAATTATTAAAGTAGTAGGACGAGAAATCCTTGACTCACGCGGAAACCCGACTGTAGAAGTCGATGTGCATTTGGCTTCCGGTGCATTTGGTCGTGCGGCAGTTCCATCTGGAGCTTCTACCGGTGAAAACGAAGCGATTGAACTTCGTGACGGTGATAAGAACCGTTATGGTGGAAAAGGTGTTTTGAAAGCTGTTGAAAATGTAAATAATGTGATAGCTCCCGCTATTATTGGTATGAGTGCTTTGAACCAGCGTGAAATTGATCATAAATTAATAGAGCTGGATGGTACGAAAACAAAATCGAACCTTGGAGCAAATGCCATGTTAGGTGTTTCTTTAGCTGTGGCAAAAGCAGCAGCAAACTATTTGGAGCAGCCTTTGTATCGTTATATAGGTGGAACAAATGCTTATGTATTACCAGTTCCGATGATGAATATTATCAATGGAGGTTCACATTCCGATGCTCCTATTGCTTTTCAGGAATTTATGATACGTCCGGTAGGAGCTTGTTGTTTCCGTGAAGGATTACGTATGGGAGCGGAAGTATTTCATGCTTTGAAGAAAGTGCTCCATGACCGCGGATTAAGTACGGCTGTCGGTGATGAGGGGGGCTTTGCTCCGGCATTGGACGGAACCGAGGATGCCCTCAATTCCATTATGGCCGCTATAAAAACTGCCGGATATGAACCGGGTAAAGATGTGACAATCGCTATGGACTGTGCATCTTCCGAATTTTATCACGATGGAGTGTATGACTATACCAAGTTTGAAGGCGCTAAAGGTGCTAAGCGTACAGCTCAGGAACAGGTCGCTTATTTGTCTAACCTGGTTGACAAATTCCCGATAGATTCGATTGAAGATGGCATGGATGAAAACGATTGGGCCGGCTGGAAAATGTTGACGGACGCACTTGGTAAGAAATGCCAGCTGGTGGGCGACGACCTATTTGTGACGAATGTTGAATTCTTGAAAAAAGGAATCGAAGAAGGTTGCGCCAATTCAATCTTGATTAAGGTAAATCAGATTGGAACACTGAGCGAAACATTGGATGCTATTGAAATGGCGCATCGTAACGGCTATACATCTGTTACTTCCCACCGTTCGGGTGAAACGGAAGATGCTACTATAGCGGATATTGCCGTGGCAACTAATTCGGGACAGATTAAAACCGGTTCATTGAGCCGTTCCGACCGTATGGCCAAGTACAATCAACTGCTTCGTATTGAAGAAGAACTGGGGGATTTGGCTGTATACGGCTATAAGACATACAAGAAGTAAAAAGAAAGCCGTTAATGGATAAAACGAACGAGATTATTCCTGCACAAAGTGGAATAATCTCGTTTTTTTATAAAAGATTTTGCGGTCGTTTATTTTGCCAATTTCATTAATTCTTCTATCACTTTTTTATCATATCCCATCGCTTCCGCTTTTTTGAAGTCGATAGCAGCCCGTTCTTTTTCATATTGTGCCAGTTTAATCTTGCCTCTAAGTACGTATAGTGCGGCAGTAGGTTCACTTTCTATAAATACCTTGTTTATATCAGCCATGGCACGGGCATTCTTTCCCATCATAAAATATAAATCTGCACGTCCTTCATAAAGAATCCAATCACGAGGCATTTCACTAATTAGATAATTGAATATTTTCTCACTCTCTGTATAGTTACCCCGCATCTTTTCCAAGATAGCATGCCCTAGACGGCCCCGGACGGATTTTTCATTTATTTCCAATATCTTGTCAAAATCCTGTTCCGCCCAGATATAATTTTTGAGTTGAATATATATCAATCCGCGGCAATAAAGAGCCTCTTGATTTTCCGGGTCAGTAATCAGCAATGTATTGTAATCCGTCAATGCTTTGTCCGTTTCTCCTAATTCCGTGTAAAGCGATGCTCGATTTTCCAGGATAGTTCTATCATTTGTATGACTGCTAAGAGCGGAAGAGTAGGAGATGAGAGCCTCCTGTAGTTTCCCTTGTCTACGCTGGATAGTTCCCAGATTGCTGAGCAAAGCATAATTGAGCGGATTTGCTGGTTCCAGGCGCATGGCGGCTTTTAGACTTTCTTCAGCCGAAGGTAAATCGTTTTTATCAACAAAATCATAGCTTTTTTCTATATACTCTTCGTAAGATTGCGCGAAGCCATTACCGGCAAGAAGCAAACCTATAAAAATCAAAATGCCCTTCATCCTGTTTCTTTTATCTGTTATTTGATGACGTGCAAAACTACATAATAAATTTAGTTCTTTATCCGAATAAAAAAACTTTATACCTTTGCTACAATTTCTAATACTTTTTGGACTTAGGATTGTTATTTAAACAGTACGAATTTTATTAAATGTAAACAATTATGATATTAGCAGCAATTGATTTTTCTCATGGGACGGAAGGTCTTTTGAGTTCCCTGATGTCGCAAGGAGCAACTCTAGGGTGGACATTGATTAAGGCATTTTTGGTTTTCATAGTCGGACGACTACTGATAAACTTGGTGAATAAACTAATTAAGAGAGTTCTGCTGAAACGAGATATAGAACCATCGGTGAAAACCTTTGTAGGAAGTCTTGTTAATGTAGTATTAACAATCTTATTGATTATTTCCGTTGTGGGAGCATTAGGTGTTCAAACAACTTCCTTTGCAGCCTTGCTTGCCTCTGCCGGTGTGGCTGTCGGTATGGCCTTGAGTGGCAATCTGGCAAACTTTGCAGGAGGATTAATTATTTTGTTATTCAAACCTTATAAAGTTGGCGATTATATCGAAGCGCAGGGTATGGGAGGGACGATAAAAGAAATTCAAATATTTCATACTATCCTGACCACTCCGGATAATAAGGTGGTTTATATCCCGAACGGCTCGTTAAGTAGTGGAGCTGTCACTAACTTCAGCCGTCAGTCTACTCGGCGTGTAGACTGGACGTTTGGTGTAGATTACGGGGAAGATTATGATAAGGTAAGGCAGGTAATCGAAACAATATTGTCACGTGATTCCCGTATTTTAACAGAGCCGGCCCCATTTATCGCTTTGCATGCTTTGGCCGCTAGCAGCGTAAATGTGGTAGTACGTGTCTGGGTGGAGAACGCGAATTACTGGGATGTTTATTTCGGCATTAATCAAGCAGTTTATGAAACATTCAATGCGGAAGGTATCAACTTCCCGTTCCCGCAACTTACTGTACACCGGGCAAATAACTAATTTGTCCTAGAACTGAACGTTTTTGTTCAATAATCATAAGGTTTGGTTAGGAGTCTGTTTCTGACGAGCGATTTTGAACAAAAAGATTTATCTTTGTCGTACTAATATGAACTTATTAGAACAATACCTCAGATAATATTAAGACAAGATATTTTGAGCTTTATTTCATTACTTTGGTATTATTATTTGATTATAAAAGAGAAGTAATTTGAAGCCCGCTGTAAAAGGCGGGCTTTTTTTTATGGAGTTGGTATGGATATCCGCCCCTTTTGTACAGTATGTTCTATGCTAAGTATCTTTAACCCTTGGAAGAGCAAGAATAATCCCAAACTTTTTTATCTTTGTCCTTGTTAAACAAATGATAATGATAAACAATCGCATATGAATAAAAAATGTACTTTTTTGGCTACGGCCTTTTTGACAGTAGGGACATTTATGGCGCATGCAACGGATGTTGCACCGGAACAATGGACTGCTGGAAATTACTATTATCTGCAAGCAGAAGGCGACAAATGCTTGTCTTTAGCTGGAAATAAGGCAGACTCCGTTATCGTAAAAGAAATTACCCCCGAATCAAATAAAGCTTCCCGCGACTCCGCTTTGTGGGAAATAACAGAGGTTGGAACAGAAACTGCCACTGTTGTTTATCAGATTAAGAACAAGAAAACAAAGCAAGTTTTATCTTTCCCCGCTTCTGCTACCACTCCGGTATTGGGAGACGGCATAAATAAATGGGCTATTAGTGGTGGTAAGATTAGTGCAAATGGTGGCAAGATGGTTATTGGTATTGGCGCTAATGGTGCCGTAACCTTCAATACTGAAGGTACCTCTTTCTCGGTTGAAAAGCCGAATACAATGATTATGTCTCCGCAAGATTTAGGTGGAGGCTTTAGTGTTTTTCAATTGAAGTTTGGAGGAGATTACCAAGGAGCAGACTTGTTTGCAGATAAAGATTTGATTGCGACATCTGTAAGCGGTGATAAAAACTTTATGACTCTGCAAGTAAAAGACGATGAGTCTTTTCCGAACGGAGTAAAGAAGTATTTGGGCGTTGATACTTTAAAGACAGAAATAAATGATGCCTTAGATGTTTTTGGCGCTAAATTCGCATTAGACTCCACGCGGACTGTTGTCCGTCCGAATGGACGTTGCCAGCATTTTAAGTTTGTGATTGATTTGCAGAATGATTCCTTATCGATGTTTGTGGCAGGAGCTCCTGATGTAAATGGCGATTTAAGTGTCGATGCTGAAGGTGATACCGTTTGTATTGTTTACGCACAAGTTGCGGATACAAAGGTCTTGACTGTATCTAAATTTGACGGAGAGAAAGGACAAGTAAAGCAAGGCTTTGTTCCTCTAATTACAGTATCGAGAGGTACGCCTGCCACTATTTCAAGCGGAACAGGAGTTTACTTCTTAAAAAATGCCGGAACTGGTGCAAATGCTGGTAAATACTATATAGCACAAAGTGAATTTATGGGAGGCGACAGTGTTCCTTCTGTGAATAAGTCAAGAGGTCAATGGTATATCAAAGAAGATAATGGTAAATATTCAATAGTCGACCGTCAATCCGGTTCTTATTTCACAGATACTAAGGATGCTATCGAAATATTTGCTGTTCAGGGCATGGAGAATACTTATCTTTTCGGTAACGACTCGGTAACGATTTTGAAGCAAGTAGTTAATCTGGACGACAAGTATTTAGGTTCCATGTATTTTACGGCTCAGGAATTGAATGATAAGGCCTTTGTGTTGAATATCATTCCGGGAGCTTCCGGTGTGAGTCTGCAATATGCATCGATAGCGGATTCTATATTGAGAGGAAGTGACGATAAGGATATAGCGGCCATCTTCAAGCTTATACCAAGTGATACTCTACTTGTGGGCGGTGCTACTGCATTAGACGACTATTTGTATGTTATTTCTTATAAGTTGAGAGGTGCATTCAATCTTGATACAGTTTCATATGTAGCAGATAAAAATATATTGAAATTGTCGGACTACCTACCTGCCACGTCGTTTGCATTCATCTCTGACGCATCCGGCGAAAAGTATTCGATGGTTATAGCCGATAATAAAGACTTGGGCAGCGGAAATGTATCTATGAACTTCAATACCGCAAACCTTGAAATGACAGATAAAGAAGCATACGTAGCCCTTGAAGCGGTTGAAGCTCCGGAATACGCATCCTTTGCTGATGCTCACAAACGTCTGGTATTGAATAATAATTCATTGGTAATGAATCCTTATACCTTCTTCGCCGAGTTCAAGAAAGAAGGAAATGAGATTACGAAAGCCGGATATGAAGAAGAGAACTTCAGTCTTTGGGTTGAACAGGATAAGAATGTAGATGGAAAGCAACTGTACTTTATATCTTCCGGAATGAAGAATGGAACGAATGCTGATAAGGCCCGTTATTATTTGTCTGCAAAAGATACATTGGGCGGCCGTGCCATGTTCCTTGACGAAACGGTAAAGACAATGAAAGACAGTCCTGCCTTATTTGCATTTAAGACTGCCGAGCAGGGCGGTTATTATTTGGAAAACCAAAGTGAGTTGGCTAAAACGACCGGAGGCAAGCCTTATCTTGGTGTGGTTAACGGTTTTGCTACTATGCAGTCTAAGTTGGACGATGCCGTATTTACGGTCGAAAACGCTCCGGCTCCTACCGCAAACGAAGAAGTCAGCGTCTCTGAAGTTCAGGTTTTGAGTAAGGACGGTGAAGTGATTGTCGCAAATGCCGCCGGCAAAAAGATAACATTGTCCAGTATTCTGGGACAGACAATCGATACCCGCAGAGCAAGCTCGGACTACTTCTCTATTCCGGTTTCTACTGGTATCGTCCTTGTTACGGTTGAAGGCAATAAAACCTATAAGGTCGTTGTTAAATAAGATTGTTTCAAAGCAGTAAAAGCGGAACCTCGTTTTCCGCTTTTATTCCCAAATAGAAGGGCGGCTTCATCACATGAGGCCGCCCTTCCTATTTATACTATACTCCGGAATTATTCTTTATTCCTCTTTCTCCAATTTACTTTTCAGGTAAGCAATCTTTTTGATAGACTTATCTTTCTCCTTTGTCATCTTGTTGATGTCATTCAGCACGATAGCCAGATTGTAAGTAGCAGCGATAGCTTTCTTTTCGGAATCTGCCAAATAGAGGATATAAGGTTTACCCCCCGTGTACTCTACTTTGATGCGTTCATTCTGATTGTTGTAAATAAAATCGGCAGCATCTTTACAATTCTCACCTTTGTAGGTAACAACTTCCGTTATGTTTCCCATGTCTTTAAAACGGTAATTCAGACCACCGTCATAAGGGATGGAAGGGGTTTCTACAAAAAGGTCGTTGGGGGTGCTGAGTTTGATACCGGTATGGTTGATAGGCTTACCGCCGAAGTAAACACTTGCCAGATACATTTCGCCCGTTTCGTCCACGCCCGAGCGGACGTAGCAACGTTGGATGTTACGCTCGATAGTCTGGAGTTTGGAAACATACCGGCCTATTTCGTCGTAAACCGAATCTTTTTCGAAGACGAAACCTTTTTGCAGTTCCTTCATCTCTTCCTGTTTGATAGGGAGAAGACTATCGCAGAAGGCAATATTGCGTTCCGCTTCTTTCATCTCGATTTGCCGCATCAAGGTTAGCCCCGCTTTCAGGACTTTTATTTCTTTCGGATACAAAGCGCGAATACTGTCTAATTGACTTTTTGCGGCAGAATATTCCTTTTGTTCGAACAAGGTCTTTGCCTGGTCGAAACGAGCTTGCGCTTTCTTTCCGCTACTGTTGCAACCTGTCAGTGTGACGGCAACAAGAGCTATGCAGATAGCAGACTTTTTCATTCCGGTAATTCTTTGTTTTACTTTTTTCCGATACAAAGATATTGGAAAAAGACCGAATTAGCATCACAGGAAGAATTTAATTCGTTTTACCGGTAAATAAGAACCTCTTTTATATCTGTCTGATTGATAGAATTGAATGAGTAAATGACTGTAGATAATGATTATTCCTTTTTCTTGCCCAACTTTTTAATGTCCTGTTCCAATTCTTTTATGCTCTCCAAATGTTCCAGCTGCCTTTGGATTTCTTTATATTTATCATACTCATTAGTCGCTTTTTGTAAAGCAAGTTTATGGGAGATAGAGCCGGCATGTTCCAATATGTTTTTATCATTCATAGTTAGCACCTGCTTTAGTTTCTCAATCCAATCTCTCATATACATTGGTTTATGTTGTACTGCCTGAGTTTCAGCATAAGCCAAGAATTGCTCCACTATTAGTTTTAAAAGTCCTATTTCCTCTTCGTTCAAATAATTCTTCCCGATTTCAATATCCGTTTTACGAACCTTGTTAGGCAAAGATGTGGATGTCAAGCCCATTTGGGGCAGTGCGGCATTTGCCCGGTAGTAAATCAATTCAGCGGCAGTTTTTCCACTTACTGCCCAAAGAAGTTTGTTTTGTACCTCTTTGTAGAAAGCAAGCGTCATCTCATCGGAGGGGTCATAGTCTATACTAGTAGCGTAGATATCTTTGATTTGCTGGTAGAATACTCTTTCCGATAAACGAATCTCCCGAATTCTGTCTAATAGTTCCCTGAAGTAGTTCATGGAAGAACCGGTCTTGAATCGTTCTTCGTTCAAAGTAAAGCCTTTAACGATATATTCCCGTAAACGTTGAGTTGCCCAAATACGGAATTGCGTACCCTGCAAAGATTTTACCCGGTAACCGACTGAGATAATGACATCAAGGTTATAGAAATTCACTTCATGGCTTTGTGTCTTATCCTCTATTGCTCCATGCTGAGTGGTTGTTCGGAATTTCCGGACAACCATATCTTCATTTAACTCTCCTTCTTCGAATATGTTTTTAATATGCTCACTAATAGTTGATTTGGCTTTCCCGAATAATGAACTAATTTGAGCCTGCGTCAGCCAAACAGTTTCTTCCGTGAACAGCACATCTACTTTGATTGTGCCGTCTTGAGATTGATATATAATGATTTCATCTTTTTGTTCCATAATCGATATTGTTCCTGCATTTGCTTCTTAGCTATAAGCCTCAGATTTCTTCACTGCCTGTTACTTACAAGATACATACAAATATATAGTTTCTATTTTGATAAAATAAATGATTTCTTTTATTTCTTTTTCACGAAGAGATACCAAGCACCCCTTTTCATGTGCAGATGCTATTTTGTATGGGTTGGTAAGTTTCATCATTCTGCTCTGTCTTTCGGTTTTATTCCTTATCTTTGCTCTCCGATTTACCGGGAAGTAAGATAGGGGAAGTTTCCCCGTGTTCCCCAATGATAATTATATGTATATAGAGGAAGAAGATATATTGAAACATATTTCGGCAAAACCTTTTCGGTTGGTATCCGAGGCGGCGGACGAATTGAATGTGGAGGCTTATGTGATAGGAGGATATGTGCGGGATATATTTCTGCGACGTCCTTCGAAAGATATAGATGTTGTTGCGGTAGGAAGTGGCATCGAACTGGCTAAAGCTGTTGCGAAAAAGCTGGGACGCGGTACACACCTTTCTGTTTTTAAGAATTTCGGAACGGCACAAGTGAAGGCCGGAGATGTGGAGCTTGAGTTTGTTGGCGCCCGCAAGGAATCATATACGCACGACAGCCGCAAGCCTGTTGTGGAAGACGGGACTCTCGAGGATGACCAGAACCGTCGCGACTTCACTATCAATGCCTTGGCACTTTGCCTGAACAAAGACCGTTACGGCGAACTGGTCGACCCTTTCGGCGGATTGGACGACATGGATAACCTCCTGATACGTACCCCGCTCGACCCCGATATCACCTTTAGCGACGACCCGCTCCGCATGATGCGTGCCGTCCGTTTTGCTTCCCAGCTGGGTTTCTATATCGACCCCGACACTTTTGAGGCCATCGAGCGAAATAAAGAGCGCATCTCTATCATTTCGAAAGAACGTATAGTGGACGAATTGAATAAGATTGTCATGTCTCCCAAACCTTCTGTCGGTTTCGACCTGCTGGACCGTTGCGGCTTGTTGCCTCTAATCTTCCCGGAACTTTGCGCCCTGAAAGGGGTGGAGACGAAGGAGGGCATTGGCCATAAGGACAACTTCGCACATACCTTGATGGTACTCGACCGACTGAGTAAGACAACCGACAACCTATGGCTGCGCTGGAGTGCCGTTTTCCACGATATTGCCAAGCCTGCGACCAAACGTTTCGACACGCGTCTGGGCTGGACTTTCCATAATCATAATTTCATCGGCGAGAAGATGATACCCGGTATTTTCAGGAAGATGAAACTGCCGATGAACGAAAAGATGAAATATGTCCAGAAGATGGTCAGCCTTCACATGCGCCCGATTGTGCTGGCAGATGAGGATGTCACCGACTCTGCCATCCGCCGTCTCCTGTTTGATGCCGGCGACGATATAGACGACTTGATGAAACTTTGCGAAGCCGACATCACCAGCAAGAACCCTGATAAGGTGCGTCGTTTCCTGAATAATTTCCGTCTGGTACGGGAAAAACTGGCCGAGATAGAAGAAAAAGACCGGGTCCGGAATTTCCAACCGCCTGTCAGTGGAGAAGAAATCATGGAGACATTCGGCTTGTCCCCATCCCGTCCTGTCGGTGTTTTGAAGGATGCCATCAAGAACGCCATTCTGGACGGCGTTATCCCGAATGAGTATGAAGCTGCCCATCGGTTCATGCTTCAGCGGGCGGAAAAGATGGGCTTAAAACCGAAAGCCTGATTGCAACAGCCTGTGCCGCTGTGTTACAGGCTGTGTTGAAACATCCAGGAAAGGTAGTCCGGTTCGGCGAAAGCCTTGTCCCAACTGTTATGGTCGACACCGGGATATTCTTTATAACGCACATCGGCCCCTGCCTTTTTCAATGTCTCATACGCATCGCGGGAGAATTGTACATCCACAACGCTATCCGAACCGCCGTGATAGATGCTGAACGCAGTCTTGCCCTTGTATTTCGCCAAACGTTCCAAGTTGGCGCCCCCGCAAATCGGTGTGGCGGCTGCGAACGTGTTCGGGTAGCGGCAAACCAAATCGAATGTCCCGATGCCTCCCATCGAAAGCCCCGTCACATAAATGCGTCTCGTATCCACAATTCCTTTGTCTATATAGCTGTCCAGCAACTCTATTACCGCATTCAACGAGGCGGTTATCGGTGCGGAAGGCGGGAAATAACGCTTCTCTCCATCCTTGGAAGGCCGTGTGTAATTCACCCACCAAGTGTCGGAAGGACATTGGGGAGCAATGATGATGGCAGGATACTGTGTCTGATTTTCGAAAGAGGCAAGCATGTCGCCGCCATGTATTAATTGCGCTTTATTGTCGGAACCCCGTTCTCCGGCGCCGTGCAGGAAGAGGATAACCGGATATTGCCGGTCCGGACTATAATTTTCCGGATATAAAATCCGGTAGTTCAATGCGTACCCGTTCCGGCTAGTGAACTGCTTCTTCAGGAAGCTATCTTTGTCGCCGGCGTATCCGGTAGCGGATAGGAACAGGCTCAGGAACAGGAAAAAAATGCCTTTGCGTAGTTTCATAAGTTTTATCGATTAAAAAGTTTCTATACAGACTTCTCCCGGCACAACGTGCGAGGCTATTTCACAAATTTAGCAAAGATTTATGACGAACAAGTGCATTTGAAAATATTTCTTATTATCTGTTCTTTTTTTTCTCCTTATTCTTTACCTCTTTCCTCCCTATATTTTGTATCTTTGGACGGTATCTATTAATCGTTCGCCAATTGGCGAACGATTGTCCGTCAAGCAGCGAACGAACGTCCGTCAATTGGCGAACGGTCGTTCGCCAGCAAGCGAACAACTAATAGATAGTGACGAACAGGCTAAAGCATAAGCATGAAAGTGCTAAAAGATAACGAACAAATTATTAAAAGGTAAAGAATATGGCAGCAGAATATAAATTAGTACGTCGTCCGCCTCTTGGTAAGACGGATGGGAAACAACAGCTTTATCCCCGCTTTGTGCCTACGGATACGGTACGCTTGGACGATTTGGTGCAGAAGGCGCAGGGACGTTCCTCTTTTTCGTCGGCGGATATCAAGGGTGTGTTGCAACTGCTCCAGGACATGATGGTAGACGAATTGATGTTCGGACACAACGTCGAGCTGGAAGGCATCGGTACTTTCAGTATTTCGTTGAAGTCTCGTCCGGTAGAGGATAAGAAGGAAATCAGGGCCGAATCCATCCATTTTCAGGATGTGACGTTTCGTTCGTCGAGACAATTGCGCGACCGCTTGCAGGAAATGCCGCTGATGCGTTCGTCCGAAGAGGAACGTGCCGTACTTTCTTTCGAAGAGTGTGAGGAGCGGACCATGAAGTATCTGGAAACGCATCAGTACATTTCCGGGAAAATCTACCGTAGCCTTTGTCGGTGCGGGAAGACAAAGGCTGCGGGCGACTTGAAGCGAATGGCGAATGCCGGAAAGCTGGTACGCAAATATATCGGGAACGCGTATCTCTTCCAGCCGGTAAAGCCGGAGGAGGAGGCATAAACAGTTATGAGTTTAACCGGCTTACCGTTTTTACACCTTTCACGGCATTCATCTTTTTAATTAGCATGTTCAGGGCGGTTGTGTCGCGTACGATGACGGTGAAGTTGCCTTGGAAGATGCCGTCGGCTGCTGAGTCGATGTTGAGCGACCGCAGTGTAACCCCGCTTTCTTTGCTGATGACGGAGGTGATATTGGTTACGATGGCAATGTCGTCCCGGCCGATGACGCGCAAAGTGACGATATAACCGTTGTCGCCTTTCCCGCTCCATTTGGCTTGGATGATACGATAACCGAAACGACTGAACATCTCTTGGGCGTTCGGACAGTCCATGCGGTGTATTTTGATGCCTTGCGTGGAGACGAAGCCGAACACTTCGTCGCCGTAAATCGGGTTACAGCATTTTGCCAGTTTGTATTCGATGCCGGTCAGGTTCTTGTCGATGACCAGAATATCCTGGTGGGTCGAAATTTCTTCCACTTCGGTGGTGGTGATAAACTCTCCGGCACTGCGCACTTCAGTGTGGTCGTTCGTTTCCGTCTCCTTGCGCAACTGTTCGAGATATTCATCGATTACCTGGTTCGGGTCGAGCCGCTCTTCGGCAATCTCGATGTAGAAGTCGGTGACGGTCTTGAAGCCTTTCTTCTTGATATAGCGCATCAGGACAGGTTCGTCCATTTCTATCTTCCTGTTCTTGAAACGGCGTTGCAGCATTTCTTTGGCAAAGTCGACAGCTTTGGCCATTTCTTCCCGAAGTGCTTGCTTAATCTTGACACGCGCCTTGGAGGTGACAACAATGTTCAGCCAATCACGCTTAGGCGTTTGGGTGGGCGAAGTAACGACGGACACTGTATCTCCGTTGTTCAATACATATTTGATAGGTACGTTTTTCTCGTTTACTTTGGCGGAGACGCATTTGCTTCCCAGCTTGGAATGGATGGCGAAGGCAAAATCCAGAACGGTAGCTCCTTTGGCGAGCTTGATAAGTTCGCCGGTCGGGGTGAAGACATATATCTCGTCTTTGTACAAATCCATCTTGAAATCCTGCATCAGGTCGAGCGGATTTGTCCCTTTTGTTTCAAGGGCGGTACGTACGGTAGTCAGAAACTCGTCCAAGCCGTTCTCCTCTTTAACTCCTTTGTATTTCCAGTGGGCGGCCAGACCGCGCTCGGCTATTTCGTCCATCCGGCGGGTTCTGATTTGTACCTCCACCCATTTGTTTTGAGGTCCCATGACGGTGATATGCAGGCTTTCGTATCCGTTTGTCTTCGGAATGGATATCCAGTCTTTCATCCGTTTCGGGTTCGGTTGGTACATGTCGGTGATGATGGAGTAGACTTGCCAGCATTCCGAACGTTCCTTCTCCAGCGGCGTATCCAGAATGATACGGATGGCGAAAAGGTCGTAAATGCCTTCGAAGGGCACGTTTTGCTTCTTCAGTTTATTGTTGATGGAGTGGATGGACTTGGTACGACCTTTGATGTCGAAACAGAAACCGGCCTCTTGCAGCTTCTTCTTTATCGGGGCGATGAACTCTGCGATATAGGCTTCGCGCGAGCGTTTTGTCTCGTTCAGTTTCTGTTTGATAAAGTCGTACTGCTTCCGGTCGGTATATTTGAGCGAAAGGTCTTCGAGCTCGCTTTTGATGGTGTACAGACCCAAGCGGTGGGCGAGGGGGGCATAGAGATAGGACACCTCGGTGGCCAGCCTTTTCCGGTCGGCTTCGTCTTTCAGTTGTTTGCCGAGGCGCATCAGGCAGAGACGGTCGGCAATCATAATCAGGATGACGCGTACATCTTCGGCAAACGAGAACAGGAGACGATGGAAATTCTCCGAGTCGACGGCCGTATTCCGGGCGTATAAGTCGGATGTTTTCAGTAGCCGGCTTATAATCAGGGTGACGTCGGCGTCGAATGTCTCTTCCACTTCTTCCAGGGTGATTATCCTTTTCATGACCGGACGGTACAGCAAGAGGGCAATCACCGAGGTACGTTTCAATCCGATTTCGACGGTGGCAATCAGAGCCGTGTTGATGTTTCGCAGCATTCCGTTGATGCCGTTTTTGTCGCGTCCGTAGCAATCCATTGCCACGACCCGCTTCATTAACGCCTTCATCTTACTTAGGTCCTCTTTTTTCAGGAAGGAGTAAAGACTGCGTAACAGTTGTTTATATTTACAGAAAAACTGCTTTTTTTCTTCTTCGGTAAAGAACGGTTGTATATCCATAGTACTCTGTCTTTTTAAGAATGTGCCGGTATAACCTCCATGTTTGTATTCAAGGCGAATAGGGCTTGCGGGCACTTCTTCTTGTAAAACATACTGTAAAAGTAACTTTTTCTTGGAATATGACTGCTATTCTAAAGGTAATTTTATACATTTGCGATATAGATAGAGCAGAAAGTCCCTGCTTGCGTAACGAATTATTAATTAAAAGAAGATATTATGCTAAACGCAAAAGACTTGGAACTGCTAACTAAGAAAGGTATCAGCGAAGAGCAGATAAATGAACAGTTGGCATGCTTTGTAAAAGGATTTCCCTTCCTTGAAATAGCCGCTTCGGCATCGGTAGAGAGAGGCATAATGGTTATTCCGCAGGAAAGACAGGCTTATTATATGGAAGCCTGGGATGCTTATCTGGCTAAGAACAAGAAAATAGTGAAGTTTGTGCCGGCTTCGGGAGCGGCAAGCCGTATGTTTAAGAACTTGTATGAGTTCTTATCTGCCGATTACGACCAACCGTCGAATGCGTTTGAAAAGAAGTTTTTTGACGAGATTGAACATTTTGCTTTCTATGGCGCCCTGAATGCGGCTTGCATAGCAAATGAGGAAAAGAATATTTCGACTTTGGTTGCAGACGGCAATTACAAAGCTGTGGTTGCCAATTTGCTGGAGGCGAAAGGGCTTAATTACGGGATGTTGCCGAAAGGCTTGTTGCTGTTTCATTCGTATCCGCAGAAAGTGCGTACTGCAATGGAAGAGCATTTGGCGGAAGGGGCGATGTATGCCAAGAATCATGCCGGCGAAGTGAATATCCATTTCACCGTATCTCCCGAACATAAGGCTTTGTTTGAACAGTTGGTTGCTGCAAAGTCGGATGAATATGAAGAGAAGTTCTCTGTCAGATATGATATATCCTTCAGCGTGCAGAAGTCGAGCACGGATACGGTTGCCGCCGGTATGGACAATCAGCCGTTCCGGGATAAGAACGGTAATTTGCTTTTCCGTCCGGGGGGACACGGTGCTTTGATTGAGAACCTGAATGATGTGGATGCCGATGTGGTATTTGTAAAGAATATCGATAATGTCGTGCCGGACAGTTTCAAATGCGCAACGGTAATCTATAAGAAAGTGATTGCCGGCGTATTGGTTTCTTTGCAGGAACGTATATTCAACTATATGGCATTGATTGATAGTGGTAAATATACGCACGACCAAGTGGAGGAGATGATTCATTTTCTTCAGGATGAATTGTGTGTTAAGAACCCGGACACCAAGCTTTTGGAAGATGCCGAGCTGATACTTTACCTCAAGAGCAAACTGAACCGTCCGTTGCGTGTGTGCGGTATGGTGAAGAATGTCGGTGAACCGGGCGGTGGCCCGTTCCTGACAGTCAATCCGGATGGAACGGTTTCCTTGCAAATACTCGAAAGTTCACAAGTAGACTTGAGTGACCCGGCTAAGAAGGAGATGTTCGAGCAAGGTACGCATTTCAATCCGGTCGATTTGGTTTGTGCATTAAAGAATTACAAGGGAGAGAAATTTAATTTGCCGGATTATGTCGATAAGAATACCGGTTTTATCTCCTATAAGAGTAAAGATGGTCGTGAATTGAAAGCACTTGAACTTCCGGGTTTATGGAATGGTGCGATGAGCGACTGGAGTACGGTCTTTGTGGAAGTCCCCATCGAAACATTCAATCCGGTGAAGACCGTGAATGACTTGTTGCGGAGGGAGCATCAATGAAATAAGGATTTCATCCGTTTTTTTTAATTAATAATTTGGGCCGGTGGTAATTATTTCCTTTGTAAATAAGGAATGATTATCCACCGGCTGTTTTTGTATAACGACCAAATTAAAGGATTAACCCTTTTATATTTTCGGTAATTCCCAAGGAGCGCGGTATTCCTTGCATAGATATTTGTCGGCTTCAGCATCGTGGAAGCTGCTTCCGTCCCAGGTTAATTTCTTTCCGGTCCGGTAAGCAATGTTCCCTAATTGGGAGAACTTTGCGATGTGAGCACCGATTTCAATGCTAGCATTGCAGTTGCGATTGCGAGATTTAATACATTCCAAATGGTTTTTGACGTGCAGGTTCAAGCCTCCTTCTCCATATGAACGTTTGAGAGGTACGGCTTCCATGCGGGCTTTTCCGTTCACTTTTTCCGGTATCACTTCCCAGCCGCCCCGGTCGACAACCAATGTTCCGTTTTCGCCTACGAAGCCTAAACCGTGATTGCGCCCGTAAGCACCGTCATCGATACCAATCGCATGGTCCCACATGACTGTGAAATCGTTGAATGTATAGATGGTTTGCAATAAGTCGGGTGTTTCGCAGGCATCGTCCGGATAACCGAATTTGCCCCCTGAAGCCATAATGGAGTTGGGAGCTGTAACATTCATTCCATAAAGGGCATAGTCCAGCAAATGGACTCCCCAGTCTGTCATCAGTCCGCCCGCGTAGTCCCAAAACCAGCGGAAGGTGAAGTGGAAACGGTTCCGGTTGAACGGACGCTTGGGAGCCGGTCCCAGCCACATGTCATAATCTACGCCTGCCGGGACTGCTTCATCCGGCTTAACGGGAATGGAAGGACACCAGCCCTGATAAGAGAATACGCGCACAGTGCGGATTTTACCTAACTGGCCGCTATGCACGAATGCCATGGCGTCTTGCCAGTGAGGATCGCTTCGCTGCCATTGGCCTACTTGTACGACTTTGTTGTATTTTTCGGCGGCACGAATCATGATGTTACATTCTTCGATGCTGTTGCCCAACGGTTTCTCGCAGTAAACGTCTTTGCCAGCCTGGCAAGCTGAAACCATTTGCAGGCAATGCCAATGGTCCGGAGTTCCGACAATAACAATGTCTATATCCTTGTTGTCAATCAGTTTACGCCAGTCCTTGTACAGGTTCTTTACTTTTTTACCGGTTATTTTTGCTGTTTCGGCGGCCCGGTTGTTCAGAACACCTTCGTCAATATCGGCAAGTGCGATACATTCGACTTCCGGGTTACGTAGGAAAGCTTTCAGGTCTTCGAACCCCATTCCATTGCAACCGATAAGGCCGACACGTATTTTGTCGTTGGCACTGATACTTCCCGTACCGGCTTGAATAAAGAAAGGGCTTACTGTAAGTCCGGCTCCTAATAAGGTCGCTTGCCGGAGAAAATCTCTTCGTGTTGTCATGGTCTTAATAATTAGATAATATAAGTGTTAATGCCAAAAGTAGGAATAAATGGTGAGATGTACAATAAAAACTATAATAAAAGTATAAATCTACTGGCTTTTTGGAAAAAGGACTGTATTTTTGCACCTTGATTGTCTGGAACAGACAATCAAGGAACAAGTTATTCATTAAAAACGAAAAAACATGAAGTTTGTATATCTGGTAGCTGTCTTTTGGCTAAGTATAACTTTGGTGTCGTGCATCCAAGATGAGGCTCCGAATGCGGAAGCAGATATTATTGCTTGTACGGTTCCGGGGGATATTCTGAAAAGGGATCCGATTATCGAAAATAATAAAGTTACCTTGATGGTGAAAGCGGATGCCGATTTGTTGCACCAGTCTCCGGCATTTGAGCTGACTCCGGGGGCAACAATTTCTCCGGTTAGTGGAACAGAACGTGATTTCACCAAACCACAGTATTATACGGTAACATCAGAAGATGGAAATTGGAAGAAAGAATATCAGGTGTCTTATATAATAGCGGGTGTCAGTACGGAGTATCATTTTGAGAATGTAGATTCGCTAGTCAGTGCTATATATACTTATGATATTTTCTTTGATATAGACTCTACATCCGGTAATCGTCTCGATTGGGCAAGTGGAAATGCCGGCTTTGCTATGACAGGGAAAGGTGGTAAAGACCGGTCTAGTTTCCCAACCAGTTCGATAATCGATGGTTATGAAGGCAAAGGCGTTAAGTTGGAAACGATGGAGACGGGAACTTTTGGCAGTAACTTTGGTATGCCTATTGCGGCCGGAAACCTTTTTATGGGAACCTTTGATGTCGGAGCAGCTTTGTTAAATGCGCTGAAAGCGACTAAATTGGGTATGCCGTTTGAACATGTTCCGACTTATTTAAAAGGGTACTTTAAGTATAAAGCAGGAAAAGTGTTTCAAGCAGGTGGAAAACCTGTAGATGGTAAAAAAGATACTTGGGATGTTTATGCTGTCTTTTATGAAGTGACGGATGATGTAAAAGTTCTGGACGGAACGATTGTGGAAGATAACTATACGCATCCGAATATTATTTCGGTAGCTCTTCTGAATGATAAAGACCGGATTGAAACGGATGAATGGACGGAATTTTATATTCCTTTTATCATGAAGCCCGGTAAGACAATAGATAAAAATAAATTGAAAGCCGGAGGTTATAATGTCTCGATTGTGTTTTCTTCCAGTAAGGAAGGTAACTATTTCCGCGGAGCACCCGGAAGTACTTTATATGTAGATGAGGTGGAATTGATTTATTCGGCTGATAATTAAAAAGGGCTATGACGATGAAAAAGAACATTATAGTAATTTGTGTTTGCGGGCTGGCTTTATTGCTGGCTGCACTCCCGGCTTTCGGGCAAATGGATAGAAATCAAGGTATCATCAAATCTGCCCTTATCGGATTGGAATATGAAGTGAAAGCCGGTATCTTAATCGGAGGAACCTCTCCGCTTCCTTTGCCGGCCGAGATACGTGAAATATCCAGTTATAATCCGACATTGGTAGTCGCTGTCGAAGGTAATGTGACCAAGTGGCTGGATAAAGAAGAAAAATGGGGAATGATGGTGGGCTTGCGTCTGGAAAATAAAGGAATGAAAACGGATGCCCGAGTGAAGAATTATGGCATGGAAATAATTGGCGACGGAGGAGAAATTGTGAAAGGGAACTGGACCGGTAATGTCAAAACGAAGGTGAAAAACTCATATCTGACTGTTCCTGTATTGGGTACTTATAAGTTCAGTCCTCGTTTCAGGATGAATTTGGGCCCTTATTTCTCATATATGATGGAAGGCGATTTTTCCGGTGATGTGTATGACGGTTATTTGCGTGAAGGAAATCCGACGGGGAATAAGTGGATTTTTGAGGACGGCAAAAGTGCTTCTTATGATTTCTCCAAGAACCTCCGGAAATTTCAGTGGGGTGCTCAGCTTGGTGCCGAATGGCGTGCCTTTAAACATTTGAATGTATGTGCGGACCTGACTTGGGGATTAAATGATATTTTTAAAAAAGACTTTGAAACGATTACTTTTGCTATGTATCCGATTTATTTGAATGTCGGCTTCGGCTATGCGTTCTAACAGATACGGTTTAAAATAATGAATCCGGGATAGTTGTCTGATTGACAAGTATTCCGGGTTTATTATTACTGGAAAATTCTTTTTAGTGTTTTTCTTAAAATGAAGATATTTATTCCGATTAAATCGATATATTTGTCCAGATTAATTTTTTAGTCCGATATATTTGAAATTTACCATGAAGGAAAACACAAAAAAAGGAGTAACTCGCCGAGAGTTCTTAGGTCTTTCCGCATTAGGATTGGCTAGTTTTACTATCCTGCCCAGTTGGGCAATTAATGGTGTGCGTATCGCACCGAGTGATCGTGTCGTTTTGGGCTTTGTGGGGTTAGGACAGCAAGGTTGTTCCGATTTCCAGAGTTTCTCAACTTGTCCGGGCGTACAAGTTGTAGCGTGTTGCGATGTGGATTCTATGAAGCGTGAACGTTTTAAAAGACGTGTTGAAGCTTGGCAAAAATCACAGAATGTAGCATCTCGCTGCGATATGTACGAGTTTTACGAAGATTTGCTGGAACGCAAGGATATCGATGTAATTGAAGTTGCAACACCTGACCATTGGCACGCATTGGTTGCTATTAATGCTTGCCAGTCGGGGAAAGATGTTTATTGCCAGAAGCCGTTGGCTTATACCATAACGGAAGGTTTGGCAGTTCAAAGTGCCGTTCGCGACAATAATCGTGTGTTCCAGATAGGAAGCCAGCAACGTTCGAGCTCGGAATTTCAGAAAGCTATAGATTTGGTACGTAAGGGTGCTATCGGCCATATCGAAAAAATATATGCCCGTGTAGGCGAACCGCCTAAACCTCTGGATTTACCGGAAATGCCGATACCTGGAAATTTGAATTTCAATCAGTGGATGGGGCCGTTGAATGATCCGAAGATTCATTATCATCCCGATTTATGTCCTCCTATCTCTCTTGACCCTGAAAAGAATGAACAGTTATGGGGGGCATGGCGTTGGTATCAGGAAACCGGTAATGGTTATACTGCCGACTGGGGTGCTCATATGTTTGATATTGCTCAGGCAGCTATCGGTATGGACGGTTCTGGACCGGTAGAGTTTATTCCTAAAGGCTATAAAGGAACTAAGTATGCCACTATGATATATGCAAATGGTATCGTGATGACTGAACAGCCTTACCGTGAGGATGATGCGAATGCCCAAGGTATTCAGTTTATCGGTGATAAAGGATGGCTGAAAGTTGCCCGTGGATATATTGAATGTTCTGATCCGTCTTTGTTACAGAAGAAAGAAGAAAAAGTAGAGAAAGGACAATATGAGGTAAGTTCTCCGCATATGCAGAACTTTATCGATTGTGTTCGTTCCCGCGAAAATCCGATAGCTCCGGTAGAGGTTGGTTGCAGTACCAATACACTGTGCTGTTTACAGAATATAGCCCGTGAATTAGGCCGTCCGGTAAGATGGAATCCGGCAACTTTGAGTTTTGAAGGAGACAAAGAAGCCGCTGCTCATCGCTTGTATTGGTATGAATATCGCAATCCTTATAAATTGCCTTATTGCCAGAAACGTAATTAATGTATTGATACAGATAGAAGAAGTTGGCCATTCCGGTCAACTTCTTTTTTTATGTTGATAGTTGATTTGTTTTGATTATCTTTTTCATATATTTGCCAGGGCAAAGGTTTGGCTAGGAGGCCATTGACATAAACGTTTTAATCTAATTTAAACATGAAAAGAAATCAATTATTTCTCTTGACTGGAGTAGCAGCTACTATATTCCCGTCGTGTATCCAGAAGAACAAACAGGAAATTCCGGAAAAAAAGATGAATATTCTGTACATTATGTGCGATGACCATTCCTACCAGACAATCAGTGCTTATGACCATCGTTTTATTGAAACACCTAACATTGACCGGATTGCAAATGAAGGAGTACGCTTTACGAACAGCTTTGTTGCCAATTCCTTAAGTGGCCCCAGCCGGGCATGCTTGCTCACTGGAAAACACAGCCATAAGAATGGCTTTACCGATAACACAAAAAGTTTTGACGGTAATCAGCAGACGTTTCCTAAATTGCTGCAAAAAGCAGGTTATCAGACAGCTATTGTCGGTAAATGGCATCTAACATCTGACCCGACCGGTTTCGATTACTGGAATATCCTGACCGGACAAGGAGATTATTATAATCCTTATTTTATTGATAACGGTGTTAAAAAGCAAATAGAAGGATACGCGACAAATATTACGACAGATTTGGCTTTGGACTGGTTGGAGAATAAGCGGGATAAGAATAAGCCTTTCTGCCTGTTGCTTCATCATAAGGCTCCTCATCGTACTTGGATGCCGGATACTTGCGACTTGGATTTGTATAATGATGTCGAATATCCTATTCCTGAAACGTTCTATGACAAGTATGAAGGTCGCGTGGCGGCATCCGAACAGGAAATGAGCATTATCAAGGATATGGATTTGGTGTATGACCTGAAAATGGCTGATAAGGAAAATGAAATTCATACGACTACTGGTTTGGAAAAATGGGGGCGCGACTTGTATAATCGTATGACTTCGGCTCAGAAAGCAGCTTGGGATAGGCATTATGATCCGATTATCAAGAAATTTAAGGAGCAGAAGTTGTCGGGCAAAGCATTAGCTGAATGGAAATATCAGCAGTATATGCACGATTATTTGCGTGTTATTCATGCTGTAGACCGAAATGTAGGACGTGTATTGGATTATATGCAAAAGAATGGCTTACTGGAGAACACGATTATTGTCTATACATCCGACCAGGGATTTTATATGGGCGAACATGGTTGGTTCGACAAACGTTTCATGTATGAAGAATCGTTCCGTACTCCTATGTTGGTTCGTTTTCCGGGAGGAGTAAAAGGTGATATTCCCGAAATGGTCCAAAATATAGACCATGCAGCTACTTTCCTGCAATTGGCCGGTGCTCCCGTTCCGGAGGACATCCAAGGAGATTCTTATCTGCCGCTATTGAAAGGGGAGAAACCGAAGGCTTGGCGTTCCTCTTTGTATTACCATTATTATGAGTATCCGGCGGAACATGCTGTAAAGCGTCATTATGGGGTACGTACCGAACGCTATAAATTAATGCATTTTTATCATGATATCGATGTTTGGGAATTATATGATTTACAAAACGATCCGAATGAAATGCACAATATTTATAACGAGCCGGGTAACGACGCTCTAATTGACAGTTTAAAGAACGAGTTGCATAGACTTCAGAAGCAGTATGACGACCCGATAGAAACCGAACTTGCATCCAAATAGTTGAAATAATACAAACAAAGAGGTGACATTTCTTTCGGAATGTCACCTCTTTGTTTGTAGCTATTAAATCGTGGAGCATATCGGAGTGTGAATCATCTTTGTTTATCAGTTGTTTATATATTTCGTTCCCTACATTTTCCCTACATGTAGGGAAGGGATGCAATTATCCTACATGAATAATTTTATTAATTTCGTTTCTCTTTTCTAAATCTGTAAAATAAGATTTTAGTAAAGTGTAAATGTCAAATCCTGTCGTAGAGCCAGCTGCCATATGTAAATTGTTAACAATGTTCTCAGCTTGCTTAAGGATGTCATTGGTGTTAATTAGATGATATTCATTACTATGAATAAGTTTTTTGTATTCCATAATATTATTTATTTAGTTGTTGTTTTAAAAGGGTTATCATTTCATCTTTCTCTTTAATTCGTTCATCTTTCTCTTTAAGTAGTTTTTGTGTCAGTTCAAGTTCTTTTTTACACTCGCTAAGTGATATATCGCCAGAGACATTATTATCATGTCCATTGACTTGATGACCAATATGGATATTATCTTTCAAATCAATTTCTCTATTGAAGAAGATTTCAATAGAGCACCCAAAAAAATCTGCTAAGGACTCTAATTTCTCGGAACCTGGGATATTTTTGCCTTTGATATAATTATCAAGTTGTGATTTAGTTACACCTATATGATCATATACATCTTTTTTGGCAATCTTCCTCTCTTCTATTAATTCGCTTATTTTCTGACCATTAAACATATCTTATTATTTAGACTGTGTATAAATAACTATCCATAAAAATTAAAAAGGTATAATATACTTTCCATTGTGGATAATATTATAGACCTTTGCATTATAAATATAACACTAAAATATATACTGCGCATGGTAAAAGATGAAATTGTTGAAAAAAAGACATTTAAAGACTATTATCAATCTTTGGATGAAGAGAGAAAAAAAGAAATCAGAAACAAATTTTTAGAAGAAAGTGGTATTTCGTATCCTACTTTTTATTCCAAACTAAACAGAGAAAATTATTCTCTCTTAGAAAGGAAAGTTTTAGAAACAATATGCCAAATGACTTTTTTTTGGTAAGACTAACAACAGAGAAGATATGAAGAATTTGCTCCCGACATTTATGTCGATAGCAAAACGTAATAATATGAAAATCAAGTATAACACCCAACTAAAAAATTATGAAGGAAATAGATTACGGACAAACTTTCCTCCACAATGGTAAAACCTATGTCGTAGTAAATACATTGGGAAAAGGTCCCCATTGTAGCTTTTGTGATTTTTGGAAAGACGGAGAGTGTAAAGCAGATGAAGATGTTCCAGCTTGCAAGAGAGAGCCTAAGGCGTTTGTGTGTATTGATAAAAAAAACAAGAAACAATTTAAAAGCTAAATAAATGAAACTAATTAAAGCATCCTATCAAGTCATGTCAGACATTGCACCTGATACCATTATGAGAAATATAGAATTAGCAGGAAGAACTTGCTATAAGTCGGAAGATAAAATAACAACTGACAGCTCGTCTAAGTTTGTTCGTATGATTATCGGTAGAGGTCATGAGTCTGTTTTAGAGCATGAGAAGATTACTGTTCGGTTTATTTGTGACCGCGGAGTATCACATGAACTTGTACGGCATCGCATCGCGTCTTTTTCTCAAGAAAGTACCCGGTATTGCAATTATTCTAAAGATGGTTTCGGCAACGAACTAACCTTTATAATGCCACTCTTTGAAGATGATGGTACCGAAGTAGCTTCCGATGAAGAAATAGAATGGAGAAATGCAATGCGAGACGCTGAACGGCATTATATGAATCTCATAAAATTGGGATGGCAACCGCAGTACGCTCGGTCTGTTTTACCTAATTCTTTAAAGACTGAAATAGTAGTAACAGCTAATATCCGGGAATGGCGCACGATATTTAAACAACGTACATCGAAAGCTGCACATCCGCAGATGCGAGAACTCATGTGTCCGCTCCTTAA
Source organism: Parabacteroides sp. AM08-6 (assembly GCF_003473295.1). Classification (GTDB taxonomy): domain Bacteria; phylum Bacteroidota; class Bacteroidia; order Bacteroidales; family Tannerellaceae; genus Parabacteroides. The sequence goes on from NZ_QRMP01000020.1 coordinate 64,798, forward strand.
TGAGCTAAAAAAGATACTACCTGATTTGTTTTTCGATATTGATGCATAACTAAATAATAACGAGCCTTGAGCGGCTTTATAAAACTCG
>NZ_QRMP01000021.1 GCF_003473295.1 Parabacteroides sp. AM08-6
GTCTGACTGAATCCGGGGCTTCATCACCACTTCCTGCAATGTCGCCATGTAGCCTGTGAGATATGGTACATGGTAACCTTGTGGATTAAATGTAATAATGTACCGACAAATGTCAGTCTGGCTGAATCCGGGATTTCATCATCACTTCCTGTAATGTCTCCACGTAGCCTGTGAGATATGGTACACGGTAACCTTGTGAACTAAATGTTATAATGTAGCGACAAATGTCAGTCTGACTGAATTCGGGATTTCATCATCACTTCCCTGTAATGTCTCCATGTAGCCCGTGAGATATGGTACACGGTAACCTTGTGGACTAAACCGAATTAATCGTTTCTGATGTCAGCCTGCTAATTTATGACTTTTCATGACTATTACTGACAGTCCACTTCAGACTTTCCATATTATCCTTTTCTTTGCAGTGAAGCGCTGTGTACAAGTGTACATCCAGCCTTGTAAGTTGAATATACATTATGAAAAAAGGAATATGGAAAATTATGAAAAGAAGAAGGTCAATTCCCATGGGATTGACGAAAAAGCCATCATGGCTCTGGTAGGAAACAAGGATTTGCGACATACCGTCTGCAAGCCTTCGGAAGAAGCAAATGTAAATGGCAGCACCAGCGTGCAGGCTACCGCATCGGAAGAACTGGCTGAGAGGATGGCTTATTATGAAAAGGAATACCTTCACTGTGTTCCAAGCGAAACACGCAGGTCATTGCACGTGGACGCCGTCCTGCACCAGCAATTGTCCTCTTTGATATGGGCGCTCGGACGTGGTGATGTCACTATGGAGGGATATGTCAACCGTCTTCTGGCACGGCATTTTGAAGAATACAAGGATGTACTCAACGCCATAATCGAGAATAAATGCCGGAAAGTTAAGATTTAGCCTTATCACGGGATTACCGGAAGGGGCGGACAAATACCTGCAACATTTCATCCGGTCGCCAACTATTTATGTTTGCGACCGGATGATTGTTTGAAGATAATCTTCTTTTTCATTGTACAGTGCCCTTGTAAAATCTGTCATGCCCGTAGTCTATTTTTATCGGGTTAATTCCATTAGATACCGTGGGACACAGATTTTCCATTGTGACACATATATGTCCGATTCCCCTTTGACCGTCAGATAGCGGGTGCTTTTACCAGCTTTTTCCCTGCAAATTCTGAAAAATCGGTCACTCAGCTTCATTTTTTCTTTGAACAGCGAGAGGATAAATCCCGCACGTTGGTTAAGGGCCTGCTTGCCGTACAGGGAAAGATAATGCAATAGCTTTCCCTCGTCCGCTTCACCTACAAAATTCAGGTTGTAGACATATTCTTCATATCCACCCGCCAGATCCAAACGGTCGGCACAGTCTATGATGGTGCGTTCAGGGTCTGTCACATGGACCTTTTTATCAGGATGCGGACGGACTATACCTTCCCGGAACTTATCCGGGGCGTACATGTATTCCACGAAGTCGAATTCAAAAGGCCGGAACCTGCGGACAGCGGACAGATAGATGCGGTTGAACACCTGGTTCTGCCAGCCGTAATATTCCATAGCGGAGTGGTAGGAAATATAAGACTCCGGTACAGCACTACATCCTATCTCGAACTTGTTCTCATCCACATATCCGTCCCCGGGATTGACAGGCAGATAGACGTTCTTCCTCACACGGACAATCATGTTCCGCGTCCTGTAACGGTATAAAAGGGAGGAAACGGTTTCTCTGTTTCGTATGCCGGAAAACATTTCCTTTCCACTGACAAAGCGTTTGTCCTGTATGTCATTATCATATTTGGGCATGAATCTTATTTTCTTCAAAGGTAATAAGTGACGCGCATAATCGCTAATATTTTAAAGAATAAATTTCAACTGCCAATTTCTCTCCTGACAATAACCGACTACGGATGACTATACATGACAGGCTATTCCATCTTATCATCGGAATCTTTTCCTTTACACTACCAAACACGATACCGCTATCCGGCTTCATGTTTGGCATGATTATAGTATGATCCTTTAAAAATAAAGAAAATGAAAAAAGAACCGTTATTTATTGCCTTTGCCAGTCAGAAGGGTGGTGTCGGGAAATCGGTCTTCACCGTGCTTACCGCCAGCATCCTGCACTACAGGAAAGGCTACAGGGTGGGAGTCGTGGATTGCGACGCCCCCCAGCACAGCATCTACAAGATGCGTGAACGCGACATCGAAAACGTACAGAAGAATGACTTCCTGAAAGTCGCCCTTTACCGGCAACACGAACAGATCCAGAAACTAGCCTATCCGATTATCAGGAGTAATCCGGAGAAAGCGGTGGAAGACTTGAATAATTATGTACAGGAGGAGAAGACGGAATTTGATATCGTCCTTTTCGACCTGCCCGGAACCCTGCGTTCCGAAGGGGTTATTTACACCATCGCTTCAATGAACCACATTTTCGTACCTCTCAAAGCGGACAGTATTGTCATGCAAAGTTCCCTGCAATTTGCCGAGGTTATTGAAGAAGAACTGGTAAGCCGTCATAACTGTAACCTTAACGGAGTCCATCTCTTTTGGAACATGATTGACCGGCGTGAGAGGAAAGAGACATACGAGATATGGACTCAGGTTATCCGGGAAGCGAATCTGCGTCTGTTGGATACACGTATTCCTGATTCGAAACGCTATAACAGGGAGCTTAGCCCTACCCGTAGCGACATTTTCCGTTCCACCCTGTTCCCACCCGATAACCGTGAAATGCAAAATTCCTGTATTATGGAACTGCTTGATGAAATCTGCCGGGTGACAAATCTGGAATCCCCTGCCACCTTATAAGATCCCGGTATGGAATAAATAAAAACAAGAAAAATGGAAGTATATTACATTGAAGCCGGAATCTTTGAGAGAATGCTGGCGCGGGTTGAGAGCCTGTCCGCACAGGTAGACCGCTTGTATGAAAAGAACAGGGAAAAGAAACCGGTAGAATGAATGGACAATCAGGATGTCTGCCTGCGCCTTGACATCTCTCCACGTACCCTACAAACTCTACGGGATACCGGACGGCTGGCATTCACCCAAATCCAGCGTAAAATCTACTACAAGCCGGAGGACGTGGAAAAGCTGATGGTTTATGTCGGTATGAAATGCAAGGAAAAGGCGTTGAAAGAAAAAAGGAAGAATGACAGTATTAAATAGAGGTAATTATGGAAGGTATCATTACGAAAGACAATAACCGCGTAAAGTTGTTTTTCAGTCTGTTGGATAATATCCAGACGAATATAGAAGAACTTGCGGAAAACAATCGTCCGCCGTTCAACGGTGAACGCTTTCTGACCGATAAGGAACTGTCGGACCTGTTAAAAATCAGCCGCAGATGCTTGCAGGACTATCGGGACCAGGGGCGAATCCCTTACATCCAGTTGGGCGGAAAAATATTGTATAAGGTATCTGACATTGAGAAACTCTTGGAGGACAATTATCACGAATCCCTGATATAATGTAGGTCGTTCAAAACTTAAGGATGGCAGCTGGAACCGGCGTTTGACGGTTCCGACTGCCATTTTATTATTCAGGCATTTCCGTTAGTACGACCGTATCCCCCTTTCTTCTTCTTTTCATCAGCCGGTCCATATCACCGGATATCTTCTGGTCGGTAACCTGTGCATAAACCTGCGTACTGTTGATGTTCGTATGCCCCATCATCTTGGCGATACTTTCTATCGGGATGCCGGAGGTCAGCATCAGGGTTCCGAACGAATGCCGGGCCATGTGGTAGGACAAGTTCTCTTTCATGCCCAATGCCACGCCCATCCCGTGCACCTCGTACCAGAGTACATCACGGACAGGTAACGGGAAGACCGGTCTGCTGTCATCCGTTGTATTGTAAAGTTCAAGTATCTGTTCGGCTACCGGATGCAACGGGATAAATGCTTCCACGTCCGTCTTGACCCGACAGATACGGATGTACGTTCTGCCCTCCGATGTCTTTCCGATGTGGTGGGGATAGAGTCCGCGCGCATCCGCATAAGCAAGACCAGTCAGTGAAGAAAAGATGAACGCCCTGCGTGCCAGTTCCATCATCGGGTCGGGCAGCGGGGTTTCCATCATCCTCTTCAGTTCACCCCGGCTGATGTGTCTTAACTTTAACGGGTCTTTCTTTTCGTAGGCCACATCCTCTATCGGGTTGGCTCTCAATATTTCCCGGTCTACTGCTATATAAATAAGACGGTTGAGCCAGCATAGGCAATGGTTCACGTGCCCCGGTTTGTGTCCCAGCTCATTCTTGAGAAAGACCTTGAATGATTCGGCGAATTCCTCAGTGATATCTGAAAAGGCGATGTCCTTCATCCCCCGGGATTCGATGAACTGTCTCAGGTTGAGTTGCGTGGTCTTTGACTGGCGGTAGGTTGAAGTGGAGTTGATTTCTGCCGAACGGATTCTCAAACGTCCACGTTCTACCTCTCCGGCCTGTAGCAGGAACTCCGGTATGGAATTGGCTCCCGATACGGTGGTCTTGAGCAGTTCGGCTGTGACCACTCCCTGATTCTTCAGCAGATTGTCGTATGCCTCTTCCAGCCGGTTACGGAATCCGGCAAGGCGGTTGTTCTCTCTGATAGTCCTGATCTCACACCTTTTGCTGTCCCAGTCTTCCGGTTTGCAATAGATGCCGGTAGTGATGGTTGACTTCTTGCCGTCAATGCTGATCCGGCAGAGAACGGCTGTCGTACCGTCCGATTTCACCTTGTTACGGTTGATGTAGAATAAAAGCTTGAATGTACTGCGCATGATAATGATATTTTTAGGATTAAAGAATGAGTTTCAAATCACGGGTCGTCTCGATGAACCTGTCCATGTCCTCGAATAGCCTCTTCGGGGTAACACGCGCGTAGATTTGGGTGGTTCTGATATTGGAATGCCCCAGCATTTTGCTGATGGTTTCTATCGGTACTCCCTCTTCGAGCGTGACCAGTGAGGCGAAAGAGTGTCTCCCCATGTGGTAGACAAGATCCTGGCTAAGTCCGGCCATCAGACGCAGGGCTTTCATATTTCCTCTGAGGGTATGGTAGTCCTGTGGCGGGAAGAGGGTCTCGCGGGTATCGTCCCGGTATTTCTCAATCAGTGCGATGGCTTCCGGCAGCAGCTTGACACGTCCGAGGTAGTCGGTTTTCTTTCTCCGGTACTTGAGCCAGAGGTTGCCCCCGTCATCTGTGAAAAGGTTCTCCCTTGTGATGCTCACCACATCGGCGTAGGCGGTTCCGGTGTAACAAGCGAAGAGGAAAAGGTCTTTGGTGATGACATGTGACCTGCGCTTTTCCGGAATATCCAAATCACGCAGCTTCTCGAAATTCTCACGGCTCAATGCCTTGGGAGTGCTTTCTTTTTTCTTTGGCAATTTGAAATAGGAGAAGTGATATTTTTCCGAATACCCTTCCTTGTAGGCGATGCGGCAGATTTTTTTCAAGATGGCGAGGTAGTGGCGCACGGTTTCCATTGCCAATTTTTTCTTTTCCAAACAGAAATCCTGATAGTCACGGATGAACTGTTCATTGAGCTGCCCGAATGCTAGGTCCGATACCTTGAATGTCACTTTGATGAATTCGGCAAGTGTACGTCGGGTGTACACGTAGGTTCCCATCGTGGTCGGGGCGCGGTCAATGCCAACACGTGCTTTCAGTTCCTCATTGTGACGGTCGAGCAACTTGAGCAAGGTCATCTGTATGCCTGCGTTCCCCTGCAACAGATCCCTGACTGCTACTGCGTCGAAATCCTTTTTTCTTTCCATAAGGGAGTTGAAGGCCGAGTGTATGGCAACCAGCAGTTTCTCTATTTTCTCATTGGTTTCCACCGCTTCCCGGCTCTTGCCATTCAGTCGGCTTTCACGGGGATTCCAAAGTTCGGGAGTGCAGGACAGCTTACAACTGAACTGGGCCATCGTGCGGTTCAGGGTAATTCGTCCCATGATCGGGGCTTTCCCTGACTTGTCCGGTTCGCTCTTTTTCAGGTAGAGCAGCACCTTGAATTTTTCTACTTTCATAACGCTCTTTTTAGGTTGTAAAAATACTCCTTTGAAAAGCGTTCTTTGGTATGCAGAATATTGATAAACAGTGAATACAAATCCGTTTGACTTCTGTTTCAAAAACGTCAGTTACCTATCGGAGATTCAGAAACAGGCGGCTAACAGTTTGGTAACTGAAACGCTGCAATATTTTGTTTTCTTTTGCAGGTCAGCCTATTTTACAATTCTCGCAAAATGCTTAATTATAAACGTTTTACGTTTAATTCTCGCCATTCTGTTTTTAACTGCATTTCTAAATATTACTCATACCGGACGTCATACATTTTCGACTGTCGTTACGCTAGCTAACAATGTTTCATTGGAAAATGTATCTAAAATGCTCGGTCATACTAATACGAAAATGACACAACGATACGCAAAAGTATTGGATCAGAGTATTCTCCGAGATATGCAGAACGTACGGGAGAACTTCTCTACTAAAACCACCTAAAGATGAAAACGGCTACCCAATCCATTCGGACGGTAGCCGTTTATCTATCTTCATTATATTAAAAGCTAAAGAGAATAATCTTCTATATTATAGGCAGAACGAAACCTATCGTCCAAAACCTTCCTAATATCCGATTCACGAAACAGCACTTTGCCCGGAAGTTGAATAAAAGGGAAAATGCCATCATCCCGATAATACTGCAAAGTTCTACGGCTGATTTTGAGAATGGAACAAAGTTCTTCGCTTGTCAAATACCGTTCACCTTCAAACAAGGGCTTATTATTCTTCAATGCATATTCTATATAAGGAAAAGCCCTATCTAACGATTGCAATAATTCTTGGCTATCCTCATTCGTGTACAAATCCATAAGCAATTATTCTTTAGAGGTTACTTTTATTCTACCTGAATCCAATAGTTTTTGTACTTCGGCAACCTTATAATATACTTTCTTGCCAACTGTCGAAAAAGAAAGTTTACCCCTCTCCCGTAAAGTCTGTAAGGTTCTCAAAGAAATATTTAAGGAAGCTGCCAATGTTTTGCCCTCTATCCATTCTTTCTCCATACACATATCAGAGGGAGATAAAGAGGTATTATCTGCCAATGATATAATCTGTTCCAGCTTCTTTCTAAAAGAATCGAAGGAAACTCTTTCTATTGCTACTATATCCATATATAAATTACTTTTCAAAATTCATTATCTCAATCCTTTTTTTAAGTAAGTTTTCCAGAACTCAATATGAAGCATTGACAAAGGTAAGTTCCGTATTTAGCCTGTTCAAGTCCGAGCCTTCGGTTTAGAAGAAAATCTTCCTCTCACTATGTTCGAGCGTATTTTCATCTAAAGACTTGCACAGACTAAATACTTCACTGGAAAAGTCAATGATTCAAATTAAATTCCGAAAAACAATGTTTTCGAGGGTGGCAGATTATTCTTTCCAACTTTCAAAGTAGTGTTTTTGGAGCAGTTTGTCAATATCACTTTGGCGGTAAATAATCTTTCCTTTTATCTGGATAAAGGGGATTAATCCTGTATCTCGCCATTCTTGTAGGGTTCGCAAACTGACATTCAGCTTCTTGGAAACTTCATGGTTAGAAAGAAAACGTTCTCCGTTCAGGTGGGGTTTGTAATGCTTGACAATAGATTCAATGCCGTTCAGCATTGAATCGAGCGAAGAAATAAATTCTTTGACTTGTGGGGTATCTTTATTTATTAGTTCCATGATTGAAAGATTGTTTTATTAAAATATTGATTTCAAGATTGCTAGATAGCTAATCAGTTATATGATTAGTTGGTTAATAAGTTAGTTACGCAGATAGTCACCTAATGATGAAATGCTAAGTACATCTTTTGCCGGGTCATAATCTATATAGAGCCGTTTGGATGCAGTGGCAATAAAATACTGGCTACCATCTTGCTGTATCTCATAAGTAGCGGGCGAAGCCTGTTTGGTGGTTTCCGATACATATATAATAGAAAGAAGATAATCTCTGTCGTTCCGATAAATGATAACCGTAGGATTCAGATTAATGCTTTCCCATGTACCGACAATGGAAAACAAATTGAAGGACGGATAATCTTCTTTAGTTCTTTTCATAAGGCGTGGTTTGTTTGGGTGATTGATTAAGTATTTCTCTGTCTGCAATAATTCTTTCAATATAAGCAGATTTATAATAAATCTTACTGCCTATTTGAGAATAAGCCAATCTTCCGCTACTCCGATAATATTGCAGCGTTCGTTTGCTAAAGCCCAATAATAGGCACACAGCCTGACTATCCAGCCAGTTTTCTACTTTTTGAGTATGAGTGCTGCACAAACTTTCTATTCGTTTGGCAAACTCCGTGAACCGTTCGCAGACATACGAAAAGGTTCTCTTTTCAATGGTTACTACTTCCATACTTTCATTTTTTTATGGTTTATAAAACGTGTTGATTTAACTTTCACCAGCAAATGAAAGAAGAATCAAGAGACGTTTTAAAAACTGTCTGGAAGTGGCATGAAGTGGTTATAACTGACCGAATAAATGAAGATAGAAATTATACACTGTGAACATACAAGATGTTAAAATTGCCCATTTTATACTTACTACTAAGTAAATTGCATATATTTGCGCCATGAATGATACTAGAAATGAAATAATAAGATTAGGAAGTGAGTTAATTCTCTCTATTGGCTACAATTCTTTTAGCTATGCAGACATATCTAAAGCGTTGAATATAAAGAATGCAGCTATTCATTATTATTTCCCTTCAAAGTCAGATTTGGGAGTAGAGATAATAAGAAGAAATCTAAATGCTTTCAACAAGCTAACTAAAACATGGGAAAGTTTGGATTACAAATTACAGTTTTCCAATTATATTCATATGCACGATAGTTTTATCAAGAATCATTGGGTTTGTATAGTTGGCTCACTTTCGCCATCTTATGACACTTTACCTGAAAACATGCAGAAAGAGTTGCAGGAATTGGTAAACACAATTCTAAAATGGCTTACAGCTTTATTAGATAATGGTTTAAAAAATAATGCTTTTTCATTTACGGAAACACCAAGAACAAAGGCTTTCATGGTTCATTCCGCATTACTATCTTCTTTGCAAATGAATAAAGTATTAAAAAATGATGTGTATAAGTCAATACAGGAAGGATTATTAAATATCTAATATTTTTTTTGCCCTAATAACTTACTTACTAATAAGTATATAAATTTATAGAAATGAAAAGAATTGATTTTTTAAGAGAACAGATTATCGAATCGAGGAATTTTGTAAATCGTTTGATTTCCGAAATACCACAAGATTTATGGTACACAATTCCTCAAAACACAGATTCAAATTTTGCTTGGCAAGTTGGACATTTAATGATTAGTCAAAACTTCCATGCTATCACATGTATCACAGGAAGAAATACTAAAATCACAGAATTGATTCCCATCGTTGATTATGTGAAAATCTTTAATGGGATGGGAACTCTACACAGGTCAGTAGAAAAAAACTTGATCCCAACATATGAGCTAAAAGAACAGTTCGATACCATTCACGAAATATGCATAGATAATTTATCACAATTAAATGATGATATATTATTTGAGCAATTAGAACCTATTCCGTTTAAACATCCGGTAGCTAATAATAAATATGAAGCATTATCTTGGTGCTTCAAACATGAAATGTGGCATAGTGCAGAAATGGAAGAACTAAAGCGTATGCTCGGCTATCCTATCAAATGGCTATAAAGATAGTTGTATCTTAAATACAGGAAATGATAATAAAAGAGACAGGCAAGCTATTGTTTATTCTAATAAAGTGATTACATTTGCATACCATACTATATGGTATGTATTTAAATTATGAAGAAAGTAGATAAAAAGCAATGGTTCGTGACAGGACTAACAGTTTTGGAAAAAGAAGGATTTGCAAGAATCACGATAGATAATCTATGCGGATTATTGCAAATCACCAAAGGTGCATTCTATCATCATTTCAAAAACATAGACGGCTATGTGGATGCATTGATGAGGTATTGGTTGGAGGTAAACACATTTGAGTTTATTCGTGAAGTGGACAAATTGAACACTCCCAAAGAACAATTGCAAAAATTGGCTGATATGGCAGCATACGCTTCTATCCGAAACGAAAGTGTAATACGGGCGTGGGGGTACTCCAGTCCAATTGTACGAAATTATGTAGCGCAAGCGGACAATATCAGATTGGAGTATGCAACCAAGCTAAATGAAGCAATCGGATTAGATGCTAAACAAGCAATGGATTTGGCGGTAATACAATATTCCATGCTAATTGGCATGCAACAAGTTTGCTCGGATCTATCAGCAAAACAGTTTAAAGAGTTGCAGGATATGGTTATCAATAAATTTAAAGAGCAGTAAGATGAAAAATATACCAACAAACAGCTTGATTGAAAAGTATCTACCTGCCGATTATGTGGATTCTTATTCAAGAGAAATAGTTTGTAATCAGAAAATAACACCTGAAAAATTTCGCAATTTAGCTTTTAACCAACTTCCTAAATGGATAGATTGGTTAATGAATTTACGAAACGCTATTGTAAAACCAATGGGATTGGACACAAAGAGTAGATTTACAAATATGGTGTCCGATAAAAACGAGCATGAAGAAATTTTTGGAATGCCTGACAGCCACTTGGATTTTCATGTTTCAATGTGGTGTGGTGCATATAAAGATGGCAAACAGGAACTTAGGATTACTACTATTGTGAAATATAACAATTGGCTTGGACGAATGTATTTTTTCTTTATTAGACCATTTCACAAAATTATCATTTACTCTCTATTGAAACGAATAAAGAATAAATATGAACGGCAATAAACGAAACGTATAACACATGTTTGATTGCTTATGCCAAAATGGAGCCTTTCAGATCAAAATATATATAGTCTTCTCAACTCTTCTTGCACAGAAGAAAATTTTGATGAAGCCCAACTACTTATGGCATATAGAGAATTTGTTGAATCTGTAATTACCTTTCTGAATAATGAATCAGATTACAAAACTTTAATTAGAGAACTAAATCTTACCTACATAGAATTTGAAGCACTAAAAAATAGTTTAGAAATCAGAAGAGATTTCTGTTATGAAACAAAAAGTATAACATGCAATAAGATACTTTCATTTATTAATAAAGAACTAGACCTACTCCATCATCAAATGGAATTTCCCAAATTCTTTATTAACATTGAAGCTGGATGGAAATCTACCTTACACCTAAATAAAGATATTGCAAAGTACATCGACATAATGGAAATCGTATGTGGACTTTATTATCTAAAATGTATTACAACGGTTGATGGTAAGGAAATACATTTCAGTGATTTAGCAAATGCTTTTGAAAAGCTGTTTAACATAAAATTCAGTGATATTTATAAAAAAGAAGAAGAGGTTATCAAACGTAAGCCTGATAAACGAACAGCCTTTTTAGATAAACTAAGAGTCGCTATTATCGAAAAGTGTAAAGAAGAGGGATATTTTCCATAAAATCAAAATACAGATATTCAGGGTATTAATCATAATTTATCGGGGAATGGGTGATCTATTCCCCGAACTTATTTGCAGTCATTTTTAGAACTTTGCTTCATCAATCGATTGAAAATAATTAATGTTCAACTTAAAATGAAGCAAAATGTATATAGACAATGAAAACTTCGAGAAATGGATGGAGAAACTTTCCAAAAAACTCACCGAGATCGGGCAAGACCTGAAATCTCTTATCAATACCGACACCGTATTCGATGAAAATGAGAAGCTGTTAGATAATCAAGACTTAGCCTTTCTGCTAAAAGCATCTTTCAGAACCCTACAACGCTATCGGGCAAAAGGTGTACTTCCCTACTTTAACATTGGACGGAAAACGTACTATAGAGCCAGCGACATCCGGGCTTTTGTTCGTGAGTATGCCGATTCTCAAACCTACAAGCAGTTCGAAAAAGCCAATCAGTTAGAGAATCAACCCTGATAGCAAAAAGCAGCAGAGGAAAGAAGCCTATGTTCGGACTATTCCTCTGTGCTACTACCCCGATTTAGCAGAAACTGCTCCACCTATCGGTTCAGCCCGTTTCACTAAATCGAGCAAGAGGGAACTGGACAAGTCCTGTTCTTCCCTCTTGCCCTGCGGGGCAAAGCCTTCGGCTTTAGCGTATTACAAGAATACGCTGTAATGACACTCGTAATAAGCATTATCTTTTTAATGCTTATTATCAGGTATTTATCTATTCATATTTCTATTAAAAAGTAATTACCATGCCAAATAACAGTCGAAAAACGATATTCACTACCATTTCCGTAGACAAGGGAACAGCAGCTTTGGTAGAAAAGATATGCAAACGCTATTCACTGAAAAAGAGTGAAGTTGTAAAGTTGGCGTTCGGGTATATAGACAAGGCACATATCAACCCATCCGAAGCACCTGAATCCATAAAATCGGAACTGGCGAAAATAAATAAGAGACAGGATGATATTATCCGTTTCATTCATCACTATGAAGAAGAGCAACTGAATCCGATGATACGGACAACAAATTCTATAGCTTTGCGTTTCGATGCTATCGGCAAAACTTTAGAAACTCTAATTCTCTCTCAACTGGAAGCCAGCCAAGAGAAACACACAGCCATATTGAAAAAGTTAAGTGAACAGTTCTGTAATCATGCCGATGTAATAAACAACCAATCCAAACAGATAAATGCACTATACCAAATACACCAACGGGATTATAAAAAGCTACTTCAACTGATACAACTCTATTCGGAACTTTCCGCTTGTGGTGTGATGGATAACAAAAGAAAAGAGAACCTGAAAGTTAAAATCAGCAATCTGATAAATACATAGGATTATGCACATAGACTTTGCCCCGCCATCCAATGGAACATATAATAATTCTGGGAGTTGCCGACAGTTAGCTAATTACATGGAACACGAGGATTTAGAAAGAATGGAAAAGGGTATTTATGCCGAGGGCTTTTTCAATCTGGCAGAGGATAACATCTACAAATCAAAAGTGATAAAGGATATAGATAGCAATATCGGACAACTTCTAAAAACAGATGCTAAGTTTTATGCTATTCATGTCAGCCCATCAGAAAAAGAACTCCGAGCAATTGGTTATACAGAACAGGAACAAGCCGAAGCCATGAAACGCTATATCCGTGAAGTGTTTATCCCTGAATATGCCAAGAACTTTAATAAAGAACTATCTGCTTCTGATATTAAATTCTATGGTAAGATTCATTTTAACCGTAGTCGTTCTAATAACGAACTGAATATGCATTGTCATTTGATTGTGAGCCGGAAAGACCAAGCAAATAAAAAGAAGCTATCTCCACTTACCAATCACAAGAACACCAAGAACGGAGTAATTAAAGGTGGCTTCAATCGTGTGAATCTATTCCAACAAGCAGAACTGGGATTTGATAAGCAATTCGGCTACAATAGACAATTATCAGAATCCTTTGAGTACGCCAATACCATGAAAAACGGTTCTATAGCGAAACAGATTAAACAACAAGAGTTAGAATATCAATATAATAAAGGAAAAGCCGAAATCAATCAAGATAACAATCAGGAAAACTTGCTTTCTCTTAATCTTGAAAACAGGAAATCAAGTGATAAGACTTCCAATACAGATACACATATTGCTATCAAACAAGAAAATTATACTTATGTAGTTCCATTTTTCAATCAAAAGAACAATATTTCTCCCAATTCCCAAATTCCTTTTACCTCATCGGAAATTGTTTTCAGAAAAAATTCTATAATCCGACAAAACCAAATACCGAAATTTAAGAAAAGAAACAGAAAAAATAAATTATAAGACATCTCGCAACAATAAATTTATCAAAGACTGGCTAACATATTTATTTGAGTATCTTTTATCAAAACTTCTCATTGTGTGAAATCGAAAAAAAGATGGAATATATGAATAGGAGTAATGATTTGATCTTCATATATTCGGACGTGATCTGATTGGAAGCCATATCTAAAACTAGCAATTGGGCAATTTAACAAATTATGATTTTGTATATAGCCAAAAGACAACTTTCCATGAGTTAAATTGCAAAGAAGAATTCCCTCTTTTAACTTTGTGATAACATCATCTGGATTATTGTTAATTATATATCCCAACATACCTCCAAAAGACTTGTTCGTAGCATATTTGTTAATCAAGAATCTATAAAGCCCTCCATCATCTTCTTTATGTTTTGTTACATTATGAATATATGCATTTATTCTTGATTTACTAATACTCACAGGCTTACACTCCAAGACAAGATATTGGCTTATCCAATCACTATGTTCAAATTTAAGATCATAATAGCCAATAAGTTTATCTTGATTTCTAGCTTCTGAATTAACCATAAATCCATCCAATACAAAATTCTCATTCTTTTGAAGTTGCCGACGAATATGATCTGTTATTTCCTCTTCCTTACTATTTCTTAAAACTTCACGATCATCTGCGGTAATGCTATTATAAACAGTGGACAAATAAGCAAATATCTGAGTAAGATAAAAATTATCATCAAATTTAGAAGACTCTTGCAGGTGCCTCTGTCTCATTTCTTTAAATGCATTGGATTCACTGCTAGAAGTTGGAATATATAAAAAATCAACATTACTCATAGTTGCAAAAGTTTTTTTATTTCGGCTTTCGCATCGTCATAAGCAGCTGATTTAGTCCAATTTTTAGGATCCAAATCTTTCATTATGAAAATGCTATCTTCTGAATAAATACGTTCTTTCAGAGACACAAGAACGGTATTGCCTACTAATTTCAACAACTGGTGATTAATTGATAAGCGTACCTTATCTATTTGGGGTGAATCCGAACCATTTTCACCAAATGTTATTTTAACTCCTGCAATATCAAAAGGCAGACTTGAATTATAAGAATATTCAAATTTAGTTATTCCTGTTTTTAAAAATCTTCTAATCGTTTTAAAGAATACATGACAATAGTCTTCAAGTACTTCCTTTGTTATTTTTTGATCTTTCGATACGAAGAAATCAGCAACACGCTGTTTTTCAACACAGTTAAAGTCATACAAATCACAAACTAATTCATTTAGTTCATCTTTTTTTTCTTCAAACAAATAAACGCCTTCAGATATTTCTCTAGATAACAATGTTAGTTTTTCTACAATGGTTTTATTGAATCTTTTAGGAATAGGTATTTTTTTTATATCCGAGGAGTCTAATCGTGATAAAGAGCTATCTATACGTTTTCTCAGTTTTATCTGAGAAAAATAATTCAACAATTCAGAATTTAAACAGCAAACAATAGTATGGTATAGTTCTGGATCTTGCAATTTAATGACATAAATATCAGTTCCAAAATAGACTTTGTTGTTTGAATAAACAGCTTTTATTTCTCCCCCTATGCGTGAACAAAGAATCTTCTCTCCTGTATAAACAAAGTTATTTCGAGGTCTATCAAAATTAGAAATATCATTCCTGCAATAGGAATTAATATTCTTAATTATAAAACGCTCAAGATTAGCTGATTTTACAAAAGGAATATTATACTCTTCATTTGCTATCGAATTATAATATTTATCTATAAAGGTTTGTTTTCTGAGTTCTAATTCATCTTTAGACAATAGATTTTTGTCTTCATTGAATTCTTTCTTTAATGCGCTTTCTCCCCAGTCTGAAAAACCTCTGTAACTATCATATCTCTCATCAATTAATAACAAATCAATTATTGATTTACATTCCTTTTCAAGTTTATTTGCTAATGATAGTTCAGCTTCTGTTCCAATTAAATAATCACGCAATCTAATCTTTTTATTCAATAATTCTTCTTGTCGTACATAAAGTACATCCTTTTGGTTTAATAGAATTGTTCTAAATGTTTCTGCAAAGCTATTTAATCTCGGTAAGAAATATTCTATCAAATTTGGGTTAGCAATATGATTATCAAAAATAAGTAAACATGCTGGTTCTTTTGCATAATCAAAGAGAATATCTTTTACATGATATAATTCAAATATTCTTTTCAATCGATATGTTGAAAAAATAAAATTCTGAAAACTATCCGAAGTGTTTGTGAAATTACTACTGTTTACGATAAATCCAAATTTAGTTTCATTAGTACTCCACTCCTTTATTCGATGTAAAAAACATTGAGATATTTGACGTTCTAAAGTAAAATAATTACGATATTTATCCCAATAAGAATAATTTATTTCGTCATTTATATTTTGACTAGTTTTACTAATAACAAACCATGGTGGATTACCAACTATATAATCAAATTTTTGGCTTGCAAAAGCACTATTACAGCCTTCTTCTAAAGCATTTTTTTCTTGAATATTATCACTAAAGTCAATCGAAAATAATTGTTTACTATCTTCTGAGGTGATGATTTCTGCAACAAGTTTATTTAGTTCGGCAGCTGTAATATCATTCAAAACCTCCAAATACAAAGAAAAAACAGCTAAACGAGCGGCAGTATTTTCTATTTCTATACCAAAAATATTCTCTTGAATAAATTTCAAACGATGTTGAATTCTATCATATATACTTGTCATGCCAGAAGGAGTAGTATACATCTTCCGAAAAGCTAATACAAGGAAAATACCAGACCCACAGGATGGATCTAAAATCCGACCGGGGTTATGCAAAACATTGTCAAGAACCAAATTAGCAAGTCCTTCCGGGGTATAAAAAATTCCTTGAATAGACTTCTTGTCATCTAAAAATATTTGATATATATGACTGATAAATTCTATCGGAATAACATCAAATTGAAAATCAAATAAAGATAGCTGTCCACCTATTGAACCTGAAATTGTATAAGCTATTGCAGTTAAAGCACTATCTATTAAATCATCATCTTTTATAGTGGGTGTTTCAAAAAGTTTATTATTAAACACTTCATTAATACGATGGAATAGTTCATTTATTCTTCTTGCATCTTTCTGTAACAAGATGTCTTTATAGTGAATATTACTATTACCAAAATATTTATAATAAAAATTTGAATTGATTATTTTCTTATCTTCTAGAAATTTAATAAAAAGAGTGCGGTCTATTAAAGCCTGTACAATATTACTCCTTGCTGTTTTATCAGAAAATAACGGCTTATAAATATCATCCAATTTTTCACGTAAAAAACAAAGGCTTTCAACTAAAGCTTGATCTACTGTTTTATGCTGCTTTCTTATCCTTTCAAGAGCATTATTATATTCAATCCAAAATGCTCCTGTCGTTATATGCTCTTTACTTATCTTGTCAAGAAGTTCATTATCCTCTACATTTGTTGGGATTTGCACAATATCCAATAAGTCATCTTTTGGAGAAGTGTTTATATACTTTATTTCTACAGAATTAGCCTTTTCTAAAAAAAGTAAATCCGCTTTATTCTCATTCCAGATTCGTTCATGAATAGCCTTGATATCCTCCAAGGACATATCTTCTGCTTTTATCCAATAAAAACGAGTTTTTACTTGTTCGCTCTTATCTTTTCCATAGTAAGAAACAGTCCCTAACTTGTCAGACAAACGCTCATTATGAGGAAACAAAAGAGTCTTTCTGTCCAGTTCATTGTCAGAAAACCCTAATCGATTTAACAAATTTCCATTTTTCATAATGATATTCTTAGTATGTGCAAAGGTATGAAAAATAGGCATATCTCAAAACAAGAAAGGATTTTTTAAGCATCACAACAGAGATACTTATGATACTTTACAATGTGATAGAATTAATCACAAGAATTATATAACACATTGATTTACAATAATATAAATAAGAAAATGAATATTTATAAGATATTGAGTGACAACCAATAAAAATACAAATCGTCTTTTATTCTTTTGCAGATTCATAAAAAGTCACTATTTTTGTTCTCAGTATTCTCCATGAGCAAACTACCGCAAAAGCACGTAGCAAATTAGTGGGTTAAATCATGGGATATGCTTGAAGCTAAAAATATAAAGTTTTAAATATCAGCGTGGTAACTCTACAAGGAGAATCTCAGGCGATATTGAAACAAAGAGATATTTGAATTAAGAATCGTTCTTATAGCGATGCAAAACGATAAAACATAATCGTGTGCTAAATCATGTGGATTTCCAAATGGAAGAAACTATAAAACGGTGATAATCAATATAGAGAAGATAAAAGTTCTCTTGCTGGTGGCACCACTGGAAATCAAGCAGTTACAATCAAAAGTGACTGCTTTTTTTGTGCATTTTCGGTGGTTTTTCCCTTCAAATCCTATTATTTTCTGTGTTTTTCGTGTTGGTTCACACAAGCCATGTAAACCGAGATGTAACCATGAGTACAATAATCAATGTCCATAATAAAGATATAACTTTTAGAAAATAGGGCCAATAACAACCATCGGATACAAACGTACAACCAAAACCCTTTATGCTCTTTTTGCCTCAGCGGTCGTTATATGCATAGCTGATGACAAATAAATCAGATTGGGCAATATATGTCCCGGCCTTTATTTTCTGAAGTTTTGAAAATCGAAAGCGTTTTTGAAACCAAGGTGCGAATATTGTAAATAAGCCTTTGATTTACACATCGTGTTTATATTTAGCAACTCCCTTTTTTTATAATCACATTATTCGGTATAATTTATTTTTCCAACTTTTTATATCAGAAATGTATATATAATTATATCCACGTTGATTTATAGAACTTTGCAACCGGGTAAATTGCCACTCGCAGAAGTGATGATTATAATTTTTTTGAGAATGAGTATAGGGTATAGAGTATATAAGAACATAATTTGCGTTTCATTACTAATAGTATTATCGGCTTGCGTAGATGAGACCCTGATAGAACAGAATGTAAACGGTTCATTTATTTCAATCAAAGGAATGGGACCTCAAAGTTCCACACATGCCGGAAGTCCTGAAGATTATGTAATTGAGACACTTCGTGTTCTGACTTTTGATACAAGTACAGGGAGTTGCATCACGAACATACGTTATAATACATCGCAGAATGATGTCATTCAGCATCCAGTTACTGCCGGAAACTATGATTTTGTTTTCTTGGCCAATGAACCTGCTACCGATAATTTCATTGAAAGCAGATTAGCCGCAATCTCTAAATATGAAGATTTGAATAACATCGCTTATCCGGCAGATTTTTTCTTATCAGACCGGATTATTCCTATGATACAAGAGATGAAGAACGTCACAATCCTGACAAACGGACAAGGAGCGAGACTGAATGACGGGACGACTGTTTCCTTGTTGCAGTTGGCTCTCTACAGGCTTGGCGTACGGGTTGACGTTATACTGGAAGCTGTGGCTACAGAAAGTAATTTCGATGATGCTTTTGAAGGTGTCACGTTCAGCGGTATCCCGAATTTAGTTCCGCTGACAGCTCATTATAACGGCTCGTCCGTCAAGCATAATATCACGCGTACATTTACCCGGGATACAAAATATATTTCAGACATGCTTCCGACTGTCGAAGGTGCAACCTGGGCAAAAAAGATAACACGAATCATTTTACCATCCAATGAATTGGAGGAAAAAGAAGATAAAGAAAAGGCTATCGTTTTTACAATAAACATGAAGGATAAGTATAATCCTTCCACAGAATTGAAGATTGCTTCAAATCCAGCAAACTATAGCCTTCCGAACAATACAAAACTTGATTTGACCGGAATAATCAGAGAATCGCTGGATGTAAACATTGAAGCCTCTGAATGGGGTAAAACCGACAACCAGTGGAATATACCGGGTAATAGGATATTGAATGTATCGCACACGGAAGTCAGTATTACAGATTTTAACGGTGCACGGATTTCCTTTTGGTCTAATATGCCGGTTGTGAGAGTTGCAAACACAGTAAAGGTGGTAAGTACAGGGCAAGAAATGGAGACGAATACGGTATTCAATGCCTTATCTTCACAAACATGGGCAAAAAACCGTGACGAGAGAATCTCGTATGATCCTACTACAGGTTCCGGCTATATGGATATCCTGTTGGATCGTCCGAACAATATCGGTGAAGAGACTTATAAAATTACCTTAGTGGCTGCAGAAGATTATTACCAAAATAGCAATCAGGAATTAATAACGGTAAATCCGCTGGAAAAGACCATCCTCGTTCACGTCAAACAGGAAGGAACACGTGTCGATTTCATCGTGAACTCAGATAAGAACAGATGGACGCGTCCTTATATCGGTGCTTTTTTTACCGACAATGAAACAGGTGAAAGGGTGATTAGCGGTGACAGGTATAGTTATTGGCATGTTTGGACTGCGACAGTTCCGGAAGAATACAGGGATTTTATCGTCATTAGTACAACTCCGAGTTTTGACCCGGCAATAGGGACTGATGCTCCGGGCGAAGCGGAAGATTATCCCGTAATCCCGAATTCCTATAAAAATGAGAATGGATATGAGGTACGTGGAAGAGGACGTATTTATTTCAGGATTGGGCTGAGAAGTAAAAATCCTCATCAGGGAACACCGAGATACGGTAGAGTGGATATTACTTACGCGAATAGCGAAAATGGCGTGTCTGACACTCTTAAAACCAAACTGTTTGTTCGTCAAGGTGAAGATGCTGATTACTTAATGCGGAACGGAAGTACGGGAAATACATACGGAGCAAAGTTTTCCCCCTACAACCTGACGGCAAAAGTGTTCAAAGATAATCCGAACACAACAGTTCCCTGGGTATTAATCAATAAGAATGACTTAGAGAATTCGGTCGATTTTGTTAAATATCCGACTCAGGCGGGAGCCCATTTTCAATGGGGATTGCCAATTGCTCAAGCAAGCCTTGTCCTTCGGGCTTATCATCCTACAAATGTGAATCTTGCTGCGGATTGGAGCATGCCGAACTGGCCCATTTCATATATCGGAAGCCCGCCTTTATGGCGGCCCGTATCTGGAGATAAATTTGAAGATTATTATGAAATCTGTCCTCCGGGGTATCGTCGTCCGACAGATGGTCCGGTTGATCAGATTGCAGTCAATAGTCTCACGTATGGTAACCAGATTTATCAGTCCGATTGGAGAATGTCAATATTCAAGAAACCGATGAAGGGAGATGCGAGTTCGTATACAGTAGACAAGCCTTTTAACGAAGCTTTAAAAACAGAACTATATACACCTCAAATTCTCGACGAAATAATGTATGGGCAATATGCGGATGGTTTCTTTGACAGACGACCGATTAAGACAGGCAAAATGCTTAACGGGACTGACAGAGGAAATGGTGCAGAATCGCTCTATAAAGGAGTCTCTCTGAATAATGCAAACGCAGCATACGGTGGCGTATTGTTGTTCAATTCCGAAACAGATGCTTCCGTATTTTTCCCGGCGGCGGGAAGAAGATGGCATTTAGACGGAAGTTTGGAGTTTGCCAGTGAAACAGGATATTATTGGTCCGCATCCGTTGCTCCCGGATGGACCCAAAAAGTAATTGAAAATGGAGTGGAAAAAGAGACGGGAACACCTTATAGTAATATTTGGAGTATGGAATTCAATTATCCATCCACTATGCCCAAATCTATCAGCGCTCATTTCGGGTATTCACTTCGATGTGTAAAAAAATGAAGAAAAAGACAATATATATAATTCATCTTCTCAGTATGCTTCTACTCTTACTGATGACAGCTTGTGAGCACGAAGTTCTTTCCTCCGGGCATCCGGACGAAGGAGAAACATCGGACGATAAGGTACGGATTGAAATCTTTGCCCGCGCCAACGATTACAAACTGCCTTCAACAAAGGGTACAGATAATGAAAACAAGGTTGGTAAAACTCCTTGGATTCTTGTGTTCAAGGGGAATGGGGAAAATGCAACTTTTATTGAAGCTGTTCAGGCTTTTGAACTGGTGGGGAAAAGGTTTGTAATACTGACCAAACAACCTGCCGGCAACAAATATCAGTTATTAATATTGGCTAATCCGCAAAGCCGGTTTTATTATGGAGACAATGTCACTGGGTATGATTTTAATGCGGATAATTTGTTAACCCGAATAAATCCGGGTATAACGACCTTATCTGAAGTTTGTAAGAATTTACGGACCGAACCATTGGATAGTCCCTCGCTCACAACCATTCCTTATAATGGTGCCGACGAGCCTATTCCAATGAGTTATCTGCTGGAAGTAGACAAGATAGACAATACCACCAAAATAGAAAACAGTGATAAAAGTTCGTTACAACTAATCCGGTCTGTGGCTAAACTGATGATTATCAATAATGCTTCCAATTTCAAGTTGAAAGGGATAATGACGGTAGTCAATGTTCCCAGACAAGGACAATGGCATAATCTTGACGGTTCCATCATGGATAATACATCTAATTTGACAGAGTATCAATATGATGCGGCTTACTCATCCCCTTTGGTTACGACAGAAGTCGTGACAGGAGGACAAAGCACGGAAAACAACCCGATATATTTATATGAATCAGACAAACGGAACGAGCCTTATATAATTATTCAGGGGAGCTATGAGAATCAGGATTATTATTATAAAATGGCGATTGTTGACGACACTTTGCAGTCGATGAATATACTTCGCAACCGCGCTTATAAGTTCACCATCAAAACAGTCAAAGGGCCGGGTTATGACTCGGTGGAGGATGCTAAAATATCCAAAGCTTCCAACACCGCTCTCGATTTCACGATATTGGTGGATGATAGTAATTCTTATGAGATTATAGCGAATAATGACTATTATCTGGCGGTAAGCAACTCTGTATTTATTGCTTATTCCAATAATAGTACGACCCATGAAGCTTTTAATGTGATAACCGATTGTAAAAAGGACTTTCCGGATGCAAGAAGTATAACGGATAATGAAATGGATGTAGAAGAAGGTTCGTTTCACCTCTCATATCCGGAAGACGGCAAAATTCCTATCGTTGAAAATAATATTTCTCCCCGTATAACTCCGATAGGCGTTTTTGTTTCCAACAGGCTTCAGTGGCATGAGGAGGGCCTGATAGCCATTGACGGCACAAAAAGGATAAATGCTTCTGTGACCCTGAAACTTGGAAATCTGGAAAAACAGATTCATATCAGGCAACGGAATGCTATCTCTACAAAAGGCGATACATTACGGTTCATGCCGACAAGCAATTTGGACCCCCTAAAATCAGAGATTAATTATTATAGTCTCTCCGCTTACGTAGAAGACGGAAATGACAATCCCCGAAGCTGGATTAAACTGCGCTCCTCCATCCCGGATAGTGACCGGAATGATACGGAACATATTACGGTGGATGATGGGATAATATATATTGAAGTATTGCCTAATTATGGTTCGGAAAGAAATGGGATTGTCTATCTGACCACCATTGGAAACCCCGGTTCATCCAAAAATGGCAGTAGTGTGAAACGTATAAAAATTGACATTACTCAATCAGGAAGAGTAAATAACTGATAATATAGAAGAAAAGGGATAAGTGAATTGATTAATAACTATTTAATTATTGTAAAATGAAAAAGAAGTTTTTTTTGATGTTTACATTGGCAACGATGATATTTGCCGCATGTAATAATGACATCATTTCGAATGGAGATGATGATATCGTAACAGACCCGAAAGGGGATGCATGGGTAGCTTTGAAAGTGATTACCCCATCCACTCCGTCCACTCGTGGCCTGAATAATCCGAACCAGGAAAATGGCTCTGCGGAGGAATCGAAAATAAAGAGTATCAGAGCTATTTTCTTTACTATGGATGCAGATCCGATAGTGACTGCCGATATGGAATTAAGAAACGAGGAAGCAGGAATTACCGATGACGGACGACCTACCGGCAACCCCGGCAATGCTTTTACAGTTCCGGCAACATCCAAACGTATTTTGCTTGTTGCAAATCCTTCCGAGAATTTTCCTCATCTAAATAATACTGTAGGAAAGAAGTATAGCGATATCAATGCTGCAATCACAGAAGATGTCGGGAATATATCTTCCATAGAGGGATTTATGATGACAAATGCGAAAGGAGGGCTGGAACCTTCTTTAGAAGGAGGAGAAGATACTGAACTGAAACTTTATAAAACGGTAGAGGCTGCTAATAGAAGCCCATTATCCGTCAAAATCGACCGCGTAGTAGCTAAAGTTCGTGTCAATATTGAAACGAACACAGAAGCCCCGGCTATTATTGATTTGAATAACGGCGGATGGGCATTGAATGTCACCAATACAAAATATTTTCCCGTATCCGAAAGAGTCGCAACATGGTATGAACTGAACGGAGGTGGTTTCCGTGCCCCATTCGACCAATATAAATTAGGTTCTTATAGAAGAGATCCCAATTATGACTCTCAAAACGGAAGTCTCGACTATCATTATATTAATGAATTTAATGTGACAGGAGACGAGTGGTTGGGTAATCACGAAAGTAAATATTGCTTTGAAAATACACAGGATGCACCATACAATATGCATGCTTATACGACACATGTATTGTTCAAAATAAAATTCATCCCTGCCGAATATAAACTGCCCGACTCTGATACTCCAGTAATGAATCAGGAAAGTAATGGCGATTGGATGCTGATTAATGGCGGTTATTATACTTTTACTACATTAATGAACTGGATTGAAGCGGAATTGACCTATAAATTCAGTCAAGAAGACCCCTCTATTGTCCCGACCGCATTAACCAATGCTTTCAATCGATATCTAGGACCGGAAGGAATAGGTATCGGTGAAGTAGAACTTCCGAATAATGCAGGAGATATAGCAACAACAATGAGTGCTTTCGCAGACACAAAAGAGAAGATAATTCAATCTGGTCCGAATCGGGCTAGGAGTGTAGGCAATCTTACTTATTATGCCGAAGCAACCTGTTATTACAAAGCAATCATTAAACACGATGATACAAAGGATGCGATAAATGAATTAGGGGAATTTGGTGTAGTCCGTAATTCAGTTTATGATATTAATGTTACTAAATTCAATAGTCCCGGATATCCTACCATTCCGGAGCCAGGCACAAATGAGCCGGACGAAGAAGAAGGAAATTGGTTGTCCGTCCAAATCAATGTGAATCCTTGGACATGGTATAGCCAGGAAGAAGAATTTTGATTTAGAGGCCATCACTTGCTTTAGTTTTGTCTAAAAAGAGGGGGCGGAGAAATAACTACCGACACCCCTCTTTATTTATACTTTACAGAAATTGAAAACATTGAAAATATGAAACCAAAAAGCTTATTGTATTATATAACATTAGGAGTTCTTTTCGCTGTCGCCGGCATAATAACCTCTTGTGAAAGTATTAGAGAGGAACTTCCGGAATGCCGTTTGTATGTCAAATTCAAATATGACTATAATATGCTTTTTACAGATGCATTCCATACCCAGGTTGACAAGGTGGAACTTTACGTATTTGATAAAGACGGCAAGTTCCTGTTCCGGCAGACAGAAGAGGGAAGCATCTTAGCTACAGGTAATTATCTAATGGAAGTAGAATTACCTGTCGGAGAATACCAGTTTCTGGCATGGGCAGGTGTGCACGAATCCTACGATATTGCGACACTTAATGGAGAATCCGATATTACAGAGATGAAATTACGGCTAAAACGTGAAGAGTCCCGTATCATTGATAAGAAACTGGACCCCCTTTGGTATGGAGAAATTCATCATGTGAATTTTTCCGGAATGGCTAATCAAACGGAAGTCATAAACCTGATAAAAGACACGAATAAAGTACGATTCGTCTTTCAAGGATACTCACAGGGAAATACACCCAATAGTTCTACGAAAGCCTGGAATTTGAATATGGATGATTACAACTATGAAATCATTGAAGCAAACGGATACCTGGCTTATGATAATTCCTTACTAAATGACGATGTCCTGAGTTTTCGTCCTTATTACAAAGAACAAAAAAGCCCTTCCGCGGCAGTCGTAGAAATGAATACAATGCGATTGATGGAGAACCGGCAAACTCACTTTACGGTAACCGAAAAGGCAACAGGGAAAAAGGTTTTTGACATCAACCTGATTGATTTTCTCGCCATGACCGATATGGAAGGGAATAATTGGGGAGTACAGGAATATCTGGACCGGCAGGATGAATACAAAATCATCTTTTTCTTTTCAGAAACCTCCTCGGATTTATGGCAGGCTATACAAATCCAAATCAATGGATGGACCTGGTATTCACAGACAGAAGGTGAAATGTGACACGCTCAGGCACGGTTACTTTTCTTGCTCCTTTTCGATGCTTTTTCGGCAATATAGACCCCGCCTATGATACAAAAAGCGCCTGCTAAAGAGGTAACTGTCAACGCCTCGGACAAGAATGCGGCAGAGGTTAAAAGAGTAACCAAAGGAACGACATAAATATAATTGGCGGTTTTGGATGCACCTAAGAAACGGACAGCCGTGTTCCACATCAGATAACAAAGCATGGAAGCAATACAACCTAAAAACAATAAGTTACAATAAACAACAGGAAGTCTAAGCAACTCATAATTCATTTTCAAAGGGACAAATATAAAATAGACAAACAAGGAAAGAATTCCATAGCAGAATACCTTCCGCGTGATAAATAATACCGGATAATGACGACTAAGCCTTTTCAGGATAATACAATAAAAAGCCCACGAAACCGCCGCCACCAAAGTAAGGAAATCACCTAACGGATTTATCTTCAGCAAAACACTACCATTGAAAACAACTAACCCCACTCCCGCCAAAGCAACCAATGAACCATATAACACATTCCTTTGCAAAGGTTCTTTATAAAAAATACCGGACAATATTGTAGTGATAACAGGAGCCGTACAAATCAATAATGAGACATTGGAGGCCAATGTTATTCCCAAAGCGGTATTCTCCGCAATAAAATAAAGAGAACCTCCACATATCCCGGAAAGCAACATCAAAAATTCGTCCTTCAAGCTGCTTGCCCAAAGCTTTTTATGCGATACTATCAGGATACAGAAATAAGCCAAGACAAAACGATAAAGCAATATTTCGACCGGGGACAAACCTGTATTGATTAATATCTTGGTCGAGACAAACGTTGTTCCCCATATAACGACAGTCAATATAGCAATACTATGGTACAAGAAAAGAGATTGCCGGGCAAGAGGTTCCGTTTTCATCATTGTTCTTTTTAAGTTTCTGCAAAATTATATATTATAGGTCATTTTCCAAACTCGATAGATAGAATAGGATATTTTTCTTACTTTTGTTTCATCTATCACCAAACATTCCTACATAAACAAAAGAAGTTCCATAGATGAAAATAACACAGCCCCGCTTGGCAAAAATACTCCATGAAGATGTTTCTATTGAGACCGCATTGGAGAAGAATGAAGAAGACTTGATTGAATACGCCTTTAAAAATCAACTAATAGAGGAGTTACAGAAAAGTAATCTATCTGTCCAATCATGTCTGTTCGCAAATTGCTATTTCCAGGGATGCTACATAAAAAAATCACAATTCAGTGACATTGTATTCCGTAATTGCGATTTATCAAACGTAAAACTGACAGGATGTGGATTTCACCGAGTGGAGTTTATCGGATGTAAGCTGATTGGGACAAACTTTTCGGACGGGATTTTCAACCATGTGTTATTCAGGGAATGCAAAGGAGATTACATCAATTTTTCTATGAGTAAGTTGGGACATGTAGACTTTATAAACTGCGATTTGAGAAACGCAGGAATGGAGGATTGTCAATTTTCTTACATCAACTTTGAGAAGTGCAACTTGACTGAAAGTGAGTTTTATCATACTAAACTAAAAGGAATTGATTTCTCAAGCTCCGAAATATCCGGTATTCGTGTGAGTGCACCGACAGTCAGCGAACTACGGGGAGTCTCCGTTACATCACTGCAAGCACTGGAGTTGGCACGAATACTCGGAATTACTATCAAAGAATAAAATCATTGCGCATAATCCGGATGACGATGAAGCCAGGTTACCGCATAAGAACAAGTGGCTAATGGTTTCATACCGTTGGCCAAAGCATAATCATAGGCATACTTCACCAATGCGGATGCGATTCCACGGCCTTCGATTGCAGGTGGTACAATCGTATGAATAATATCTAATTTTCCATCTACCAGACGGTACTGTACAAAGGCCGTTACTCCATCCATCTTCGTTTCAAAACGCTTTTTATCAGGGTAATGAGTTATTACATATTCCATACTTTTATTTATTAACCGGTTCAAAATCTAATGAAATCTGCTCCTTCTCCTCCACTTCGGACAACTTCCTTGACGGAGATTTCTTTTTGCCGTGAAAGAAGTTCTTCACTTTTGTAAAGAAAGTCATAATACCTTTCGCCGTATCTTGTTTCTTTTTGGAAACGCCGACCGATTCAACTAAGGCCGGACGAAGAATTTGCCACAGGTAATTGAACGTGGAATGATAAGGGTCTCTTATTATTGTAACAGTTGAATGTCTTGGTTTGTTATGTTCTTTTCCGGTTTTATCGGGATTATCATGTTTAAGTACACGATTCACGAGACTTGTCAAAAACTTTTTATCAACCAGTTGGCCGTCTTTTTCCTTTAAAAGAGCCGCCCGCAAATCATCGTAAAGGAACAGCATATCGACTGTTGCTCCTTTGCTCGAAGCCTCCGTCCGGAATATGAATTCATTCAAACGACCACTTTGTATTTCAGCCGAAGCTAACGGAGTAATCAGTTCGTTCAAGGCAGTCAGGTCGAAATCACTCATCCGGGCATTCAGCACGAAACGGTCGTTCAGGGAATCGACCGGCAGCAACCATGTTGCGGTAAAATAACCTTTTCCCATCAATTTACCATTCGCATCAAGCCGTATATACTGCTCCGGTACGGAAACAATATTTGTAAAACCGGAAAAAGTACCATTCATTCCCGTAAAGAACAACTTCCCGGGAGAAGTTCCTTTTAGGGCCAGTTCTTCATAAACAACCGACAAATTAGTCACTCCTACCCGAGCTATATCTAACTTCAGCGGAGCTTTTTGCAATCCTGAATAAACCATTGGAACGATATGACGTGGGACAGGAATCTGTTGGTTCTTGAAATTACGCAATACGGCATCCCCTATCCGCACCTCTTTTATCCGAAGGATTTTATCAGTAAAATAAGCCGGAAAATCAATACCGGAAAAATTCAATTTCTCCACACTTACGTCAAACCAGTCTTTATGATGCGGCTGCAAATAAGCAAATTCCATTTTAGGATAAAGAGATACCAAATGTAAACGCTCGACATTCAAATTCGCTTTTGTCAAATCTACGTGGCCTATCTTTAACGTATAAAAACCGTTATCCAATGGAAAAGCCAGATTACGAGTAGAGAAACGGATATCTCCCAATGAAAAATTCCGTTTTTCATTATCCACAACCAAATTTTCCACCACCAGATTTGTTGTATCCAGTTTTTGATGTTCCAACGTATCGGCATTTCCCCGGAAAGCATAATTGAGTTCTGCATCCTTCAAATTGAACCGATGCAAAGAGATTCTCCCGGCTATATTTCCAAGCAGGTCATACATATCTGCAATATCGACAGAAAACGAATCCTTGCGGTGCACAACAGGAAACGAAGGGCCCGGACAAATACCGGCAACCGGATTTAGCAGATTGACAGTACCCACCTCCAATAATGTGCTATCCCAGGAAATCTTATCTATTTCAAACCTGTTCAGGACTAAGGACATGCCCGCTTCATTCGTTCTAAACACTCGTATTTCAGGAGATTCAACGCAAAAAGATTCCAGATGTAAATTCTTTGTCAGATTTTCCGGCAAATGCTTTAATCCGGTTACGTAAATATCCGGAGTCTGAATACTGAAATAAGTAGGCGGAGCTTTCTTCCAGGAAGAATCCTGAGGCATCAACCGGACATCTTTCAAGCTCAATATACCTTTGACTGTCGAATATTGACCTTTACGAATGGATAATTTATACTCTTTCCCAGGTAAATAATTATCAAAATCACTGAAACTAAACCCCATATTTCCATAATTGAAAAACAAGCCGGAACCTTTGTTTGTCTGCTTATTTACCAGAATATCGGATGCAAAGAAATTAAAATGATTCAATTGATAAGTAACCGGTTCATCCGCACAATTATCGTCAAACATAATAGCTGCATTATTCAGGCGAAACTCTCTAACAGACAAATAGCGCAAAAACGGATTCAGGATAGCCTCCACATCCACACGACTATCTACCGGCTTTTTATTTGCTGCTTCTTTTTTTCGGGTTGCCGGGACTCTGACATAATGAAACCGGGGATAATCAATCTTAAATTTCTCGGCACTAATTCCATTATCGTACCGCAAACCCCGAATATTAAGAGTGTCAATCGAGCCGGACATATAATCGTTGCGACTCCGCATGGATAAAGGGCGAAGACGAAATTTCTCTATACTGAAATCACCGCTTCCGGTATTCAACACCATACGTTTTATAGCAAAACGATGATTATGAGCAGCCATCATACCGTCTATATCATTCGCTTCAAAAGCAAAATCTTTCGAATACCAAAAGCCGTGTTTGACTTCGGATAGTGAATCTACCCGAAAATCATTTGCCTGAAAATCAAAATTTGCCAATTTATAAACTTCCGTTGTACCTTTTACAGCAAACGAATACTGCATTTTTGCCTTTTCAATTCCAATTACCTGGATGGCTACACTATGCAGAACCGGGGATATAATTTCATACAATGACAAAGAACGAACCAAGGAATCCGTATTCATCCGGTTTGCTTCTTGCTGCCCGGCTGTTTCAGATGCAGCATGTTCATCTGTAAATCCATACACACTGATATCCGGCTGTTTAATACGAAAGGAATGGGCAGTCAGATAATTCAATGCTTTTTCGCGTCTGAAAGCAATACCCTTAACTTCCACCGCTTTAATCAGTGCATCCAGATAACTATCCGGCCTTTGTTTCATTTCTTTCCACAATTGTCCTTGCGGCTGAAGATGAATATTGGAAATAGAAATAACCGAATCTTTTGTGCTCAACCACATACTATCTGTCTCAAGTGTAAAATCATTATTCGCCAATAATCGTTGTGGCTGATTGGCAACAAAATCGAAATCATTACAATACAACAACTTACCACTCTCCGATGAATATTCATCCAAATAAAATCCATAAGCATGGAAATCGGCATTCGCAAGACGATAGACAATCGGCGAAACCGGATTTTCTACCGTATAGAAAACACTCGCATTTTCCAAGTTCAATACCTGTACGCTCAAAATATCGATATAAGGAGAAATAACTTCATACAAAGTTTTCGTTTCAGCCTGCCTGACTTTCTTCTCCGTACGGGAAGAATAATAAGAATTAAATACTGCTATTTCGGAATGCTTTATCTCAAAAGAATTAAAATGTAATTGTTTATAATTCCACCTCCATACTAAATTTACCCCTTTAAAATCAATGACACCGACATCGGCCGTCACATAAGTTGCAGGCAAGCTGTCCTTAGCCGTCCAGCTACGGAATACAGCAGAATCGGGCTGCAGCCGGACTCCTTTCATTTTTAATTCTCCTTTAAAAAAACTAATGGACAAATCGTCGAACGAAAGACGATAAAAACCATCGGTAGCATCAGCCGTACGCTGTATCAGCTCCTTTTTCAGATACCGTTCCAAACGTTTTGTCAGGTGAAAATTAAGCAAGAACAGGGCAGCGGCCGATAATAATATCGCCACAGACAGGTATCGTATTATTTTCTTCTTTTTCCCCATAAAATAGACTTCTGTTGCTATTTAGCATACATCTATTAAAAGAAACAAAATAGTACACTATAAGTTGCAGAGATTCACGCAATAAAATCAATACAGCAACCGAAATCAAACGGCTTGGCGGTACATATAAGAAAAAAAGGCCTACCATCGCTGGCCGGCCTTTTCTTAATGTTGAAAATCTTCTTTTCTAATCAGAGAGTGAATGTTCTAAATCTTCCATAGTTACCGAGATATCTAAATTATGCTTTAACCTATTCAATACCAAAAGTCCCGTACGCCGGGCACTACGCTCATCGGGGAAGGGACAAACCGTGTCAATTGCGGGAATGGTCGGTTGATAAATCAACGTCTTTTTATTCACCAAAATTTTATATCCCCAACCATTCCCCAATTGAAACGTTTGCAACTCCGGTTGCCGGCTGCGCGAAGACCCCATTTCTCCGCGACAGAAATAAAAAAGAATAATCAGCAGCGGCAGCAATATCAGGCTCCAAAGAACCATCTTTCTCCTTTTCATCGCTTTTATCATCATCACATCAATCATCATCCGGGTCATAATCATATGGATGAAGTTCCCAGATATCATCATAGCGATAGGTGCCGCTTTTACCCGTAGCGATAAAACCTCTGCTTCCATTGGAGAAAGCAACAGACAACGTACGCGTACTGCCTTTAAAGTTATGTACCTGCTCCCATAAATCGGTTGAAGGATAGTATTTCCAGGTATCGCCCCTTACACTTCCCTGCTCTCCGCATGTCAGATAGGCTACTCCGTCGATAACGAAGGCCGAGCCATACATCCGGACGATATTGTAATCGTCGTCATAATCCTCATCGGACGAGTCGGATATATCCCGAAGCTGCGTCCATTGCCCGGTCGACGGATTATATTTCCAAAAATCATCTTCATAGGTTCCGTTATTAATACCGCAGCATACATAAGCAATATCATCGATAACGAAACTGGTCGCTCCCATACGTTTGGTTCCACCGATACTGACAATTTGTGTCCAACTGTTGGCAGACGGGTCGAAAGAATAAAAATCCTTCAGATAATTCCCATCGTATCCGGCACCGATATAACCTTTGCCGGCTACTCCGAAACCGACAGCCGCATAACGTGCCGAACCTGGAAAATCGGCTTTTTTCGTCCACGTATTAGTAGTGGGATTATATTCATAGAAATCGTTTAACTTATTTTCGTTATCGTCATATCCGGTTCCTATATATCCTTTGCCATCCACGGTAAAAGCAACAGCCGAATTACGGGGAACCCCGGGAAAATTTGCTTTTTGCGTCCATGCGTCATTATCCATGTCATACTCCCAAAGGTCGGAAAGGCGACCTATACTGGGAGAACCTGTATAACCTCCAACTATATACCCTTTGTTTCCAATTGAAAAAGCGGCAGCATCATAACGTGCCAGACCGTCAAAGTCAGATACGCGGACCCAGTTACCAATTAAATCTTCATCGTCATCATCACTACATGAAGTAATTATGACAGGGAGCAACGCTACAAGAAGCATCCATAATTTTTTGTGTGTCATCATCAAACTTGTTTCTGTTTTTTTCTGGATGCAAAAAAACAAGCCTTTTCTCTTCCTTGCAAAAAAAATCGGCAAACAGACTATTTATTCCGGCAAACGATGCTATAAAAAGGACGAAAACCGGAAATAATGCAATAATCGGATATATGTCGCTTAATCCTCTTTTTTCTCCGGTTAATTGACGGAATTCTTCCATCGACAGGTTTTTCTTGCACAATAAACACGGATTAAAGTTCTTTGCTATCGACAAATTGTACTCATAATGAATAAGACACTTATTATCATTTCCATCATTTTGATAGGCAGTAGCCTTTTTTCCTGTTACGATGAGAATAACTCTTTTGGCGATAACCTTGTCAAAACGGCCTTCCGTAATATAAGCGTAGACAGTTGTACCGTTACACTTTCCTCCTCTTTAATAGACTCTTTGGAAACAGACGGGCAAGGTTTGGCACTAATCGGACGTTATACACATGCATATTGGGGGACTGTGACTTCGTCGGCCTATCTGCCCTACAATACTCCGGCATATAATACGGACGCATCCGAAAAGGTTGTGCTCGACTCTCTGGTTCTATCCTTAAAATACGCCGGTTATTCCTTGGGAGACACAAGTCAGTATCAGACTTTCACCGTACACTGTTTGCAAGAAAAAGTAGAGCTGAACGACAATGGTTATCTTTACAACAATTCCTCTTTCATGTACGACCCGGAACCGATTGCGACTTGTACCTTCAGGCCCCGGACCGGAGTAGATGTAGAAATACGTCTACCTGACGAATTAGGACAAGATATGCTGACACGTCTGCATACACGCGACCTATCAGTCTCCTCCGACCGTTTTGAGACATATTTCAAAGGGCTTGTTATTGTTCCCGACGCCTCCTGTCAAAGCATGTATTCGTTCAGTGTCGGCGACACGGCTTCAGCGATAATACTACGTTATCATATCATGGATGACTTAGTCAACGAACAGGAGTGTGTGATATCGGCCAACACCACCACTCAATTTTACCATATCGACCACGACCGGACAGGAACTGTGCTTGAGAATCTTCCGGCCAAAGGTGTAGAAATGGAATCGGCGGCGTTGGACAACCGGGGCTTCCTGTTTGCCGGCATCGGCTGGTATACCCGGCTGAAATTTCCCCATCTGAACAACATCCTTCAGTTAGGTAAACGGGTCTCCATCGAATCCGCCTATCTAAAGATATACCCGGAAGCAAGTACATATTCGGACTACAATACGCTTCCTGACAACATATATCTTTATATAACGGACGAAAACAATGTCGTGACCGATGCTGTGAAAGATTATCTCGGGAACGAAGTGCAGAGCGGTGTTCTGGAGAAAGACGATACTTACTCCGAAAATACGTACTATTATTTCGACATCACCACTTTTCTACAAGAAGAACTCGGTGCTTCCGGTATGTATAAACACAGTTTACAGTTAGTATTCGACGAAGATACATACATTCAGACCTTCCGCAACCTTACATTCCGTGACCAGCAAGGAAGTTCACCCGTTACTTTACAATTAACTTTTAAAGTATATGAAAGCTATTAAATACATTTTCTTATCCTTTCTTCTGCCAGCCACCTCCCTCACGGCCCAAAACGTAATGACCTCTTCGCCTTACTCCATGTTCGGAATAGGCGAAATAGAAACAGGACTTTATGGTTCGAATGCTGCGATGGGCGGCGTATCCGCCGGTATGCGCAACAAACAGCTTATCAATGCGGACAATCCGGCTGGGCTGACGGGTATCGATACTTGCAGGCTGCTTGCCGAAGTGTCAGCCTTTGCCAAATGGGAATCGTACAAGTCGAAGGGAAGCAGCCACGATGCTTTCACCGGCAATCTGTCGCGTTTCGTCATGGCCGGCCGCATCATTCCACGTTGGTATGCAGCCGTGGGACTGGCCCCCTATAGTTCGGTTGGTTACTATTTCCAAAGTACACAGGAATTGGAAGGTTCGCCGGGTTCATATTATACAAGTACTTTCTCCGGAGACGGCGGACTGTCACGCGTTTACCTGGCAAACGCATTTAAGCTCCTGCCCTCGTTGTCGGTGGGAGCCACAGTCAATTATATTTTCGGAAACATGTCGCAATCGGAAAGTCAGAGTACAATGGCAGTCTCACAAGCGCTTTACGGATATACTTGCTCTGCCGATTTCGGAGTTCAATACCACCGGGCGTTGGGACGCGAACTTTACCTGACAGTTGGAGCCGTTTACGGTCTGGGGCGGAAAATCGCCATGGAAAAAACCCAAACCATCACGGAAAGCGCCGGCAGTTATGATTATGCAATGAAGAAAAGCCGGCAAACACTTCCCCAATCGGTAACGGTTGGCAGTTCTCTCCTATATAAGAAATGGACGTACGGATTGGATTATTTGTTCCGTCGTTACAGTTCATTGACGTCGGGAGCAAGCCGCGTCACGTTTCATGACGCACACGAATTACGAGCAGGTGTTTGCTACCTTCCCAGCCAATATCCTTCCGACAGTTTCTGGAAACGCACGGAATACAAAATCGGGGCCGGGCTTTCCACCCCATACATGCATGTAAGCAGCCAGAACGGTCTTTCTTGGCGAGTCACGGCCGGATTCGGTTTCCCTGTGATAAACGGACGCATCAACGTTGCCTTCTTCCATGACCGTACACAACTGAATAGCAATGTGTTACAAAGCAGTTTCACGGGATTCACCGTTACTTACACGCTCAATGAATTGTTCCATCGGGTGAAATTGTAGCCATCATTTCCCTATAAAAAACATGCTCCCGGCAAGAACTCTGAAATCTGTCAGCAAGAATAAAAGAACCCTCCAGTCAAATAAAAATTTCCTCCCTATCATACAAGCATTAGTATTCAAGGTATTTACTGGCTGACAATCGTCAGCCAGTTGGCTCATAATTATCGGCCAGCTGGT
Organism: Parabacteroides sp. AM08-6; assembly: GCF_003473295.1. Taxonomy (GTDB): domain Bacteria; phylum Bacteroidota; class Bacteroidia; order Bacteroidales; family Tannerellaceae; genus Parabacteroides. Next base: position 36,164 of record NZ_QRMP01000021.1, read on the forward strand.
TGATAACCGTCGGCCAGTTGGCTGATAATTATCAACATTAAAATTGTTCCTATAAAAATCAGAGATTCGTCGGTATGAAAATTCATTTATATCAGTAGCTTTTTTTATATCTCCGGTAACACCTGTTCCGTATATTAAAAGGCTTTGTGAAATATTTAGGTTAAGAGTTAAAAACAAAAAAGCCATCCGGAACGAACCGAATGGCTTTTTTGTATGGCAATAGAACCGGAGAGATTACACTCTCTTTTCTTTGATTCTTGCTTTCTTACCGGTAAGAGCACGCAGATAATACAATTTAGCGCGACGTACTTTACCAAGTTTGTTAACAGTGATGCTTTCGATGAACGGTGATTCAATCGGGAAAATTCTTTCCACACCCACATTCTCAGACATTTTGCGAACCGTGAAACGTTTTTTGTCACCGTGTCCAGAGATACGGATAACAACACCACGATACTGCTGGATACGTTCCTTGTTACCTTCTTTAATACGGTAAGCTACTGTAATCGTGTCACCACTTTTAAATGAAGGATGTTCCTTCTTTGTAGCAAACGCTTCTTCTACAACTTTAATTAAATCCATTGTTTATAGCTTTTTAATTGTAATGTTTAATGAAACGCAATATAACGGGCTACTTTTCCCGACAGAGATTACGTAAAGCGGGTGCAAAGTAACGAAATAAATATTTGATGTGCAAATCGGTCTGAATTATTTTAGCCATTTGTCGGCAAATTTAATGTAATTCTCCCAGTCAAAGTCCGTTACATCGTGTTTTCCTGTCCGGATATGATAAGCTACACGGTGAACAACCGGCGAATTAACAACCGGCATCACATCCGATTGCAATCCTTCCAAGCCATACAACCGATACACATCGCCGGCATAGAAAGCGGAAAGGAATTCCCCTTTTGGGTCAGCCCACAAATCTTCCTCGGCACTTGCAACATAAACCGGACGTGGAGCAATCAGAGCTATCAATTCGTGTTGGTCGACAGGCAAAGCCACTTCGTTTCTCCCATATTGCCGGAAATTCTTACAAAACCAGTGCGGAAAAGCGTTATTAATAGTACCGACCGTTTCCCCGAATGCCCTTTTTGAAAGAGCTGCACCTCCGCATCCCGAGCAGTTGGAAATAACGATAGAAAAGCGTGAATCCTGTGCACCGGCCCAAAGTGCAGCCTTACCCAGACGGGAATGTCCCATCAGAATAATGCGCGAAGCATCAATCTGGCGGTCTGTTTCAAAGTAATCCATCATCCGGCTGATGCCCCAAGCCCAGGCAGAAAGAGCCTGCCCGCCATCTGAAGCAATATCTTGCTCTCCCCGAATTCCAAAAAGAGCAAGTACACTTTCGGCATGTCCGTCTTTCCGATCAGGAAAGAAATCGAAATAGTAGACAGTAGCCAATCCGTATCCTGCATCAATAATTTTAGAAACCGGCCAACGGGACTGAGCACATCCACGCGGATTGTCTGAAGAAACGATAATATCAGGATCTGTACTAATAGTCTGGTTTCCCTGAAAATTGCAGGCAAAGAAAACAGGGACAGGTGTCTTTATCTGATTAGGCAAATACAATAACAATAACGCTTTACGCCGAACTCCATTTTTACTGAACGTGATTTCTATCTGTTTGCGGGTAGCACTGCCTTCCACAGCACTGTGATTATCATCCAATTTCCGGTAAGAGACGTCTACCTCTCCTACCGGTGATTTGCCATAAACTTGTTCGGTAAAGAGGGTAAGCAATTCCGGACGGCGAATTTCTTCCCACTGCTCTACCGTGGTTATCTTCCGGCCGGCATTACTCTCCAATAGGGCCGGTAAAGTATAAGCCGGAACTTTACCTTCTTCATCGATAGTTTCTTCCGTTTGAGCATACCCGGCAAGAATGACAAAACTAAGGAATAGAGCAAGAATATAGACACGTTTCATAATCATATTTGAGAATAATCCAACGGTGACAAATACAAACTCTGATTGTTCGTAGCTGTATAAGCATATTCCGGTAATCCCATTATTCTTTTCCAGTCCGGATGCGCACCAAACTTAGCCCAAGCGGCATTGCGCGTCGGCTCATCCTTATACCAGGTAAGATACATCAAAGCAGGCATGCGCGAACCGGCCAGTATCTCTCCGTAGCAGACAGGATTTATTCCCACCTTGTCGAAGATAGCCAGTTCGTCCTTGTTGAACATGGCAACTTTGCGCTGGTTCGCTTCCTCGTTGGGGCTGTGATAGGTTCGCAGTTCAAACAGCGTGCGGTCTTTGTCCGGCTGATGGAGTTGCGGCACTTTGTCGAATGCTTCGCAGAGGAACGACTCGAAATTGGTATACACCGGATTAGGCGCTGTCGCATCATAAAAAGGTTGCGCAGCTTTACGGAAAGTACTGTCGTTCCAGATTTCCCGTTTCACTTTATAATAAGTCGTTATATCCGGATAAACGAAAAGGAGCAACCGGCGTTCCTTTTCTTCTTTCTTATAAGGCACGAAAGCTCCCACTTGAATCTTCTTTCGATTGTAAACCGGAATAAGCACTTCCTTGAAAAAGGTGTCCAACTCCGTGCCTTCGCCCACCAGCGTATAGATACGCCATTCGTAAATCTCTTTTTCTACTGCCACCGTACTTCCGGTGATTTCTTCAACCTCATTGCTTGCTTTCAATGCTGGTACAGCGGCCAACAAACCGGCCAACTTCATAAAATGTCTTCTTCGCATACGTCTTTGAATTAGATTAAAATTAATTGGTAAACGTTCCAAAGATAAAAATATAACAGTAAAATTCTTACATTTGGAGAGTAATTATGCTTTAGTGAAGATGAAAAAGATATATATCCTCTTAATTAGCTGTGTTTGCGCACTTTCCGGATTAGCACAGACAACGCCGAACTTTTACCGCTCCGTCGATAAAGAAAAGATGAATCATTGGGTGGATTCAATTTTCGATACGATGAGCTATGACGAACGTATCGGCCAGCTTTTCATGGTTATTGCCGACCTGAAAACCGACACTCGCAACATACAACGCCTGACACGTTATGTAAATGAGGTAAAAATCGGCGGTATTCTGTTCCATAAAGGCGACCCGGTGACACAAGCGGAAATGACAAACCGTCTGCAAAAGGCATCCCGCGTCCCGATGCTGGTTTCCCTAGATGGCGAATGGGGGCTGTCCATGCGCCTTGCCGGTACCACGCGTTTCCCGAAGAATATGATGTTGGGAGCGATTGAGGATAATAACTTAATTCTGGAATATGGCCGCGAAGTAGCCCGCCAATGCAAAGAAATGGGCATCCACATCAACTTCGCACCCGATATGGATGTAAACAGTAATACGGAAAATCCGGTTATCGGTCTCCGCTCTTTTGGAGAAAATCCGCATGCCGTAGCTGAAAAGGGGATTGCATATTCGCGTGGATTGGAAGGAGAAGGAATTATTTCCGTCGCCAAACATTTTCCGGGTCACGGCGATACATCCGAAGACTCCCATTATACACTTCCGACTGTGCACCACGATTTATCCCGCTTGGACAGTGTTGAACTTTTTCCATTCAGGGAATATGTCCGCGAAGGTTTTGCCGGTGTGATGACCGGTCACCTGTTTGTTCCCGCCTTGGATAAGGCACGAAACCGACCTGCTTCGCTTTCGAAACCGATAGTAACCGGCATATTGCGCGAAAAACTCGGGTTTACAGGTCTCTGTTTTACAGACGCCCTAGCGATGAAAGGGGCTTCGGCACGTAAGTCCGACAACCCATCCGTTATGGCTTTACTGGCCGGGAACGACATCCTGCTGGCTCCAACAGCTCCGGTAAACGACTTCAAGGCTGTAAAAGAAGCAATCGACGAAGGCATTCTGAAGATGGAGGACATCGAAGCCAAATGCCTGAAGGTGCTTCAATACAAATATATCTCCGGATTGAACAATTACCGTCCTATCCAAACCAAGGGACTATCCGAACGCCTCAACTCCCCCCATGCCGCATGGCTGGCGGCCAAGCTGAATTCAGAAGCCATCACGTTGCTGAAAAACGAAGAGAACGTTATTCCTTTGAAGCAACTGGATAAAAAGAAAACGGCGGTTGTCTCCATCGGCGATGATACGGACAGCGATTTCATCAAGATGTTATCCCGCTACGACTCGGTTGCGGTATTCAGCATCAGCCGGACAGCAACAACCGCACAAACCCAACAAGTTTACAAGAAATTGGATAAATACGACCGGATTATTTTCGGCATACACACAGTCCGTATTCCGGAAAGTCAGGCTATACGTCAGTTGACAGCCAAGAAAGAAGTCATACTGACCTTCTTTACCCTTCCCTATTTCTGTAAAGAATATAAGGCTTCCATCTCAAAAGCCAAAGCCGTGGTGATGGCTTTTGAAGGAACTCCGCTGGCACAGGAATACGCAGCACAGCTTATCTACGGAGGAATTGCAGCTAAAGGGAAACTACCTGTGTCCATTCCCGGATTGTATTATGCCGGAAGCGGCATCTTTACGGAAAAAACGCGCTTAGGTTACCACGAACCTGAAGAGGTGGGGCTAAACGCAATTCGCATGCAGGCTATCGACTCAATTGCACAGGAAGGAGTGGACAAGAATGCTTATCCCGGCTGCCAGGTATTGGTTGCCAAAGATGGAATGATTATCTACAACAAATCATTCGGCCATTATAGTTTTGATAAAAAACAGCCTGTCGACGAAAATGCCGTGTACGACCTGGCCTCTTCATCCAAAGCTACCGGGACATTGCTGGCTGTCATGAAAGCTTACGACGCAAAGAAGTTCACCCTCAATAACAAGATTTCCGATTTTGTTCCGGAATTGAAGCAATCCGACAAAAAGGATTTGAATATCAAGGAACTGCTATATCATCAGTCCGGCTTGACGCCAAGTATCAACTTTTACTTGGATGCTATCGACAAAGACAGTTACCAAGGCAGCCTCTACAGTTCTGCGAAAAATGCGACCCATCCGGTCCGTTTCGATGCCACGACGTATGTACGCAATGACTTCACTTACCTTCCCTCGTTGGTATCGGAAACAAAGAAGCCCGGTTTCACTACCGAAGTGGCGCGTAATTTCTACGTAAACGATACGTTTAAAGATACAATTATACAAGATATAAAGAAGTCCCGTCTGACAGGCAGGGGAAAGTACAAGTACAGTTGCATCAACTTTATCCTACTGAAGATGATGGTGGAAAACCAGATGAAGCGACCGATGGACGAACTATTGCACGACGATTTCTTCAGCCGCCTGGGAGCCTGGTACACGACTTACAACCCGTTGCATGTGATGGATACGCTGCAAATCGTGCCGACTGAGAATGATGGTTTTGTGCGCCGGCAACTATTACGCGGATATGTACACGACGAAGCGGCTGCATTCCAGGGAGGTGTCTCCGGGAATGCCGGTCTGTTCTCCAATGCCAACGACTTGGCAAAAGTTCTCCAACTGTACCTGAACCTCGGGACGTATGGGGGCGAACCTTATCTATCGGCCGAAACAAGCCGCCTGTTCACACAGAGCAAAAGCCCGTCCAGCCGCCGGGGATTGGGCTTCGACAAGCCTGTCCCGGGAAATGCCAATGCTTCGCCTTGCGGTATATTGGCGCCTGCTTCCGTTTACGGACATACCGGATATACCGGTACATGCTTTTGGGTTGATCCGGACAACAAGTTGATTTATATTTTCCTTTCCAACCGTGTCCATCCAACCCGTGCCAACAACAAGCTGGGACAGTTGGATATCCGTCCCCGCATACAGGATACAATTTACAAAGCGCTTAATAAATAAAAAATAGGAATTGCGATATGAAAATTCTTATCTTTGTCATTCAAACAACATTCATTAATTAAATTATAAGTTATATGCTATTCGGACACGGAGACGATTTCTACAATTCGCAGAATGAAGTAAAGATAAACTTTAGTTCCAACGTATGGCACGGTGCCAATCTGGAAAAGCTGAAAGAACATTTAAACGGACAGTTCGATAAACTGACACGCTATCCGGAACCGGATGCCGGCTCGCTGAAACGTCTGTTGGCCCGTCGCTATGAAATAAAGGAAGAGAATGTTGTAGTGACAAACGGCTCTATTACGGCTTTTTATCTATTGGCACAAACTTGGAAGGGAGCGAAATCCACAATTGCCGTCCCCTCATTTTCGGAATATGAAGACGCTTGCCTCCTACACGGACATGAAGTGAGCTTCTTTCCTACTTCGGACGATCTTTCGGAACTCTCGCTGGAAGGACAGGATTTCTGCTGGATTTGCAACCCGAACAACCCGGACGGGAAATTAATACACCGTACCGAACTGCTGAAATTAATAGCCGCCAACCGTCAGACAACTTTTGTAATCGACCAGGCATACGTTGCCTTCACTACAGAAGAAATGCTGAAACCTTCGGATATAAAGAACAATCCCAACCTGATATTGGTACAGTCCATTTCTAAAGCCTACAACGTACCCGGTTTACGTATCGGGTATTTGATTGCGACACCGGAAAAGACAGAGGAAATCAACAAGTATATCATACCCTGGTCGGTCAACGCAATGGCCATCGAAGCCAGCAAATATATCCTGATTCACCCGGCACAGTTCACGCTTCCTATTCGCAAATGGCAACGTGAGACAGCCGAATTTATTTATCAACTGAGTAAACTGGATGGTTTGGAAGTACAGCCAACCTGTACGACCTTCTTCCTTGTCCGCCTGAAAAACGGGACGGCTGCTTCCCTGAAACAATACCTCTGGGACAATTACGGTATCCTGATACGTGACGCCTCTAATTTCCGGAGTTTGGATGAAACCTATATCCGGCTTTCAACACAGACGACTGCCGAAAACCAACAATTAGTGGACGGAGTTAAGGAATGGTTGTCGTTGCAATCGTAGAGGTGCGGGCATTTTCCCATCCTATCAGGGCTATCTTTCGTTCTCTTCCCCAGTGATATTGACCGAACAAGCCGGTCGATAGGATAACACGATGGCAGGGAATGAAAAAGGCAACCGGATTGTCACCAACGGCAGAGCCGACGGCACGACAGGCTTTCGGACTATTCAAACGGCTGGCTATATCACCATAAGTAGCCAGCTTTCCCATTGGAATTTTCAATAATGCTTCCCAAACTTTCAGCTGGAAGTCCGTTCCTTTTACATGCAGCTTGATGGATTTCGGGTTCTGCCAGTCCTGTTGGAAAAAGGCAACGGCCTGCCGCTGAATATCATCAGGCTGTTCTCGGTAAGAGGCATTCGGGAAAAGGGTTTTCAGTTCGGCAAGCGCAACAGTACGTTCGTCTGCAAAAGCCATATAGCAAATGCCTTTTCCGGTTGAAGCGACCAACAGTTCTCCAAAAAGACTTTCCGCAAAACTATAGCCGATTGACAGTTTTTCTCCTCCGTTTTTATACTCTCCGGGCGTCATACCTTCAATCGAGACAAAAAGGTCGTGCAGGCGTCCTGTGCCGGACAACCCAACTTCCAAGGCGGTATCAAAAAGCGTAGCTTCCCGTTCTTTCAATATCCTTTTAGCATGTTCGATACTTATGTATTGCAAAAACTTTTTCGGACTGACGCCGGCCCATTCCGTAAAGATACGTTGAAAATGGTCGGGACTGAGATTCACCTCTCCGGCCACTTCTTCCAGAGAGGGTTGTGCTTTATAGTTCTCACCGATATAACGAATTGCTTTCCTGATACGTTCAAAATTTAAAACCTCTTGTGTCATGCCTATACGCTACCTTATTATTACGGTTACAAAACTAACATTCTTTATGAGAAAGCAAAACCCGTTTCTTGCGAAATGTTGATAAGTTAGCAAGATTGGAAAAGTAATCCGTATAAGTACGCCTTATCTTTGCGGAAGTAAAAGATGAAACAGAATATGCAACAAAGAACATCGACAAAAGAAGAGTACCTGAAGCGCGTCAACGAGGTAATTGAATATATCAACAATCATTTGGGAGAAGATATAGACTTAAACCGATTGGCGGAAATGTCACATCTGTCTCTTTATCATTTCCACCGGGTGATGAGCGCATTCCTGGGCGAACCTCTTGGAGCCTTTATAGTACGGACACGAATCGAGACTGCAGCCCGGTTACTCCGCTATACAGACCTTTCCATCAGCGACATTGCTTACCGGATTGGGTACGGTGCACCCTCCTCTTTGTCAAAAGCTTTCCGGCAATTCTATTCTATTTCACCGAATGAGTATCGAAACAATAAAGAATATATAATCATGAAACCGGAAAAAATATGGCCTGACTTACAGTTGCAAGGCGAAATGAAAGAAATTCCAGTAAGAAACGTTATTTACATCCGCTTGACAGGAGATTACCGTCTAAACGATTACTGTGGGACATGGATGAAGTTGATACAGTTCGTACGCGAACAAAACCTCCCGATGGGAGATGTCTGTCCGCTCTGCATCTACCACGATGACCCGAAAGTAACCTCTCCCGACAAGTTACGTACCGATGTATGTATGGTAGTGCCTGTAGCCGTGACACCCAAAGGTGAAGTCGGAGCCAAGCAAATACCGGCAGGCAGGTATGCCTCTTTTCTCTATAAAGGTTCGTACGAACACCTGCAAGCTGTCTATGACACCATTTATGCCAGACACATCCCGGAAATGGGATATTCCCTGCGTGATGAACCCGGTTACGAACGTTACCTGAATGACCCCACCCAGACAAAACCAGAAGATTTGCTGACGGAAATCTGTATTCCTGTGGAATAAGCTGCCGGTTAAGTATTTTTAGTTCTGTCCGGAAGTCTTTTTGTCTTCTCGGTTGTTATAAGGAACAACTCGCTAAATATACCGTTATGACAATGACAAAAAGAACTTCCAGTGACAAACTGGACACAGCAGAAAGGCGGGAACTTCCGGATTCTGCCTTCGGATTGCCAGACAGACGCGAATTTCCAATGCCGGATGCAGCCCATGTCCGTGCCGCCGAAGCGTATTTCCATTATGCTCCTGAGGAATATAAGCCGCTACTGGCTCAACGAATACTCCAAAAGGCAGCAGAATTCGGTGTAGACGTAGAAAGTCCTACCGTCCTATCGTGGGCGGAGAAGTAGGGAGTATGTTTCCTTTTCAAGAAGATTTAGGTACTTCCACTTTTGTATCCGAAAAAGTCCTACCTTTGTCCCGTAAACAATTCTAACAGTAAAGTTCAACCCATGAAACACCAGCTCTGTATATAGCGTTTCTCTTCTGAAATAACAGGCGAAAAGATTCCAGCCTGTTCATTCGCTATCCTATACATATACAGGGTATGGTATTTTATTCTATTACTTTTTTAATCATCGCTACGGTACATTCCTGGTTTGGAGTGTATCCGGACGCATACATTTTAAATTGAATTATGAACTTTACATACAAACAAATCTGGCACATCAACTATCCAATAATGATGAGCCTGCTAATGGAACAATTAATAAACATGACAGATGCTGTCTTCTTGGGACGAGTAGGAGAAGTAGAATTGGGCGCATCGGCACTGGCATGCATGTATTATCTGGCAATCTATATGCTGGGATTCGGCTTTGGGCTGGGTGTACAGGTGATGGTCGCACGAAAAAACGGGGAAGGTCGTTTGCAAGACACCGGACGGATATTCTGGCAAGGGCAGTATTTTCTAATCGGACTGTCTGCGACAGTCTGCCTCTTGTCCGAGCTTTTTTCTCCCATATTATTGAGACGGATTATTTCGTCGGAGGCTGTCAGGCAGGCAGTTACGGACTATGTAAGTTGGCGCTGTTACGGACTGTTTTTCGCTTTTCCCGTATTGGTTTTCCGTTCTTTCTTTGTCGGAATCACGAAAACAAAGGTATTAATTGTCAATTCCATATTAATGGTTTTGGCCAATGTAGTGTTAAATTTCCTGCTGATATTCGGATATGGTGGACTTCCGGCGATGGGGATTGCCGGAGCAGGACTGGCTTCTTCACTGGCGGAGGGCTTCTCTTTACTCTTTTTTATTCTATATACCGGAAAAAAAGTCAATAGTATAAGATATGGGTTAAATGCGGTTTACGATTTCCGATTGTTGTGGCAACTCACAAAAATGTCGGTCTGGACAATGATACGTTCGTTCATTTGTGTCATTCCCTGGCTTCTCTTTTTTGTTATCATTGAACATTTAGGAGAAACACAGTTGGCGGTTGCGAACATCATACGGAATGTTTTTACGATATTCTTTGTGATTTTAAATTCGTTCGCAACGACAACCAGTGCACTGGTAAGCAACCTTCTGGGAGCTGGAGAAAGACAATACATCCTGTCTCTGTGCCGGAAAGTAATTCGGTTAAGTTATCTTGTCGGCGTCCCGTTCGTCCTGTTGGCGCTTTTGGGAGCGAACTATGTACTCAGGATTTACACCGGAGACGAGACACTACTAAGGGAAGCTTTCCTTCCGTATATAGTGATGTTGTCAAGTTATTTTCTGTCGGTACCGGGATATACCTATTGTAATGCAGTCATAGGCACGGGACATACCCGTATCGCTTTCCTATTCCAGGCAATGACAATCCTTGTATATTTGGTCTACCTGTATATACTCTCTTTGTATCCGTCGCTACCATTAGCTATTTATTGGACAGCAGACTATCTGTATGCTTTGCTGTTATTCGTATTTTCTTACCATTATATGTGTACGCACGAACAATTCAAAGCTCGTTTGGTTTTATAATAAACAGACATTAATAAAATAGCATATTATGGAATATCGGATAGAAAAAGATACAATGGGAGAAGTGAAAGTTCCCGTTGATGCTTATTATGGAGCACAAACACAGCGCAGTGTGGACAACTTCAAGATTGCGCGTGACATTAACCGGATGCCCAAAGAGGTGATTTATGCCTTTGCATATCTGAAAAAAGCGGCGGCAATGGCAAATAAAGAGGCAGGCGTTTTGTCTGCTGAAAAGTGTGATTTAATCGGACGAGTCTGTGATGAAATCCTTGCAGGCAAGCTGGATGATGCTTTCCCTTTGGTCGTCTGGCAAACAGGAAGCGGCACGCAGACCAACATGAACGTGAATGAAGTAATTGCGAACCGGGCACAAGTTCTCAGTGGTGGCAAACTGACCGACAAAGAAAAAATCCTGTCTCCGAACGATGATGTCAACAAATCTCAATCGTCCAACGATACTTTTCCGACGGCCATGCATATAGCCGCATACAAAATGTTGAAGGAAGTAACTCTTCCCGGACTTGAAAAATTGCATACTACGCTGGTGAAGAAAAGCCGGCAGTTTATGACAATTGTCAAGATAGGGCGTACGCATTTCATGGATGCAACGCCTCTTACGCTCGGACAGGAGTTCAGCGGTTATGCCTCACAACTGGAGCACGGCATACATGCTATCAAGAATTCGCTCATGCATCTGGCCGAATTGGCTATCGGCGGTACGGCTGTCGGAACCGGCATCAACACTCCTCCCAACTTCGATGAATGTGTAGCAAAACGTATTTCCGAACTGACCGGTCAACCTTTTGTCAAGGCTCCGAACAAGTTTGAAGCACTTGCTTCCCATGACGCATTGGTAGAAGTTCACGGAGCTTTGAAAACCGTAGCTGTCAGTCTGATGAAGATTGCTAACGATATACGTATGTTATCCTCGGGACCACGAGCCGGCATCGGTGAAATACATTTGCCGGAAAATGAACCGGGTTCGTCCATTATGCCGGGCAAAGTAAATCCGACACAGTGTGAAGCCTTGACAATGATTGCAGCCCAAGTTATGGGAAATGACGTAGCTATTTCGGTCGGAGGGGCCAATGGGCAGTTCGAACTGAATGTATTCAAACCGATGATTATCTATAATTTCCTGCATAGTGCACGCCTCATTGGTGAAGGTTGCCTCAACTTCAATGACCGTTGTGCCGTTGGTATCGAGCCTGTCCGGGAAAACATTCAGAAACATCTGGACGACTCACTGATGCTTGTGACGGCTTTAAACCCGAAAATCGGTTATTACAAAGCCGCTTCTATCGCCCAGAAAGCCTATAAAGAGAATAAAACATTGAAACAGGCTGCCATCGAACTGGGCCTGCTTACCGCAGAAGAATTTGACGAATGGGTCGATCCATCCAAGATGGTAGGTAAACTGGAAGAAGAATAATGCGTACAGATTTATTTCCCGTATGAGACAAAACGGCTCCTTATTCTTTTCTCTTCTTTTGAGAATGAATAAGGAGCCGATTTTATTTAATATCTGACGGTTACATTACAACTTCAATTTACGGCTGACCGTTCCTTTCTCCGTCGCAATCCGTACGAAGTAGACACCCGAAGGAAGCTGCCCAACGTTTATCCGGTAATCGACCGATGAAGGAGTATTGACCTTTTCTCCGTACCAATGACGTCCGGCAGCATCATAAACATGCACGGTAAAAGTTTCGGGCATAGATGCCCAACGGATATGAAAACTGCCGGGAGTACTTCCGTTATAAACCGAAACAGCTTCTTGAGGAGAAGTTGTAAGTATCTCTTCATTCGAAGTTTCTGTACCTAATACATCCAAAAGTCCTTTGTATACGTCAATCTTTCCATACCCCCATGCCCCGTTAGGATATTCAATGCCTTTATCCCGAATAGCAGTACGAGAAAACACATCCCTGATATCATCGGGCGAAAGAGTTGGATTGTCCTGAAGCCAAAGAGCAATACTTCCGGAAACAAACGGTGTTGCCATAGAAGTTCCACTCATGGCTCCCCAGGAATATTGTTTACCGTCCTTAGTTATATTCTTTACGATATAGAGGCTGTCTGCATCCATTCCGGCTTGAGTGTTCAGATAAAATGAACTGAAAGAAGAGACTACCAAATGTCCGGGCGCAGTAATTTCCGGTTTGATTCGTCCATCCAAAGTCGGACCGACACTGGAAAAGAGTGCTAATTCGTTCCTATAATAACCATCCCAATAAAGCTGTTTTCCATATACATTTCTAAACTTAAAACGAGCGGCATAAGCACCTACGGAAATAACTTCGGAGGCTGTGGCCGGTGAATTAATAGAATAATCGCTGCTGCCAGCCCGGTAACGGGTCCCCTTTCCTAAGTCGGAGAAAAGGCTATTCTCAAAGCTCCAAGCTCTTACCGGCGTACCTTTCGTTGCTGTTCTCAATAAAAAGACTTCCTCGTTCTCTGTATTTTTTGGATATTCAATATAAATCATCATATTATATTTCCCGTTTTCCGAATAAAGTTGAGGACGGAAAGAGACTTTATAAGTACGGCTTTTGTCCTCACTATTAAATTTATAGGTTCCTCCCCTTCTATTATCCACGGAAATGAAGTCACTGGTTTGTATTGTCTTTCCTTGTTTTGTGTCATACAAATCCAAACAGACGGAGAATAAACCTTCTTGCTTATCTCCCCACAAATCTATAAAGGTATGGGGACTATCCGGACCGCTTGTACGCAAAACAAAAGTTCGCAATGTATCGGATGGGGTCATTAAATCGACATAGAGCGGCATATCACCGCTATTACCCGCAGCAGCCGTAACAATCTTACCCGGCCCGCAGAACTCATTAATCATATAATCTAAGTTATCAGTCCCATCGTGAGGCCCCAACCCATTGCCAAGGCTCAAATTCACGACGCAAGGCTTCCCTTCTCCCTCCGCATATTGGAAGATATAATTGATACTATTTGCCAAATCAACGTCAGAAAAGCTACTGGGAACCAAACACAAATCACTCTCGTAAGCAACACCTTTATAAGGAGTGCCTGCTCCGCTTCCGGCTGCAATACCCGCCACATGAGTAGCATGTGTCACGGTTTTCGAATCGAGAGATCCTCCGGCTCTCAGTATTTCCTCCTGAGTAACTAATTCTTCGTGGGTATCATCCGAGTTCAGGTCCCAAACTCTTTTAATACGAAAGTTTTTTCCTTCCGCATCATAAAAGGTAGGATGCGTATAGTCCATACCCTGATCTATAACCCCGATAATTACCCCTTTTCCGGTATATGGATGCGACAATCCCATACCTAAGTGTGCAGGTAATACATCCGATGCGCGTAAAGCCGAATCCATGGAAGCGACCATCGGACGGGCTGCTTGGATATATGCTATCTCCGGTTGTTCGGACAATGCTTCCAAAGACTTGTAGGGTATTAAAACTGTCGCTCTGTCGTTCACCCGGGTTTGTATCTCGCAACCGGCGGATATTAAAACATCCCAACCTTTCTCGTCGGCCACCTTTACAAAAGCGGACAGTTTATTTCCGGACATTCCGCTTTTTAATAATCCGGAAAGCGTATCTTGACTGGCTACTTTGTCAAGAAGGATACGGGTATAAGGGGAAAGCTTAGAAAAGTCAGCATCCTGTGCCCAAATGACCTGACCTCCGAGAAGGAGTATCACAAACATAGATAATAAAAAGTTTCTTTTTCGCATAAATTGATTTGTTTCGTTTAAAGTCTACGTCATTCCCGGGGTATCCTAACAATAAGTAATGCCTGGTTCCAACAGGTCTGCCCACGAAAGCCCGCTGGTTGTGTACTTCATAAAAATTATCACTTATAAGGCAAAGGTAACTAATTTTTCTACTATATATCACACTTGTGGTAACTTTATAAAAAAAGGAGATGCACTTGTCCGATATGCTTGTAAGTATTCTTTCATAAGGCAACCGGCAAATAAATGAAAACTTTAACTAAATCCGCCATACGGAAAGATATAATCCTAAGAATTTCTTCTTATTTTTGTTCAGAAATCCCCATGTATGATATGGACGAAAGTGTTCTCGAAAAATTAAAGATATTGGCTGAGTCTGCCAAATATGATGTTTCCTGCGCTTCCAGCGGAACGTCGCGTTCCAGTAAAAGCGGCGGCATCGGAAGTGCGGCAGGATGGGGTATTTGCCATAGCTTTGCGGAGGACGGACGATGCATATCGTTACTCAAAATCATGTTGACAAACTATTGTATGTTCGACTGCGCTTATTGTATTAACCGCAGGAGTAACGATATCCGGCGGGCAACTCTCTCGGTAACCGAACTGGTCAACCTGACGATTGAATTTTATCGCCGTAATTATATCGAAGGACTTTTCCTAAGCTCCGGAGTCGTTCGCAATGCCGACTACACGATGGAACGCCTGGTTCGTGTGGTAAAAGACCTTCGGCTGGTACACCGTTTCAACGGGTATATTCACCTGAAAAGTATTCCCGGAGCCAGCCAGGAACTGGTGAACGAGGCAGGGCTTTATGCCGACCGTATGAGCGTAAACATCGAAATTCCCAACGAAAAGAGCTTGCAATTGCTGGCTCCCGAAAAAGATTTTAAAAGTGTATTCCAACCGATGCGTTATATTCAGCAAGGCGTTCTCCAAAGCGCGGAAGAACGAAAGCGTTTCCGCCACGCTCCGCGTTTTGTTCCTGCAGGGCAAAGTACACAAATGATAATCGGAGCTACGCCTGATTCGGACAAAGACATTTTACATCTTTCGTCTGCTCTCTATCAACGTCCGACAATGAAGCGCGTTTATTATTCAGGCTTTATTCCTGTGAATGAGTACGACAACCGTCTTCCGGCACTCAAACAACCGCCGCTTGTACGAGAGAACCGCCTTTACCAAGCTGATTGGTTGCTTCGCTTCTACCAATTCAAGGTGGACGAGATTGTAAACGATACTTACCCGGATTTGGACTTGGAAGTAGACCCGAAATTATCCTGGGCACTCCGTCATCCGGAAGTTTTTCCGGTCGATATAAACAAAGCGGATTATGAAATCCTGCTCCGTGTACCGGGCATCGGTGTTAAGTCCGCCAAATTGATTATCGTATCCCGCCGCTATTCCCGGCTGGGGAGCGAACAACTAAAGAAAATTGGGGTAGTGATGAAAAAGGCCCAATATTTCATTACTTGTCATGAGCTGCCCATGCAAACCATCCACGAAGTAAGTCCTGAAGCCGTACGCCGGCTGCTTATCCAAAAAAAGGGACGGAAAAAGACGGACGAACGGCAACTAATCCTTCAATTCCAAGACTAACAAATGACTATATTCCAATACGACAAAACTTTCGAAGGACTGTTGACTGCGGTTTTCGATGCTTATTTCCGCCGCAGTTTTCCTGATATGCTGGTAGCCGAGGAAGAACCTTTACCCCTGTTTTACGATGAAGTCATTCCCATTTATACCGATGCGGCCAAATGCGACCGCGTCTGGAAAGGATTGCAAAAGAAAGTTTCAGCCACAGCTCTCTCCGTCATTACCGTCACTTGGCTGTCAGAACTTCCCGGCATAGACATCCTGCTCTTCCGGTATATCCGCAAAGCAATTGATGCTCCTAAAACGATTGAATTGAATTTCGGGGACCCGATTGTATTGGAAGTGGCTAAAATATGGAAGAAAGTAAGCAACGAACGTTTGCGCGTTATGCAATTCTTCCGTTTCCAAAAAGCGGCGGACGGCACATTTTTCTCAGCCTTGGAGCCTTTATACAATGTTCTACCTCTTGTCATCCCCCACCTGAAAGATCGTTTTGCCGACCAACATTGGCTGATTTACGACCTGAAACGGGAATATGGCTACTATTATGATTTGAAAGAAGTGACCGAAGTGCGTTTTGAAGAAAAGCAGGCACATTTGCTCTCCGGATTACTTAGTGAGGATTTAATGGACGAAAACGAGAAACTGTTTCAACAGCTTTGGAAAGAATACTTTAAATCCATTGCTATCAAAGAACGTCTCAATCCCAAACTTCACAGGCAACACATGCCCGCCCGTTTCTGGAAATATATGACAGAGAAGCAATAAAAATCTATCAATCACAGAGTCAAAAGGACTACTTTTTGAAAAGATTAGAGAATTTTCTTGCTTGATTCCGGTTATCTTTCAGATTTTCGCGATGAACCGAAACAATTTCATGCCACATACTGTTTGAAAGAATATTTTAAACAACAACAAGATGAATTACGGCATTAGTGTTCTATTCAGGGCAATACCGTTATTGATGGCCCTGTTTTGTTTCGGTTACGGAGGGTTTATCATATCATACGGAACAGACCCCAGCAGGGAAGTAGCAGGCCCGGTAGTATTCTCTTTAGGGATGATTTGTATTGCACTTTTCTCGACAGCTGCTACAATTATTCGACAGATTATCGGAACATTCGGTACGGTGAGCAAATATGTATTGCCAGGACTCGGATATCTTTCGGCCATTTTAACTATTGTCGGTGGTATTCATCTTTTGCATACTTCCACCGAAGCTGCATCATTCGTGGCAGGTCATGTCATTTGCGGCGTAGGACTAATAACGGCATGTGTGGCAACAACAGCAACATCTTCCACCCGTTTTACAATGATTACGGTCAATGCCAAAAAGAACAATCACGAAACACCTCCCGAAGCATTCACACGTGCACAAGGACTAATGCTGATTTCCATTGCTGCCATTCTCTCCTTCGTGACATGGGTATGGGCATTCTGCCTACTCTCCAAAAGCGAAATTCATCCGATGTACTTCGTAGCGGGGCATGTAATGATTGGGCTTGCGTGTATTTGTACGAGCCTGATTACACTTGTTGCTACTATCGCCCGGCAAATACGGAACATTTTTTCCGCCTCGGAACGAAAAGTATGGCCCGTACTGGTATTGATAATGGGGAGCCTTTGCATTATCTGGGGATTAATTCTAATCTTGGGAACGGCAAATGCGTCTAACGGTTCAACCGGTTATATTATGATTGGTCTGGGATTGGTATGTTACAGCATTTCCAGCAAGGTCATTCTGCTGTCGAAAATATGGAGACACGAGTTCAAGTTATCCAACCGTATTCCGCTCATTCCAATATTCACAGCATTATCCTGCCTTTTTTTCTCCGCTTTTCTATTTGAGATGGGAACGGAACATAATTACTATTTCGTCCCAGCACGTGTGTTAGCCGGATTAGGAGGTATCTGTTTTACGCTCTTCTCGATTGTAAGTATTCTGGAAAGCGGAACGTCGGGAAAATAGCAATCACAAAAAGAAAAGAAAAAGAATATGAGAACAAGAAATTTAAGCTGGTTATTTGCCGTTCCGGTCTTCTTCATGGCTTGTACCGGAAACAAACAACAAGCGATGGAGATGGCTGATGCGGAAACTATCAGTACGGATACACTCCCTTCCGGCCGGAACATTTTCTATTTCAATGGTGACTTTACGTACTATGCCGATGCCGCCACTCTGAAAGATTGTGTCAGCGGTTCCACTTTACCTATCGCCATGAAAGGAGAATACCTGAAGGTTGAAAAGAAATACAAAGAGATGGACCCGAAACCCAAAGAAGCTATCAACTGTGGCGTAATGGGATACCTGATTAATAAAGGTTCTAATGAGGAAGGTGCAAAAAAACAATTACTAATTACCGGACTGGTGGGCTTCGACAAGAGTGCAAGTTGTACACCAAGCCAACGGATTACCGATGATATTTATGCCGTTTTCCGCCCGAATGAAGAACAGGCGAAAACAAAAACATCTCTTACATTTGATAAGGATTTCACTTTCCAATGTGTAACTTATCAACTGTCTCCGGTAAAACTCCTGAGCGAATACAAAGGAGATTGGTACAGAACAGATAAAAATCTGATTGTCCTGTTAGTCAACGGGGACGTGCTATATCAGGGAACAATCGATTTTACAAATATGAACCTCATCCTCGAAAATGACCAAGAGAAGAATGTTATATTCAGAAGAGGCATTTAAAAACAAAGAAAAAGTCCGGAAATAAAATGGAATGCAGAAAACAGCGATAACTTCTTACTTGCACGCTGCCTCTGCATTCCTCTTTTATTTGCGTTCGATTATTTTCTTATTACGGATTATATTTCGAGGCTGTAGGGCTGACGTATCGGATTACTACGACGCCTGTTCGCTTCATCATCAAAGAAAAATTCTTCTTTTTCAGGATTCCACACCAACTTACGGTCAAACTCATAACAAAGGTTGACTATATGGCAGAGGGATGCCGTACGATGTCCGACTTCAACCGTACTTAAAGGTTGTTTACGGGTTTTCATAGCGTTCAGAAAATCTGCATAATGGTCGTCGCTCTTATAAAGATGAATTTCATTTTCTCCGATTTTCACATCCTGTAATTTTGCAGGAATGATATCCAAGAAACTGCGACTAATATCAATTACACCATTGGATCCGATAAAACGAACAGCATTCCCGTCATCTTTACGGAAAGGTTCGTGTGTCATAATCGTACCATTGGCATAACGCATCGTCAGCGGGCGCAATTCGGCAGGATCGGCAGGAATATATTCCACCGGACCAGAGTCGTCCATCCCCATCGCCCACTGAGCTATATCAAACATGTGCGCACCCCAGTCGCATATCATACCTCCTCCATATTCCTTGTAATTACGCCAGTTCGGAAACGTGTTACGTTCCATAGGAGGAGCCAGTTCTTCATTATACGGATTCATCTCAGCCGGTCCTATCCACATTTCCCAATTCAATGTTTTAGGAACAGGTTGTGCCGGTAAATTATATTTAATGGGAGGAGGGCCGACGGATACTTTTATTTCTTTTATTTCACCAATGTAACCATTGCGCACCAACTCGCAGGCATGGCGGAAATTACGCCAGGAACGCTGCATATTTCCAACTTGCAATACACGGTCATATTTTTTCACGGCATTGGCCATAGCGCGACCTTCTGCAATACTATGAGCCATTGGTTTTTCAACATAAACATCTTTACCAGCCCGGCAAGCTTCGATTGTCAACACTGCATGCCAATGGTCCGGAGTTGCAATAATGACCCCGTCAATATCTTTACGGTCAAGCAATTCATGATAATCGGCATACTGCTTAAAACCTTTGTAAGCCTGTCCTTTAGCCTTTGTTGTTTCCGTTTCGATAATTTGTTGCATCGCTTGTAGCTGACGCGACTCGCAATCGGATGCAGCTATCAGATTAGCCCGACGCGAAAACTCCGGAGCCAATGTCCAGCGCCCCTGTGCTCCACAACCGATAATTCCTAAATTAATTTGATCACTGGGAGGAGTGAAAGCTGTTCCCCCCAATACGTGCCGCGGCAGGATAGTAAACCCGGCCAGTGCTATCGCACCACTACGAAGAAAGTCTCTTCTTTTCATACTTGATGTATTTTTATGGTATTAAAAATAGGTTATTAGTTTACAAAGCTAATAATAATATAAGATAAAACAAACCCCTGATAGAGGTTTTCACTCTTTTATTTTCTAACTTTTCCGGGATTTTTAGCCACAAAATCCTTCCATCCGGTATATTTTTTCTCCGAAATCGGATTATTTGTCTGAAAGAAATGACAAACGGCAGCCGCAAGTCCATCCGTAGCATCCAGTTGCGGTAGCATTGCCTCATCCGGGATATGCAGAAAACGTTGCAGCATCCCCGCAACCTGCTCCTTCGCGGCATTACCATTTCCGGTAATGGACATTTTTATTTTCAAAGGCGCATACTCAAAAATAGGAATATCCCGTTCAAGAGCAGCAGCCATCGCAACCCCTTGGGCACGGCCTAGTTTCAACATACTTTGTACATTTTTACCGAAAAAAGGGGCCTCAATCGCCAATTCGTCGGGGTGATATTGCTCGATTAAGCCCAAAACACGTTCGAAGATTTTACGAAGACGCAAATAATGATCCTCATATTTATTTAATTGAAGCACTCCCATCGCTTCAAGTCCGGGCTTACTTCCCGCTATTTTCAAAACGCCATACCCCATGACTATTGTTCCGGGGTCAATTCCTAATATGATACGGTCTTTCGTCATTCTTTCCAATCCAATTCTTCCAACAAAGTGCTAAAACCAGCTATCTTTTGTCCGAAACGGTTAATCAATGCCTGTTGTATCGCACTTCCTTCGTTTTGTAACCAGAAATTCAACGTATCTACATTCTTTACATGAAATTGGACAGAAAAGCTTTCCCCTTCCTCCGCTCCGGTACGCATAACCCTACGAAGGCATGGTTTCTGCAGAAAACCACTGGCTATAGCCTCCGGTATATAACTCTTTTTCAGATATTCGATGCTTTCATCCAGTATATCCGCTTCAATATGAAATGTTGTATTATAAACTATCATCTACATTTTCTCCAAAGATTCCAATACAAAGATAATGTATATCTCAGGAAAAGCCCTATATTTGCACTCGAAATCAACAAACGGGGCATTAGCTCATCTGGCTAGAGCGTCAGACTGGCAGTCTGAAGGTGATCGGTTCGAGTCCGATATGCTCCACGATTTAACAACAATAAACAATTAGGCGACATTCCGCAAGGGATGCCGCCTAAGTTATTTTATAGCATATCAGTCACTTATAATCATTTTCGGGAAACAGATTTACTAATATTAATTTTTAGATGTAGGTAATATCGACTTTGTAGGTAAAAATATGGCGACATTCAAGGTATCACAAAAGAGAGTAAATAAGAAAGGAGAAGCTCCAATATATATCAGCTTCTATCTTAATCGAGAAAAAGTAGAAGTTCCGACACGTATTAGCATTCCTCCTACGTTTTTCGATAAAGAAAACGGTATAATAAAAAAATCGTATGAATTTGCATCAGACAAAAATCTAATCATATCCAATATCAAGGCAAGCATTAATGATATTCTTGTATGTTACCGACTGCGGAAAGAAAACTTAACAACCGAACTATTTTGGAAAGAATATAATTTGCCAAGAAACCGCCAAAACTTCTATGAGTTTTGCGAAGAATACCAGCGATTACGATTTCAAGAAGTAACAGTTGCAACACAAAAGAAACATCGTTCTTGCTTAAATAACCTCAAAAGCTTCCAATCTTCCCTAACCTTTGACCAATTAACCACGGATTTATTCCGCCGGTTTATTCTTTTTCTCAGGAACAAACGCGGTAATAGTGAAATTACAATCAACAAGACGATTCGAACTATCGCTGTATATATCAATGAAGCTGTAAAAAAAGAGATTATTAAAGAGAGTCCAATTAAAGGGTTAAAACTTAGAGGCGCTATGGAAACAACAGCAGAAGCATTAAACGAACAAGAATTAAAAATACTTGTTGATATGTATAAACAACATACATTCTCTGGAACAACACATGATGTATTAGAATTTTTTCTTTTTATGTGTTTTAGTTCGCTACATATTTCTGACGCCAGAGCTATACAAATAGACCAAATTGGTAATGATGAATTTTGGTACATGAGAGGAAAAATGGTTAATATACGCCCTCGCGTAGTGAGAGTACCAATATCCGACTTCCTTAGAGAAATTATTAATCACAAAAGAAAAAATCGAACACATGGACAATTATGGGAAGGTATGATTGCAGACCAGAAAGTAAATGAAAAACTAAAACAAATAGCTTCTGCTGCTGGTATAAAAAAAGAGTTGTCTGCTAAATTTGGCAGGCACACTTTTGCCACTATTTTTCTACGTGGGACAAAAGATATTAATACTTTGAAAGAGATTATGGGACATAGTAATATTAAGCAAACCTTAATCTATGCCCATGTTCTCGATCAGGATCGTAAATTGGGAGTTAAGGTGTTCGATTATTTCGGGAATTAAGCCCATAACAATATATTACAACCCATGT
>NZ_QRMP01000022.1 GCF_003473295.1 Parabacteroides sp. AM08-6
TGTATTTGTTGTCAGGTAGTTGTCTGTTGCTTTTGTGGTCAAATATGCTACAGGAGTAGTGATTTGAGTTGCAATTGCACTTGTCAAAGCACTTTCTACTATATAATATTCACCATCGGCAGCAACCTTAAAGTATAACGGAGTTGCAGGTACGTTCTTTGAAACGACATATTTACCAGCTGCATTTTTACCCAAGAATTTACCGTCTTTAGTTTTGAAAGTATAAGCGGTAGCTAACAATTCGTCATTTACACCATATTTTGTTACTGTACCAATTGTCGGATACAACATTAAGGAAGCATCATCTGCTTTTACACCCAGAACTGAGTCGGCTACTGTTGTTACATAGATGTTTGCACCGATACCGTTTACCAGACCTAATGCGAATTTCTTATAGTTTATATCAGCAGGATCGATTGCGAAATAATCAATAGCACCCTTCTCTGCATCAGCAGTTACGAATGCCAAAGTATCCAAATTACCCGTTGAATATAAACCATCGCCTACTTCATATAATACATCACCCAATACTTCTTTTGTATAACGGTTCTGAACTTTCAGCTTATCGTCTTTTCCGGATACAACCCATACCTGATAAGAGTTGTCTGCAGAAGCTTCATCTACATAAGCTGTACCGTCTTCATTGCCACACAAACTGTATACATAATATTTGTCGAAGTTCTTTTCTTCCGCATTTGCTTTGTCTGCTGCCTTATTCTGGATAAAGTAGTAACCTTCAGCAATGTTAGGATATACAGGTGCTGTAAATGCGTAAGGACGCAAAATACCTTCTACACGATCAGCGCCAGTAGCATCATTTTCAGCAAACACAGTTGAAACCAATTTTGTATTATCCAATTTAGCTTGACCTAAAACTACTTCACCGTTAGCATAAGTATAAGTACCAAGTGTCAAGGTAGTTGTACTAGGGTTAGGAGCTACAGTAAAATAAGGAGCTGCTGCTGAATTATATTTTACAATTGCTTCCGGACGGAAAATAATACTATCGGCATTACCTACTTCACGCATCAGAGTAAATACCTTAAGACCATTTCTGGGGTTAGTAGTTCCTGCATGTTTTGTTGCATCTGTAACAATAGTATCAGTGCTCAAACCATAAGCATAAACATTATTCTGATGTGCACCTGCGATATTATAACGCGCTGTATCGATTGCATAATATTTAGGGTTATCCAAACCGATTTGTGATACGGGTTTGAAGATAAATTGGGTTGCAGTACTCGGAGTAGCAGCCGGTGTTATCTCATCTGTTGTAGGATTGTAATCAACCGGAATAATTTCGAAGTTCACCAATCCTTGAATGTTCGTAGAACGGATACGAGAAGTATTCAATTCTGAATACGGGATCTTGTACATAGCTGTCATTGCAGCATCAACTGCATCCTTATCCAACTGCCATTCACCGAAAGATGCAACCATCATAGTAGCACTAGCACCTGCTAAACTCGCCAAAGAAGTTTTCATATCAGTATCAAACTCAATGCGAGCTGTACGGGCCATGTTATATGGTTTATCTCTTGCCGAACGATAAGAACCTATAGCTACGACAGAATCAACTCCTTCCGTATGATACATATAAGCGATAGTATATTTGTCACTCGAAGCAACCTTATCTACTGACCAGTATGAATTCAAATCCGTTGCGGTTACCACTTTAGCAGAATCCGTTGTTGCAAGGATAGTATTTTCGTCACTGTAACCAACCTCTTGTTTCGGAGCATCATAAGCCATTACAACGTTTGTTGCAACGTTTGTAAATTTATAATCTTTCAGTCCTCCGGCATTTTCACGTACCGTAACTTTCCAGCTCACAGAGTCAATCTTTGCTTTTGTATCCAACTTATATTCAGCTTGAGAGACAGTAATAATGCCTTTGTCTCCCTGTGCTTTCAAATAAGTAGGAGTAAGATTACCATACGCATTATCCGTAAAGTCATTCTTCACAAAAACGACATCTCCTGTTTTTAATTCAGTAGGGGCTATAGTAGCCGCAAACGCCCCGACGCTACCGGCCAGCAGGACACCGGCCAAAAAAGTAGAAAACTTCTTATTCATACTTCTAAATTTTAATATTAATAATACTGTTAATTGAAATAAGTTCTTATATATGTACACCCGTACGTTAATTTCTGTATAATGACTAAATAAAACGTACGTTTTTTCTCGTCACAAAAATAGGCATAAGTTTTGAACCGACAATTCTTTTCTTCGATTTTTTTTCTCTCTGTATATGCTTTCTTATCAATCAGATAGCGAAGTATGTACAAAATTCGGGCTTTCGATTACGAACTCTGCAAAGAGCTGAAAAAACGACAAAAAAAAACGTACGTTTATTTTAGTCATTTGGTTTTTCGCATCTATCTTTTTAATTATCAATCGTTTAATTTAATTTTTCTACCCCATTTCACCCCTTTATTATACAGACGCACGCGTACATTACACAAAAACCAATTTGCTAATAATCAACCTATTACAAAGACAAGAAATATCATGAATATGAGAGTTTTTTCAACTTACCCGCTTTGAAGTACTTTTCGTATATAAAATTTAACATTATCCGATGAAATTCAAGATGAACAGTTTCCCTTTCTGATTCCGCATACATCTCCCAATATAGCATTAGAATAGACTAAAACTAATTCCGTCAATTAGGGAAATAAATTCTTATTTATATGGTGATTTTCAGATACTCGTATAAAAAAATGGGAAACGAATTTAATATAGCGACTCTGCATTCATGACTATTCACATGTTTGCTCAACTGAGCAGCAAATATCAGATGTTGCGCGATGTCAGTTTTTGAATCAGGATACTCCGTTACCTCCTTGCAGAGAAAGTTTGCTTTAATCACATTCATGTCAATCAGATGTAACCAATTTTGTTTAGCAGTTGCAAACCGCCCTCGCTTTTTCTCATCACTCTCTTTTAATTTGGAGTATAATGAATAAATATTGCTGTTATAAGTGCAGACAAAAGGTTCTGTCTCTTTGTCTAAAAGAGTATAGTTCGTTTTAATCTTTTATAAATCAGCGATTAAAAGTGTTTTTTATAAAGATGCAGGTAACGATATAGTAATGGAAGTCTAGCTACACATTGCATTGCTCTGCATAATTTCAAATAACTCTCTGCCACAAAGGTAGGCAATGTTTTTGATGGTAATAAGTCAATTAGAGTATATTTTAAATGGGGTTGATAATAATTTATCGGCTCCATTTAGCCTCTACGTATTTATCTTTTTAAACCCCGCTTATGGATATTCTTTTTTACCGGCTCAGACTTTTGTTTCTTTTGAGGAAGCGGAAACGACTCAAAAACTTTATCTTGAATTTTAGTCATATCAACCAATCTTTTTTCAATAAGTTTCCAATCATATTTGCCATTTAACATCACAATATCCTCATCGAAATCTATGTCGTCAAAGTAAGTCATTGCTTTGAAAGGTCGGATAACATTTGAGCCCGGGAACTTCTGTTCATACAACCTGAGCATTGAATTGAACGGAAAGCGGGTGGAAAGGAAAGCGATATCTACGAAATCCTTTAACCGTGAACCATTATCGGCAATGGCGGAAAGTTTCATAGCAATAATATCTTCCATGCTGTACAATCTTATACCAGACTCAGTGTAAGGCTTCTCAAGATACTCATAGGAATGGGTAATACAATCTATCTTGACTCCATCGATAGTGCCTTTCAGGGTATTCCTTTCCATAAAATCAGTACGGAAACCATATTTATTAGAGAGGAACATTTCCAATTTGGTTGCATCAAATGGTTCAGGCGTGAAAAGATCCAAATCCACACTTAGCCTATGGCCTAAATAGAGGGACAAAGAGGTTCCGCCTGCCAAATTAAAATTCGACAGGGCACTTTCCGCTTCCAGCTTTCTCAGGAGTTCAAGAGTTGCTCCCGTAACAGTTTCCGTGTGTAGCATTTTAGTTCTTCTTTTTTGAGGTCAAAGACGATGCAGACAAAATTCATATCCCGTGCCGACAAGTAGGGAATTTCCTTTATTATTTCCCTGAATCCCTCTATCCCTCCATACAGATTGAATGCAGCATAAAAGTCCTTTAGCCAGCCTCTTTCGATGACACGCTGAACCACAACCTTCCTCGTTTTCCACCAATCGAAATGAGACAAGTCATATTCCCAGAGCAATGAAGGAGAGATTGAAGAATCACCCGTATAAGTTTTATATTCGTCAAATATAGTCATTACCTTCTCTTTTTTACATATATACAAAATTACCATTTTTCACCGTAACATCCAATTTTTCTACTATATTTGTGATGATTTTCTACCCGCCTTTTTCTGCTTTCCATACAAGCAATTTGCCTTTCGATAATTATGGGAAGGCCTTTTGACAACTGTCGTAAGGCCTTGCGACGGTTATGGTAAGACCTTGCGACAATTGTCGAAAGGCAATTAGCCGCGCAACTAATTCAAAAAAGCCGCCGTATAATTCCTGATTACATAAGGAGCAAACAGGCATAATCCGGAAACATTTCAAAAGTTGCGACGGAAAACCATAAATTATCTGATACGAAATTCTTATCTTTGCACTCTGTAAACGAGGGGTATCCGATTTGCCCCATACGAACAGAATACAATTAATAAATCAACGATATGATTCTATTCTTTCAATCTCCAACAAAGACGGTGCTGGCTGTGGAAGCGGCACACGCTTTCTCTCCTGAAGATGTTCAAAAACTCGTTTGGTTATTTAGTGAGGCTACTCCGCTCCAGGCTGAGACATTGGAAGGCTGGTATGTTGGGCCGCGCCGGGAAATGATTACCCCGTGGAGTACGAATGCCGTGGAAATTACCCAGAATATGGGACTCGGCGGCATCTCACGCATCGAAGAATATTTTCCTGTTTCTTCGGGCGATGCGGAACACGACCCGATGCTGCAACGCATCTACAACGGTCTGAACCAGGATATTTTCACCATCAGTAAAAAACCGGACCCAATCGTTTATATCGAAGATCTGGAGGCCTACAACCAACAGGAAGGCTTGGCACTGAGTAAGGAAGAAATCGCCTATCTGAACGAAGTGAGCCAAAAGCTGGGACGCAAGTTGACAGACAGTGAAGTGTTCGGCTTTTCGCAGGTAAACTCGGAACATTGCCGTCACAAAATTTTCGGCGGGGTATTCGTGATTGACGGTGAAGAAAAAGAAAGTTCGCTTTTCAACCTGATTAAGAAAACATCTGCCGAAAATCCGAATAAACTGGTTTCCGCCTACAAAGATAACGTGGCTTTCAACGAAGGACCAGTCGTAGAGCAGTTTGCACCCCAAAGCGGCGACAAGCCTGATTTTTACGCGGTAAAAAATATCAAAACGGTTATCTCGCTAAAAGCCGAAACACACAACTTCCCGACTACGGTAGAACCGTTCAACGGGGCGGCTACTGGTACGGGTGGTGAAATTCGCGACCGTCTGGGCGGTGGTAAGGCCTCCTTGCCTATCGCCGGTACAGCTGTTTACATGACCTCTTACCCGCGTACGGAAGGGGCACGCGAATGGGAAAAGATTTTGGATCCGCGCCCCTGGTTGTACCAGACTCCGGAACAAATCCTGATTAAGGCTTCGAATGGGGCTTCCGACTTCGGCAACAAGTTCGGACAACCGCTTATCTGCGGTTCGTTGCTGACTTTCGAACATGCGGAAAACAATAAGAAATATGCTTACGACAAGGTTATCATGCTGGCCGGAGGTGTCGGTTTTGCCAATATGCGCGATGCGCTGAAGGGAGAGCCGGAACCGGGTGAGAAAGTGGTGGTAATCGGGGGCGACAACTACCGCATCGGTATGGGTGGCGGTGCCGTCTCTTCCGTGAATACGGGACAGTACACCAGCGGCATCGAACTGAATGCCGTACAGCGTGCCAATCCGGAAATGCAAAAACGTGCGGCCAACGTGATTCGTACGATAGCCGAGTCCGACGAGAATCCGGTTGTATCCATCCACGACCACGGTGCCGGCGGCCACCTGAACTGCCTGTCCGAATTGGTGGAAACTACCGGCGGGCATATCGACATGAGTAAGCTGCCTATCGGCGACCCGACTCTTTCCGCCAAGGAAATCGTAGGAAACGAGAGCCAGGAACGTATGGGTCTGCTGATGAAAGAAGAAGATGTGGACCGCGTACGCCGCATCGCCGACCGCGAACGTGCTCCGATGTATGTGGTAGGCGAAACGACCGACGACATGAAGTTCGTATTCGAACAGGCGGACGGTGTGAAGCCTATCGACATCAAACTGGAATATATGTTCGGCAAACCGCCTCGTACGGTGATGACCGACCATACGGTTACGGAAACATACCAGCCGGTTGTTTACAAAGAATCCGAGTTGCATCATTATCTGGAAAATGTATTGCAACTGGAGGCTGTGGCTTGTAAAGACTGGTTGACAAATAAGGTGGACCGCTCCGTTTCCGGAAAAATCGCCCGCCAGCAATGTCAGGGAGAATTGCAGTTGCCGTTGAGTGACTTGGGAGCCGTAGCATTGGATTACCGGGGAAAATCCGGTATTGCCACTTCTATCGGCCATGCCCCGCAAGTGGCGATGGTTGACCCGGCTGCCGGTTCTGTAATGGCGATTGCCGAATCGTTGACGAATATCGTATTTGCTCCGCTGACCGACAAGCTGGCCGGTGTTTCGCTGAGTGCGAACTGGATGTGGCCGTGCCGCAACGAAGGTGAAGATGCCCGTCTGTATACGGCAGTCGAAGCTGCTTCCGATTTTGCCTGCTCGCTGGGTATCAATATCCCGACAGGTAAAGATTCGTTATCCATGACGCAGAAATATGGCGACGATAAAGTGATTGCTCCGGGAACGGTTATCATTTCCGCCGGCGCAGAAGTGAGCGACATCCGGAAAATCGTTTCTCCCGTACTGGCGCATGAAAAGAATTCTTACCTATATTATATAGACTTCTCGTTCGACACGATGAAGTTGGGCGGTTCCGCTTTTGCCCAGGCGTTGAACAAGCTGGGTAACGAAGTACCGACGGTGAAAGATGCCGAATATTTCCGGGATGCTTTCAATGCCGTACAGGAGGCTATCGAAAAAGGGCTGGTTCTGGCCGGCCACGATATTTCCGCCGGCGGTATGATTACTGCTTTGCTGGAAATGTGTTTCGCAAACGTGGAAGGTGGCTTGGAGGTAAATCTGGATAAACTGGCAGAACAGGACATCGTAAAAATCCTGTTTGCGGAAAATCCGGGTATCTTAGTCCAGGTAAAAGAAAAGAAAGCATTCGAAAAGTTGATGGAAGATGCCGGTGTTGGTTTCGCTGTTATAGCCAAACCGACCGACGAACGTCACATCCTGGTATCGAAAGAGGGCATTCAATATCATTTCGGCATCGACTATATGCGTGATGTTTGGTACGAATCGTCTTATAAACTGGATATCAAACAGAGCGGCAGTGTATGCGCGGGCAACCGTTTCGAGAATTACAAGATGCAGCCGCTGGAGTTCAAGTATCACAAAGACTTTACCGGCAAGCTCTCTTCGCTGGGCCTGACTGCCGACCGCACGAAACCGAGTGGTATCAAGGCTGCTGTCATCCGTGAAAAAGGTTGCCAATGCGAACGTGAAACTTCCTACGCGCTGTATTTGGCCGGTTTCGATGTAAAGGATGTCCACATGACCGATTTGGCTTCCGGACGCGAGACGTTGGAAGATGTCAACATGATTGTATTCTGCGGTGGTTTCTCCAACTCCGATGTGTTGGGTTCCGCCAAAGGATGGGCCGGTGGTTTCTTATACAACGAAAAGGCCAAGAAAGCGTTGGATAATTTCTATGCCCGTCCCGACACGTTGAGTCTGGGTATCTGCAACGGTTGTCAGTTGATGGCGGAACTGGGAGTTCTCTATCCTGAACATGAAAAGAAACATAAGATGTTGCACAACGACTCTCATAAGTTCGAATCCAACTTCATCACAGTGGAAATTCCGAAGAACCATTCTGTTATGTTCGGTTCATTAAGCGGAAGCAAGCTGGGTATCTGGGTGGCTCACGGAGAAGGCAAGTTCGATTTCCCGTACGAAGAGAAGGAATATCATGTTGTAGTCAAATACAACTATGAAGGTTATCCTGCCAATCCGAACGGTTCCCCTTGGTCTGTTGCCGGCGTATGCTCGAAAGATGGCCGCCATTTGGCCATGATGCCTCACCTGGAACGCGCCATGTTCCCGTGGCAATGTGGCTACTACCCTGCCGAGCGTCGCAACAGCGATGAAGTTACCCCGTGGATTGAGGGTTTCGTGAATGCAAGGAAGTGGAT
The DNA here is from genome assembly GCF_003473295.1 of Parabacteroides sp. AM08-6. Lineage (GTDB taxonomy): Bacteria > Bacteroidota > Bacteroidia > Bacteroidales > Tannerellaceae > Parabacteroides. Next base: position 8,321 of record NZ_QRMP01000022.1, read on the forward strand.
TGAAGAGAATAAGTAAAAATAGATGACGAACGGATAAAAATCCATCGTCGTCCCTATCAGAACGGACAAGCTTCGAAGTAAAAAACGAGGCTTGTCCGTTTTTCTATCATCCGCCACGTCAGAAAGTTATCCTCAGCCAAGAGATCTCTCTTATTCATCTGTTTTCAAAGCCCGAATGGTATCCTTGAAGAAAAAAATACATATCTTCGTATCCGGGATATTGAACAGTGATATAGCCATACAAGTAAACATTAATATTATGCGTGCATTTGTTGCTATCAGACAATTAACAGATGTCTCTCCTGTAAACGACATTACAAAACTCCAACAACAAAGTAAGTAAAAAGAATATGAGCAAAAAAGAGAAAATAACCGTACAGGGTACGGAAATAACCGTTATTTCTGAGAAAAATAACGATTATATTTGCCTTACCGATATGGTAAAGGGTCAAGAGGGCGAAGATCATATCCGCAACTGGATGCGCAATCGCAATACTCTTGAGTTTCTTGGTACTTGGGAGATGTTGCACAACCCCGCCTTTAAAGGTGTCGAATTCGACACCTTTTTGCATGAGGCTGGGGCAAACCGTTTTAATATGACACCCCGCAAATGGATTGAGGCAACTGATGCTATTGGTGTGATTTCCCAAGCAGGGCGAAACGGTGGAACTTACGCCCATAAAGATATTGCGTTTGAGTTCGGCTCATGGCTCAGCCCGGTGTTTAAACTCTATTTGATTACCGAATATCAGCGGCTTAAAGAGGCTGAAAACAATCCGATGCTCGGCGAATGGAACGTAAAGCGGGTGCTTAGTAAAGTGAATTATACGCTTCATACCGATGCTGTCCGTGATTTTATCATTCCCAAAATTGATGTTGAGCGCGAGAAAGCATACGCCTACGCAGATGAAGCCGATATGCTGAACCTCGCTTTGTGGGCTTGTACAGCAAAGCAATGGCGAGAAGCAAATCCCGGATACGCAAAGAAAGGTTTGAATATACGCGATACGGCAAGTATTAACGAATTGGTTGTCTTGGCGAATCTTGAATCGTTTAACGCAGAACTTTTGAAACGTGATATGGACAAATCCACCCGATACGCCTGTTTGCACGAAATGGCAGAACGCCAACTGACACGTCTCAATGCAATAGACGCAGAAAAAGGATTTCGAAAATTAGAAGAAAAAAAATAAAGATGCTAAGCCTTTCTTTATCCGAACACAAAGGTACGTTCCAAGAGTGAAATGTCAAGGCTGAAATAAACTTTATCTGAAACGTTCCGTAAAAAATAACATCAGAAGATTTCCTTGTGACTTTGTGTTTGAACTGACAAAAGAAAAGTGGGATTCTTTAAGGTGCAGTTTTTGCACCTTAAACAAAACAAGAGGACAGCACCCTAAATATCTGCCATTTGCATTCAGCGAATTAGGAGTATCCATGCTCAGCAGTATATTGAATTCAGATATTGCTATCGAGGTCAATATTTCTATTATGCGTGCATTTGTTGCTATCAGACAATTAACAGATGTCTCTCCTGCAAACGACATTACAAAACTCCAACAGGAAGTCAAAGAACTGAAATCCTATATCGAAGAAGTCTTTTCCGATTACAATGATATTAACGATGACACTCGCATGCAACTGGAACTGATAAACGAAACCTTAGCCGAACTGCAAAGCACAAAAGCTTTAAGCAATAAGCCACGACCTAAAATCGGTTTTGTGAAATAAATAAGGTTATCTTTAAAAGATTCTGTATATTTGGCAATCATAAGAAATCAAATGAAGTATTTAATTTACATATTGCCTTTTATTCTCTTCTCCCAACTCAATGCTCAGTCATATAGTTTGGAGCAGGGTAAATCTGATTTTCAGAGAAGCAGAAATGCTTTAACTCAATCAGTTCCTGCCAATATTCAAAAATATTTCGATATTGACATAGACGAGATTGAACATTTCTAATTCCACAACAGGAGGGGAGCATATGAAAAGTCATTTTTTTTATACGATACTTGTTTTCATCTTATTGGGTTGTAGCGCACAAAAACGTATGCGTAATTTACAAATATATGAAGATATATATGTTTGTCAAGGAAATCAGGACGTTATTGGAAAATCACTAAATTTATATAGAAAACAATTAGACTATCTAAGCAAGTTTGAATATTCTCCCCAAAATGACACTGTTTATATTCTGGAAATGTATGGCGCACAGGGGAATCTTCTTATTACTATTTGGAATAAAAATAAAATGCTTTCTTATACCAACGAACAAGGTCCTTTTGAAAGTAAGAATGAATCTTTATTTACAAAATATATGATGGAGCTAGTATCGGAATGGAATATCCCCGGAATAAGAAAAGAAGAAATCAACTCTAACACATTGCCTAGTGAATTAATTTATGCCACTAAGATAGTGTTTAACAAGGGGAAATATCACATTGCTTGTATTTATTTTAAAGATTTTTTCAATCTGGAGAGGGATACCGGAAATGAGATATACTAATGGCTGACTCTTTTTCTTATCCCATTAAAAGGAAATGTCAAGGCTGAAATAAATTTTATCTGAAACGTTCCGTAAAAAATAACATCAGGAGATTTCCTTGCGACTTTATGTTTGAACTGACAAAAGAAAAGTGGGATTCTTTAAGGTGCAGTTTTTGCACCTTAAACAAAGCAAGAGGACAGCACCCTAAATATCTGCCATTTGCCTTTACAGAACATGGAGTTGCTCAACTTTCATCTGTTTTAATGACTATTGCCGAAAACAATTCGCTAATATTGCGAATTATACAATTATATGTTACCTTTGTGTCATCAAAGAAATGCCTCTCGAATAGAAGATTTGTATCAGTACAGCTCTTTGAACTATGGGTATAACAGCAAATAATTTACAGTCATTCCGTCCCTATCATCCGGGCGAGTTGGTAAAGGAAGAATTAGAGTGCAGAGGCATAAGACAAAAGGACTTTGCAAAGAAGTTTGGTTTGTCTTATTCTGCCTTAAATGAAACGTTAAATGCAAAACGTCCGATAACTACCGAGTTTGCCTTACTTTTAGAGGCTGCTTTAGGTATCAATGCCGATTTGCTTGTAAGAATACAAACGGATTATAATATACAGGTAGCACGAAAGAATAATTCCTTGTGTGAAAAGCTGAATAATATAAAGAAAATAGCTGCTGTGTTTTGAAGGCAGACTTACGGGCTAATTCCCTTGGCATGGTATATACTATAACAAAGAATAGGGCTTCTAACGGAACGTTTAAAATAAAATCTTTATCTTCGTGCAAAAAACAACACACATGAAGAAATGGTTGCTTATGCTTGCTGTTGCAAGCTTTATGTTAGGTTATGTATCCTGCTCAAATGATAATGACGAGACTTCCGCGTCATTAGCTTTAATCCCTGCCCCACAGGGAGTTTCAGTAAAAGCCGGCCATTTCAAGCTAACACGACGGGCAGCCATTACGCTCGATACATCGAATCCGGAACTAATAGCTATCGCGCAATATTTCAACAACAAAATAGTGCCCGCCACCGGTTTTGATGTGCCGGTAGAAAAACATGGAAAAATAGAGTTCAAATTAACGGAAGACACTTCATTGGGAACAGAAGGATACCATCTGTTGGTAAAACGCGGGGATATCACCCTTACGGCAAACAAACCGGCAGGTATCTTCTACGGAGTACAAACACTCTTGCAAATGCTTCCGCCGGAAATCAAAAGTTCTACGAAACAGGAAAATATCGATTGGACTATTCCTTGTGCCGATATTACGGATAAACCGCAATTCCCTTGGCGCGGTATGATGCTGGATGTCAGCCGCCATTGGTTTACCAAAGAAGAAGTCAAAAAATACATCGATGAATTGGCCGAATACAAAATGAATGTCTTCCACTGGCACCTGACGGACGACCAGGGTTGGCGCATCGAAATAAAATCTTTACCCCGCTTGACGGAAATCGGAGCCTGGCGCGCTCCCCGGGTCGGCCAATGGTGGCAACGCGAACGGCAGCAACCGGGGGAAGAAACTTCCTACGGAGGTTTCTATACACAGGAAGAGATAAAAGAGGTATTGGCTTATGCAGCCGAACGTTATGTACGGGTTATCCCGGAAATAGATGTGCCGGGCCATAGTGTAGCCACGCTGGTTGCCTATCCGGAACTGGCATGTATGAAAGCGCCGGATGCTGTCAATGTGGGAAACAAGTTCTACGGAGAAGATGAAAACACGCTTTGTATCGGCAAAGACTTCACATTCGAATTCATGGACAAGGTGTTGACAGAGGTCGCAGCCCTCTTCCCGGATGAATATATCCATATCGGCGGTGACGAATGTTTCAAAGGTTTCTGGCACAAATGTCCGGATTGTCAAGCCCGGATGAAAGCGGAAAACCTGAAGAATGAAGAAGAACTGCAAAGTTATTTCATTCATCGGATGGGCGACCTCTTAAAATCGAAAGGGAAAAAATTAATCGGTTGGGATGAGATATTGGAAGGAGGCTTGACTCCCGATGCCACCGTCATGAGTTGGCGGGGTATGGAAGGTGGCATCAAATCGGCAAAAGCCGGACATCATGTGATTATGACTCCTTCCGAACATTGTTATCTAGACCTCTGGCAAGGAGAGCCGTCTGTCGAACCCGACACCTACTCCATGTGCCGGTTGAAAGACGCTTATAGTTTCAATCCTGTTCCGGACGGCGTACCGGCTGATATGATATTAGGTGGGCAAGGCAATCTATGGGCTGAGTCGCTTCCGACTTTCCGTCATGCCGAATACATGGCCTGGCCACGCGGATGGGCACTTGCCGAAGTACTCTGGAGCGGACCTTCCAAAACAAACTGGGAACAGTTTTATCCCCGCGTAGAAAAACATTTCGAACGGGCATACTACGCACAAATCAATTATGCCCGCAGTATGTACAATGCCATTATCACATCCCGATATAACAAAGAGGGAATATTGGAAATCAAACTGGAAAGTGAACCGGGCAATCTGGATATCTATTATACTTTCGACAATACAGATCCGGACAACTTCACCCCGAAATATCATTCGCCTTTACAAGTTCCGAAAGATGCGACTTGGTTGCGTGTTGTAACCTACCGCGACAACCGGCCGATAGGCAAAGTTATCACATTAACAATCAAAGAACTAGAGAAACGAGCAGGGAAAAGGGAGTGAGTAGCCGATACTTTGTAACAGGAATGTAACACATATGTCGTAATCCCGAAACAAAATATTCATTCTTTTGCAAACGAATTTAAAAAGTCAAGGATGAAATTCAGAACATTTGTAGTGCTTTCCTTATTAGCACTTTCTTCTTTTGCTATTCGAGCACAAGAAACCCGGAATACAGAGAACCTGAACTTACGTGTAGACTCACTTGAAAACGAAGTAGCTACGCTGGATAAAATAGTTCAGAAACTCAGTAAATTTAAAGTATCCGCCTACATACAAGGGCAATTTCAGTATGGCCAAGAGGACGCGACATTAAAGGTCGGCGACAAAAATGAACATGTCGATAAAGGTTTCAACCGTATCGGTATCCGCCGCGGACGTGTCAAATTCGAGTACAACGACGGTATCGGCACAGGGGCTGTACAGATTGAAGTCAACGACAAAGGAGTTAGTTTCCGCGATTTATACATCGGACTTAAAGACCCTTGGACAAAACGCAGCCAATTGATGGCCGGGGTTTTCAACCGTCCTTTCGGTTACGAAATCGGATATTCGACAAGCGGATTGGAATCACCGGAACGAGCTACCATTATTCAATATTTTTTCCCGGACGAACGTGACTTGGGAGCCATGCTGACCCTCCGGACAAAGGCTACCAGTCCGCTTAATTTCCTGCGACTGGATGCCGGATTATTCGCAGGTAACAGTATTAACAGAGAAACCGATAACCGAAAAGATTTTATCGGCCGCCTGGGAGCTGAAAAGACAATTGGCGATTGGGGAAAATGGGGGTTGGGAGTCTCCTACTACAACGGAGGCGTCTACAATTCGACTACAACAGCCTATGAACTGAAAGGTAAACAATTTGTCTCGGTCGACAAAGGGGAAGTAGGAACCTATATGAAACGCGAATATATCGGGATGGATGCTCAGTTCTCTTTTCTGAGTGCATGGGGAAAGACAACGCTCCGCGCCGAAGGTCTTTTAGGGACACAACCGGGTATTGCCGGTAGCAGCAAGAGTCCCAATACCGGAACCCGTCCGGAAAATTTACCGGAAAACTCATTATTCAAACGGCCATTTATCGGATATTTCTTCTATTTCGTACAGGATATCGGAGTTTCTCCTTTCTCTGCCGTTCTGAAATATGACGCTTACGACCCTAACACCAAACTGAAAGGCAGCGAAATCGGTGTAGATGGCAGCCTTACCTCCAAAACGGATTTGGCACAAAGCACATTAGGCATCGGAGCTTTATACAATTTCAATAAGCACATCCGCCTGCAAGCCTATTATGAATTCAACTTTAACGAGAAATCCCCTTTCGTAAAAGGATACGAGAAAAATCGTAAAGACGATGTGCTGACCGTACGCTTGCAATACAAGTTTTAAGAGAAAAAGCCCTTTATAAAAAGAAGGGAAGTCTTAATAATTCATTCTTCATACAAATGTAATATCTGTTTCACGCCATTGAAATACAACTGTATTTCCTTTGCACGTAGAAAATTAATTCAATTTTAGAGAAATGAAAAAGACAATCTTACTGGCAGCAATAGCCGCCTGTTTATTTACTACAAATGTATTTGCACAGAAAATTAAGGGGAGTGATACCTGCTTACCTCTCAGCCAGACGGAAGCAGAAAACTACATGAACAAAAATAAAGCCGCCAAAATCACAGTAACCGGAGGCGGCTCCGGTGTCGGCATTTCCGCTTTGATGGAAGGGACAACCGACATCGCAATGTCGTCCCGCAAAATGAAATTTGACGAAAAAGTCAAACTTCAGGAAGCAAAGAAGAGTCCTAAGGAAATCGTAATTGCCTATGATGCATTGGCAGTTGTTGTACACCCATCCAATAAAGTAACTAATCTGACACGCGAACAACTGGAAGGGATATTCACCGGTAAAATAAAGAACTGGAAAGAAGTAGGTGGCGCTGATATGAAAATCGTGGCTTACTCGCGTGAAACCTCTTCCGGAACATACGAGTTCTTCAAAGAGAGCGTATTGAAAAATAAAAATTACATGAATGGCATCCTTAGCATGCCGGCAACCGGAGCAATCATCCAATCTGTCAGCCAGACAAAAGGTGCAATCGGTTATGTCGGACTGGCTTATGTCAACAAGGAAGTGAAACCCATCCATGTATCATACGATGCCGGAAAGAATTATGTCGAACCGTCGTTTGCCAATGCAAAAAACAAAACATATCCGGTCGTTCGTCCGCTTTTCTATTATTATGAAGCGAAGAACGAAGGCAAAGTAAAACCGTTTATTGATTATATCTTGTCGGCTGAAGGCCAGGAAACCGTAAAGAAAGTAGGTTATATCCCGGTAAAATAAATCCGACATATCACATTTGAATGAGAGCGGAGTGAACCTCTGCTCTTTTTTATTTTATACATGTACTGCACATTTTTTACTGGCCTGTGCAATAATTCTAGTATAAATTGCACATTCTTTGGTTTATTATGCTACCTTTGCTTCCATATTTTTTATAAACATATTTTACTTACAATGAAGACATTGACAATTGGAGACCTTAAGGCTCGTATTCCAATCATCCAAGGTGGAATGGGCGTAGGGATTTCTCTTTCCGGCTTAGCCTCGGCCGTTGCAAATGAAGGTGGGATTGGCGTTATCTCCGCAGCCGGTCTCGGACTTTTATATAAAAAACTTTCCCCTAACTACACAGAAGCCGGCAATTTAGGGTTGGCAGAAGAGATACGGAAAGCCCGCGAAAAGGCCAAAGGTATCATCGGCGTGAACGTAATGGTTGCTCTTTCCGACTTTGCAGAACTGGTTAAGACAAGTATTTCCGAAAAGGTAGACATTATTTTCAGTGGTGCGGGACTCCCGCTAGACCTGCCTTCTTTCCTAAAGAAAGATAGTGTAACCAAGCTGGTTCCCATCGTGTCAAGTGCCCGCGCCATCCGCATCATCTGCGAAAAATGGAAAAACAATTACGATTATTTGCCGGATGCGGTTGTACTGGAAGGTCCAAAAGCAGGCGGTCATTTAGGTTATAAAGAAAACCAGTTGGAAGATAACAACTATTCATTGGAAGAACTGCTTCCCCAAGTGGTACAAGAAGTATCTCTCTTCGAAGAGAAATACAACAAGAGAATCCCGGTAATTGCAGCAGGAGGCATTTATACGGGTGAAGATATCAAACGCGTGATGGACCTTGGAGCATCGGGCGTTCAATTAGGAACCCGTTTCGTCACCACTACCGAGTGTGATGCTTCCGAAGCTTTCAAGGAGAGCTATATCAAAGCGGAAGAAAAGGATATTGAGATTATCAAGAGTCCTGTCGGTATGCCGGGACGAGCCATTCATTGCGATTTCTTGCAGAAAGTGAAAGATGGATTGAAGCAACCGAAAGCTTGTCCGTTCAAATGCATCAAGACTTGCGATATATCCCGCAGTCCGTATTGTATTGTGACAGCTTTGTATAACGCATTCAAAGGAAACTTTGAAAACGGTTATGCTTTCGCTGGAAGCAATGCTTGGCGTACTACACGTATCATGTCGGTGAAGGAAACGATAACCGAACTGATTAATGAGTGGAAAGCTAGAGAATAAAGTATTAAACTATAAAAGAGGTGTATGAAAAAGGCGAACCCACAATAGATTCGCCTTTTCATCACACACACTGAAAAAAATATCAACTTTTCTTTTTGCCTAACTTCAATTCGATGATAAAGGCGATTATTAAACTGATTCCTCCGAAAAGAAGAACAGATGCCCCATAAACCACTCCGGCTATTTGGCCACGATACCACTGCCAGCTATCTTCCAAATACGACACATTTGAATTCAGCGTAATCGTAGTTGTAATAATAAAACCGACAAGCAAGCCAAGCCCGATACCTGCCAACAAACACCCACCTTTCAAAGCACTAAAAGATACTCTACTAAAATTACCGAAGTTTGGGAAATAGAACTTTCCCTCCAAGGAGGAAGCATCCAATTTTTCACCCAACTTTTCTCCTATTTTCTCCAGAAACAACAACCGTTCTTTCTTATGGACAAACAGTTCGAACAATCCATATACGCCTGCAACACACATTCCGACAATCAGCGGAACAGTAATAAAATCCATCATAATCGTAACGTTTTAAATGATTAATTATACTCTTTGCCCTTTTTGACGTAGCATATCCAAAAAGGTTACAAGAAAAAGAATAAATATTTTCCGGAAAAAATAATTATTTTTGTTGCTGCAAGTTGTAACCTGAAGTCCCGACTTGCGTCCATTATAATACAATGGAATTGTATACCGATACATATTATATAAAAAGGATACAAGCGGGAGATACGGCATGCTTTGCCTGCCTTCTGGACAAATACAGCCGTCAGGTTTATTCGCTGATTTTTAAAGTTGTACGCAACCGGGAAGACGCAGAAGAACTTGCACAAGATGTATTTGTAAAAGTTTACCGGTATCTGTCGTCATTCAAAGGAGACAGCAGTTTCTCTACTTGGATATACCGGATTGCCTACAACACGGCCATTTCGGAAACGAGGAAAAAGAAACATGAATTTCTGGCGATAGAAGACGCTATAATTAATAATGTATCGGAAGAAGAAGTAGCCGAAGCATTGGGGCGGAGTGACACATCCGTCCAAATGAATAAACTGGATGCGGCCTTGGAACAATTGCCCCCGGAGGAACGGGCTATTATCTTGCTCTTTTACATAAAAGAAAAAACAATTGATGACATCGCAGACATTACCGGACTCAGTTCATCAAATGTAAAAGTGAAACTACATCGTATCCGGAAAAAGTTGTTTGTTATATTAAAAGGAATGGAGGAACAATAAATGAACAAGAATAATGACATACTAAACGATTTATTCAGCCGGATGCCGGAAGAAGAACTCCCCCAATCGTTCCGCATCAACGTCATGCGAAAAATAGAGATGGAAACGGAACGGATACGGATACAAAGCGAACGCTGGGGCTGGACAATTGTGATAATCACTTCCCTGTTGATAGCAGCACTGGCCGTTGTCTCCATCTTATATATAGGTATCCCTAAAATATCGTTGCCAATACCGGACTTAACCATGCTGCCTTTTTACTTCTATATCGGCATGTTGGCACTGGTTCTTCTCGGTTCAGACTATCTGTTCCGAAAACATTTCAGAAAAAAACAATTTACTCATAAAGATAAACAACAAGAGGCAGACCCCATCAGTCTTACTTAAAATCCGCAGGTGCCTGCATAACAGACATAAAGATTGTTTTTTCCATACAAAAAGCATTGTCTATCAGAAAAAAGCATTACCTTTGCCCCGATTTTTGAGAGATGACAACATAATGTCTAACTTACTAATTAAAACAAACTTAAGTATTAACAATTAGAGAATGGAAAATTTAAAGAACATTCAACCCGTTGAAGATTTCAACTGGGATGCCTTTGAACAAGGCGAATCTTACGGTGAAGTAAGCAAGGACGATCTTGTAAAAACGTATGACGAGACTTTGAATACCGTAAAGGACAAAGAAGTCGTTATGGGAACTGTAACTGCAATGAACAAACGTGAAGTTGTAGTAAATATCGGTTTCAAATCGGATGGTGTTGTATCTATGGCGGAATTCCGTTACAACCCGGATCTGAAAATTGGTGACGAAGTAGAAGTTTACATCGAAAACCAGGAAGACAAAAAAGGACAATTAATCCTTTCTCACAAAAAAGCACGTGCTACACGTTCTTGGGATCGTGTCAACGAAGCACTGGAAAAAGACGAAATTATCAAAGGTTACATCAAATGTCGTACGAAAGGCGGTATGATTGTAGACGTATTCGGTATCGAAGCATTCTTGCCGGGTTCGCAAATCGACGTGAAACCTATCCGCGATTACGATGTATTTGTAGGTAAGACAATGGAATTCAAGATTGTTAAAATCAATCAGGAATTCAAGAATGTTGTTGTATCTCATAAGGCTCTTATCGAAGCTGAACTTGAACAACAGAAGAAAGATATCATCTCCAAACTTGAAAAAGGTCAGGTACTGGAAGGTACAGTCAAGAATATCACTTCTTACGGTGTATTCATCGACCTGGGCGGCGTAGACGGATTGATTCACATCACAGACCTTTCTTGGGGCCGTGTTTCTCATCCGGAAGAAATCGTTCAGCTCGACCAGAAAATCAATGTGGTTATCCTCGACTTCGATGACGAAAAGAAACGTATCGCTCTCGGCTTGAAACAACTGACTCCGCATCCTTGGGATGCTTTGAATCCGGACCTGAAGGTTGGTGACAAAGTGAAAGGTAAAGTTGTCGTTATGGCTGACTACGGAGCATTCATCGAAATCGCTCCGGGCGTAGAAGGTTTAATCCACGTTTCTGAAATGTCTTGGACACAGCACTTGCGTTCTGCTCAGGACTTCATGAAAGTAGGCGACGAAATCGAAGCTGTTATCCTGACACTCGACCGCGACGAACGTAAGATGTCCCTGGGTATCAAACAGCTGAAAGCTGATCCTTGGGAAGATATCGAATCTCGTTTCCCGGTAGGTTCCCGCCACATGGCTAAGGTACGTAACTTCACTAACTTCGGTGTATTCGTAGAAATCGAAGAAGGCGTAGACGGCTTAATCCACATCTCCGACCTGTCTTGGACAAAGAAAATCAAACATCCGTCCGAATTCACTCAGATTGGTGCAGAAATCGAAGTTCAGGTTTTGGAAATCGACAAAGAAAACCGTCGTTTGAGCTTAGGCCACAAACAATTGGAAGAAAATCCCTGGGATGTATTCGAAACAATCTTCACTGTAGGTTCTATCCACGAAGGAACAATCATCGAAGTACTGGATAAGGGTGCTGTAATCTCTCTGCCTTACGGCGTAGAAGGTTTCGCAACTCCGAAACATCTGGTAAAAGAAGATGGTTCTCAGGCTGCTGTAGACGAAAAATTGCAGTTCAAGGTAATCGAATTCAACAAAGAAGCGAAGAGAATTATCCTTTCTCACAGCCGTATCTTTGAAGATGAACAGAAGGGTGCCAAGAAAGAAGCTAGCGAAAAGAAAGCATCTGCAAAACGCGGAAGCAAGAAAGAAGAAGAATCTGCAATGGTAACCGGTCCGGTTGAAAAGACTACACTGGGTGACATTGAAGAACTCGCAGCTCTGAAAGAAAAACTGGCTGGTAAATAATCACCACTTTTCAGATAAACAAAAAGGAGATATTCGTTCGACGGATATCTCCTTTTTTAATGTCTTCCCCAATTATTTGCTACACATCCTTTATCACTTCCTCCAATTGTTCCTGCGCACCCAGATACTGACAATCTTCGGAAATACCCAAAAGACAGTTTATTTCGTGACGCTTGTCCAAATCGACAAAATAAGCCTCCACGACCTTATACACATCAAACCCGTCCGTAGAACCGGCAGCCAGATTTAACGACTCAACCAACTTAGCCACAGCCTTATGGATTTCAGGTTTTCCAATCAAATGGAATTCATTGTTGTGAATTAATTGACACTTTCCCATGATCTTTGATTTTAAAGTTACACTTGCTTTTCATTAATAACCAATCCTGAGTCGAGTTAGTTCGGCTCATTTCTGTTTGATGCACTAAATATACAAACATCCTTCCATCTTTATCCCTTCTTCCTGTTTTTTATTTGAAATAATCATTAATTTTACGCATCATTCCTCTCCAAATAATAGTATCAGAGAGATTATCATAGGAAATATATTTGGTTATCTGAAAATTAATGCTGAAATTTGTTGACATATAATATTTATATAGTAATGGGCACAAACGAAGAGAACAAGAATGTAACAATTCTGATTGCAGAAGATGAAGAAAGCAACTTTCTTTTACTGAAGACCATCCTGAAAAAGCACTGTAATGTCATTCAGGCAAAAACAGGAGTTGAACTTCTTAAAGTATATAATGAACAACATGCCGATCTCATCCTGCTCGACATAAAAATGCCGGAGATGAACGGTCTCGAAGCTTTAAAAGAAATAAGAAAAAAAGACAAGGAGATTCCAATTATCATGCAATCCGCCTACGCTTTTGAAAATGATATGGAAGCAGCAAGAGCCGCCGGAAGCAACGGTTTTATAACAAAACCTATCAATATTGTCGAATTAAAGAAGACCATATCTACATATTTACCGCAAATTGTGTGGTAACAAAATGCTCAGTCTTGTGCCGTTTAAAAGAGCACTTACTTTCTTAACCTAAGAAAATCATAAAATACGAGCAATCGGATAGCGAAAATTTATCGTTATCCAGTTGCTTTTATCATTATACAACCTTACGTATTCATTACAAAACAATAACCAAAAAAAACTGTTTGCCGATTAGAATTATTAATCCGCTCCAATTGAACAAAATCCCAAATAATCAGTTAATTAGTAGGAGAGAATATTGTTAGTATATAAAAATACCGGGGATACGTTCCATACTTCTTCAATATTATACCAAACAGCCACTATTGAGACTTGGTAAAGAACGAAGTTATATTTTTACACTAGAAATAAACATAAAAAATGTCATACAACAAATACAGAAACATTCCAGACACCCCAGTAAATGTTTATTCTTTGGAAGATGACTTTAAGATTTTTAAAAATGCTCGGCAACTTCCTAGTACCCCATATCCGACTTATGCGAAATGGGGACTCGTTGCTTTTTGCACACAAGGATATGCAAAAACAGAGCTGCATGCCAATGCACATGTTTTGACGCAAAACGAATTAATCATTATATTTCCCGGACAACTTATTTCAATCTCAGAAATAAGTAATGATTTCAAAGCGGATTACTTTACTTTTTCGATTAATCTATATAATGATGTGTTAAGCGGACTATGTCGTTTTTCACCCTTCTTCTTTTTCTATCACAGAAGTCACTATTTTTATAATTTGACGGATATTGAGGTCACAAACTTTCTCAACTATTTCGAACTAATCCGGGCAAAAGTTGATTCGTCCGTCAATCTATACAAGAGAGACTTCATCATTCACCTGTTGCGCATATTCTTTTTAGACGTATATAATATTTATAAGCTCACGACAAAAAATCCGAAAGCCCAACTCAATACTCACAAAAAGGAATTAGCCCATAATTTCTTTTTACTGATTATGCAGCATTATAAAAAACACAGGGACGTTACATTCTACGCCAATAAGCTGTGCATTACTCCCAAATACCTGTCAATGGTAATAAAAGAGGTAAGCGGCAAAGCGGCTAAAGACTGGATTATAGAATATATAATCCAGGAAATCAAAGCTCTCCTGAAGAACTCAACCTTGAATATTCAGGAAATTGCAATGAAAACCAATTTTTCTAATCAATCTTCCTTGGGAAGATTTTTCAAGAAACACACAGGCATGTCGCCTATAGAATATAAAAAACATATATAAATAACATTTATCACTACAGATTATGAACAGAAGTCAATTAATTCAGGTCCTGTCTGAGAAAACAGAGAAAGACAAAAATGAAATAAAAAGCATTATCGATGAATTGCAAGAGTTAATAATCGAAGAAATCAAAGCCGGCAATCGTATCTGTTTGACCGGTTTCGGCTCGTTCAAGCCAAGATTACAAACAAGCCGGCCGGCACGCAATCCCAGAAATGGGAACACCGTCTTGCTAACTCCACGCACGATTATCCATTTCAAATGTGCTCCTTATCTACTTGAGCGTATGAACGATAAGAAGTAAGGGATAAATCCGGAAAAGACAATTTTACGGAAAGATTCCCCGTTTAATTTTTCTTTTTCCCTTATGGAAAGCAAGAAGAAAGATATTACATTTTAAGGCAATCCTCATTGCTTATATTCTTTTTCACCCGGGTCGCTAAGGTTAACTGCCAAGGTCAGCAAGCTTAACGACCCTGGTTAGCAATCTTATCGAGCCGGGAGAGAAGGAAAGAAAGCACTATCTTCAAAGATACATCATTGCTTGAAACATAATAGTTCCCTATTGGATTCATACCAGAAGAGAAGTGATTATTTGCCGAAAAAATGGGCTGAAGGATATGAAGGATACATTCAGTCCCATCATTCAGCGTAATAGTCAGTTTCTGAGATGCTTATTTTCAAAATGAAGGATGAAGGATGAAATTGATGCAAAACCTATAGAGAGGGCGTATTAATAAGGAATCCATTTCCATCTCAAAGTATCTTGAAAAAAAAGAGCCAGAACTAAATCCTGACTCTCTTTTTACTCAGCTTTTGTCGGGGTGAGACGATTCGAACGTCCGACCACACGCCCCCCAGACGCGTACTCTAACCGGGCTGAGCTACACCCCGCTTTTGTTTTACGGGTGCAAAAGTAATTATTCTTTGCTTATGCTCCAAAACTTTCACGATAAAAATCCAACGACTCCAATATTTTTCCTTTCTCCACTTGTTGATTTATCCGGACATCGCCAATTCCAGCAAGCAATGTGAAATTAATGATACCGGCTTCATTCTTCTTATCATGCGTCATCAGTTCATACAAAGTGTCATAATCCTTACAGTCGAAAATGAAAGCAGGATAATACTCTTTTATATAATAAACAACCTGACTTAACTTATCTACCGGGAAATCACAAAGCTTATGTGACAAATACAATTCACTTATAATGCCGGCAGCAACTGCATGTCCATGCAGCAATGGATTGCCTTTCTTAAATGACAAGCTTTCATACGCATGACCGATTGTATGACCGAAATTCAGAGCCTTCCGGATGCCATGCTCTTTCGGGTCTTCCTTCACGATTCGCTCCTTTACGGCAACCGACTGAGCTACCATCCTATTCAGGAAAGCATAGTCCATCTCTGCATCCAAGTCGAACAGCATAACGGAAGCATACGTATCCACCGAACTAATAAGAGCATGTTTTATCATCTCGGCATAACCGGAAAGAAGATTGTCACGGTCCAGCGTACGAAGGAATTCGCAATCGATGAAAACACATTCAGGCGGATAGAACGAACCGATTTCGTTCTTCAGGCCATTAAAGTTAATACCGGTTTTACCTCCTACAGCCGCATCAACGGATGCCATCAGTGTCGTCGGGATATTCACCGTATGCAGTCCGCGTTTAAATGTAGCTCCGGCAAAACCTCCCATATCGGTGACCATTCCCCCGCCTAAATTTACAAGCAACGAATTGCGGGACGCTCCTTCGTTCGAAAGACGCGACCAGATATGAGATACCTGTTCCAGGCTTTTATGCGTATCACCGGCCTCTACGGTGATGACAGGGGCATTCCGGAAAGCAGGGACATCTTTCAGCAGGGGAAAACATTTCACTTGGGTATTTGTATCGGTCAGGATAAACAATTTATCGTAATTCATAGCAGCAAGGAAATCTTGTAGTTCTGCTTTTAGCTCCTTACAAATTACTACTTTTTGGGCAGCCATATTTTTTCTTTTTATTAATATCGTCAGGACAAAGGTATTACTTGTTATCCGATTATCAAAACAAGGGAAAAGAAAATCCCTTCCGAAAGAAACCGAAATTCCATTCGAAAGGGATTATAGATGTATTTGAATATACTTTTATTTCAAACCGGCAACCTCCAAAATATGATTGACAGCCAGACTCAATCCATCCGGATTTTTACCTCCTGCCGTTGCAAAGTGGGGTTGTCCGCCACCACCGCCTTGTATCAGTTTGGCAGCGTCTTTCACGAGTGTACCGGCATTCAATCCTTCTGCAACCAGAGGTTCGCTCATCATGACCATCAAAGCACACTTTTCTCCGTCCTTAATCCCGGCAACAAAGAATACTTTTTCGTCGGTACTGCTTTCACCTTTAATCTGGAATGCCAAATCCTTGATGGCATCTACATTCGCTTCACCACGGAAAACGATGACTTTCACGCCATGCCGTTCAATGGCATTTGCAATCAAATCTTTCTTCAACGCCTGAACCTTTTCTTTGACATAATCGCTTACTTGCTTTTTCAATTCGGCATTTTCGTCGATTGCTTTTCTGATAGTCTGGGCGAGGTTCGGCACGTTATTGAACATACCGCGCAACTCACGGATAGAATCTTGCAGCAGGAAAGTATAATTCTCAGCACCTTCAGCCGTGACAGCTTCAATACGGCGTACACCAGCGGCAATCGAACTTTCGCCTATTACGCGAAGAGAACCAATCATACCGGTTGCCGGAATATGTGTACCACCGCATAGCTCGACAGAACTGCCATATTTTACAACGCGGACTTCATCACCATACTTTTCGCCGAACAGTGCCATAGCCCCTAACGCTTTAGCTTCGGCTATCGGCATGTTACGATGCTCTTCCAACGGGAAGTCGGCACGGATTTTTTCGCTAACCAAACGTTCCACTTTACGAATTTCTTCATCCGTCACTTTCTGGAAGTGGGAGAAGTCGAAACGAAGCGATTCGGGCGATACGTACGAACCTTTCTGCTCGACATGTGTTCCTAAGACTTCACGCAAAGCCTCATGCAGCAAGTGAGTCGCCGAGTGGTTACATTCGCACTGGATACGTTTCTTTTCATTGATTTTAGCAGTAAATGTAGCCGTTACATCTTTCGGTAGTTTTGCCACCAAATGTACCGGCAGGTTGTTTTCCCGTTTTGTATCGAGTACATCAATCGTTTCATCGTCGGCAATCAGCCATCCGGTATCACCGACCTGTCCCCCCATTTCCGCATAGAAGGGGGTCTGGTCCAGCACAAGCTGATACAGCACCTTGTTCTTTTGCTTAATCTGGCGGTAACGCAGAATTTCAGCGTCACATTCGAATAGGTCGTAACCGACAAATTTACATTCCCCATCTTTTAAGCTTATCCAGTCGCCGGTTTCGATAGCTGCCGCGTTGCGGGCACGTTCTTTTTGTTTCTGCATTTCGACATTGAACTCGTCGATATTAGCTTCCATACCGTTTTCACGAAGAATAAGCTCCGTCAAGTCCAATGGGAAACCATACGTATCATATAGAGTAAAGGCATCGACACCGCTGATAACAGTTTTTCCGGCCGCCTTTGTTTCTTCCATCTTTTTATCCAGCAAGCGGATACCTGTTTCCAGCGTACGCAAGAAGGACTCTTCTTCTTCCTTGATAACCTTCTCTATCAAGGTCTTCTGGGCAATCAGTTCGGGATAAGCATCCCCCATTGTCTCAATCAGGACAGGCAACAGTTTATACATGAAAGCCTCCCGGCGTCCGAGGAACGTATAACCGTAACGAACGGCACGGCGCAAGATACGGCGAATCACGTACCCGGCCTTCGCATTGGAAGGTAATTGGCCATCCGTAATAGCAAAAGCGATTGTACGGATATGGTCGGCAATAACCCGCATAGCCACATCCTGTTGTTTATCTTTACCATACTCGGTTCCTGCCATTCCGGCTATCACCTTGATAATCGGCTGGAATACGTCTGTATCATAATTGGAGATTTTCCCTTGCAAAGCCATACATAAACGTTCGAAGCCCATACCGGTATCGATTACCTTTGCAGGAAGCGGTTCCAGAGAACTGTCGGCTTTACGGTTATATTGCATGAACACAAGATTCCAGATTTCAATTACTTGCGGATGGTCTTTATTCACCATATCCTGACCGGGAATAGCGGCGCGTTCTTCGTTCGGACGCAAGTCGATATGGATTTCAGAGCAAGGACCGCAAGGACCGGTATCTCCCATTTCCCAGAAGTTATCGTGTTTGTTACCGTTGATTATATGCTCTTTCGGTAAAAACTGTTCCCAGTAGCCGGCAGCCTCATCGTCGCGCGAAAGGCCTTCAGCCGGACTTCCTTCGAATACAGTTGCATATAAGCGGTCCGAATCAAGTTTAAGCACGTCTACCAGATATTCCCAAGCCCAGTTGATAGCTTCCTGTTTGAAGTAATCGCCAAACGACCAGTTTCCCAGCATTTCGAACATCGTATGATGATAGGTATCGTGCCCCACCTCTTCCAAGTCATTATGCTTACCGCTTACACGAAGACATTTTTGCGAATCCGCGACGCGTGGATATTTACGGGGTACGTTCCCCAGAATTATATCTTTAAACTGGTTCATACCTGCATTGGTAAACATCAATGTAGGATCGCCCTTCACAACCATCGGAGCTGAAGGCACAATCTGGTGCTGCTTGGAAGCGAAGAAGTCTTTAAATGATTCACGGATTTCTTTTGCTGTCAACATAATCTATTTCTATATAGTCTCGTTAATATTCTGAAAAACAATTTGCAAAAGTACAGCAAATTATTATTTTTGCGCATATTCAAACAAGAAAATATTCAATGAAACTGTTTAAAAGCCGTAAAACATACTATTTATATAATCCTAATACACTCAGCTACGAACGGGTTTACCCCTCCGCCAAAGACCGTTTTTTCGGTGTGCTCCGCCACCTGAGTATCGGTTTTGCCATAGGGGTAGGCATATTCTTTATTTTGTCGCGTACATTCGATTCACCGGTTGAATCGTTATTGAAAAAAGAGAATAAATTGCTGCAAACCCAATATGAAGTACTCTCACTCCGCCTGACAAATGCCTTGGAGGTGCTAGACGACATACAACAACGTGATGAAAACTTGTATCGTGCCATCTTCCAAGCCGAATCCATTCCGGAATCAGTTCGCAAATCCGGCTTTGGAGGGAGCAACCGTTACGAGCATTTGATGAGCCTTTCCAATGCCGATTTGGTTGTGGCCACCACTAAAAAGATGGATATGTTGAGCAAGCAGCTCTACATTCAATCCAATTCGTTGGAAGAGCTTATCGCATTAGGAAAGAGCCAGGAGGAACGGAGTAAATGTATCCCCGCCATCCAACCTATCTCAAATAAAGATTTGAAGCGTACGGCGTCAGGCTACGGTGTACGTATAGACCCGATTTACCGTACGCCACGTTTCCACTCGGGAATGGACTTTTCTGCCAAAGTGGGAACGGAAATTTATGCTACCGGTGATGGTGTCGTCACCTTCGCCGCTTGGAAACAGGGATACGGGAACTGTCTGATGATAGACCACGGACACGGGTTCCAGACATTATACGGGCACATGAGTAAGTTCAAAGCCCGCGTCGGACAAAAAGTAAAACGCGGAGAAGTGATTGGCGAAGTAGGCAATACCGGTAAATCGACCGGTCCGCACCTCCATTACGAAGTCATTGTCCGCGGCAAGCATGACAACCCGTCCAAATATTATTATATGGACCTTACACCTGAAGAATATGACCGGATGATTCAGATTGCGGAAAATCACGGTCAGGTTATGGATTAAACATTGTTTAAGACGATGGCATTAAATAAAGATAAAAATCTGAAGCTCTATTTTTCCATCAGCGAGGTGGCGCAAATGTTCGATGTCAACGAATCGACTCTGCGTTTCTGGGAAAAAGAGTTCGATGTTATCCGTCCCAGGAAGACGGCTAAAGGTACACGGTTCTACAAACAAGAGGACATCGATGCCGTCCGCCTCATCTACCATCTGGTAAAAGAACGGGGCATGACACTGGCCGGTGCCCGGCAGAAACTAAAAGACAACAGAGAAACAACCATCCGGCAGGAAGAAATAGTAAACAGGTTAAAACAAATCAAAGAAGAACTGTTGGGCATAAAAGATGCTTTCGATGCCATGGAACCGGTAAACAAGGAGTGATAAGATAAAAACAAGACCAAACAATTAGCAAGTTACAGTAGAAAACCGTACCTTCGCACTCAATTTAATAAAACGATAAACATGGAAATTACGGGAAAAATTATTGCCGTACTACCTGTCCAGGGTGGTACCAGCCGAAATGGGAACGAGTGGAAAAAACAGGAATACGTACTCGAAACACATGACCAATACCCTAAAAAAGTATGCTTCCAGATATTCGGTGCCGACCGTATCGACCAGGCAGCCATACAACCCGGAGAAGAACTTACTGTATATTTCGATATAGATAGCCGTGAATATCAGGGACGTTGGTTCACAAATATCAGCGCATGGAAAGTAGAACGTCCGACGGCAACAGCCCCACAATCAGCCCCCGGAGCCATCACACCGGAGGATATGATACCGACATCCGCTCCTGCTGCTCCTGATGCCCCGGACTTTGGGCCGGCAAATCCGATAGATGATTTACCTTTCTGATTGCATCCGGGTCCGGACAGGCAAACTGTTATATAAAAAATATCCTATAACCTTTTCGTAAAAAAGCTATAGGATATCCGGTAAAAAGCTTAAGGTTTTTCCGAAAGAGCCTTAAGCTTTTTATTTTCAGTCTGCTATACGAGCAACAGACTTTATATTCTTTATCTTCGACAATACCACACACATACGTTGTATATCCTCCACATCATGCACTTTCATCTTTACTTTTCCTTCGAAAACGCCATCTTTCGCTTCTATCAACAAACGAATAATGTTCACATTGAAATCATCCGATATCGTATGAGTGATTGTGTTTAACACACCCATGGAATCAATGCCTTTTATTTCCAACGTCGCTTCAAACGATGAATGATGACTACTCCATTCCGTATTCAGGATACGTTCGCCAAAACTACTTTTCAGGCGCATGGCAATCGGACAGGAACGTTTATGGACAACCACATTCCCATCATCGTTGATAAAGCCAAGAGCTTCATCACCCGGAATAGGTTTGCAACAGTCTGCTATCACGTAATTGCGTTCGAAAGCCTCCTCCTTGAGAACATAAGGTTTCTTTTTATCGTATTTCGGCTTTTCTTTTACCTCTTCAGCGTCTTTCTTCTCATTATCCTCTTTAGTTGCTACTTTAGCTGCCACTTTAAGAGCTTGCTTTACATACTTGAACAGGACATTATCAGTCTTTTCCTTAAGCAACTTTTTAATATTTTCCGGCAAAATCACATCGCCTCTTTCTACGGCATAAAAAAACTCTTCCCGTTTAGAGAAACCAAAATACATGCATAACTTGTCAATATTACCGGCGTTAACTTCAAGTTCATTCTTCTTAAAGGCTTCCAAAACTTTCAATTCACCGTTCTTAGCCACTTCTTTCCGAGCTTTTTTCAAGAAAGCATCTATCTTTGAGCGTGCTCTCGCCGTCGTTACAAAATTCAGCCATTCCGGTTGCGGGTTTTGCGAACGGGAAGTCAGGATTTCTACCTGGTCACCACTAGCCAGCGGATGGCTTAGAGGAACCAAGCGGTGGTTTACCTTTGCTCCTATACATTTATTTCCGATGTCCGAGTGCAAAGCATAAGCAAAATCGAGTGCGGTAGCCCCTTGAGGCAATGTTTTAATGTCTCCTTTCGGGGTAAAGACAAATATTTCGGAAGTAAACAAATTCAATTTAATTGTATCCAGAAAATCAAGAGCATTCGGGTCCGGGCTTTCCAATATCTCAGTAATCGTTTGCAACCATTTGTCGAGTTCGGTATCTTCCTCCACATTATGTTCCTTATATTTCCAATGAGCGGCAAAGCCCTTTTCGGCTATTTCGTCCATCCGGCGACTGCGGATTTGTATTTCCACCCATTGTCCGTCAGGTCCCATAACAGTCAGGTGCAATGCTTGATAGCCATTGGCTTTCGGACGACTTACCCAATCGCGGATACGGTCCGGACGGATACGGTATATATCGGTAATGGCCGAATAAATATCCCAACACTGGTTCTTTTCATCAACTCCCGGTAATGGGTCAAAAATGATACGAACAGCATATATATCATAAATATCCTCAAAGCTGACACCTTTACTCTCCATTTTATTCCAAATGGAATAGACGGACTTGACACGGGCACGCATTTCATAATTCAATCCCATCGCTTTCAATTTGACATCCACCGGAACAGCAAAATGCTCGAACAAAGTCTTACGAGTTTCTTCCGTTGCCTTCAATTTAAGATTGATAAAGGCATATTCCTGAGGATGTTCATATTTAAAGCTCAAGTCTTCCAGTTCCGTCTTGATGGAAAAGAGTCCCAGGCGATGTGCCATCGGAGCATATAGATAAAGAGTTTCTCCCGCAATCTTGAATTGCTTGGCGGGCAACATGGAGCCTAAAGTACGCATATTATGCAGACGGTCGGCAATCTTTATCAAAATAACACGGATGTCATCGCTCATTGTGAGCAGAAGCTTCCGAAAATTCTCAGCCTGCGCCGAAGCTTTTTCGCCAAAAATACCGCCGGAAATCTTTGTCAGGCCATCAACAATCTGGGCAATCTTATCACCAAACATATCCCGGATATCGTCTACCGTATATTCGGTATCTTCCACCACATCGTGCAGAAGGGCCGAACATATAGAAGTAGAACCCAATCCCATTTCGCGACAAACAATACGTGCCACGGCTATCGGATGCATAATATAGGGTTCACCCGAACGACGCTTTACACCGGCATGTGCTTGATTGGCGAAATTAAAAGCCTTGGTAATACGTTCCACCTTACGACGATGGTTGGAATTCAGATAATCATTCAACAGCTCGTTAAAGCCATCCTGAATTGTCTGTTCATCCGAAGAGAGCGCAGGAGTCGCGTCCTGTGCCGGCTGCACATCTGTTGTGTCTTTTGTGTTATTTATGTCGCTCATATCGAATATCCTTCTGGATTTTAACATCTATGTAGGCAAATATATATAAATATTTGCTTACAAATGAGCGAAAGCGACAGAAAAGTTACACGACAGGTATTTTAAGGACTTGCCCGGGGTGAATATCCGCATTTGTCAAGCCGTTGGCTTTCTGCAAATCGTCTGTCGAGACACCCGGATATTTCTTCGCTATCGAATAGAGAGAGTCGCCGGCCTGTACTTTATAAGTGGTCACATTCTTGCCGGAAGCTTTAGTCAATGCGTCCTTCTGAACACTACCGGAAGTTGCCTTCCCCCCGGTTCCAGCCTTTGAAGATTGGGGTTCGTCTTTCTTCGTCTTCGGCTGGGCAAAAGCAACACCGCCATTATCGATGTTCAAGCGAAGACGGCGGCCTTTAGCCACACGGTTCGATTTTAGCCCGTTCCATTTACGTATCTCCTGCGGGGTCACTCCATAGCGGTTTGCAATGGTATAAATATTTTCGCCGGCAGCTACCACATGAGTAATCTTTTCCGTGGATAATTCTTTTGAAGAAGAAGCATTCACCGGCACGCAATTGGCCAATAATTCTTCAATCCGGTGTTTATAGACAGTATCTTCCTTATCCACAAACGCATACGTCTGGGCTGCCGGAAGTTTAAGTATGGAAGCTCTCACATTCCCGGGGATTATATCGCGCTTATATTGCGGATTCAGAGCGCGAAGCGACTCTATATCGATTCCGAGTACATCGGATACCTGCTGCAAATGGAGCATGCTGTTCACCATAACCGTATCCGTGGCAAGCGGCAAACTGGTCTGCATCGGACAAATATTGTGGTCGCAATAGTAATTCATAATATAATTGGCGGCAATAAACAAAGGCACATACGAACGGGTTTCCCGGGGAAGATAAGGGAAAATATCCCAGAAATCAGTCTTACCTCCGGAGCGGCGAATGGCTTTATTTACATTACCCGGCCCACAATTGTAAGAAGCCAGCACCAAATTCCAATCGCCGTAAATGGCATACATATCTTTAAAATATTTACAAGCAGCCTCTGTCGCTTTTTCCGGGTCGCGGCGTTCGTCCAACAAGCTGTTTATCTCAAGACCGTAAATTTTACCTGTCGGCAACATAAACTGCCATAAACCGCAAGCACCTACACGCGAAAGGGCTACCGGGTTCAAAGCACTTTCCACGACAGCCAGATACTTCAGTTCCAAAGGCAGATTATGCTTATCCAACACCTGTTCGATAAGAGGAAAATAAAAATCCGCCATTCCAAGCATATAACGCACCAAATCACGTTTACGGGCTGCATACAAATCGATGCAATCACGTACAATCCGGTTATAAGGCAGTTGGATAACACTCGGCAAGCGTTGTAAGCGTTCTTCATAAACCGAGTCGGCAAAATAAACATTTTCTTCATCGTCATGGCAATATTCTTCTACTTTCGAAAAGTATTGCACATGCCAGGTATGGAGCAAGCTATCCACATTGGCATCCAAACTTTCAGGTATCAGACCTACTACGTCAGACAGCGAGTCTGTCGATAATGTCGAATACTGCTGTTCGTCCGACACCGCATCGTCCTGTGCACGGACAAGTTGCATCAGAGAAAACAAACAGAATAGGATAAGCAGGTATTTATTCATTTTATTAGAATTTTAGACTACAATTTAATCCGTAGGAAGCAGATGTGGCGCGAGTTTTTGGCGTCACCTCCGGCGACCAGTGCAAGCTCAGGTCGGGCGAAATATCAAAATCGAAAAGCTGCGCATCCACATAAGCGTCAATCATACTGATTGCGTACACTCCGACCGTGATTATGATACTCAAGTCCCTGTAACGGCGGAAATAATCCTTCCGTCGTTTCAAGTTGTCCTGAAACTGGGTGTTTTTGACATATTCCGTTTCTCTGTCGGAAGGGACATAATTCACCCACGAACCCCATGGGCCCGTATATTCCTTTCCTTCCTGCTCCGCTTGTAAGACAAGCTTATAGTCTTCCACAATATCGAAATAGGCCGTAGAATAATCCTTATAATTTTTATTATTCCATGTAATCGCATACATACATCCCATAAAGGCACCGTACACCAACGGTAGCTTCCAGTACTTCTTGTTATATATCTGTCCCAACCCCGGCACTAATGCGTACAATAATGCCCTGTTCGGGTCCGGCTTAAAAGTATGCAATTTCACCTGTGACTGCGGTTGTGCCTCAGCCGCCGAAAGGACAGCCTGCACTGACGAGTCGGGTTCGGCAATCCCTACGGTATCTCTCACTTCCGTGACAGAAACCTGTGCCCATCCGCTCCACGAACAACCACATAGTATAATAAAAATAACGAATATCTTATGTCTCATTTCAATTTATCCAGCAAGGCGATTAGTCTCTCCAACTCTTCTTCGGAAGCGAAAGGTATGGTTATTTTCCCCTTACCCTTCTCATTGCAAGCCAATTGGACTTTTGTTTTGAAGAAACCGGACAGATGTTCTTTCAGCAGGTTGAACTCTTCCGGCAATCTCGGCTTGCGAGCGGTTAGCTTCTCTCCTTTTGTTTGTTTAACAGCAGCAACATCGATACCCGCACGGACTATCTCTTCCACATTACGCACGGATAAGCCTTCGGCCAGTATCTGTTCATACAGAGCCAACTGCACTTCCGGGTCTTCGACAGGTATCAACGCACGGGCATGTCCCATATCGATTTTTTTATCTTTCAAACCGACCTGAATTTCAGCAGGGAGTTTCAGCAAACGGAGATAGTTTGCTATCGTTGCCCGCTTCTTTCCGACCCGTTCGCTCAATTTCTCCTGGGTAAGACCATAACTATCTATCAACTTCTGGTAAGCCAACGCAATTTCAATGGAGTTCAAATCCTCGCGCTGGATATTTTCTATCAGCGCCATCTCCACGACATTCTCGTCCGCCGCAGTCTTGATATAAGCCGGAATACGCTCGAGTCCGGCTATCAAAGAAGCACGATACCGGCGTTCACCGGATATAATCATATATTTATCTTTTCCGATTTCCTTCAATGTAATCGGCTGGATAACACCGAGGGAACGGATAGATGTAGCCAATTCTTCCAAGGCCTCTTCTTCAAAAATAGAACGGGGCTGCTCCGGGTTGGGTTGGATTTTGCTCAATTCTATCTCACTAATCGACGAAGAACCACCCGTCTTCAAGTCGTCCATCGTTATCAAAGCATCCAATCCCCTTCCAAGGGCTGATCTTTTCATTACTGCCATTTCGTTAATCCTCTTATTTATTCTTCTCTATAAGTTCCTGCGCCAACTGCATGTGATTCAAAGCACCTTTCGATTCCGCATCGTAAAGCAGCACCGGTTTACCATAGCTGGATGCTTCGCTCAGTTTGACGTTTCGCTGAATAACAGTGGTGAAAACGAGGTCCCGGAACGGACGTTTCACCTCTTCATATATCTGATTAGCCAGACGCAGACGCGAATCGTACATCGTAAGCAGGAAGCCTTCGATTTCCAACGCAGGGTTCAACTTTGATTTTATAATCTTAATTGTATTCAACAGTTTACTGATACCTTCAAGTGCAAAATACTCGCATTGCACCGGTATCATTACCGAATCGGCCGCCGTAAGGGCATTTACCGTAATCAGTCCCAAAGAGGGAGAACAGTCTATCAGGATAAAATCATACAAATCCTTCAGAGGGAGCAGTATCTGCTTCAATATCTGTTCCCGGTTCTCCATGTTCAGCATTTCAATTTCCGCGCCAACCAAATCGATATGCGAAGGGATAATATCCAATCCCTCCACTTCCGTTTTGTTAATCGCCCCTTTAGCATCCTCGCCATTCACCAGACATTCGTAAATGGACAATTCCACACCTCGGATATCCACACCTAATCCGGACGAAGCGTTAGCCTGCGGATCTGCATCGACAACCAGCACTTTTTTTTCGAGCGCAGCCAGCGAAGCAGCCAGATTAATCGTGGTTGTAGTCTTGCCTACGCCACCTTTTTGATTTGCTAAAGCGATAATCTTTCCCATACTTTGTCTATTTATTCGGGAGCAAAACTAAACATTTAAAAATGAACGCAAATCAGTTCAATCAAAACAATATCTGTTTTGTTGAAAAGTCGCTTTATCTGTTGATAACTTGCAAATATAAACAGAATATTTAATAACTGATTGCTAATGTGGCAAATGGAATGTTTTTTTTGGAAATGATAACGAATTTGTCTTAAACAACAGAACCCCGACAGAATAAACTGCCGGGGTTTGTTTTTACCCGCCGACTCTCTTCACAGAGGGTACAGCAAGACTTCATTTCAATACTTTAGTATTATTAATATTAAATTGACCACTTGTTCCCCTTCTCAGGATACTTATCTACTCTGAGATGTGAATAGATACGCAGTCACGAATTATTTGATTATAAAATTGCGTTGTTCTGAAACAGAAGGTTGGTAGTCGGCCAACCTTCCGCAACTCTATGCTTTATTTAACAAGTGCTTTTACAGTTGTTCCACCGTCTACAGTGACAACCACAACACCGGCAGGAGCTGAAATCGTTTCAATATCAGAAGCGATTACCGTGTTCGTAATCAACTGACCCAAAACATTTCTTACCACTACTTTCTTGCCTGTTGCATTGTAGATAGTTACCGAACCGTTTCCACCCAGTACCTGAACACCTTCGGTAGAAATCGTTTCATTCGGTGTTACAGAACCTTCCTGACCGAAGCGAATTTCCACATCACCGGTTCCGACTACAAATTCGGAAGTCGTGATAAAGTCTTGTCCCAGTGCAGAAATACCATTCGGATACAGACAAGGATGATAAGCAGTTACCTGAACATCATACAAGCTATTCGGTTTCAGGTTGATAACATGAGCTGTCATATATTTACCGTCGGCAGTAAGGTTATCTTTATGTGTAGCATGGATTTCAGAAGATTCTGCACCATTCAAAATGCTGAACTCAACATTATCTTCATCTTGCCACATATAGTAAGCTGTAGCTTCACCATTTACCAAAGAAGTATTGATTGTTTCCCATTCAGCGATATTAAAGTCACCCTGATTCATTGGTAAGCCATTCTGAGACTTTCTTGCCAAATGAGCTCCGGCTTCACCGAATGTAAAGATGTCAATCTGATTTTCACCTTCCATCAAGCGAACAGTATATCTGTAGTTATCGCTGATAACAATCTGTACAGGATCACCGGCATTTTCATCAGTACCCTTCTTATCCGAGTATGTACTGATAATCTTAGCTGTAGAATGCCAACCGCCATTCAAGTCGGTAATATTGATATCTTCATTCTTGAAGTGACCATAGAATGTGTACACTTTACCGGATTTGTCTGTACGTTCAACTTGCAGATAATAGTTAACCAACATTTTAGGATTGATTACTTTTCCTGTACCATTGAACAATTCGACAGCCAGTACATTTTGTTCTTTAGAAGCCAATACTTCCGAGATAAATACATTCTTCGACGTGTTAATCGGAGACAGTTTACCAACTTTCACCTTATAATAGTCTGCACCCGGAACCTTGTTCCACTTGATAATAGCGGTAGAACCGTCAATATCTCCATGAGTCATCGGCAACAAAGAAGGAACGCCACTAACAGTCGGAGTAGCTTCGATTACCTTTTCAGCAGTCAGACAAGGAGCTTCAACCAAGAATGAGTTATCCGTTGCACAAGCATTAATAGCCGTAGGAGCATAAGTGATAACATCTGTTACAGAGAACTGACCATTTGCATCAACTACTACATCACCGGCAGCAAGTTTCAAAGTAAACGGATTGTCATAACCTACTTTTGTCAACGAACGTTTGATTGCAGTTCTGCGAGCCGGATTAAACTCTTCACCTCTAACAGTAACAGGTATTTGAGTCGCACCATCAACAGCTCCTGAAATCGGAGTTTCATATTCGAAAGTAATAGTCGGCTTATAAATCATACCGTAAACTTCACCTTCATTTACATATAGATTATAATAGAAATCTTCGCCTGGTGCCAAATGTCCATTAGAAGAACCCATATTATTGTTTAGCTGTGGATAGTCATCGCATTCGCAACCTTGCCAATGTACTACATTTTCATTGGAAGCCACAGTAATCACATCTTCAGCTTTATGAACACCTGCTACTTTTTCATCCTTTGGTTCAAATGTCACAATCACCAAACCTAATACTTCTCCATATTCATTCGGAGTCAGTTCATCCACGATACGGCCATCATTCAGCATATCCTTTATAACATAAGTAAATGCATTCGGATAAGCTTCTACATTCACAGCTTTTGTTATATCAACTTTCTTCTTCAAGTTATAACCAGCCACGTAGAATGAATCGGTTGCGAACGGATTATTATAATCACAGTCATCCAGATATGCTTTTCCATAATATTTCTGGAATTCCGGATAAACTAATTCCGGGAACATATTACCAAATGCAGGTCTCCAAGAGTTATGCATTTCCTCTATGTATGACAGATTATTGATGTTACTCCACAAATTAGCACGTGTATCACCATACAAACCGGCCACAACGCGTACGTAATTATAATAGCAATCACACCCTTCCTCAATCTCTGAATTTTCATCGATAGGTTCAACTACCCATGCCTGCAATTCATATGTATCAGGCAGCCAGTATTTCTCCTCTGCAAGTTCCGGATTTTCAAAACCAGCCTTATTCGGTACGAACTGAACATATATAGGAAGACCTTCTTCACGGAATTTCTTCATAAGTGCATCATCACGAGTATCGATAGACAATGTCAAAGTGTCTGTATTATTATTAATCCACGGATCGCTTTCATTCAGTTTGAAACGGAATTCCTGATTATCATCAGCATTCGGATTATTATAATCAAGATTCAGATTCTGCATTGTAATCTTTATTATTGCAATACCATCGTCATCTGAAGGTTTCAATTCGCTACCATGTAGCATATAAGTCTTCACGCGAGATACACGACGAGTATTATCTAACGGATCTCTTTTGTCATAAGGAGCAAAGAATACATTGTCTGCTTCAAAACGACCTTCTGTACCATCAAAGTTCACGCCTTCATACGTTAACCACAGTGCACCAATTCTGGCTGCAGCAATTGCAGTCGGATACGGGTAAATTCTTACCCCATTATAAGATGTTCTCTCTGAATTCGGGAAAGCGTTTTCAACCCTATAACTTTTTCTGATTCTAATCTGCCAAGCCTCTGCACGAGTAATATCATTTGTCCATTGGGCTAGTGTCAAATTCAAATAAGGATCACCATCTGAACCTTCAATTTTACCACAAGAAGAGATATTAAACACTTCATCCACATCTATATCTCCATACTCATACCATTCTTGATCTGTCGTCCTTTTTTCATAAGCAGAAAAATCAAGATCGGCCCCAGCAGGAATGTTGTAACCACTAATTCCTAATTTCTTAGTCAAGAAATTCTTATTAAAGTAAACATGACCTTCATCAAATTCAACATGAGGAATAGAATTACCACTAACAGTTGCTGTCGAAGCAGAAAGACGAATAGGACTCAATGGGTCGGAAGCTTTTGAAGTAAGTTGGAACTTACCTGAATAAGTACCGATTGTATCCGGTTTGAAACTATAAGTATCTGTTACAGTTGCAGCAGCGTTCTTTGCTACAATGTCTTTCGCATACAAAATTCTTTTATTCGATTGATAACCAACATCGTAAGTAGCAGTAGGCCAAGAATAAACAAAAGCGTCCTCCACTTTAGTTCCATATGGGAACTGAATGTTCGTTGCTTTCATAGTCAACGTACCATTATCACAACTTGTTCTTCCCATACCTGCATTGAAACTTGTTTTACTAGCAGTCAGTTCCAAGCCTGGTTCTGCGAAATTCATCTGGAAATTGCTTACAACCAAAGCAGGTGCAAAATGGCTTACAGAGCCACTTCCAGTTCCTTTGAATTCAACATAGTCAGAAAACAATTCAATCCGAATCAGTTTATTACTCAAACCTGTTTCATTAAACTGAGTAATATCAGTTATGACATCTTTTACTAAATCAAAAAGATAAATTGTTTTTGTTCCGCTTGTAGCTGTTGAAAAAATCGGGTTCTTCGTTGTAAATACAGCATCTTTATTATTCTCGCCATTAACAAATAAAGCAGATTGCTTTACAAGCTTTCCATCCAAACCATAAACACTGACTTTTGCATACCAATCAGCAGTCGTAGTAGCTGCTACCCCAAAATTCTCTGAGTTCAATACAAAAGAAAGATTGTTTACTTCTGTCAGGTATTTAGTGGATAAATCGAATAAGACTTCCCCCTTTTGTTTGTCACCCAAAAATACACCTAAAGAATCACCGGATGTCCATACAACCGTTTCCGTAGGGTTGCTTGTTGGTTTATTAGTCAGGTCTGGAGAATAAGAAGTCTTACCACCCTCGGTATAAGCCTTAAAATAAACACCTTTATTAAATGAATTACCGGGAAATCCTGGCAACACATCATTACCATCGGTAGCATACAAAATAGGCTTTTGAGTATTCAAACCCACAACTTTAGCCCACTCTGTAGTGGGGGTAGGAGTTTGGGGGTCATTAGGTTTAGACTGACCACCACCGTGACCACCGCCAGGTTGTCCAAACGCCGTCGTCGTACCCAAAATCATCATAGCGCTCATTGCAAGCGCCTTCAGTTTAGTAAACTTTCGCATACGAATAAATTTTAAATTAATATATCAAGTTAAATAAATATAAAACCATCGCAAAACCCGCACGCAGTCAAGAATTGTATAATGACTAATGAAAACGTACGTTTATTTTAGTCATTTTTTCAGGCAGATTTTGAGTTTGTTGTAAAAACAGGGTTTTTTGTACGTGTTTAGCTATCTAATTGATAAGAAAGGACATAGAATTGGTAATTTTATTTGGAAAAAGAGTTGCAGGTTCAAAACTTATGCCTATTTTTGTGACGAGAAAAAACGTACGTTTTTTTTAGTCATTTTGATTTGATTTTTTCACCCCTTCATATTCAATCACTTAATAACAATTTCCATACTTTTTTTATACCTCTAAATAGTGCCTGTTTTTACTTCATCGCATTTTTGTAAACACCTACATACCAGCATGTTATAATTTCCCATTTTTGAGCAAATTCGAGAAATCGCGAATAATGGGAGGATTTTGTGTTAAAAACGGGGGTCCAGGTGGAAGATTTTCTCTCTTTTTAGCCGAAATTGGTACTACATATATTTAAATTTCGTTGGGTTCTTTCACATTTTAATGTTCTTCGCCTCAACCGGTATGAGAAGGGAATAAAAAAAGGGCATGCCTCTCCGAGACATACCCTCCTTTTTGGTTTTTGCTTTCTCTCTTCACAGGGATACAGGCAAAAGAACTTTATTTCAAAACTTTAGTATTATTAATACTACCACTTGTTTGCCCTCGCGGGTTAGTTGATTTTTAAAGGAGGCAGGCAGAACCTGCCCCTTTATGAAAATCGCGTGATATTATTTAGATTAATATTTAATTAAATGATTATAAATTCTCATTTACTGAACTATACGTCTTATTTTACGATAGTTTTTACAGCCTTCTCACCTTCCACTGCAATGATTACAATTCCTGAAGGAGCTGAGATTGTCTGCATGTCGGATGACAAGATAGTTGCTTTACCTTCCTGACCTAACAAACCGTAAACTTTTACTTTCTTTCCGGCTGCGCCATAGATGGTTACTTCACCGTTGCCGGCAATCACCTTCACTGTCTCGGATACTGCGATTTCGTCATTATCCGTTGTTCCTTCCTGAGCAGTTGTATTCAACAACAGAGCCTGATAGATATCTTCGTAAACTGATTGAGCAGGACGGCCTTCATGGTCTGTGCCATTTACATTACGACCGGTAGATACGATTGTCTGGTTCTGTTCTTTCACCCAAGTGTTGCCATCTTTAGCATAACCATACTTCTCACCACGTGTTTCAAGATAGAAGTCATTTGAGTCGTGTTCTTTCAGACGGAAGGCTATGGAAGCACCATCATAAGTTTCTTTATTCAAAGTAATCTTCTTGAAGACGTTCTTGCCATCATACAGGTCACGGTCATATTTGATTGTTGCATCAGCTGCATCCATGATATACAAAGCGTCTTTGTAGTGGATTGCATTTACGAAGACGTAACGAGTGTAAACGTTTTCGTAGTTTGCTACTTTTACATAATCAGGAATAATATCCGTGTAGGAAGCATCCAACATATAACGACCCTGCAGATATTCGATTACCTCATAGTGGTCACCGATTGCCGGATGGTCTTCGTGAGTACATTCTGCGGTCTGTTTCTTTTCTACGTCCAGAGCCAACAGATAAGTAGGCATACTCGGTACTGTTACGCGCGCTGTATCAACAAAGAATTCATTGTTACGGCTTGCCTCTTCAACCACACTGAAGATATCCAGATAGTTCACGCCCTTTTCGTTTGCTTCACCCAATGTACGGTTGTTATTCTTTACAGAATAGAATTTTTCTGTCTTCAGACCGATAATTCTGCGATAGTACGGCATCGTATCAGACTCAAGGATGAAGGATTCTGTACGATCCTGGCACAAATCTTCCTGTTTTGCATCCAACTGACCTTGTTCGATGGCAAGTTTGCACAAGTCTTCTATAGTACCTTCACTCAAGTCAACCCGAACCAATGCATAATAATGATTGTCAGAATCTTTAGTCCAATGGTTGTTTTCTTTCAGTGTGAAATAAGCCAATTCATAATCAGCCTTTTTGCCATCCAATGTATCAGCTACACAGAATTTACCATTCTTGTTTACACCTACGAAGATGCGGTCGTTGTTAATCTTGTCGGCATCTTTTACTTTCAGCTTATAAACCGATTTCTTCAATTGAGGAGCTTTAGCATTTGAATAACCGTAGTTAACATTTTCCTTTGCAGGAATCAATTCGAAGTTAGAACCTTCTGCCTGAACTCTCAAGAGAGTATCCGCACCTGATTTAACAGCATTCAGATAATATGCTTCTGTTCCATAATCGAAGAATTGTTTCAATTTGAATGTATTTTCGATTACCTTGTCACCTGGGTTCAGATAACCGAAGGTGTTAGGTTCTTCAATCCGATTCAATTTCAAAGTATCTTCACAACAGAATTTATTTTGAGCACTAGCTCTCTTATCTGCAATTTTGGTTGCATAATCCTGATGGTTGATGATATATACATTGTCATTGCCATCATCATACAATTGACCTTCGAATGCAGTAAAACCATATTCACGGTTTACAATTCTCACACGCGGATTAACTGCATCTGCACAACCTAAATGCTCGATAACCCACTGAGCTGCCGGCATGTGAGAGAATTCCTGAGATTTTTCTTGTTCGTCATAAATGATATGGCCACCCATATCTGCAACCAAATTAGTTCCGTTTATACGGCGCACATCTGTTGATGGAGCTATAGCTGTCACCAAATTAATCAGGTAAACACCTTCCGGAGTAGTTGTACGAACAAGTGTAGGATACTCGTGTTTGAAAGAAATACGGGCTTTGAATTCATCCAATGCTGCGGGAGCTGCCGTTGGAACGAAGTTGCCATCGCCTAATTTGGTAACGGTCAAAGAGACGTGTTTGTCTGTGTACTCTGTAGAAGCATCATTCGTAACTGTATTGCTTACCTGAAGACCGATATGAGCATTGTCTACATCAGCAAATTCCACCAATTGTTTACCGGCAAAGCAATCATCCCATTTAGTACCGTCATTCCATTCCTTATCAGTTTTGGAAGAAGCATTCAACGGTTCGATAGACAAACTGTCGTTTGAAGCAAAATAAGTTACACGGAAGTTGAAACGGGCCAAAATAAAAGGATTAATGGTATTCTTTATTTCTTTATTGCTCAATTTCATTGTTTTCTGAGTAGAAATTTCCTGATTACGAACGGTATCTACCATGTAGTAAGTAGCAGGGGAGCTGCCTTTTACTTTCAGACGGATGTTGAAATTTGCATAATCATCCTGATTTGTTAACTCGTCAAGATTATTTTTAATAACTGTAAGTGCTTTAATATCACCTTCTTGAAGTTCAGAGAGTGTAGTTTTTAAGGTGGCCGCATCAACAAGATTTTGTGTGCCACTCAAACCATTAATTGCTTCAAAAACGTCAGATAACCCTTCCAAAGCAATAAAGGCTTTCACGAATTGATCTTTATACAACGTTTCTTCAAATGCTGCGTTCCAAGCATCTAATGCATCAGCACCAACTGTACTTGGAGTATGTGTATTTGCATCAGTAATTAACGCAGTAAATTGTTCTGTAAGTTTCTTCAACTCGGTAACCTGCAGTTTATAATAATCTTCTACGGCTAATTTATCAGTTGTCAACTCTTCTGCCATATAAGTATTATCAGCCAACACATTATTGGAAATCGTATTCCAGTCAGAGTTGCCATTCTTGTTGAACTTAAATTCAGCACCTGTTTTGTTTACAGCATCAATCATTGAATTGATGTCAGCAGCTTTCAAAACAATACCTGTAGCAACAACCGGTCTTAATTTTAATGCATCATTAATATCTTTAGCCTGATCACCGGCTACAGTATTTGGATATTTAACGGCTACAACTTCTTCATTATCATTAAGCTGCATAACCATCACAGAATCCTTATGGAATGCTGAATAAACAGGGATTGCTTCCGTAAATTTATTTGCATCAGACCAAGCCCAGTTCATGGTGCAACCATCCAAAAGAGTAGCTGCTTCGGTGGAAAGAGTAGCATCCGCATCTTTACTAAGAGCCAAAGTATGGTCGAATACCAATTCCAAACCTGTTTCCTTATTTCTAAAAGTATATTGCTTACCACTTGCAACATCTTCTTTCACCTCTATGCTCCACAAAGAAGCAACAATAGGAGCCTTATCGGCATCTACCATTTTCAAAGTCAGTTTACCGGTATTAGCATCGCGTACCTGAACCAATACTTTGGGAGTCCCGGTAAGACCATCCGCCAATTGATAATAAGGAGCATTTTTCAGTGTAGCAGACGACTGTATTGTAGTTACAGCATTAGCACCTGTCAATGCTGCACTCTTCACATCCTGCGTACGGTAAGGAAAACCTCCTGTACCTGGAACATTGTGAGCCATCGCCACCCCAGAAGCCAACACAAGGCCGGCCATCAAAGTAGAAAACTTTTTGTTCATAATTCTTACATTTAATATTAATAATAGTGTTTACTAAAAGCTTTTCAGTATGCACGTACGCTCGTTAATTTCTGTATAATGACTAAATTAAACGTACGTTTTTTTTAGTCATTTTTTCGGGCGTTTCCAGAGTTCGTAATCGAAAGCCTGTTTTTTGTACTCACTTTGCTATCTAATTGATAAGAAAGCATATACAGACAGAAAAAAAATCGAGGAAAAGAATTGCAGGTTCAAAACTTATGCCTATTTTTGTGACGAGAAAAAACGTACGTTTTTTTTAGTCATTCTGCTCTCTCTGTATACACGTCTTATTTTCAACTATTTACATTCTATTCACTACCCGTTTTCACCCTTAAATAATAGGTACGCGCGTACCTTATTAGTAATTTATTACTCACTGTATATCAACAAATTACATTTTCGTATTTTTGCCCAAAAACAGGCAAATGAGGAAAAGGGGCGTTTTTTGTGTTAAAATCCCCTCTCATTTTGATTGATTTTCATTCCTTCATTTCCAATTTTCCTACTATATTTGTAAAGATTTCTTTTCCCCCTTTTTCTGTTTTCCATGCGAGCAATTTGCCTTTCGATAATTATGGGAAGGCCTTTTGACAACTGTCGTAAGGCCTTGCGACGGTTATGGTAAGACCTTGCGACAATTGTCGAAAGGCAATTAGCCGCGCAACTAATTCAAAAAAGCCGGCATGTAATCCAAAATTCATTCGGATGAAATGAGAAAACACCGCCGGATTAAAAGATTCTCGTTATATTTGTGTCTGCAACAAAAAGAAAAGCAACATGAATAATAGACCGCTTATCCTGATTACAAACGATGACGGCGTACACGCCAAAGGAATTAAAGAATTAACAGAGTGCCTGCGCGACCTCGGAGACATTGTAGTCTTCGCACCGGACGGCCCCCGTTCGGGAATGGCAAGTTCCATCACCTCGCTGGTTCCTATCAAATATTCACTGATTAAGAAAGAAAACGGACTGACGGTTTACAGCTGTACCGGCACGCCTGTCGACTGCGTGAAACTGGCAATCAACGAAGTGCTGGATCGGCAACCGGACTTGTTGGCTTCCGGTATCAACCACGGAGGGAATATGGCTATTTGCGTACAGTATTCCGGCACAATGGGGGCAGCAGCCGAAGGTTGCGTATTCGGCGTACCTTCCATAGGCGTATCGCTATTAGACCATCACGATGACGCAGATTTTACGGAGAGCTGCCGGCTGGGACGCAAGTTGGCACGCCGTGTCCTGAAAGAAGGATTGCCGCACGGCACATACCTGAACCTGAATGTCCCCGATATTCCCCAGGTAAAAGGAATGAAAATATGCCGCCAGGCGGACGGACGCTGGATAAATGAATTCAAACGTTCCGAAAACGCAAGCGGAGAACCGGTATTCTGGCTTGCCGGCTCGTTCGAAAACGCCAAACCGATACATCCCGACAACGATACGTTGGCATTGGACAGCGGTTATGCCTCGCTCGTTCCCTGCAAGCTTGATGTAACGGACTACGACTTCATGAACAACATACAAGATTGGATAGAATAAGAACAGTCCGATGAAATACTTCCTGATAGCCGGCGAAGCATCCGGCGACTTGCATGCTTCCAACCTGATGGCTGCTTTGAAAGAGGTGGACAAAGAGGCTGATTTCCGTTTTTTCGGAGGAGATTTGATGCAGGCCGTGGGCGGTACTCTGGTCAAACATTACCGGGAAATGGCTTTTATGGGCTTTATTCCGGTATTGCTGAACCTGCGTACCATACTGAAAAATATGAAGACTTGCCGGGAAGCCATCCGCAGCTATCGGCCGGATGTGGTTATCCTGATTGATTATCCGGGCTTCAACCTGAAGATGGCCCGGTTTGTGAAGACCGAGCTTCATCTGCCCGTCTATTACTATATCTCACCGAAAATATGGGCATGGAAGCAGTACCGTATCAAGGATTTCCGCCGCTATGTGGACCGGATGTTCTGCATTTTGCCGTTCGAGAAAGAGTTTTTCAACCGTTTGGATTACGCAGTCGACTATGTAGGCAATCCGTCGGTCGACTCCGTCGCTCAATTCCAGGCACAACAGGCAGCCTCCCAGCCGGATACGTTCCTGAAGGACGAGGGATTGGGGGAGAAGCCTATCCTTGCGCTATTGGCGGGAAGCCGGCGTCAGGAAATCAAAGATAATCTACCCACGATGCTCGAAGTGGCCGCCTCCTTCCCCGACTTTCAGCCGGTCATCGCGGGCGCACCGGGACTGGAGACTGAATATTATCGCCCCTACATCGGAAACCATACGCCCAAAATCGTGTTCGGCCGGACTTATCCGCTTTTGCAGCATAGCCGGGCGGCACTTGTGACGTCCGGTACGGCGACGCTCGAAACGTCCTTGTTCCGGGTCCCGCAGGTGGTTTGCTATTATACGCCCGTCGGACGGCTCGTCAGCTTCGTTTTTCATCATTTCTTTCATATTCCTTATATCTCGCTGGTCAACCTGATTGGAGGACGGGAAATCGTGCAAGAACTGTTCGGCGCCCGTTTCTCGAAAAGACAAATACAGGATGAACTGGGGCGTATTCTCCATGATGCGGCTTACCGGAAACAGATGTTGGACGGATACGATGAGATTATCCGACTGCTCGGCAAGCCGGGAGCTTCCCGGAGAGCTGCCGAACTTATCTATCTCTCTCTGAATCATTAACATCTTTTATACTCACGACTTGCAGCGTTTCGCGATTATCCGGCATCTACCTTTATGTAACGGGAAAACAAATTCGTGATACATGCAATGAAGAGGTTGAGAATATTTGTTTTAATGTTGGGGGCCGTTTTGATGATTTTTTCTTTCAATTCGTGCCTGGATGATGACAAATACCCTGCCGACAGATATTGGATAAGAGTTGCTACGGTAAAGCCGACAAGCAGCACAAGCTACTACATACAGTTGGACGATAGTACGACACTTTTACCGGTAGATGGCTCTATTCCTTATTTCGGTTTGGATGAAGAACGTCGCGCATTGGTCAATTTCACGTTATTGAGCGACTCTATCAAAGGATATAGTCATGCGGTCAAAGTGAACCAGATAGACAGTATTCTGACAAAATCGATTGCTTCGGGTTTGGGAGCGGAAAACAATGTCGTCTACGGGAAAGACCCGGTGAGTCTCGATTATGTTTGGATTGCGGGTAATTATATAACATTCCAGTTCCGGACTTATTTCGGTGGAGTGAAAAAACATTATCTGAATCTGGTGCAGACGAATGAAAAGAAACCGTACGAACTGGAATTCCGTCATCACGCATATGATGACCCGAAAACGGCCGAAGGGGTGGGGCTTATTTCGTTCAGATTGAACAGCTTGCCCGATACGGAGGGAGAAACCGTCAAACTGAAAATAAAATGTAATACTTTCAGTGGCGACAGGACATACGAACTTGATTACAATTCAGCCCAACGGATATTCGACCCGGGGCCGAGTCCAAGTTCAATCAATTTTCAGATACCAAAATAAACCTTCCCACATAACTTTTATTTTTATCATTTAGTTCAGGGAGAGAGGCATCGGGATGATGCCTTTCTTTTTTTCCGTTTTTTATCTATTTTCGTATCCGGAATGCAACGTATTGCTTTCCTCTCACGTATATATAAGTAAATGGAGGAAACAACTGCACATCTGATTGAGGGGTGCCGCAAAGGAAGCCGTTCCGCGCAACTCGCCCTATATAAACAATTCGCACGACGATTGTATGTCGCTTGCCTGCGTATTGTAGGGAATGCTCCGGAAGCGGAAGAGGCTATGCAGGACGCGTTCCTGAAAGTCTTTACCCGGCTGGACCAATATCACGACGGACAGTGTTTCGAAGCGTGGATGCACCGGATAGCCGTCCACACAGCCATCGATTACGTGCGCCGGCAAACACCGGAAGCGGAAGAGCTCTCGGACAATTACATCGAACCCGTTACCGATGAAATTGACGAGGAAACGATTCGCTATTCGGTGGACCAAGTGAAAAAGGCCTGCTGCCAATTGCCGGCCGGTTATCGCGTAATCCTCTCGCTCTACCTTTTCGAAGGGTATGATATGGAAGAGATTGCATCAATCCTTCAGATTAAACCGCCCAGCGTACGCAGCCAATATCTGCGTGCCAAGCGTAAACTGTTAGACATTATAGCTGCTAATCAACATGGATAAATTAAAAGATTTCATAGACTCCAACCGGGAAGCCTTCGACGATGACTTGTTGCCGGAAGGTCATTTCGAACGTTTCACCGGGAAACTTCCTGCTCCTCGCCGGAATCGGGCAAAATTGTATAGTCTGCTCGCTTTTGCCGCAGCAGCGTGCATCGCATGGGTATTCCTCCTCAAACTACCGGGCGGTACTCCGATGCCGCCGGCACAAAAGGTCGTTTCCCTGCAACAGAAATGTACGGTGAAGGAAGAAATTGAAGAATTGCGCTTATACTATAATATGCAGATGAGCGAGGTTATCTCGCAAATAAAAAATCTGTACAAACAACAACAGATACCGGGAGCGGAAGAACTGCTGGAAGAAACCAAACGTGTCCTGAGCGACAACTATATGTTCGAGGAAACGGTTCTCCCTACCCTGCCCTGCTCCAATGCAGCGTTGTTCACCATGAACCAGCATTACAATTCCAGCTTGGAAAGCTTGAATATTATGTTGGACCAACTGGTTAAAATGGAAAAGAATAATCAAGAATAAAAACTAAATAATCATTCAAATGAAACCAATCCGCATCCATTCATCCGTCAACCGGGAACAAGCGTTCTTGCGCCCCTGCCTGCTGGCTCTCCTGGTATTGTTTTGTAGTATCCCCGCTTGGGCGAACAAGCCGGAAAGTGTTAAGAAAAAGGAGTTCAGCAAGTCTTTTAATGCTACCAAAAACGACAATGTGAATATAGACAATCGCTTCGGCAATATCAACATCAGTTATTGGAACAAGAACGAAGTCTACATTCAGGTTGTTGTCGAAGCCAAAGCCCGCAATGAGGAAAGGGCGCTTTCCAGCATCAACCGCGTAAATATCGAGATGAGTAAAACCGGGAATACCATCAGTGCCGTCACCTCCTTGCGGGAACAGAATATAAACAATGGTTCCAACGAGTCGTTCTCAATCAATTATTATATCCAGATGCCGTCCGGAATTTCGTGCGACCTGACACAGAAATACGGAAATATCATTATGCCGGAAAGCAATAAGGGGAAATGTGTGTTGCAAGTTAAATACGGTAATATCCAAGCCGGGAGTTTTGATAAACATCTCGAAATCGAAGCGCAATACGGAAATGTAGATTTAAAATCAGTGAATACAGCCAACCTCGATTTGTCTTATTGTGGCAATGCGTCTCTGACAAATGCATCCACACTGTCTATCGACTGTAAATATTCCGGTATCACAATCCAAAAAGTGAACAAGCTGGAGATGGATACCAAATACGGAAGTTTTGATATTGAAGAGGTCAACCAAGCGAATATCGATGTCAAATACAACCAAGGAACTATCCATTTGCTAAAAGAAAGCCTCTATCTGGACGAACTCAGCTACAGTACAGTCAATATCAAAGATGTTTCCCCTAAGTTCAAAAGCATTTATGCGGATTCCCATTACGGAAATCTGAATATCGATATTCCTAATGTCTCTTTCCGGGTGAATGCCTACGGCATGAAATACGGGAAATATGACATCAAAGGGTTCAATCTCGTCGCTTCGAAGATAGAAGACAAAGTGAACCACAAAAGTGAAGTAAACGGTGGGAACAACGGATATATAGAATTTGAAGGCAACAACTATGGAAACCTGAAAATCAGAGAAAGGTAAACAACAAAAGTAATTTCCATAAAAAACCCCGGCATCTCAAATGATACCGGGGTTTTTATTTAGGAATGATTTAATTAATCAAGTTCTTTAACTGTAATGTTACGGAACCAAACTTCGTCGCCATGATCTTGCAGACCAATGAAACCTTCTTTGTTAGGACCGCCACAGTTCAGCAACAGTTCGTAAGCCAACGGCCATTTGTCTTTGCTGAATTTGCTCTTATCCAACATTTCTTTCCATTGCGGTGTCCACAAGTGATATTCAACAACCACTTCGTCGTTCTGATAGTGAACAACAGTACCTTTGTAACACATGATTTTTGACTTGTTCCATTGTCCGAACGGTTTAGAGTTCTGCGGTTTAGCCGGAATCATGTCGTACAGAGAGGCCGACATACGATTACCATTCTCACCTAATTTAGCATCCGGATGGTTTTCGTTATCCAAAATCTGGTATTCAGGAGCAGAAATATAAGAAGGTTGTCCTTCTACTTCCTGGATCATGATAAATACACCAGAGTTGGCACCTTTAGCCACTTTCCATTCCCATTCCAGTTCGAAGTTTTTGAACTTATGAGCGAAAATCAGGTCACCGCCATCTTTAGCACCAGCTTCACCGGCACCTGAGCTTTTCATATGGATTGATCCATCTTTAATGCTCCAAGCTTCAGGAACATCAGCACGGTCATAACCTCTCCATCCCTTGAAAGTTTTTCCATCAAAGATAGTGATTTTACCATCTTTATCTTTCGGGAAAGTAGACAAATCAACTACAGGCAGCTCGTCCATGATTCTGTATTCAGGAGCGGCTTCTTCCGTTGTTGCTTCTTCTGCTGCAGCAGGAGCGGCAGCTTCTTCTGTTGTTTTCTTACCACCACTACAAGACGTCATATAACACATCATAACAGCAGCGCTTGCTAATAATACTGACTTTTTCATTTTCTCTATTTAGTTTAAAACAATTATCTCGGCATATCAGGCAATTTCCAGCCATCACGATAGTTATGCTTAATCAGTTCGGCAGCATATTGTTTAGCATTAACCGGATCAGTCCAGTCTTTATTGAATGACGGGTGTCCATCGTGGATTGTGAAACCATCCTTGATACAAGTCTTAACCGTTTCATTGTCACCAATATTTGTGAACTGCATGTTATTGCCATCCCAATTCAAAGTCTTATTCAATCCTTGCAGACGAACAGCCAATACACCCATTACAATCATTTCATTGAACGGACCTGCTTCAGAGAAATTAGACTTCGTTTCTACACGACTTGACGGATTTTCCTTACAAGCGCGAACCCAGTCCATTTCGTGGCTGCTTACACGACGGCAAACCTTCGGAGCGTTCGGTTTACGACCTGACAACAGGAACGGTTGTTCACCATAGCAACCACAAACCAAAGTATCTTTTGTTCCGTGGAAGATAGTCAAACCACCACCAGGACCCATCAATTGTTTTCCTTCCGGGAAACCTTTCGGACGTTCCGGCATCATACCACCGTCATACCAATGGATTTCCACTTCCGGCAAAGCCAATTTCGGCATGTTATCACGAGCCGGGAAGATTAATTTTACGTGCTGTGCGTTAGGAGCGCAATCGCGAAGCAACAGAGTGGAAGAGGCTTCTACTTTTGTAGGATAACCCAACTTCAACGCTTTAAACGGTGTATGCATAATATGGCAAGCCATATCACCCAGTGCACCTGTACCATAAGCCCACCATCCGCGCCAGTTCCAAGGATGATAAAGGTTACTAAACGGCTTCAATTCAGCCGGACCTGTAAACAAATCCCAGTTCAATGTAGAAGGAACTTTGTCCACTTTTTCCGGAGTGTTCAGACCCTGCGGCCAGATAGGACGGTCAGTAGCACATTCTACTTTCGTTACATCCCCGATTTCACCGTTCCAAATCCATTCGCAAACCAAATCGGTACCTTCACCAGAAGAACCTTGGTTACCCATCTGGGTAGCAACACCTGTAGAAGCGGCCAACTTTGTCAACAAACGAGATTCGTAAACAGAGTGAGTCAACGGTTTCTGACAATATACGTGCTTGCCTAATGTCATGG
Source organism: Parabacteroides sp. AM08-6 (assembly GCF_003473295.1). Lineage (GTDB taxonomy): Bacteria > Bacteroidota > Bacteroidia > Bacteroidales > Tannerellaceae > Parabacteroides. The sequence continues at coordinate 53,139 of NZ_QRMP01000022.1, forward strand.
CATCAGCAGTAATGATAGCATGAGCATGGTCGGCTGTAGCAATAATAACAGCATCGATAGACTTACCCATTTCATCGTACATCTTACGATAATCCCAATATTTCTTAGCATTGGGGTGTTCGTTGAATACGCCTTTTGCATACTTCCAGTCTACATCGCAAAGAGCAACAATGTTTTCTGTATTCTTTACATTGTTGATATTAGCATGCCCCATACCGCCGATACCGACAGCAGCGATGTTCAACTTATCAGTAGGGGCTGTATATCCATGACTTTTACCAAGTATGGAACCCGGCACAATTGAGAAGGCTGCGGCTGCAGCTGCTCCTCTTTGAAGAAAAGATCTTCTAGAAATGTTTGACATAGCAATAATTTTTTATAGATTAGCACTTAATAATGTTACTTTCTAATGTGATTTCTCGTATTTAAAAACACAAACTGTCGCAAATATAGAAATTGAGAAAAGAACAACAAGCCTTCCGGGCCGTCTTTCTTCTCCAAAATAGTTTTTTTTAACAGAGATTATAGATAAAACCTATTTTTAGATAAATAAAATCTATCATTTCGGAAGCAAATAGCCGTAGGTTTACATTATTTTTGTAGAAAAAGAACTTATTCATCTTTTGCTTTGTTATAATAAATGAGTTTATATACATGAAAAGAGAACCAATACACATACGCATATTCCATTTTTACCTGGAAGGATTCCGGGAGATGAAAATGGGGAAAACACTTTGGCTGATTATTCTGGTCAAACTCTTCATCATGTTTTTTATATTAAGATTATTTTTTTTCCCTAATTATTTAGGAAAGTTCGACAACGACTCCGCAAAGGAAGAACACGTATCCGGCGAACTCATCCAACGTGCAATAACTCCTTAAATTATTATAGTTATGATTGCAAGCATTGACACTTCTTTGATTGATTGGTCGAGGGCCCAATTTGCCCTTACAGCCATGTATCACTGGCTTTTCGTACCTTTAACCCTCGGGCTCGGGGTTGTACAAGCCATCATGGAGACCATCTATTACAAAACAGGTAACGAATTTTGGAAGAAAACAGCTCAATTCTGGATGAAATTATTCGGTATCAACTTTGCCATCGGCGTTGCCACCGGACTTATCCTTGAATTCGAGTTCGGAACCAACTGGTCCAATTACAGTTGGTTTGTCGGGGACATTTTCGGTGCTCCGCTGGCTATCGAGGGCATTCTTGCGTTCTTTATGGAAGCCACATTCATTGCCGTCATGTTTTTCGGCTGGGATAAGGTAAGCAAACGCTTCCATTTGGCCTCGACTTGGCTCACCATTATCGGAGCAACGCTTTCCGCTCTTTGGATATTGATTGCCAATGCCTGGATGCAACATCCGGCCGGCATGAAATTCAATCCGGACACGGTGCGCAATGAAATGTTCAATTTTTGGGATGTAGCTCTCTCACCAGTCGCTATCAATAAGTTTTTCCACACCGTACTGTCGGGATGGATTGTAGGAGCGGTATTCGTTATCGGTATAAGTAGTTGGTACTTATTAAAGAAACGCGAGCGTAATTTTGCTCTCGAAAGTATCAAAGTGGGTGCTATCTTCGGCTTGGTCGCTTCCATCCTTATTATCTGGACAGGTGACGGTTCCGCTTACCAAGTTGCCCAAAAACAGCCGATGAAGCTGGCTGCAATGGAAGGACTTTACGAAGGAGGTAACGGGGTCGGCTTGGTAGGTATCGGCATCCTGAACCCGGACAAAACAAGCTATAAAGATAATGTCGACGCATTCCTGTTCGATATCAAATTGCCCAAACTTCTATCCTTGTTGGCCGAACGTAGCGCGGATGCCTATGTACCGGGCATCACAAACCTGATTGAAGGGGGATATACCACACACGATGGCACGCCGGCTCTCTCGGCTACCGAAAAGATTGCAAAAGGACAGACAGCTATCCAGGCTTTGGCCGATTATCGCAAAGCCGTAAAGGATAAAGATGACGCAAAAGCCCGGCAAGCACGTACCTTACTGGAAGAGAACTTCGCCTATTTCGGCTATGGCTATATTAAAGATCCGGCAGAATTGGTTCCGCACGTAGGACTCACATTCTACTCTTTCCGTGTCATGGTAATCTTAGGCGGATATTTCATCCTTTTGTTCATTATTGCCCTGATATGGAGCAAAAAGAATAAATTCGAACATGCCCGCTGGCTACAATGGGCTTGCGTATGGACAATTCCATTAGCCTATATAGCCGGACAAGCCGGATGGATAGTGGCCGAAGTAGGTCGCCAACCTTGGGCCATACAGGATATATTGCCGACCAGTGCCTCCGTATCCAAACTGGCAACTTCGTCAGTACAGACAACTTTCTTCCTGTTCCTTCTTCTATTTACCGTATTACTAATTGCAGAAATCGGAATTATGGTGAAAGCTATCAAGAAAGGACCGGCATTCGATAATCAATCACATTAAAAATATACGCCATGGATAGTACATATATATTCTTACAGCATTACTGGTGGTTCCTTGTTTCCTTGTTGGGAGCATTGTTGGTTTTTCTACTTTTCGTACAAGGCGGACAGTCCATGCTGTTTACAATCGGCAAGACCGAAATACAACAAAAGATGTTGCTAAACTCCACCGGCCGTAAATGGGAATTCACTTTCACAACACTGGTGACTTTCGGCGGGGCATTCTTTGCCTCTTTTCCTCTCTTTTATTCTACCAGCTTCGGCGGGGCATATTGGGTATGGATGTTGATACTGGCTTGTTTTGTTATCCAAGCCGTTTCCTACGAATACCAATCAAAAAAAGGAAATTTGCTGGGTAAAAAGACTTATCAGGTATTTTTACTTCTCAATGGCATATTAGGCCCGATATTACTGGGGACAGCCGTAGGCACTTTTTTCAACGGAGCTGAATTTATAGTCAATAAAGCACAACTCACAGATGTAGCAATGCCTGTTATCTCCACTTGGGCTAACCCCTGGCACGGACTCGAAGCAGCTTTCGTTTTTTGGAATATATGCCTCGGACTGGCAGTCTTTTTTCTGGCACGCATCCAGGCTTTGCTTTACTTTATTAATAATATAGATGATAAAGAGATTATTGAAAGGAGCAGAAAACATTTGGTCATCGAAACCATACTTTTCCTGATATTTTTCCTGACTTTCCTCGTGCATCTGTTGTTGGCTGACGGTTTTGCGGTTAATCCGGAAACAAGTGAAGTCTATATGCAACCTTACAAATATTTTATCAACCTGATAGAGATGCCTCTTGTCCTGGTGGTTTTGTTGGTTGGAGTCGTAGGTGTTCTCTATGGCATTATTCGCACGATTCTGTCGGCAACATGGCGAAAGGGCATTTGGTATTGTGGGAGCGGTACGGTACTGACTGTTTTGGCACTGTTGCTTTGTGCCGGATGGAATAACACAGCTTATTACCCGTCTATCGCAGATTTACAAAGTTCGTTGACGATACAAAATAGTTGCTCCAGTCCGTTCACACTGAAAGTAATGAGTTATGTTTCCATTCTTGTGCCTTTCGTCCTGGCCTATATCTTTTATGCGTGGCGCTCACTGGATTTGCATAAGATTACGGAAAAAGAAATGGAAAAGAATGATAACCATTCTTATTAAGCATGAGGTCATTTCCGCCCCTGTCGTAATACTGCAAAAAACGGTTTCACCGGATGGGCTACTTCGATAAAAGCCGGGGATTACGCCCATCCGTCGAGGTCATAAAAAAAAGGAAACGGCGAAGCTCACGCTTGGCCGTTTCTACATTTAACCGTTTTAAACAAAAAGAAAAAGTTAGTTAAGGCTTAGATGAAAAATATCGTAAGTCTTTTTCCGACTATACAATCGCTTCCTTTAAGGACAGCAAACAAATATATAGAATACCTCCCATCTGCGAAACAAACTTCCCGCTTTTTTTGTTATTTTTCACAGAACACCGAAGCTTTTGTATTATCTTTGCATTGAATTATCCGATGGATACCTTATGGCAGAATTTAACATAAACATACTGGGATGCGGTTCAGCTTTACCTACCACGCGGCATCTGGCGACTTCACAAATAGTTGATTTACGGGACAAATTATACATGATTGATTGCGGGGAAGGTACGCAGATCCAGATGCGTAATATGCGTATCCGTTTCGGCCGGTTGAACCATATCTTTATCTCACACCTGCACGGCGACCATTGTTTCGGCTTGCCGGGTCTCATCTCGACATTGGGCATGTTGGGACGTAACGGTGAATTGGTCATCCACGGTCCTAAAGAAGTGGAAACGTTTATGCGTCCGGTAATGGACTTATTCTGCCGCGGGCTCGAATTCGAGGTTCGTTTCAACCCAATCAACACTTACGAACATTCGCTGGTAATGGAAGACCGTTCACTCTCCGTCTATTCCATTCCCTTGAAACATCGTATCCCGACCTGCGGTTACCTTTTTGAAGAAAAACAGAAAGAACCTCATATCATTCGTGAGATGACTGATTTCTATCAGGTCCCGGTCAGATGGATGCAAGCTCTCAAACAGGGCAAAGACTATATTACGTCCGAAGGAGAAATCATTCCCAATTCCCGTCTGACACGTCCGGCGACTCCTCCGAAACGATATGCTTTTTGTTCCGACACAGCTTATTGTCCATCCATCATCCCTATTATCGAAGGTGTAGATTTATTATATCACGAAGCTACTTTTGCCGAATGTGACCTGCCTCGTGCCAAAGAGACATTCCATTCTACCGCTCGTCAGGCTGCCGAAATAGCCCGTGCCGCTCATGTGGGCAAACTCCTTATCGGCCATTATTCCGCCCGTTATGAAGATGTGACGCCGCTTCTCCAAGAAGCCAAAGCCATTTTCCCACAAACGATGTTGGCCAACGAAAGGATGGTTTTGTCGTTGTAAAAAGCAAACCTACACAATAAGCTGACAGAAGGATGCAAGTAACAATGAGGCTGTTTTTACAAGATTTATCAAATATTCCCCTATATTTATCACTGTTCAAAAAAATATTCCTACATTTGTACGAATTTAAGGTTCGGAATATGAAGCTATTATTGTCAATAATCCTATTGCTGGCTGTATGGGCCGGTTGTCCGTCTGAGGTGCATGCGCAACAGACCCCGACAACTAAGTCCACAACCAAAGAAGAAGCTCCGGACTCTTTGAAGATTAGTGCTTATGACAACAAGATAGTCGTTGAGAACGCCCCAATAGGCAGTAAGCTCGAAATCTATAGCGTAGTCGGTATCCGTGTAAAGGAAATACCGATGAAGCAACCCTCCGGCGAATACCCTGTAGATATCGCCAAAGGATACTATATTGTGCGCATCGGAAATACCGTACGCAAGATATCCATCCGCTGAATTCAATTTTCATTTTGACTATTATTTAATTGTATATCCAATAATTTTCCTACCTTTGGGACATCATCCGCCATTGGATGAATAACCAACA
>NZ_QRMP01000023.1 GCF_003473295.1 Parabacteroides sp. AM08-6
ATATAAGACGAATAGTAGTCAACGATAATCGTTAACATACAATGTATTCGCAGTGCCATCGTAGTGGCACTAGAGTGCCACAGGCATGGCATTGCAGTGCCACTACGATGGCACTGGAGGTTGTCGGCAGCATTCGGATATTGAATCGGGCAGCAAATGTATGTTAACGATTATCGTTGACTACTATCCGTCTTATATATAAGTCAGGTTGACTCGGTTAAAACGAAAACAGCCGGGCAGCAAACGGGAAAAAGATGCAGGAGGATAAGAAAGCAATCCCGCAAAAATTGTCAGTATCCTTTAGGAGCTGAACACTTTATTCCTATATTTGTAATCGGAAACACTTAAATATTCGGGAATCTGAATACTAGAAAAACATTATATTTATGAACATCAGGAAAATCGGGACAGCAGGAATTATTTTTTTCTTTTGCTGTCTATTTGCAAATGCTTCCGACTTAAAGTTATGGTACAAACAACCGGCCGGCGAATGGGTTGAAGCACTACCGCTTGGCAATTCCCGCCTGGGCGTAATGGTGTATGGCAATCCAGCCAACGAAGAACTACAGTTGAACGAAGAAACAGTATGGGGCGGAGGGCCGCACCGCAATGACAATCCGGATGCCCTGAAAGCCCTGCCGGAAGTACGCCGCCTGATTTTCGAAGGGAAGGAAGAACAAGCCTACGGCATCATAGACAAAGATTTCCGGACACCGCGCAACGGGATGCCTTACCAAACCATCGGAAGCCTGCGACTAAAGTTTGAAGGACACGAGTCATACACGGACTATTACCGCGATTTGGACCTCGAACGGGCAGTGGCTACTACACGCTACAAAGTGGGAGACGTAACCTATACGCGCGAACTATTTACCTCTTTTCCCGACAATGTCGTGATTATGCGCATTACGGCGGATAAGCCGGACGCACTCGATTTCACCGCAAACTATACATCTCCCCTGGAGAATAAACAGTTCACAAAGGAAGGCAAGCTCATCCTTACCGGCCAAGGCGCCGAACATGAAGGCGTGGCAGGCGCTATCCGCATGGAATGCCAAACCGAGATAAAAGCGGAAGGAGGCAAGGTGAAATACGAAGGGGATAGAATACAGGTTTCGGGCGCAAATGCCGTTACCCTCTACATCTCCGCCGCTACCAATTTCGTAAACTATAAAGATGTCAGCGCAAATGCGCACAAAAAGGCGAACGCGTATATGAAGGCAGCCCTGAAGAAAACGTACGAACAAGCCCTGCAGGAGCATATCGACTACTACCGGGAACAATTCGGACGTGTGAAGTTAGATTTAGGGACTTCGAACGCTGCCCGCGAAGAAACACCGCTACGTATCCGCAACTTCGCAAACGGAAAGGACCCGTCGCTGGCCACTCTCCTTTTCCAATACGGACGCTACCTGCTGATTTCTTCCTCTCAACCCGGTGGACAACCGGCCAACCTGCAAGGTATCTGGAATGACAAGCTGCTGGCTCCTTGGGACGGCAAGTACACAATTAATATCAATACGGAGATGAACTACTGGCCAGCCGAGGTCACCAACCTGGGCGAGACACATCAGCCCTTGTTTACGATGGTGAAGGAACTTTCGGAAAACGGGCGGGAAACAGCCCGGGAAATGTATGGCTGCAACGGCTGGGTGGCGCATCATAACACCGACCTTTGGCGGTGCACCGGCCATGTGGACGGCCCGAACAGTGGCATGTGGCCGAACGGCGGCGGTTGGCTCAGTCAACACCTGTGGCAACATTACCTGTTCAGTGGCAACGAGGCATTCCTCCGCGAAGCTTATCCGGCCTTGAAAGGAGCAGCCGACTTCTATCTGGATTTCCTGACGGAAGAGCCGGTACATAAATGGATGGTCACCTCACCCTCTGTTTCTCCCGAAAACACGCCGAGAGGAAAATCGACTGCGCTGACTGCCGGTTGTACGATGGATAACCAACTGGCTTTCGATGTGTTGAACAATGCTCTCGAAGCTACTCGTATCTTAGACGAGGACAAACAATATGCCGGACGGCTGGAAAGTATGATTGCCCGCTTAGCTCCCATGCAGATTGGACGCCACAACCAAATACAGGAATGGCTGAAGGATTTGGACGACCCCAAAGATGAACATCGGCATGTTTCCCATCTATACGGACTTTACCCCGGCAATCAAATATCACCTTACAGCACTCCCGAACTCTTTCAAGCAGCCCGCAATACGTTAGTTTACCGGGGCGACCAAGCTACGGGCTGGTCTATCGGCTGGAAGATAAACCTTTGGGCCCGGTTGCTGGACGGTAATCATGCTTACCGGATTATCCGTAACATGCTGGTGCTCCGTTCCTCCGACAAGCAGGAAAAGAAACCGGACCCGAACGGACGTACTTACCCGAACATGTTTGATGCTCACCCGCCTTTCCAGATTGACGGGAATTTCGGATATACCGCCGGGATTGCCGAAATGTTGCTACAGAGCCACGATGGGGCCGTACAACTGCTGCCCGCACTACCTGACGCATGGCGGAAAGGAAGTGTCAGCGGCCTGATGGCACGGGGGGCTTTCGAAGTAAGCATGGAATGGGATGGCGTACAACTGAGTAAAGCGACTATTCTTTCCAAGGCAGGTGGTAATCTTCGCCTCCGTTCGTATGTCCCGCTCAAAGGAGAAGGACTGAAAAAGGCAACCGGTGAGAACCCTAACCCGTTATTCAAAAAGGCAAAGATTAAGGATGCACTTATTTCCTCCGAAATATCAGTTCCGCAGGAGCCGCTATTATATAAGGTATATGAGTACGACATCCTGACGGAACCGGGAAAGACTTATTCTTTCGAACGGACAACAATAAAAGAGTAAATAGATGAAAAGGATTTTGTATATTGCTTACTTGTTGCTCGCCCTGAGTTTATGCGGACGGGCACAAGAGACAACCGATGCAATACGGATAGCTTGTGTCGGCAATAGTATCACGTATGGAGCCGGGATAGACAACCGGGACAGAGACAGTTATCCGGCAGTACTCGGACAAATGCTCGGACGGAAATACGACGTCAGGAATTATGGTTTCAGTGCCCGCACGATGCTGATGAAAGGAGACCTCCCTTATATGAAAGAACAAATGTTCCGGGATGTCCAAACTTTTAACCCGAATATTGTCGTCATGAAACTTGGGACAAACGATAGCAAGCCGTACAACTGGGTACACAAAAAAGACTTCGCCCGGGATATGCAAACGATGATTAATACTTTCCGGGATTTGCCTGCCAAACCGACTATCTATCTCTGTTATCCGGCTAAGGCCTACCTATCTCAGTACGGGATAAACGACAGTGTCATTACAAACGGTATCATCCCCATCATCGACCGGCTGGCGGCACAAAACAAACTGGAAATAATCGACCTGCATACGGCAACCAGCGGCATGCAAGAACATTTCCCGGATAATATCCATCCCGACCCGGTCGGTGCGCACCGGATAGCGGAAACTGTTTATAAAGCGATTACCGGAAAAGAGGCGACACGGGAAATGCAGGCTTTCCCCGGCTTCAAAAGCGAATGGAACGGCTACGACCGTTACGACTTTACCTTCAATGACCGGCAAGCCATAGTCGTTGCTCCCCGTAAGGCGCGGAAAGGAAATCCCTGGATATGGCGGCCGGCGTTCTTCGATGCTTTCCCGAATGTGGACAAAGCTTTGCTGGAAAAAGGATTTCATGTGGTTTACTATGATGTGACACACTTGTACGGAAGTCCGCATGCCGTGGCATTGGGTACGGACTTTTACAACTATATGAGAAGATACTATCAGCTGTCGCCGAAAGTGACACTCGAAGGTTTCAGCCGCGGCGGGTTGTTTGCCTTTAACTGGGCGGCCAAAAACACGGACAAGGTAGCTTGTATCTATGTAGATGCTCCTGTTTGCAATTTGTTCAGTTGGCCGGGAAGGAAAGAGGCGCAACTCTGGAACGATATGCTCAAGGAATGGGGAAAGACAGAGGAAGAGATGGCAAACTTCAAAGAGAACCCGATTGATAACCTGGCGCCACTGGCGGCAGCCGGCATTCCTATTATCAGCGTTTGCGGGGATAGCGACCGGACGGTTCCTTTCAAAGAAAATATGGATGTGGTGCGTTCCCGCTATCTTGCACTGGGAGGACCGGTGGAGGTGATTATCAAGAAAGGGGGCGATCATCACCCGCACAGTCTCGAAAACCCGGAACCGGTAGTCGACTTTATCCTGCGCCAACAACCGGAATATAAGGAATACCAACATGCCAACTTGAGGGGCGACTTGCAAAACTCTTTCATCAAGTTCGAAAAAGAACGCCGGGGGCGAGTAGCTTTCTTAGGCGGCTCCATCACTGAGATGGACGGCTGGCGGAACCTCGTGGAACAGCAATTGCAACAGCGTTTCCCGTATACGGAATTTGAATGGGTGGAAGCGGGTATCGGTTCTACCGGGACGACTCCGGGAGCTTTCCGGCTGCAAAGTGATGTATTGTCGAAAGGAAAAATAGACCTGCTGTTCGTAGAAGCTGCTGTAAACGACCATACGAACGGGTTCACCGCCTCCGAGCAGGTTCGTGGTATGGAAGGGGAAGTCCGTCATGCCCTCCTGAGTAATCCGGATATGGATATCGTCATGTTGCACTTTATATATGATCCGTTTATCCCGATGTTGGCAAAACAACAGATACCGGACGTAATCCTCAACCACGAACGGGTGGCAAACCATTACCTGCTTCCATCTATCAACCTGGCACAGGAAATCGGCAAACGGATGCAGGACGGAGAATTTACTTGGGAAGAATTCGGCGGCACACATCCGTTGCCATTCGGACATAAATTCTATGCTGCGGCCATTGCCCGCCTGTTTGATACCATGTGGGCGAATATCCCGCCGGCTGCAACTATCCGCCCGCATGAAATACCCGCACAGCCATTAGATAAATTCAGCTATTATAACGGTGATTTCATCGACATCCGGGAAGCCCGCCTCAATAAAGGCTGGAAACTGATAACCAACTGGCATCCGGACAATCAAGCAGGAAAACGAAATGGTTTTGTCGATGTTCCTATGTTGGAAGCAACCCGGCCAGGTGACCGGTTGAAGCTGAATTTCAAGGGAAAAGCAATCGGTATCTTCTGTGTGGCGGGTCCTTCCGCTGGTATTCTGGAATACAGCGTGGACGGCGCTCCTTACAAAGAACTGGACATGTTTACGGAATGGAGTTCCGGACTATACATTCCTTGGGTATATATGCTTGAAACGGAGTTGGAAGAGGGTGACCATACGCTCGTACTTCGTATCTCTTCCCATAAAAACGAACGTTCCAAAGGAACAGAATGCCAGATACGGAATTTCGTAGTCAATAAATAGTCTCAATTTCTCTATCAGGGGCATCTTCTGGTAGGAGCCAATAGTAATAATTTGAATAGACCGACAATGAAAACTCTTTTAGCAGCACTTTTGTGTACAGCTTCCGTAACCCTGGGACTGGCACAACAGCAAAATTATTTTTCTAACCCTGTCATCCACGGGGATATGGCCGACCCTTCTATCATAAGGATTGGTGAAACTTATTATGCAACCGGAACCTCTTCGGAATGGGCCCCGCATTACCCTATCTTTGCATCTTCCGATTTAGTGAACTGGAAACAGACCGGACATGTATTCGACGAGAAACCGGCTTGGATAAAATCCTCCTTCTGGGCTCCGGAATGGTTCTATCATAAAGGGAAAGTATATGTTTATTATACAGCTCGTAAAGAAGCGGACAATATCTCATGTATCGGAGTTGCCGTTGCGGACTCTCCAACAGGAAAGTTCAAAGATTACGGCCCGGTTGTCGAATTCGGAAAAGAGGCGATTGATGCCTTTGTTTTGGAAGATAACGGCAAACTGTATATCAGTTGGAAAGCTTACGGACTGGACCAGCGGCCCATCGAACTATTGGCTTGCAAACTAACAGCCGACGGACTTCATCTGGATGGAGAACCTTTCAGCCTGTTGCGTGACGATGAAAGAAGGGGAATGGAAGGACAACATTGGTTTAAAAAAAACGGCTATTACTACATTATATATGCCGTTAACGGTTGCTGCGGTCCGAACAGCGATTATGCAGTAGCAGTAGCCCGCTCCAAAAAGTTGGCAGGTCCATACGAGAAATATGAAGGTAATCCTATCCTGCACGGCGGAAAAGAAATCCTTTCCATTGGCCACGGAACACTGACAACAACACCGGATGGGCGCATGTTTTATCTGTGCCATGCCTACAGTAAAGATGCAGATTTCTACCAGGGACGCCAGCCACATCTTCAGGAAATGAAAATAGGTGAAGACAACTGGCCTTATTTCGTCACAGGCGAATATGCAAGCCTGGTACAGCCAATGCCATTCGTAGAGTGCGTACAAAAGCCTGTTTTTAACTTTTCCGATGATTTTACAGAAACAACTCTGCGGCCCGAATGGACGTGGAATTATCCGTATGCCGATGTGAAAGCGGAACTTAAAGCCGGCAACTTATACCTAAGCGGTTCTCCTAAAGCAGGAACTCATACAGGCAGTGCGCTTTGCCTACGCCCGACAGCCGCGAATTACATATTGGAGACAGCCGTTGTAAACCAAAATGACAGTTGGAAAGGACTCGTCATGTATGGCGACAATGATAACTTGATTACATTAGGTTGCGAAGCCAATCAGCTGAAATTAAAGGCAGTGCACGATGGAAAAGAATCTATATTAGCGGATATGAGACTTCCTGCTCCTTCCTTATATCTACGCCTGAAAGTAACAGACGGCATCCATAGTTCATTCACTTATAGCGAAGATGGCAAAAAATGGAAGGAAATTGAATACAACCTCCCGCAATCAACTTTAAAATCTCTCGTCCGCTGGGACCGCATTTCCCGTCCGGGATTATACCAGCAAGGGGCAACAGACAAACCGGCTGTATTCGGTTACTGCCGGTTGATAAATGAATAATCATTTATCAGAATACGTAACAGACGGGATAACACGGGATATAACAATACCGTATTATCCCGTCTGTTACGATATGTTCCGTTCAATGTTTCCGGAAATAACGCTTAATATACCGCTTCCAAAAGCCCTCTCTGGCATAAAGGAATTTCACTAAATATCTTTTATAAAGAAAGAGCAAAACCAATACAAACAATCCAAACGAAATAAATACAAAATGGTTCTTAGGCTCCAATATAAAATTAATGACGGAAACTATCGTAAATATAGACCCAATGAGAGCGATAAAGTTGGCCTCCGCCTTATCCACAATATCACTCCGCATATTATAGATTGTCAATATCTCTTCTTTATTTCTTTGGAAAGCAGCTCTTAGTTTCCCTATGCCGAAAGCGTTTCGTATATTATTAATGGATGCAACGGAAGAAGGATAATTAACCTGAATATCCCAAAATTCTATCGATTTCACATGGGTAGTTAAAATCTGGTTTACAGACTTCAGTACGTTCCGATGCGTATACTGATTGATATTTACCAGAAACTTCACAATCTCCTCATTCGCAATCTCAATAGCGGCTTCTTCAAATAATATCAGTTCGATATAAAAAAGCGTTACACTTTCCATTGCCAGACGGGAAGCCATATCCCCCTGAAACGATTGCGACATCTGAACTACAACATTCTTAAAAGTATAGACAGTCGCATAATCATATTGAGCAATCCCATAGGGACTTGAAAGCAACTTCCAGATATCCTTATCGACCACTTTTCCCAAAACTTCCCCCTCCTCATACAACGTTTCGGCAAACAAAACAGAAGCAAGAAAATCCTGTGGGACCTCTTTTCTATTCTGAGGAATGGTTAAAAAGCTCTTGGCACTCCCCTTCTTTTCAATTCCAAATTCCGTTTCCAGGTATTTATAGAAATTCAGGCTTTCCCCTTTATTCAAAACATTGATTTGGTTTCTTGAAGTGGAGTCGAGAAGTTGAGTGATTAATAACCCGCATGATAAAGAAACAAGATGTAAAACCCCCATCCGGGTTTCCTTGTCTATGGATAAAATCAAATCCACACTGATAGCATCTCCACAAGGTTGACTTTCTCCGGCAAGGCCATTAAATGATAATTGTTTTTCCTCCTGTATCTGTACGGAAACCCTTCCCAGATAAAACCGTTCTATCCGGTATTTGAACATTTTATCATCAATATTCTTTACCGGGATACCCGCTTCGTATGTCGTCCGGAAATTCAATGCTTCCAATACCCGGTTAGAGACAAATGTTCTTTCAATCACTCCTGCAAACCGCTTCCTGTCATTATATTGAATCGGAATGGAGATATAAACATCGGGGATAATACTCCATTCTTTATGGTGAGCATCATAATTAGCCAGAAATTCTTCATAATTTCGGAAGCCGGGGAAAGAAGGTTCGACAGAAGTATAATAGACTATTGTACGGTTTTCCTCTTGCAATTTTATCTCTTGGAAAAACTGGACATTTATATATCTCTGGTACTTTATCAGGTCTTTATAACTCAAATAATATAAATCCGCTTTATCTCCGCCGACCGGAGAAGGGCTGAAATAGCCACCTTCATCTTTTACATATTCAAGTCTTATCGTATCCCTTTTAGTCGCGTTTATATCCATCTTTTTCAACGACAAACCGGATGGAACGGCCAACCAAATTTTGTTTTGTGCGCTGATAACCGGCAAAGTATCCTGCTCCGACAAATACCGGACAAACGAGCAATGCTCATATTCGCCGACAACCCTAAAGCCAAGCTTCAAATATAAAGCCACTGAATCTTTATTCGATATATCGGAAAACAGATTATAATTCGGGAAACAGTCCTGTACAATACGTACCATTTGGGTTGCATATCCTTTCCGCTGATACTCTTTCCGGACGGCTATCGCCAGCAAATATAAATATTCCCGGTTCCCTTTCAGATAATTGTCTATCTTGTAAAACTCATCGCTCAGCGAAGTTTTTATATTTTGCGCAACCTCGCTACCTTTAAATATAAAATTAAAGTCATCCGGATATTCGGACTTCAACTTGCCATAATTAAACCATAGAGCAAACGACACAACCATTTCTCCCTCCATTCTCATGTAAGCATATCCATGCTCCACGCATATACGGATACTTTCGGCAAAAATATCCCGTATGAGTTGCATCCGCTTCTCTCTTTCGGCAGACAGATGCAGGTAAAAAGGGTCATCTATAAAACATTCGCCGGCTAAGTCGGCAACAAGAGGGATATGTGTGTTGTCTATCAGTTTAATCATAATCGTTTATTAGGACATTGTATTTATTCAATAGCATCACGGGATGATAAGATTCCTTCGCTTTCCGGAGTCCGGGGTCTCCCGCGTCCTCTTCCCTGTTTATATAGGCAAGAGAAGGATATGTTTCTTTCATATCTTTTGAAAAAGACATATTTATCATTTCATAAAGCCCGTTTAAATTCCGATCCGCTTTTTCGATATGGACATACAAGACATCTTCGATGATTTCACCCATTGTAAAGGCTACAACCTTACCTTCCACCCGCATACAGGCCCCGACGAACCCCATATAGAAATAGTGTTTCAATATATCACAAGTCATCGACAGCTCCTGATTGAATATCGCACCGCCCTTTTCATTCAGCCGGCAGAATTCCTGATAAAAGTCCAACACATCCGAAAGATTGCTTTCATCAATTCTCTCATAAGAATAATCCGGATAACTGGCCCTGAAGCTATTCACATGATTCCGTTTCTTACTATATTTCTTACCTTTCAATTCTGCCAAATCCTCTATATCGTACACATAATCGAACCAGTCTTCCAGCGGTTTACTTACATGTGGAAGAGGTATTTGTTCCAACATCGCTTCCGGGACAGCAGAAAGCAAAAACGGCAAATGATGATATTTACAATACGTATGAAGCACTTCCAGCGAATCGGCAAGCGACAAAGCTCCCAAAGGCAGGGAAAACGCAACTTTAGACAGATTATCTTCGGACACTCCTTTGATGAAAAGGGTATCTTTATATATAGCATACTCATATTTAAAATATGAAACCCACATATAAATACCCCCTATCGTAAAATCACATGTCCTGTAAGTCTGATTATAAAGAAACGACTTTATCACGGGGAGATCATTTAATGTGATTTGCTTAAACTCAAGCATTTCCATACAATCTCAAAAATCAAGTTTAGATGAATAATACATTTACTTTTTGTTCATAACAAAAACAATCGAAAACGTTTTTTGTTCAAAGGTCTTATTTTGTATCCTCTTCCCAAACGAAATGGCCGGAAATTTATCCTAAAGAATACTAAAAAGGCCGTCACAAATAATTCTGTAACGGCCTTCGTGGTCCCACTTGGGCTTGAACCAAGGACTCCCTGATTATGAGTCAGGTGCTCTAACCAACTGAGCTATGGGACCTTTTCAGAGGCTGGCTCTGAAATCGGGTGCAATATTACGACTTATTATCGAGATATGCAAATGTTAAGTTGGAAAACTTGCGTTATTTTGGATTCGCCTTAGTGGAATGAACCCAATCTCCTTCCTTTAATATCAGAACGCCACCGACAATCCCCCAGTGCCATCGTAGTGGCACTGGAGTGCCACAGGCATGGCATTGTTGTGCCACTACGATGGCACTGCGAATACATTCGGAACAAAAAAAGGCTTGGTCCGCAGACCTATTTTTCGGCTGCGGCATCCTCTGCGGCAAACTCCATCAGGTATGCTTTGATAAAATCATCGATTTTTCCATCCATCACACCATTCACATCGGAGGTTTGATAGTTTGTACGATGGTCTTTCACGCGACGGTCGTCGAAAACATAACTGCGGATTTGGGAACCCCACTCGATTTTCTTCTTGCCGGCTTCTACTTTCGCCTGCTCTTCCATGCGGTGCTTCAATTCTTTATCGTACAAGATGGAACGCAATTGGCGCATCGCATTTTCACGGTTCTTAGGTTGATCGCGCGTTTCCGTATTTTCAATCAGGATTTCTTCCTCTTCGCCCGTGTACGGGTCTTTAAACTGATAACGCAGGCGGACACCGGACTCTACCTTGTTTACATTCTGTCCACCGGCGCCTCCCGAGCGAAAAGTATCCCAGGAAATAGCTGCCTGGTCTATTTTTACTTCGATAGTATCATCAACCAAAGGAGTGACAAAAACGGAAGCAAAAGAGGTCATTCGTTTACCTTGCGCGTTATAAGGCGAGACGCGTACCAGACGATGAACGCCATTTTCACATTTCAGGTAACCATAAGCATATTCGCCCTCAATATTGAGAGTAGCGGTCTTAATGCCGGCCTCATCGCCGTCCTGATAGTTGGCTACCGATATTTTATAATTGTTTGATTCCGCCCAACGCGTATACATGCGAAGCAACATCGAAGCCCAGTCCTGACTTTCCGTGCCTCCGGCGCCGGAATTGATTTTCAGGACACAACTCATCTGATCGGCTTCCTGGCGCAACATATTGCGGAATTCCAGGTTTTCAATCAGCAGAATGGCTTTCCCATACGCTTCGTCCACCTCTTCTTCGGTCGTAATTTCTTCTTTCACATAATCATAAGCCAACTGCAACTCTTCCGCCGCCGCATGTACCTCGTTATAAAGTTGAATCCACTTTTTCAATTCCTTTACCTTCTTCATCTGGATTTCGGCGCGTTTGGCATCCTCCCAGAAGCCGGGGTCATGAGTTCGCAATTCTTCTTCTTCCAACTGGATGGTCTTGCCATCTATGTCAAAGATACCCCCTCAGCGCTTGCTCGCGCTCCAACACGTTACGTAGCTGGTCTGATGTTATCATATTCTTTCTTTTTATTTTATAATTCGAGGCGACAAAGATACTAATTTTTACGAGACTTAATCCTCGTACATTTTCTCTATCTTCTCAGCATGTTTCTGCAGAACGACCGGACGACGCAGCTTAAGTGTATCCGTCAGCTCGCTACCCATCACGAACGGTTCGGATAAGAGGGTGAAACGCTTAATCTTCTCGTATGAAGCCAGATTTTTCTGATGTTCTTCCACGCGCGTCTCAATCATCCGGATAATCTCTTTGTTATTAACCAAATCTTCGCGGCTACTGTATCGGATGCCTTTTTCTTCCGCATACTTTTCGAGCAGCGGGTAAGCCGGGACAATCAATGCACTGACAAATTTACGCTGGTCGCCGATAACTGCAATCTGTTCGATATATTGGTCTCCACTCATCAACGACTCAATTGCCTGGGGAGCTATATATTTGCCGTTGGATGTCTTATACAAGTCTTTGATACGTTCCGTAAAGAACAACGTGTCACCTTCCAAACGGCCGGCATCGCCAGTCCGGAAAAATCCGTCGTCGGTAAAAGATTTGGCATTTTCGTCCGGCTTATTATAGTAACCGGAAGTCACAGTTTTTCCTTTTACCAAGATTTCTCCATTTGTTTCATCTATCTTTACTTCCACCCCCGGCATTACTTTGCCTATCGAACCGAACTGAAAGCCTATTTCAGGATAGAAACATACGGTTGCTGTTGTCTCACTCAGGCCGTAACCGTATGCAATCGGAATATTTACCGATTGAAGGAACTCATTTATCGTATCCGACAAAGGTGCTCCGGCCACAGGGAAGAAACGCCCGCGTTCAATACCCAATACGCGTTTCAGTAAATTGAATACCGTATGATTATAAAACTTAAATTTCAGGGCCAGTCCCAGAGGAGCCTTAATTTCCTTATTCTTATATTCCAGATTATATAAACGGCCTGTTTCGATTGCGTCCAAAAAAATCTTTTTCATTAAGGGAGAAGATGTATTAATCTTTTCGTGCACACCGGCATAAACCTTTTCCCAGAACCGGGGGACATTACACATCAAAGTAGGATGCACTTCCGGCAACGTTTTCTGTATCATCTTGGGGTCCTGGTTAATCGCGACAGTCACCCCTTTATGCAAGCAATAGTAAGTCCATGCCTTTTCAAAAATATGTGTCAGAGGCAAAAAAGACATGGATAAATCCTTATCTGTAACCATCGGCAAACGAACATCATGAATTCGCATCGCTTCCTGATAATTGGAATGATGCAACATGACTCCTTTGGACTCGCCTGTCGTACCGGATGTATATATAATGGTAGCCAAGTCTTCAGGTACAGCCTCGTTCATCCTGATTTTTACCGTAGATTCAATAGGAGCGTTGTCACCCAAACGCAAAAAATCATCAAAATAAATAGAAGTCTTATCTTCCGGATTCAACTTCACGGCAGAGTCGAACACAATCAACCGTTTCAGTATTTGTGAGTCTTTCTGAACCTTAAAAGCATTGTTATACTGTAACTGTTCCCCCACAAACAATGTATGTATTCCGGCATCATTAATTATATACTCGATTTGCCCCGGCGAGTTCGTTGCATACATGGGAATGGACACGGCACGATTTGCATAAGCTCCGAAATCCGTATACAAACATTGAGGCATATTCTGGGAATAAACCCCGATATTCTCCTGAACCCCTATGCCAAACTCAGCCATAGCTTTAGCTGTCAGCATAACCTTGTCGGAGAATTCCCTCCAAGAGATTTTCAACCATTTCCCGGTTGTATTATCACGGTGTTTTAAGGCAGTACGGGAGCCATATTTATCTGCTTGACGATGAATCAACTCGGCATAGTGATAGTAAATCATAATTCTTCATTTTGATTGATTGGGCAAAAATAATCTTTTCTATTCTAAATAGTCACCAGTTCAGCCTCTTTTTTACACACTAACGGGCATTTTGTGCAGTTTCGGGAACGAAAAGTGCTCTTTTCTGCTATTCTATCAAGGAATATATAGTTAATTTATGATAAATATAGTAGTATGTATTGCATAGTACATAGGTAATACATATTTTTGCAATATAAAATTATATACAATGAATGCAGAGAATGTAAAATCACAGATGAGAAAGGGGACGCTGGAATATTGTATCCTGTTGCTTCTCCGAAAAGAACCGGCATACACCTCTGACATTATCCAGAAGTTGCAGGAAGCCAAACTGATTGTAGTGGAAGGTACTTTATACCCTTTATTGACGCGATTGAAAAATAGCGAACTATTAAGCTATCAATGGATAGAATCCACGCAAGGACCACCCCGAAAGTATTACCAGCTCACCCCGAAAGGCGAAGAATTCCTCGGAGAGTTGGAAATATCCTGGCAAGAGCTGAATGATACAATCAACCACATCAGAAACAATTAAATTAAAAAAACAATGAAGAAGACACTTACGGTTAATTTGGGAGGAACGGTTTTCCACATTGACGAAGATGCATACCAATTATTAGACAAATATCTGTCGAACTTGCGGATACACTTCCGCAAAGAAGAAGGTTCGGAAGAAATTATGAACGATTTCGAAATGCGTATTTCGGAATTACTGAGCGAACGAGTACGCTTGGGGTATGAAGTTATCACACTCGAAAATGTTGAAGAGGTTATTAAACGCATGGGAAAACCGGAAGACCTTTTCGATAACGAACACGAAGAGAGCCAGGAAGAGGCCAAATCGCACATTTTTCAGGAAGGGGAAGTGCAAGGAGGCAAAAAACGCTTGATGCGTGATCCGGACGATTATATATTAGGAGGTGTAGCCGGAGGTATTGCCGCCTATATGGGCTGGGATACCACAACTGTTCGCTTGTTTATGATTTTATTGTTGTTCGTACCTTATGCACCGGTTGTACTGCTGTATATCATTTTGTGGCTGGTTATGCCTCAAGCGCGTACGGCAGCCGACAAATTAATCATGAGAGGAAAAAGCGTCACCCTCGAAAATATAGGAAAAACGGTAACCGACGGCTTCGAAAAGGTATCCAATAATGTAAACGATTATATGAGTTCCGACAAACCACGCTCCACTTTGCAAAAACTGGCAGACCTGTTTGTCACGGTAATCGGGTTCTTACTCAAATTCCTGGCCATATTGGTAGGTATTATCCTATTACCGATATTGCTATTGATTGTTTTCGTCTTGATTGTCATGATGTTCGCACTGTTTGTAGGGGGAACCGGAATCCTTTATCACCTATCTCCATTCGGAATGGATTTATATTCAGGCGTTCCGGTACCATTAGCAATCATGGGGTGCATCGGCATTATCCTATTGATTGGCATCCCCGTATTCGCACTGGCTTTTGCGATATGCGGACAGTTGTTCAAGTTGAGACAATTACCGGAACCGGCACGTTGGACGCTCATTATCCTATGGGTTATTTCATTGATACTTTGCATCGTCTATTTCTACCAGACCGGAATAAACGGTTGGAGCTGCCTACATTGGCAACATCTTTTTGATATATAATATTTGTTTATAATTTGATTGTGTGTTAAAAAAAGAAGGCCGTCCTGTCTCAGGAGGGCCTTTCTTCTAAGGTTAACAAATTTATGAGTAAAAACCACTAATGAATCATGTTCAATAACGCTCTTCCATGCTATGAAAATTAACACACGGAAAGAAGCGGTTACAAATATACGTGATTTTTTTTAATATAAAACATTTTACAATCTTTATTTAAAAGCATTTCTTATCCGCGCCGCTGTGTCGGCAAGAACCTCTTGTGTAACATCCAATTTTTTACCACCGAAATACATATCAGATTCTTTCGTAATCGGAATCAAATGGATATGCGCATGCGGAACTTCCAGCCCCATCACTGCCAATCCAATCCGTTTACAAGGAATAGCCGTCTCCTGTGCAGCAGCTACCCGTTTGGCAAAAGCCATCATACGTCCGAGCATAGGATTTTCTATGTCGAAAATATAATCTATCTCTTCCTTAGGAATTACCAACGTATGCCCCATAGCCACCGGATTGATATCCAGGAAGGCAAAGAATTCTTCGTCTTCCGCCACTTTATGACAAGATATTTCGCCTGCCACAATTCTGCTGAATATTGATGCCATATTAAATAAAATTAAATCGATATATCCATAATTTCAAAACGCATAATCCCTGACGGTACCTGAATATCCACAACATCACCGACTTTCTTCCCCATCAGCCCTTTAGCTATCGGAGTACTGACAGCAATCTTACCCTCTTTCAGGTTCGCTTCCGAGTCGGAAACCAGTGTATATGTCATTACCATATTATTTTTCACATTCTTAATCTTCACTTTATTCAGAATCTGAACTTCGTCTGTTTTAACACGCGATTCATCAATCAAACGCGCATTTGAAATCAGCCCCTTCAACTGGGCCAGTTTCGCTTCCATGATACCCTGAGCCTCTTTGGCAGCATCATATTCTGCATTTTCAGACAAATCACCCTTATCACGAGCCTCCGCTATCTGAGCAGAGATTTCCGGACGCTTTACAGTCTCCAGGTAGTTGATTTCGGCTAAAATTTTATCGTAGCCTTCCTTTGTCATATAGCTGACAGCCATACTAAATCCTCCTAATATTAAAATGTTATTATGATTACTTCGCAAATAAAAAAAAGAATCCCGACCAACAACTTGGCCGGAACTCCTTCTTTTCCTATTTAAGACTTTGCAAATATAGCGCTTCTTTTTAATATGCGCAACTCCGGCAAAGTGCTTTACAACATATAAATCTGAATGTTAACAATTATACCTTAAAGTACAGCTTTCACATCTGCCTCCAACGTCTTAACATCTTCCAGACGTTTTACCAGGTTGCCTTTACGGTCAAGAATAAAAAGTGCAGGAAGTTGCTTTACGTTGTATATGCCAGCAACTTGTGAGTAAACAGATTGCGGGTCGCGCACGCATATCCAAGGCAGGTTGGATGCTCCGTTCCGCCAGAAATGAGCGTCGGAATCGAGCGATACCTGATAAATTTCCAATCCTTGTTTATGATATTTGGTATACAAATCGCCTAATGTCAGATTAAGAGGCGCCGACCATTCCGTTTGATAAGCCGTAAAATTCACCAATACAACTTTTTCCGGCATTACAGACGAAAGTTTTACAACCTCACCATGAATATCCGGCAATTCTATATCCAGAAAAGAGACTTCCTTTTGCTCAACAGACGACAAATCCATCGGGCGCTGGCTACGAAGCACTTTCATCGACTGTAATGTCAGATTCGATAAATGTTTGGCACGCGGACTATCCGGATAAGCATGCTCAAAACTAGTTGCCACAGCACCGTAGGCCCGTATATCGTTCTTATCATACAAATCAAAAAAGAGCAAGCCGTCAAACTGCTGGAATAAAGCAAAATAAGCAGCTGCCGACATCGGAGCCGAATAAATATATTTACGGGCGACTTCTTTATAAGCATCAGCAGCGGCCAAGACTTCCGCGCGATAAGTCGTATCCGGAATCATCTTATCCTCATAATCTTTCCGCAAACGGCTGATAGCCTGATGCGCATCCAGTTGAGCTAAAGTAATCGCTTTGATTGCCTTGCAGTTTTCAGAACCGTCCACCGAATAAGACGTAGCAAATGTCCCGGCGTCTGCCACAAAAGAGATAGTTTCCGTTGAATCTATCGAGAAATTTATTAGCTGATTATTCAAACGCAAACGATAAAAATCAGGATAATCAGGACGCTTTTCCACAAATTTAAACTTACCACCGGCAGCCAATTTTATGGAATCCAATGTCTGAACGGCCGATACCCCGACGTTTTCAAAATACATAGTTTGCCCTTCAGCACCGGAGATAACCCCTTTTACCGTAAATTCAGTTGATTTCTGACAAGCAGAAAACAGGAATAGACACAGTCCTGCTACAGCCAGCAATCGTATGGATATTTGTTTCATCTTTTCTTACTTCGTTATTAATCCGATGCAAATATACATTATTTTACAATTGTGACACTATTATTCAAGAAATCTTCCCGCGATTTTTATAAAAAAGAGCTTTTCTCATGTTTTTTATTTTCATTTTCACACGTTTACAGATAAACTTTCATTACATTTGCACCAATTTTTACAGATAGAAAAATAAGAATAGATTATGCTTAATCCAATTAACAAGACAATCGAACTGGCTGATGGAAGAACCATCACCATCGAAACCGGGAAATTAGCCAAACAGGCGGACGGTTCAGTTACCGTACGTATGGGCAATACTGTATTGCTCGCTACTGTTTGTGCAGCAAAAGATGCAAACCCGGGTGTTGACTTTATGCCGTTGCAAGTTGAGTACAAAGAGAAATTTTCGGCATTTGGCCGTTTTCCCGGAGGTTTTACAAAAAGAGAAGGAAAAGCTTCCGATTACGAAATTCTTACCTCGCGTTTAGTAGACCGCGCACTCCGTCCTCTCTTCCCTGACAATTACCACGCTGAAGTATATGTAAACGTTATATTATTTTCCGCTGATGGCGAAGATATGCCGGATGCTTTGGCAGGTTTAGCCGCTTCAGCCGCTTTGGCCGTTTCGGATATACCGTTCAACGGACCGATTTCAGAATGTCGCGTAGCCCGTATCGATGGTAAGTTTGTTGTAAATCCCACGTTCTCCGAATTGGAAAAAGCAGATATCGACATTATGGTGGGAGCTACATTGGACAACATCATGATGGTGGAAGGCGAAATGAACGAAGTTCAGGAATCCGAAATGCTGGAAGCTATCAAGGTGGCTCACGAAGCTATCAAAATACAATGCCAAGCTCAGCTCGAATTGTCTGAAGCTTGCGGCAAACTGGTAAAACGCGAATATTGCCATGAAGTAAACGACGAAGAACTGCGTAAGGATGTACATGAAAAGTGTTTCGCCAAAGCATACGCCGTTGCTACTTCCGGAACAGACAAACATCAGCGCGCGGATGCTTTCGATGCAATCGTAGAAGAATACAAAGCACAGTTCAGCGAAGAAGAACTGACTGACGAAAAAGCCGAAATGATTGGCCGTTATTATCACGATGTAGAAAAAGAAGCCATGCGTCGCGCTATTTTGGACGAAGGCAAACGCTTGGATGGTCGTAAGACCACGGAAATCCGTCCTATCTGGATTGAAACAGATTGCCTGCCAGGTCCTCACGGCTCCGCTATTTTCACTCGTGGCGAAACACAATCATTGTCTACCGTTACGTTAGGAACAAAAGCTGACGAGAAAATGATAGACGACGTGCTGAACCACGGTAAAGAACGCTTTTTACTTCATTATAACTTCCCGCCATTCTCAACCGGTGAAGCAAAAGCTTCCCGCGGTGTCGGCCGTCGCGAAGTAGGTCATGGAAACTTGGCCCATCGCGCATTGAAACGCATGATTCCTGAAGATTATCCTTACGTAGTACGCGTTATTTCCGATATCCTGGAATCAAACGGTTCTTCTTCCATGGCAACAGTTTGTGCCGGAACTCTGGCTTTAAGAGACGCAGGTGTACCCATGAAGAAACCGGTATCCGGTATTGCAATGGGGCTTATCTCTGAGAATCAGGGAAAGAACTACGCCATTCTGTCCGACATTTTAGGTGACGAAGACCATTTAGGAGATATGGACTTCAAAGTTACCGGAACAAAAGACGGTATCACGGCAACCCAGATGGACATCAAAGTAGACGGCTTGTCATACGAAATCCTTGAAAACGCACTGGCACAGGCAAAAGAAGGCCGTATGCACATTTTAGGCAAGATAATGGAAGCACAACCCGAAACACGAGCAGACTTGAAACCTCATGCTCCGAGAATTGAAACGATGATTATCGGTAAAGAATTCATCGGTGCGGTAATCGGCCCGGGCGGTAAAATCATCCAGGGTATTCAGGAAAAGACAGGTGCTGTTATCACAATCGAAGAAGTTGACGGTAGCGGAAGAATCGAAATATCCGGGAACAACAAGGAAACTATCGATGCTGCAATTCGTGCCATCAAAGGTATCGTTGCCGTACCCGAAGTCGGTGAAGTTTACGAAGGCAAGATTTCTTCCATCATGCCTTATGGTGCTTTCGTTGAATTCATGCCGGGCAAAGACGGATTGCTCCACATTTCCGAAATCGATTGGAAACGCTTGGAGACAGTAGAACAGGCCGGCCTGAAAGAAGGTGATGTCATTGCAGTCAAATTGGTTGACATCGATGCTAAAACCGGCAAATTCAAACTTTCCCACAAAGTATTGTTACCGAAACCGGAAGGTTACGAAGAACGTCCTCCACGTCAGGACAGAGGCCCAAGACCGGAACGCGGAGACAGAGGTCCCCGTCAGGATCGCGGTCCGCGTCGTGACCGGGAATAAGAAGCGATTTCTCGTACAACAATAGATATGGGCTACTCTTTCGAAAGGGTGGCCCTTTTTATTTTATCCTGCTTTTATCCTCTTTTTTATGCCTATTCTTCCGGAAATTATCCCCAATGATTTCCCGATTCAAAACCAACGATTCTGCCTTTCGATAACCGTCGTAAGGTCTTTCGATAATTATGGTAAGGCCTTACGACAATTGTCAAAAGGCCTTACGACGGTTATCGAAAGGCAAAAAGTATGAGATTTTTTCAGACAGATATACACATATTTCTCAAAAAGAAAGCGATATCCGGTACGGAAAGTACTGAATATCGCCCCTTTTATGAAAGTTTGAATGTGTTACTTACTACAAGTACAACGCGGCTTGATTTGTTTAAAGAAATCATTCCCCTTATTATCAACCAAGATAAATGCAGGGAAGTTTTCGACTTCTATCTTCCAGATAGCTTCCATACCCAATTCCGGATATTCTACGCATTCGATGCTCTTGATATTATTTTGAGCAAGAATAGCAGCCGGGCCACCGATACTGCCCAGATAGAAACCACCGTGTTTCTTGCAAGCATCCGTAACCTGCTGGCTACGATTTCCTTTTGCCAACATAATCATGCTACCACCATGACTCTGGAACAAATCCACATACGGGTCCATACGGCCGGCCGTTGTCGGGCCCATCGAACCGCAAGCCATTCCAGCCGGAGTCTTAGCCGGACCGGCATAATAAATCGGATGGTCTTTAATATATTGAGGCAAATCTTCACCCTTATCCAACCGTTCTTTCAGTTTTGCATGGGCAATATCACGACCTACAATAATCGTTCCGTTCAAAGATAAACGAGTAGCAACCGGATATTTGTCCAATTCTTTCAGAATATCTGCCATCGGCTGGTTCAAATCTATCTTAACTGCATCACCTTCACCTGCCTGACGCAATTCCGCAGGAATCAACTCACCCGGATTAGTATCCAACTTTTCAATCCAGATGCCTTCCTTATTTATCTTACATTTTATATTACGGTCGGCCGAACAGCTAACACCCAATCCCACCGGACAAGATGCACCATGACGGGGCAGACGGACAATCCGGATATCATGAGCCAGATATTTACCGCCGAACTGTGCACCCAAACCAATCTTATGAGCTTCTTCCAACACCTGCTTTTCCAGTTCGACATCGCGGAAAGCACGGCCATATTCATTACCGGTTGTCGGCAAATTATCGTAATAATGAGTAGAAGCCAACTTTACCGTCAGCAGATTCTTTTCAGCCGAAGTACCGCCAATCACAAATGCGATATGGTAAGGAGGACAAGCCGCTGTTCCTAAAGTCTTCATCTTTTCTACTAAGAACGGAACCAGTGTACCCGGATTCAAAATAGCTTTTGTTTCCTGATACAGATAAGTTTTATTAGCGGAACCGCCACCCTTCGTAACGCACAGGAATTTGTACTCCATACCTTCCGTGGCCTCTATATCAATCTGGGCGGGCAGGTTGCATTTCGTGTTCACCTCATCGTACATATTGAGAGGGGCATTCTGCGAATAACGCAAGTTCTCTTCGGTATAGGTCTTATATACACCTTCCGACAACGCTTCTTCATCGCAATAACCCGTCCATACCTGCTGTCCTTTTTCACCGTGTACAATAGCTGTTCCGGTATCCTGACAGAAAGGAAGTACGCCTTTAGCCGCCACTTCCGCATTACGCAGGAAAGTAAGCGCCACATATTTATCATTGTCACTTGCTTCCGGGTCACTCAGGATTTTAGCCACTTGTTCGTTATGAGAACGGCGAAGCATAAAAGACACGTCACGAAAGGCAGCATTTGCCATCGCCGTCAATCCTTCTTTTGCAATCTTCAAAATCGGAGTTCCTTCAAATTCGGAAACCGAAACATAATCTTTAGTAAGCAGATAATACTCTGTCGTATCCGGACCTAATGGGAACGGCGCCTGATACTTGAAAGGAGGTGTTGCCATATCTTTAGAATTTAGTTATATAATTATTGGTTCTAAAATTTCGCATTGTAACGACCGACAAACTTAACCAAAATTCGTGAGAAACAGGAATAGTTTAGCTTTAAAATCAATGGAGTCAATATAATAAATTCCGAAAAAACTATTTTTTTCAAAGTTCTCATAGGACTATAAAAAGGAAACATTATCTTTGTCAGACTTATGGGAAAGACACTTATCATATTTGTATTCTTTGTTTGCCTACAACTACCAACTTTCCTGCAAGCACAAGTCAGCCATGGAGGTCAGCCTCTGCCTTTTGTGACGACTAAAAGTGCGGGGGCGGATTTATTTGTGGAAATGCCGGCTTTTGACATAGCCGAACAACTCCGTATAGACTCACTGAATGACACCGGCCTGAAAGGAGGATACCATTTCGCCTACAAATTCATCACGAACTACACACCCGAAAACTCCGGTATTCATTTTACCACAACCGACGGGACGCGTGTATGGCGCTTGGGAATACATTCCGCCAACGCTCTTACCCTGAATATCCTATTCTCCGAATATGAATTACCGGAAGGGGCACGCCTTTTCCTTTATAATGCAGACCAGACACAAGTGTTAGGCGCATTCAACTACCTGAATAACTCCGAACGGAATATCTTACCTGTCAGTCCCGTAAAAGGCGACAAACTGATTATCGAGTATCAAGAGCCGGCAAATGCAGATTTTCGGGGGAAACTCACCGTTGGAGAGGTAAATCATGGTTATCGCGATTTCAAGTCGGCCAGCGAACCTCTACCGGATATGCCCGCTTTCTCCTGTATGCCTCCACTGGCATGCTACGAGCAACAGACAGATATCTACAACCATATCGGCCATAGCGTTGTTCTTTTAATTATTAATGGAGAACTTTTATGTACGGGTACATTAATTAATAATACTTCAGCCGAAAAGAAGCCTTATTTATTGACAGCTTCCCATTGCCTGAACAACAACTTTTTCATCAAAAATCCGGATTACGAAGAGATAGCCGGCAATATCATCTGTTTCTTCAACTACAACAGTCCGCTTTGTAAAACCGTTATGCGGGGAACGGAAGAGATGTCTACAGCTTCCGCACACTATAGAGCAGTAAACGAACAAACGGATATGGCATTGCTCGAATTGCAGGAAACTCCCCCCTGTTATTATCAGCCTTATTATTCAGGATGGAATGCGCAGGATGCCGGAGAAGCACCCTACTCAGGTATCCATCACCCCTTAGGCTCCGTCAAACGAATCAGTTTATACGACAAAACGCCCGCATTAAGTAATTTCTATTCCAAAGCTCTCGACTTTCTTGAGAAGAACTTCTGGCGTATCGACAAATGGACAGCCGGAGCAACAGCAGGAGGTTCTTCCGGCTCTCCATTGTATGATGCAAACAACCGGGTGATTGGAGCATTAACCGGAGGAGACCCTTACTCTTCCTGTTCGAATCCGGTGGAAGACTATTACTATGCCTTATGTAAAAGCTGGCAACCTTCCGATGAAACAAACAAACAACTCAAATACTGGTTAAACCCCGGCAATAACGAACAATTAATCTGCGACGGTACAGACCCTTATGCTACACAACCCTGTTTCCGTCTGAGCA
Source organism: Parabacteroides sp. AM08-6 (assembly GCF_003473295.1). Taxonomy (GTDB): domain Bacteria; phylum Bacteroidota; class Bacteroidia; order Bacteroidales; family Tannerellaceae; genus Parabacteroides. The sequence goes on from NZ_QRMP01000023.1 coordinate 23,795, forward strand.
ACATACGGGAAAACGGGAAAGTAGATGCCATCGAAGCGACCCTTTTACCTTCGGGAGAAAACGAGTATCAGTTCGGAACAAATTCTTCCGGCACAACAGATTATGCAGAAGCGTACAAAATAAATGGGAAAGCAATGCTTTACGGAACCTACATGGTTAATCCGAGCATTTCCGCCAAAGAGAACCTCCAAGTGGAAATCAACGTATATGAAGATTCCAACGGCAAACCCGGGAATATCCTTCACACGGAGGTTTTCAATCCTGTATTCCTATATAAAAACAACACGACAAACGATTTTCAGAACTCCATAAAACCGCTTAATCGCGATCAAGAAAGCTTTATACCATTCACGAAAGAGGTCTACGTGGAAAATTCATTCTTTATCGGATACAAAATTACGGCAACCGGTCATGCTACTTTTGCCGTTTTCAATCTCGCAAAAGGCGAAACGACCCACAACACAGCATGGGTTAAGTACAACAATGAGTGGATAGAGGCCAAAAGCCACCCGCTTCAAGGGTTCTCCACCTCCTTATTTATAGATCCGGTCATACAATACACAAGTAGTACGGACAACGAAATCGTAACTCTCAAGAATCCGGTACAGATATTTGTCGGAGCAGAAAGACGGACGATTCATATTTTGTTGCCGGACGACATCCACAATGCCCGTCTATCCTTATTCTCCATAGATGGGAAGAACATCAGGGACTGGTCAATCACCGAACAACAAGCCACTCTGCAAATTGGTTCCATCCCCCCCGGTGTGTATATCGTAAAGGTTGCATCTGATAACAAACTTTATACTCAAAAGATTTTATTTTGATTAAAATATTACAATAAGCAGCCTATGTTTCGATGTAAAACCACCTTGAAAGAGCCTCTAAATAGAGAAAATTTAACACGGAAGAAGAATATGGAAGGCCATAAAAGTGTCTTATACACCATTCTTTTACCGCCAAATTAGTGTGAAATAGGAAATCCATTCATTAATAAGTATTAATTATAAAGATTTTGTCTCTTCTTTGCTATTCATAACAAAAAAATGCTTTAGTTTTGCATGTTGATGGCGAAGGAATAATTGAAAGTGAATATATAAACATAGTAACATTTTAAACTTACATCAAATTATGAACAAAAAGTATTTATTGCCATTCCTCGTATTGGCATCAATTCTAACTTTTTCTTCTTGTTCAAACAAGTTGAAACCGTTGGCTGAAGAGTACATCAAAGCTGAGCCGCAGCCGCTTGAGGCTATCGGAGGCAAAGTTCCTGTGACAATCAATGCTACATTCCCGGCAAAATGGTTCAACAAAAAAGCAGTTGTAACTGTAACTCCGGTTCTTCGTTATGAAGGAGGTGAAGCATGGGGAACTTCTTATACCTACCAAGGTGAGAAAGTAAAAGGAAACAATCAGGTAGTTCCGCAGAAAGAAGGTGCTAATGTAACCATGAAATCGGCTTTCACTTACAAACCTGAAATGAAAAAATCAGAACTGTATCTGACTTTCGATGCAAAAATCAAAAACAAGACAGTTAAATTGCCGGATGTAAAAATCGGTGAAGGCGTTATCGCTACTTCCGAACTGGCTGATGCAGCTACTGCTAACGCAGCTATCGGAGCAGATAAATTCCAGCGTATCATCAAAGAAGCTCATGATGCAAACATCATGTTCCTCCTGCAACAGGCAAACATACGTGCTAAAGAAATAAATTCCGATGCAATCAAAGAATGGAAAGAACTTGTTAAAAATGCAGACGAAGCTCCTAACCAGAATGTAGCAATCGAAATTTCTGCATACGCTTCTCCTGAAGGTGGTTTCAAACTGAATGACGCATTGTCTGAAAACCGTGAAAAGAATACTTCAAAATATCTGTCCAAAGAATTGAAGAAAATGAAAGTTGACGCTCCGGTTGACGCTCGTTATACTGCTCAGGACTGGGAAGGTTTCAAAGAATTGGTACAGGCTTCCAACCTGCAGGACAAAGATCTTGTACTGAGAGTTCTTTCTATGTATCAGGATCCGGAAACAAGAGAAAGAGAAATCAAAAACATCTCTGCTGTTTATTCTGACTTGGCTGAAACAATCCTGCCTCAACTTCGTCGTTCCCGTTTGACTGCCAATATCGAAATCATTGGTAAATCTGACGATGAAATCAGCGCATTGGCTAAGAGTAATCCTAAAGAATTGAACATCGAAGAAATCCTGTACGCTGCTACATTGACTAACAACGATGCAGAAAAGATGGCTATCTATACAAAAGCTTCAGAATTGTATCCGAGCTGCTACCGCACTTGGAACAATATCGGTATGATGGCATTCCGTGCCGGTGACTTGGCTAAAGCTGAACAAATGTTCAACAAGTCTAACTCAGTTAAAACAAATCCGGAAGCTAATATGAACTTAGGTCTGATTGCTTTGACTAAGGGTGACCAAGCTAAAGCTCAGCAGTTGTTCGGTAGTGCCTCCGGCGTTACTGAATTAGGCGAAGCTCTGGGTGTTCTGTATCTGGAACAAGGCGAATGGGCAAAAGCTGCCAACTCTTTCGGTTCAGTTAAATCCAACAACGCTGCATTGGCTCAAATCCTGACTAAGGACTACAGCAAAGCCTCTCAGACACTGAACGCTGTTGCAAAACCGGATGCTACAACTTCTTATTTGAAAGCTATCGTAGCTGCTCGTACAAATGATGCTAACGGTGTTATCAGCAACCTGAAAGCTGCTATCGCTGCCGACAGAAGCTTGGCTAAAGAAGCTGCTACCGACTTGGAATTTGCGAAATATGCAACTAACGCAGATTTCTCTTCTCTGGTTAAGTAATAACAAACTTATCTCTATATAAAAAAGCAGTCTCTTAAAAAAAGAGGCTGCTTTTTTTGCTTTATTCGGAATATTACGTATCTTTCGTAAGTTTTTTTTCAAACCTAAAAAGATAATATCATGAAAAGATACATTCTATTCTTCCTTATCAGTCTGCTCCTCGCTTGTACCGGCGCTCCCCATCAGCAATCGAACAAAGAGGTTTCACTTGAAGAACCTAAAAAAGAAATCCCGGTATTAGACTTGGCAAGTGTCATTAGCAAACAAATACCTGACACCTTTACACTAAACAGTATTGCCAAAAATGCCAGATTAATACCTATTTCCACTACATCACAGACAGTAATGGGAGTACCGCTCAAGATTTGTTATGCAGATGACCAGATTATTTTAATACTCACCACCAAAGACCAAGTTTTTTACCGGCTGGATTCAAATGGCAAGATATTAAAAAGGTTCAGACACCTAGGACATGGTCCCGGTGAATATTCCCTCTGCTCCTTTTCATACGTTAATCCTCAAGACTCTACTATTCAAATACTTGATGATGGCAATCAAAAATGGATAACTTATGACCTTGACGGCAATTTCCTGAAAGAAGTATCCTTAAATGATAAAACAGCCAGAAGCCCTATTTTTATTGCAGACAATTTTATTGTCTCAGGCGATTCTGCTAATCAGTTCTGCATTACAGACCGTCAGTTCAATATTAAACAATACCTATGCCCATTCGACACGACAATGTCCGAATGGGAACAATCCGCAATAAGACTGCAAACTGCCCGCAGTAGAAATGCCGATGTGATGCTTTTCAACCATGCCGACAACGACACGGTGTTCCAAATAACTGAAAAAGGAGCAGAACCATTCCTGATTTTAAAGAAAGGTGCTGCTGCCATGCCAAAAGAAAAAATAAAGGATTTCATGCAACTTGGAAGTGAGAACTACCTCATGCGCTTGGGTATCGGCTTTACTCCCGATTATTATTTAATAACATACATTAGAAACCGTGTTTTCAGAGAAGAAGTATGGAGGAAATCCGACAATCAGATTATTTACCGTTCCACAAAACGGGATTTAACATACAAACTCCCTTCCGGGAAGAAAATTCATATAGGCTCCAGCACTCTATACCTTTCAAAAAATCAACTGATATTATTAATTAATGCTGAAGATGTTCTCGGGGAAATACCGGGAGTGAAAGAAGACGACAATCCGATATTGTTAGTGATAGAACTGTAAAAACAATCTTTTTAAGATGAAACAAAATCGTGATTAACGGTGGAAGGCCGGATATTTATTATGGAAACGGAAACCGATTCCTAACATCAGGAAATTCGGAGTATGGAAATTTTGTAAACTATACCCGATATGGAGAAAGGTATTGCGCGTTATTTCCGTTTTCAACGCCAAAATCTGATAGAAGGCTTTCAAATCCCCTCCACCGTGAAGCACATTGACACCCAGTCCCACTCCAACTGTAAAATAGGGCATCACATACTCTCCCCTTGCGGAAAGTCCTAAAGCCAACTGTTTGTCGAGCGAAGGCTTGTAAAACTGCTGGGCAGTCCCTACTATGTAATCTTCCGTATAAACATTCGCACTTCCGTCATACACGCCATCAATCGAAACACCGGCACGAAACTTATATCCGAAATTATACATCGGAGCAAAATTAAATCCGAATACCGGATAAGCATCCGGAGAAGCCACTTCTTCACCCCCGAAAGGTACTCCCTTCCGGCGCCACGACCCGAACAGAACCAAGTCATAGCTGATATGACGGGGAAAATCAGGTATCGGATAGCGATACAGAGATTTTGAAGAAGAATATTCCGATCTGTTGAATTTATAGACTATGCCCAACTTCAACCCGGCCATGTTCAATCCGGCATTCGGGAATTTCGTATTGCCATTAGAAAAATGAGTAGCATCTACACCCGCCGTTAAATCGAATTGCCGGGAAAGCATCCAACGCAAGTAAAAATTAACGTTGAGATAAGCATTCACCTTCGACCCGAGAATATGATTGTACTGATTATAATCGGCATTGTAAGGCTTCCATCCTGTCGACACTCCGAAATTCCATTCATAATTGAATGAAAGCCGGGGAGTAAACTTAGCCAAACTGGCTCCTTGAAACAGATAAAATGTAATCGGGTCTCCCAACTCCATCCGATTACCAAAAGTATGATAACCTATACCAATTCCTTGATAAACTCCCCCATAAATCCGATCCGTATAAGTACCCGGCAAGAACTGAAAAGAGTATTTCAGATGAGCGGAAAGAGAATTGCGTATTCTCTTCATTTTATAATTATCCCCTTCCAAAAAACTATGCGTAGGAATAACATATCCGGGACGGACCTCCACACCTATCCGGTGAGAAATCTTCTTATTCATAAATAAAAAGGAAGTAGAATCCGGTTCATTTTCCAAAGGGGAGAAAAAGCCGTATCCTTCAGCAAAAACATAACCAGACAACAACAACATGGTTCCCCATAGAAGCAGCATTTTCCTTATCTGTATTATGCCTTTCATCAAATCGTATCAGCTCTTATTTACTTTTATAACTATATAAACAAAGAACCTTATGAAAAAAGCAGGACTTTTGTATAAAAAATATTTCTATAACAAAAGTCCTTAGTTCTTTATCTGCCCTGACGCTTGCGTTCTATTTCATCCAGAATAATCTTACGCATACGCATGCTATTCGGGGTAATCTCCACATATTCGTCACCTTTGATATATTCCAACGCATCTTCCAAACTGAATACCGTAGGAGGAGCCAATGATACTTTATCATCCGAACCTGAGGCACGCATATTGGTCAGTTTCTTTGATTTGGTTACGTTTACAACCAAGTCATTATCCTTCGTATGTTCACCGACTACCTGACCGGCATAGACTTCCTCCTGCGGAGCTATAAAGAAGCGTCCGCGAGATTGCAGGTTGTTCAATGCATACGCATAAGCCGTACCCGTCTCCATTGCAATAATAGAACCGTTCGTACGACGTTCTATTTCACCTTTCCAAGGCTGGTATTCCAAGAAGCGGTGTGCCATGATTGCTTCACCGGCAGAAGCGGTCAGAACAGCATTATTCAAACCAATGATACCACGTGAAGGGATAGTGAATTCCAAATGCATACGGTCATTCTTACTTTCCATCATTGTCATTTCCCCTTTACGCTTCGTCACCATATCGATAATACGGCTGGAACATTCTTCCGGCAGGTTGATTGTCAGCTGCTCAACCGGTTCACACTTTTCACCGTCAATTTCTTTGATAATTACCTGCGGCTGTCCCACCTGTAACTCATAACCTTCACGGCGCATCGTCTCAATCAGGACTGACAAATGAAGCACGCCACGGCCATACACCAACCAAGAATCGGCCGAATCAGTAGGAACTACGCGAAGTGCCAAGTTCTTATCCAATTCTTTCTGTAACCGTTCATATATATGGCGGGATGTAACATACTTACCCTCTTTTCCGAAGAACGGAGAATTGTTGATAGTGAAAAGCATAGACATAGTCGGCTCGTCGATAGCAATTGTCGGTAGCGGCTCCGGTTCATTGATATCGGCTATCGTTTCACCGATTTCAAAACCTTCGATACCAACAAGAGCACAGATATCCCCGGACTGGACGGAATTTACTTTCGTACGGCCTAAACCTTCGAAAACATCCACCTCTTTAATCCTGGATTTCACCATCGAACCATCACGCTTACAAAGCATAACATCCTGCCCTTCACGTAATTCTCCGCGATGAACACGACCTACCGCAATACGTCCCACATATTTGGAGAAATCCAGCGAAGTAATCAACATCTGGGGAGTTCCCTCCAATACCTGCGGTTCCGGGATGTATTCAATAATAGCATCCAGTAATGCTGTGATATCTTCTTTCGGTTCTTTATAATCCAATGACATCCAGCCTTGTTTCGCAGAGCCGTAGATAGTCTGGAAATCAAGTTGTTCTTCCGTCGCATCAAGACTGAACATCAGGTCGAACACCATTTCCTGAACCTCTTCCGGACGGCAGTTTGGTTTGTCAACCTTATTAATAACCACAATAGGCTTCAACCCCAACTGAATAGCTTTCTGAAGAACAAAACGGGTCTGCGGCATCGGGCCTTCAAAAGCGTCGACCAACAGTAAACAACCGTCTGCCATATTCAATACGCGTTCTACTTCGCCACCGAAATCCGCATGTCCCGGAGTATCGATAATGTTGATTTTATAACCTTTATAATTTATAGATACGTTTTTGGCAAGGATAGTAATTCCTCGCTCACGTTCCAGGTCATTATTATCCATGAACTGGTCCGGCTCTGCCTGTCCTTCACGGAAAAGCTTACCGGCTAATAACATCTTATCCACGAGCGTCGTTTTGCCGTGGTCTACGTGCGCGATTATCGCGATGTTTCTGATTTTTTGCATCGAAGACTAATTTATTGGCTGCAAAAGTACGATATTTTTACGATATGTATGTGACATTCATGCTTCAAAATGAAAAAAGTTCGCGAAAAAACCTTGCTAATCAAAAAAGTAATCCTTACCTTTGTCCCCGCTTAGATAACATAGTATTAATTTATTAAAGTACAAAGAATCATGTTTTTAGATTCAACAAAGAAAAAAGAACTTTTTGAGAAGTACGGCAAATCTGCTACAGACACAGGTTCTGCAGAAAGCCAAATCGCGCTGTTTACAGTTCGTATCGCACATTTAACAGAACATTTGAAGGTTAACCACAAAGACCATAGCTCCGAAAGAGCTCTGAAAATGCTGGTAGGTAAACGTCGTCGTTTACTGGATTACCTGATTAAGACTGATATCGAAAGATACCGTGCAATCATCAAAGAGCTTGGCATCAGAAAGTAAAAAAGTTTCTTCGCAAAAAATTATAAAAGGATGGCCCCTAAAAAGGTCATCCTTTTTTATTTTCACATTAGAATATTGTTATATAAAAATTTAATGTAAATTTGCCGCTCAAAGTAACAAATCAAAAGTATTCAATAAACAAATCATACTTATGGGAAACAACAAAATCATCGGAGACAAAATAAGAAGTATCCGTGAATCAAAGCAACTCATTATCGAAGAAGTAGCCGAACGCTCAGGACTAAGTATTGAACAAATCGAACGTATCGAGGGAAATGTGGATTTTCCATCATTAGCCCCCTTAATCAAAATAGCTCGCGTATTAGGTGTTCGTTTGGGTACATTTTTGGACGACCAATCCGAACTCGGGCCGGTCATCTGCCGCAAAAAAGACAGTAATGAAACAAATAGCATCGGTTTCACCAATAATTCCAGCCAGGCCCGCAAGCATATGGAATACCATTCTTTGTCGCAAGATAAATCCGGCCGTCACATGGAACCGTTCCTGATTGACGTTTCTCAATCCGAAGAGGGGGTCGATTTCGTTCTTTCCACACACGAAGGAGAAGAATTCATTTACGTACTGGAAGGCATTATAGAAATCAACTACGGGAAAAATACTTATATTCTGGAAGAAGGCGACAGTATCTATTATGATTCTATCGTGGCCCACCATGTACACGCAGCAGCAGAAAGTACGGCTAAAATACTCGGAGTAGTCTACACCCCATATTAATAGCGGATAACAATGGAATTGCAATTACAAAATAAAACATTGGGCCAGTGGATGGAACACTGGGCCGAAACGACTCCCGATAAAGAATATCTGGTATATTCCGACCGGGACCTGCGTTTCACTTGGAAAGAGTTTAACGAACGTGTAGACCGCATGGCTAAAGGAATGCTTTCCATCGGTATCAAACATGGTACACATGTAGGCATCTGGGCCACAAACGTTCCCGACTGGCTGACATTCCTGTATGCCGCCGCTAAAATAGGAGCCGTAGCCGTTACTGTCAATACGAACTATAAACAAAGCGAACTGGAATTCCTGGTAGAAAATGCCGATATTCATACTTTGTGCATCACGGACGGAGTGTTCGATGGAAGCTATATCGACATGGTCTATACCATGCTCCCCGAGTTAAAAGAAACACAGCGCGGCTATCTGAAAAGCAAACGGTTCCCGGTTCTCAAAAACGTTGTCTACATCGGACAGGAAAAGTTCCGTGGCATGTACAATACTCCGGAATTGCTTCTTTTGGGAGAAAATGTAAGTGATGACAAACTGGTTGAAGCCAAGAAACTGGTGCAGCCCCACGATGTGGTAAACATGCAGTATACCTCCGGAACAACCGGTTTTCCGAAAGGAGTCATGTTGACACATTATAATATCGCCAACAACGGCCTACTGACCGGCGAACACATGAAATTTACGGCAGATGATAAGCTTTGTTGTTGCGTTCCTTTATTCCATTGTTTCGGCGTTGTACTGGCTTCCATGAACGTCCTGACACACGGTTGTACGCAAGTGATGGTGGAAAGATTCGACCCGCTGGTTGTATTGGCCTCTATCCATAAGGAACGGTGTACCGCCCTCTATGGCGTGCCTACCATGTTTATTGCCGAATTGAACCATCCGATGTTCAGCATGTTCGATTTGACTTCCCTACGTACCGGTATCATGGCCGGTTCCCTTTGTCCGGTAGAACTGATGAAACGGGTAGAAGAAAAAATGTACATGCGTGTAACCAGTGTATATGGTCTGACCGAGACTTCACCGGGCATGACCCATTCCCGCATAGACGACCCGGCAGAAATCCGTTATAATACAGTCGGCCGTGATTACGAATTTACCGAGGTACGCGTCATCGACCCTGAAACCGGCGAAGAGTGCCCGGTCGGTGTACAAGGAGAAATGTGTAACCGTGGCTACAACAATATGAAAGGTTACTACAATAATCCGCAAGCAACTGCCGAAGTCATCGATAAAAACGGTTTCCTGCATTCCGGCGACCTCGGAGTAAAAGATGAAGACGGCAACTACCGTATCACCGGACGTATCAAAGATATGATTATCCGCGGTGGTGAAAATATCTATCCGCGCGAACTGGAAGAATTCCTATATCACCTGGAAGGTGTTAAAGACGTGCAAGTTGCCGCTGTTCCTTCCAAGAAATACGGTGAAGAAGTCGGTGCTTTTATCATTCTCCATGAAGGAGTTAGCATGACTGAAGACATTGTCAAAGATTTCTGCCGCGGGAAAATCGCCCGCCATAAAATACCGAAATACGTATTCTTTGTCAATATTTTCCCAATGACCGGTAGCGGTAAGATACAGAAATTCAAACTAAAAGACTTAGGACTACAGTTACTGCAAGAAAAGGGAATTACTCCGGAATAAATAAATAGCAATTCCCATATCCAAGGGCTGTCTAACGATAAAAGTTAGCCAGCCCTATTTTTTATTTACATTGAAAGCTATTCAATCTTTTACAAACAAAAGCAATATACCTAACAGAAAAAAATCGAGCACATATCTTTCACTCACTTATTGCCTTGTTTTCTCAGAAATCGATTTTCACTTGATAAGTATCCTTATTTTCAAAAAATGTCTGTTGCACCTCATACTCAGGAAGCCATACATACTTTTTTTCTCCCTTATACTCAGCTTCAAGCAAGAAAGTAAACCAACGATTATAAGGCAATTCATCAGTATGTAAAGGAGGAACCGGCTGGTCGTACAAATCAGGAACACCGGTAATCAGATATTCTCCCCTTTTATCCGTCTCATAAGTACGGTAAGGGGTTGCTATCAAATCATTAAACCACGCACGCGAACCATATAAATTCAATTTCACCCCTTTCTTTCTTTTACCATTTACATTTACAGATACTTGAATATTTTCAGGGAACATCTGTTTGAAAAAGCCAGGAAAGTCACGGCTCGGACGTTTGGACTTTGCCGTGTAGTTGATGATATTAACCGCATAAGAACTCCATTTATATGTATCAAAATGATTATTCATGACACAAGAAGCAGGGTCATATTGCAAATGATTTATCGGATTGTTCTTTGCCTCGATTTTGTCGGCATATAAATCCGTAACACCACGATAATGCCCGAATTCATGCGCTATTCCCCTATAGAAATAGTCGATACCGAACAAATCCTCATACTCCGTTTTACTACGACTGCGGCAAACAACTATATTCAGGTCTCCCGCACCTCCGCCACAATACCAGCCTTGTGCACTTTCTTCATCATCAAAATCAAGTATGGAATCAATTATCAACAGCACATCATGATTAGGGAAACCTTCACTCCTGTTATAGACACTCTCCACATGAAGCGAAGAACAATCATAAACCACCTGCAAATCAGGAACATAACGAAAATAATACTTAAAACGTCCGTCCCCCGCTTTATTCCAGAAATCATTTACCTGTTGAAAGAACGAATCCAGCTTTATCCGATAAGCTTCTATTCCTCCCCAATGCTCCACTCCGGCTTTATCCGCAGCCACAAATACCCTGTATTCAATCGTATCTAAGGGTTGAGAAACTACTTCCTGTATTGTTTTGGCATCCATCCAAGAAAAGAAAGGCAACAAAACAAGAATAATCAAACTCTTTTTCCAGTTTTTTTTCATATCAATATCCATTCAATTTACCGCAAAACTCAATCCTCTTATTTTGTAAGAGGTCAGGCAAAATTAGTAAATAAACAAGTGCCTGCATAAGAAAAGAGAGACTTTTGTCAGGGAAAGTCCCTCTTTTGATTCTAAACCATTCTTATTTTGATTTCAAAGCTACCTCCCCGTTGTTTCCAGCATAATTATTCTTACCTTTGCAGCATTAACAATTTTAGTATCAATTTATGTCACAATTATTTCCAACTAATCTGCCTTACAAAGTGGCAGATATGGGTTTGGCAGAATTCGGCCGCAAGGAAATCGAAATCGCCGAACACGAAATGCCGGGACTGATGGCACTCCGCAAGAAGTATGCCGACCAGAAACCCCTGAAAGGGGCCCGTATCACCGGCTCACTGCACATGACTATCCAGACTGCAGTGTTAATCGAAACATTAGTTGCGTTAGGAGCGGATGTTCGCTGGGCAAGCTGCAACATTTTCTCCACACAGGACCACGCCGCTGCCGCTATAGCTGCCGATGGTGTTCCCGTATTTGCCTGGAAAGGTGAATCATTGGAAGAATACTGGTGGTGTACCGACATGGCGCTTCGCTTTCCGGAAGGAAAAGGTCCGCATATGATTGTTGATGACGGTGGCGACGCCTCTTTGCTGGTCCACATGGGATACCGGGCTGAAAACGATGCCGAAACAATCAACCGTAAAGGAGGCAACCACGAAGAACAGGTTATCCTGGATACCCTTCATCGCATCCTGGCCGAAGATAATACCCGCTGGCATCGTACTGTTGCCGAGATGAAAGGTGTTTCCGAAGAAACAACAACCGGTGTACACCGCCTGTATCAAATGATGGAAAAAGGCGAATTGCTGGTACCTGCCATTAACGTAAATGATTCCGTTACAAAATCCAAATTCGACAATCTGTACGGTTGTCGCGAATCGCTGGCTGACGGTATCAAACGCGCTACCGATGTCATGATTGCAGGTAAAGTCGTAGTCGTAGCCGGTTATGGGGATGTAGGTAAAGGGTGCGCTCATTCCATGCGTACGTACGGTGCTCGCGTACTGATTACGGAAATCGACCCAATTTGCGCTTTGCAGGCTGCAATGGAAGGCTTCGAAGTAACGACAATGGAAGAAGCGGTTAAAGAAGGAAACGTGTTCGTTACAACGACAGGCAACTGTGATATCATCACCATCGAACACATGGCTCAGATGAAAGATCAGGCTATCGTCTGCAACATCGGTCATTTCGATAACGAAATTCAGGTAGACAATCTAATCAACTATCCGAACATCAAACATACCAACATCAAACCCCAGGTAGACAAATATACATTCCCTACCGGAAACTCTATCTTCCTGCTGGCCGAAGGCCGTTTGGTGAATCTGGGATGTGCAACCGGCCATCCTTCATTCGTGATGAGTAATTCATTCACGAACCAAGTATTGGCTCAGATGGACTTGTGGACAATGCCTTACGAAGTAGGTGTTTATCGTCTGCCGAAACGTTTGGACGAAGAGGTAGCCCGCCTGCACCTCGAACGCATCGGCGTTAAATTGTCCAAACTGACACAAAAACAAGCGGATTATATCGGAGTTCCGGTAGAAGGCCCGTACAAAGCAGAGCATTACAGATATTAATACTATAAAGAGTTGTTCCATAAGTCGCAATCCGGTATTGTCATACTTATGGGACAATCTTTTTTATTTCCAGCACTATGCAAAAAAGACATTCCGACAGGCTTTTATATTTTAATGAGCAGATTTATACCACCCGGAAATATGTTATCCCGTTTATCGAAAAACATCATGACGTCACAGGTGATATGTCTGTTCTGGAAATCGGTTGTGGCGAAGGAGGGAACCTTCAGCCTTTTCTGGATTTAGGATGTAAAGTCACGGGTATCGACATTTGCGAACCCCAAATCAATAAGGCAAAAGAAATCTACGCCAATCATCCCAATAAGCAAAACCTGACGCTTATTTGTGAAGATATTTACAAGGTAACGGATTTGGATGAAACATTCGACATCATCATTATACGGGATGTGATAGAACACATTCCCAACCAAGAGCGCTTTTTGCCATTTATCAAACGGTTTTTAAATCCTTACGGGGTTGTCTTTGTCGCATTTCCGCCCTGGCAAAATCCCTTCGGAGGACATCAGCAGATTTGTAACAATAAATTCTTATCCCATTTACCTTGGGTTCATCTTTTACCCCGCAGCTTATATAAAAAAGTGCTGGAATGGGGAAATGTGCAACCCGACGGCCTGCTGGATATCAAGGATACAGGTATTTCGCTCGAACGTTTCCTTTCTATCGTAAACAAAGAACATTATCACATTAAAGAGGAGACCTTGTATTTCATCAATCCCAATTATGAAATAAAATTCAAACTCCGTCCCCGCAAATTATGGGGAATACTAAATATTCCTTATATTCGTAACTTCTATACGACTTGCGGATATTATTTGTTGGATCTAAAGAATGAAAAACATGCTATACAGAAGTAAAGCTCCTTTCCGTCTGGGTATTGCCGGAGGGGGAACAGATGTATCTCCCTATTCGGAATTGTACGGCGGAGCCATTTTAAATGTGACAGTCAATTTATACGCACATGCCACTATCCGCCCGCTCGATACGGGCAAAATACGTTTTATACACATCAACAACCATATAGTCGAAGAGTTTGATGCCACCGATAAACTTCCTTTGGAAGGCAATCTGCTGCTCCAACATGGCATATACAACTCTATCGTCTCCAAATATAACAACGGGCAACCACTCTCTTTCGAGCTGATTACCAGTATGGACGTTCCTTCCGGCTCCGGGCTGGGGACCTCTTCCACTCTGGTGGTAGCCATTCTGGGAGCTTTTTCCGAATGGTTGAAACTACCGTTAGGGAAATACGACATTGCACATTATGCTTACGAAATAGAACGCGTCGACCTGAAAATGGCCGGAGGCAAGCAAGACCAATATGCCGCTACATTCGGCGGTGTTAACTTTATGGAATTTCTGGCAGACGACCGTGTCATTGTCAATCCTCTCCGCATAGACGAAGACATTCTCCGGGAGTGGGCTATGAACACCGTTCTTTTTTATACGGACCAACAACGCTGTTCCGCCAATATTATCGAAGAACAGGCCGAGAATGTAAAAAAGCAAAACTCGGACTCTTTAGAGGCTATGCATAATGTAAAAAAAGAGGCATTCCGCATGAAAAACTGTCTGCTTAGAGACGAATTGTGGGAGCTGGGAAAGGCGCTGAACACAAGTTGGGAAAGTAAAAAGAAAATGGCCCGTCACATCTCGAACGAATTCATCGACCAGATATACGAAACAGCTATCGCCAACGGAGCCTTGGGAGGTAAAATCTCCGGCGCGGGAGGTGGAGGTTTCATGTTCTTCTACTGCCCCGGAAACAGTTGTTATTCCGTATCCGAGGCACTTGGCAACCTACACGTAGGGAAAGTACATAATTTTGAATTTTGTAAAAAAGGACTCACAACATGGACAGTAAAGAAACCATAAAAAAAAGACTGGCGCAGCATCAGGACACCATACAAAAAATCATGGCAGATGAAAAACTGCAAGATGCTGTCAACGAAGCTGTTGAAACCATTATTACCTGTTTCAAATACGGAGGTAAAGTCTATTTCTGCGGAAACGGAGGCAGTGCGGCCGACGCACAACACTTGGCTGCCGAATTTTCAGGCAGATTTTATATAGACCGGGCAGTGTTGCCTTCGGAAGCCCTGCATTGCAACACTTCTTATTTGACAGCCGTAGCCAACGACTATTCGTACGACATTATTTACGCCCGTCTGATGTCCGGTTTGGGCAAACCCGGAGACGTGCTGGTGGGTCTCTCCACTTCCGGCAATTCCGCAAATATCCTGAACGCATTCGATGTTTGTAAAGAAAAGGGCATCACCACTATCGCTTTCACAGGTGAGAACGGAGGAAAAATGCGCACCAGTGCAAGTATCCTGATAAATGTTCCCTCGATAGATACCCCTCGTATCCAGGAAGGACATATCACAATCGGACATATTATCTGCGAGCTGGTGGAAGCGGCTATTTTTGCTAAATAAGAGAGTAATATGGAAGCCGTAATATTAGCCGGAGGAATGGGAACGCGGCTCCGAAGCGTCGTTTCGGATGTCCCGAAATGTATGGCACCGGTTGCCGGCAAACCTTTCTTGCATTATTTACTGAATACGCTGGAAAAAGCCGGATTCACCCACATTATCCTGTCGCTGGGCTATAAACATGAAATGATAGAAGAATGGATACAGACGGTTTCTACTTCCATGCGTATCTCTTTTGTTATCGAAGACCACCCGTTATGTACCGGAGGAGCGGTCAAACTGGCATTATCGAAAGCCGAAGAACCGGAGATTTTTATTCTCAACGGAGATACTTTTCTGGAAGTCCGGTATGCCGATATGTTGAAGTTGCATAAAGATACAAAAGCCCATGCGACCCTCGCACTCAAAGAAATGCACGATTTCGAGCGTTACGGATCAGTGGAAATCAATCCAGAGACTCATCGTATCCTGCAATTCCACGAGAAGCAATTCTGTAAATCCGGCCTGATAAACGGTGGCATTTATCTGATAAACCGGGATGAACTGGCCGGGTATCCGGAAAAGTTTTCTCTGGAAAAAGAATATTTCGAGAAAAACGTCACCACTCGTATCCTGTCCGGATACCTGTGCGACGGTTATTTCATCGACATCGGTATCCCGGAAGATTACGCACAGGCACAAATCGATTTCAAAAATGGAAAATAAAAAACGATATAATACGCTTTTTCTGGACAGGGACGGCGTCATCAACAAACAACGTCCGGATGATTACGTCAAATCACCGGACGAATTTGTATTCATTCCGGGAGCCATCGAAGCCTTGAAAGAGCTTTCTTCTTATTTTAAATATATCCTGATTGTCACCAATCAACGGGGAGTCGGGCGAGGACTGATGAGCTTGGAAGACCTTGAAAAAGTCCACCGCCACATGCTCGATACCATACAGCACCAGGGAGGGCATATCGATAGGATTTATGTTTGTACAGATACGGACGACAACTGTCCCGACAGAAAGCCCAACCCGGGAATGGCTTTTCAGGCCAAACAGGATTTTCGGGACATCGATTTCTCACAAAGTTGGCTGGCCGGAGACAGTATTTCCGATATCCGATTTGCAAACAATGCCGGTATTCCGGCTGTCTTAATCGGCAATAAATATAAAGATACAGAACTTGACGGGCTACGCATCCGACTACGATGTCCGGATTTATTTACCTTTGCAGAATTAATCAAGAAAGAAGCTAATATATGAAAATTGCTTATCTCTCGACATTTTATCCGTTTCGTGGTGGAATTGCCCAGTTCAATGCGAATCTATACGAAGCGTTAAAAGCTAATAACGAAGTAATTCCGTTTACTTTCAAAAGACAATATCCGGACTTTCTTTTCCCCGGCAAAACTCAATATGTAACGGCAGAAGATAATGCACATGTCATAGACAGCATCCCTGTACTGGACACGGCAAATCCTTTTACTTACCTGAGTAGTGCCGGTCGAATCGCCAAAGAACAGCCGGATATCCTGATTATGAAGTATTGGATGTCTTACTTTGCCCCTTCGCTCGGAACAGTTGCCCGTAAACTGAAAAAGCAGGGGTGTAAAGTCATTACGATATTGGATAACGTCATCCCCCATGAACAGAAATTTTTCGACAAGCCGCTAACCAGCTGGTTCCTGAAGCAAAATAGCGGCTTTATTGCCATGAGCGAGTCCGTCCGGAACGATTTGTTGTCTCTCCGTCCGGATGCCCCGCATATATTAAAAGCGCATCCTTTATATAATCACTTCGGTGAAAAAGTAGATACCTTGGAAGCCCGAAAAGCATTGGGAATTGATACGGACAAAAAAACTTTATTATTTTTCGGTTTAATCCGCGATTACAAAGGACTTGATTTATTAATCGAAGCTGTCAACCAACTCGACGACAGTTTCCAGCTCATCATCGCAGGTGAAAGTTACGGTAGCTTCGACAAATATACAGAGCAAATCAAAAACAGTCGTAACCCGAATAAATACAAAGTATTCAACCGGTATATCAGCGACAATGAAGTACCGTTGTTCTTCTCAGCATCAGATGTTTGTATCTTACCTTACCGTTCAGCCACGCAGAGCGGCATCACCTCCATCGCTTATCATTTCGAACTACCATTGATTGCTACAAACACCGGAGGTTTGGGAGAAAGTATAGAAAAACCGGGAGTCGGTCTCATGGTTTCTGAAATCAGTGCAGTTTCCATCGCAAATACCATCCGACTGTTCTACGAACAAAACCGTCAGCAGTTCATCTCCAATATACAAAAAGAAAAAGCAACATTGACTTGGGAAAAGTTCGGGGAGGCATTGATTTCTTTTGCAGGAAAGCTATAACATCAAATTATAAAAAAGAGAATATTGCAATTAAAATCTATTGCCGTATTCTCTTTTTATTTTTTAGCACGATAAGCCTGATTAGGGTGATTAGGAGCATCCGGATACAATCTCGTCAAACGGCTAGTTGCAAGTAGTTCAGGTATCAATTCATTTTTAATATAGGCAGAATTTCTATCCACCAATGTTGCAATTTGGACGATTGTTAAATATTTTTCCGAACATACGTCCACAATTATTTCCATCAGTTCATTCTTACTTATTCTTTTCTTTTTCCTTTTAGCTTGCAAGGTTATATCTTTTGCACTTTCATCTTCGGATGCACTCTCTGAAAATACAGTCACCATAAACCCCGCAGAAATATTTTCAAAAACCGGGAGCTTTAGTCCCTCTTTTCTGAAATAATCTAATACACGTTGAATACCAAATGACTGCTTAAATTCGGCATATTGACTTTCTGACTCCGGCAAATTCATTTACTTGTCGTTTTCCAATATTTCCAACCAGACCATCCTATCGCTACTACCAGCAATAACAATATCAATAGCGAACTATAAGAAGAAATATAGGTGGCTGTGATATAACCTTCCGGCTTAAATTCATACACAATGGTATGTTCTCCTGCCGGAACTCGCATAGCACGTAAGGTCCAATCGGCACGGAAATGGGGAACTTCTTTGCCATCGATAGTTGCTTTCCAGCCCGGCTGATAATAGATTTCAGAGAACACAGCCAACTGCTCCTTATCCGTTTTACTCTTATAAACCATACGGTTCGGACGATAACTTTCCAGCACAATTGTAGCCGTAGAATCCCTTTCAGGAACAAACCCTTCCACATCCTTTGCAAAACGTTTGTCCACAACAGCCGTTACCAGCGGATTAATCGTATTCAAAGCTTCAATTTCCGCATCCGCATTTTCCACAATCTCTACCTTATCCACAAACCAAGCATTACCGAAAGCATAAGGATTGCGAATAGGAGCCTGTCCCGGATTATATATTAAATAACGCATATTCAACATATTCAAAGAAGGAGAGGCTGCAAACGCCGGTACAATGT
This sequence comes from Parabacteroides sp. AM08-6, assembly GCF_003473295.1. Lineage (GTDB taxonomy): Bacteria > Bacteroidota > Bacteroidia > Bacteroidales > Tannerellaceae > Parabacteroides. The sequence goes on from NZ_QRMP01000023.1 coordinate 42,691, forward strand.
CTTCCACCCCTTTAGCACTTTGCAAAGCTTTTACAATACCACTCAATTCCTTATTCAAACGGTGGTCGATTAATTCCTGGTATCGACGCAATTTAGCAGCATGGTAACCACCTATCGATTTATGGAAAAATGCAGTATTCGTTTCCTGCCAAGGGTTATTAATATTCAAAACACGGTAAGAAGGGTCTGTATCTTTTAATATTTCATTATCAGCAGCCGTTGCTTTATACGTTTCCTGTGGACGTACTTTCGAGAAATTACTATCATTCAGATAACGTTTATCCACACTCCACAAGTCTATCAAAGTCAAAACAGCCAAGCCTACGGTAGCCAATAAAATAGAATTCTTTTTTCCTCTGCTTCTCCATCCCCATAAGACTAAAAGAGCACCCAATACAATAAATGCAAGAGAACGCAACGCATCAGCCGAACAAAGCGAAGCACGGTCTATCAGCAAAGAAGCATAATACCATTCCGGCACTTGGTTCTGAAACTGAGCATCGTAGGTAGACTGGAAATTGAGTAATAAAGAAGGCATCAGCCAGAGCAGCAAAGAAAGTCCGCCTGTAATTCCCAACGCCCAGAAAAAGCCTTTCTTAAATAACTTTTCATCCGTCTCTCCGAAGAAAACCTCCTTCAAGCCCCAAACGGCAATAATAGGGAAAACAAAACCCGGTATCACCAATGCCATTTCCGGAGTACGGAACTTATTATACATCGGTAAATAATGGAACATAAAATCATTGAATAGACTAAAATTCCGTCCCAATGCCAGAAAAGTGAAAAACAAAGCACCGGCAAACATCCACCATTTCATGGAGTTCCGAATCACAAACATACCCAATACGAATAAGAAGCAGACAATAGCTCCGAAATAGACTGGTCCGGAAGTAAAGATTTTATCTCCCCAATATGTATATGTCTGGACTTCTTTCCCCACTTGAGCTCCATTCTTTCGCAATTCTTTATACAATTCGGAAGAGCTATCCAATGTACCGCCGGAAGAACCACCATATACATTCGGGACCAAAACAGTCATCAACTCTTTCCAACCATAACTCCATTGAAAAGCATACTCTTTATCCAGACCGGATGATGCTGTTTCTTTCTTTTCACCTGTCTCTATTTTAGTAAGTTCCGATTTCCCGCGAAGACTTGTCTGGCTCATTTCATAGTTTCCGTACAAATTACCTAAATTAGGACTTACAGCCAACAAAACACCGACAACCATCAAGCCCGTTATTTTCAGTAAATCTTTATACTTTTTCTGAATAATTTCCCGATATACAAAGCCCAGATAAACAAAGACACAGAATAACGCCAAATAATAAGTAATCTGTAGATGGTTTTCAAAAACGGACAACGCGACACCTACAGTAAATAAAACAACACCCCAAAGCAACTTTCGCCTAAAAAGCAATGTCATACCCGCCAGTACCAACGGCATGTAAGCAATGGCATACGCTTTGGTATTATGTCCGGCTTCAATAATAATTATATTGTAAGATGCAAATGCAAATGCAATAGAGCCCAATAAAGACAACCAGAAACTACATCCCATCACACACATCAAAATATAGAATGATAATGCACCTAAAAAAAGAGGGCGAATAGAAGAATAACTAAATAAAGAATGAAATTCCAAGACCCCTAAATGATTCTCTGGAAGGCCATAAATTGCGACCTGATAAGCCGGCATACCTGAAAACATGGAACCTAACCAAGCAGAAGATTCTCCTTCTTCCTGATAATATTTCAACGATTCCTCCGACATCCCTGAGAAATGTTGGGTATCACCTTGCTGAATCACTTTACCATCCAGCACCGGGCTGAAATAGATATAAGTAAATGCCAGAAATACGCAGAATGCCACCACATGCGGCACTAATTTACGCCATTGAATATTCTTCATATCTATACAATTTATTATTATCAATCATTTAATAAGACACCTTTATTTTCCGTTGCATCATAATCATGACCTAATATTAGTCTTTTACGATTTTCATCATAAGCCGGATTTATGACACTCTTCGCCGGAATAAAAGAAGGTGTTTTTATATCCGCTAAATCAAGAATTGTATGAATCACATCATCCGTCATATAGGAACGATTGACGGATGAAAGTATCAATGATACTTTCTCCGGATAATTTTCTCTGAAAATTCCGGAAGTCCAAAATAAAAACGGTATCTCTACCATATAACCGGAAAACAATTCTGCAGAACGACTATTATTATCACGAAAATCATATACTTCCTCTGCATGATCCGAGAAATAGAGCACAACGGCTTCTTTATCTTTAAAACGATTTATTATTTCATTGATTACAAAATCATTATAAAGAACACTATTATCATATTCAGCCACCAACGATTTTTTATAGCTGTTGTATGGCAAATCCACGTCTTTTCCCGAAAACTTATTAAATGATTCCGGATAACGGTTGATGTATCTGAAATGAGAACCCAGCAAATGAATCACCATAAAATTCTTTTTACCCAAGCTATCCATCTGAGCATCCAAAAGTGGAAGCAGATTTTCATCAAAATCACCGTATTGTTCCTGCATATTTTTCACAGATACAAACTTATGATAATCACAACGAGAGGCCAATGCAGCAGGCAAATTTCCAAAAATGCCAAAACTCTCTTGGTTTGAGAACCAGAAAGTCTTATACCCGGCCTCTTTCATAACGTCGACTAATATATCATATTTATACCATTCCTGATTAGAATCGTTATCATAGAAAGTCAGTACTCGCGACATTACATCCAATGTCGACAATGAGGGACTTACTACATTATTAAAACGTATCAGTTCGCCTTTTTCCCTTAATGCAGTCAATAAAGGGTTGGTAGGCTTATCATAAGCATAAAGGCTCATATGATTACGAGAAAGTGATTCTCCCAATATCAATACAATATTCTGAATAGTAGAGGCATTTTCTGTAATTTGTGGCGGATCTTTTTGCAAATTGGCCAACAACTCATCGTAAGCTTTAAAATCGGACTGAACTAATGTATAAGAATGGACAAGTCTCTGAAACGGGCTCATAATCCTATAACTTATCAGCGAATTAAAGAAACAACGATATTCAGCAAAACCGAAAACGCCTCCCCCTCCAATCAAAAGTAAAAGCAACATCCATGCGGATAACCGAAAAGAGAAAAGAGAAGTAATGCCCTTTTCTATCTTTTTCCTTATTTTGAATACTAAATAAAACAGGATGACCAGTAAAAGAACGATTCCCAAAAACTCCAAGGATAAATAATTCTGAATAAATTCATGTGCTTCCCGCCCATTCGTCTCCAAAAAGATTTGTATCGTAGATGCATTAAATATCGTCTTAAAATTAAAGAATACAAACATTTCGGTAATGAACAGCAACGCAGAAATCAAAAGGCTCGCCCAAGTAACGCATTGTTTTAAAAATTTCCCCGGTATCCACTCTCTTAAACAAGCTATCAAATAAGAAATGAAAAATATACTCACAAAAGCCATTGGCAACTTAATTACCACAAACAAAGGCGTTTCCAATGCTATGGTATATAGAGCTCCAATCGTGAAGTTCAAAAAAAACAGCAGTAAAATAAATACAGAATTCTTTACAAATAGCTGTTGAATTTTACTTACAAAACTATTTGTAGAGCATACTAAATCATTCATTTTCAACATTTCGATATTTATTTGGCAAAGATACAAAACCTTTCGATACAAAAAGAGGCTGCCTACCTCAATTAGCTAAAAATACACGTACTATTTCATTTAAAAGAAAACAAATCCTACTTTTGTCACAAAATAGAGACAGCAAATGAAGCAACTACTCTTTATCAGATATCGCAAATCCGACAGTATTGATGCCGGAGGCGAACAAGGAACAAATGCCAACTATCACGTTTTATGCCAAATATTCGGGAAGGAAAACATTACAGTCTGCCATATCCACGAAAAACAAAGCAAGATAAAAATGTTGTTACAAGCATTTTCTATCCTGCTGAACTTCCTAAGGGGATACTATTATGGCTTATCCCCCAGAAAAGTAAAAGAAATAGCCGCTCTCGGCATGGAACATCCCTATGTATTTATCGACAGAAGCATTTTCGGAGTGATTGCCAAAGAATTAAAAGAAAAGGCTTATAAAGGAAAAATCATTACTTTTTTTCACAACGTCGAATCTGTTTATTTTGAAGCCAAGATAGGAAAAAATAAACCCTGGTGTCCGATTATCGTCAATTGCGTCACCCGTAACGACCAGTTGGCATGCGATTATTCCGATGTGATAATTGCCCTCAACAAACGCGACGAACAAGAAATCATCCGACGTTATAAACGCAAACCGGATATATTATCGCCTGTCGTTTTCAAGGATACTTACAAACAGACAGAATATCCGGCAGGTGACACACAGCCGGTACCAACCTGTCTATTTCTGGGGACTTATTTCCCGATGAATGTTCACGGTATTCTTTGGTTTGTACACGAAGTACTCCCCAAAGTCAACATCAAACTGCAAATTGTCGGAAAAGGGATGAAAGCCATTCTTCCACAAGTAGAAGGCTATAAAAATATTGAAGTATTCAGCGATGTCCCCAATTTGAAACCCTATATCGAGAATGCCGATTTCATGCTTCTTCCCATTTTCGAAGGTAGTGGCATGAAAGTCAAAACTTGTGAAGCCCTCATGTACGGCAAGAATATCATCGGCACGACCGAGGCCTTCGAAGGATACGAAGTCAACTTCAACAAGATTGGTGCCTGTTGTAATACCCAAGATGAATTTATCCGGGCACTGAACCGGGTTTCAGAACATCCGATACCCAAATTCAACCGATACGCACGGGAAGTTTTTGTTAACAATTATTCAGAAGAGGAACGAAAAAAACGTTTTGAAGAGGTAACAATTTACCGGCACACCATCTAAACGAGGTCCGGTTATTTAGCTTATAAATAATTCGTTCTTTTTTGCAAAGGACTTATTTCATAAGAGTTTTCGTCGATAATCTTTCAGCACACTACAAGAAATCTTCAGGCATGGACGAATATTCTAATATTTATGGCAAAATCATAGAATACAAATAAAAAGCCGAAATTTAACTTCCGGCTTTTTGAATTATATCGTCAACAAAAAATCAGACAGAGCATCAATATCAGAAAACTCTTTTACCTCACTATTCTCTTTAATTCAGCACGCCCCAGTAATTGCACCAAAATCATCCTTCATCATTCAGGACAAGCATAAACAACACTATGCACTTTATGCTGAAGGATACCCCGGATAAATCATTCAGGAATGCCGCTTTTTCTATTTTCTTAACGCAAAATCAGTTCATAAACATTGCCATTAACGGTATGCATTCCCCGGATTCCGGACGCATTCAGCATCCTGCCGAATGTCAGAGAAGAGGTATTGCTGAATTTACGTTTCGAACGTTTGGAGATAATATCCAGCAATTGCACCGCCGTATACTTCTGTCCCGTTTCATCTTCGGCAGGCAAGCGGAAATAACTAAACAGATTTCTCACTTTCGTCTTCAATTCCGGAAGGAGGATTCTTAAAAAACTGATACTTAGCTGTCATAATCAAACCAATTAAGATATCTCTTCTTCCTCCCTAGAAAGTAAGACGTGATATATTAGAACTCAAGGTAGTTCATACCACCCATTCTCTTTTTCACTCCGGCCAGCAAGCTTGACGAGGCAGGTAAACAAGATTAACGACCCAGGTCAGCAACCTTTGCGAGCCGGGAGCAAAGGAGACTAAGTAGCATCTAAAGATACAAAATATTCCTTGAATTACAACAGTTTCCTGCTATATTAATAATAAAATAAAAGGGATTCTTTTGTCCAGGAAAGAAGCTGAATGATATGAAAGATACCTTCAGGGGCATCATTCAGCGTAATTGGCAGATTGATAGGCGTTTATTAGGGGTTTGAAGGTTGAAGGATGAAATTGAGGGAAAACGTAAGAGTGGTTATATCTGAAATAAGAACACAACTAATTTTACACCAACATTTTCAACCCCATATCCATTCCATTTATCTGTAAGAAATCAGAGCACAGACAAAACTATCACGTCAATTAAAATTGCACAAAATATAAGTCAGGTACTTATCCTATCTAATATAGGTAAAATCAGACAAATAGATAATTAATAAAAAGAAGAAAATCTAAGCAATATAAGATATTTAGAGTACCCTCTCCCCAAAACCAAGTAATAAATATGAAACAATCATCAGAAATAAGGTTATTCTTTTATCAAATAAAAACAAGCCTGGTCCCCATCTTTAAGAGAATTCAACAAATCAGCACTTTTTTTAAAAGTGCTGATTTCTCTAGAAGTAAAAATATCACTATCATTAGCTATTGCTATATCTCTCATATATTTCTCTGACTGAATGAATTGATTTGCACGACTATCATATACTGTTCTTAGTATCTTCAAACCATTATTCTGAGCAAGTATGTTAATGCTTTTTACAGTATGTAAGAATAAATGACGAGGTGCATCTATCTGGAACCAATCTATCCCATATTTACGCCAAGCATAACTATCAACAAGCGGTACTCGTAACATAATCATTCCATTAACCGATAAAATAGTAGATAACTTTTCAAATACTTTTTTAGGCTCAGGCATGTGTTCAAACGAATGATGTAACATAATGAAATCATACGTTTTATCAAGCTGATATATATCTTTTTTATACACACAAACACCATTTATATATTTGATATCTTCTTTTAAGTATGGATCAATTCCTTCCAAATATTTAAAACCACATTTCTTCATTTTTAGCAAAAGTTTTCCTGCACCACAACCAATATCCAAAACTTTTGAGTTATAATTTAGATAAGCCCCTGATACACCAGAAAAATAATCTGCATATAACGATTTATACAAACATGCTATTTCACCCCAAAAACAATAATGAGAAATTCTGCTCTTCAATACTTGAGATAATAAGAAGTCCGTAATTTTAGATTGCAATGAAGTGTGACCACTAAAAATACCATAAGAATAATAATTTGATGGATAATATTTATCCAAATTTTCAGGTATATTCAAAATTTGTAAACATCCACATAGCGGGCATTTAAAATATTTAAACTGATCTTTATATCCAAACATCATTTCTTTAACAACATATAGAGTGTTATTTTCTATATTACCACAAATTCCACACTTACACATATCTTCGTATAGATTTAGTTATTTAATATATTTCTTCCAAAAAATATCATACTCCCATTTATCCCAAGCATGACAACCAAATGGTAAATTATGATTAGTTAGTTCAAACAAATATGAGGGATACATTTCAAATGAAAATAAAGCAGCCTTTTCTACTGTCGGAATTCTAAAAGGGTTACGACGTTTAAAAGCCAGCGAGGAGAAAAATAAATCTTCATTTTTTTTATTAATTCTTATATGTCCACTAATAGTATTCCCTCCAAATAAAAAATAAAACAAATATACTACTTTATGCAAAACTCCTCTATTCCTTATATGGGTTAAAACACCTTTCCAAGTTAAAACATTATGTTCTTTCGAAGATAATGACAGAATAAAAGAATCAACCTTTCTTAAAGAAAAACCGCCATTACCACAAAAAGCACTTAATGCCGTTTTTGAATCAAACCATGGGGCACCAATATAGTCATACCCCTCTTTACACCACATTTCAAGTTGATCACTAAAAACATACGCATCAAGCTGGTATATAAGAATATACTCATAACTTGAAAAAGTTGTATAAAAAGAAATATTTAGCATAAGAGAATTATATCCCTCTATATTTTCAAAAAAACAATTATCAAAGTATTTAACATTCACAGGAATATTATATTTATCAAATATAGTTTTATATTCAGTTATTTCCAAATTATATGGAGCAACTAAAAATATCTTATACCGATACAATATTTTCAAACATTTCGACAAAGAAAGAACCTCATTATCAGACAATAATTCTTTATAAATCGGTATTAATATTGCAATTTTCACATCAAACAAAAGAATACTAAAAGTTCAACAATCTACGAAAAATGGAATATGATAAAAATCTTGAAAATCTAGCCTCGCGAAATTTCTTCATTACACCAAAGCCAAAATCTGTACGGCGACGGGCCTTTTCTATTGGTTGATCAAAAATATTACACAAAAACAATGCCAGTTCTTTCTCCCAATTTTTTTCAGCCTGATCTTGAGTCAACCAAGGTTGAGAAAGTTTTTGTAAGTAAGCGTCATCATCATTATCCAATCGGACAATCTCTTCAATAGCTTCTTCAAAAGAAGAGAACGACTGTAAATTAATAATAGATGCCACATTAAAATCCAAATGAACATTTGGATTTCCCCAATATATTGGGAGCGAATTAACCACCATAGGTTCCATCAACTTCTCTGTTGTATATCCAGACAAAGAACTGTTTTCAAAAGCAATAGTAAACTTGTAATCTTTAATAAAATCCAATTTATTCTGAACCGGACCACCTACATTATTCAATAAACGTCCACCAGAGTCTACCTTTTTATATTTGGATAGTTGATGAAAAAACTTTTCACGAAGAGGGATTGCATATTTCGAGTTTGAATATACAAAATTGCAAAATTTACGGTTAGACAAGAGCTTATCTATAGTTTTTTCTTTATCCATAAGTTTATTATACCCTTCATATAATAAATACTCTGGATATCTAAAACTTCTATCTTCAAAAGTAAAATATTGAAACCCTATTGCATAATCACAAAAATTAAAATCAGGAAAATCATTTTCACCTGTATAATATATTTTTATACAATTCTTATATTCTAAATGATTATCTCCAAATACAGAATAAAATAAATAATCTGGCTTCGCATCTATCTCCACATCATAATAGCATGTCAATATATTCACAAAATAATTATCAAAACAATTAAAACCATCCCAAAAATCAACAAAGTTTATTTTTATCTTCTTCATACGATTCAAATAGAAAGTTTTACATATATACAAGCTAATTTTATAGGCAATTTATATGCCAATAATTTCATATTATATTTCACACTACACAACGGATTAAAACATTTATTATACTCTCTAAATATTAGATTCACCTTCGTAATTCTTTTTGATATTTCAAATATAGACTGGTTAGTTCTAAGCAGTTCTTTAAAGAAATATATTTTTAAATCTATCAAATATTTAAAAAACAATGGATTTGATATTATATCTTTTTCTTTTGAAATTCTTAACATCTCCGAAAAGACAATCTCCAAAGAATCAAATCTTTTACCTTCCACTTGATGAGTTATGGAACCATTTCTTATTCTATATATATAAGTATTTTTTTTACACACAATCATTTTTGAAGAATTTATAGCCAAATAAAATGACCATAATATATCTTCATGTAACAATCCCTCATAAAAAAAACAAGCATAATTGAATATAACATCTTTCCGAACTAATTTGTTCCATGCCATCCCATGCCATTTTTTTAAATAAAGATTATCAGCAATTTTATTATTTCTTAAAACAGTTGCATCGCACAATTTAACAACAGGATATTTAACCCGATCCCTAGAACCTTGTAAAGTAAATTCCCCAATAACAAAATCTGGATTATCATTACCCGCAGCATAGACCAAGTTCTCAATTGCATCTAAAGGCAATATATCATCACTATCCAAAAAAAACAAATAATCACCTGTTGAAGCTTTTATACCTGTATTTCGCGCTGCTGACAATCCTTTATTTTTTTCATGCACTAAAAAAAAAGCATTCTCTCCACGGGTATGTCTCAAAACTATATTTTTAGCTTTAATAAAACTATCATCTGTGCTAGCATCATCAATCAACAAAACCTCTATACTATTATAAGTCTGATTTAAAGCAGACAACAAACATTCTTCTATATAGTTAGAGACATTATATATTGGTATTATTATTGAAACTTTCATATTAACATTTAGACAACAAGTCAAATAAAACAATTACAAATTTGCGAAATATTGGAATATGTTTCAAACGCATAAAAAAAGTTGAAACATTACATTCCCTAAGTAATTTTAAATCCTCCTCTTTTACCAAATCATTCTGACGTTTTGTTGACACTCCGCCTAAAGTAAAAAAAGTTATATAAACAGGAACATATTGAAATAAAACTTTATTCAAGATCAATTGCACAAACATTTTATAATCAGCTGAAATTTTATAATTAATATCAAAAGAATATCCAGCATTAAAAACAGAACGTTTATAAAAAGTCACAGGTTGTTGTACAGGACAAGATATCAACATATTCAAAGACAGTCGATTTTTCTTTATTCCAGACATACTTTTTTGATAATACAAATCGCCCTTTATAAGATTGCCATAGACTACATCAGCCTTAGAAGTATTCAAATAATAAACAATAGATTCTATCGAATAATTATTTACATAATAATCATCACTATTAAGAAAGTGAACCCAATCTCCAGAGACAAGACTCACGCCTTTATTCATAGCATCATAAATTCCCTTATCCTTTTCAGATATCCATTTAAATAAAACATTTTTTCTTAAAAAAATAGCCTCATATTTTTTAATAATATCAACTGTATTATCTTCAGATCCTCCATCAATTAGAATATATTCATATGGAAGAATCTTTTGATTCAACACAGATTCCAATGTGCGAGTAATCGTTTTCTCAGAATTAAAACAAACAGTAATAATGCTCAACATTTAATCCCCAATTAATAAAAGCTTATAACAACATTTTTTCAAAAATCGTTTCAAAGAATACCTATATCTCAATGAAAGCACTTTATCCCTTTTACAAAGAAAAGGGTAAATGTACATAGAGTCCCAATTTGTAGAATAATATTCATTTTCTGATATTATTTTTATTTTGTCATTTTTCTTAGTTAAAATAGAAAAAACGCTCTGATCATGCCTATTTTCCACAAATCCAGATAAATTTGATGATACAGAAGGAGTATCATCCACTAATGAAAAATTTTCCTCAAAAACAGAAAGCCATTTAGCAACAAATGAAATCACAAATTTATTTTTTCTCATCAAAATAATACTAGCTTCTCTCTGGGGAGTATCAATTATCGACAAATCATTTCTAACACTAAAATAATCCAACAAATCACCCTTTGACCACATACGTTCTACAAAATTGGAAGATTCTTGGACTATTAATCCTAATTCATCTGATTGAAGAGTATTTATATATTCATAAAATTTCAACTTCCCATTTTTATTAATATGACAACCTGCATCCAAATATATCAGAATATCATCATCACATAATTTTTGTAAAGATTTCAATATAACATATGGTTTCCAAACCCAATAACCAAATCCACGAGATCCTTTTATGAGATATTTTGAAAATTTACCTAGAAATTCATCATCAAAATCATGTTCATTATAAAAGAAACAATCTTTAAATTCTCCAAATTCAGAAACCTGCTTTTCTAAACGTTTCTTAGTAGGGAGCATTCGAGTATCAGCAAAAACACACAAATATATATTATGCATAAAAGAGCATTAATAAGTTAAAAAGAAGAAACTTTTATCCATTCTTTATGATAAAAACAATCAGAAATATCAACATTAGTATACTTTCTTGGACATAATACAAGTTTATTAGGGTTCTTATTCAAATTAAGCAGCCCACCAAGAAAATGTACTATTTGCAATTATATTATGTTTACAAATACTCATTAAATACATATCTTTCCAAGATTCTCTACCCACATTCCAGTCCACAAAGACAGTATTTATTGGCAGTTCAAGATTTTCTAAAACCCACTTTTTATCATCTGAAAAAACAAAAAAAATAGGATTATCAATTTTATCTTTTATTATAGAAACACAATATTGATAATATTTATCAGTACATATATTTGCATACAAATCATAATTCTTTCTATCCATATAATCGCCCTTTCTTATATGTATTGAAACACTTTCATTTCTCATGATATTATCAACAACATTTCTAGTATCACAAGAAACTTTTTTCCCATCAAACTGAAACGTACGTAAAATCTCATCTTTACAATTTAAAAAGAACAATTCCGATTGAAAACGTCCAAACCAAATATTAAACAATTTTAAATTAGAACAAGATTTAATCCAATCAAAATTATTATCCACATCAAAAAGACATTCAACTCCAATTACAGACATTAAAGATGAATATTTTCGATACTTAACAACAAATTTATATATAAATTTGACAAACAAGTTTGTCAAAAACCCATTACTAGTATCTATATTAAAAACATCATGTAATTCCATGCCATTATGATCATTTTCATAATCAGCAATAAAACCATTCACATAGACATCTTTTCCCATTTTACTCAAAGCCATAGCAAGAGCATACTGAAACATTTGATTACCCAATCCACCTGACAACAATATCAAATTTATACATTTCATTTTTTAGTCAATTCAAAAATAGCACAACCAAGAGAACAACCACAATTATTATCCAATAACTCATCCGTCAATTGCACGGAGGGATGAAAGATGTTATTATCATCTACATAAGAAAAAACATCTACTCGGTAACTTTCAGATAACATTTTCTTCAGAAAAGATAATGAGAAAACTCGATGAGCATGAAATTCTATACGTTGAGGACCTAACGGAACAGAAAAATAAAATTTACCACCAGCTTTCAACATTTTGGTTATATTCTTAAAACCAATATAAAACCCATCAAAATTTATTGGATCCCCGTATCTCCCCAAACCAAAATGTTCTAACGCATGTAAACAAGAAATAGAATCAGTTATCTCTAACTCTATATTACTTTCATCCATCAAATCAGCCTGTTTAAAAATGACATTAGATATTTCATTTTTTAATGGACGAATATCAAGTACTTCGATAACTCTATAAGAAGCAACATGGGCAACAAAACCATCTATACGACTTCCAATATCAGATAGCACGGATACAGTTTCATTATAAAAACTGAAATGTTGATTTTTCAGCCTGACCTTTTAATTCTTGCAAATCTGAGAGCATTTTTCTATAATGCAAATTAGAAAATTGTCCAACAAAAAAAAGAGACATTCCAATGTAAATACATATAACGATTTATAGAAGCCTTTAAACGGCTAAAGAGCAAATAGAGCATAACCTTAATCTAGTTTTAATATAATTATATAATGATTTGGCTGAGCAAAAGGCCAACCAGAACAATTCACCCAATTCAATGTCAGAATAAGATTTCTAAATATCCTACTTATCGTCCATTTAGAATTGAACCAAGGAGATATCTTTTTATAATATACAATATTAAATCCTATAATTCTATACGAATCAATAGAAGGAAAAACAATATGTTCAGGAAAAGAAACATACCACCAATCATTCTTTTGTTCAAAAGCTTCTTTTGAACAATTATCACCGGTGATAATTAGCAAAACTCCATCTTTCTTCAATTTACTTCTGACCGTTGAAATCCAATTAGGAAAATCATACAAATGCTCTGCTAAATCAAATGCAGTAACAATATCAAATTTCATTTCTATCTCTTCATATGAAGTAAAAACTGAGTGATGTTTTTCTCTCAATTTATTACATGCATTTTCAGAATATTCTATGCCATAAGTAATACAACCCTTTTTATGAGCATAATCTAGAAAAGAACCATCACAACAACCTATATCTAAAAGTGTTTTTCCTTTACCTAAGTAACGACTTATAATTTTAACAGTATCCTCCGCATGATTATACTCAAATAAATTATCTCCCCATCTATCAGAAGCATCTCCCTCCGTATATAACTGTACACTATCCTTTTGAGAAACAATATTCTGAACAAACCATGATTTACAATTATCACAACACCACAATTCTGGCTGATTAGACAGTTCTATCTCTACAGAAGAATAATAAATAGGAGCCTCATAATTAATTAAACCTATAGACTTTATATTTTTTGAAGAACATATTGGGCACACAGTCCTTCTATATGAGTTATCAACATTCTTTTTCATTTATTCTTTTTTATAATAAAGCATAATACTTCCTTAAATATAACAGGAGAAGACAACCATAACAGCAAGATATATGAGCAAGATACTATCAATATTTTAGAAAATATTTTAAAATATGAATTCTCAATATTTAACACAAAAATCCAAGCGAATAAAATACTACCTAAAACCATTAACAAAAATGGAGCTATATCATATATGAAAAACAAGATTGGAATTGAAATAAAACGAGTAATATAAATAACTAGTACAAGAAAAAAAAATGAGAATACAAGTAAATTTATAAATGCAAGATAATAAATACCTAATGGATAAACCAATACAGCTACTATGATTTGCCCAATAGAAGTGAATAATATATATTTGAAATAAAAGCTAGAGTCTCCTTTGGCTATCAAGATTTGCAAAAACAATGTATAGAACAAAGCAACACACCCCCAAACACAAAATATTTGCAAAATAGGAACGCAGGGAAGAAAGTCTACATTGATAATTGTTACAAAATCTCTACAAACGAATGATAAGCCTAATAATAATGGAAATCCGACAAGAGATATAAACCGCATCATTTTCCGTAAAACCTGTATCTCTTTTTCCTTATCTCCTTGAACTTTCACAAAAAGAGGTTGAGCAACACTATATATCATACCATTTATAGACTGAGTACCCATTCCAGCCCATTTAACCCCTTGAGAAAAGTAACCGACATCCGCCTGTGTATAAAACCGTCCTAACAACACAGAATATATGTTAGCTTGTACTTGAGAGACAATTGTCGCTATCAACATTTTAAAACTAAAGCTAAACATTTCCTTAATTGGCCTAAAGTTAAAAGAAAAAGAAGGACGCCAAGGAGAAAAATACCAACGCAGAATAGTCCCCATAGAAGATGCTACCAGAGTTTGTACAGCCAATGCCCAATAACCAAATCCTTTTAAAGCCAGAATAATACCAAACACCCCAGATATCAAAGTAGAAAAAATATCAATTTTAGCTCTTTCCTTAACCATCAATTGCTTAAAGAGAAATGCATTATGAGCAATACCTAAGGTTCCTATCACTATGGATAAAAATAAGACTCTTGATAAAAGGATTAACTCTGGTTGTTTATAAAAATGAGCTATTAACGGTGCAGAGAAAAACAAAAACACATAGATTACACTCCCTACAACCAAATTAAACCAAAAAACAGAATTGTAGTCTTCTGCTTTAAATTCCGGTCTATTTGTTAAAGCTGCAGTAAATCCACTTTCTTGAATGGTACTGGCTATCGCAGTAAAGATTGCCAACATTCCAACCATTCCATAATCATCAGGAGTTAAGTTTTTGAGTAATACAATACCTATCAGTACCCCTAATAACTGTTGCATCCCATTACTTATTCCTCCCCAGAATAATCCTTTTGCTGTCTTTTCTTTTAATGTTTGTTCAGCCATTCTAACGTTCAAATATCACTATAGTAGTCGCAATCTATTTTCAGAAACAAACACTTTACTATCTCTTCACCACCCAACGTCCCGTCCGTTTGTTCCCGCCGATGCGTTCAATATAGCCCTTTTCACGAAGTTTACGCAAATATTCCTTGACAGTATCGAGTCCCATTTCTAAACGTTCTGCCATCTGGGTACGGGACAAAGTTGCCTCTGCTGACAAAAGGCTCAGAAAACGTTCTTCCAGTTCCGTCAAAGCATCCTTGGCTGGGGGGGTGGC
>NZ_QRMP01000024.1 GCF_003473295.1 Parabacteroides sp. AM08-6
GCAATACCACCTATTATGATAGTAATACATTTGTTAAAAAATCATTGAAGAAAAAGCAAAAGTGATAGAAAATAATAATTGAGAGATACGCATACTTTAATGATAGCAATACAATCATTTGACACGAACACCCATCAATTATGATACGAATACAACCACACAAAGCAATTTCCTATTCAAGAAATAAGAAGTTCGATTTGTAATATAGAAAGCAGATAATGGGCATATTGTTTTATCACCACCGTAAAAAGCGTACTACCCCTCTTGCGTTCAACGAACGTGAAACGAAAAAAATACGTTCGCTGTTTTTCCGTTCAACGTTCGCATTTTTTCCGTTCATCGAACGTTGAACGAAAGGATGGTAATACTTATATAAGAATTCCGGTTTTGGTTATATCAAGATAAAGGGGATTATTTGTATCCTCCGTAAGTAAAACAGGCTCTATCAAGTTACTTACCTTACGTCTAAGTTTCCATAATATAGGAGTATCTTCAAAATAGTTTTCATTAAGATGTTCCACCACAACCGCAATGTCAATATCACTATCTTCTCTATAATTCCCCTTGCTATAAGAACCATAAAGATACAAAGCCTTTAACGGAAGCGATGAGGCAACCATTTCTTTATATTTCTTCGCAAGTACTATAGCTTGTTCTTTATCCATAACTGCAAATTTCGGGTGTCATCTAATAACTTTTCACAATAATCTTTTGTAAGACTTTTCATTAATCGGTCTTTGTAAGACGGATAACGTGCTTCTATATTCAACGGCTCAAGCCTGTCTATAAAATCTGCCTTCCCTTATAGCCCTCTGTTGGTTCAACATTTCCTGCTGCCTCTTTTTCTCTTCCAACGAGATTGGCTGCTTCTTCCAAGATTCGATTGATTGCAGGGTTGTTTCTATCCATTGCTTGTGAAATTCATTAATATAAGTTCGTTCCATATACAATTCCTTATTTGCATTGTTTTCTACAATGATACGTGTTCAATTGGAAAAATCAAATAAGAAGATTGCGTGTAGATACAAAAAAAGACTTGCAGAATTCTGCAAGTCTTTTTTTGTAGCGAGACCCGGGATTGAACCGGGGACCTCATGATTATGAATCATGCGCTCTAACCAGCTGAGCTATCTCGCCATCATGTTGTCATTTTGTTTATTGACGGTGCAAAAGTAGAGTTTATTTTCATACTATGCAATACTTTCGTAAAAAAAGTTCGTTATTTTTCAGGGAGCGCGGCAAAAGTCTTAAGCCGGAGAATACTTTTTTTGCAGATAGAATTTGGCAAATATCGATTCTTTACGTAACTTGCTGCGCAATAAACACAATGAAAGATGAAAAAAGAGAAATTTCATATCGAATACGTTTTCGATAAAGTTTCACGACGAAGCTTATGGAATCACCTCACTACACCCCCCGGACTATCTGCATGGTTTGCAGATGATGTTATCATCAAGGATAACACATACACATTTAAGTGGGACAAAGACGAACAAGAGGCTGAAGTTGTATCCATAAAACCGGAAATCAGCGTGCGTTACCGCTGGGTCGAGGAAGAAGACAGTAACACCTACTTTGAGTTTATGCTCCATACTATCGAACTAACCGGAGGTACAAGCCTCGAAATAACAGACTTCGCGGAACCCGGAGAAAAGGTGGATTCTATCGATTTATGGGATACGCAAATAGAAGAACTAAAACGTACACTCGGCATTTAGGTAGTTTTAGAGATTTCTATACGGTTTCTATCGTTTTTTTACACTACTTTTGCCCCGTCAATCGATAGTAATGTTTAAAATAAAACGATTATATACATTTATGCTGCAGACTTTTCTGCCGCTGTTTTTTATGACCTTCGGCATCTGTCTGTTTATCGTGCTGATGCAATTCTTGTGGAGGTACGTAGACGACATGGTTGGAAAGGGATTGGGGATGGCCGTTCTGGGTGAAATGTTTTTCTATGCAGGCTTGTATCTGTTGCCGATGGCACTCCCGTTAGCAATCCTGCTGGCTTCATTAATGACTTTTGGAAATCTGGGAGAACGGTTGGAATTGCTGGCGATGAAATCGGCGGGCGTCTCGTTGATACATATCATGCGACCTCTTATTATTACGGTAAGCATCATATGCGTAGGAGCATTCTTTTTCCAAAACGATGCAATGCCCATTGTACAAGTGAAACTCCAGTCACTCCTGATTTCCATGCGTCAAAAATCACCGGAGTTGGATATTCCGGAAGGGGTATTCTATAAGGACATCGAAGGATATAATATATATGTAAAGCATAAAGATACCAAAACGGGGCTACTCAGAGATTTGATGATTTACGACAATTCCGACGGTTTCAAGAATGCCAGCGTGATTGTGGCAGATTCCGGACGGTTGAAAATGTCGGCCGATAAATTATTACTGTTCCTTACCCTTTACAACGGAGAAACGTTTGCCAATCAGAAGGGTATGTCATCCAACTCCGGGAATAAGAATACAGCTCCCCCCCATCGCCGGGAATCGTTTACAACCCGGGACATCATGATTGAATTCGACTCAAACTTTTCACGCACGGACGAATCGCTTCTGCAAAATCAATATATCGGCAAAAACCTAAAAGACCTTCAGACTTCCCTTGACTCCATGACGGTACGTCTGGACAGCATACGAAGCGTAAATGCCCAAAACGTATACGAAACGTCGTACAAAAAAACACTTGCCAAACCCCAACAACCGCAGGTGGCAAAGGAGGAGAAAAGCAAGGCCATGACTGCGGATGCAATAGAGCAAAAACCGGAAACAAAAGAAAAAGAGGAACCGGTTATCGTGATGAATTTCGATAGCTTGTACCAAGCGAAAGATCCGGCCAATAAAGCGACATTGCTGACACGGGCAAAATCGAGCATGGAAAATACCAGGGGCGACTATTTCTTTAGAGCGGCGACATTTAGCGACGAAGCTTACAAGGCACGCCGGCATTTAACGGAATGGCATACCAAGTTTACAGTATCATTTGCCTGCCTGGTGTTCTTTTTTATCGGCGCACCACTCGGAGCTATTATCCGAAAGGGAGGGTTGGGGACACCGGTTGTCCTTTCCGTCATCCTCTTCATTTTCTATTATGTCGTCAATAACATCGGATTTAAAATGGCAAGGGATGGCGTTTGGGAAGCTTGGCAAGGAATGTGGTTGAGTTCGGCGGTTCTTACTCCGTTAGGTATTTTTCTGACTTACAAAGCGGTAAACGACTCGGTTATCCTGAATGCCGACACTTACCTGAACGCATTGAAGAACCTAATCGGCAAACGCGCCGGACGCAAAGTGGAAGCAAAAGATGTTATCATTTATAGTCCTGACTATCAAGCAATCGTGCCCCGTTTGGAACAATTGTCCAAAGACTGCAAGAACTACCTGGCCGACCATAAACGATGGCTCAATTATATTTCTTTCTGGAAAGAGGGAGGACACGACCATACCGCCCAAAAGCTGGCTCGTGAAATGAACGATATTATTGAAAATTTGTCCAATTCAGATCAAAATCTGGTGTTGAACAAATTAATGGACTATCCGATAATCAGTGGTTACAATAAGCTGAACACTAAAATTAACGGGAAAATGGGCCTAATAATCGGTATTTTCCTGCCTGTAGGGTTACCGATATATTTATTGGCCACTTATCAACGCAAACTTTTACGCCATGATATCAAAACGATAGAAAAGACGAGCGAAGAATTGATTGAGATAATTGAATAATGAGAAATGAAAATTGAAGATTATGAGCGAAGTTAAATTAAACACCATCGAGGAAGCTATCGAAGATTTTCGCGAAGGAAAATTTCTAATTGTCGTAGACGACGAGGATCGCGAAAATGAAGGTGATTTTATTATAGCAGCCGAAAAGATAACCCCCGAAAAAGTAAATTTCATGCTGAAAAACGGCCGTGGCGTATTGTGCGCGCCTATTACCGAAGAACGTTGCCAGGAACTGGAACTGGAAATGCAGGTAATGGACAATACTTCTTTGCTGGGAACTCCGTTCACGGTGACGGTCGATAAACTGGGAGGCGGCTGTACAACAGGTGTTTCCATGTTCGACCGCGCAGAAACAATCCTGGCGCTTGCCGACCCGAAAACAAAGCCGTCCGATTTGGGACGTCCCGGACATATCAATCCGCTTCGTGCCCGCTCGCGTGGTGTACTTCGACGTGCCGGACATACGGAAGCCGCTGTAGACTTGGCGCGCCTGTCCGGACTTTATCCTGCCGGAGCATTGATTGAAATCATCAATGAGGACGGGACAATGGCACGTCTGCCGGAGTTAATGGAAGTCGCAAAAAAATTCGATATCAAGATTATTTGCATTAAAGACCTGATTGCCTATCGGTTGAGAACGGAATCAATCGTTGAAAACGGTGTGGAAGTGGACATGCCGACCCAATATGGTCATTTCCGCTTAATCCCTTTCCGCCAGAAAAGTAACGGATTGGAACATATCGCGCTGATAAAAGGCAAATTCGAGAAAGACGAGCCTATCTTGGTCCGCGTTCATTCCTCTTGTGCCACAGGCGACATTTTCGGTTCGATGCGGTGCGAATGCGGCGAACAGCTCCACGCAGCCATGAAACGGATTGAAGAAGAGGGAAAAGGGGTAATTGTTTACCTGAACCAGGAAGGACGCGGAATCGGACTGATGGAAAAAATGAAAGCCTATAAACTCCAGGAAGACGGACTGGATACCGTCGATGCCAACCTGCATCTCGGCCACCAAGCTGACGAACGCGATTATGGCGTAGGAGCACAAATACTCCGTCATTTGGGCGTAACAAAAATGCGCCTGATGAGTAACAATCCGGTCAAACGCGTAGGGCTGGAGGCATACGGATTAACAGTAGTAGAAAATGTTCCCATAGAAATCACTCCAAACAAGTATAACGAGTTTTATATGAAAACGAAAAAGGAGCGGATGGGACATGTGTTACACAACATCAAATAATTAGCAAATTGTTGCAAAAATGATGATTAATAACTACTTTTGTTGCAACTATATAAAACAACCTATACAAAAAGCAGTGTCATGACACAAGTTTCAGATCGTTTAGCAAGTCTGTCGCCATCAGAAACCCTGGCGATGTCTCAAAAGAGCAATGAGCTTAAAGCTCAAGGTATTGACGTTATCAACCTAAGTGTGGGAGAACCGGACTTTTATACCCCCGACCACATTAAGGAAGCTGCCAAAAAAGCGATTGACGATAACTTTTCGTTCTATTCGCCGGTACCCGGTTATATGGACCTCCGCAAGGCTATTGTAGCCAAGCTGAAAAACGAAAACGGCCTGGACTATACAACAGATCAAATCATCGTTTCGAACGGTGCAAAACAATCTGTTTGCAATGCTTTGCTTAGTATAATCGGCCCGGGTGACGAGGTAATCGTTCCGGCTCCTTACTGGGTTAGTTATGTTGAAATGGTAAAATTGGCTGAAGGTACGAACGTCGTGATTTCCGCAGGTATTGACCAGGATTTCAAGATTACACCGGCACAGTTGGAAGCTGCCATCACTCCGAAAACAAAGGCTTTAATCCTTTGCTCGCCGTCCAATCCGACCGGAAGCGTTTATAGCCGTGAGGAGTTGAAAGGTCTGGCTGAAGTATTGGCAAAACATGAAAATATTATCGTGCTGGCCGATGAAATATATGAACATATCAATTATATCGGAGCCCATCAGAGTATCGCGCAATTCCCGGAAATCAAAGACCGTGTAGTTGTTATCAACGGTGTATCAAAAGCCTATGCAATGACGGGCTGGCGCATCGGTTTTATTGCCGCTCCGCTTTGGATTGCCAAGGCTTGCAACAAATTGCAAGGACAATATACATCAGGCGCAAGCTCTATTGCACAAAAAGCGGCGGTAGCAGCTTTTTCCGGGGACCAGACTTGCGTAGAAAAAATGCGCAAAGCGTTCCTCCGTCGTCGCGATTTGGTTATCGACCTATGCAAAGATATTCCCGGAATAAAAATGAATGTTCCCCAAGGAGCTTTCTACGTATTTCCTGAAGTAAGTTCATATTATGGAAAAAGCGCAGGCGACCGTAAAATCACGAATGCTGCCGATTTAGCCATGTATCTGCTGGAGGTTGGTCACGTGGCAACCGTAGGTGGTGCAGCTTTCGGTGCTCCCGAATGTTTACGTTTTTCTTATGCTACTTCCGATGAAAATCTGCAGGAAGCTATCAAACGTATCAAAAAGGCATTGGCTGAATTAAAATAAAAACAAGTCATAAGTATCAGATAGAGAGGGTATTCGAATGAATATCCTCTCTTTTTATTTCGCTGAGAATCGATTATTTATTTTTTTGTGGAGGATGGTACGGAATATGCGAAGGATTTCAGGGATAAATGACACTCTTCAAAACAAGAGAATAAAAAAGGCCGCCGGATAATTCCGACAGCCTTGCAAATATAAACTCGACTTTATTATTAGTCAACATTCAAAGTAATACGTTTGAAAGAAACTACAGTCAGTTCTTTGTTTGCAGTATGCAAATACTGATCGATAGTAAGTTTTGCATCTTTTACAAATTCCTGCTGCAACAATGTATTTTCTTTGTAATATTTCTGGATAGCACCCTGAGCGATACGGTCCAACAAATTTTCAGGTTTGCCGGCTTCACGAGCTTTATCCTTCGCGATATTCAATTCCTGGTCGATAATATTCTGCGGAACTTCTTCCGGACGCACAGAAACAGGGTTCATAGCGGCAACCTGCATAGCAACGTCGCGAGCCATCTGGTGTTCGATATCAGCCTGGTTGAAAGCAACAACCGTAGCCAACTTGTTACCCGGGTGGATATAAGAGATGGTGGAAGCACCATTCACAAACTCGTAAGCACCCAATTCCATTTTTTCACCGGTTACCCCGATACGGTCAGTGATATGTTCCTGAATAGAACGTCCATCAGCCAACGGAGCAGCCAGTAAATCTTCTTTAGTAGCCGGTTTCTTATCCATAGCCACATTCAGAATATCCTGAGTCAGCGCAATAAATTCACCATTTTTAGCAACAAAGTCAGTTTCGCATTTCAAAGCGACAACTGCGGCAAATTCACCCTTATCGGCTGCCAATACACAACCTTCGGAAGCTTCACGATCCGAACGTTTTGCGGCAACAGCCTGTCCTTTTTTACGGATGATTTCCATTGCTTTGTCGAAATCACCATTAGCTTCTTCCAAAGCTTTTTTGCAATCCATCATTCCTGCACCGCTCATTTTGCGCAAGTGAGAAATATCAGCCATTGTAACTGCCATAATCTTTATTTTTTTATTTGTAGTTAGTAGTTGGTAGTTAGTAGTTAGTAGAAAATTCAGTCATTTCTCGTAGCCTAAACAGTAGCCATCTACTAACTACCCACTACTAACTACTAACTACTTAAAAAACGGTGTGCCAACCAGCAGCATAACCTAAAGTTAACCACACAGTAGACACACCGCAATATTAAAGAATGAATTATTCTTCTATATCTTTAGCGAACTTGTCGATAACTTTTGCGTTCAACGCTTCGTCGTCTTCTTTCTTCGTACGTTCTTTCTTCACAGCAGCTTTTGCTTTGCGTTCTCTTTTAGGAGCTTCGCCTTCGCCGGCAGCCTCTGTGTCCACCTTTTCAGCTTTGCGTTCCTGCAAACCTTCGTTCATAGCTTCGCAGATAGCGCCCAAGATAACTTCTACGGATTTTGTAGCATCATCATTAGCCGGAATAACGTAGTCGATATTGTTCGGGTCCGAGTTCGTATCAACCATACCGAATACCGGTATACCCAGACGGTTAGCTTCGCGAACTGCGATATGTTCTTTCATTACGTCAACAACGAACAAAGCGGACGGCAGACGAGTCAGGTCCACGATAGAACCTAAAGTCTTTTCCAATTTGGCACGTTGGCGAGTAATCTGAAGTTTTTCTCTTTTGGAAAGATTATCAAATGTACCATCTTTAGTCATCTTATCGATAGTAGTCATCTTTTTGATGGCTTTACGGATAGTCGGGAAGTTAGTCAACATACCACCCGGCCAGCGTTCGATAACGTAAGGCATACCTACTGCGGAAGCCTTATCGGCGACAACTTGTTTTGCTTGTTTTTTAGTCGCAACAAAAAGCACTTTTTTGCCCTGTTTAGCCAGGTTTTTCATTACTTCTGCTGCTTCGTCTACTTTTGCAACTGTTTTATATAAATCAATGATATGAATACCATTGCGCTCCATGAAGATATACGGAGCCATAGCGGGGTTCCACTTTCTTTTTAAGTGTCCGAAGTGTACACCAGCTTCTAATAACTGATCAAAATTAACTCTTGACATTTTTTTCTTTTTAAATCGTTTACATTCTTTTGTTTAACTCAATCATCAGGTAGTCTTCCCGCATGTCCGCATGTAAAAAGAATCCCGACAATTTAGATACTAAACGCTTTGTCGTTGTAAGAAACTCACAAATAACATTAACGTTTGCTGAACTGGAATCTCTTACGAGCCTTGGGACGTCCCGGTTTTTTACGTTCAACGGCACGCGGGTCGCGAGTTACGAAACCTTCTGCTCTCAGAGCCGACTTATCTTCCGGATTGATTTTCACCAATGCACGTGCGATTGCCAGACGAGCTGCTTCAGACTGACCTTTGAAACCACCACCATCGAGGTTGATTTTAATGTCATATTGTTCTGCAACGTTCAGCTTAGCGAGCGGTTGCTTAACAATAAACTGAAGGATTGTAGAAGGAAAGTAATTTGCAAGATCACGTTTGTTGATAGTTATCTTTCCCGTTCCTTCGCTAACGAATACGCGAGCAACTGCTGCTTTACGTCTTCCTATTGCATTTACTACTTCCATAGTTATTATTTAAGTGAGTTTATATCGATTGACTTGGGTTGTTGAGCTGCGTGTTTATGCTCAGTTCCTGCATACACATATAAGTTATTCAATAACTTAGCGCCCAGACGGTTTTTAGGTAGCATACCCTTTACTACTTTACGGAACAGACGGTCTTCGCCTTTAGCCAGCAAATCTGCCGGAGTATATGCGATTTGTCCACCGGGATATCCGGTATATCTCAGATAAATACGATCGTTCCACTTGTTACCTGTCAGAACGATTTTGTCTGCATTGATGATAATTACGTTATCACCACAATCAACGTGCGGAGTAAAATTGGGTTTGTACTTGCCGCGCAAAAGCTTCGCTACCTTTGCACAAAGGCGTCCCAAAGTCTGTCCTTCGGCGTCAACAATGACCCACTCTTTGTTTACAGTTGCTTTGTTTGCAGAAATGGTCTTAAAACTTAAAGTATCCACTTGCTTAAAAAATTAATTAATTAATAACTCTAAAAAACAAGAATCAATCCTCGCGTGCATTGTTACTACGGACACTATTGACGTAACAACGTGCTAAGAATTAAACTCTTAGTACATTTTTGATAATATTCGGCTTGCAAAGGTACGGCTTTTCCGTGAAATACAAAACTTTTCCGTATCTTTTTCTATCTCTGATGGTTCAGGGCGGATGCAAAACAAATCCTTCGCACCTTACTTCTAACTATCACAAAGGGCGCAGAAAACTCCGCGCCCTTAGCTCCCTATATCCTGTTAAGGATTCGGTTATATTGTAAGTCAAACGAAAAAATATAGGCTTATTGTTTTCCTAATGTCATACTTGAATCGGTTATGAGTTCTGAAATCTTTTTACTATCGGCGTAATCACCATCTCCCAATCCCAAGACTGTGCCCGTAATATGACAAGCAAAATTCAATTCTTCATTTACAGACACTCCTGCCCGTATTGTCATACTATATTTACCATTACTCGGTCGCATAAATCCTGTAATATAATCTGCCGGAGTTACCGTAATCGCAACATTTTGATCTATATTAGACGTTCCTCCTATTCGGCTTCTCTTCAAATTCGCATTTGTAATCTGATAATCTTTTTGCAAGATATAATTATTGGTATAATCTATACGACCAGAAAGATAGCCTGTAGCAGCCAACTGAATAGTACCAATTGCACCATGCTTATTAGTTGTTACCGTTACTTCATTTATACCAGCTTTACCCGGGAAATTCTGTATGGTAACAATGCCGTTTCCTGAGATGGTTACAGGAGCATCGCTTTCCATCGTAAATTTCAATGTAAAGGTTGAACCGTTTTCATAAAAAGCAGGACCTGCAGACATGTTAGTAAAGGCACTCTTGCCTTCCATATTCATGGCAAATGTTCCATCTGCAAAATACTCATTTGTGATGGTCGGATAAGTATCTATCACATCCTGAATCGTTTTAAATATCAACGTTTTCGTACCGGTTGTCTCAGCCTCATAAACATAATAAATAGACCCATTCCGATTTTCTACCAGCATGTCCTTCTGACCGGCAACTTTTGCAGGATTCAAACCGTCTGCCTTGATATAACATTTAATAGGAAGCAACGAAGTCGGGAAATCCGAAGGAATTGTGAAAGTTAATGGCACCTCTTGTCCAAGCATATCCTCTTTATAACTTACCGGTTGGGGATCAAAATCATATTGCTTACTGATGAAAACAGTTACGATACGAGTCAGTACCCCCGCATTCACACGCAACATGGCAGAGTCCAGTGATAAATTTGTGCGATTAGCCGGAAGTTCAACATTTGCCGTTATAATTCCGTCATTCCCAACCGTCAATGTAGTTTCATCTGTTATTCCCGGCAATATAGGATTCTGTTGATGACCATTATGAACCAATTTAACAGATATCTGACCATTATCAGTGCTATTACTTCCTGCCGGATAATAATTTGCATTAAACTTAAGTGTCCCATTATTCACAAACAAATGGAAAACCGGGTCAACGATTAATTTATTTCCTGTTTTATCAGAAACAGTCGAAGCCTCTTTGATAACTTCCACATAAATATTATTCGTAGGAGAAGCCTCTAACGCGGCTTCAAAAGAAGGACTCCCTTCTGCACCTTCTTCTATTTTATTGATAATAACCCGATAGACATAGTTTCGCTCAATCGGGTATGGAGTACCCTCCTTATCCAATAATTGTATTTTATAAAATTGGTTCTTTCCTTTCCGTTCAACAATTACAGAAGTCTGCCTGTCATATGTATTTTCATATTCATACATATACTTGGGTTCCGTATTACAATTTTCTTTTTTATGATTCTCAAAAGTACAATCAGCCGGGACATTTAAAGAACCTTCCTCCGCAACAACCGTACCCTTGGTAGCATAATGAGAAAGAGCAAAACCACCTACTACAAAATCGCATCCCTCAGCAGCTTCGACCGTAACTTTGGCATAATTGCGAAGCATTTCGACTGCTATTGTTTGAGATAAGTTCACATTTCTAACACATCCCCATGCCACATAAAAATTAGTTTTATCAGAAGTAAGTATAGACATTAGAGATATTTCCGTCTCTCCTTCCGGTATCACATACGCATCATCTTTCCAATCATAATTAGCAATAAAATGAATGGTAGAAGTCTCTATCGGCACCAATGCAGAACCTGTTCCGGATGCCGTACCCGAATCCGGATTTTCATTTATTTGATTCACCTTTGCTTCTACTCGTCCCAGAAAATTACCACTCGCATCGAAAGTCATCAATGAAATGGTTTCGACCTGCGTTTCGCTCCCGGCACGTGTCACCGGCTTAAAATCAGGCAAATCGTTTACTCGAAAATTCAGTTGAACTTTATTACCTACTATTACCTTTCCGGAATCTGAATCCAGAACCTCATCCGTACAAGAGAAGAAGGTCAATAGTATTGCTGAAAATATATATATGATTCGTTTCATCGTTGTTTATATTTTAATAATTAGACCTTATTCATAAATATCTCTCACACAGCGAACTGCATTTGTTGCCGATACACGCGGGTCCATAAAATCTATTCTACTATAAATAGCACTCCAGTAACCCTCCCCTTCTAATATTTTTTTCACATCACATTCTACTGTATTTTGAAGAATATCGATTAATAATAATTCAGATTTTGTAGGAACTCTCCAACTTCCAAATTTATTATCAACAATATTTCCGGAATTATCATTCTCTATATAACCAGCACAAAACTCTTTTGCCGTCGTTTCATTTTTACCACTATTAACCCCCACCTGAGATGCAAGAACAAAATGAGGAGAGATTAGATTATTATTAGCTGCGCCTGCAACTGTACAATCAACATAACTATCTAGAGTATAGGTAGTTTCCGTCCTTGTATTTTGTTTTGAACTTACTTTACCAAAGTGCTCTAATTTTTTCTGAGGATAACCTAAAACCGCATTTTTAAAATCAGCCTTTGCCGCAGCTCCGGCAGCTTGACGTTCGGATAAAGTCCCTTTATGATTATGACCATTTCCTCCCCAACCAGATTCTGACCATGTTTCATCTAATTGCAAACTAACATCCTGAAGAGATGAATAATCGGCAATCAATGTTTTAAAGATATACATCTTACTATTAGTTTGTCCGGAACCTCCATCTGCTGTTGTTTTGGATACATAATTAGATATATATAACGGCGGATACTGATGAATCGTCACATCCTCACTCAATCCTTCCTCATTCGTAACTTTGAAGGATATTTCCTTCGGAACAAAATTAATCGGAAGCTCACTGGAAATATTGATAGAACCATTATTCCCCTTACTATTCGTTATATCTATATTAAGGTTCTTATAAGAAGTTCCATTTGTTACCTTAATATCACTAATCTTTATCGGTGAAGAAGACTGGAAAGTCGTAGATATAGAGGTAATATTCGGCATTGTCATTTCCGTACGGGCTACCACCAAGAAAGCTGGGTCGACAATATCGACAGATACTTCACGAACAATTACCTGCCAAGGTTTCAATTCCCAATTAAATGTAGCTTCACGAGTATTGACATCAATCGTTCCGACTACATCATACAAATTTCCATGAACAATGCCGTCCGTACGACAAGTTTCGGATTTAGTCGGATTAAATACCAATTTATATGACTTCTTAACTTCTTCAAGCGTTTTATCCATTTCTTGGACCGTTTTAGTCTCCGAAGAAATGATTGTTGTCTTATCAAAATATCCATCTTGTCCCCAACCATTTCCTCCTTGCTTACTTGCCCAACGATACTCCTCAGAAAACGTTTCAATTGTCTTCTCTTTAAAGACCCCATATTTCAAAGTACCATTTACTCTTATAGTCAATGGATTTTCTTGTGGACTATATGTTTTCTCATATGTATAAAAAGGTACTGTAGCCGTTGAACCTGATAATTCGATTTGATAGTCGTTTACACGATATCCTTTTACATCATTTGTATTTAAGGCCTTTTCGCTTGTCGACATAAAAGCATCAGATTTCAATGCGACATTCGAGACTAAAACCGTTTCGATTGTGAAAAGCCATGATTTCTTAGTAATGGTCGTTGTCTTGACATTATTAGGGACATACAACCATTTACCATCACTATGAGTATGCATTTTACATTCACCTGGAATATTACTACCCGGTACATATGTTTCTGGATTTTTAGCTATCTCCAATAAGTCATTCAGCGTATATTTTAATTCTGTTTCAGCCGGACTAATCTCTTCTGCCGGGACATTCACCTTAAAAGATAAATCAACCCGGGCCGCAAGTTGAGTCAATTCAATCTCAATATTATTTGATTGCCCCTTATTAATCGTCACTGGCTTTTCTCCGAACTTTACCAGATTATTCGCTTGGAAAGTAGCAGCACCTTGGTCGGCAAGTTGTTCCTTCAAAGCCTTAAAAGAAGCATAAGTCGTAGCCGCCTCCAATGTAGTTTCCGGCAAAGAAGAATTAGCCAAAACCAACATATTGTAGCTTCCACCTTTAACCAAGATATCAGAAACCTCATAATAAGTTCGACCATCACCCAAATTACCAGTAGCTTGATTAAAAGACTGATATTTAAACCCCATCCTATCTCCGGTAAGTTCATCAAAGAAGGCGATAGCACAAGTATTTATCTGAATTTCTTCGGAAGTAGCATAGTCATAACCATCCGCAGCAGCTTTCGTAACTACCCCTTTAGTAGTCAAAGAAATACTCACACCCGAATTCGGAATAGAACGATCTATTACATCCTCATCCGTACATGCTGACAGAAGAAAAACGCCAGCCGTCAATATCGATATAAAGCTTTTCAATTTCATATTACTTATCATTTATTTTTACCCCTTTCAATATTATTCGTATTTTACTTCCTGCATACCTTGTTCTATTTTGTTATGCAGCCAATCTTTTGTTGTGATTTGAATTGTCGCAACCGCATTCTTAATCGTCACATGCAATTGGTAAAGATGTCCGGCCAGTACTTCGTTCGTATCGCCCGTTTTGATATAAAAAGAACATTCACCAGGTATACCTTCCACTTCATATCTGATTGTTACTTTCGTCTTCTTGCTTTCGCCCACATTCGAATTCTGATAGGTATAAAAGCGATAATCCAAAGGATGCAGGTCATTATTGCTTCCTGCCTCATCCAGAAAAGAAGTAGTCGTGTAAACCTTGTTATTTTCAGGCAATTCCAACAGTCCATCTGTCGGATGTAATACCGAGTTTTCTACCCGGGAGTCCATAATAATATCCTTTACGATTGCTCTAACACCCGATGCAGAAATATCTCCCCCATTATTAGTTGTAATGGATTTCAAATTGCCGTTATTATCCTTTTCATCACGGGTTGTAATCAAGTCGGCAACAACTTTACCAGTTGCCGTTACCACCTTAAAAGACATCAACTCTATGGCTGCCGCCCGAAGCCCTAACTCGATTTCAGCCTTTCCACATTTAATGTTTCCATCATTACATTCGAATGCTTTTGTTTTATCGGAAGTTTGATACCCATTCTCGGTATCTTGAGAATAAGGTTTTATTGTATTTTCGCCTACTTTAATGAAATCAGTGATAGGATTACCTACACCGTCACCTCCTATAACACGCTGTTTCAATGCCTTCAGAGAGGTTGCTTTCGAAAATATATTTGTTTCAAAATACTGACCTTCATCAGAATTCATACCAACCACAAAAACCGTCAAATCCGGTTCTTGTCCTTTTTTTACCTTCACCAAGATATGTTTCTGTTCATTTATCCCATATTTTCCATTTCCTAAAGATATGATATCAGACTTGGAATAATGTCGGCTTCCGATAATTTCATCCCCATTAGCTACAAAGGCAAAGCACTCATTTACAGCCATTTCCTCGGAATTCATTTTACTATAATCCGAATCGGCTTCCGGTCCTGTTGTGCTACCCGCTTTTGTACCCAAATTTTCTTTAGCAGAAATGTCAACTAAAACTGCAGCATATACATCTTTATATGTATCTTTGCCTCCTTCTCCGGCATTCATCGCAATCTCTTCACTCATTGAACAAGAAAGCATGGCTATGAGAAGCCCTATACTTAACGCAATATTTTTTAGCCTCATATTATTTATTTTTATGTTTCTATTTCAGTCCTTATTTTAACCATAGTTCTGATAGGACTATGGTTTTTTTTATTTCAAAATTCAACGCTTACCTACCTCGTATTCTTAAACATTCCTATCTAAAATAGGGTCTAACTTTCTGTTACTCAACTCTTGATAACGCAAGTCCTATCAGGACTACGGCTTTCAAATGTTGTTTTTAAGTTTACATTGCAAAAATAAAACAGATATAGTTGCCGAATAATAGGTATGGCTTTCATCTTTAAGTGGTAAATGTGGCAATAAATCAAATTGATAGGGATACCCCCCCGAAACGATAGATTTACGCAAACTCTTCATCATCTTTTCGAACCCTTCAAGCTCATTCGGAGCTTACGCTTTCATATACAACAAATTACGACTGGAGATAAAGGGCTGAAGAGGTTTGAAAAACGAATTAGCAAATGATACAAAATAGTTATCTCCCCCTATTTTTCAGCTTCTTACCCCTATTTATCACGCTCAGGGTTATATCTTTTATCTTACAGACCGACAAGAAAAGATTATAAACTTTTTATTATAAGATGTAACGATCTTTCTTGAAAGACTTACGGTTTTCCGACAAAAGACGTAAGTCTTTTTTTCCTATATTGCCTGTTCTTTAAATAAAAAAAGTTTACCGGAAGAGATAACCTAACGACATCGTTACATTATTCTGATATAGAGAAGATTCGCCTTCCTGCTTTACAGAAAGCCGATTGAGTGTCCCGCACAAAGCACCGACGGAGAAAAAGCAGTTTTTATATTCGACCATCAGGCCGACATTTACACCCAAGTCGAAAGATTTCAGGTCGGTTTCTTCCGTTTGGCCGAAATGGATGTCTACATCTTGATTTCTCGTCCTCATCTTACCGAAGAGGGAAAAATCAAGGGCCGGCCCGGCGAAGACTCCCAGACGAACATCGTCTATTAAAAAGGTATAAGCCAGATTGACCGGAACTTGGATAGAATAATAGTTACATTTATTATAAGAATTGCGCGCTCCCTCCACCTCGTAGTTCGAAAGAAACGAACCACCCTGGTTGACAAAAGCCACTTCCGGACGCAACGACAGTCCTTTATATAAATGTATATCAGCAAGGCCGGCCACACTAAAACCAAAACGGGCACCGGCACGATAACTGTTTTCGACATTTTGTATCATCGATGAATAGGCTCCTCCAGCTCGTACACCAAAAGTTACCTGGGCGATAACAGGCATCATCAACATAGCTAAAAGCATTATCAATCCTATTTTTCTCATATCTGTTACCTTCTGATTTTATGAGCAAAGATACACTTTTTCACTTGCATAATCATATACGATAGAATAATTTTGCAAAATAAGCCGTATCTTTATAGACCCAAATTAAAATATAGATATTCATATACGAGATGGAACCGTTTATACATTTACACGTACATACCCAGTATTCTCTGCTGGACGGACAGGCCTCTATCGATGCCCTGATAGGGAAAGCACAGAAAGACGGGATGAATGCCATTGCCGTGACTGACCATGGAAATATGTTCGGCATCAAAGAATTCTTCAATAAAGTATCGAAGAAAAACAGCAAACCGCTGGATACAATCAAAGCATACGAGAAAGAGTTGAAAGGGCTGCAAGGTAAAACGGAACTAACTCCCGAAGAGCAGACGCAGCTTCAGGAACTACCCGGCAAAATAGAAGAAGAGAAAAAACAGCTATTCAAACCTATTTTCGGATGCGAATGTTATTGTGCACGCAACGGACGGGCAAACAAAAACACGAAGGAAGACCGCAGTGGCTGGCATCTTATTGTACTGGCTAAAAACCTGAACGGATACAAAAACCTGATTAAAATGGTATCCATTTCATGGACCGAAGGTTTTTACGGCCGTCCCCGTATCGACAAGGAATTGCTGGAAAAATATCACGAAGACCTGATTGTCTGTTCTGCCTGCCTCGGTGGGGAAATTCCACAGCACATCATGCACGGACGGATAGACAAAGCGGAAGAAAGCATCCTTTGGTTCAAAAAATTGTTCGGCGAAGACTACTATCTGGAAATGCAACGGCATGAAACACATGACCCCAATGCCGACAACACTACTTATCCTAAGCAACAGGAAGTAAACAAAGTCCTGATTGAACTGGCTCATAAACATAATATCAAGCTGATTGCCTCCAACGATGTACACTTCGTCAATGAGGAAGATGCCGAAGCCCACGACCGTTTGATTTGCCTCAGTACAGGAAAAGATTTGGACGACCCGACCCGTATGCGTTATACCAAGCAGGAATGGATGAAGACTACGGCAGAAATGAATGCCATTTTCGCCGACATTCCCGAAGCACTCAGCAACACAACGGAGATAGCCGGCAAAGTAGAATTTTATTCTATCGACCACGGCCCCATCATGCCGACTTTCGCCATTCCGGAAGAGTTCGGTACCGAAGAGTCGTACCGGCAGAAATATACCGAACAAGATTTGTTTGAAGAATTTACCCGCGATGAAAACGGGAATATCGTACTCAGCGAAGAAGAAGCACATTCTAAAATAAAGAAACTCGGCGGATACGATAAATTATACCGTATCAAGCTGGAAGCCGACTACCTGAAAAAACTGACCTATGACGGAGCCAAGATATGTTACGGCGAAAACCTAAACGACGAAGTGACGGAACGGTTGAATTTCGAACTGCACATCATGAAAACAATGGGTTTCCCGGGATACTTCCTTATTGTGCAGGATTTCATCCGTGCTGCCCGCGAAGAGCTTGGTGTTTCGGTTGGTCCCGGACGTGGTTCGGCAGCAGGTTCGGCTGTTGCTTACTGCCTCGGTATTACAAAAATAGACCCGATTAAGTACGACCTCCTGTTCGAACGTTTCCTCAACCCGGACCGTATTTCCCTCCCCGATATCGATACCGACTTCGATGATGACGGACGTGGCGAAGTGCTTCGCTGGGTTACGGAGAAATATGGAGCGGAACGCGTGGCACATATCATTACCTACGGTACAATGGCCACCAAATCCGCCATCAAGGATGTAGCCCGTGTACAGAAACTCCCGTTATCCGAGTCAAACCGACTTGCCAAGTTAGTGCCGGATAAGATTCCGGATATGAAGAAATTCAAGCTAGGCGATGCTATCAATTATGTGCCCGAACTGAAAGAAGCCGCTACCGGCAACGACCCGCTGGCACGCGATACCCTGAAATACGCCCAAATGCTGGAAGGGAATGTTCGTAATACCGGCGTACACGCTTGTGGCGTTATCATCGGACGATATGACATATCGGACGTTGTTCCCGTCAGCACGGCCAAGGACAAAGATACCGGAGAAGAAATGCTGGTCACCCAATATGAAGGTTCCGTCATCGAGGAAACGGGACTTATCAAGATGGACTTCCTGGGGTTGAAGACGTTATCAATCATTAAAGAAGCAATTGAGAACATCAAACTGACCACCGGACAGGATTTGGATATCGACCATATCAGCCTGGAAGATCCTCCTACATATAAATTATATTGTGAAGGTAAAACAACCGGAACATTCCAGTTCGAGTCCGCCGGCATGCAGAAATATTTGAAGGAGCTACAACCTTCCAAGTTTGAAGACCTGATTGCCATGAATGCCCTGTATCGTCCGGGGCCAATGGATTATATCCCTTCCTTCATCGCCCGTAAACATGGCAGGGAAGAGATTAAATATGATATTCCTGTAATGGAACGTTACTTGAAAGACACATACGGTATTACGGTTTATCAGGAACAGGTCATGCTTCTGTCCCGCCTGTTGGCTAATTTTACCCGTGGTGAGAGTGATGCCCTTCGTAAAGCAATGGGTAAGAAACTGATTGAAAAGATGAACCATCTGAAATCCAAGTTTATGGCAGGTGGCCAGGCGAATGGTTACAAAGAAGATACATTAAATAAGATATGGTCCGACTGGGAAAAGTTCGCTTCCTACGCGTTCAATAAAAGTCATGCCACCTGTTACTCATGGGTTGCTTACCAGACTGCTTACCTGAAAGCCAATTACCCGTCCGAATACATGGCGGCCGTATTGAGCCGAAGTTTGTCCAACATTGTGGATATCACCAAGTTTATGGATGAATGCCGGACAATGGGTATCCAAGTACTCGGCCCGGATGTAAACGAATCCATCCTGAAGTTCAGTGTCGATAAGAACAAGAACATCCGCTTCGGTCTGGGTGCTATCAAAGGAGTAGGCGAAGCGGCCGTACAAAACATTATCGAAGAAAGAAAAAAGAACGGACCGTACAGCAATATCTTCGATTTCGTGGAACGCGTCAACCTGACTGCCTGCAATAAGAAAAACATCGAATCGCTGGCTTTGGCCGGTGCTTTCGATAACTTCGGCATCCAACGCGAACAGTTCTTTGCCGAAACGGGGAAAGGCGAAATTTTCCTTGAAACGCTCGTTCGTTACGGGAATAAATTCCAAACGGACAAGAGTACGGCGACCAACTCCCTGTTCGGAGGCGACGCTTTCGTCCCTATCGCCAAACCTGAAATTCCGCAATGCGAACGTTGGGGCGACCTGGAAAGGCTAAATAAGGAAAAAGATCTTGTCGGTATTTACCTCTCCGCTCATCCGTTGGACGATTATCGCATTATATTGACGTATGTATGCAATACCGGTATGGCTGAGATAAACGACCGCGACAGCCTGAAAGGACGTGAGTTGTTGCTGGGTGGTATCGTTACTGCATTCCGGGAAGGAACTACCAAAAACGGTAAACCGTATGGCATCGTCAAGATAGAAGATTTTACAGGCAGTGGCGAAATAGCTCTTTTCGGCAACGATTATATCGAGTATAGCAAATACTGTAAAACCGGAATGTATTTGCTTATTAACGCCCGCGTGGAACCGCGCCGCTGGAACGAGAACGAGCTGGATTTCAAAATCGGTTCCATCCGTCTCCTGCAAGATGAGAAAGACCGATTGATAGAGAAAATCAGTATCACCGTTCCAATTCATGACTTGGACGAACCGACTATCAACGAACTTTCAGTTCTGATAAAAAACAATCCCGGACAAAGCCTGTTATATTTTAGGGTAGTGGATAGCGAACATAATATCTCGCAAAACTTTTTCTCGCAAAACATCCGGCTGAACGTAACCCGTAACTTGGTTGAGTTCCTGCAGGAAAATGAATATATCGACTTTAAAATTAACAGTTGATATTGTACAGTGCGGAAAGAATTATTACTTTTGGCAGCGCCAACTGATAACTAACTAAAAATATATACAATTATGGCTTTACAAATTACTGATGAGAATTTTGAGGAGTTGGTAAACTCCGGCAAACCTATGGTGCTTGATTTCTGGGCAGAATGGTGCGGTCCGTGCCGCATGGTATCTCCCATCATCGACGAACTGGCTACAGAATACGATGGCCGTGTGACAATCGGAAAGATGGATGTCGACAACAACAACGATGTAGTAGCCCAATTCGGTATCCGCAACATACCAACCGTTCTTTTCTTCAAGGATGGCAAGGTTGTAGACAAACAGGTAGGAGCTGCTCCCAAACCGACATTTGTTTCTAAAATAGAAGCTCTTTTATAATTTGACAGCGCGTAACATTTCGCGTTTTCCAGGAGGGCCGGGTATTCTTTCAACAGCATATCCGGCCTCTTTCATCATACGCCTGACTGCCCCTTTAGCGCAATAGGTAGTCAGAATGCCTCCGGTTGTCATGCAGGCATACAGCTTATCGAATATCTCCTGATTCCACATTTCCGGCTGCTTGTCCGGTGCAAAAGCATCGAAATAGGCTAAATCAATCTCAGCGGGCAATTCCATCTTGTTACTGTCGCCCTGTAATTTATGCAAGACGAAATGCGTTGAAACCCTGACCGGCTTTCCCCATTCTGCCAGATGAAGCGCATGAAAACAGGACTTTTTCTCCGCACAGACCAGCTCTCCATAGTTCAAAGCTTCCGTCAATCCGGCATCCAATGGATAACGTTCCACCGTATAATAGTAAATTTCCCGTCCGGCCGCCTCAGCATCCAACAGAGTCAGGAATGCATTCAGTCCCGTACCGAAACCGATTTCCAGCACCTTTACCTTTTCCCGCTCCAAATGATGTAACCCCGCTTCTATAAACACATGACGCGATTCCTGTACCGCACCGTTCACCGAATGATAATGTTCGTCCATATCTGGCAGGAACAAAGTATGACTGCCATCTGCCGTCAGTTGCAATTCCCGGTTAATCCTATTTTCGTTCATCTTCCTCTATTTTCTTCCTTCAGCCGACAAAGATAGGGAAGATTTGTCTAACAACTGTGAAACGGACAATCTTGCCTTACAAATCAACAAAAGAGCCATATAAATTCATATCTTTGTAAACGGATTATTAATACAGGCCGAATATGTACAAAGTACTTTTCCTTTTCCTCCTTTCGTTCGTTGCCGTACAGACAGCAAAAACGCAACAGAGCTATTCGATTAAAGGAATAGTAAAAGATGCGGCAAGCGGTGAACCCATCAACATTGCCAATGTGGCAATCTGGAACACGGCAAAAGGAAGTGTGACCGACTCGGCCGGATATTTCGAAATACCATCCGTAGCTCCCGGCAGTTATCGCCTGCAAGCCTCCTATCTAGGCTATAAGCCGGTAGTGACGGCTGAATTC
The DNA here is from genome assembly GCF_003473295.1 of Parabacteroides sp. AM08-6. Classification (GTDB taxonomy): domain Bacteria; phylum Bacteroidota; class Bacteroidia; order Bacteroidales; family Tannerellaceae; genus Parabacteroides. Next base: position 22,141 of record NZ_QRMP01000024.1, read on the forward strand.
CGCGTAGCCAACAAAGACGTCTTTTTCCCGATAGAAATGGAAGAAAGTAGCGAAAGTTTACAAGCCGTCACCATTGTAGCTTCACCTTTCCGCAAGACGGCAGAGAGTCCGCTCGGCTTGCGCGTAATCGGCTTTAAAGAAATAGAAAAGAGTGCGGGAGGCAACCGAGATATTTCCCGGGTGGTACAAACCTTTCCCGGGGTAGCATCGACAGCTGCTTTCCGTAACGACCTGATGGTCAGAGGTGGAGGACCATCCGAAAACCGTTTCTTCCTGGATGGGGTGGAGATACCGAACATCAACCATTTTTCTACGCAAGGAGCATCAGGAGGACCAGTCGGGATTATTAATCCGGACTTTATCCGCGAAGTGAATTTCTATTCAGCTGCTTTCCCGGCTGCCAGGGGAAATGCGCTCAGTTCGGTACTGGATTTTAAACTTCAGGACGGAAATAAGGAGAAAGCTTCATTCCGGGGTATTCTCGGAGCATCCGATGTTGGTTTCTCGGCAAACGGTCCGCTAGGAAAGAAAACGACTTGGCAGGTATCCCTCCGCCGTTCGTACTTGCAATTCCTGTTCGATATGATTGGGTTGCCATTCCTACCGACTTTTACGGACGCCCAGTTTAAAATAAAGCATCATTTCAACCAAAAGAATGAGTTAACCTTCTTAGGATTAGGAGCTATCGACAACATGAAGCTGAACACAGGGATGGAGGATATGAGCGAAGAGAACCAATATATCCTTTCTTACCTTCCCGTTGTCAAACAAAAGACGTACACACTGGGAGCCGTCTACAAACATTATGCGGGCAGGAACATATACTCGCTGATTGTCAGTCGCAGCCAACTGAACAACAAAAACATCAAATATCGTGATAACGACGAAAGCAGCCCCGACAACCTGACACTGAACTACCGCTCAGACGAAATAGAGAATAAGTTCCGCACCGAAAACACATTCCGCCTACCTTTTGTACAACTCAATGCAGGTGCAAACGCAGAATACGCGACCTATAAGAACCGCACTTTTCAGAAAGAGTTTACAACAATTCCTAACGAAATCAATTATCGAACCGACTTGGGACTTTGGAAGTGGGGATTATATGCAACCGCTATTTACGAAAGTCATGATGAACAGTTTACCGCTTCGTTGGGCTTCCGGGCCGATGCCAACAACTATTCTTCAGAAATGAATAACCTAATAAAGCAGCTATCACCGCGCCTATCACTTTCCTACCGGCTTTTCGGCCCCGTTTATCTGAATGCCAATGCCGGACGTTTTTACGAACTTCCGCCTTATACGACACTCGGTTTCAAGGATGAAAATGGCTACTTTGTGAATAAAACCAACGAACTTAGCTATATCTGCAGTAACCAGGCCGGACTGGGACTGGAATACCGTCCTTCCAACTATCTGAAATTCACAGCAGAAGGTTTCTATAAACAGTACAATCATTATCCTATGTCGCTCATAGACAGCATCCCGCTGGCCTCGAAAGGGACGGATTACGGCGTACTAGGCAACGAAGAAGTCAATTCCACCGCCAAAGGGCGTGCCTATGGAATGGAAGTGATGGGCCGTTGGTACAACTATAAAGGGTTGACTTTCATCGCCTCTTACACCTTTGTTCGCAGTGAATTCAAAGACGGCAGAAATAGTGGTAAATATATCCCTTCCGCTTGGGATAATCGTCATCTATTCACTTTCAGCGGAACTTATTCCCTTCCGAGAAACTGGGATGTCGGTTCCAAACTACGTATTGTAGGTGGTGCTCCCTATACGCCGTATGACATAGAGAAAAGCAGCCTTGTCGAAGCTTGGGATGCCAGTGGCAGCCTATATTACGATTATAGCCAATTCAACAGCAAACGCTTGAAACCATTCACTCAACTGGATATCCGCGTGGACAAAACATTTTACTTGAAAAAGATAATGCTAGGCTTCTACCTCGACCTTCAAAACGTACTGAACTCCAAATACAACCAGCAGGACGTCTATATCAAAACAGGTAAGATACTAAATCCGGAATCCCCAGCCGGACAACAACGTTACGAACTGAAAGCCATCCGCCGCCAAACAGGAACTCTTCTCCCCAGTATCGGGGTCACCGTTGAAATCTAAGGCGTAAAAAAGAACTTAATTTTCAAGCTATTCTTTTGTTGCTGTTTATCACAGTATTTTATCAAATATTTCCTATTTTTGCAAACAATAATTGAGAAAGGGAACTTTCCGGACTAAATAGTAATAGTTTACTGAATGAATAATTCATCCTTGAATCATATAGGGTACTCTCTGAAACTCATCTTTATAATTGCAAGTTTCTTACTTGCACCTGCTATTTATGCGAATGAGAACAACCCTATCCTCATCATCAGTTCTTATAATCCGGATACCCGTAATACAACACAAAATATATCAGAGTTCATGGACGAATACAAGCGGTTGGGAGGAAACGCCCCTGTCGTTATCGAAAACATGAACTGTAAAAGTCTTCCTGAGGCTCCATATTGGAAAATGCGCATGTATAATCTCCTGAAAAAATATACCGGAGAAAACAAACCGCAACTGATTGTCATCCTCGGTCAGGAAGGATGGTCTTCCTACCTTTCTCAGGATGATGAAATAATCGGAGATACTCCGGTACTTTGTGGCATGGTAAGCCGCAATGCCGTATTATTGCCGGATAGCAGTCTTTCTACTTCCGACTGGAATCCGGAAAGCGTTGATATTAACCAATTCAATAGTGAGAACCGTTATTTGGGAGGCTTAATCTATTCGTACGATATAAAAAGTAACGTTGAATTAATAAAGAAGTTATACCCTAACACCCGGCATATTGCTCTAATCACAGACAACAGCTATGGCGGCATTTCCCTTCAAGCTTTTGTAAAAAAAGAGATTGAAAAGATAGATGATATTGACCTTATCACGCTGGATGGCCGAAAGAACGATATTTATAATATTATCGAACAAATCAAACAACTTCCCCCTCAGAGTGTAATCGCTTTGGGAACTTGGCGTGTGGATGTAAACGACGGTTACTATGTAGGGAATGCCACTTATACCATGATGCTGGCTAATCCTACAATACCGGCCTTCTCACTGACTTCTATCGGACTGGGACACTGGGCCATCGGAGGATGTATCCCCAAATATCGCCCTATCGGTAAAGATTTGGCTCAACAGGCAATTGAAATTCTGAGTACACAAAAACCAGATAAAAAAGGGTTACATGCAACAGTTATCCCCAATGTCTACACATTCGATGCCAAAAAGCTTAAAGAGCAAAACATCTCAACCGATGTTCTTCCGCTTCATTCCGTTATAGTCAATAAAGAACTGGGTATCTTCGTACAATATAAGTTCGAGATATTACTTATCATTGCAATCGTACTACTGCTGTTCCTGATTATGATACTTGTCTTCTTTGTTCGCACCAGTAAACTGAAAAACAAATTGCTGGATTTGCAAAAGGATAATGTACTTATCATGAACAATATTCAGGCTTCCATCCGATTCATTAACCCGGACTTCTCCATCAAATGGGAAAATGACATCAAGATTCCTTGTACACCCAAATACGGTCCGAAACATTGTTGTCTGGAAAAAGACGGTGAACCTCCTTTCTGTGAAGGTTGCATATTGATAGAAGCCATGGAAAGCAGAAAGAAGATTGAAGCGGTAAAAGAATGCGGAGTCGGACAATTTATACATGTACTGGCCAATCCTGTCCTGGACTCGGATGGTGAGATATTAGGCGTCATCTTCAAAAAAGAAGATGTAACCAAACAGAAGGAAGGAGAAATAGAACTTCGGAAAGCAAAAGAAAAAGCAGAAGAGTCCGACCGTCTGAAGTCTGCTTTCCTTGCCAATATGAGCCACGAAATCCGTACTCCGTTAAACGCAATCGTCGGCTTCTCCGGTCTGCTGACGTCTGCCGAGAACGCGGAAGAACGGGAGGAATATATCAATATAATAAACAGCAACAACGAACTGCTCCTACAGCTCATCAATGATATTCTGGATGTAGCCAAAATAGAAGCCGGCACGTTAGAGTTTATCGATTCGGACATTGACATAAACCAACTGCTCTCCGATATCGAACAATCATCCAGGCTGAAAGCAGCAGCAGGCGTACAAGTGGAATTCGTCGACAAGCTCCCGTACTGCGTAATCCAGACCGACAAGAACCGTATATCGCAAGTAATTACGAATTTCATCAACAATGCTATCAAGTTCACAGAAAAAGGGAGCATCCGCTTCGGCTACCGGCACGAAGGGGACTTACTTTACTTTTATGTCAGCGATACGGGTTGTGGCATCGAACCGGACAAGATAGATACGATTTTCAATCGCTTTGTAAAATTAAACAATTTTGCCCAAGGAACCGGTCTCGGACTTTCCATCTGTCAGATGATTGTAAAGAAGTTGAACGGAGAAATCGGTGTTGAGTCGGAACTAGGGAAAGGTTCGACTTTCTGGTTTACCTTGCCGGACTCGATTATCCAGGATATAAAACTACAACCGGAAAAGAAGGAAACTGTGGAAATATCCTCCATCGAAAGAAAAGCGACCTTACTGATTGCCGAAGACAATGAAAGCAATTACATCCTGATACACGCCATTCTCAAAGACTACAACTTGATACATGCGCGTAACGGGAAAGAGGCTGTGGAGCTTTACCGCCAGCACCATCCGGACCTAATCTTGATGGACCTCAAAATGCCCGAAATGAACGGATATGAAGCAACCACGATTATCCGCGAAGAAGATAAACTCATTCCGATTATTGCCGTTACAGCTTTTGCCTTTGCCGAAGACGAACAACGGGTAAAACAAAGTGGTTTCAACGGTTATGCCGCCAAACCAATCAAACAGGTCGATTTAAAGAAAATCATCCGCAAACATTTAAAGTAAGGACTCTCTCATAAAATACGCGCCTGGGGAAATTGCAGGGTAAAGATAGTACCCTTTTCCTCGTCCGAGACCACCGTGATACTTCCGCCATGCCGGTTCATTATCTGGCGACAAACGCTCAATCCTATTCCCGAACCGCCCTGCTTGGTCGTGAAAAAAGGCACAAAGACTTTATCCATCGCTTCCGCCACAATACCGCAACCATTATCGGCAACCGTTATCACCGGCATACCTTCGCGAATGAAAGCAGAAGTAATCACGCGAGGGAAAGGACGTTCTCTACAGGCTTCGGCGGCATTCTTCAATAAATTTATCAATACTTGTTCTATCAAAGTCCGGTCAGCATACAGACGTAGTTCGGACGGACGGATAGAATATGAAAATGCGACATCTCCCGGAGGATACAAACGCCTGAGGTCGTCAAACAAGACGGAGACAGGGAAAAGTTTCTGGGAAGGAGCCGGAATACGCGTCAACTTCCGGTAATTCTCGACAAACCCCAATAATCCCTTACTGCGACGATGAATAGTTTGCATAGCTTGTAGCATCACGGCATAATCCTTTTCATTCATCCCATTCGAAGCGGCACGCTCCGTAACAGTTTCCGACAAAGAAATGATGGGAGCTATCGAATTCATGATTTCATGGGTCAGTACCCGTATCAATTTCTGCCACGCTTCCGTTTCCGCCTCAGCCACAACCGCGTTATAAAGGCGGGAACGGAAAGCTGTCAAAGCCTCGTTCATCGAACGGGTCAGCTTGGCCTCCGAGCCGTTCGATGAAGGGACAGGAAAAGAGAGGCTCATATCCCCATAATGAATGTTGGATATCAAATACTCCATCCGGCGTATCATCTTTCTCTGATCCATATAAAGCGAGAAAGCGACCCCCAGCAACAACAGGAAACTCAGAATTGCGGTAAAATACAATTCCTTCAGCAGTAGAAAAGCAATTGCCAGCGAAAGCAGCAACAAACAGATGATTTTCAAGAATATAGCAAAACGTTTCATAAGCCCAGCTTTTCCAGTTTACGATACAGGGCAAAGCGGGTTATGCCCAACAGCTCGGCTGCACGGGTGATATTCCCGTCGGCACGGCGTAGAGCACGCTCGATAGCTTCTTTTTCCAAGACACTCAGGTTCAATTCTTCCGCTTCGGCCTTCTTACCGGCAGGCGCGGGCTGAAGCATAAAGTTTTCCGGTTTCAGCATCGAACCGTCCGAAAGGATGACGGCACGTTCGATAGCATGTTGCAACTCCCGCACGTTTCCGGGCCAGGAATAATTCAGCAATTTCGTCCGGGCATCGCGCGAAAGGCCTGCCGACGTCTTCTTATATTTCCGGGAATAACGGTTCAGGAAATATTCAGCCAACAGTAAAATATCATTTCCCCTCTCGCGCAAAGGCGGAATATGCAACTCTATCGTATTGATACGGTAAAGCAAATCCTGCCGGAAGCTCCCCTCCTGCACCATCGTGTGAATATTCATATTGGTAGCCGAAATCAGCCGGACATCTATCGGAATGATGCGAGTAGCTCCCAAGCGTACAATCTGCCTTTTCTCGATTGCCGTCAACAACTTCGCCTGCATGGGAAGGCTCAGGTTTCCTATCTCATCCAGGAACAAAGTTCCCCCGGAAGCCACTTCCATACGTCCCGGCTTGTCCTTGCGGGCATCGGTAAACGCACCTTTTTCGTATCCGAACAATTCGCTTTCGAAAAGCTGTTCCGGTATACTCCCCAAGTCGATACCGACAAACACCTGCCCGGCACGCGGCGAATGATGGTAAAGGGCGCGTGCCACGAGGTCTTTCCCCGTCCCGTTCTCCCCTAATATCAGAATATTGGCATCCGTATTCCGAAGTTTCTCTATCGTATCGAACAGTTCCTGCATGGCATCACTCTCGCCGATGATTTCGAAACCGGTATCTTCGGGAGCACCCAAGGCCTCCACTTGTTGCTTCAAGGCTTGTACTTCGGTTCGGCTCGACCGCAGTTCGAGGGCGGCTGACAAGGTGGCCAGCAGCTTTTCCTTCTCCCAAGGTTTGGGTATGAAGTCCGTCGCTCCCGCCTTAATCGCACGGACAGCCTTCTCCGTATCGGCATACGCGGTAATAAAGAGGACCACCACATTCGGGTCGGCCTTCTTTATCTTTTCAAGCCAGAAGAAACCTTCCTGCCCGCTGATAGCATCGCGCTTAAAGTTCATATCCAGCAGGATTACGTCCGGCACATACGTTTCCATGAAATAAACGATACGTTCCGGCTGCGTCGTCACCTTAATCTGTTCCACATAAGGTTCCAACAGCAGGTTCAGTGCGAAAAGAACATCTTCGTTGTCGTCTATAATTAAAATCTTTCCCTGTTTCATTTCCGGTGATAATTTGGGGTAAAGATAAAGATTAATACAATAGGATGTGCGTGCGCAAACGAACGTTTTTTGTGCGCATCTGCACGCTGTCCACCCGAAGGGATAAAGGTTTAAACATTATAAATCAAGTCTTTATATTTATGGCATGTTATTTGTTTCTATAAAAGCATGAAACACAGACTTACCATATTTATACTTCTGCTGCTCCCGCTTCAACTCTGGGGGCAAAAGAAACTATCCCTTACCCTGAGTGAGGCAATCGAGATGGCGCGGCAACAATCGCCCGAAGCCATCGCCGCCCGCCATTCATTCCGCGCTTCCTACTGGAACTGGCGGACATTCCGGGCGAATTATCTTCCCAGCCTGACGCTGACTTCCGACCCAGTATTGAACCGTTCCATACAATCCGTCACCTTGTCGGACGGTAGCGATAAGTTTGTACACCGCAACCAGCTGTCGGTCGATGCCGGCCTGGAAATCCGCCAGAACGTGGCCCTGACAGGCGGCCAGCTGATGCTGACCACCGGACTGAACCGGATGGATATGTTTACCGATAATGTTTCTTCCTATAAAAGTACTCCTATCGTCATCGGCTACCAACAGGACCTGTTCGGCATCAACAGTTTCAAATGGGAACGCCGGATGGCGCCGGTCAGATACGACGAAGCCCGGAAAAGCTATATCGAAACACTTGAGCTGGTGGCGGCCTACACCACTTCGCGTTTCTTCAACCTGGCCAACGCACAAGCCTCTTTGGAAATCGCCAATTACAACTATGCCAATGCCGATACGCTCTACCGATACGCGCAGGGGCGTTATAATATAGGTACAATCACGGAAAACGAAATGCTTCAGCTGGAGCTCAACATGTTGACGGAACAGACCAACTGCCTCAACGCCCGCATCGAGGTGGACGACTGCATACAGTCCCTCCGTAGCTACCTCGGAATATCCGAGGACATTGAGCTAACCGTTATTCCGGAAGATAATGTGCCCCGTTTCCCGGTCGACGTAAACGAAGCACTCCAGTTCGCTTTCCAGAACAACCCGGATATCAGCAGCTTCGAATACAGGCGGCTCGAAAGCGAAAGACAAGTAGCGCAGGCGAAAGCCAACCGGGGCTTCAGGGCAAACCTATATGCGCAGTTCGGACTGACCCAAAGCAACGAGGCATTCAAAAACGCTTATCGTCACCCGATGGACCAGCAATTGGTTTCGCTCGGCATCCGTATTCCGATACTGGACTGGGGCGTAGGCAAGGGAAACGTAAAAGTAGCCAAAAGCAACCGCGATAAAGTCTACACCGAACTGGAACAGAGCCGGACGGACTTCGAACTGAATGTAGCCAAGTTGGTCAAGCAGTTCAACCTGCAAGCGGACAAAGTGGCCATCGCCTATAAGACAGACCAGACGGCCCAACGCCGCAACGATGTGGCCCGCAGGCTTTATCTTCTCGGGAAATCGACGATACTGGATTTGAATGCGGCTATTGCCGAAAAAGATAATTCGCGCCGTTCGTATATCACGGCCTTATATAATTATTGGAATCTCTATTACGGACTCCGCAGCCTGACCGGCTACGATTTCGAAAAAAAGATTCCAATCATCGAAGATTATTCGTTATTATTAAAATAAACCGCCCGGCGGACAGTCGTTCTGTCTCCCCTGCTTTCTGCCAATTCGCCCGTTGTGACGAGGCAATGCCACTGCGGTGGCACAGCAGTGCCACAGGCATGGCACAAGAGTGCCAACGGCATGACACCGTAGTGCCACTACGATGGCACTCGGCAAAGGTACAGAGCCGCTACTCCACCGGACAGGAGAAACAAATGGAAATCATATCTATTAAAAATTACAGACAATGGACAAACCGATAAAAAAGAAGCCCGTTTATTACCGTTACCGCTGGCATATCATAAGCGCGGTAGCTTTTGTTGCCCTACTAATCTACGTCGGAATTGTAGCTTCGGGCGGACGGAGGCTCCGTACGGATGCCGAAAATCTGATTATCGGTGAAGCCTCCAGCGACAAGTTCCTGGAATATGTGGATGTGGAAGGTGTGGTACAGCCCATCCTGACCATCCGAGTCAATGCCAGCGAAGCCGGCAGCGTAGACCGGATTATTGCCGAAGAGGGAACCATGCTCCGTAAAGGTGACACCGTCCTGACCCTTTTAAACCCCAATCTGATGCGCGACATCGAGGACCAACGTGACGAATGGGAAAAGCAGCTTATCACTTATAAAGAAAAAGAAATCGAGATGGAACAGAAGAGCATCGACCTGCAACAGCAGACCTTGCAAACGACTTATGAACTGAACCGCCTGAAAAAAAGCTACTCACTCGATGAGGAAGAATATCACATGGGGGTAAAAAGCAAAGCCCAACTGGAAGTACAACGCGACGAATTCGAATACAAGACACGCAGCACCGCCCTGCAACTGGAAGGATTGCGCCACGACAGTGCCGCCACGATACTCCGCCGGGAGTTGATGAAAAACGACCTCGAACGGGAACGCAAGAAGTTCGAACGGGCAGAGGAACGGATGGAAAACCTGATTGTACGCGCTCCGATTTCCGGACAACTCAGCTTCGTGAAAGTAACGCCCGGCCAGCAGGTGCAGAACACGGAAACGATTGGCGAAATCAAAGTGCTCGACCAGTTCAAGATACACACTTCGATAAGCGAATATTATATCGACCGGATTACGACGGGATTGCCCGCCACTATCACATGGCAGAGCAAAAAGTATCCGCTGCGTATCACCAAAGTAGTTCCCGAAGTGAAAGACCGCAGTTTCGACATCGACCTCGTCTTCTCGGACGAAAAACCGGAGAATATCCGTATCGGAAAAAGTTTCCGCGTACAAATCGAACTGGGGCAACCGGAAGAAGCACTTGTCATCCCGCGTGGCGATTTCTTCCAGACCACCGGCGGACAATGGATTTACAAACTGAACGAGTCCGGGACCAAGGCCCATAAAGTGCCTATCAACATCGGACGGCAAAATCCGCAGCAATATGAAATCACAGGGGGATTGCAACCCGGCGACAAGGTCATTGTCACAGGATACACTACCTTTGGGGATGCGGAAGAACTGATATTAAAATAACAGACAAGAGGAAACTATATGTTCAAGCATTATCTGACAATTGCTTACAGAAACTTATTACGCTATAAGTTCCAATCAGCTATTAGCATAATCGGTCTGTCGATTGGTTTTGCCTGCTTCGCTTTTTGTTCTTATTTGTTCCGTTTCGAATTAGATTACGATAAGAATATTCGGGAGGTGGACCGGATTTACCGTGCATACGAGAAGGAGGGGCAGGGATTCACCGTCTGCCGCTTGCCCGGCCTCTATACCCTTTTATCCGACAAATTTACGGATATAGAGGACGGAACTTCCACGATTGATGTCCGTCCTTACAACGAAAAATTATGTGAAGTGCCGGCGGATGGAGGAAAAATGAATTATTTCAAAGAAGTATTTCTATATACCGATAACCATTTTCTCGACTTCTTCCGGCTATCCTTGCTGTCGGGCAATCCGGATGAACTTTCGAACCTGCCCGACGCGGTGGTGATTAGCCGGAAAGCTGCCTTAAAACTGTTCGGGACTGTAGATGCAGTCGGCAGAACATTCACGGATGTAAACGACTTCCATAACACCCGTGAAGTGTTCACCGTACGCGGCGTGATGGAAGATTTCCCCACGCAGAGTCATCTCGAACAATATAGCGGTATCATACTCAACACCTCCAATTCGTTCATAAGAGAGTTATGGAAGGAAATCTCCAACAACTACTTCAAATTAAGGAAAGGAGCGGACCTCGACAAACTGAACCGCTCTCTGGCCGATTTCCCGCTTCCGAACCCACTGTCAAGCAATCAGAATGCCACAATGTATATACAACTGAAGTCTTTGCTAAAATCCAACACCTCTTCCACCAACGGGCAAAGCCTCAGTATGCCGCTTCTGTTCCTTATCATCGGATTGCTGGTATTGTTGACGGCTTTATTCAACTATGTCATATTCATCTTCGGACAGATGCTGAACCGAAGCAAAGAATGTGGTATCCGGAAAGTAAACGGGTGCGGGAAAAGTTCTTTCTTTATCCTGTTCTTCACGGAAGCTTGTATCACCTTTTTAATTGCCGGCTTCTTCTGCATCATCTTTCTGGAATTATTCACCCCCGTTATCAATGATTTTGCGCACAACTTTCATTTCGACAAGCAGTATATGCTCGTCCTGATGTTGCAATATCTGGCAGGTGGAATAGTCGGCATTGCATTACTATGCTGGATTGTCACTCATCGGCTGAACCGGTTATCCATCATACAAAGCTTGTATAAAGCTCCGGTTATCCGGAAGAAAGGCATCGTACGGGAAGTCCTTATCTGCATACAAATCATCATCTGTTTCCTGTTTTTAGGCAGTTCCTGGTTTCTGCTGCAACAAAGCAAACTGATTGAAACAGAGCTAACCGCCGGATTGGACGAAAATGACAAAACATGTCTGTATACAGTCTCCCTCAACGGAGATAAACTGGAAGCCGCCCGGCCCGAAATATTGCACAAACTGAAGGAAAATCCCCGAATAGAATCAATTTCCCTCAATGGAATGAGCCTGCTTGGGGCCTGGCAACTCGGCAAAGGATACTTCACCTGGGAAGGGATAACAGAAAGTGAAGAAAGCCAGCTGATGGGATTTCTATACACAGACGCGAACTACCTGAACATACTCAAACGAGGAATGGAACGAGGACGTTTTTTCACTTCCGACGAAAAGGATAAAGCGGTTATCAACCGGAAGTTGGCACAACAGCTCAAGAACGACCCTATCGGTATGCAAATTGGTATCAAACAAAGGGGGCAATCGGAAACAATGACCTACTACGAAGTCGTAGGCATTATGCCCGATATCATCAATAGCCCGAACAGGTGGGGGTATCAAACCGTTATACCTTGCATTTACTTGCCTTACGAGGAGAACTATATGAATATGGAATGCGTCGTAAAAGTACGTCCCGAATACCGGAAAACATTCCGGAAAGAGATGGAAGCCGAATTACACAAGTATGTGAACCAGGCAACGAAAGTTTACGTGAACAACTTAAAAGAAAGCAGCAGTTTTTATATCGAACGCGAACAGTATTTATACAAGATGACCTCTTTATTCTCCGTCATCTGCATCCTTATTTCCCTATTGGGCATCTATGCCTCTATCAGGTTGAGTACGGAACAACGGAAGAAGGAAATCGCAATCCGGAAAATAAATGGAGCGACACAAGGCGCCATTCTCTATATCTTAAGCAGGAAAAACATCATACAGCTACTTCTGTCTGCTGCGATTGCTTTCCCGTTGCTTATTATCATTACCCATACTTGGATACAGAATTATCCGCTTCGGATTACAATCGGGATAATTCCTTTCCTTCTATTATTCCTTTTGATGGCGGCAATTATCGCCTTCACCGTTATTTGGCAAATCACGCGGATAGCCCGGACTAATCCGGCAGAAGCGATTAAAACAGAATAAATAAAAATAGACATGAAAGTAATACTACTCGCTCTCCGTTCGCTGAGCCATTTCAGATTGTATGCCATTATCAATATATTAGGATTAGCATTAAGCTTGGCATGTGTGGTGATTTTATCCCGTTATATCTGGCAGGAAATCACGACCGACCATTTTATCCAGAAGCTGGACCGTCTCTATATCACGACCTTACAAAGGAAAGGTGACTCGAAAATATCCTTTGAAGGTAGCGATAATATCAACAACGAAGCGACATTCAAAGACCCGTTGCTCGACCGGGCAGTAGAAGCTTCTACCACATTCATTCCTCATTCGAATGATGAAATCACTTACAATAATAAAAAGTATACAGCCACATTTTTCGCTGTCGATACCTCGTTCTTGAAGCTATTCGACTATCCCTTGCTTGTCGGAAACAAAAAGAATTTGTTCAATAATCCGGAAAGTGCAGCCATTACTCAGGAATATGCCTATAAACTATTCGGGAAAAGAAATCCTATCGGGGAAAAAATCACACTCTCTTTTGGAAAGCAAGTGACTATAGAAGGTATCATTGGAAGGCCCGCTACCCAAAGTTCCTTCAATTTTGATGTGTTAGTTTCTGTTCAAGCCCAAAAATATTGGCTCCATTCACCACAGAGTATCGCTTTATTCCGCCAGGAAGCCGACCTTTCGGAAACGAACAAACGGGTGGGGGATTTTATGTACATGTGGAGTTGGCAAGGTGAAATCCGCTACCAATTCTTCCCTCTTAAGGATTTATATTTCAACACGCAAATCAAACATTGGGACTTATATACCCCCGGAAATTACAACAATATCCAGGTTCTTTTCATTGTAACATTACTAATCCTACTGGTCGGATTATTCAATTTCATCAATATCTATACAGTCCTGACATTGAAGCGGGGACGTGAGTTTGGAATGAAAAAGGTTTTTGGAGCAAACAGGAAGCAACTTTTCTCCCAACTCTATATAGAAAATTTCCTTTTGAGTGCTCTTGCCGTTTTTATCGGCTGGGTATTTGTGGAATTGACGAGCGGTGCGGTCGAATCCTTTTTAGGTTTATCCCAACGTGCGGGAATCGTGTTCGATGTGACTTTTTCAGCTTGCCTGTTATTTCTTTTTCCGTTAGCCACTTCGCTGTATCCATATATCAAATTCAGCTACGATAAACCGATTACCTCTTTACGTTCCGTAAATTCAGGAGGCTATTCCATTTTATCCCGCAATACATTTTTAGTAGTACAATACATCATCTCGATAACATTAATTATTTTATCGGTATTCTTTGTCAAACAACTCAAGTTTATGCTCGACACAGACCCCGGATACCAAACGAAAGATATCCTTCAAGTAAAATTTATTCAGGATAACACTTCACACGATGATGAAGAAAGTGTTTATGTAAAGAAATTATTAGAAAAATTCAAACAAACCGAAACGATTAACCAGAAATTAAATGAATCCCCATTAATCCTACAGTGGGTATATGGTAACAGTCCGTACCAATTCGGAGAAACAGATATCCGTTTCAAAAAAGAGGGAGGAGAGTTACAGCCGGCTTACCTTTACATGTATAGCAACGAACAATATTTCGACCTATTCCAACTTCAACTCGTTGAAGGACGCAAATGGGACGCTTCTATCGACGATGACATGCAACACAAGGTTATTATCAATGAAACAGCCAAAAAGCTATTAGGTATCACCAATATAGAAACGGACTTATTATATACGGAAAGGCCTTTACGAATCATGAATGACGTAAATTACAACCCTCCTCACGAGATAATAGGGGTAATAAAGGATTTCCAAGTCGGACACATGGCGCAAGCAACTCCTCCTGTCATTTTAACTTATTCAAAAGATGGCGATATGAATTCAAAAGTGCTTATACGTTGTACACCCGGCAAACGCAAGGAATGTATCCAATATTTAAAACAAGTACATGATGAAATAGTTGGCGGTGAGTTTTCCTATACCTTTATAGAAGATGAGATCAGGCAACTTTATAAAGAAGACAAAAAGATAACGGCAGTTTATTCCATATTCGCTATAATAGCCATCTTAATTTCATCATTAGGTTTATTTAGTTTATCTTTATTCGATATACAACAACGGTTCCGTGAAATTGCCATCCGCAAGATAAACGGAGCTTCCGTATCCGTCATTATGCAAATGTTGCTTCAGAAATATTATAAGTTATTAGCGATAGCTTTTATTCTCGCAGCTCCCATTTCCTGGCTGAGTATTCATAAATACCTGGAAGGATTTGCCCATAAAACGACTGTTTCCTGGTGGATATTTGCTATTGCGCTGTTTGTCACAGGCAGTATTTCGCTCCTGACATTAATCTGGCAAACACGCAAAGCGGCCTATATCAATCCGGCAAAAGCGATTAAATCAGAATAAAAAAAGGAATTATCATGATACGACATTATTTGAAAATAGCGTTTCGCAATTTAAAGAAATACAGACTACAATCGGTCATCAGTATTATCGGAATGGCCATCGGCTTCGCGTGCTTTGCTCTTTCCACGTTATGGATACGATACGAATTGACATACGATACGTTCCATAAAGATGCCGGACAAATCTATTTAGTCCGGCACGAATCGAAGATGGACGATTCCGGTATCTCTTCCATCACCCCCTATCCTTTAGCCGGATATTTGAAAAATACATATCCGGAGATAGAGGATGCTTGCAATACACAAGCTCACTCCAGCAGATTAAACTACAAAGGAGCGGATTTCCAGAGCTTTCAAATGAGTGTGGATTCTGCTTCAATGAAAATGTTCGATATCCGGGTATTAGCCGGAGAGCCGAGTTTTATGATTGAAAAGAGTGACAATATCGCTATCAGCGATAAACTGGCACAAAAGCTTTTCGGCTCGAAAGACCCACTGGGGGAAGAGATTGAAATATATGGTACAAAAATGAAAATTTGCGCAATTGTACAAGGATGGAGCAAACACTCCAATATGCCGTTCGAAATATTAGATGCAAACAATAGTGCCCCGGAATGGAATTTTTCCAGTTGGCAAACTTATATCAAAGTAAAGAAAGGTACGGATATAAAAGAACTCAAAAAGAAACTGCATGACTCTAAAATCAAATCGGGAGACTACGAATTACCTCCTATTATCCTAACGCCGCTTACAACCATGCATTATGAGAACCCGATGATAAAAGCAACCGTGCAATTCGAGCATATCCTGCTTTTTGCTGTTGCCGGAGGATTAGTCATATTGTGTGCTTTATTCAATTACCTGACACTATTTGTCAACCGCATCCGCATAAGAGGGAAAGAAATTGGTTTACGTAAAGTATGCGGCTCTTCCAATACCGGTTTGTTGTCTCTCTTTTCCGCCGAATATTTGCTTACATTATTGCTCGCTTTTTTGTGCGGAATGATTTTTATAGAGTTGTCCCTTCCCTATTTTAAAGAGATTTCAGGAGTGACCACCAATACTTTCGGCATTTACATCGAAACATTCATCTATTTCTTACTTGTAATCCTTTTATCGTTTGCTTTTTCCTGCCTGCTCATTCATTCTTTCAGCAAGCAGTCTGTAAATGCTGTTATAAAAGGAGGACAGACACGGAATAGTAAAAATATTTTCCTTAAAATAAGCCTGACAGTCCAACTCATTATCAGTATCGGTTTCATATTCTGTTCCAGTGTATTAATCAAACAAATCCATTACCTGAGAACAACAAATGTTGGTTTCGAACGGGCTAATCATGCGACCTTCACTTCTTACCCGTCCATCGATGGGTTTAAAGACGAATTAAGCAAACTTCCTTTTGTCACAGAAATCTTGCCCGGCTACTTTAATATGCTTTACCCGCAATATGGCAAATCGATGTACACACTCAATGAATGGGACGAGAAACCGGAATCCGTAGAAAATATCTCTTTTGAAATTTTCCGGTTCAATCAAAGCTTTTTCCATTTCTACGGTTTCCAACTGCTTAAAGGGGAATTGCCTGAAGATAAATCGACCGACCATATCCTGATAAACGAAACAGCAGCCAAGGAGATGAGAGTCGATAACCCTGTCGGCAAAACGATGAAGTGGAAAAACCGGCCATTCGTAATCGCCGGAATTGTAAAGAACTTCCATATCGTGGGTCCAACTGTTCCGGTAAAACCGGCACTTCTGGATTTTAGCGAAGAAGGGGCTGGAGGCAGTATCCATTTCAAATATCAGGGAGAATGGGAAAAATGTAAAAAGCAAATCGAACAACTAATGAATAAAATGAACCCGAATATTCATTTTTCATACATCTTCAGTACGGAAAAAGAATACGAAAAACTCTGGGAATCGGAAAGTATTTTACTTCGAATGCTCGATTTTGTCACAGTTATCTGTATCTTGATTTCCCTGTTCGGAGTTTTCTCACAAGTCACATTAGATTGCGAACAACACAGAAAAGAGATAGCCATACGCAAAATAAACGGAGCTTCCATTCCGGTCATCGCCCGTTCGTTTTTCCGCAAATACTTGCTATCCTTATGCATTGCCTCCTGCATCATTTTCCCTATAGGATACACCGTCATGAAATCCTGGATAGAGAATTATGTTTTACAAACAACTATCAGTTGGTGGCTTTATCCCGTTATTTGGCTTGCCGTAGCATTTCTGCTTGTCCTTTGCACAGGCTGGCGTATCTGGAGAGCTGCCAATCAAAATCCTGCGGAAGTGATAAAAAGCGAATAAGAAAAAAGAAAGGAATAATATGTTTCTACATTATATTAAAACTGCAATCAGGGCGTTCAACAAGTACAAAACGCAAAACATTATTTCTATTATCGGGTTGGCCGTAAGTCTGTTATGTTTCTGTCTTTGCATGTATTGCTGCCGATACATGCAAAGTGTGGATACTTGTTTTCCTCTTCATAAGCGAATCGCGGAATTGCAGATGTATTCGGAAGGAGAACTTTTTTCAGGAACACCGGCAACACTTGTCGAAAAATTGCAAACAAACTATTCTGATATCGAAGCGCTTACACGTATTGTTTATATAAGGGAGCGTTCATATAATGTAGTTGTAAAGGAGGACAAAATACTCCCTTATACGCTTTCCGCTATGGAAGTCGATACCACTTATCATCAGGTATTCACCCCGGAAGTAATCGCCGGGAATTGGAAACAAGCGGCACAAACGCCCAATTCAATCATTATGGCAGAATCTACAGCCCGCAAAATATTCGGACAGCCCAACAATGCTATCGGGAAACAGATGATTCTGAGTAGAAGGCTTATCAGTTCGCCGGAATCAACCCCCAAAACAGGAGGCATTTCCTATACGATAGGAGTTGTTGTCCGGGATTTCCCGACCAACGCAAGTATGAATCTGATGCAAACAGTCGATATATTAGCTTTAAATGACAGCGAAGGCTTGTTGAATTCAAGTTTCAAAAATGGCATGACGGGGTGCGATACATATGCACTTTTACAAAAAGGGAAAAAACCTGTCGACCTTGAAAAGCAGTTCCGGAATACAGACCTCAAAATAAATTTTTACAATGAAGATATGAAAATTTCCGCCAGTCCAATCGGTGCATCCAACAATAAACAACAGGTACTCCGAATTTTTTCATGGATAACCGGAGTTTCCAGCATTCTCATTCTATTGACCGGTATGCTTAATTTCTTTCACTTTCTGATAGGTACATTTTTGAACCGCATACATGAATACAGCATACGAAAAGTGACAGGTGGAAACAGTTGGCAATTATTCGGGTTATTATCTACTCAATCGAGCCTGCTACTCATTATCAGTTTTCTACTTGTGTTCTGTTTTTTGGAACAATTTGGCTCAGAATTAAAAATATCCATGTTCCGAATCAATCTGGATTTCGAGACAAAGAGGATGATATGGCAAACTTTAGAATATTTTATTCTGTCACTCCTCTTTGGTATCTTCATTTGCACAATCATCACTTTACGTATTCGGAATATTTCAGTCCAAACCGGTATACGAGGGGGAGTAAGACGGCTAAACAAGCACCATCTCCGAAATTTCATGTTGGGATTACAGCTATTTATCTGCTGGCTGTTCGTTTCGTTTGCAGCAGCCCTATACCTGCAATTCAATAAAACCAGTACCACTTTATTCGACACACTCAGTATACCCGAAAAAGAATCCATATTCAGTATTTCTTTGGACTACTCTTTTATGCAAAACAACGAAAAGTTAAACATTATCGAAAGGTTTCGCCAGCATGCCGGCGTAAAAGATATACTGCTTTCAGACGTATCCTATGCCAGTGAAGCATCCGGAATAGGAATACAAACCGAAAAAGATGACAAAAACAGTTCTATCGGAGCCAATATAATGTGTATCCCTTCCAATTTCTTTACATTCATGAATATCCCACTCTTAAGCGGACATTCTATCGAATCGAATACAGAAATATTGGTAGACCAGCTTTTTGCCGAACGCCATCCGGAGAATAGCCAAACCGGGACGACGTTGTACAATCGCACAACCGGATATACCATTTGCGGGATTGCCTCTACATTCAACAGCGATGTATACAACCAAAGTGAAGGATTCGTCTTTCTTCCCGCCGATTTTTCAGAATATGTGGGACATTGTTATATAAAATGCTACCCCGGACAAGAAAAAGCAGTCAAACAATGGATACATAAAATCTTAATAGAAACACTTCCAGCAAGTGTCACTCCTCGCGTAAAAACCTTTCAAGATGATATAATAGAAGAACAAGCCTTAGAAAGCACTTTAAAAGGCATCGTTCTTTTCTTCTCTATCGTTTGTATTTGTATTACTCTTCTCGGTATTTATTCGGCCATTACATTGGACACGGAGTATCGCAAAAAAGAAGTAGCCATCCGCAAAATCAACGGAGCCGGTATACGGGCTATTACCCTGTTATTTGCTTGGTTATATATCCGTTTGCTGTTTTTTTCAGCCCTATTGGCTTTACCGCTTGTTGCGCTTGCCTTCAGGGTATGGAAACGGTTTTACACAGTATTTTTTAATGACGGACCACTGTTCTGGATAAGTATTGCCCTTACTATCATTCTGGTTGTAACAGGAACTATTGCCTCCCGTATTTTCTTAATATCGCGGCTCAATCCTGCGGAAGTGATAAAAAGCGAATAAAGTCAATACGTCCCAAAAACAATTAACATTTTAAATTTCTAAGACAAATTAAACTAATTATATTAAGAAGTCATGAGAACTTGTCTATATTCGCGGGCAATAAAGAATATATGCGCAAACGAATATTTATATGGGTGCTGATTTGTCTGAACGGAGTGGAATACGCACACGCTCAATGGACAAAAAAGGATTCTGTGTGGCTTCAAAATGTCCTGTCGGGCAAAGAAAAGCTGCAATTAAATCCTGAGGCAATGGAAGCTATCAAGTCCGGCTCTCTGATTAATCTGGAGAAGCCGGATTTGGAGATGCAAATGATTCCGGTAACGCCATTACCCATTATAAAAGATTTTTCCGAATATATACAACCTGATTCCTCACGCAGAAAAGTGGCCTTAAAGGATTTGCCTCCTTCAGTATTCTGGCGTTATAATCTGACGTCATCTCAAATACCTTCTGTTTATCAAAGTATGCTGGACGAAGTAAAACGTGCCCCCTTATTTGTTCCGAAAGGGCTCGTTACTTTCGATATCGCCAAAATGACCAGCCGGAAAGAATATGTACATAAGCGAAACGCCAAACGCGACGGGACATGGAAAAACTATAATAACCTGCCGACACCGGATATTATCAAGAAAAAGAAAGAATTCGAGAAAAATAATCCAGAAGTCGCTTTTGCCCTTAAAGATACTTTACAGAAAATAATGAAGGATTCGCTGATGCTGGCCGATACTATCCGGAAAGCGGATAGTTTGAAAGTGATTATGCCTTTAAAGGAACCATAAAGAAGTGCAATAGCGAACGCTCATTGTGCGTATTCACACAATAACTCCATGCCCATAGAACACATATCACACTAACTAACAACCACTTACAACAATGGCACAACTTTTGTACTTTTAATAAGAATCAAATTAGAAAAACAAAAGTTTTTTATTACCATGCTCACACATTACTTCAAAATAGGATTCCGCAACCTGAAAATACGTAAAACGCAAACCTTCATTTGTGCAATCGGACTTTCCATGGGGATTCTCGCCTTTTCCGTCTGTACTTATCTGACTACGTTAGCAACAAAGGTGAACCATCAATTTCCCGAATATGAACAGATGGCAAAACTCGTCCCCGTCAATAACAAAGGCGAAAAATGGTATGCTTATCCTTATAGGGAAGTTTTGAAATTGAAAGAAGCCCAGCTACCGGAAATCCGCAACATAGTATATGGAACTTCCATAGGAAAACAAATCTGTACTTTCCAGTCCGGACTGGAAAAAGAAGCCGTATTCGAAACAAATTGCTTCCGCATAAATGAAGGCATACCGGAATATTATTCCATGCAACCCATAACCGGAACAATCAAAGAAGCATTTTTGCAACCGCAATCAGTACTGATAAGTGAAACCATGGCTCGGAAAGTATATGGTAAAGCAGAAGAAGCCTTAGGCAAAATCGTTGAAGTCGAAGAAAAATACTATACGATTCAGGGAGTTGTAAAAGACCTTCCTCTGCCCAATCAACTAACAGGTATAAAGAAGTCCGAATTATTCTTCTGTTGTCAGGAAGAAGAACTATTGGAGATGGAAACCACCATATCGCTCCTTCTGGCTCCCCATACGGATATTGAAGATTTGAACCGAAAAATAGCAGGTTTAGGTATTACTTTTAATTACAAATATACAGACCTGCCATCCGAACTGGGTGATGAGGACTATCATTTCAAAGTGGAAGGAATAAATGCGGAAAAAGTCGGATTACATAATTTCAGTGAGAAAATGCTTTTGCAAAGTTTCGGCTTTCTGGTTTTGTTGAGTGGATTAATCAACTTTTTCAGTTTGAGTATCGGTTCGTTCTATAACCGGACACGAGAACTAAGTATGCGAAAAAGTATCGGGGCCAACAACCGGCAATTATTCGGACAACTATTTACAGAACAAATACTAACTATTCTGTTAGCCACTTTTTTTGCACTCTGCCTCAGTGAAACAGTACTCCCCTGGGTTATCCACTTATTAGATTCAATTACGGAGACAGGCTTATATCTTGACATGGGTCTGTTTTTTAGGGAGATAGCAATCATTCTGGTAGAGTTGCTGGCAATAAGTGCCTTCATTGTCGGTATTACAATCTGGCGAATTCATAAAATTCCAGGGATACGTGGTATGCGCGGAGGCAATCAAACGGGAAGCAAACACCGCGTCCGCAATGTCATGCTGGGTGTCGGATTTTTTATCAGTTTATTCTTTTTCGGCCTGGCAAGCATGTCGTTTCTGCAAAACCGAGAAATGAATACCGCTATCTATTCTTCCTGCCCGAAGGAGGAACAAGAGCGTACTTTCATCGTACCACTGACTGCCGGACAATTAAAAGGAATCGAACAAGAGGTGATTCGAGCACTGACAGAAAGCCCGATAGTTACGGAATATCTACTCACTGAAAATAGCAATTTGGGAAATTCGGAAATTACCGGTGATTTCATATTCAACAAAGTAAAGTATCTTGTCTATATCCTGAAGGTATCCGGCAATTATCCGGATTTCGTACATCTTCCCATATTACGAGGCCAAATGCCGGAAAATCCCAACCAGGTACTCGTTAACAAACGATTATCCGGCTACATGGAAAAAGAAGAAATGGGCAATAACCTGCTACTGACAGAGCAAAATTACACAGTCAGCGGCGTTGTCGAGGACATCTCTCTGCTTATGGCTGCCGAAGATGGCCTGTTCGTTATCATGCCGGTTCAACATCCCAAATACTGCTACCTCCGTTGCCAAAAAGGAGACGAAGAAAAATTGATGAAGCATATCAATCAGGTTATGTACAAATGGATACCCGACACATTGTCTGTCCCTGTCAAAACATTTTATGAAAATTTGAATGAAGCTTTATATCAGTTAATCTTATTACAAAACATTTTCCTGATACTTGCCGTCATTTGCATATTCATTACCACCTCCGGCATTTATGCAGCCATAACGCTGGACACGGAAAAACGACAAAAAGAGGTAGCTATCAGGAAAGTAAATGGTGCTACATTTAAAAATATTATCCTGTTATTCGGAAAACTTTATATCCGTATATTTTGTTTGGGAGCAATATTCTGCTTGCCTATTTTATGGCTGCTTGCCACTACTTTTCAAGAAGAAGTACAGAAAAGATACGACTTCAACAATCCGCTTTTCTGGTTCTGTCTGTTAGCTGTAACAGCCGGTTTGATTGCCATAACCATCAGTTCTAAACTTTATCGGATAGCCCGGACTAATCCCGCAAAAACAATAAAAGCAGAATAAATAACAGACTCTCAAAAAAGATATTTTAATTTTTCTTGCAAAAAAGTCGTGTTCTGTTGCAACAATTCGGTACTAAACAACGTCTTATATTTATACAAGAATGATTAAATAAAAACACATCATGACAAAATTACAACTGTTAGCAACGTTATTAGCACTGGTAGTCTTGGCTTTACTCGGCTCCTGCAGTAGCGATGATTATACAGAACCCGATATATTTAAAGTTACTCCCGACGTACGTACCCGTATCAATACCGGCACGAGAATGGTTTCGCGTTCAGAAAAGAACGCATTCAATGAGAAATTCACCGCATTCCTCAACAAATGCGACGAAATGGGGCCGGAATACACGCCATACCAATACATGGAGACAGAAGAATATAAGGAACTGAAAGAGCAGATACTAACTTCATCTCCCGCTTCCTGCTATCTGCTAATGGACAGATACCTGAAACGGGAGCCACACTTCTTCTCTTTCATCCTGAATGATTTAATTGAAACAGCCTATCCTGAGACGATTGAGAAGATTGCAGAACGGATGAAATCATCTACAACTGTGACTACCGTACAGGAGAGCATGGAGTTTTATCCGCAGGTTTGCCTTGAAACCTGGTTGGATACAATCGAAAAACCTTGATTATTCCCATTCGGGCGGCTCTTGGTTTAACAGATTCTTCACGAAGAAATCATACATACGATGCATCTCGAAAGGACCACCCAGATTATGCGTCTTACCCGGCAGATAAAGTTGTTCAAAATTTTTGTTTGCTTTCATCAGCGCACTCACCACTTGTAGAGTTGAAGCGGGGTCGACATTGTCATCCAGTTCTCCGTTGATAAGCAATAATTTTCCTTTCAACCGCCAAGCATTGTCCACATTCGAGGAAGCACTATACGATTCATCTACCGGATACCCCATCCATTGTTCGTTCCACCAGACTTTATCCATCCGGTTATCATGGCAACCGCAAAGAGCCACTGCCGCCTTATAAAAATCAGGATGAAAAAGCAATGCTGCCATTGCATTTTGTCCGCCCGCCGACCATCCGTAAATGCCGACACGTGTCGTATCCATATACGGATATTTGGCAGCAGCAGCTTTTATCCAAGCAATACGGTCCGGAAACCCGGCGTCTTTCAGATTTTTCCAGCAAACATCATGGAAAGCTTTCGAACGGTTGGATGTTCCCATCCCATCAATCGACACAACAATAAAGCCCAATTCTGCCAGTTTTGAAATCAAATGGTTAGCCGGCCTGAAATCTTTATCAACATGCGAATCGTGCGGACCGGCATAAATCATCTCTACCACCGGGTATGATTTGGAGCTATCGAAATGGCTCGGCCGGTGAATGTTCCCCCAAATATCAGTCTTTCCGTCACGGCCTTTGGCACAGAAAACTTCAGGCATTTGCCAACTTTCCTTTTCAAGAGTGGAAATGTCGCACTTCTGTAAAACGGCAATCAACGAAGCATCCGCAGTTCGTTTCAGTTGACTGACTGCAGGAAAATCCGGACGGGAATAAACATCTGTAAAATATTTGCGGTCAACCGAAAAAGAAACATGGTGATTACCATTCTCCGGTGTCATATCCAGAAATCCCGTACCATCCAGGTTGATGCGGCAATAGTGCAGATTGTAAGGGTCTTCCCCTTCATTAAACCCGGAAGCGGTAAAGTAAACCGTCCGGTTCGCCTCATCCACGAAATCAACCTGACGAACCACCCATTCTCCGCGGGTCACTTGTTGCTTTACCTTTCCGGAACCACCATCAATCAGATATAAGTGGCGCCAACCATCCCGTTCAGATACCCAGAGTAGTTCTTTTCCATCATTCAAATCATAACGGAAATTCTGATTATAATGGATGAAAGTTTTTGCTCTTTCATCGACAAGAAGGCGGATAACACCATCCAGCGCACTTACTTCAGCCACCACATAACGCTGATGTCCACGCTGATTAAACTCAAAAGTAAAAGCGCGGCTATCTTTTCGCCATCCCGTCAAGTAAAGAGCATATTGGTTTTCGAAAGCATCCGTATCAAGCGTAATCTGTTTACGCGTTTCCATATCAAAAAGAACAGGCAGGGAGACAGGTAAAACATCGCCCGGTTTTGCATAATTCCTCCATTGGAGAATCGGTTGTTTCTGGCTTTCCGGACTCGACTCAATCAGGGGGATACGACGTTCGGTCACCTCACGGACCTTTACCGTTGCCAACTTTTTCGAATCGGGCGACCAGATTATCGAATAGGCATCATACCGCAAGTTGGTCGTACCGTCCATCGTCAGGGCTATTTCCTCTTTTTTTTCTGAATTCGATGCCACATAAAGATTATTATCTTTTATATAAGCTTTCCATTGATTATCCGGCGAAACAACAGGTTCCGGCGTTCTGCCTCCCCACCAACGGTCATTTTTCTTTTCATCTTCTTTCAGGAAAAACTCCGCCAAATGTTTGTTTTTGCCTGTAAAGAATGCAGCCAGTTTCTTTTTATCCGCAGCACGTTGCTGTTTCCCGTTTTCAGCATTCACGAGATAAAAGAAATCGCCCTCTTTTTCATGATTTCTATACCAGAAATAGTGGGAACTGTCCACCCATTCAGGGCGGATAGCCTGTGAATAAACACGTTCGGAACAGTTCAGGAACGTATCGATACGCAAATAATCGGCACGTGTCACTTGTGCCGAAAGTTCAACTACTGCCGTCCACAAAGTCAACAGGCAAAAAGTACGGATAAGTACGGTTGCTATTTTCATAATAAAAAGCTATTAAAATACATTGTTTTTTTATTTCTTATTGCTCTATCCACCAATCTATCATTTTACGGGCTAAACTGAGCTTACGAGGTAACTCAGGCAAATTGTCTTTCGTAAAAAATGAAGCAGCAACTGGTCATTATGGAAAACGAACCAATAACAAGAGACTTTATTAAGTGTATTCATACGTATTATTCTTTAGCAACCGCAAATTTAAACAAATATCTCTTTCGACAAATCTTTTCCGCACCTCTATTTTTATCAAACCGTACGGTACTTTTTCTAAAATACTACCGTACGTTTTGATATTTCATACTATTAAATCCGGAGAAAAGAAAGTATGTGCGTTTCCGAACCATCAATGTGCGCATTTGCACGAAGAAAGATACGTATAAAAACAATAAATATAAGTATATCAATTATTTACATAATTGGCACGGCTTTTGTTTATTTATTTACATTATTCAAAAAAACATCTCACACTTATGATTAAAACTGTTGAATTAGAAAAAATCTTTCGTACGGAGGAAGTCGAGACGCTGGCCCTGAACAAGGTCAGTATAGAAGTAAAAGAAGGCGAGTTTGTTGCCATCATGGGGCCGTCCGGTTGCGGAAAATCTACCCTGTTGAATATATTGGGATTGCTGGATAATCCGACATCGGGCGAATATTACCTGAATGGAACCGAAGTATCCAAATACACGGAAGCACAACGTACCAAACTACGGAAAGGTATCATCGGTTTCGTATTCCAGAGTTTCAACCTGATTGACGAACTGAATGTTTACGAAAATATCGAGTTGCCATTACTTTATATGGGTGTATCGGCATCCGAACGCAAGAAAAAGGTTCAGGAAGCAATGGAACGAATGGCCATCGTACATCGTGAAAAACACTTCCCGCAACAACTATCCGGAGGTCAGCAGCAACGTGTAGCGATTGCCCGCGCGGTGGTAGCCAACCCGAAACTAATCCTTGCCGATGAGCCGACCGGTAATCTGGACAGTAAAAACGGTCAGGAAGTGATGAATTTGCTTAGCGAACTGAACAAAGAAGGAACTACAATCGTAATGGTAACCCACAGCCAGCATGATGCCGGTTATGCTTCCCGCATCATTAATCTGTTCGATGGACAGGTGGTGACCGAAACAATCGTATAAAACAACCGGTATAAAATATAAAAATTGTTAGACAACTTCAGATAGTTAAAACCCTATCGAAGCTGTCTAACAAATAATATATACCTTCCGCCACAAAAAGAAACACCATGAAGCAACTAATCTTATTTCTGGCAATGTTCTTTTGCGGCGTAATGTTATATGCAGAAGAAAAAGTGAACTGAATAAATAATGATAGTTTATGCTTAAACCGCTGCTTATCATATTGTTCACAGGAATCAGCTTTTTACTGGCCGCAGACAACCAGTATGTGATAGAAGCGCACATACGGGATGTCAAAAACGGAACTCTATTTTTCCTGAAACAATTTGACACGCAACGGGTCATCAATGCCGAGCGGATAGAGAACGGGCGAATCTTAATGCACGGAACCCTATCCGACACCCCTCAACATCTCTGGCTATGTACAACCATTAACGATGAATTTTACTACTGCGACCTGCTGATTGACATAGACACCCTCCGGATAGACGGAAGTATCCATGACTTTCCCAACGGATTACATTTCGAAGGAGCTGCCACACATATGGGATATGCCGGATATCTGGAACAAACACATGGCATTTCTCAAAAAATAGACAGTCTGAATAAAGTGTTGGCACATTTACATACCATTTCAACAGGAAACAAGGAATACAACAAACACATCTCATCCGGCAACTATGAACTGGACGAAGAAATCGAATTAAATAAGTTAACGGCAATCCGCGATTCGCTTCGTATCCTGTTCATCAAAAACAATATGGATAAATATGCCGGACAGTTTTTATTGACCCGTATCATGAAGAAATTACCGATAGACACGCTACAGCAATACTATCGTCTCATTCCGGTCGAAATGAAGAAAACTAAGTTTACCCGCCAAATCAGCAATCAGATTAACCCTTATGCCGATAATTCCATCCGGCAAGCAGACGAATTGCTCCGGCTGGAAGGAAAACCGGCCGAAATACTCAAATATACCGAAGAAGCACTAAAACTGTATGAAGAAGGAGTCCGTCTCGACCCGGATAGAACCGACGGATATATGGCATTAGCAACTTTGTACGAACGCCTTTTTCCGATTAGGGGAGAGGAAGCATACGATATATCGATGAAGTATCTACAACTGTTTATCGACAGTAACATACAGGAGGCAGAACGGACGGAAGCCAATAAACTGATGGATAAAATCAAATTCAAGAAATGGCTGATTGCTCACACCATTCCCGAAATGGTAAACATAAAAGGAGGAACGTTCACGATGGGGTCCACCTATAAAGAGGATAACAATCCGCTTCATGAAGTGACTGTCGGCAGCTTTGCCATCAGTCGTTATGAAATTACGAATTACCAATTTGCCCATTTTCTGGAAGCCTACGGAAGTCAGACTGTACAAGAAGGAGAATATGCGGGAGAACCGCTTTATTATGCCTGCAACTGGGGAATAGAAAAAGGGAAACCGGTAGACGGATACGAAGTATATCCGGCAATCTATATCACCTGGTATGGCGCTCAGGAATATTGCAAATGGGCCGGTGGCCGATTGCCTACCGAAGAAGAATGGGAATTTGCGGCCAGAGGCGGTATACACGGTCGTCCGGGCAATTTGTATAGCGGAGGGATGGAACTGGACAGTTTGGGATGGTATGCCGGAAACTCCGGAGGAAAACCTCATCCTATCGGGACCAAAAAGCCGAATGAACTGGGTCTTTATGACATGAGCGGCAACGTTTGGGAATGGTGTTCCGACAATTTCGATAATGAAGGAAGACATTATGCCGTTGTACGCGGCGGAACTTGGTTCAATGAACGGGCTATTTGTCGTCCGACCTGCCGTTATTTCATTTACCCGAACAGCAAACATTTCAACAACGGTTTCCGGCTGGTCAAAGATTTATAAACCTGTAGCTTTCCGCAACAGTATCTTTCCGACTATTTTATAAAAGAACGAAAGGAGGAAATTATAGACCTTCAGAACATACAAATTAACAAACAACAGAAAGAAAAAGCCTATCGGGACATAAATAATCTTGAGAAACAAGCTATCCGCTATATAACCGTTTAGATTGAAACAATATTTGATGCCATATATGATTGCCGTCGAGAAGGGATGAACCAGATAAATCGCATAGCCGTCTTTCCCGTAGGCATCTATATATTTGCGCACTCCTGCGAACCGTTTATACAATATGACAACCACTTTCTGCATCAAATGTCCCCCTATTCCCAATACCAGCATGCAATAAGAAACAAATAATAAATTCGGCGGAAATTTGTTTAACTGCATATTAAACGAATAGCCTCCGAGAAACAGGGCATATCCCATATACAGGGCAGACGCAAGCATACAAACCAGATTCTGCCGTTTTATATCCTGTTTATAATACATGCCCCATACGGCAAACAACATATAGACAATCACCATTTTTATTAATTCGGGAGCGTCTGTTGCACAAAACATCAATAAGACAAAAAGCCCGTAAAAAAGAATAAAAGGAAAATGATACTTTTTGATGCATTTAAATAAAAACGGAAAACAAAAGCAGATAAGTAAATAAGGCAATATAAACCAAATATGAGAAAATATCCGGGGAACGGGAGGCGGAGTAAAAAACAGATACAACAAAAAATCATCCCACGGTATCAAATATCCTTTTTTGAAAAAGAAGGCCAACACGATAGGAAAACAAAACAAGGCATATTCCCAGTAAGGGACAGCTACCCTTTTTATTCTCGACCATACATATTCCGCATACCTCTTGGTTGACGACAAAGAAAAAGAAGCACCCGCGATATAGAAAACAACAGGCATTTCTATTAAAATGCCTGATATACAAGTACTTGTATATCAGGCATTTCTATTAAAATGCCTGATATACAAGTACTTGTATAAATCCCAACACTTAGCCCTTCCCAATACATCAAATGAATAAAACAGGTGATGTATATCATAATAGCTCCCCTGTAAATGTCGAGGTTTTTATCTCTCATCTTCTTTATCTTAATTCTACCAGATTGCAAATATACTTTTTCCATTTGACAAAAAAAATGTAATATTGCATACGGTAACAATCCGATAATTATGTCTTCATCGCCCAACTGAAGAAATAGATTTCTATCTTACACATTTACACATAAGACTTTTTCATCCTGTAGTAGTTGACTTCCTCAAAAAGAGGACTACTACAGGATGAAAACAAATAACACTTACCTCTCCCTAAACAAACTATTATACAAAAACATACGAAACGCACATTTCCTTACGAAAAACAAATAATAAGTTTGCTTTTAACAAACTAAATCCCGTTATTTGCATCTAAACAATTTAATACAAATATGTATGGAGGCAAATAAAAGAATTTTAGGCGGATTGCTAATCACAGTAGCAATAGTTTCTTTTTCCTGTATGACAGGGAATAAAAAGAATACACAAAGCGGCGATATTTTAAATAATTGTCCGGTAGTAGCCCAATATGTTCAGGTTGGCGATGATAAAGTGATGGTCTGCGACCAAAAGCTTTTCGCCGATACAATACGCTTACCGCTCAGTTTCTTCACCGAGGAAATGCAGATTATCAAATTAGACAACCGGGATGAAGCACTTGTCGGGCAAACAGCTATAACTGCCTCCGAGAACTATCTTCTGGCACATTCAGGTTATCCGCCAAAGCCATTCAAACTATTCGATAAAACAGGTAAATTCCTGACTGAAATCGGCTCCATCGGACAAGGACCGAGCGAATACCAGAGCGTGTATGATGCCCAGTTAGATGAAGCGAACGATCGTATTTATCTAATGCCTTGGCAAAGCCAGAAACTACTGGTCTACGACCTGAAAGGAAAATCCTTAGACCCCATTCCACTCTGCCTCAGATGCCCGAAAGCCAAATTCCGGGTAGATACCCAAGCCGGGACAGTAGCGGTTGTACTACTCCCCTTCAAAGGCATTCCTGCCGTGGCCTGGACACAGGATTTGAAAGGGAACCGGTTGAACTACATCGAACCAGGCTATCTGGAAGCACCCATGGATTTCAGTAATGAAGTAACTTCCGGCAAAAACATACCAGGAGTATTCGATGTAAATATTCTATGTATCGCTCCTACCCGGGTCGACTCGCTCTACCGCTATGATACGGAAAAGGGACGTCTGCAGCCGACTTTTACTTTAAAATTCCCCGATGCCGACAATATCCCCTGGCACAACTATAGCGAATGGCCGGATTTCTTTACGGGGAATACATCCGCACCTCCTGTAGAAATAGAACCAGGAATGTTGGTTGGCGGTGAAACGATTCATTATATTGTGGATAAGCAAACCTGTAAAGGAGCTTATTTCAAGCTATTCAACGATTTCTTCGGCAATCAGGAAATCGGGTGGCCCAGCGGGGCTTTCTCGAATGGATACTATATAAACAACATAGAACCGGGTAACCTGTTAAGTAATATCGAGACATTGCTTCAGGAAAAAGACCTCACAGAATCCATGCGGAAAAAACTAACCGACCTTCAGGCTACTATCGATGAAAATGACAACAATTACGTATTCATTGCCCGACTAAAGAAATAAGTTCCTATAAACAAAAAAACAATCTCCATCCTGCTGTTACTCACCATTCTGGTTGTAGCAGCAGGATGTAAACTGAAAACAGATAACACCTCTCTCCCGAAACAGGTAGCCAAACACTTGCCATTCTAAAAGAATTGTCTATTTTAGCAAAATAAACAATAAACGAATACGAATATGAAAAGAAACCTCTTCCTGCTTTGCGGGTTAATCGGTCTACTTCTGTCTGCCGGATGCAGGGAACACCAGACTAAATCACCTCAGTTAGAAGCACGGTACGACCGCTCTGTCACACCAGTGGAAGTGGATGTCGAGAAAGCGTTACAAAATCAGAAACAACTGAAACTCAGCCAGATTGCGTCCGAGATTGAATACTATATCGTAGGAGATGCCAATTATCACGTTGCACAAGCTATCGCCTTGCCGGATAGTAATGCCTTCATCACGTTCAACAATCCGCGTATCTATTACCGGAGGCAGGGAAAGCCGAGCAAACGTTACGGTTTCAAGGCTTTAGCATACAAATGGAATAATGAAATGAACGGGCGGTCTCTGTTTTACGATAAGAAAACAACCCAGATGTATGTCGCCTTGAGCGGAAAAGACATAGAAAACAAGGAAAGTGACCAGCCTGGTATTCCTTGCATCGGGGAATTGCCGCCATTGGAAACCATGCTCACCGTCACCAATTTCATACATCCGGAAAACCTGGAAAAGAAATATCCCATCAAATCAGAATGGAGCAAATTGTTAGGTTTCTCTTCCACAGGTTACACATTATGCGATTATTGGCGGGAAGGAAATGTTCAAGGCAGTATCACCACTTTCAACCTACAGGGGGATACTTTATGCAAAATACCCTTGTATAAGCCTTCAAGCTCGTTCAACACAAACGAAATTCCCTCTTTCCAGACCTCCTATTGGAACGAGGCACAAGACCGGATGACTTTTATGATACCCTATTGCGACACGGTCTATCAACTGACAGACGCCCATATAGTCGCCCCGCTTTTCCACATCCATTTCGGGAAACAGGGCATCGGACCGAATCTCCCTGCCGGACAACCTGTACCCGCAGGTACAATCTGGCTTCACACGCTCTTCGAAAACCCGAAAGGACTCTTCCTCGGACTTTACCAGAAAAAACATCCTCCTTTGGTAAACTGGCTTGGGAATATAGAAGAATTCAGACCGCCTCTCACACAACAAGTCTTGTATTTAAAGGAGGAAAACGAAGCATATCTCATACCCGGAAACAGCGGAGGACTTGAAAATGACTTGGATGATGGCTTTCCTTTCTGGCCGGACGGACAAACCGACGATTATCTTTACATGATACGAAGCATTACGGAAATGCGAACCACACTGGAACGGAACGGTTCACCCCGTCAGCAAAAACTAATCGAGCTGCTGGATGACAAAACGGTCAAAGAAAACCAATTTGTCATCGTTGTCGTCCGGTAAAGGAAAGTTTATGCCGGCTTTAAACCGATATTATTTTGTATTGATAACCAACTCTTTCCCCTGTTTAAGCCAATCGTGAGAGATAAACCATCCTTTCACTTTCTTACCTCCGTAAGTGATACCGGTTATCTTCTGTCCGTTTCCGTTCTTTTTGATAGTAAACTTCGTGCCGTCACCCAACGTAAACTTTACTTCATCGAATAAAGGAACCGTGATGATATATTCCGGATCTGCCGGGGAATAAGTATACAATCCAATGGCATTAAATACATACCAGGAAGACATTTCACCGGCATCATCCATGCCGCTATAAGCCAATTTATCCGCACCCATATCATAAAACCTGTCCATGATACTATCCAACACACACTGGGCTTTTTCCTGCTTATCGATAAAGTAGTACATATACGGAACACTATGGTCAGGTTGGTTGCCATGGCAATAGTTTCCAATAAAACCGGTCATATTATGTGCTTCATATCCTTTCCATGGAACTGTAAACAAAGAATCCAGCTTCTGCTCGACAGCCTTTTTGCCCGGATACAAGGCGATTAAACCTTTCGGGTCGTGCGGAGCAAAGAATAGAGATTGCCAGGCATTGGCTTCGCGGTACATATAAGCATAGTAAGGATAATACGGGTCGAAATCCTGAATCCATGTACCGTCCTCAATACGTCCGCGCCAGAAACCGGTCCCGGGGTCGAACAAGTTCTTATAATTGCCGGTACGTTTCATCAGCAACTTATAATGCTCCTTGTCGCCCAGTTCTTTTGCCAACAAAGCCGTTGCATAATCGTC
This sequence comes from Parabacteroides sp. AM08-6, assembly GCF_003473295.1. Lineage (GTDB taxonomy): Bacteria > Bacteroidota > Bacteroidia > Bacteroidales > Tannerellaceae > Parabacteroides. The sequence continues at coordinate 56,148 of NZ_QRMP01000024.1, forward strand.
GTAAGCATACTCCACCGTTTTGGTCACGGCAGCCTTATATTCGTCCCAAGTCGGGACATTCGTCGTATCTTTCTCGGCAATCCAGCCTCTTTCCATATATTCATCCAGATAAGGACGCCCGCCACGTCCGGGAACAGTCGCATTCTTCAGCAATAACTTATAAGCACGTTCCAAATCGAAACCCTTAATACCGCGCAGATAGCTTCCGGCCACGAAAGCGGAAGCATGGTCGCCATGAAAGAAGGTAGGCATATAACCGCCGCGTTTTTCCCCTTTGTCGGTAATGGATTTGATGACATCCACAGTAACATCGGGCGAAATCATCCCCAATAATATCAGTTTGTTGCGATAATCATCCCAAAAAGAAGGGTCGGTATAATAACGGAAACCGCCATTTACCACTTCACCTCTCGCATCCGTATATTCCCCATTCACATCACTGCGTAAAGCAGGCCAAAGAAAAGAACGATACAGGCAGGAATAGAAAATCCCCTTCTGGCGTTCAGTTCCTCCCTTCACGGTTATCTTAGAAAGCAGATTTTCCCACGTCTGGTCTGCTTCATTCCTTACCTCGTCGAAGTTCTTTGCAAGCATTTCCTGTTCCAGATTCATTTTGGCATTCTCTACACTGACAAAAGAGAAGCCGATTTTAAGCTCCAGCGGTTTCGCCCCTTTGCTATCGGCAAAGTCCACTATGGAGACTACATTCCTGCCATCCTGCACCTGTCCGACCTCTTTCACCCCATAATTGGAAACGGCATAAAAGAACATTTTGCCTTCTCCATTCTGATAGCCGGCAAAAGCATGTTCTCCCACCTTTTGTATCGCCCATTCGTCTACCCGGTTATTGGAGCGGGCCATATCAGCCAGCAACCTCTTCTCGTCGCCGGCACGGAATGTATATTTATGATACGCACAATGGAGCGTAGAGGTCAATTCTGCATTGATACCGTAGCGTTCGAGGAATACTTGGTAATATCCCGGATGGGCGGATTCGTTTGCATGACTGTATCCGGAACAGAAATCGCCGGGATTCACCCGTCCTGTCACAGGAAGCAAAGGGATATGAAGCAAGTTCCAATGTCCTTTGTTGGTATGAGAAAACCCATAGATAACAGTATCTTCATACTGATAGCCGGCCCCACTCCGGTATTGGGTCACCGGGCTTAGCTGAACCATTGCATTCGGAACAGAGGAACCCGGAAACACTTCGGCTCCCCAGGTACGCGCTTTCATTTTACGAACATACCCCAAATCTTCCGGTTCCCATAGCGTGGCAGTACCTAAAAGCGGATTTACATACTCGGTCAGTCGCTTACCTGCCCAACATGTAGAAATGCAGAGCGACAAGATTAAAATAGAAAGAATGTACTTTTTCATAAACACAACTTATCAATCAGATTATAACAATTCTTTATCCGTGCGGATTAATCACCTACAAATATACCTTAAAAAAGATTAGCATCATCATCTCCCTTGTTTTTTTAAATTGAATATGCGGAAACGTCCTTATCTCCAGTACTTTTCATCCTTATCTTTTGTAGATTCTATGCCGACAGGGCAAACGCATTAAAAAATATCAAGAGAAAGG
>NZ_QRMP01000025.1 GCF_003473295.1 Parabacteroides sp. AM08-6
AAAAAGAAAGTAATAGTTTATCAAAACAAACATAGTGATAATAGTTGGAGTGACTTTAATCCTCCTAAAGGCGGAGCAATCAGTAGACTGAGCAAAACTCATCACCGTATATTGGTCGCGACAGGTGAACTTGAGAGAGTGGAAATGTTATACCTGTTGACGTATTTCTTGAATTCATATTCTGGAAGAAGAGATATGAGCTGTGCGAATCTTTGTTCCTTTCTTCATGGCGTAATAAATAGAGTTGTATTACAAGTAAATGTAAAGTTATAGAATTAAAAAAAACGAATACAAAATAACTTGCTGAAATACAGTTTGTTAATTGATAATCTAGAATGTTTCTCCGAAGACTGGTAATCAAAATAATATTTTCTAATAATAGTATATATGTTATATAATCTGCATAAACTTATATTTTCTTGTATATTTTCTTGTATATTTTCTTGTATATTTTCTTGTATATTTTCTTGTATTTTGATATATTATTACATTTTTTCTATATCTTTGTCGAGAATTTAAAATTTGCGTTGAAGATTATGAAGAATTTATTAGTGTATAACAATTGGAGGGCAAATTGGATGTGTTTGCTTTGTTTGGAAGTTCATCTCTTCCATTTTGCGAACGCATGGGAAAAAAGTATATTTTATAAATCACATTGATTACGACAATTCTTTTTTGTATATCCTCTTTATAAAAATTATCACAATATGAGAAAACAGTATTTGATTAAAACAATTATTCCTTTCTGGTTTATTTTGGTATGTTGCAGTTGCCAAGAATTAATAATGAAGAATAAGCCTTTTCCATCTGTCAATTTAGACAGTGTAACTGTAGTTCCAACAAAGGATGAGAAATTTGAAACTATTAAAGTTTCCAATGAGATAAAGGAGCCCATGCCATCATCAGAACTAATTGAGGACTTTTATTATACTCCATTAGAAACAACAGACAAATCTCTATTTGCTTATTGTAATCATATCGAATTTTATGATAATAAGATTTATGCATTTGACAGGCTTGGGACGGAAAAACTTTACCTTTTTGACAATAAAGGAAAATTCCTGAAATCTTTAGGTGAGAAAGGGGGAGCACCCTTTGAATTCTATTTGCCAAAATCCTTTGCCATTGACACTAAGCAGGAGCAATTAGTCATTTATGATAATCAAAAAAGAAAATGGATGCAATTCTCATTAAACGGAGATTATATAACATCTCACGATGTTCCTTTCCGTATCGGTTGTAATTTTAAGATACTTTCTAACGGAGAATATGTTACAGCTACAGACAAAGGTGCCAGAAACAATCATTTAGGCCAATATGATGATTACAAAATTTTGTATACAGACAGTTTAGGGCATTTGCAAAAAGCGGCTTGTTTTTATCAGGAAACAGTTCATTCATCTCTGGCATACGATCCTTTGAGTAGAAGAAAGAATGAAATTATATATGCCCCCATGTACTTGAATGAAGTATATACGGTGACAGATACAGCTTTATGCCTGAGATATAAATTCGATTATAGCGATTTCATTCCTTTTGAAAAGGATAAGATGGGGACGTTTGAAAATTATGAAGATTTTCATGACTATGAATTAGCCCATACTTATTTATATAGTTATGTGGAAAACGACACCCACATTATGTTCGTTACAAGCGATAAAGATGATAGACGCTTTATTTCGTTTTATGATAAAAGAAGCAAAAAACTAGTGAACACTGCCGGGATGTTGAATGACATGGATTTTGTGATGGATTTTGCAAGTGGCTTGTATAGTTACAACGATTATTTTGTCGCATTAGTTCCACCGGCAACTTTGAAGTCTTTGAAACAAGTTATAGACGAAACGACTCACTATCCGGCAAAAGAGGAAAATATGAGATTGTTCGAGACTATAAAAGAAGATGATAACTTGGTTGTGGTATTCTTTAAAATTAAGGATTTGTGAAAATTACTTTAATTAATATCATCGTTTCTGTGATAACATTGGCCGTTGTCGCTGGTTTGTTTTATTATAACCGCCGACCTTTAGATACTATCGATGATATGACGACATATGCTTTGTTAAGAAATGCAGAAGCGAATGCGTATAATCAATGGAAAGTCTTTTGCTAACAAAAAATATTTATGACAAGATAAAAAAGTCTATTCGTTATTTTTGTATTATTATGGGGGGTGTCAAAACTAAAATGACCTCTCCGAAAAGCTGCAGATTGTAACTACAGGACCTAAAAGAGTCGTATCAAGCTCTGTTTTGAGTAATGATACGACTCTTCTTTTTGTCTTTAAGGATGTTCAAGTTTCAAATCAAAAGCGCATCTAGGCTAAATTTGAGTTTTGACACAACCTCATGGGTTCACTTTAAAATATGAAATAATTATCATTAATATGGAGTTGGACTTCATGTGGAAATCTATATATAAACAGGTGGGTGTTGTTTTGATATATAATATTGAGTATGACTTGATTGTATAATCTATGATAAATATAAAAACTGTAATTTTTAATCTGATGAAAAGATAATTAAATGCCTATTTGAACATGATTACCGAGTATCTTTAAATTGTAAATTGTAAAAAGAATATAATGAATTTCTCTGTCAGATATAATAGGTTTTTATGGAATGAATGATTAAAGCAGTTGTTTGTGATTTTATGCTTACATATTGCGGATATAACGAATTTGTTTGTCCTGTACGTTCTTTTTACAAATACAAAATAAGATAAATACTTGCAGGAGTCATAGAATCTGACGAATATTGTATTCTTTTTCGCAACAACTAGGCGGGATATCGGATTATAATAGAAACAATTAATAATTAGGGGTATGAAAAAGAGTATTATATATACCGGCACGGGTGATAAAGGCACTACTTCGCTGGTTGGGGGAGAACGGGTTTCCAAAGCGCATGCGCGGATTGAAAGTTATGGGACAATCGATGAACTGAACTCTTTTATCGGTTTGTTGATGACGGCATTGGAGGATGAGAAGGATTTGGATTTTCTCCGGTTTGTTCAACATAAATTGTTCACCATCGGTTCTTATCTGGCAACCAACCAGGAACATACGGAGCTGAAAATGGAAAGCAAAGTGACGCCGGAAACAATTACGCGCATTGAAACGGAAATAGACCGTATCGACAATGAATTACCGAAGATGCGTAATTTTGTTCTGCCGGGTGGAAACCGGTCGGCTTCACTGGCTCATGTCTGCCGTACCGTTTGCCGGCGTGCCGAGCGCCAGATTTATCGTTTGGCAGAGACGACTCCGGTAGAAGAGCCTGTACTTATTTTTGTAAACAGACTGTCTGATTATCTGTTTGTTCTGGCCCGTAAAGAGTGCATAAAGAATAATGGTAAAGAAATAATATGGGATTATACTTGTATCTAAAGAATATTGTTTTATTTTTGCGGAAAATTTGAGAACCTGACCACCGTAAGATGGTTAATTAATACTTGACAGCTATGTATTGGACATTAGAGTTAGCTTCAAAATTGGAAGACGCACCCTGGCCTGCAACCAAGGATGAATTGATTGATTATGCACAACGTTCTGGTGCGCCATTGGAAGTTATTGAGAATCTGCAGGAAATGGAGGATGAAGGTGAGATTTACGAATGTATGGAAGATATCTGGCCCGACTATCCAAGTAAAGAAGACTTTTTCTTTAACGAGGAGGAATACTAAGAGAAATTTAAGATTAAATCCCTGTTAGTCAATTAGATTAGTGGGGATTTAATTTGTTTGGACAAAAGTCATTACCTTTACGAAGGTTTGTGAGTATTGCCGCAACTTGTATTTTCAACTCAAACATCCTCTAGTATGGGAGGAGCTAAACGACTATATCCTCAAACTCGACAAACTTCGTCAAAATGACTATAGGCTAAATTGTTACCTCTCGTTTATTAAAGAAATAATTCATAAAATAATGCGATATAATATATTCCTTTTCATCACTAGCTAAGACACTCCGCGCGCATTGTGATAGCGCAAAATATCGTATTTGGATCTGTACCCCATTTATTGGCGGCAGAAAAGACATGTTACGTATTATCGGAGGATCATGGAAGAGAAGTGACATAGACTTCAGGGTGGTTACTGATATAGAAACCGGATTTATACGACAGGACACTTTTAACGAGTTCACCAACTGAGTTTGAAGACGGGGATGCTGGTTATGACAGACTGATGATTTTGCCAACATACTCTTCCGAGACGGAGAAGATGGATAAGTATCTTGCACGGTGTTCCAGATACATTGTTGTTTTCTTGTCTCATTTTATTGGGGAAGTGAATCGTTATCGCTATTTTTGCATAATACTGCGAAAATTGTCTTAGCAGTGATATTTGGAATTAAATGAAAAGAATCGATACATATCCGGCAAGGCCATTTGTTAAGTGGGTTGGGGGAAAAACCCAACTTCTTGATGATATAAAGAAGACTTTGCCTCATGATTTGTCACAGTGTGATGGAGTGACGTATGTTGAACCGTTTATTGGGGGCGGAGCTGTCTTGTTTTGGATTTTACAGGAATATCCAAATATCACAAAAGCAATAATCAATGATGTCAATGCAGAGCTAATATGCACATATCGAGTAATAAAATCAGATGTTGAGAATTTAATCATCGAGCTGAATCGACTTCAAGCAGAATATCTTCCGCTTGATGAAGTTGCAAGGAAAGAATATTATCTTTCTCAACGTACTCGTTTTAATGATGAGGAAAATTCTGATGTTGAAACGGCTGCATTATTCATATTTCTTAACCGTACCTGTTTCAATGGATTATATCGTGTAAACTCAAAGGGTAAATTTAATGTTCCTCATGGTAGATATGCGAATCCGAAAATTTGTGATGAAGAAACATTAAGGGCTGATTCTGCTGTTCTTCAGCGCGTCGAAATTCTCTGTGGTGATTTCGCACAGACAGGAAAGTACGCAGGAAACAATGTACTATACTATTTTGATCCTCCGTATCGCCCATTGACAGAAACATCGGCATTTACGTCTTATTCAAAAGATGGCTTTGATGATGCTGAACAAAAAAGATTACGTGATTTTTGCGATCGGATTGCAAAGAAACATTCTTTTTTTGTGGCAAGTAACTCAGACCCTCAAAATGTGAATAATGATGACGATTTTTTTGATCACCTTTATAAAATGTTTTCCATTAAACGTGTATTTGCGTCAAGAATGATAAATTCAAAAGGGAATGGTCGTGGGGCTATTTCCGAAATAATGATTTCAAATATTGCTAATGCTTACTGATATGAGAAACTTTGATAGTTGGCTTGCCGGGTTTAGACCTTCCATTGCCGATTATAAATATTACGTTGACTTCAATAAGGTATTCAATAATGTGGATGCTATCAAAATTCCACTCAATATATTGAACTCATTGATTGGCTCTAAAAACATTGAAGAGGAGTTCAGAAATATTCTGGCACAATATCCTGAGACATTAAAATGTATTCCTATTCTTTTAGCCAAACGTGAACTTGATATTATGGCTATGGATGAAGAAGGACAGATTGACTTCCATTTCGACAAACCAAACTGCACAAATGAGAATTATGTGAAATTCATGCGAAAGACAGGTCTGTTTGATTTGATGGAGAACCATATTGTCAACAATCTTGTGGATTATGTGACAGGTATAGAAACCGGACTTGATTCTAACGGACGGAAGAATCGCGGAGGTCATCTAATGGAAAATCTGTTGGAGAGTTTTCTTTGTAAAGCCGGCCTCGTGAAAGGGGAGAATTATTTCAAGGAAATGTATATCCATGAAATCGAAGCTAAATGGGGTATAGACCTCTCATCCATTTCTAATAATGGTGGCGCAGAGAAGAGGTTTGATTTTGTTGTAAAGGGTGCGAATACCGTTTACGGAATAGAGACAAACTTTTATACCAGTAGTGGCTCAAAACTGAACGAAACTGCCCGTAGTTATAAAACCATTACAATGGAAACCAAAGATTTGGGCTATTTTAAGTTTGTTTGGTTTACAGACGGTTGTGGTTGGCGCAGTGCAAAAAACAATCTGAAAGAGACCTTTGATGTATTGGAACACCTTTATAATATTGCGGATCTTGAAAACGGAATAATTTCAAAAGTTCTTATCTAAATGCCTGCAGCCTACTATAAGTCAGAGAACAAGGATTTTACTCTTTTAAAAGGAGATTGTATCGAACTGCTGAATTCTTTTGATTTTAAGTTCGATATGATTTTCACAGACCCGCCCTACCACTTGTCAAATGGAGGAATTAGTGTTCAAAGCGGTAAGATGGTATCTGTCAATAAAGGCGATTGGGACAAGTCCAACGGGTATGAGGAAGATTATTTGTTTGATAAATCATGGATTTCAGCTTGTCGGAATAAACTGAAAAGCAATGGAACAATTTGGATAAGCGGTACATATCATAATATCTTCTCTGTGGCAAGATGTCTGACAGAACTGGGATTTAGAATCTTGAATTGTATTACTTGGGAGAAAACAAACCCTCCTCCAAACCTGTCCTGCAAATATTTCACACATTCGGCAGAATACATTCTTTGGGCTCGTAAGGAACAAAAAGTACCTCATTATTTTAACTATGAACTGATGAAGAAGATTAATGGAGGTACTCAAATGCGTGATGTGTGGAGATTACCTGCGATTGCTCCATGGGAGAAGTCTTGCGGAAAGCATCCCACTCAAAAGCCATTATGCGTTTTATCGCGGATAATTCAGGCTTCTACTTTACCCGGTGCATGGATTTTAGACCCATTCACAGGCAGTAGTACAACTGGCATTGCTGCAAACCTATTGGGGCGTCGTTTCCTTGGCATAGATCAAAATGAGGAGTTCTTGGAACTGAGTAAAACTCGTCGTGAAGAGCTGAATAGCATTAATAGGATAAATGAAATTCTGATAAAATTGGAAAAACAGGCCAATCTATTCCGTGATAGCGATGTCAATGTCTTTTGTGAGTCTGATGTATATTATGGCCCGGAGCTTCCGTTCTAATACTCACGATGGCGGATTACTATATTCAAGAGGTTTTTTTTAATCTCTTGTACCTTCAATACATTCTTTTGTCCATAAGATCGTAAGGCAAAATTGATGAGCATCAGGGTTTTGTTTTTCACACAAGCAGAATAATTCTAATATCAAAGCAATCCCCCGATGGACATCGTTCCATCTACCCTCACATTGCCGTATAGTTCTTCAATTTGCCCTATAGTGGTAGGCACATATGCAGATCTTTCTTCAGCTGAGTTAAAGGGATGACAAACTTCGTAAAAGCGGAGATAATAATTAAGAAGACCAATAATTTCTTCTTTATAGTGTTGCTATTAAACTTATGTTTGTTTTTAACTACGTTTATATTATGTGTAATAAAACGCATGTATGTATAAGGTAAAAGACGAGGTGGTAGGGCTTTTCGGCTCTCTGCCTCGTTTTTTTACCGGAAAGATACAATTTATCTTTGTTTCTTGCGTTTATTTCCGAAAGGGTGGCACTAAGCCAGCCTGCTTGGGTCGGTATTATTGAGCGTTGAATGAAGAAAAGTCTCCTGTTTATTCTGTTTTTGTTTACCTGTATTACTGCAATACGGGCACAATACGATGCACAGTTAAGCCAGTATTTTATGGCAATGGGCTATTATAATCCTGCTTATGCCGGCACATCGGGGGATCTTCATGCACTGGCGCTCCACCGGCAGCAGTGGCTGGGGATAGAAGGTGCGCCTAAATCGTTCTTTATCACGGGAGATATGCCCTTAAAGCTGGGAAAGACAAACCACGGGGTCGGTATCGTCGTTTTTACGGAAAGCATCGGACTTTTTCAGAATACACATGTGGCAGGGCAGTATGCTTATAAGCAAAAGCTGTTGGGTGGGGTATTGAGCATCGGCCTGCAAATCGGGATTGTCAACCAGGCGTTCGACGGAGAAGGCGTCTCTTTTCCCACCGGTTCTTCGAACGGCGAGGATTACCAGCAGGAAGACCCGGCCATTCCACGTACACAGGTGAGCGGAATGGGGATGGATATGAACGCAGGTATTTACTATACCCGTAAGAACCTCTATGCCGGAATAGGAGTCACGCATCTTACTCAACCGGAGATACAGTTGGACGAATATGCCTATACTTATATTGCAAGTGCATATAATTTGACCGGAGGATACAATATTCAATTCAGGAATCCGTTGTATGAATTACAGCCGTCTGTATTCCTGAAAACGGATATGCAGAGCTTCCAGGCGGACATTACTGCCCGTTTGGTATATAATAAAATGTTTAACGGAGGTCTTTCCTGGCGAGTGAATGAGTCGGTTGTCGTGTTGTTGGGAGCTAAATTCGGTAGTTTGCAGGTTGGATACGCGTATGATTTTCCAACCACGCCTATACTGAGGGGCAGTTCTGGAAGCCACGAACTAATGGTAAGCTATCAGTTTAAGCTGAAGAAATCGAAGTCGGGAAAAAATAGACACAAAAGTGTACGTATATTATAGTATATGAAAAAAGTATTATCAGTACTTGCGGCGGTAACCTTGTTTACCTCTTGTGGCAAATCCTTTACTGGTGGTGGGGGAGAAGTGACGGGGGCGCGTACGGTCGCGTTTAATGAACCTTCCCCTTACGGTATGGTTCTGATTAAGAGAGGCTCATTCGAAATGGGTCCTGCGGATAAGGACTCCCTTTGGGGGCTTAACCCTGAAACAAAAGGTGTCTCCTTCGATGCTTTCTGGATGGATGAGACGGAGATTACAAATGCCAAATACCGCCAGTTCGTGTATTGGGTACGTGACTCTATCATCCGTGAACGCTTGGCCGACCCGGCTTACGGTGGCAACGACCTGTTTAAGATTACGGAAGATAAATATGGGGAACCTGTTACTCCACATCTGGACTGGAACCGTCCTATTCCTTGGAAACGTGCGAACGAAGACGAAATGCGTGCCATTGAAAGTGTCTATACCGTTAATCCTGTTACAGGCGAGAAAAAACTGGACCCCAAACAGATGAATTTCAAATATGAATGGTACGACTATACTGCCGCCGCTTTGCGTAAGCATAACCTCGACCCGGCTGCCCGTGTACGTAATACCGATATTCAGGCAGACCCGAACGAGATAATCATGATTTCTAAGGATACGGCTTACTTCACCGATGAAGGCGAAGTTGTAAATGAAACCATCACCCGCCAGTTAAGCGGCCCGTGGGATTTTCTGCATACCCGCATCGTCAATATTTATCCGGACGAAACTTGTTGGGTAAACGACTTTAATAATGCTTATAACGAACCTTATATGCGTATGTATTTCTCGCATCCGGGTTATGACGACTATCCGGTAGTCGGCGTATCTTGGGAAATGGCTACCGCTTTCTGTGTATGGCGTACCAATCTTTTCAAGGAATCGCTGAACTTCCCCAACGGACAGGCTATCGAACCGTTCCGCTTGCCTACTGAAGGAGAATGGGAGTATGCAGCCCGAACCGGTAAAAACGAAAACAAATATCCGTGGGCCGGCGACGATTTGCAGAGTAGTAAAGGTTGCTTCCTGGGGAACTTCAAACCCGGTAAAGGTAATTATACGGAAGACGGACATATTATCACTTCCCGCGTCGGTTCTTTCGCTCCGAACGATTTTGGCCTGTATGATATGGCCGGTAATGTGGCGGAATGGACTTCGACTTCTTACTCCGAGTCCGGTCCGAGCCAGATGAGTGATATGAACCCCGACTTGCGTTACAATGCGGCCAAGGAAGACCCGTACGCGATGAAAAAGAAAGTGGTACGCGGCGGTTCTTGGAAAGATGTCGCTCAGTTTATCCGTTCCGATATGCGTACTTTCGAGTATCAAAACGAGACCCGTTCATACATCGGTTTCCGTTGCGCACGTACACAAATCGGTTTCTCACGTTCAAAAGGAAAAAAGTAATAACATAGGGGCAGGTTCTGAACTTGCCGTTTATAAAACGAATATACACATTATGGGAAAATATAGAAGATACAAAAACAGGATAGAAATGTTCCTTGCCAGTGAAAGGGGTAAGCGCGTACTGAATTTCTGTTATAGTTGGGGTGCCTCTATCGTTATTATCGGTGCCTTGTTCAAGTTGTTACATTTACCTTATGGCAACCAAATCCTTTTTATTGCCATGACGGTGGAAGCGTTGGTATTCTTTATATCTGCTTTCGAGCGTCCGGGTAACGAATATCATTGGGAAGAAGTGTTTCCTGTGTTGAAGTCGAAGAATCCGCTCGACCGTCCTGATTTTGCCAATGCCCCCTTGTCAAACCTGATGAATTCGGCGGAAAATACGGCGGATGATGGAACGGGCATCGGCTTGAATGTCAATTTGGGCGGTAAGCCGGTTTCCGGTCTGGGAAGTTTAGGCTTGGATGTGAGTGAAGAAGATACGAAAAATCTTTCCGACAGCATTCAGAAGCTGAGCGGTGCTGCCGAACAGATATCAAAAATGGCCGAGTTGACGGAGGCTACTCAGAAATATTTGGAACAACTCTCCGGTATGTCCGAAAATATGGAACGTTTCAGTCAGGTAACCAATTCGTTGACCAATGTTTCCGATACATTGCTTAACTCTTATAAGAGTATAACGGACAATTCTGATGGAATCAATCAAAATTCGCGTGGTTATGTACAGCAGATGGAAATGCTGAACCGTAATATCTCAGGTCTGAACACCATTTATGAAATACAGTTGAAGAGCATCAGTTCTCAAATCGAATCTATCGAACATATCAATGGCGGTCTGAACCGTATCCGCGAGATGTACGACGGTTCGGTAGTGGATAGTTCTGTCTTCCGCAACGAAACGGAAAAGATGACTCGCCAGTTGGCTGAACTGAACCAGGTGTACACCCGCCTGCTGCAGGCCATGACTGTCAATATGGGCTACCAACAACCGGCCCAGGCGCAGCAACAACCTGCATACCAGCAACAGCAACAACAACAGCAGCAGAATTACCAGCAGCCGTATCAACAACCGTACGGATATCAGCAACAGCCTCCGTATACAAACAACCCAATGAAGTAATCGAATATGTCAGGAATAGCAAATAATCCCAATTCGCCCCGTCAGAAGATGATAAACCTGATGTATCTGGTTTTCATCGCGATGATGGCATTGAACGTGTCATCGGAGGTACTCGACGGCTTCGAACTGGTGGAAAGCAGCTTGCGGACTTCTATCGATAATACATCTACGCGTAACGAGATTGTTACCGGTGAACTGGAAGCATATTATCAAACTAACCCTGAAAAGGTACGCGAATGGTACGAAAAGGGGAAAAAGGTGAAGGATGCTTCCGACAGCCTGTATAATTATGTGCAGGAGCTGAAGGTGCGTATCGCACAGATTGCCGACGGTAAGAATGCCGACGTAAATAGTATCAATCATAAAGATGACCTCGAAGCGGCTTCTCGCGTGATGTTGTCTCCTGTTTCAGGTGAAGGCAAGACACTGCGTCAAAGTATTGAATCATATCGGGCTTTGATGGGCGAAATGATAGAAGATGAGGCTAAAACTCGTATTATCGAAGCGAGCCTTTCAACAACTCCTCCTCATAAGGCCGGTATTAATACACGTACCTGGGAAGAGGCTCTTTTCGAAAATATGCCGGTAGCGGCAGCCGTTACTTTATTGACGAAATTGCAAAGTGATATTCGTTATGCGGAAGGAGAAGTGCTGTCGAACCTCTTGAGTAGTGTCGACGTACGCGACTATCGTGTGAACCAGATAACGGCGCAGGTGATTCCGGAAAGCCAGATTGTGATGCGTGGTAGTCAGTATAAGGCTAATATCGTATTGTCGGCGGTAGACTCCACCAAACGTCCGACCGTCTATGTTAACGGGAAGGAGCTTCCTTACGATGCAAACGGGATGTTTACCGCTATAGCCGGTGCTCCGGGGACCTATCCGGTGAAAGGATATATTGAAATGCCGGGTAGCGACGGTAGCGTAATGCACCGCGAGTTCGAAAGCGAATATTTCGTTACGGAGCCGAGTGCTACAGTAGCTCCGATGTTGATGAATGTATTGTATGCCGGAATAGCCAATCCGATACGGATAGCCGTGCCTGGCGTTCCGAGTGGAAATGTGACGGCTACGATGAGTAACGGTACGTTGGTACGTAAAGGTGACCAGTGGGAAGCGCGTCCGACTACCGTGGGAACCGATGCTGTCGTATCTGTTCATGCGAAGATGGCCGACGGGCGTAGTGTGGAAATGGCCAAGACCTCTTTTCGCGTTCGTGCATTGCCGGACCCGATGCCTTATTTTGAGTATAAGGATGAGAACGGAAATGTTCGTAAGTTCCGTGGCGGTAAAATATCGAAACGCAGCTTGATGGAAACCGAAGGTATCCAGGCGGCTATCGACGATGATTTGCTGAATATTTCGTTCACTGTTCTGAGCTTCGAACTGACCTTCTACGACTCGATGGGTAACGTAATCCCGGAAGTGGCACAAGGTCCGCAATTTTCGCAGCGTCAGAAAGACTATATCCGCCGTCTTGCCCGTGGGAAACGTTTTTACATCACCCATGTGTTAGTGAAAGGCCCGGATGGAAAGGAACGAACAATTTCCCCCATCGAAGTAATAGTGAATTAATGTAGGGGCGTTCCTCGCGGTCGCCCGATAATATAAAAAGATATGAAACGTTTATATTACATAGCAACTCTGATTGCCGCCCTGTCTGCTGCTGTTCCTATGCAGGCCCAGGAAGACGACAGTAATACGCAGCAACAGCAAACCCGTCGCCGTGGTCCCGAATCCAGCCGTGGCGGTCGTGCCGATGAGAAAAAAGAAAGTGGTTTGCCCGAACTGACCGTCCGTGCCCAGGATATGAACGAGCGGATGACACAGAATATCGGTAATGCCCGTTGGATGCGTGTCATCTACCGGCAGATAGATTTGACAAAGGAGCAAAACGCCCCCTTGTATTATCCGATACAGCCTATGAATGGGCAGATGAACCTGTTCTCTACCATTTTCCAATTGATTAGCGAAGGGAAACTGACGGTATATGAATATCTCGACGGTTATGAGGATTTCAGTGATACTTATAAGGTAAACCTGAAAGATTTACTCGACCGTTGTCATATTTATTATGAGGAAGTACCGGGCAAAGGAAATGCAGCTTCTTCATTTGTCGTGAACGAGAGTGATATTCCTTCGGCTGACGTGAAATCCTATTATGTCAAGGAAGCTTGGTATTTCGACCAGAACAATTCCGTTTTTGATGTGAAGATATTGGCTATCTGTCCTATCTTGACTGTCGTTGGAGATATCGGGGAGAATACAATGGCCATGTTTTGGGTACCTTACGAAAATATTCGTCCGTACATCAATACTTCTTATATCATGACGTCGAATATCAATAATGCCATGACTTTCACGATGGATGATTATTTCCGTCGTCGTATGTTTGAAGGAGATATTTTCAAGACGCAGAATCTGATGAACCAGCCTTTGCAAGCTTATTGTCCGACTCCCGACTCTCTAAAAAAGGAGCAAGACCGTATCGAAGGCCAGTTAGTCGCATTCGAGAAATCTCTTTACTTGCAGCCGGATACGGCTCAGTTGGCTACTGATTCGAAAGGAAAGAAGACCAAGAGTGCCACTGTTTCCGCTCGTGGCCAGAAGACAGAAGCCGTGAAAGAAAATAAAGAAAAAGCCGTAAAGACAAAAGCCCCGAAAGCCCAAAAGAGTGCTCCGGTACGTAGCGTACGCCGCAGACAGTAAAGACGCAGATAGTAAATAAAATATAGTAGAAACCGACCGATAATAAGTTATTTCTCCTTTTTTGATGGTGAATAACTTATTGTCGGTCGGTTTTTTTTCTGAAGACTTTGCACTGACCAAGAGCTGTTTTGTCCTACTTAAAAAAACGCAGAGATGAAAAGACTGATTTTAATTTCAACAATCATCTTGCTGTCTGTAATGTGTAGGAAAGCAAATGAACAGCCGGTAGATGTTCTTACAATTTTTACTTATTATAGTTTATGTATCACTTTCATCAACTGGTCGCCCAGTCCGATTGTATATCCTTGGGAGACGAATACGACCCGGTTGAAGGTGTCGGCAATGATGAAGATTGGTAGCGAATTGGCATTTTGCAATTTCATGGCAGCAGCCACTTCTTTCTGGATTGCATTATCAGTATCGATACCATAGGTGATAGTATTCGGCAATTCCCCGAACTCTTTCGGATCAAAGTTCTTGAAACCCTTTTCATCCGGAAAAAGGAGAACCATGCTGCGGCCCCATTCCTCAAAATCCTTTTTAAATGCAGCAATGTCGCGCATGGCATGATTGGTCGGTTCCTGCCGGGCACCGAGGATGGCTACGATGTAATATCCCCGGCCGGTAGTGGACAACAAACTTGTCTCTTCGCCGGTATCGGCCCGTTTGAAAGTATTCTCGGAGTTAAAGTTGCCGATAACCTGTATGTCATCCATACTTTCGCGCATTTCCAGTTTAATATCGTTTGTCTTGCCGGCTTCCACGTTGAAGAAAGATATTTCAGCCAAGACACTGCCGTTTGCCATACGGGTCCCCGTTACCAACATGTAATTCCCTTCATCTAATGAAAGTGGCTTTTTCAACAAAGCACTCCAAGTATCACCACCGCCCATATCTACATCACCGGATTCAAAATTCAATGTCTGTAATTTACCGGTCGGTAATATTTTTGCAATAGTGAAATGACTATAATACTTCGGGTCCTGCAGAGCTTTGATAGGTTGGTAGGAGGCTATGACTTTACCTTGTTTGGCTGTAGTCTGTTCGATAGCTTCGAAATCAACATCTTTCCATTCCAGTCCTTTCGCATATTGCACTTTCCCGGCAACCGGCTCGATACGGGCCGGGATACCCAGACTACGGGCAACTGCAACGAAGAAAATATTACGAGAACCTGTATCTGCCACCCGCGATTTCCAAACGCCCATCGGCATGATAGGTATGCGTTGCGGATTCAGGTAACTGCTAATCTTTATATTCTTTTTTACCCAGTCGACCAAAACTTGCGGGTTTGCTTTTGCCTCTTTAGCCAATTCCGGCTCGATATTGGATGCAAAGAACTGTCTGTAGGGAGTCAGAAACTCGTTTGCTACACGCGGATTAAGGATGTATCCGGTAAATAACGAGCTGCTAACCTTTTGGACATTATTTAAATGGTCAGCCAGGACAGAAGCGGGAGTATCACGCAAATCCTTAGCCGATATGGCATTTAACAAATCGATGGCCATCGGACGTTTATCAGCTGACGTTTCGCGAAGAAACTTCTCGATTTCACGCCAGTTGCCACGACTTCCAATCATAAAGCCGGCAATCTTCTGCGAATCGATACCCAGCTCTTTGGCAAGCGCTTCGGCCTTTTCTTCTGTATAGAAGGTTGCAACGTATTTGTTGCGGATAAGGTCTTCTTCATGCAGGCGTTTGGCATTTGCCTCTTTTTGCTTTTCCGTCACTTCCACGGTGATGGAACCTTCCACCGGCGGAACGATGTCCAAGGCTACGGTTTCCACTTCACCGGGCACTTTATTGAGCGTAATCGTCACGTTGTCGTCCTTGCCGAAAGATACTTTACTATAACCGAATTTACCGTTCTTGGTCGCCCAGACCAACATGTCGCCTTTCCCGGCGGTAAGGAACGTCTTGCCTTCATCATCGGTTTTTTTGTTGGCAACGGTGTAGAACTCGGCATAGTTGTAGATTTTAAACTCTACGTTTGCGCCGGCAACCGGGGTCCCACTCTCGTCCACAACTGTGATAGAGGCTTTAGCAGTAGGAGCATAGTTGTCAATTACATTGATTTCGGTATATCCGTCGGTTACCGCCATCACCTCTTCCGGTCCGTTATATTTACCGAATACTTTGGTGTGCATCAACATGCCGCGGTAGGCAGGTCCGTTAAACCATCCCAGATTGAGAACCGGTTCCGGTTCGCAGGCTCCCATAAAATACCATTTACCGTTTACCCAAGCTTCCACCCAAGCATGGTTATCATCGGTATGTGCCCAGCGCGGTGTATAAACCTGGCGTGCCGGAATACCCACCGAACGAAGGGCGGCAACGGTAAAAGTCGATTCTTCGCCGCAACGTCCGTAAGCCGTTTTGACAGAAGCCAGCGGAGAGCTTGTACGGGCATCGGAAGGAGTATAAATCACTTTTTCGTGACACCAGTGGTTCACTTCCAATACGGCATCATATAAAGATAAGCCTTTTACCCGATCTTTCAGCTCTTCATAAAAGACCATACGGCTTTCATCCAGGTTTTCATTATTCACCCGGACAGGTAAGACGAAATGACGGAAAATATCTTCCGGAATACTGTCACCCCAAGGCATTTCCACCCGTGAGCGGAACGAACTACGGATATTATCCAAGTAAAACTGTCCGTCATAATCCGTAATATCGCCGATTGGCATGTAGGCATATAGGAAAGTGAGCGCCTCTTTTTCGTAGGGCGTCATGGACTGGTTGAAAACAGAGAAAAGGTTACCATTAGGCAATGCCGCCTGTTTGGCAAGGAAATCTTTCTCTACTTCGGCTCTGAATGTCTCGTCCGAAATAAAGTGCTGTTTTGGATTACTACAGGAAGCTCCTATAAGGAGAACGAACAAAATTGCGAATAAATGTGTTTTAAGCATAGCGTTAATATTATCGATACAAATATAGGTAATATATTTAATAGTCAATGGATAAGCTTGTACTTTAAGTGTTAATGCTATTGCGTATATCGTTATTTTTTCTTTACTTTGAAGGTGAATATTGTAGAGTAAACCGTTATCGCCTATGTTTCATGAGTTTGAACTTTTTCACAGTGCAGAAGGTATTTTGCTGATTGCATCTGTTATCTTATTCTTCAGCATTTTTGCCGGTAAAGCCGGTTATCGTTTCGGTCTTCCTGCCTTGTTGTTGTTTTTAGGTGTCGGCATGTTGTTCGGTAGTGACGGGTTGGGAATACAATTCAGCAATCCGAATATCGCTCAGTTCATAGGAATGCTGGCTTTGAGTATCATCCTTTTCTCCGGCGGTATGGATACGAATATCACGGAGGTAAAACCGATTGCCGCGCAGGGAGTTGTGTTGGCTACGTTTGGGGTTTTGGCTACGACTTTTATTACCGGTGGATTTATCTATTATATTTCTTTACTGGCTGTTGGGCATGAGACGCTTACGCTGGCAGAATCGATGTTGCTGGCTGCCGTCATGTCGTCTACCGACTCGGCTTCCGTTTTCTCGATACTTCGCAGTAAAGGTGTTTATTTGAAACAACGCTTGCGTCCTACATTGGAGTTGGAAAGTGGTAGTAACGACCCGATGGCCTATATGCTTACTCTCCTGATTATCGCTTATATCCAGGTGGGAGGAATGAATCTGCAGGAGGCTGTTCTTCAGTTGGTTATCCAGTTGGTAGTGGGGGCAATTGCCGGTTATTTGTTGGGGAAACTGGCTGTGCATCTCATTAACCATATCGATATAGACAATGAATCATTATATCCTATTCTGCTGTTGACAACGGCATTCTTTACTTTCTCCGTTACAACTTTGTGCAAGGGAAACGGTTATCTGGCCGTGTATCTTGCAGGCCTGGTGGTTGGAAATGCGAAGATTGTCCATAAGAGGAGTATGAGAACCTTTTTTGACGGATTTACCTGGCTATGGCAAATCGTGATGTTCCTTACCTTGGGTCTGCTGGTTAATCCTCACGAATTGATTCCGGTGGCCCCGATTGGTTTGACGGTTGGAATCTTCATGATATTGGTAGCCCGTCCGGCCAGTGTTTTCCTTTGTCTGTTGCCCTTCAAGAACTTTACTGTCAAAGGAAAACTGTATATCGCATGGGTGGGGCTTCGCGGAGCTGTTCCGATTATCTTTGCCACCTATCCGATGATTGCCGGGATTGACCATGCAGGTATGATATTCAATGTAGTATTCTTCATCACAATCCTTTCTTTGCTGATACAGGGCACTACCGTAACTCTGGCCGCCAAGTGGCTTGACCAGATAGACGAGCCGGAACGGAGGGATGAGTTTGGTATCGAACTTCCGGATGATATCAAAAGTGCCATGAGCGAAATAGATATTACACCTGCTGTCCTTGCCCACGGGAATAAACTGATGGAACTGACATTGCCCGACCATACCCTTGCCGTAATGGTGAAACGCGATGGCCATTATTTTATTCCGAAAGGAAATACGGAGTTGAAAGAAAACGATAAGTTATTAATGATTTCGGATAATGACGAGGCACTGTTGCAGGCTTACGATGTCTTAGGCGTAACGGATTATACACTCAAAAAGAATTAATCAGCCTTCTCTCAGTGTTTCTCTCAATTTCATCCCCCTATCTCGTCAAATTGACAAGATGTTCTCCATTTCGGTTTTTCACTATCGGATTGATATGTTAAAAAGGGTTACATGTGCGGGTAATTTATTTTACCCGCCATATTAATCCCATTTAGTTGCCTTACTAATGACATTTTGATAATCGTGCGAATTGATTTCCGGAACTTTCCGTCTACGTCTTTACAGAAATTTAAATATGTTTTTCGGTTCCTCTCTGATGATTTTAGCACTTTATAAGGTACAATCCGTCAATACTGGATTAGATGGCGGACAGGAAGTTTACCGGCGAACCTTGGCTAAGTTTTCTCTTCGCTTCTATAGCCGGCTATTCTACTTGTAGGGTTGTGGTTGCTTCGGGGAACCCTTCGGCTGTTACCTTTAGCCGGATGCGGCCTTTTTTACCTCTGTTTTGTACAACAACGATTGCTTTACCGTAGAAAGCATGCCGCTCAGGCTTTTTTAGGCTGACGGGGTCGTTCTGGTCGCCGTTGTCGCTGCCGGCGATAAAACCGTCACCTTCCACGGAAAAACGGAGCAGGGGGTGGGCATCGGGCACTAAGTTGCCGGCCTTATCTCTGACCTCGACGGTGACGAAAGAAAGGTCGATACCGTCGGCATGGATAACGGGCCGGTCCGGGATAAGTGCCAGTTGCGCTGCTTCGCCGGCCGTATGGATTTCGCGTGTCAATACTTCCTGCCCGTTCTTACGGGAAATTGCTTTTAGAGTTCCGGGGGTGAAGGGTACACGCCAGCAGACATGGAAGATGCCGTCTGTTTTTCTTTTTGTTCCCAGGCTTTTGCCGTTCAGGAACAATTCCACTTCGTCCGCCTGATTGTAATAAGCCCAAATGTCTACCTCTTCCTCTTCCTTCCAGTTCCAGTGAGGAAAAACGTGCAGGACGGGCTTATTTGTCCATTCGCTTTGATACATGTAATAGACGTCTTTCGGAAAACCAGCCAGGTCGACGATGCCGAAGAAACTGCTTCGGCTCGGCCACCAGTACGGAGTCGGTTCGCCTAAATAATCGAAACCTGTCCAGATAAACATCCCGGCGACATGTGGCAAGCGTTTGACTTCACGCCAGGTTACTTCGTGGGTCGAGCCCCAAGGTACATGGCAGTTGTCGTAAGCCGAGCAAAGATGTTCGGGACGGTCGAAGCGGCCGTTCCAGTTGTTGGGCCAGACAAACATGGAATCGGAGGGCATCTGGTAGTATCCGCGGGTCATCAAAGCGGAAGTGGACTCGCTGACTATCAGTTTTTGTCCGGGGAAGTTCTGTGGAAACGGTTCATAATTCATTTCATGGTAGTTGAAGCCGATTACGTCGAGTGCTCCGGAACGGAACACGAGATTTCCCGGCGACGTTTCGTTGCCAGCGGTGGTGACGGGACGGTCGTCCAGCCTTTTTACAATGGCGGTCAGCGAATGGGCTATCAATCCCTGCAAACTCATGGTGGTATCTTTCAGGACGGCAGGGTCGATAGGATGGCCGGCATTCAGTATCAGGTTGGCTTCTTCCAGGCTGAGGGTGTCGGCGGCAGCTTCCGGCCATTGTTCCAGTACTTCGTTGCCGATGCTCCACATAAAGACGGAAGGGTGGTTGCGGTCGCGCAATAATTGGTCGGTCAGATCGCGTTCGTGCCATTCATCGAAATATTGGGCATAGTCATACGGTGATTTGCGTCGTCTCCACATGTCGAAAGCCTCATCCTGTACGAGCAGTCCGATGCGGTCGCAGATGTCGAGCAATTCCGGTGCCGGCGGGTTATGGCTGGTCCGGATGGCATTGGCGCCCATGTCTTTCATCATCTGGAGTTGCCGTTCGAGGGCACGCGGATTGATGGCTGCGCCTAAGCAACCCAAGTCGTGGTGCAGGCAGACGCCGAGCACTTTTACCGCTTTCCCGTTCAGGTAAAAGCCGGAATCTTTTTTCCAGTCGAACGAACGGATACCGAAAGGTGTTTCGTAGCGGTCGGTCAGTTTGCCGCCTACTTTCACTTCGGTCACGGCAGTGTATAGATAAGGATTGTCGATGCTCCACAGTTCCGGATGCAGCACCTCAATTGTTTGAATGATATTTTTATTGTTTCCGGCTGCAATCTCAGTGATAGAGGAAGTCCGGACAACGGTTTGACCGTTTTTGTCCTGTATCCGTGTCGTTACTTCGGCTGAAACATCGGTGGCATCATTCTTCAGGGTGGTTGCTATCTCCACCATGGCTTTGTCTGCATTGATGACGGGAATAGTGATTTGCGTCCCCCAATTGTCCACATGCACCTGTCCGGTCTTTACCAGCCAGACATTGCGGAAGATGCCCGAACCGGAATACCAGCGGGAATTAGGCTGCTCCGAATTGTCGACCTGAACGGCCAAAACGTTCGGTTGATTTCCATAATTCAGGTAAGGCGTCAGGTCGTAACGGAAGGAGATATAACCGCTCGGACGGAAACCCAACAAATGCCCGTTCAGCCACACCTTGCTGCAACGGTAAACGCCATCGAAGTCAATATAAACCTTTTTCCCTTTGTCGCTTTTCGGCAATTTGAAATGCTTCCGATACCAACCCATACCGCCGGGTAGTGCCCCTCCTCCCGCAGTTGCCGGATTTTTCTCGGAGAAATCGGCTTCTATGCTCCAGTCGTGCGGGACGTTTAAGCTTCGCCAGCCGGAATCGTCCGCGTCCGGAGCGGAAGCGTCGGTTTGCTTGTCGGTCAACTCGAACAACCAATTGTTATTGAAAGATATACGTTCCCGTATCGGTTTTCCCGACGAATGGAATGCTAGTAACAGGCAAAGGAATGTGAGCGTTATTTGTTTCATGACCGGATTTGTTTATAAGGAAATCGATACAAACTTATTGTTTTTCATTCGGATAAGTTGAAAATAACCGTAACTTTTTTCATCTTGTATTGTTTTGTAGAGTGAAAAGAAGGAATATAGGAACGCGTTACAGGCTTGTTGTTCAGCGATTATAAGGTTTTTTACAATATAAATAACTCCTGTTTCGTTGTTATGTAAACGATTCCGATTAAATTTGTTGAGTACAAACAAGGTAACAATATGGCAGTAAAAAGAGACAGAGTGCTTTGGGCAGATGATGAGATTGATTTGTTAAAACCTCATATCCTGTTTCTTCAGGATAAAGGATACGAAGTAATTCCGGTAATCAGTGGGCAAGACGCGATTGATTGCTGCAAGGAAGAGACGTTCGATATTATTTTCCTGGATGAGAACATGCCGGGGTTGACCGGTCTTGAAACGTTGGCCCAGATAAAAGAGATAAATCCGAACGTGCCGGTTGTCATGGTTACCAAGAGCGAAGAGGAAAGTATTATGAACCAGGCTATCGGGAATAAGATAGCCGATTATCTGATTAAGCCGGTCAATCCGAACCAACTTCTGCTTTCCATTAAGAAAAATGTACATAAGAACGTCATCATAACCGAAACGACAACGGTCGGTTACCAGCAGGAATTCGGCCGTATCGGCATGCAGATAAACGACTCGTTGACGACCGACGATTGGATGGAGGTCTACAAGAAACTGGTTTATTGGGAGCTGGAGTTGGAAAGCAGCCAGGTTCCGATGACGGATATGTTGCGTATGCAAAAACATGAAGCCAACAACGCTTTCGGAAAGTTTGTGAGAAAGAACTACATGGACTGGATACAGAACCCCGAGAACCGTCCGCTGATGAGTCCTGATTTGTTTAAAAAGAAAGTATTTCCAATGCTGGACAACGGTGAAAAGGTCTTTTTTGTCCTCATCGATAATTTCCGGCTGGACCAGTGGCGTGAAGTAAAAGACCTCCTGACCGAGTATTTTACTTTCGACGAAAGTCTGTATTACAGTATCCTTCCAACGGCCACTCAATATGCCCGCAATTCTATTTTTTCCGGCTTGATGCCTTTACAGATAGAAAAGATGTTCCCCGAACTCTGGGTCGATGAGGACAGCGAAGAAGGCAAGAACCTGAACGAGGCCCCGTTAATCCAGACTCTATTGGAACGTTTCCGTAAGAAATATACCTTCTCCTACAATAAGGTACACGACTCGCAATATGGTGAGAAAGTGCTGAATACCATCTCTTCCCTGACTCAGAACCAGTTGAATGTGATTGTCCTGAATTTTGTGGATATGCTTTCGCATGCCCGTACGGAAAACAAGATGATTCGCGAACTGGCGCAGAGCGAAGCGGCTTATCGCAGTCTGACCCGTTCCTGGTTCCAGCATTCCGGTACACTGGAGCTTTTCAAAAGGATTGCCGGCAAAGGCTACAAAGTGATTGTGACGACCGACCACGGGACTATCCGCGTCGATAACCCGCAAAAAGTGATTGGCGATAAAAATACAAATACCAATCTGCGTTACAAGGTAGGTAAGAACCTCAATTATAACGCAAAGGAGGTCTTGGAGATACGCAATCCGGAAAAGGCCGGTCTGCCTTCGCCCAACCTGAGCAGCAAATACATCTTTGCGATGAATAATGATTTCTTTGCTTATCCGAACAATTACAATTATTATGTCTCTTATTACCGGAATACGTTCCAGCATGGCGGTATCTCCATGGAGGAGATGTTGATACCATTTATAACCATGGCGCCGAAATAATTGGAATTTGGTAAGTCTTAATTGACAATTTAATTAATTTTGCGGACGTATTGAATGCAATAATCTATATTATAGAATGAGAACAATCAAGATTGACAGTTTAGATACGATTCGTCAGGCAGCCCATGAATTTATTTCCGGGATGGACGACCGTACCGTTTTTGCTTTTCACGGTCATATGGGAGCCGGGAAGACGACGTTTATCAAAGCTATTTGCGAGGAATTGGGCGTGGAGGATGTCATCAACAGCCCGACGTTCGCAATCATCAACGAATACCGGAGTGATGAGACTGGTGAGTTGATTTATCATTTCGATTTCTATCGCATCAATAAACTGAGTGAGGCCGAAGATATTGGAACGGAAGATTATTTCTATAGCGGAGCACTTTGTTTTATCGAATGGCCGGAAAAGATAGAAGAGTTGCTTCCGGGAGATGTAGTAAACGTGACAATCTCGGAAGAACCGGACGGAAGTCGTTCTGTAGTAGTGGAATAAGCGTATGGAACCTTCGGAATATTTTATTCTTGCTCTTTTTGTAGGTTTGGGACTTTTCTCCATAGTCGCAGCTGTTTTTAACTTCGATTGGTACTTCCAGACCAGCGGAGCCATGACTTTTGTCAAATGGTTGGGGCGGCCGGGCGCACGTATTTTCTATGCCCTTTTGGGATGTGGATTGATTGCTTGCGGTGTGCTGGGATTGCTCTACTGGTAATAGAAGGGAATATATAAAATAAAGTGCCGATATGCTAAGGAGGAGAAAAGCCTTGCTTAGCATACCGGCACATTGTTGAATCACTCGTGTTTTTATTCGGCCGGTGTAAAGTCCAACTGTTTTCTTTCCAGATTGGCTTGCGCTACTTTGACGGCCATTTTATCTCCTAAGCGATAAACACGTCTGGTCTGGCGGCCGACCAAACAATAATTCTTATCATCATAATCGAAGTATTCGGAAGAAAGGTCGCGGATGGGAACAAGCCCTTCGCATTTATTGGCTATTAGTTCCACATAAAGTCCCCATTCCGTAACACCGGTAATAACACCGTCGAACACTTTGCCGATTTTGTCGCTCATGAATTCTACCTGCTTGTATTTGATAGAGGCGCGTTCGGCCGAGGCGGCAACCAATTCCATCGCGGAACAATGGTCGCAATATTCTTCATATTTTGTCTTGACAACACTTCTTCCTCCTCCCAGGTAGCGCTCCAGCAAACGGTGTACCATCATATCCGGATAACGGCGGATGGGGGATGTGAAATGGGTATAGTAGTCCATTGCCAAACCGTAGTGGCCTACATTCTCCGTGGTATAACGTGCTTTCTGCATGGAGCGGATAGCAAGTGTTTCAATTAGGTTTTCCTCCGGCAGGCCTTGTACTGAGTCAAGCAGTTTGTTGATGCCTTTGGACATTTCTGTTTTCGTCCCGGTTGTTTTCAGCTTGTGACCTAAACGGCTGACAAAAGCGGAAAAGTTTTCCAGCTTTTCAGGATCCGGTTGCTCGTGGATACGATAAACAAATGTTTTTTTGCTTTTCCCTTTAGGTACTTTCCCTGCAAATTCGGCAACTGTACGATTAGCCAGCAACATGAACTCTTCAATCAGCTTGTTGGCCTCTTTCGACTCTTTGATATAAGTCCCCAGCGGTTTGCCGTTTTCGTCGATATCGAACCGGACTTCAGTACGCTCGAAACTGATGGCCCCGTTCTTAAAACGTTTGTCACGAAGTTTCTTCGCCAACTCATTCAGCGAGAGTATTTCATCCTTGTAGTCGCCTTCGCCCGTCTCTATTACTTGTTGCGCTTCTTCGTAAGTAAAACGACGGTTACTTTTGATTATCGTACGGGTGATGTGCGATTTTACGATGTCTGCATTATTGTTCAATTCGAATATAACGGCAAAGCACAATTTCTCTTCATCCGGACGGAGCGAACATATCTGGTTGCATAACCGTTCGGGCAACATCGGGATTGTACGGTCTACCAAGTAAACGGAAGTTGCCCGTTTGAAAGCTTCCCGGTCTATCAGGCTTTCCGGCTTGACATAGTATGTTACGTCGGCGATGTGGACACCAACTTCCCAGTTTCCGTTTTCCAGGGAACGGGCGGAAAGAGCATCATCGAAATCTTTGGCATCTTTCGGGTCGATGGTGAAAGTCGTGACATTCCGGAAATCCTCCCGGTTTGCAAGCTCTTCGGCGGGGATGGTATCGGGTATTTTATCCGCGGCCTTTTCTACGGTCACGGGGTATTTGTAAGGCAAATCGAATTCGGCGAGAATAGCATGCATTTCTGCATTGTTATCACCGGCTACTCCGAGTATATCGACTACTTCTCCCAGTGGGTTTTTAGCTTCGTCCGGCCATTCTATGATGCGGACTACTACTTTGTCACCGTGTTTGCCGCCCTTCAGTTTGTCTTTAGGAATGAAAACGTCATTGGCAAGTGTCTTGCTTTCGGTAATCAGAAATGCGAAACCTTTGGTTATTTGTAGTTTTCCGACAATCAGACGCGCCTGACTATCAAGTACTTCAATTACCTCTGCTTCCGGCTCGGCATGTTTACGTTTGGCCAAAAGCTGTACTTTTACCTTATCGCCGTCCATGGCATGGCCGGAATTGCGTTCGGCTACAAAAATAGGGGCACCCCCGTCTTCCGGCAGGAATGAGTTCTTACCGTTGCTCCGACGGCTGAAAGTACCGATGGCGATTACTCCTAAGTCATTATAGCGGTATCGTCCGCGGTCTATTTCGGAAATGAAGTTGTCGGCGGCAAGGTTATGCAAAATTTCGGCAACCTGATTCCGTTGAACCTTATTCTCCGCACCGATAAAGTTGCTTATTTGTTTATAGTTGAAAAGTTCCCTTGGAGAAGAACGAAAAGCAGCTATGATGGAGTTTATCATAAACTCTTTTTTCAGACGTTTCCCCGTCCCTTTGTCAGGGGAGCCTTTGCGCTTTTTCTCTTCTTTATTGTTTTTCTTTCCAGTTTTGTTTTTCGTCATATATTCTTTTAATTAAATTCCCAGAGACACAGTTGTTTGTCTGCATATTTGTATCTCTTTTACAAAGTAAACAATAATAATTGAAAAGCTGTTTACATTTGTGCTAAATAAATAGGGCAAGAAGCTTTTTTCAATTCCCGAAATGGAAAGCTTTAACCCCCTTGGCTCCGGGCTTACAACTGAATACACTTCCGCTGAGCGGGTATTTCTCAAGTTGTTCGGCAGATAGGCCGGCGCGGGCTGTCGTGATGTAAAGAATATCATGCTTTTTGCCGCCGAATGCGCATGAAGCCACATTTGGAGCAGGGACATCAATCTTTGTCAACAATTCGCCGGTGTAAGGATTGTAACAATAAACACCCGCTCCTCCCCATTGGGCCACCCAGAGATTGTCATTTTCGTCGATAGTCATCCCGTCGGGTGCTCCGGTTCCTTGCGGTATTTCGACGGCAATCCCGTCGAACAGGATGTCACCCTTGTCGGCATCATAACGATAGCGGGCTATTTTCCCTGTCGGGGTGTCGTTGTAATACATGAATTTTTTGTTCTTCGACCAGACAATCCCGTTCGAGATTGTGACATCCTTTATTTGGGTCGTGACGGTTCCGTCCGGTGTCACGCAATAGAGCGTGCCTGCGCCTTTTTGTCCCCCGAATCCCATTGTCCCAATCCATAAGCGTCCTTTCGGGTCGCATTTGCCGTCATTACAACGCACTTTGCCGTCATTGTCGGGGATTGGCGCGATAGAGGTGGTCTGGCCGTTGTTCAGGTTTACACGTACGATTTCGTCTTGAAGCGAAACGACTACGGTAGTATCGCTTTCGGGTACAACAGTCGAAACCATGCGGTCGAATTTCCACGAGTTGTTCTCTTTTGTTTTGGGATTATATTCGTAAAGAGTTTTCCCTTCTATATCCACCCAAAACAACGTTTGTCTTTTCGTATCCCAGATAGAGCCTTCTCCGGTAGTTGCTTCCGCCTGTAATTCAAGCTCTGATGAAATTACCTGGGCTTTTGGTGAACAAGATGCTGCCATAAATAATACAGATACTAGTGTGAATAGATTTTTCATGATATAAAAGACATATTTGGTATAAGAGATTCGTTAATGTGCAAATATAGCATCTTTTGCCTGAAAAGCTTGTTTTTATTTTGATATTTTCTCCTGGCCTTATCCGTTTTTCATCAATTGCTTTCTTTCGTTCAATGAACGTGAAACGCAAAAAATACGTTCGTGAAACGCAAAAAGTACGTTCGATGATTTTGCGTTTCATGAACGTTGAACGCAAGGCTGCTCATTTCCCTTTTTCGGAACGGAAGCAAACTCCGGCTGTTTGTCTCCTGTTTTTCCGGAATAAAGCATGATGGATGAATATGCTGCCGACTCTTCGGATTAATCCCGGAGAGAAAATGTTTTTCAGCTAAAAATATGAATCTTGGTGGGAAAGGGAAGGTTGGAATGAATTAATTATGTAAATTTGCCGTTCAAACAAAACAACCAATGAGTGTAGAGATAAGAGAAGTTATCGGTAAGAAGGAACTTAAGAAATTTGTAAAGTTTAATATCGATTTATATAAAGGTAATCCGTATCATGTGCCGGGTTTGATAGAAGAGGAGATGGTCACGCTGGATAAAAAGAAAAATCCGGCTTTTGAAATATGCGACGCAATCTATTTTCTGGCTTATCGTGATGGGAAAGTTGTCGGACGTATTGCCGGAATGATTAATCGCCGGAGTAATGAAACTTGGAATCAGAAACGGGCACGCTTCGGATTTGTCGATTTTATCGACGATGCGGAAGTTGTCGATGCTCTGTTCGGTGCAGTTGAAAATTGGGCGAAGCAGCAAAATATGGATGAGATACACGGGCCGATGGGTTTTACCGATATGGACCATGAAGGTATGCTGATAGAAGGTTTCGACCAGCTTGGAACGATGGCTACTATCTATAATTATCCTTATTATCCGAAACAATTGGAACGGATTGGATATGAAAAAGATCAGGATTGGCACGAGTTTAAGATTTATATTCCGGAAGGCATTCCGGAAAAACATCTGCGTATCGGTGAAATCGTAAAGAAAAAGTACGGGCTGAAGGTTATGAAATTTAAGGATGCAAAGTCTATTATGCCGTACGCTCAGAAAGTGTTTGAAACACTGAATGAAGCGTATGCCCCTCTTTACGGTTTTGCCCGTTTGACACAGAAACAGATTGATTATTATCTGAAACAGTATATTCCGATGCTCCGTTTTGACTTGGTGACGTTGATTGTCCGAGAGGAAGACGAGAAGGTTGTCGGATTCGGTATATCTTTGCCGAATTTATCCAGGGCCATGCAGAAAGCAAAAGGACATCTTTTCCCTTTCGGCTGGATTTATCTGCTGAAAGCGTTGAAAAGTAAACCTAAGGTGATTGACCTGTATCTGACAGGCATATTACCGGAATATCAGAACAAGGGAGTGAATGCCCTTTTATTTAACGACCTGATACCTGTATATAAGAGTGTCGGTGCCGTATATGCGGAAAGTAACCCCGAATTGGAAACGAACAGTGCCGTGCAGGCGCAGTGGGATTATTTCAAGCGCGAACATCATAAATCGAGAAGAGCATATATAAAAAAATTATAAACTATGGATGAACTGAATTCAACAATGCAACAGCCGACTGCGTATAATGATGATGACATCAAAACGCTGGATTGGATGGAACATATCCGCCGTCGTCCCGGGATGTATATCGGGAAATTAGGAGACGGGACGTTTGCCGATGATGGTATTTATGTATTGCTGAAAGAGGTGCTGGACAATTCCATCGACGAGTATATGATGGGGTATGGTAAAACCATAGAAGTCACCGTGGAAGAAGGCACTGTTTCTGTTCGCGACTATGGCCGCGGCGTTCCCCTCGGCAAAGTGGTCGACGTATCCAGCAAGATGAACACGGGTGCCAAGTATGACAGTAAGGCATTCAAGAAATCGGTCGGACTGAACGGGGTCGGCATTAAGGCCGTAAACGCGCTCAGTAGCTATTTCCTGATAGCCAGCCACCGTGACGGCGAATGTAAACGGGCGGAATACAGTAAAGCTATCATAACCGATGAATCGGGTATCTTGCCGACAGACGAGCCAAACGGTACACTTATCTATTTTATTCCGGACAAGGAGATTTTTAAGGACTATCAATATAAGGACGAGTTTATTGAAGCTCTCCTGAAAAATTATGTATTCCTGAACTCCGGCCTGACCATTCTTTTCAACGGTAAGAAATTCCATTCCCGTAACGGATTGGTCGATTTGTTGAACGAGAATATGACGACGGAGCCCTTGTATCCGATTATTCATATCGAAGGTGAAGACATCGAGGTTGTTATCACACATAGCAATCAGTATGGCGAAGAATATTATTCGTTTGTGAACGGACAACATACGACACAGGGAGGTACGCACCTTTCTGCTTTCCGTGAGGCGTTGGGACGCGTGATTAAAGAGTATTATAATAAAAACTTCGAATATTCGGATATCCGTGCCGGCGTTGTGGCGGCTATCAGTATCAAAGTGGAAGAGCCGGTGTTTGAGAGTCAGACAAAGACAAAACTAGGTTCGAAAGATATGGGGCCGGAAGGACCTTCTGTCGGTAAGTTTATCGGTGACTTTATAAAAAAGGAGCTGGATAATTATCTGCATAAAAACCCGGATACATCGGATGCTTTATTGCATAAGATACAGGAGTCCGAGAAGGAGCGTAAAGCAATTGCCGGTGTTACCAAACTGGCTCGTGAACGTGCAAAGAAGGCGAATCTCCATAACAAAAAATTACGTGATTGCCGGATTCATCTGAATGATGCGAAAGGTGATAATCTGGAAGATAGTTGTATTTTTATTACGGAGGGTGATTCGGCCAGTGGTTCTATCACGAAAAGCCGTGATCCGAATTTGCAGGCGGTATTCAGTTTGCGTGGTAAACCGCTCAACAGCTATGGCTTGACCAAGAAGATTGTGTATGAAAACGAAGAGTTTAATCTGCTGCAAGCAGCTCTCAACATAGAAGACGGGCTGGAAGGATTACGCTATAATAAAGTCATTATTGCGACCGATGCCGATGTGGACGGGATGCATATCCGTTTGCTGCTGATTACATTCTTCCTGCAATTTTTCCCTGATTTGATAAAACGGAATCATGTTTATATTTTGCAAACCCCGCTTTTCCGTGTGCGGAATAAACAGAAAACATGGTATTGTTATAGCGAAGAAGAGCGTGTGAATGCTATTGCAGCTGCCGGGAAAAACGTAGAAATCACCCGGTTTAAAGGTTTGGGTGAAATCTCTCCGGATGAATTCAAACATTTTATCGGTAAAGACATGCGTTTGGACCAGGTGACGATGAAGAAAGAAGACTTGGTAAAAGATATGCTGGAGTTCTATATGGGTAAGAATACCATGGAACGACAGAACTTTATTATAGATAACTTAGTTGTAGAAGAAGATGTCGTTAATGAATAATTCGTCCGGTAAGCGGATTGCACTTTTTCCCGGGACTTTCGATCCTTTTACCATTGGTCATGAGTCACTGGTAAGTCGCGGATTGGCTTTGGTGGATGAAATAATCATTTCTATCGGTATCAACGATAAGAAACAGACCTATTTTTCATTGGATAAACGTTTGGAGGCTATCCGGCAACTTTATAAAGACGAACCGCGCGTGACAGTCATGTCGTACGATTCGCTTACCGTCGATTTTGCCAATCAAATGGGGGCGGAATTTATCTTGCGCGGTATTCGTACCGTCAACGATTTTGAATATGAGAAAAGTATTGCCGATGTAAACCGTAAGTTAAGCGGTATAGAAACTTTTATCCTGTTTACGGAACCCGAACATACGCATATCAGTTCCAGCATTGTACGCGAACTGTTGCGTTACGGAAAAGATATATCCCAGTTTGTTCCGAAAGGGACGAATCTGTATTAATGAGGGAGGAGAATTCTCTGTCCCATTTATAAAGAAGAAAACAATGAAACGAATCCTTTTATCACTCCTTTTAGTGAGTGTATTTACCGTCTCGGTATTTGCCCAGCGCGGTGGCGATATGGATGCCCGCAAGCTCCAGTTGGCTTTATATGCCATATCTAATTTATACGTCGATTCCACAGATGAAAAGAAATTGGTGGAAGATGCGATAGTCGGCATGTTGGAAAAATTGGACCCGCATTCTAC
Organism: Parabacteroides sp. AM08-6; assembly: GCF_003473295.1. GTDB lineage: Bacteria > Bacteroidota > Bacteroidia > Bacteroidales > Tannerellaceae > Parabacteroides. The sequence continues at coordinate 31,197 of NZ_QRMP01000025.1, forward strand.
CTATACTGATCCGGAAGAAACGAAGGAAATGACAGAACCGTTGCAGGGGAATTTTGATGGTATTGGCATTCAGTTTAATATGTTGACGGATACATTATATGTCATTCAGGTAATTCCCGGCGGACCGGCCGAAAAAGTCGGTTTGATGGCCGGCGACCGTATTATCCAGGTGGACGATACCCTGATTGCCGGTGTTAAAATGAAAAATACCGATATAATGAAACGTCTGCGTGGCCCGAAAGGGACTGAAGTTCGCGTCAAGGTATTGCGGAATAACGCTCCTGACCTGATAGATTTTAAGATTATTCGCGGGAAAATACCTGTATATAGCTTGGATGCCGCTTATATGGCTGATAAGAATACCGGATATATCAAATTGAATCGTTTTGCCGCTTCTTCTGCCAATGAATTCCGTGAAGCGCTTGAAAAGCTGAAAAAGGAAGGAATGAAAAATCTTATCTTCGACTTGCAGGGTAACGGAGGTGGTTACCTGAATGTCGCTATCGATATAGCAGATGAGTTTTTGGATAAAGACAAACTGATTGTTTATACGGAAGGCAGCAAGCAACCTCGTGAAGAAGCCAAATCGTCCAACCGGGGGGATTTTGAAGAAGGACGCTTGGTGGTTCTGGTTGACGAAACTTCTGCGTCGGCAAGTGAGATTCTTTCCGGTGCTGTGCAAGATTGGGACCGTGGTGTTATTGTGGGACGCCGCACGTTTGGTAAAGGACTGGTGCAGAAACCGATTCCAATGCCTGACGGTTCGATGATACGTTTGACTGTTTCCCGTTATTATACGCCTACCGGCCGTTCCATCCAGAAGCCGTATGTGAATGGTAACCAGGAACAATATAATCATGATTTGATAGACCGTTACAACCGGGGTGAATTGATGAGTGCCGACAGTATTCATTTCCCGGATTCGATGAAATATAATACACTTGTTACGAAACGTACGGTGTATGGCGGTGGCGGTATTATGCCGGATGTGTTTATTCCGGTTGATACTTCCCGTTACACGGATTATCATCGGAATGTAGTGGCTGCCGGTTTGGTGAACCGCGTCGCAATGAATTATCTGGACCGTAATCGTGCCGAGATGAATAAAAAATATCCGAAGTTTTCCCAATACAAACAGAACTTCAATGTAACGGAGGAGATTATGCAGGAATTGCTGTCATTGGCAGATAATGATAAAATCAAGTTTGACGAAGAGCAATATAATCGTTCGAAACCACTGATTATGCTTCAGATTAAAGCGCTTATTGCCCGTGATTTGTATGATATGGCCGAATATTTCCAGATAATCAATGATGATAATGCCAGCTATCAGGAAGCCCTCCGCATCATCAATGACGGGAAACGATATGAGAAAGAGTTAGGAAGAGGGAAATAAGCCTTTACATAGAAAAAGCTTGCTTTCCAAGCGTAGAATGATTACCTTTGAAAGACTAAAATTTAATTGTAAATATGTATTGGACGCTTTTTCTTACCTTTGTTAAGATAGGGACTTTCACTATCGGAGGCGGATATGCAATGCTCCCGCTGATACAGCGGGAGGTTGTGGACCGCGGTTGGTTGTCGAAAGAAGATTTTATCGATTTATTTTCAGTGGCTCAGTCGCTTCCGGGTATATTTGCGGTGAACATTTCTATTTTTGTAGGATATAAGCTGAAAAAAGTTCCGGGAGGAATTGCTTGTGCATTGGGGAGTATTCTTCCTTCTTTTCTGATTATGCTTGCAATCGCTCTCTTTTTCACTCATGTACAGGATAATGTTTGGGTGGAGAAAGCTTTTAAGGGACTTCGTCCGGCTGTAGTCGCTTTGATTGCTGTCCCTTGTCTGACAACGGCGCGTTCCATTAAAATGAGCTATAAAGAATTGATTATTCCGATTGCTGCCGCCTTACTGATTTGGTTGGGAAATGTTTCTCCCGTTTGGATTATTTTGGCTGCAATTATAGGCGGATTGTATTATGGTTTAAAGGTAAAGAAGAACTGATATGATTTGGTTGCAATTATTATATGTGTATCTGAAAATCGGGATTTTTGGTTTTGGTGGCGGCTATGCCATGCTTTCGTTAATACAGGCAGATGTGGTGGACCGCTATCATTGGATTTCCCTGCAGGAATTTACCGATATTGTAGCTGTTTCCCAAATGACTCCGGGGCCTATCGGAATTAATAGTGCGACCTATATTGGTTATACGGCTATCCACAATGCGGGCTATTCCCCTGCCATGAGTATTCTGGGGTCGTGTCTGACCACGTTTGCCGTTTGTCTCCCATCCTTTCTATTGGTATTGGCTATTTCGGTTGCTTTTGCCAAGTTCAGGAATAATAAATATGTGGCGGCAGCTTTTTTCGGGCTTCGTCCGGCTACAGTCGGTTTGATTGCAGCTGCGGCTCTGCTTTTGATGAACAGCGAGAATTTTATTGATTATAAAAGTTTTCTGATATTTGGTGCTGCTTTTTTCCTGACCTGGAAATTTAAAGTACATCCTATCCTGATGATATTCCTTGCCGGTATTGCCGGTATATTACTTTATTGGTGACCCCGCCGGATGTCCCGTCGATGTGAATCGGGGTTTCGTCTATAAAACTACCCTCTCTTTCTAATATAATTGTATACGTTTCGTGTGTGCAGTAGTTTTGCTTTCGTAAAAAGGTAAAAAGATTGTTAGGTTGCAAAACGAAAGCATTATGAAACGAATTTCTTACATATTTCTCTCTTGCCTGCTTCTCCTGTCTGCCGGGATGAAGGCTCAGGATGAGATGCCGGCGCAATGGACGCTCAGCGATTGCATTGATTATGCATTGGAGCACAATATCACCATTCGTCGTAATCGCATTAATGCCGAAAGCGCACAAGAAGACGTGAAATCAGCTAAAGCTGACCTCTTGCCTTCCCTGAACGGAAGTATCAGCCAGCGCGTAGTAAACCGTCCGAATAGTGTGAACGGAACGATTATTAGTGGTGATAACATTACGACTAGCGAAAGCAAAACTTCTTACAACGGAAGTTACGGCATTGATGCTAACTGGACCGTGTACAATGGCGGCAAACGGCTGAATACCATCAAGCAACAGCAGCTGAATAATCGCATTGCCGAACTGAACATTTCCGAAAGTGAAAATTCCATTGAGGAAAACATTACTCAACTGTATGTGCAGATACTTTATTCTGCCGAAGCTGTAAAAGTGAACGAATCAACCCTGGAAGTAAGCAAAAAAGAATTTGAACGGGGACAAGAATTGTTTGATGCCGGAAGTATTGCATCAAGTGACTTAGCCCAATTGGAAGCGCAGGTAAGCAGCGATAACTATCAATTGGTGACTTCACAAGCCACATTACAAGACTATAAGTTACAATTGAAGCAACTTCTCGAATTGGATGGTGATTTTGAAATGGCTCTTTTTCTGCCGAAATTGGATGATAGTAGCGTACTGACTCCGCTCCCTGCGAAAGATGATGTTTATCATACGGCTCTGGTTTTACGTCCGGAAATAGAATCCGGGAAGTTGAATGTGAATGCTTCCGAACTGAGTATCAAAATGGCACGTGCCGGCTATATTCCTACCTTGAGCTTGAGTGCCGGTGTCGGAACGACAAATGCCAATGGAAATGATTACAGTTTCAGTGAACAGGTCAAACAGAACTGGAATAATTCATTGGGGCTGACTCTTAGTATTCCGCTTTTTGACAAACGACAAACAAAAAGTTCTATCAATAAAGCAAAGTTACAAAGACAAACCAGCGAATTGGACTTATTGGACGAGCAGAAGACCCTTTATAAGACTATTGAAAGCCTTTGGCTAAATGCTAATAGCGCCCAACAACAATATGTTGCAGCCAATCAAAAATTGAAAAGTACTCAGACTAGTTACGACCTTGTCAGCGAACAATTTAGCTTGGGCATGAAGAATACAGTCGAACTGCTTACGGAGAAAAATAATTTGTTGAGTGCACAACAGGAAACGCTTCAGGCCAAATACACGGCAATATTGAATGCAGGCTTATTGCGTTTCTATCAAGGAGAAGAAATAAATCTGTTTTAAATTAATAAAGAATCATTGGAGTGAACCGCTAATGATATATTCACTCTCTTTTTGTTTGGGTCCCTGTTTCGGATTATTCCGGCAGGGACCTCCAAAAGGAGCAAGATTGAAAAAATAAAAACATAGATAGATATGAATAAGAAGAAACTAATCATCGGTATAGTAGTCGTGCTGGTTGTTGTAGGAGGCTTTTGGCTTTTCACCGGCAAATCGTCGAAAAGCGGTATCAGGCTTGAAATCACAAAAGTGGGCCGGAGTTCCATTTCGAATACGGTGACGGCAACCGGAACAGTAGAACCGGTAACTGAAGTTGAAGTCGGTACACAGGTTTCCGGTATTATTGATAAGCTGTATGCAGACTACAATGATGTGGTAAAAGCCGGACAGTTGATTGCAGAAATGGACAAGGTTAACCTGAAAGCTGAACTTGCATCCTCGGAAGCACAATTGGCAAGTAGTAAAACGGAGTATGAATATCAGCAAAAGAATTATGCACGTAGCAAAGTCCTGTATGAAAAGAAATTGATAAGCGACTCCGACTATGAAACAGCTACTTACAATTACGAAAAAGCAAAGGCCGCATACGACCAGAACAAAGCGGCAATGGTTAAAGTAAAGCGTAATTTGGAGTATGCGACTATCACCAGCCCGATTAACGGTGTCGTGATTAACCGTGCTGTTGAAGAAGGACAAACTGTTGCCGCCGGTTTCGAAACCCCGACCTTGTTCACGATTGCCGCCGACTTGACCAAAATGCAGGTGATTGCAGATGTGGATGAAGCTGACATAGGTAATGTGGAAGAAGGACAACGTGTAACCTTTACTGTCGATGCTTATCCTAACGATGTATTTGAAGGAAAAGTGATGCAGATTCGCTTAGGTGACAGCGGAAGTAGCAGCAGTAGCTCTACATCATCTTCTTCGACGGTTGTTACATATGAGGTTGTTATTTCCGCCGATAATCCCGACTTGAAGTTGAAACCACGTTTAACTGCAAATGTGACGATTTTTACATTGGAGCGTGAGAATGTACTGACGATTCCGACCAAAGCACTTCGTTTTGTTCCGGAGGCGGAGATACTGACTCAATTAGGCTATACTGTTTCCAATCCAAATACAGAGGTACAAGCCGGTAAACGTCAAGTATGGACGAAGAACGGTCAGGAATTGAAGCCGAAATTTGTTACAGTAGGCTCCACCAGTGGGAATATGATTGAAATAACAGAAGGTTTGAATGAAGGTGAAGAATTGGCTGTCGATTTGGAAGCGGCAACTGCTATTTCGACAGCAGAGGCTGAAACAGAAAGAAGCCCTTTCATGCCAGGCCCTCCGGGAAGCAATAAGAAGAATAATAAAGCGAAATGATGGTGAATTCACACACTTCCTGTTCTCCCTCAAAAGAGGACGGGGAATGTGTCATCTTAATCTGAATCAAAATGAAAGAGATAATTAAATTAGAAAACATCAAGCGAGACTTCAAGGTCGGGGATGAAATCGTCCATGCTTTGCGTGGTGTTTCCTTCACTATCTACGAAGGTGAGTTTGTCACCATCATGGGAACATCCGGCTCCGGAAAGAGTACTTTGCTGAACACGCTGGGTTGTCTGGATACACCTACCGGCGGAGAATACTATCTTGATGGTGTCTCTGTTCGTACAATGGGGAAAAATTCCCGTGCCACTTTGCGTAACCGCAAAATTGGATTCGTATTCCAAAGCTATAATCTGCTGGCGAAAACAACAGCTGTAGAGAATGTTGAGCTGCCCTTAATGTACAATCCTTCATATAGTACTTCGGCTCGTCATGAAAAGGCGGTTAATGCTCTTATTGCTGTCGGATTGGGAGATCGTTTGATGCATAAGAGCAACCAAATGTCCGGAGGGCAGATGCAGCGTGTTGCGATTGCCCGTGCTTTGGTAAATGACCCGGCTGTTATCCTGGCTGATGAGGCTACGGGTAATCTGGATACGCGTACTTCGTTTGAAATATTAGTTCTTTTCCAGAAATTACATGCAGAAGGGCGTACTATCATATTCGTTACTCATAATCCGGAAATTGCTCAGTACAGTAGCCGTAACATTACTTTGCGTGACGGACATGTAACGTCCGATATGGTAAATACGAATATTCTGGATGCAACGGAAGCTTTGGCACGATTACCTAAAAATGACGATTGATGATTTAATATCAATTTTATAGAATCAACACAGAATATGAACGGAACAAACTTAATAAAAATAGCCCTCCGGGCACTCGCTAATAATAAGCTACGTGGTTTCCTGACCATGCTGGGTATTATTATCGGTGTTGCATCCGTGATTACGATGCTTGCTATCGGACAAGGCTCCAAGCGAAGCATACAGGCACAAATCAGCGAAATGGGTTCCAATATGATTATGATACAGCCGGGAGCCGATGTTCGTGGAGGTGTCCGTCAGGATGCATCTGCCATGGAAACCCTGAAACTGGAAGATTATCAGAATATTGTCGATGAGACTCGCTATGTATCGGCTGTTTCTCCTTCGGTGAATAGTAGCGGACAAGTTATTTATGGAGCCAATAATGCCCCTAGTACTGTATATGGTATCAGTCCTGATTATTTGGAAATACGTCGTTATAAAGTAGAAGACGGCGATATGTTTACCGAACAGGATATTCAAACGGCTGCGAAAGTTTGCGTAGTCGGGAAAACTGTTGTCGATAATCTCTTTCCGGATGGAGGCAACCCCCTCGGTAAAGTTATACGTTTTCAAAAACTACCTTTCCGTATTGTAGGAGTACTGGAAAGCAAAGGATACAACAGCATGGGGATGGACCAGGACGACCTAATCTTAGCTCCATACACAACTATTCAGAAAAAAGTTCTGGCCATTACCCATTTGCAAGGCATTACCTGTTCGGCTCTTGAAGAGAAGTATACCGAGCAGGCTATCGATGAGATAACTGAAATACTCCGCCGCAACCATAAGTTGAAGAATGAAGATGATGATGATTTTACAATCCGTAGCCAGCAGGAGTTGAGCACGATGTTGACAAGTACTACGGATATGATGACCGTGTTGTTGGCGGCTGTGGCGGGTATTTCGTTACTTGTGGGAGGTATTGGTATTATGAACATTATGTATGTCAGCGTGACGGAACGAACGCGTGAAATTGGTCTTCGTATGAGTATCGGTGCTAAAGGAATTGATATTTTGGCACAATTTCTGATTGAGTCTATTTTGATAAGCGTTACAGGCGGTCTGATAGGGGTCATTTTGGGAGTCGGTTCGGCGCTTATAGTAAATGTGGTGGCTCACTTTCCGATATATATTCAGCCTTGGAGTGTTCTGCTGTCGTTTGCAGTATGTACCGTTACCGGTGTGTTCTTCGGTTGGTATCCGGCTAAGAAAGCTGCACAACTCGACCCGATAGAAGCTATCCGATATGAATAGGTGGAATCTGTAAACTCTTTTCCAGATATTATTTTTATATTTGTAAACGATGAAAACAGAAAAACATATACGCTCGTCAGTTACTCCTCCTTATAAGGGGACAGGTAGTTTTATTCATGTTGTGGCTTGGGGAATATTACTGGGATTGCCTTTCTTTTTTACGGGAGGCGAATCTCAAACTGTTACGGTTGGAAGTTATTTGCGTTCCGTCATTGTTCCCTTTTCGTTCATGATAGTTTTTTATGTGAACTATTTTGTGCTGATAGATCGTTTTCTGTTTTCAAAACATGGTTGGAAGTTTTTCCTAAGTAATGTGCTATTGATAGCAGCGGCTATGTTGTTTGTCCATGCTTTTATGGAACTTTTCCCAAAAATAGAGGGGAGACATCCTCATCCGGAGAGAGAATGGCAGGATATTGTCGGTTTCTTCATTATTAACTCGATGCTTTATCTGTTGGTAGCAGGGTTAAGTGTCGCTATTAAAATGACAAATAGCTGGTATGCGACAGAATCGGCTCGTCGTGAACAGGAAAAAAGCCGGGCGGAAGCTGAATTACAAAATTTGAAAAGCCAGTTGAACCCGCATTTCCTTTTTAATACGTTGAACAATATTTACAGCCTGATTGCTTTTAGTCCGGAAAAAGCTCAGGAAGCAGTCCACGATTTAAGCCGCTTGCTACGTTATGTCCTTTATGAGAGCAGTCAGGATTTTGTTCCGTTGGAAAAGGAAATGGACTTTATCCGTAATTATGTGGAGTTGATGCGTATCCGCCTGCCTCAACATGTGGAGTTACAGACTGATGTAGTTCTATCGTCATCTGATATTTATGTTGCGCCCCTTTTGTTTATTTCTTTAATAGAAAATGCGTTTAAACATGGGGTGAGCAACAGTAAACCCTCTTTTATTCATATCAGTGTCCGCCAAGAAGGGGGACGCATTATTTGCAGTATTCGCAATAGCTATTTTCCCAAGAATACGGAACAAGACAAAAGTGGTTCCGGTATCGGCCTCCAGAATTTGTGCCGGCGGCTTGAATTGCTTTATCCTTCACGGCATATTTTCACCTATGGCCAGCAAGGTGATGTGTATAACTGTATTCTGGAATTGCAATCGTAGTTTTTTGTGTTAACTTTGTATTGTTCTACCTTATAATAGAAACGTTTATGAAACTAACATGCGCAATTATCGACGATGAACCGTTGGCAACAGGTTTGCTGGGAAGCTATGTGGACAAAACTCCGTTTTTGGAGTTGAAAGGAGCTTACAATAGTGCAGTCACTGCCCTTGGAGAACTGACAAGCCAACCAGTCGATTTGCTTTTTTTGGATATTCAGATGCCGGAACTGAGTGGCATGGAATTTTCGCGTATGTTAGGAACAGATACTCGTATCATTTTTACAACAGCCTTTGGCCAGTACGCATTAGATAGTTATAAAGTAAATGCCTTGGACTATTTGTTAAAGCCTATCAGTTATCCTGATTTTTTGAAATCAGCGAATAAAGCGTTGCAATGGTACGAGTTATTGCGTGGTGACACGGTTGAAACCGCAGATAATTTCCAGATAGACAATGGTGTACATAGCCACCTGGCTTCTCATTCTTCAGTGGAATCTATTTTTATAAAAACCGAGTATAAACTGGTACAGATAGAACTTCGTAAAATCCTTTATATCGAAGGACTTAAAGACTATGTAAAGATATTTGTAGAAGATGAACCACGTCCTGTCCTTTCCTTAATGAGCATGAAAGTGATGGAAGAAATGCTGCCTCCCGACCGCTTCATCCGTGTGCATCGTTCTTTCATTGTCCAGCCTGAAAAGATTAAGGTGATAGAACGTAACCGTATTGTGTATGGCAAGGAATATATTCCGATTTCAGACAATTATAAACAGAAATTTATGGAATTCTTGTCCCAACGTTCTTTGTTGCCTTAATAACCGACATCAGAACAGTTCGAGCAGTAATTTCTCTAAATCTCCGGTCATTCGGCCCATGGAACATGAGTAATTGTTGGAGAAAACGGCTATCGCATATTTTCTACCCTCTATCGTAACATAACCGGCATAGCTTCTTACCCGTGTGATACCACCACTTTTCAGACGGGATTTACCTTGCAGCTTTGTTCCTTTCAGGAAATTGCGGACAGAGCCTTCCAAGCCGGGCTGTGGAAGAGAGGTAATGAAGGCGTCTGCTTCAAGTGATTTTGTTGCCATATAAACGAGTAAATCACCAATAAACCGGGCGGAAACTTTGTCGGCCGGTGCCAGACCGCTTCCGTCATACATCCAAAGTGGAAAGGTATCAATTCCTTTTTTCTTCCAATGTGCTTTAGTTATCCGGATACCCCGTTCGAAGGAAGAAATAACTTCATTTTTGCCAGGTTTATATTGCAGGCCAATTGTTTTTATCAGAGCATCAGCAAATAGATTATGGCTGACATGATTTGTTATGGACGCTAATTCGCGTAGCGTCGGGGAATAGGTCGTGATGATGGTTGTTCTATTACCCTCTTTCCACCTTCCGGCTTCTGCCTCTATTCGGTAGCAGGAAGAAGAAGATTCTATCTCTACACCTTTCTGTTTTAACTTCTTTTCCAGATAATGGGCTAAGAAAAGAGCCGGGTCGGGAATATCGCCTTTTAAAGAATAACGTTCCCGATTTGCCGGAACAACGCCATGTAAATAACGTTCGTTTGCTAATGGAGTGCCGATAATGTATGCGCTGTCGGATGGTATTACTGCGGTTTTCAAATAATTATGGAAATGTATGGATATTTCCGGTTCGCATCCTTGTATTACGGGGCGAGTACCACCGGTTCCTGTTTTAAGAATTAATTTGTACATATTATCGAAAACCGAAATGCCATAACTTCCGGGTGCATAGTAATTTCCCATATCCTCACGCAACCATTTGATGGAAGAACCTTCGGTATCGAAAATACTTTCGTCCGAAATGATGGCTCCCTCTATTTTCTGTATGCCGGCTTTTTGTATGGCTACTATCCATTTGTCCATGAAAGAGTTGCTTCCCTGGGTGAGATAGGAAGAGCCTAAAGACGGGTCACCACTACCTTTGATGTACAGATTTCCTTTTAATATCCCATTTTCTATCGTCCCTTCATATTCCAAAGAGGTAGGAAAACGATAGTCTCCTCCTAATATTTCAAGGGCCGTAGCCGTTGTAACGGTTTTCATCACAGAGGCTGGTGATACTTGTAAATCAGGATTATAAGCATATACTGTTTTGCCTTCTTGTATGTCTTTTACAATCAAGGAAAAAGAGGCACCTTTCATATAAGGCAACTGTGTGAGCCGCTTTACCGGTTGAGGAACTTGGGCCGTTACTGGTAAAAAGAGACAAATTGAGAGGCAGAGTGTTAATATTTTGTTTTGTATCATAACATTTTATACTACTTTATTCTATCTTTGCTGACAAAGATAAAAATTAAATATGAACCCATTGTTCGATAAACCGTTTACATTTGACAGAGTAGTGCGTATTGTGTTCGGTGTATTGGTGCTGGGAGGCATTATCTATTTAATAGCCTTGCTGCGCAATGCCCTGTTGCCGTTCTTGATAGCCTGGTTATTAGCTTACATGATGCAACCGTTTGTTCGCTTTTTCCAGTACAAAGTCGGGATAAAAAGTCGTATTTTATCTATTGTGGCGGTATTAATATCCACATTGTTACTTCTCTCACTTGCTTTTGCATTAGTCGTACCTTCCGTTACTCAGGAAGCAAACCGGACACTCGAACTGATGCGCATACATAATGAGTATGGTCATATTCCGATGATTCCCCGTGCTTGGACAGATTTTATCGAGAAAAATATTGATCCTGACCAGCTAGCCCAATTATTAAGTAAGGAAAACATAGAAAATGCAATCAAGCAGATAGCGCCCAAGATGTGGTTGTTGTTGACAAACACATTCTCCATACTTTTTAGTATTACTATAATTTTCGTTATTTTCCTATATTTTGTCTTTATTCTTTTAGATTACGAGCGGATTGCCAATGGATGGATAAAATTAATTCCTTCGCGTTATCGTCCTTTTGTCAAAGGATTAGCCGATGATGTAGAGTTTAGCATGAACCGTTATTTCCGCGGGCAATCCCTGATAGCTCTAAGTGTCGGTATTTTATTGGCAATTGGTTTTAAGATAATAGGTTTTCCCCTAGCTGTAGCCTTAGGGCTTTTTATCGGTGTTTTGAATTTGATTCCCTATATGCAGACAATAGGCATAATACCTATGATACTTTTAAGTCTGATAAAAGCTGCAGAAACCGGTGAAAACTTTTGGATGATATTCGGATTGGGAATATTAGTTTTAGGCATAGTACAATGTATTCAAGATTTATATCTGACTCCCCGCATTATGGGGAAAGCAATGGGATTGAATCCTGCTATCATTCTTCTGTCTCTATCTATTTGGGGGACATTGTTAGGCTTTATCGGTTTAATTATAGCGTTGCCGTTAACCACTTTGTGCCTTTCTTATTATAAACGTTTTATTCTGATGGAAGATGAGCCTTCAATGGAGAATTCAGGAGAAATGCTTTCTGATATCGATAAAAAACACATAGAGGAAGTAAAAAAATAGCATAAAGTATTGCGTATATAAAAAAAACGCCTACCTTTGCACCCGCATTACAGAAGTAACGCACCGGATGATTCGCTAGCTCAGCAGGTAGAGCACATCCCTTTTAAGGATGGGGTCCTGGGTTCGAACCCCAGGCGGATCACTAAAAACAAAAGAAAAACCAAGCAAATCCCTGATAATCAGACATTATCAGGGATTTCTTTTTTCTGGCAGGTAGCAGAAAATAGCCGTTTCAAGCATATTATCGGTGGATAAATCGTGGGACTAAAATTTAATTCAAAAAAGTCCCACGAATTTGCATCTTTCTCACTGATTCATAGCTTTTTGCATGGTCACACTTTGGAAGAGAATACATAGTTTTGTAACTCTAAAAACGATGTAAAAATGGCTCGTAAATCATTTTCTGTTTTGTTCTTCATCAAGAAAGGCAAATTATTAAAGAACGGTGAAGCACCCGTGTGCATGAGAATCACTGTAAACGGCTGTATGGTAGATATTTCTATCAAAAGAAGCTGTCCTGTAAACCTGTGGAATCAGGCAAAAGAGAATTCAAAAGGCAAAGACCGTATGTCGGTGGAACTGAACCACTACTTAGAAATCACACGCTCGCACGTACACCAAATTTATAGGGAACTGGAATCTTCCGACAAGGTTATTACTGTCGATCTTGTGAGAAAGTTGTTTTATGGTGTGGACGAGGATAGCAAAACGCTATTGCAGGTATTCAGGGAGCATAACGAACAAAGCCGTAAGTTGATAGGCAAAGACTTTGTAAGTAAGACTGTACAGCGATATGAAACAACCACCCGATATTTGGAGGAATTCATCAAGAAAGAATATCAGTTAGCGGATATTCCTTTGAATAACTTGGAAGCCAACTTCATTTCTAAGTTTGATGCTTTCCTGAAAATAGAGAAAGGTTGTGCGCAAAACTCCGCTATCACCCGGTTGAAGAACCTAAAGAAGATTATCCGTATTGCTTTGGAAAACGATTGGATTAAGAAAGATCCGTTTGCCTACTATCGTTTCAAACTGGAAGAAACTGATCCCGAATTTCTGACGATGGACGAGATTAAAATCATTCTCGCTAAAGAGTTCACAATTAAACGAGTAGAACAGGTACGGGATGTTTTTGTATTTTGCATTTTTACAGGTTTGGCGTTCAGCGATGTGAAAGAATTAGCACCTGAACACTTGGTAAAAGATAATAAAGGGGAACTTTGGATAAGGAAGAACCGCCAAAAGACAAAAATCATGTGTAATATTCCTGTATTGCCTGTGGCAGCTTCTATTATTGAAAAGTATAAAAATGTGGCAGAATGTACCGGAAAACTTTTGCCAGTATTGAGCAATCAACGCATGAACAGTTATTTGAAAGAGATTGCAGATGTATGCGGGTTGCAGAAAAATCTGTGCACGCATTCAGCAAGACACAGCTATGCCACCTCTATATGCCTAGCAAATGGTGTGAGTATGGAGAATGTTGCCAAGATGCTAGGTCATGCTGATACCAGCGTAACAAAACACTATGCACGGGTACTGGACCAGAATATTCTAAAGGATATGCAAAAAGTAAATAGCTGTCTGTCAGAATTGGCTATATAATAAAGGTAGTAGCCAATATAGAAAAAGGATTGGGAAGAATGAATTTCATTTTCTCAATCCTTTTCTTTTATTGTAAGTTTTCCAGAACTCAATCTGAAGCATTGACAAAGGTAAGTTCCGTATTTAGCCTGTTCAAGTCCAAGCCTTCGGTTTAGATGGAAATCTTCCTCTCATTTCATTTCGAGCGTATTTTCATCTAAAGACTTGCACAGACTAAATACTTCACTGGAAAAGTCAATGATTCAAATTAAATTCCGAAAAACAATGTTTTCAAGGGTAGCAGGTTATTCTTTCCAACTTTCAAAGTAGTGTTTTTGGAGCAGTTTGTCAATATCACTTTGGCGGTAGATGATTTTGCCTTTTATCTGGATAAAGGGGATTAATCCTGTATCTCGCCATTCTTGCAGGGTTCGCAAACTGACATTCAGTTTCTTAGAAACTTCATGGTTAGAAAAAAAGCGTTCCCCGTTCAGGTGGGGCTTGTAGTGCTTTACGATAGTTTCAATACCATTCAGCATTGAATCAAGCGAAGAAATAAATTCTTTGACTTGCGGTGTATCTTTATTTATTAGTTCCATGATTAAAAGATAGTTTTATTGAAATATTGATTTCAAGATTGCTAGATGGCTGGTTAGTTACGCAGATAGTCACCTAGCAATGAAATGCTAAGTACATCTTTTGCCGGATCATAATCTATATAGAGCCGTTTGGATGCAGTGGCAATAAAATACTGGCTACCATCTTTTTGTATCTCATACGTAGCAGGAGAAGCCTGTTTGGTAGTTTCCGATACATGTATAATAGAAAGAAGATAGTCTTTGTGATTCCGGTAGATGATAACCGTAGGATTCAAATTAACGCTTTCCCATGTGCCGACAATGGAAAACAGGTTGAAGGACGGATAATCTTCTTTAGTTCTTTTCATAAGGCGTGATATCTTTGGATGATTGATTCTGTGTTTCACTATCTGTAATAATACTTTCAATATCAGCAGATTTATAATAAATCTTACTGCCTATTTGAGAATAAGCCAATCTTCCGCTACTCCGATAATATTGCAACGTTCGTTTGCTAAAGCCTAACAACAGGCACACTTCCTGACTATCCAGCCAGTTTTCTACTTTTTGGGTATGAGTGCTGCACAAACTTTCTATCCGTTTGGCAAACTCCGTGAACCGTTCGCAGATATACGAAAAGGTTCTCTTTTCAATAGTTACTACTTCCATACACTTAATTTTTAATAGTTTATAAAACGTATTGATTCTATTTCACCAGCAAATGAAAGAAGAATCAAGAGCCGTTTTAAAAACTGTCTGAAAGTGTCTGGTAAAGGCATGATTAGGCACATCATATGCTCTAAAACATCTTGAATATGATTTAATTATAGCTTCACATTTTTCCAATACAATATTATGTCTACTTTTGTATCACTAATAAGAAACATCATGGACATAAAGAAATTGATAATAGAAGAAATTGGGTTATCAAATAGCTCTTATGAGAGATTGATAGAAATAACAGAAAGATTATCGTTAAAAAAGAGAGATTTTCTTTTGCAGCAGGGTAAAGTGTGCACTTTTATTGGCTTCGTTGAAAAGGGAACACTTCGCTCTTATATCGAAAAAGATGGTGAAGAATATACGAGTGATTTTTACACAGATGGTTCTTTTATAACATCTTACAGGAGTTTTTTGACAAAAGATCCAAGTGTAGGAAGCATACAAGCATTAGAAGATTCTCTCATACTAAACTTATCCAAATCTAATTATGAACTTTTATTACAAGAATCTAATGAATGGTATAAGTTAGGAAAATATATTGTAGATACACTCTTTATTAGAAAGTGTCGTAAAGAGTCATCACTACTAATGGATAGTGCATTGGATAGATATAAATTACTTCTACAAACATTTCCACATATTGAACAGCATGTATCACAATATCATATTGCATCTTATCTTGGCATTAAACCAGAATCTTTGAGTAGGCTTAAATCTCTTAACATAGGTCAATGAAATAACTCCCTCTTTCATCCTAATTTTGCAGCAAAACAAAGAAATCATGAAGAAAGCATTGATATTCGTCTTATTTTTATCACTAAATAGCTGCATTTGTATGAAAAAGAGTACAGTAACTAGAACTGATCTTATGACAATTCATTTACATGATAAACAATGTTTATCAAAAGTAGAAATTAAGAAAATTGTGATTCCTCAAAATGGGAAGGCTGATTATCATCTTCATCCCTGCCCAGTAATGGGTTATGTCGTTTCGGGAACTTTATTATTTCAGATAGAGGGGCAAAGTCCATGTCTGATAAAAGCAGGTGAAACGTTTTACGAACCTAAGAATCAGCCTATTTTACATTTCGATAATGCATCAGATTCAACTCCACTAATATTTATAGCTTATTACCTATTAGAAGGCGATGAGGATTTAATAACACTGCTACCACACAAAAATGAATAAGTGAACTATGCTATAGTAACGGATAGTTATACTTGTGAGTCTTCTGCCATCTGTTTATATCCCCAATCAACCAAATATTTAATAAAAGGAATAAGCTCCTTACCTGTTTCAGTTAATGAGTATTCTACTTTTGGTGGTACTTGGGGATACATTTTGCGATGAATCAAATTGTCTGTTTCCAGTTCTTTTAAAGTCTGTGTTAGCATTTTTGTGCTTATATCTGACATTTCACGGCTAAGTTCACCATAACGCAAAACCAAATGTTTAGATAGAGCCCAAAGAATTCGTCCCTTATACTTTCCACCTATTCTTTGGAAAGCATAATCAAGGACGCAAATCTCTTTTTTAGTATTCTTATTCATTTTATTTCAGACGTATTGAACTGATTATCTACATTAGATACATTTTAGTATGTACCATACAATTCTGTACATACTTGATACAAAGGTAGTAAACATTTAATTTTGCAGAAACATTAAGCAGAAATATATGAAAACAAAAATTGCATTACTCCTCATCGATATTCAAAATGACTATTTTGAAGGAGGATTGAATCCATTAGTTGGAAGTTCCGAAGCTGGATTAAAAGCACAAGTAGTCTTACAACACTTTAGATTACAGTCTTTACCCATAATACATATACAACATATTTCTACCAAACAGGGTGCAACATTCTTTCTTCCCAACACTAAAGGAGCGAAAATACATGAAAATGTTGCACCGCTGAAAGAAGAAAATGTTATTATTAAACATACCCCTAATAGTTTTCATCGGACTAGATTAGATAAGTTATTGCGGTCTCAGGATATTACAGATTTAGTTATCTGTGGAATGATGACACAAATGTGTGTGGATGCAACAGTAAGAGCCGCCAAAGATCTAGGTTATAACTGCATAATAATAGCCGATGCTTGTGCTACAAAAGACTTAAAGTTTCAAGATCAAATAATAAAAGCAAAAGACGTACACGCAGCTTTCCTGTCTTCGCTCAATCATTACTATTCGACTATTATTACAACAAAAGAATATATAAATCACCTAACCAACAAAGAGAAAGATGAAAACTATTAGTCTATTTATGCCCATCATTGTATTTTCACATCCCATTTTTAGCAAAGAACAAAGTAGTACACTTTTTATTAATCAAAGATGAATAACATTCTTAAATTGAGATTTTTTCGACTATTGTCGGAATACTCACAGCAGCAAGCACCTGTATTAGATTTTACAGAAGCTATTGAAGAATTGGCTAAACATTTAGCTGATATTAGTGTGAATGAACAAGATTATAGCATTTTGTTACGCTATTTTTCTTTTGGACTAAACAGGCTCAAATCGTACCGTGTACAATTTGGGCAAGGGGAAAATTGTACCATTACTACTTATTGATGAAGCAATAGAACTTATAAAAACTGAAATCCGTATCTTGAATCTACGAATTCAATACCCTGAACAATTTCAGAAGCACAAGAAGACACGACCTTTTTCTTCTTTCTATTTAACAGACAATACCACACTAATCAACATAATGGAATTAGTTAGTGGTCTATTCCTATCCAAACGAATCATATACAAAAACGGTGCACCTGTACCATTATCTGTTATCACAAAATCTTTTGAAGAACTATTCAATATTAAATTAGGCGATTGTTATAAGAAACATGAAAGTGTAATTTCCCGTAAGCCTACTAAACTAACTGAATTTTTAGATGAACTTCGGAAGTTTATTATCGAAGAACGAGAAAATAGAGGATACAGATAATCAACATCTTATCAACGTTTTATAGGGGAGTACCACTGGTACACCCCTAATTAGTTTGCATCCATTTACCGAACTTTGCTTCATCAATCGGTTGAAAACAATAATGTTGAACTTAAAAATTGAAGCAAAATGTATATAGACAACGAAAACTTCGAGAAGTGGATGGAAAAGCTATCCAAGAAACTCACCGAGATCGGACAAGACCTGAAATCTCTTATCAATACCGACACCGTATTCGATGAAAATGAGAAGCTGTTAGATAATCAAGACTTAGCCTTTCTACTAAAAGCATCTTTCAGAACCCTACAACGCTATCGGACGAAAGGTGTACTTCCCTACTTTACCATTGGACGGAAAACGTATTATAGAGCCAGCGACATCCGGGCTTTTGTCCGTGAATATGCCGATTCTCAAACCTACAAACAGTTTGAAAAAGCCAATCAGTTAGTGAATCAGCCCTGATAGCAAAAAGTAGCAAAGGAAAGCAGCCTGTGTTCGGGCTATTCCTTTGTGCTACCACCCCAATTTAGCACAAACTGCCTCACCTATCGGTCAGCCCGTTTTGCTAAATCGAGCAAGAGGGAACTGGACAAGTCCTGTTCTTCCCTCTTGCCCTGCGGGGCAAAGCCTTCGGCTTTAGCGTGTTACAAGAATACGCTGTAATGACACCTGTAATGAGCATTTTCTTTTCAATACTTATTATCAGGTATTTATCTATTCATATTTCTATAAAAAAGTAATTACCATGCCAAACAGCAGTCGAAAAACGATATTCACTACCATTTCCATAGACAAGGAAACGGCAACTTTGGTAGAGAAGATATGTAAACGCTATTCACTGAAAAAGAGCGAAGTTGTAAAGTTGGCGTTCGGGTATATTGATAAGGCACATATCAATCCATCCGAAGTACCTGAATCCGTAAAATCGGAATTGGCGAAAATAAATAAAAGGCAGGATGATATTATCCGTTTCATTCGTCACTATGAGGAAGAACAACTGAATCCCATGATACGAGCAACAAATTCTATCGCTTTGCGTTTTGATACTATTGGCAAAACTTTGGAAACTTTTATTCTCTCTCAACTGGAAGCTAGTCAGGAAAGACAAACAACCGTACTCAAAAAGTTAAGTGAGCAGTTCGGCAATCATGCTGATGTGATAAACAACCAATCCAAACAGATTAACGCACTCTACCAGATACACCAACGGGATTATAAAAAGTTGCTTCACCTGATACAACTCTATTCGGAACTATCTGCTTGTGGCGTGATGGATAGCAAAAGGAAAGAGAACCTGAAAGCAGAAATCAGCAATCTGATAAATACATAGGATTATGCACATAGACTTTGCCCCACCATCAAACGGAACATATAATAATTCGGGAAGTTGCCGACAGCTAGCAAATTATATGGAACATGAAGATTTAGAACGAATGGTAAAAGGCATCTATACCGAAGGCTTTTTCAATCTGACAGATGACAATATCTATAAATCAAAGGTTATTAAAGATATAGATACCAATATCGGGCAACTCCTAAAGACGGATGCTAAGTTTTATGCTATCCATGTCAACCCATCCGAAAGCGAACTTCGGGCGATGGGTAATACCGAACAAGAGCAAGCCGAAGCGATGAAGCGGTATATTCGTGAGGTATTTATTCCCAAATATGCCAAGAACTTCAACAAGGAGCTATCCGAAGCAGATATAAAGTTTTACGGTAAGATTCATTTTGATCGTAGCCGTTCAAATAATGCATTGAATATGCACTGCCATTTGATTGTGAGCCGGAAAGATCAAAATAATAAAAAGAAACTGTCACCACTTACCAATCATAAGGACACTAAGAAAGGCAAGGTTACAGGCGGTTTTGACCGTGTGAACCTATTCCAACAGACAGAACATGGATTTGATAAGCTGTTTTGTTACGAACGCCAGCAAACAGAATCATTTAATTACCGCAACAAGATAAAGAATGGGACTATATCTGAACAATTTAAACTACAAAAGCAAGAAATCCAATCCATTGAAAGGGAAGCAAAAATCAATCAAGATAGGAACAAAGAAAACTTGCATTCTATCAATCTTGAAAACAAAGGAGCATGCAATCAAATGTTTAACACAGATACTAATATAATTGTTAGAAAGCAAGATAGAAATATATTATCTAACAGTTATAAAAACAACCATTTGCCCTGTTCACAAATCTCTCTTGTTCCATTAGAAGTAAATGATAGCTATGTACCATTAGAAAAATCTACGCACACTAAAAAGAAAAAATGGAAAAGAAAAAATATATAAATTATATTTTCACGCCAAGGATATTACATGTAACTTTGTAAAAAGAAGAAGTAATATGAATACTGCTACAGAAATCATTGAAAACATTTTTGAAGAGAAACCTTTAGATTTATATGATTATATATTGAGAGGTCCACTCTGTGATATTTATACAGAGTTTAAGAAAAGACACAAAGATGAGTGCCAAAACTATTCATCTTTGTTGATTGATAAATTCGCAATCCATTCCGCTTCTTTTTTTCATTTATCTAGTGGTATAATAGAACATAGAAAATCGGGTGAACAGCTTAAAATGAGTGGATATGATATTTTCACTGTTAATGCCATCTTTAGAACAATAATGGAAACCTACGCTACGTTTCACAATATTTTTGTCGAGCCATCCAATATTGAGGAGAAAAAATTTCGTTTTTTATTGTGGAAAATAGATGGACTTACAGAGAAAAGCCGATTTAAAATTGATGAAAATGATTTCTCAACTGCAAAAGATATATTGGAAAATGACAAAGTCGTATTAAATAATACCATTGCAGAATTTGAATCTTGCGTTTTCTTTAGATTGCTCCCAAAGGGACAGATAAATAAAATATATAATCCCGCAAATAAGAAATATTGTTGGAGATTTATCTATTCAGGAGAAGAGATACAGCCCTTAAATATTACCAAATTAATCGCTCACGTATTTAAGACAAGAGCTTTTATTAATACATATAGGTATACCTCAATTCATACCCATTCAAACTATTATGCAATAGAAGAATTCTCCAAGATAAGAGGGAAGCTCTTATCAAATGAATATACAGACCCATTAACACGACTAGCAATAATAACTACTGCAATGCTTATTGACGATATTTGCTTAATTGACAATAATGAAAAACAAATAATATTACCTATCCCGGTCATTCGATTTATTAAGGGAATAAGTCAAAGCGTTAAAAAGTTAAATCTATAAAATTCACCAGTATAAAACGACAAGTTATTAATCTGCACATAATGCATCAATATACATTTGCTGAAAATCTGCTGGTACATTATTTGTCGCCTGCTGAATAGCCGTTTTAATAGCAGAAGGGGTTGTATTTATTGAGACCTTTTCTCCTTCAATATTGATAAATCCCGGCACTAGAACCAATAAACTATTCAGTAAGCCTTTCATATTTGACTCTGAAATTATCACTGGAGGATTCAAATGCTTAAGCTCAGACCTAATAGCTGATATTTTAGGAGGTTCTGTATCTTCTTTTTGTAAAACGTATATAACTTCCAACAATTCATCAATAGGACCTCTATCTATAGTTGTTTTTTCAATCTCATCTATCCAAAATTTCACTTCATTAGGAGTATGACAAGTTTCAAACATATCCCTCAGTTTTTTTAATCCAATTTGTTTAGGTACAGCTAATAAGAGTAATCTCATCAAATCTTTTGCACGTATTGCTGTGATTTTTTGCTGCTTTAACTCTACATTTAATGCTCCTTCTGGATTGTCAGCACCTTCATAATCTATTGCCACAACTACAGAATATTGAGCTTTATAAGCTTCCTTATGTCTATATAGGGCAGATAATCTAGCCGTTCCTGCTTGAATTTTATTTTTACCTGTACTTTTAGCATCATACGTAAGACTGTAATTTTCTGATTTATTTTCCTCGGAAAATCCAAGAATAGCACTTGCATACCCATCAGGATTATTACTTCCACCTATTTTAGTTGTCTCAAAGCCGAGTGTATGAAAAGCCTTATAAATAGCATCTTCTAAACCCACAGAATCACTAAGTGCATCCTTAACCATTCCTGCTACAAGAGGTGCACTCGCCCTATCTCCAAAGACTAACTCTCTTAGTATTTTATCTCTTCTTTTCATTATTGCATGTATAGACTCCTCTGGAATACATATCTCATACATGTGAGCTTCTGTCAAAACCTCTGTTATCGCTATAAATTCAATTGGGAGTTTAGATTTAAACTCATCACTATAATTTGCAATAAAAGGATGCATTAGATTGATTTTTAAAGTCCTTCTTTCTACACTAAATTTAGCAATAGGGTCTTCCGGAGGCATTATTTCCCATACAGAGCTACCTGTAAACAAGTTATTCTCCTCAACATCTTTCTCTAATTTTGCTATAAAATTTTCTTTTGACTCCTCTCCACGTTCTATTGGTAAAATAAGCCAAGGGCTAATAATTTCATCATTAAAAAATTTCTTAGCAAAGGTCACAATAGGTGTGCGAGACAAAGAAGTAGATGTTTGTGCTAACCTATACGAAATAGAACTTTCATCTTCCTTTTGTTTCTCTTTTTCAAAATAGATTTTTCTTATTTCATTATTAAATTTCTTCTTTATATATTCTTTTAATTCTGAAAAAGGTTTTGATTCTTTTATTATTTCTCTTGTAGAAGCTATATTTTCATCTAATTCGTCTGCATATATTGTAATTCTTGTGCGATTAAATGCTCCATGAGAAAACGCATCCATCCCAAGCAAAGGATCGTCCAAATTTATTAAACGATTACGCACCATTAGAAAAATTCCATGACTACGTCCCAATTCACTTGATTTTCCTTCAACTAAAGAATCTTCAAATAACTCACATATCCCATGTACATTTTTTAAATGTGGAAAATCTACATAATAATTTTCACCATCGTTATGTACTATACAATTATCCATCTTTTGTATAGTTTCATCATCGCGCCCCACTATCCATGTTTTAACTAATGGGATTTTAATTTTTGACGATTCCAGCAACACGCCATTATAAAATAATTTAAATTTAGGATTCAATGGAAGTGCTGTTTTTAGAATCCATTTTAATCTACCCTCTTTTATTTCAGTACTTTTTGCCTTCAATGCAGTCATTACAGAAAAAGTCCAAGAAGGTTCTGCTCCTTCACCAAATAAATCAAATGGAAGAATTGGATTAATTGTTTTTTTTATATATGGCTGTAACAAAGAACGAACTTCATACTCAGACAATTCGATTTCATCAAGAGTTAAATGCTCACCACTTTTTTTATGAATTCTCGTATAATCCATTTGTGTGGCTAAATATCGATCATTCTTTTTGCAAATATAAGTTAAGTTATTAGCTAATATATATGTAGCCAGCTTTCCTATACCAAAACGTCCAATCGGTAATCGTTCAGAGTCACTCTCTTCATGTAATCTTTTAGTAGATTCTCCTACTTTCCACAAATTTTTCAATTCATCATGATTCATACTATCCCC
This sequence comes from Parabacteroides sp. AM08-6, assembly GCF_003473295.1. Lineage (GTDB taxonomy): Bacteria > Bacteroidota > Bacteroidia > Bacteroidales > Tannerellaceae > Parabacteroides. The sequence goes on from NZ_QRMP01000025.1 coordinate 54,663, forward strand.
ATTGTCACACACCCACATATATGCACCTTCTGCAGCCAAATCAGAAGATACATAAACACCTACTTTAGAAGCATGTGCATCATACGAGTTACAGACAAGCTCTTCAAAAGCTTTGTTAGGACTTGAGTATAAGCCTGCAGAAAAAAGTTCAATAATTCTATAACTTAAAGTTACATGTATATCATCTATTTTTTTACCTGTGTTAATCTTCATGTTTTTTTCCAATGATTATGAATTCCTCTGAATAAACTTGCCGACTATTCTTGTTGGAAGTAAATTTTCCTCTTGAATCCCGATACGGTGTCAATATCTTTTTCGATATTTTTCGTTGTATTATTTCCATGTCCCTAAACCCAGCACTATACATGCTTTCGATTAAATGTTTCGCATTGTCTATCTTCACCTTCTTATATTCAGTGTTACCTATCACAAAAAGAGAATAACCATTATTATTTAATAGTTGAAAAGCTTTGGATGTTACTTTCTGCATATCAACAAAATATTTTGATGCAGCCTTTGCTTTTGATTTATCAACTTTATACAAACGACTAACAATATCTAATCCTATAGGACTTAATCGATTCAAATTATCCTCATAATCAGATTCGTGATAAATACTTCCAATAGTGCCTTTTCGCAATATTTTATAATCATCAACAAAGCCTAACCACAATGTCGAAAGTTGATGTAAATCAGCATATTCATAAGATGTTACATATGGTGGACTAGTGACAATTAGGTCAGCGAAAGAATTTTCTATTTTTTTATCTAAGAAATTTATATTCTCTATCTCTATTTGATTTTCGTTAGATATCAAGTTCTCATTATTAGCTTTAATCATCATATCAACCTGCCTTACAAAAGCGTCTATTACTACTGCCGGAACTTTATTTGGATCAACCTGAGGCTTTATAGATTTCGTTAACCAAACAGATGTAGATTTCAATATATTTGAAAATGCACACAAGAAAAACTTTTTATAAGATATATTCTCAATTAATACAATTGAGATAGCTCTTTTTAAAGCTAATAAGTCTCTAATCTGTTGTTTTTTAAACCAATATTTAATTCTTTCATTAATATTCTCTATATCTTCATTTGCTATAATCAAGGAAGAGAATACATTAACTATTTCATTACTATATTTTTTTAAAAGATCGTCTTGGTATTTTTGACTTTTAACCTCTGCAATAAGTGTCGCTACTGGATTAATATCACATCCCCAAAAATCAATCCCATTTTTCTTTGTTTCGTAGGCTACAGTTCCGCAACCGCAGAAAATATCAGCAATGAGATTTACTTCCCCTCCCTTTCTTTTCACAAACTCAATAGCTTTAGTGGTAATAAATGCAGGAAACTTTGCCGGATAAGCATGTATTTTATGCATTCTGCATTCTTTCTCACTCCCTGTGTTCCAATATTCATCTACTGGAATTTGCTCAAAATCAATATTGTAGAAGTTATTTTCAACTTGCATATCATATAGTCTAAATTATTCACTTACAAAGATAATAGATAGAGGCTAATTTCTAAAGAAATAAGTGAATAATTAAAATCGAACAAGCCATTTCTTTTTTATAATCATCTCATAAAGACTAGAATAAAGCATACTGATCATCAAATATAGTTAATCAATGTTATATCACATCTCGTCTTAAACAATATAAAATTGAAACAACTATCTTTGCTTTCAGTATTCTCCATGAGCAAACTACCGCAAAAGCACGTAGCAAATTAGTGGGTTAAATCATGGGATATGCTTGAAGCAAGAAATATAAAGTTTTAAATATCAGCGTGGTAACTCTAAAAGGAGAATCCCAGGCGGATCACTGAAAGACAAGTCAAAACAAGACTTAAAGAAGACAACTCCTACAATATCAAGGTATTGCAGGAGTTTTTTCTTTGTATAATGTCCGTGACCAAAGACACCGGCTCATACTGAAAATCTGAGGGGTGACTATTAAGCATAAATGTTCGTGAGTCTAAAAAGGAAGAACGCAATATCTCCAACCCTCTGAACTGTCGCCTGAAAGCTTTGATCTTTGCATTAAAAGCTTCACTGGCCGCGTTCGTGGAACGTTGATGGAAAAAATTGACGATATTCAGATAATGGGACTGTATGGTTCTGGCTATCGAACCGAATGACAAGAAGCCCGAACGATTGACCTGGTCATACCAATGGGCCAAACGTGTAAGGGCAACAT
>NZ_QRMP01000026.1:0-6416 GCF_003473295.1 Parabacteroides sp. AM08-6
CCAACTCCTTTCTCTTGATATTTTTTAATGCGTTTGCCCTGGGGGAAGAAAATAAAAAAGAGACGAATGCAAATCACTAAACGGCAAGCACTTATGCTACGCCCTATACTTAAAAAGCGAAGCTTTCCCGAAAATGAAAAAAACAGAACAAAAATCACGCTTATTTTAAACAGTTTGCCAAGTATATTATTTTTATAGCCGGATATAGTTGTTTTACAGACAGAATTTTATATCTTTGCACCCGCTAATACAAACAGCTTAAATTAATTATTCAAACATGGCAACAAAAATTAGATTGCAAAGACACGGTCGCAAAAGCTACGCTTTTTATCAGATCGTAGTTGCAGACAGCAGGGCTCCACGTGATGGAAAGTTTATTGAAAGGATAGGTTCTTATAATCCGAACACTAATCCTGCTACAGTAGATTTGAACTTCGAAAGAGCTTTGTATTGGTTACAGGTAGGTGCACAACCTACAGATACCACCCGTAATATTCTTTCACGCGAAGGTGTTTGCATGAAAAAACACTTACTGGAAGGTGTTAAAAAAGGTGCATTCGACGAAGCTACGGCTGAAACAAAGTTCCAAGCTTGGTTGAAAAACAAACAAGCTTCTGTACAAGCTGTAAAAGACAAGGATAGCGAAGCTGCTAAAGCTGCTGCTAAAGCTCGTCTGGAAGCAGAAAAAGAAGCAAACAAGGCAAAAGCAGAAATCGTAGCTAAAAAGAAAGCAGAATTGGCAGCCGCAGAAGCTGCTAAGCAAGCTGAAGAAGCTGTAGCTGCCGCTCCGGCAGAAGAAGCTCCCGCAGCAGAAAGCGCTGAATAATTCGTGCAAATGCCAAATAAAAAGAGGACATCTCATCGAGATGCCCTCTTTTTTAATGTGTATAATTAAAAAGGTAAGCTTTGATTTCTACTTAAAGACTACTCTTCTTTCCTAACAAAAATTTGTTTATTTGTTCCACAAACTGTTCTTTGGATAATGCTCCCTGAGCAATCTGCGGCTTTCCAGTCTTCGGAATAAACAACAAAGTCGGGATGCTCTGGATACCGAATGCAGCAGCCAGCTCTTTTTCTTTATCTACATCAATCTTATAAATAACGATATCATCCTTATATTGAGCAGCCAATTCTTTCAAAATCGGAGACACCTTTTTACAAGGTCCACACCAATCCGCATAGAAATCAATAATACAAGGCTTATTCCCTTCATAAACCCATTCCGTCTGATTTTTTTCGTAATTATATACTTTTGAAAGGAAATCAGCCTTATTCAATGCAACAACTTCTCCCTGAGCTGCCACTTTTTCCGTTTCGTTCTTTTCTGTTTCGTTCTTTTCAGACTTTTCAGATTTGGCCGACATAGAGCAACTTACCAGAATAAGCGCCATGGCTACCATCAATAAACTTTTTAATTTTCTCATATAAAAACTCGTTCTATTTAATTATTATCACTTACAAATATAACAATAAAAAGCCAGAAACGTTCTTTCTCAGTGATTAAAAGAAAAATAATAGTTCAAAAAGAAAAATATAATCCTTCCCACTCTTGCAAATTTAAAACAAATCGCTACCTTTGCACCGCAATCAAAAAAACAGAAGCGCAGATTGCATGACATATTGGAGAGATGGCAGAGTGGTCGATTGCGGCGGTCTTGAAAACCGTTGAACCGAGAGGTTCCTGGGGTTCGAATCCCTATCTCTCCGCTGAACGTGCTGGACAGAAATGGTCAGCAAACGGACAAAAAGCTACAAATCAATGATTTGTGGCTTTTTTTATTGCCCAAAAGTCCTGCTTCCAAGACTTCAAAAGTACGGTAAAAGACAAAGTTTCGTTACTAAATCGTTACCTATTCCCTGCCGGACAAAAACGGTAACGATTTGTCCACAAATGACCTGATAATGACTTGATTAGTCCATAGTCTGCATAACTCGAAAACGAGAGGTAAAAATTAATTTTGCAACTAAAAAAGTGAGTTATGAAATCGACATTCAAGGTTCTTTTTTATTTGAAGAAAGGTTCTGAAAAGAAAAACGGCGAGGTTATGATTATGGCACGCATCACCATAGACGGTAAACTTTGCCAGTTCAGTACGAAACAGAGCATCCAGCCCGGCAACTGGAACACGGCTGCGGGCAAAGCCAAAGGCAGGGATGCCGGGAGGATAAACGCCCTTTTGGACGACATACGTTCTTCCCTGAATACCATTTACCACGAAATGCAGCGGCGTGACAACTACGTGACCGCCGAGAAAGTGAAGAACGAGTTTTTGGGACACAGCGAGAGCCACGAAACAATCCTTACCCTGTTCCAAAAGCACAATGACGATGTGAAGCAGCTTGTGGGCATATCCAAGACGATAGCGACCTACCGGAAGTATGAAGTGACCCGCCGCCACCTCGCTGAATTTATCCAAAGCAAGTACAACGTATCGGACATATCCATTAAGGAGATTACCCCGATGTTCATTACGGATTTTGAGTTGTATTTGCGTACTGCCTGCAAATGCGGCTACAACACCACCGCCAAGTTCATGCAGTTCTTCAAGCGCATCATCATCATTGCCCGCAACAACGGCATACTGGTGGGCGACCCGTTCGCCAGCTACAAAATCCGGCTGGAGAAAGTGGACAGGGGCTATCTGACAGAGGACGAGATAAAAATTATCCTCAAAAAGAAAATGGTTTCCGAACGGCTGGAACACGTCAGGGACTTGTTCATCTTTTCTTGTTTCTGCGGTCTTGCTTACAGCGATGTCGCCTACTTGCGGCAGGAGAATATCCAAAAGTCTTTTGACGGCAACCTTTGGATAATCACCAAGCGGGTAAAGACCAACACGGACGTTAATGTTCCCCTGCTGGATATTCCCAAGATGATTTTGAAGAAGTACAAGGGCAAGTTGCCGGACGGCAAGATACTTCCCGTAATCAGCAATCAGAAGCTAAATGCGTACCTTAAAGAGATTGCCGATATTTGCGGTATTAAAAAGAACCTGACATTTCACCTTGCCCGCCACACGTTTGCCACTACTATAACATTACAATATATCATACTGTAACATAACTTGTTACAAAAAGTAATTCAAAAAAGGGTAACGTTTTAGCAACGTGCTATTCACCTTAATTCAGTCTAAATTGCAGCATTTCAAAATACTCACTACAAATATAGTTATTTTCTTCTAAATGTAAAATACAGTCTGTCACATTTTAGAACTTTCTTGTATTTTTGTAGCAAAGACATTGATAATGAAAGAATTTAATTCATATTTAAATGATTGGGATTACTCCAGCTTAAAGAAGTTGATACAAGAAAAAGGAGAATACCAAACTTACCAAAAGAAAGATTTCTTCATTCTACAAAATGAAACATCACATTTTATCGGATGGGTAGAAAGTGGTGTATTCCAATATACATATATAGATGAAGAGGGTATGGAACACATTGTTGGATATGCTTTTCAAGATGAGTTTGTTTGTGATTATTCATCTCTGATGAGGGGAACTCTTTCCTTAGTTAATATTCAGGCTATAACAGACTGTACTGTATGCATATTATCTCGTCATGATATTATCAATTATTGGGAAATGAATTATGACACCCAGCAATATGGAAGATTAGCTGCTGAAAGTCTATTTGAAATGATATATAAACAATTACTTGATTCATATTGCACACCAGAAATACGATATTTAAAGTTGATGAAACGATGTCCTAATTTGAAAGAAGTGATACCTTTAAAAAGTATAGCATCATATTTAGGAGTAACACCTGAAACAGTTAGCCATATCCGTAAGAAAATATTGTTCAACCAAAAGTCTTGAAGTTTTTCAAGGCTTTTGTTCTCTATTTTTCTTTATTTTGCCGATTGTTACAATTTATGTATTGAGTATAAAATAATTCATATATGAAAAGAAAATTAGCAGAGCTATCTCTAAAAGAACTTTGGCGATTGTTCCCTATAATCTTGACTGCACATCAAGATTGTTGGGCAAACTGGTTTAAAGAAGAAGCGGGATTACTGAGAGAGAATTTGCCCGATGTTGGACGCATTAGCCATATAGGTAGCACAGCTATTAAAGGGATTTGGGCAAAACCTATCATAGATATACTTATGGAAGTTCCAAGAAAAGAAAGGCTCTCCAATTTACAAGGTAGGATTGAAAAATGTGGTTATATCTGCATGGCAGAAAACAACTGCCGCATTGATTTTAATAAAGGTTATACTTTACAAGGATTTGCCGAACAAATATTCCATTTGCACTTATCTTATGAGGGAGATAACGATGAATTGTATTTCAGGGATTATCTTCAAGCAAATACTGCTATCGCTAAAGAATATGAACAACTTAAATTTAATTTATGGGAGCAATATAAGTATGACAGGGATATGTACACTTTACATAAGGGGGATTTTATAAAACAATATACACAGAAAGGGAAACAGCTTTTAGCAGGTAGATATAGTAATAAGTGATATATACTTAAATAAAATTGAAGAATAGCATGAAAATGGATTATAAAGTTGGCGATTTGGTTTATGATGCGGATATTTATGACGGGTTAAATATTTACTTGTCTGATTTAGAATTTTATAAAAAATGGTTACCTCAAAATAAGGATGCAAAAATACTTGAACTTTGTTGTGGAACGGGCAGGCTTACAATTCCAATAGCAAAAGATGGATATAATATTAGTGGGGTTGATTACACTCCATCAATGATTGAACGGGCAAAAGCGAAAGCCTTTCAAAGTAAATTAAAAATTAATTTCATCGAAGCTGATATTAGAGCATTAAACTTACAAGAAAAATTCGACCTTATTTTTATTCCGTTTAATTCAATCCATCATTTATATAAAAACGAAAATTTATTTGAGGTGCTAAAAGTCGTACAAAATCATCTTAAAGAGAAAGGCTTGTTCTTGTTGGATTGTTTCAATCCTAACATTCAATATATTGTTGAAAAAGAAAGGGAACAACAAGTTATTGCCGAATATACGACCAATGATGGAAGAAATGTGTTGATAAAACAAAGTATGTACTATGAAAGCACAACTCAAATTAACCGTATAAAATGGCACTATTTTATAAATGGAGAATTTCATTCAATCCAAAATATGGATATGAGATTGTTCTTTCCCCAAGAGTTAGATTCATATTTTAAACAAGCTGGCTTTAATGTTATTCACAAATTTGGAGATTTTACAGAAGAAGCATTTAATAACGATTCAGAGAAACAAATATACGTTTTATCACTAAAAAAAATGAATACAGATTTTACAATTAGAATAGCCCGGCTGTCTGATGCCTCTAAACTCAAAGATTTATTTCAAAATACAGTCCTCACAATAAATAAGCGTGATTATTCAAAGGCAGAAGTGGAAGATTGGGCATCATGTGGAGATAATCTTTCCAATATAGAAGAAATGATTAAGACCCATTATTTTATAGTGGCTGTTAATCAACAGTCTCAAATTGTAGGCTTTTCATCTATTACACCGCAAGGTTATCTACACTCTATGTTTGTTCACAAAGACTTTCAGGATAAAGGCATAGCAACTATGCTTTTGGAAGAAATAGAGCGATATGCTATTTCAAATGGTATTATGCGGATTGCATCTGAAGTAAGTTTAACAGCCCGTCCTTTCTTTGAGAAAAGAGGTTATATAGTTGAAAAAGAACAAAAGCGCAAAGCCAATCAACTTTCTCTTATTAATTTTTGGATGGCAAAGGAACTGACTAAATGAAATTTTATAACGGATACATTCCTGCTTGTGGTGTCTTTTGCGGGGGATGCCCCATATATACAAGAGAAAAAAGCCCCTGTAAAGGAGCTGAACTGAATAGTTCTCGCTGTGATAAATGTAAAACATTTCATTTATGTTGCTTGGAGAAAGAAATAACACATTGTTTCCAATGTACTGATTTTCCATGTGTCAAATTTAAAAGATTTACCAAACGTTGGCTAAAATATGGACAGAATTTTATTGAAAATCAGAAACTTTTAAAAGCCATAGGTGAAGTTGCATTTTTAAATTATTATAATGGAAAAGTTGGAGATTAAGTTTTGCTCTTTTCCGATAAGTAAGATTATTTAGATGAAGAAGTTGCTTGAATGAAAATGCATACAAATATGCAATGAATAATAAGAACATATTAGAACAGAGATTTTTCCGATTATTATCGGAATACTCGCAGCGTAAAGTTTCTGCATCTGAATTTGCAGAAGGTATTGAAGAATTGGCTATACATTTAGCCGATTTTAGTATCAACGAACAGGATTATAGCGTTTTACTACGCTATTTTTCTTTCGGCTTACATCGGCTTAAATCGTATCGTGTGCGGTTTGAGCAAGAAAAAAATGCCCTATTTGCATTTGATTGATGAAGCAATAGGGCTGTTGAACACTGAAATGCG
>NZ_QRMP01000026.1:6426-55905 GCF_003473295.1 Parabacteroides sp. AM08-6
GCTGTTGAACACTGAAATGCGTATTGTAAAATGGCGCATTAAGTACCCTGAACAATTCAAACAGCACGCAAACAAGCTGTTTCTTTCCCCTCTCCATTTAGCTGACAAAACAAGCCTTGTCAATATCATGGAAATAGTCAGCGGTTTATTTCTTTCCAAACGCATCGTATATCAGAATGGCAAACCCGTTCACCTGACGGACTTAGGCAAAGCCTTTGAATGGCTCTTTAATATAAAATTGGGGGACTATTACCAAAAACATGAAGATGTTATAAAGCGAAAATCTACCAAACTAACGGAATTTCTTAATGGATTAATAGCCTTTATCCGAAAGGAACACGAAAATAAAGGGTATAGATAATCAATGACTTAGCATCAATTTATACGGGGTAGCACATACTACCCTGTAATTTCTTTGCTTCCATTTTCTGAACTTTGCTTCATCAATCGATTGGTAATCATTTATGTGTAACCTGAAAAATGAAGCAAATATGTATGTAGATAGTTACGAGTTCAAAGACTGGATGCAAAAACTACTCGATAAACTGGAAGAAGTTGGCAAAGATGTAAAGAGTTTGCAAACCAACCCCGAAGTAATGCCGGGTGACAAGCTATTGGATAATCAGGACTTGTGCCTGTTGTTCAAAGTGAGTACCCGAACATTGCAGAGATTGAGAAGCAAAAAACTACTGCCCTTTATGATGATTAGCGGAAAAGCCTATTATCGGGCTTCCGATGTGCGTGAGTTCATAAAGGAAAGGTTTGATGTGGGTACGCTCCGCAAGTTTGAAAAACAACACGGAACGGACAACTAAGAAAGAAACTATCCCGAAGTTGTACACGTGGCAACTCCGGGATTTTTCTTGTTGGGCAAGCTGTTTTTATTCCTCCGCTGATATTGTCCCCTCTCTTTGGTAGGACTGTTCAAACCGTCTGCTTAACATTACTATCATTTCATTGGTCTTTATCAGTTCCAAAGTACATTGTTCCAGTTTATAAAGCAAAGCAAGTGCTTTCTTTTCTGAAAAATTGGAATGAAGTTCTTTCACTACCTGATTATAATTCTGTCCTATACTCCTGAATTGTGAGTAGAACTGTGTTAGCTGAATGTAATAATCAATCTTACTTTTATCCCTGACTATTACCTTAAACGACTTACCGAAAATACAGTTCTTAATGAAATGCGCTTTAACCGTATAACCTGACCTGTCAAAGAATGATAGGAATTTGGCGTTCTCCACATCGTCCAAATTAAACGAATAACGGTGTGTGCGTGGGTCAAGTTTAGGCTTGCGCCCTCCATTGTGTTGATACTTCTTTTTCTGTTCCATAATTATAATTTTTACAAGGTTTACGACTTCGGAGTAAATCAAACCACCTTATCAGGTGGCAAGGTTTTGAGGTGCAAAAAACGAAGTGCGGACCTCAAAACACACCTTGCTATGTTCTAATGAACATAAAAATCCTCCCTACGGTCAGATTGCCAAAGCAAGCGGTTCGGCTTCTTCCTCTGTCTGTTTATCGATTACAAAATTACAGACAGCAATTTGTCTTTGAAATATAGCCTACTACGCCAAATTGCGACACTAACCGTCAAAGTAACCCTATTTTAAAAAGCGTCTGTTTTTACCCTTTTCTTTGCCAAAAAATGATTGAATGAAAGCAATATATAAGACTACCAAACAATCTTTAGAAATGGCTTTAAACTATGCTTGAAAGCTATTTAAAGAAAAAGCGATATAGCTATAAAACTGGCTGGCTTTCTTTCAATCAGTACCAGAAATCAATCAACTTATTTATAAACCATTAAAAATTGAAAGCATGGAAGAAGTAAAACAATCATTACAACAGAAACAGGAGAACTACAAAGCGGCGTATCTCCAAAAGCGAACAATCTGCAACCGTCAAAGTGTGTATATAAGCGGAGAGGTACAGAAACGTATCATGCAGATTTTAGGCGTGATTACAGGCAAACAGGTAAGTATCGGAAATTTCATTGATAATGTACTGGAAGAACATTTGAATACGCACAATGATGTTCTTTCGGCTCTCTACCGGGAAGAAATGCAAAAAGGAATATTCAACCAGCCAAAAGAGAAAAACGTATGAATATCGTAACTGTTGAGGAACAGACCTTTAAACAGGTGTGCGGTCGGTTTTCCGGCTTCGCCAGTCAGGTGGAAAGGATTTGTAAAGGGAATACCCGCCAGCCGGATGAATGGCTGTCAGGTCGTGAAGTGTGTGCCCTGCTGGGTATCAGCATCCGAAGTTTGCAGAACTACCGGGATAGCGGTAAACTGGGCTACTCCCAAATAGGTAACAAGCTGTACTATAAATCTGCCGATATTGAAAGACTGATTGCAGAATGTACGGAAAACAAGATAACGAATTATAAATCAAATAATAAATAAATATTGTCCTATGGAAAAGAAAGAAGAAAATAATACGGAAGTAAACCAGTCATTCAAATTGTCTGCTATTGTCGGAATATGGGAAAGTTTAAACCTTCATCCTACGGTGATGATATACCAAAGCAAGAAAAAGTATTTCCTTTCGATGCTCCATGTATCTGATAACGGACAGGCGAAACCTGCCGTTTACGAGATACAGAAAGAAGATAACCGTTACTTTATCGTTGAAGCCTTTAAACGGCTTTATATCGGTTATGACAAGGCAAAAGACAGCCTTTCCATTTCTTATTATGGCGAGTATCTGCGTAATTGACGGGTGTATGTCTGTCAATCATTCAAACGAATTATAAATCAATATAACGATATAACAATATGGAATTGATAAACGGCAACAGTGAAATAATTAAAGATTTCTCTCAGTCTATGGATAGACTGTTAGACGGTATCAGCCGACTGGCAAAGGAAAACAAACCGCACTTGAACGGTGAAAAGTTTCTAAGCAACAGGGATGCAGCCAAATGTCTGAAAGTAAGTATCCGCACGCTGCAAGAATGGAGAGATACGGGCGTTATCCCTTACATTCAGATAAAAGGAAAGATTATCTACCGTCAAAGCGATATAGAAAGGCTTTTGCAGACCTACTATAACAAGGAACGGCAGGAATAACCTATCCCCCTTTAAAAAACACATTTTTTTCCGAAACTGACTAAGAACATTAACTTTATCAGTGTAGTAGTCCGTCTGTGCAAGCCTTTGGAAGAAAATACTACCCGAACATCGTGAGGTGTGGAGATTTTCTTTCAAACCCGCAGGGCTTGGGCTTGAACGGACGGAATACGGAGCTTACCTTTGTTAATGTTTTATTCAGCTTTGGAAAAAGTACGAAAGCCGGATAGTAATTGCTTGTATTTTTCTATCTTCGTGAAAATTTAAATTTTAAAGTATTACCAAAATGGAAGATTTAAGCGAAAATGAAAATACGGTTGCTATACTGACTATTTATTACAAGGAAAAACAACTGACAAATCTTGTTTTTAAAAGGCGTGAAATGGCTGATAAATTTGTTGATACCTTGCAACAACTATTGAATGAAGAGGGGAAAAAGGATTTTTCTTTCAGTGGTTCAATTACTACGGTTTATGACAGTCAGACGCTTGAAAATGAATTGGGCGGTTTTCTGAATGGAACAATCAAACCTAAAGGTACATTGGCAGAGATAATGCAACTAATCAAGGTGGCAGGAATGAATTAGCAGGACTGAATTAAAAAGAAGATAGGTTTTGCCTATCTTCTTTAACCAGTATTTTATTTCTTTTCAGGAAATATTTGTTTCACTTTCAGCCATTGAGAAAATTTCTTGTGTGCTATGTCCGAAGTAATGTCACTTTCAAGGACTTGGTATTTACCGCTTACTTTAGTAAAGAGTTTTTTCATATCCTCGTTTACTTTCTGATTGGTTATTTTGGCATATAACTGTGTCGTTTGAATAGAACAGTGTCCCATGAGTTTGGAGAGCGTTTCTATCGGAACTCCCTGTGAGATACACGTTTGAGTTGCATATGTATGTCTTGCCATGTGATAGGTTAAATTCCGGTCTATACCGCATAATTTGGCTATTTCTTTCAGGTTGATGCAGATATTGGAAAGGCTTATCATGTTAAACACCTTATCCGTTTTCCGTTCGTCCTTGTACTTCTCAATAATCATCAAAGGAATACTTAATAGTTTGATGCTGCATACCGTCCCTGTCTTTTGGCGTGGTATCTTTATCCATGTGCTGCCATCCTGTTCCGTTATCAGGTTATCAACCGATAAGGCGCACATATCCGCATAAGACAGACCCGTAAAAGACGAAAATACAAACCAGTCCCTTGTACGGTAGTATCGTTTGGTTGTTATAGGAGTGGTGAGTAACTTTTGAAATTCTTCTTCCGTCAAATGTCTGTACTTTTTCAAAGGCTGTTCCACTACATAGTTCATAAACGGGTTACGTCTTAGTGTTCCCTGATTGATGGCACGGGTGATTATTTTTTTCAATGCAATCATACGTCCTAAAACGGTGCTTGCCTGCATACGCTTTTCTACCCTCAAATAGAAATCAAAATCATTTACAAACTTATGTGTCAGGCTGATTAACGGTACATCTTCCGAATTGTATTTCATGCGGATAAAGTTTGAAAGATGCTTGTACGTCAGCAAATAGGAATAATAAGTATCATAGACACGGTTCACGCCTACACGCTTTTCAAATTCGGTATTGTGTTCCTGAAATAGCTGTAACAGGTTGGATGCTTTTTCACCTACCCCGTTCATGGCGTTCTTTACCCTTTCGGCTGTTACATACCCCTCTGTTTCCACTATCCGGGAATAGTGGGCTTTTACCTGCTTTTCCAAACGGTCAAGTGTCCGGTTTATCTCGGAAAGTTCTTTTCTTTCTTTTTTCGCCCGCCCTTTCTTTGCGTCCCAATCAGGGGAAGAAAGATTGATTTTCGTGCTGAACTGTACGGAATTTGTATCTACCGTTATACGTCCCACTATCGGACAAGTACCGTCTTTTCTACGTTTGGACGTATTGAGATAAAACAAGATAGCAAAGGTGCTTCTTTTGGCTTTTGTATTCTTTTCCATATTAATAGTTATTTAGAATGATTTATTTATTGTTCTACGTCAACCAACCGGAATTTATCTTTTATCCGTTCTTCCAGTTTGTCGGTGTCTTCCGAAATTTTATTATTGCTGATTTTGGCGTATATCTGCGTGGAACGTAAATCCCTATGTCCTAACATACGGCTGACGGTTTCTATCGGTACGCCTTGCGACAGGCAAATTTCCGATGCGTATGTATGCCTTCCGGCATGAAAAATGAGTTTTCGTTTCAGTCCGCAAAGTTGGGCGATAACTTTCAGGTTCTTGTTCAGCCTGCCACAGCTTTGCATTGGTAACAGTTTACCGTCAGGGGCTAAACCCTTGTATTTGTCAAGGATTTGCAGGGGGATTTCCATCAGGGGAATTTCACAAGGCGTTCCGGTTTTCTGCCGGGTGGTTTCTATCCATAGCACGCCATCGGAAGCCCTTGCAATATTCTTTTCCGTAAGGTTGCAAATATCCCTGTATGCCAATCCGGTGAATACAGAGAATAGAAACATATCACGGGTTAAATATCTGCATGGATGGTCTAAGGGTGTGGTTATTATCTTGTCTAATTCTTCACGTGTCAAATATTTCTGTTCGGCTTTTGGTCTTTCAGGTGAATAACCGTCAAACGGGTCACGGATTATAATTCCCTCACCAATGGCGAGTTTTATCATTTTACGCAAGTGGCGCACGATACCCAATATTGTGTTGGGCTTTAATTTCAATTCCACACGCAGATAAAAATCGTATTTCTCGATGAAAGGAAAATCAAGCTGTGTAAATGGAATATCCGATAACTTGCATTTCAGGGACATAAACCGTTTAAGATGGTTCAGGGAGTTTTCATACTGTACCTGTGTGGATAACTCACGGTTCACGCCTACACGTTTCTTAAAATCTTCATTGTGGCGTGTAAAGTATCTGATTAGTGTTTCCTGCTGGGATGCGATGCCCTGAAATGCGTTCTTTACCTCGCTTGCGGTGATAGTGTTCTTTTCTTCCTGCAATTTGCGGTAACTGGTGTTTATCGCCACGCTTATTTTATCCAATGTAGCGTTTATTTCGGTGGCGTGTTTGCTCTTGCCTGTCACCCTGCCTGAAACAATATCCCAAAGGGATGCTTTGGCGGTAACTTTTGCACTGAACTGTGCAACGTCTTTTCCGATGGTGATTTTTCCGATTACGGGACACTCACCGTTTTTCTTTTCATCGGTCTTTCTTAAGTAGAAATGTACTTTCAAATCTGTTTTCATATCTCTGTTTTTTAAGTTGATAAAATTACTTCCAACAGAGTTATTTGAAATGATGCAAGCCACTGACAAACAGACCGTTCAAAGGTCTAATGAGGACAGCGAAAAGAAAGAAACGAGCCGGTTTGCAGAAGTCCGTCCTAATTCCTTGTTTTGCTGTCTGTTGCCGACCTCTAAAAAGGGTAACGGATAAGCAACGGAACTACTGCCTGAATACGCTCCTTTTTTCTTTTTCAAGGGTGGACAGCTAACGACTACAAACGACAAACATACATGATTATCTGCGCTTTACGTTCTATTGCTAATGATTACCTTTTCTGTATATACTTTTGCCACGACCACCACGCTGTCAAAGGGCGTACCCATTGAAACGGTTTCCAAGATGCTGGGACACACCAATATCGAAACGACACAAATCTACGCCCGCATCACCAACAGCAAGATTGGCAGCGATATGCAGGGGCTTGACAAGAAGTTTGTCGGCATCGAGAAGATTTACAAGGAAGCCGCCATGTAAATTTCCAGTTACCTATATACCGTTGGTAACAGAACAGGTAACGATTTCGGTAACGAAATTTCACCTAACAAACTATATCCCAGCATTGTACATTTTTCCACCTTGCGGGCAGTCCACCGACTACCCGCATTTTTTATATCCTTTTCCAACTGGCACATTCCCCGAAACGCCAGCCGTGCGTGGCATGGCTGACTGTATTTCGTGAAAAGAGCCGTTGGAAACCCGCACAAGCGTACCGCAAGGTAAACTTGCCATACCCTTGTCTTTCCCGCCCGCATGGAGTGTTCCCTAAAAGATGAAAGGGAACAGGCACTTTTCCCCGGTTTCCCTATCTGTAAATCTTCCTCTTACGCAGTCCCCCAGCCGGGACAGTCGTTTTAATCATTTCAATAGGCAAAGGTAGCTACGGGGGCTTTTGGCTCTGCAAATTGGGTTTCATCGAAAAAAATTGTTCCAGCTTCCCGTTGGTCGGAAAAAATTTTTGTCGGAAAAATTTGCATAGCAAGACCCCTTCACAAACCAGCCTATGTGAAACGAAAACGACCGACCCGACCGGAAGACGCATAAAAAAAAAGTCGGATTTACGGGAAACAGGAAAAAAGTTCAGTGAAACTTCAACTCCCTCACCTCTCAAATCCGCATAAAATTAAAAACATTAAAAATCAAAAGGATATGGAAGCAAAGGTATTATCAGAAGCAAAAGTTTATGTAGGCACTTACGGCAAGTACAACAACGGTTCATTGTTCGGGGCATGGCTCGACCTTTCGGACTATTCGGACAAGGAAGAATTTTACGAAGCCTGCCGGGAACTTCACAAGGACGAGGAAGATGCGGAATATATGTTTCAGGACTGGGAGAACGTGCCGGAGGGCTTAATCGGCGAAAGCTGGATTTCTGAAAACTTCTTCGCCCTGCGTGATGCGGTGGAGGATTTGGACGATACCGAGCAGGAAGCCTTTTTCGTGTGGTGCAACTACAAAAGCCATGATTTGAGCGAGGAAGATGCGGACGACCTTGTGCGTGATTTCCGGGACGAGTATCGGGGGCAATATGACGATGAAGAAGATTTCGCCTATGAAATTATCGAGGAATGCTACAACCTGCCGGAGTTCGCAAAGACCTATTTCGATTATGAAAAGTTCGCCCGTGACCTGTTTATGTGCGATTACTGGTTTGATGACGGTTTTGTGTTCCGGGCGGCATAACCGAATACTAATCCGGGCGGGGTGTCAAAGCCCTGCCCGCCAAAATAACAAAGTTCATAACCATTAAAAAATAGAACATCATGCAGTCACTTAACAAAAACGGGGTAAGCATTACCCAAACACCGGGAGAAGAAAAGTTCGTGAAATGCTGTTTAGGGGCTTTCAGGGGACAGATTTATATTCAATACGACTACCGCCATACCGATATGGAACTTTTCAGCACGGTAGCCAAAACGCTGGACGAGTGCCGCCGCAGGCGTGACGAGTGGGTAGCGAAGAAAGAACGGGGTAATAAATAAGTAAATTTTAGGGACATGAAAACAACAGAAGTAAACAAAGGGCTTATCGGCAGACGTTGCGAGTGCATTTTTACAGGCTTAATGGTAACGGGCGTTATCGAGGACATCCAAGACGAGCAACATTCGGCGGCGGTCAAAGTCCGTTTCGACCACCCGCACCAGTGGGGCGATGATTTGTATAATGATGTGTGGGCGTGGGGGCGCAAAATTGACGGGTTCGGCACGTTGCGCCATTTGCAACTGCTGGAGGACAAACCGGACTTTCAGACAATGACCGTAGTTTTCGGCGAGCCAATCAGCCGGATAGACCGCAGTGTTTTTGAAGATGTTGCAACGTGGGGCGTCTGTTCCCTGCAAGGCTGGGTAAACAGCTACGAGAGTGTCCGGTTTGTAGCCATAAACGACCATACGGCAATTATCACGGGCGAATACAACATGGAACAGGTAAAGGTGTGGTTAGAGAAATATACGTCCATAAAGAGCCTTAAAACCAGTTGATAGAGAACGGCGGCAAACAGCCGCCGTTACTTTCTTCCGTGAGCCTGCCAGCGGGTGAAGAAAGTAACAAAGAAGCCGTCCGTTTTCCCTATCATGGAAACAGCCCGCCGATGCTTCCCGGCGGGCTGTCTGCCCGATATTTACGCCTTGCGTATCATTCCATATCCGGTTTCCCAAAAGGATGATGAAAACGAATGTCACGACTATAAATCCTCACAGTGAATAAATTTTACACTAAGTATGCACACGGTTTCTTCTTCCTCTATGTCGTATTTCCATGTCCGCTTAGTGACAAGCATTTCCGTGTCGCAATCGAACCATACCATTACGGGCGCATCATCTTCTTCGTCCGCCCATTTGAAAACCTGATTGGACGGCGTTTTCCACAATTCAGCCCCGTCACGTTCGGAAATACAGTCCTTGTCCACAATGATGATGTCACCTACTGCCGGAACTATATCCGTTTCCAACGTGGTTTCTATATACCACGAGATGCCTTTTATATCCAATTCTATTTTTACCATGTCATTTTATCTGTTTAGGGGTTATTGTTTCCGTTTCTTCCCCGCTGTTGTCATTATTGAACGATAGCGAAAGTTGCTGCACCTGCCCGAAGCAGTCGATGATATAAATGTCAATCGTCTGCTGGTCGGTCGATGCCGAGGTGTAGTAGAGCCGGAACGTTTCTTTTTCCAGCGGGTACAGGTCATTGGGCAGGAACACCGTGCCGTTATCCATTTCCAGCTTCCCTTTGCCGTCCGGCTGGAAGTACCTTATTTGATAGGTAGTCGGCTGGTAATAGCCGCCACGCACCAACTGGCAGCGTATTTCGGCGGTTTCCCCGACTTTCAGCCTTTTGGGTACTGGCAGCGTTTCGATGCTGAACGGGTACGCCTGCTGAATATCCAAGTTGTCATTACAGGCGGTGACAAGCACAAGGGCGGCCACGATGTAGCAGCCCATGATGATTTTATACATTACATTCTTCATATACATTATTATATAGCGGTCAGTTGATAATGAATTTCAGTCCCAAAGATACCTGCGTGTGGAACTTGCCTATGTCCGAGCCGAACAACGCCCGTTCCCTTGCGTTCAGTAGCAGAGCCACCCGGTCAGTCAGATAGGCTTCCAGTTCCAGCGTCAGCGCACCGCCGTAAATGAAGCAGTCCTTATCCAGCAAGGTAGAGCCGTCCGGCAGCAGCTTTTCGCTGCGGTTGCTGGTTTCATACCCGGCGAGAGCCGACAATCCCAATGAAAGGAAAAAGGTCTTTCGCCTGTCCGATAGGAATTTCAGGTAATAGCCGCCCTCTGCGGTGAACTGTTCGACCGGAATACGCATATCCTTGTAGTCATACTTCTTGTGCAGGTATTCCCCGCCAATCACCCAGCGGTTGGCGTTCTTGGTGTAAACGCTGTACGCCGCCCCGATGTGGTAGGCGAAATCCGTGTCGGAGTTCCAATGTACCCCGTCCGCCATGCCCGCCGTGACCTGCAAGCCTTTCATGCCCGGCAGGTATCTTTGCGCGTGTGCCTGAAACGAGGTCAGGCACAGCGCAAAGAGCATCATTATAAAGACGTGTCTTTTCATTCCCTATTTGATTTTTAGTTCGTCAATCACTTCTGCGTTCACGATGTCGGCGTTTTCCACCCGGATAACCTGATGCCGCCCGCCGTTCTTCTCGTAGAGTTCCACCAACAGCAGTTTGTCGTCAGGAATGGTGAACTTCGGCAGGGCGTACACCGTGCGCACGGTACTTTTTCCTGCAATCTCTACCACCTCGTTGTAGCTGCGTACCGCATCCAGTACCGTTTCCTGAATGGCGGTGCGTTTCGGCACTTTCTTATCGACTATCTTAAACCTGATGAAGTCAGTATCGAAAGGCACGTTGGAACTGTTCTTTGTCTGCGTGTGTACATAGAGCATCCCGTTATAGGTATAAATGCCCTTGATTAAGAACTGTATGCCGAAACGCTTGCTACCCAAGTGGCGCACTTTCCGGTCATTGTTCTTGTAGATGCTTTGCATTATCAGTTTCACCAGCAGCGGGCTTTCATTACCCAGTTCCCGGAAATAGATGTTCATGCGGGTATGCGAAAAGTCGCTGGTGTCCTCGTTCTCCAAGAAGTCTTTCATTTCGATGTTGAGCATTTCCGGTTCACGGGCGTACTTGGCGTTGAACGAAAAGAAACTGCCGTCCTCGCAAATGACGGAGAAGTTCGTTTCGCCCGGAAAGCCCTCTGTCGTGGCTTTCACCCGGATTACGTTCTCCGCTCCGTCCGCCTTGCCCGCTATGATGTGGTTGCTTCCCAAATCGACATAGCGGACGGCGGCGGGAAAGATGATATGCACCGTCTTGGCAAAGGTCACTTCCACACCGTAGGGCGTTACCATTTGGCGGTACGGGAGTTTCCGGGTAATACCCCGGTACAAGTCGTTTCCAGCCGCATACTTCACGGTGTCAGTAGTTTGTGCGTTTGCCGCACACACGCCCAGCAAGAGGGCGAACAATACAAAAATCTGTTTCATCGTTAATTGAAATTTTAGTGGTTGAATAATTATTGTTGTTTGGCGTAAAGCATGACTTTATAGCCTGCTTTCAGTTTTACTTTTACAATCCTGAACTTTTTCGCAAGATAGCCGGACGTTCCTTGCAGCAAGCCCCTTGTCACGTCCATAGCCACCTGCTGCCCTGCACTCCGTGCAAAGGATATGCTTGTGCCCAGCCCGCTGCCTATATTCGCCATTGCCTCGTTGAACGCTTCCTGCTCCATTGAGGACGGGACGGAAAGCCCTTTTTGCCCGTCCGTATCGAACACGGCGAGTTCAACCGGAATAATGTTGCCCGCATACTCAATCGAGGACACCTGTATATCGAGCCGTTCACCCTGCACTTTTGCCGTCCCCGCCACAAGGGTATTCTTCGGCACAACGATGTTCCCCGCCTGCATGGGTTCGAGCAGCCGTAGTTTCACCGCCTGCCCGTCCACCAGCGTTTGGTCTTGGTGGATGCAGGCGGCTACCGTGTTCTTTCCCATAGCGTACCCCGTGCCTACCGCCGTGTTGAAGCCGTAGTTTCGTGGCTGGCTGTAAGCCCGGATGAAGTCGGCATCGCTCATGGGCTGCTGCAATCCCGAAACGGTCGTTTCCCTGACAGCCTGCACCGCCACCGCATCCGGCTTGCGGTTAATGTCGCCCGTTACCGGGACTTGTGCGACTTGTCCCTGCCCGCCGTTCATGTACTTTGCCGCCAGCTCGTAGGACTTTTCCAAGAGTGCCATTTGGTCGTCAGCCGTAGGCGTGGCATTCTGCTGCTGTTGCAGTCGGTCTGTCAGTTCCGCCACCTGCCGCTTCAAGTCCTCTTTTTCCTCGTCCACCGCCGGACTTTCATAGAACGTGCTTAACTGGCGGTTGATGTCCCGGTAAGCGTATGCCGAAGAAGCACCGCCGCCCCTTTGGGGCTTCATATCTTCTTCTTCCGGCATCAGGTCGATTTCCGCTTGCGGTTCTTCCGCTTCATCGTTCCCGGTGAAACCGAAGTCCTGCAAGGATTGTATCTTGTCCTGCTGTTTGCGGCTCATCATCGCCTGCTCGTATGCCTTTTGCTTGTCGGCTATAATCCCGTCCTCTGCGGGCAGGGGTATGTCGGCGTTGAAGCCGCCCACGCTCTCCACGTTCACGTCCTCTTTGCCGGAGGGGGCGAATATCAGGTACATGCACCCGGCAAAGGCAAGGAACATCAGCGGGAAGACTATCATTTTCCTGCGCTGCTGCACTTGCTGGGGTGTCAGTTCCTTTTCGGGCTTCTTTTCCTTTTCAGGCTGCTTGCCCGGTTGCTGCACGGTCGTGCCGTTCTCATTCTTCTGTACTTCTTCCATGTTCCGGTCTGTTTAAGGGGTTGATACTGTTGATTGTGTCGTTGCCTTGCAACGGCAGTTGTTTGATATGTTCTATTTGCAGCCGCCTGCCGTCCCGTTTCCCGATATTGTAGATTGATGAAACGGTGATGTAGATAGACAAGCCGCCGAAAAAGAGGAACATCACGAGGATAACCGCCAGCCTTTTGCCCGGCGTAATCCGTCCGCACATTCGGCGCAGGCGGTCGTCCGCCCAGTCCTGCACCGTTTCGATATAGTTTCGTTTTCTCTCCATAAGGCTATCTCTTAATGGTTTGTAAATCCTTGTTCTCGGTAATGGTGAACGCTTCGATGATGAAGCCGTGCGGGTTGTTATCGCTCCGTGTGGCGTTGAGCAGGCGGCACGAGGTCACAAGGCTTCGCACCGTCAGGCTGCTTTCCCGGACAATCAACTGGCGGGCATACGTGTTCACCTTGTAGGGGTACTGGTCGAAGTTGCACTTTACGCTGTCAATCTCAACCGTCTGCGTGACGTTTCCGGAAATCACCCGGTTGTAGTAGCCCTTTTCCGCCAAGTCCTTGTAATAGTTGAAAGCGGTCTTATCGGCGAGGAACAGCGAGCGTTTGATGTTACTTTCGATAGCCCCCTTGTCGGGCGAGAGCGTGAAGAAAAGCTCGTGGAAACGCCGCACGTGCGATTTGGCTTCCACGGGTCTGTTCTGTGCCATGTCCTGCGAAAGAGCCAGCATCAGGCTTTTACCGTTGTCGAGGACGTAAATCTTCTGCCGTTGCTTTTCGGCGAAGCTGTACGAGTTCCACACGGCAAAGCCCGTCACCAGTGCGCACAGGCAGATGAATACCAGCGCAAAAAGCCGGATTTGCCGGAAACTCGTTTCGATGTTTGTCAATGACTTAAATTCCATATTCTAAATTTTGATGTTGGTTATTTGAGTAGTTTCCCGGCTACTTTCCCGGTTGCCGCACCGACCGCCGCCCCGGTTATCGCCCCCGCTTTCGCCCCCGCTTTCGCCACGTTCCGGTTGTAGGCGGTAGTGCCGCCAGCCGACACAATCCAGCCTGCCACCGTTGGAATGGTGAAGTAGCCCACGATGCCGATAATCATAAAGATTACGTACACGGTGCTGCTCCCGTCAGGAATGAAATTCGGGTCTGAAAGCTGCTCGATGTCCTTTTGGAGCATCAGCGTTTGTATGCGTGCCAGCACGCTGCTGAACAGGTCGGACACGGGCAACCACAGGTAAATGGAGATATAGCGTGAAATCCACTGGGTCAGCGTGCTTTGGAAACCGTCATAGACGGAAATCGCAAACGCCAGCGGACCCAGTATCGAAAGCACAATCAGGAAGAACGTGCGCAGCGTGTCTATAATCAGCCCCGCCGCCTGAAAGAGCATTTCCAGCAATTCCCTGAACCAGTCCCGGACGGACTTCTTGATGTTGTAAGCCGCCCTATCCATATACATACCCGTCATAGTCACCATGTCGGACGGCGACCAGCCCAGTTCTTCCAGTTGTCTGTCAAATTCCTCGTCCGATGCGAGGTAAGCCGTTTCGGGGCTACGCATCAGGGCTTCATATTCCAGTCGGTCTTTCTGCGCCCGGTACTCGTTCATGTCGAAAGTCTGCGTTTCCATAAGCTGGTTGCACCCTTTCACCACTGGCGACAGCACCGTGTTGATAGTCCCTAATACGAACGTGGGAAAGAACATGATGCACAGCCCCAGCGCAAAGGGGCGCAGGAGCGGGTACACGTCTATGGCTTCCGCCCTTGCGAGCGACTGCCACACTTTGGCGGCTACATAGAACAGCGCACCCAGCCCGGCTATCCCTTTGGCTACCCCCGTCATGTTGCTGCACAAGGGCATCATTTCATCATATAGCACCCGCAACACTTGGTGCAGGTTGTCAAAATCCACCGCTGCTAATAACATAGGCATACCGATTTATATGTTACCAGTAGCGTTCATCCGCCGAGCCGTAGAGAGCCAGCACCCGGTCGGTGTCGTTCTTCTTCTTCGCCCGCAGGTAGGACACGGATATGTTCTTGCGGGTGTAGTAGTTCACGAGGTTGCGGTAATTCAATAGACTTCGGTAGGCATTATCAATAATAGCCAGCCGTTCGGCATCCGTCAGCGACATACCCGTGATGTTCACTACATTCTTCAAGTCCTGCAACACGTCCGAGCTTTCCGACATCAGTTTGGCATAGCCGAACGAGATTGCGGAAAGTTCGTCAGCCGTGAAATTCGGGTCTGCCAGCATGTTTTGGAAGTTGCGCACGTAGATTTCGGAGATTTCCGCCACCAGTTCGATAGACTTTCCCACCTTGACACCGCCCTTGACAACATCGTGTACCGATTTGAGCGCATCGTAATATTTTTTACCCTGCTGGAAAATCTTCTGCGCTTCCATGAATCCGTCCAGCGTGTTCTTGGCTGTGGTGGAAGTCTGCACTATCTGCTTGGTGGTGTTGATGATACCCTGCGCCAAGTTGCCGGGGTCTGACACCACCCATTGGGCGGATGCCTTGCCGATGAAACAGCAGCATACCGCCATAAGGAGAATTGTTTTCTTCATCTTTTTCTGTTTTTAGGGTTTGTAACTCGTTTGTATTCGCCGCCGGGTGAAAGGGTTATCCGGTCACGTCCCTTGTCATACGTCAGCAGTATGGCAAAGCCTGTTTCGATAAACAGCTTTCCGTCCCGTTCCGACACTTGATAGGCGGTTTCCAGCACCCTGCCCCTGACATTCGCTTTCCGGGTGACGGTGTATCTGCCGCCCGTTTCCGAGAGCGTGAAAGCCGGGTGTCCCTTGACGTGTACCCATTCGCCACGCATCTTTTCCAGTTGTTTTTCCCCGCTGCCAGTACAGCCAGCCAATGACAGGCAGGCGCATAGCAGCATGGGAAACAGTCTGTTTGTCCGTTTCATGTTTCTTTATTTTAAGTTGTTGATGATTGGGGATTACGTTTGCTTTCGGCAAGCCGTTTGATAGCCAGTTCAAGGTTGCCGCCCAGCTTCTCGGCGAGGGCGAACAGTTCCATTTTCTCGCTTTCCTCTGTCGTGTACGTGTAGTATTCTTCCAACGAAACTTCTGTGGCATATACCGCCGACTGCGTGCCGCCCAGCGAGAAGAAAACTTCCTTGTACTTCCGTCCGGGGTGGTTCGCCATGTTGATAGACAATATCTGCGAACGTTCCTTGTCGGTCAGTCCGAGCAGATTTTGTATGCTGTCGAACTTGTTAAGATATTTTCTTTGGTCTAACAGGATTTTGCAGTCCGAGTTATTGATGATACTTTCTTTCACGATAGGGGAAGAAATAATATCTTCCACTTCCTGCGTTACCACAATCGCTTCCCCGAAATACTTCCTGACGGTTTTGTACAAATATTTTATGTAGTCCGCCATGTTCGCCGATGCAATCGCTTTCCACGCTTCCTCAATTAGTATTAACTTCCTTATTCCCTTTAACTTGCGCATCTTGTTGATGAACGCTTCCATGATGATGATAGTCGTTATCGGGAATAAAATCTTGTGGTCTTTGATGTTGTCCAACTCAAAGACAATGAAGCGTTTATGCAGCAAATCCAGCTCCTTGTCAGAGTTCAGCAGGTAGTCGTATTCACCGCCACGATAGTACGGTTCAAGCACGTTCAGGAAATTGTCAATGTCAAAATCCTTTTCCCTGACGTTCTTCTGTTCAAGCTGTCGGCGGTAATCATCCCGCACAAATTCGTAGAACGTGTTGAAGCAGGGCGTTACCGACCTGTCGCCCGTGATACGTTCAATATAGGCACTCACGGCGTTTGACAACGCCACTTCTTCCGACCGCTTGGGGGCTTCATCGTCCCGCTTCCATAAAGTAAGGATAAGCGTCTTGATACTCTCTTTCTTCTCGATGTCAAATACCCCGTCCTCGACATAGAACGGGTTGAACGCTATCGGGTTCTCGTTGGAGTACGTGAAATAAATCCCGTCCTCGCCGTGCGTGCGGTTGTGGATAAGCTGGGACAGCCCCAAATAGCTGTTACCCGTATCTACCAGCAGCACGTGCGCACCCTGCTCGTAATACTGACGCACCATGTGGTTGGTGAAGAAAGACTTTCCCGACCCGCTCGGCCCAAGTATGAACTTGTTGCGGTTGGTCGTGATGCCTTTCTTCATGGGCAGGTCTGAAATATCAATGTGCAACGGTCGCCCGCTTACCCTATCCACCATTTTGATACCGAACGGGGAAAGCGAACTCTTGTAGTTCGTTTCTTCCACGAACAGGCAGAGAGCCTGCCCCAAGAACGTGTAGAAACTTTCCTCTGCCGGGAAGTCGGATTCGTTGCCGGGTATGCCCGCCCAAAAGAGCGTGGGCGTGTCGGTGGTGTTGTGCCGGGGCTTGCACTCCATTAGCGCAAGCTGGCTTCCCACATCGTTGCGTATGCGTTTGAGTTCTTCCCGGTCGTCACTCCATGCCATGACGTTGCAGTGGCAGCGTACCGATACAAGCCCCTTGCTGTGGGCTTCGTTCAGGTACTCGTCTATCCACTCCTTGTTCACTTGGTTGGCACGGGAATAACGGGAGAGCGATTGCATATTCCTTGCGGTCTGCTCGAAGTTCTTCAGGTTTTCGGAGTGGTCGTCTATGAAGATGAACTGGTTATAGACGTGGTTACACGACAACAGCACGCCCACCGGGGCGGCGAATGACAGTCGGCAGTCGCTCCGGTCGGTGGACAGCTTCTCAAATCGGCAGTCCGTCCCGACCTTGCCCGGCAAATCTTCCACGTCCGAAAGCGTGTGCAGGCACAGTATGTCGTCCCCGACACGCATTTCTTCCGGGTACAGCCCGATGTCTTTCAGGCAGGTGGTATCTGTCTGCGAGAGCGAGAAGTATTTCTCGATGATGCCCGCCTTTCCGTCCTGCCCGGTGATTTCCGATGCCGCCAGCCGGGTAAGGGTGACAAACCCGCTGTCGTTCATGATGCGCTCAAACTGCCCGACCGCCTCGATGAACTTTGCCGCCGCTTCCTTGTCGGCTATCTCCTGCGGGACAATCCTGCCCCGGCAGAGGGTGGAGAAGTCGCTCTGTCGGCGGCTTCTCTCCCTTGTCGTCTTTGTCAGGAACAGGTAGCAGTAATGGTTCAGGAACGGGCGTTCATTGAAGTGCCGTTCAAAGGAGCGGCTTAAAAAACTAAGTTCGTCCCTTTCGGTGTCGGGCTGGTAGTTCTCCTTGATGAAGAAGTCCTGCTTGTGTACTATGGAGTAGTCGGGCAGCACCTTGATTGCCTTGTACCACGCCGAATGTATGGCTTCGTACTCGGCACTGGTAACGGTGAACAGTTCGGGCAGTTCCACCCTGAAAGCCACCGTTATGTCGGCATCCTTTGAAATGATGCAGCCGTTCTCCACCGCCAAAAGGGGAAATTTCCTTTCCAGCGTGGTAGCCTTTAATGTATTCCTCATGTTCTTTCTTCCTTTCTTCTTTTGTAGTTGAACAGCCGGGGTATCGCCTTTCGGCTGATAATGAAGCGTGGGTGTCTTTTGCGTGCGGCTGCTTTCATCAGCCCGTGCGTGCCGTACCGTGCGTTGAGCCGGAACGTCTGCCACACGAGCAGCAGCGAAGCCGACACGATGAAACCGATACATAGCCACTGATTCACGCCTGCCATGAACAGGACGATGAACACTACGAAGACGGCGAGCAAGCCGCCGCAAAAGATAAAGAGGTACTGGCTTTTCAGTCCCTTGAACTCCACCGGCTTCCCGATACCCCTGTTTACCGGATATTCAGACATAGCCGCCGTTTTAGAGGAAGAACGAACGCAGGATAGTGGCGGCGACAATCAGGAAGATACACGCCCCGAACCAACTGGCGGCGGTCTTTGAGGTGTCGGGGTCGCCGCTTGAAAACTTGTTATACACTTTTACCCCGCCAATCAAGCCGCAGACCGCCCCGATTGCGTACACTAATTTTGTTCCGGGGTCGAAATACCCGGTTATCATGTTCGTGGCTTCGGTGATGCCCGCCTGCCCGTTGCCTTGTGCGTAGGCACTTACCGCAGCGGCAAGGATAGCCGCCGACAAGAAGATTTTCTTTCTCATTGTGATTTGTTTTTAATGCCGGGCGGCGGGTGGGAAGTCCGCCTTTCCCGGCTGGTGAATAATTTGAAATTTTAGTGGTCGGGAACACTCCCGTTTGTCTGTTTGGTTTTCAGGTTGCCAATCAACCGTAATCACGTTGTTTCATGGTGTCAGGTTATACATTATTATATTATAGGAAGTCGTTCATGTCGAACGCTTCGTGTTCCTTGCTTGTATTGCCAACTTCGGCAGGGACGGCAGCCGCAGCCAGTTCCGCTTCGTTGCGTCCCAGCAGTTCCGCCACCTTTGCCAGCCCGCCGTTGATGTTCTCCACCACCGCATCGTAGAGGTTCGTTCCCTCAATCCTTTCCAGCGTCCCGGCGGCTTGCCACTGTTCCGCTTCGGTGGGGTTGTCGGCGTTCGCCGTGCGTACCGCTTCGCCCAGTTCATCGAAGCTCACGCCCGTAGCCCGCCCGGTATCATCGTCACCGTCCATGTACCCGGCTATTTCCTCGTCCTCGTAGTCGGGTTCGTCATTCTCGTAACCGGGTGTTTCATCCGCTCCGGGGGCTGCTTCCGAAATGTTTTCTTCCGGCTGTCCGGCAGCCTGCGGCGCAAAAATAGCATCATTTTCAGCCGCTTGCGGGAGGTGTCCCGATTTGTCCTGCGCTGTCTGAAATTGTCCGCCCTTGTATCGGCTTTCTCCTATCAGCGTGTAACCTGAAACCCCGTTTCGTGGAAGCGGCGCATCATCCGTTTTGCCCGGTGATGTCTGGCTGTCCGTGTAGCGATACCACAACCACAGGGCGATATAGTACACCGCCAGTCCGGTAAGTATGAAATAGACTGCCATAGCTAAAAGGGTTTTTGGAAGTGGCTTTCGTACAGAGCGTTTATCTCGTCTTGGTATTGCTCAAAGTGGCGCAGCAGAATGTTTTCCACGTAGCTGCTTACCGTCACCTTTCGCCCGCCTATCACCGTCACGATACGCATCAGCTTCTCGTGCGTGGTGCGGCTTACATACAAGGGCTGTCGGTCTGCCAGTTCCACTTTCTGAAAGTAGGTTTCTCGGTAGTCACCCGAACCGCCCTTGCGCTTGCGGGGTGTCGTTTTCTCCACCCGCACCGTTTCCGTCTGCCGTCCCTCTTGGGCAGTTCCCGTTTCGCCGCCGGGCTGCGGTGCATCATCCGGCTGGCTTTCCCGCTTGGCGGGTACGCCCTGCGAGATAAGTTCTTTCATGAAATCCTCGTCTATCTTCGGCATCCCGCCGCTTTGCTTTGCCATATCATTGTAATTTGATGTAGTACACTATTTCGGTTATCAGTTCTTCCAAGTTGCTTCCCCTTACCAGCGGGCGGCTGGCGGGAAAGAGCGTGGAGCGGAACACCGCCTTTTTATCCGCCACCAGTTCCTTTTTGTAGCGTTTGGTGTCGGGGATAAAGGTTCTCATCAGCGGCAGTTCCAGTTCCTTAATGGTTTTGTCATAGGCAGTGTAAAGGTCTGTTTTCTCCCGACCGTCCACCATGTTCCAAAAGAGGTACAGCCCGGCAAGTCGGCAGGCTTCATTCTTCACTAATAGCTTTTGGATAGCCATTGCGAACGACAGGCTGCTTTCCAGCACCACCTTGTCGGCTGAAATGGGGGTGAAGATGTAGTCCATGCCCGCAAGGGAGTTTATCACGCCCTCGCTGTTCACCGTGCCGGGCAGGTCGAAAAAGACAATATCCGGCACGTGTCCGGCGGCTATATACCCGTCAGCCGTTGCAATCGCCTTTTCAGGTGAACTGCACAATACCGGGTAGGCTTTCTTTCCCAGCTGGGTAAACTGTTCATACGCCATGCGCTTGTAATCTTCATCCGCCCCGACCTGCTCGGCATCCCGCTTGCGCATCCCGGCAATGGAGTGTTGCGGGTAGTCGCAATCGACCACCGCCACATCGTAACCTTTGAGGTAATAGAGGTAGCTCGCCGCCAGCACGGTAAAGGTGGTTTTGCCGACCCCGCCCTTTTGGGTGGAAAAGGCGACATAAAGGGGTGTTTTCTCGTTTTCCATATTTCTTTCAATCTTGGTTTGTTTATTTCTTTCAATCAATCTTTCATTCTATCAACCTTTCAATCTTGAAATATTGAAAGACTGTTTTATTTCAATCTTGTTTTCTTGTTTTCATTCTTTCTTGGAATATTGAAATCCTGCAATCCTGCTTTCTTGAAATCATGTTTTCAATCATTCTTTCCTGATTGGAATATTTCTTTCAATCTTGCTTTCAATCTTGAAATCCGATGCAAAAAAAAGGAGAAAAAACGTCCCCTGAAAACCTTGTCCCGATTTGTCCTGCGCTGTCCCGATTTGTCCACCAACTACCTATTTTACAGCATTATAAATCACCGTTACTTTGCAGCGGAGTAACGAACCGCAGGAGGCGGGGTGTAAAACCGGGCTGGTGAACGACCGGGCTTGCCGCTTCACGCTAACCCCAATCCGTCACGGACGGATTTCGATTTTCGTCAGAAAATAGCAAGGTGTGTTCTATGGCACATAGAACCGTTTTCCGTGCCTGAAAACGCCTTGCCCCTTGCGGGGGTAAAAAATCACTCCGAAGTCGTAATTTTTTAATTCAAAGAAGTATGGAAACAAGGAAACCCAACAAGGGCGGTCGTCCCGCCCTCGCAGACCCGGCGAAGCACCGCCATGTCCTTTACCTGAACGACCGGGAGAACGCCCGCTTCCTCTCGCAGTGGGAGCAGTCGGGTGTCACGAGCAAGTCCCGTTTCATCGCCGCCCGGCTGTTCGGCGAGCCGTTCCGGGTGGTAAAAGTGGACAAGTCGGCGGTCGAGTATTGCGCCCGGCTGACTGAATTTTACGCCCAGTTCCGGGCGGTAGCGGTCAATTACAACCAAGTTGTAAAGGCGTTGCACGGCAATTTTTCCGAGAAAAAGGCACTGGCTTTTCTCTATAAACTGGAGAAAGCGACCACCGAACTGGCTATGTTGAACCGTCAGGTTATCGACCTGACAAACGAGTGCAGGGAACTATGGTTGCCAAAATAAGCACGGGCGGCAATATGTTCGGCGCACTGGCTTACAACCAAAACAAGGTGGACAGCGAAGAAGCAAAGGTGCTTTTCTCCAACCGGATGCTGTTAAGCGAGGACGGGAATTTCTCTATCGGCGAGTGTATGCGCAGCTTTGAGATGCAGATGCCCGTCCAGCTATCCACCAAGAAGCCGATACTTCATATTTCCATAAACCCGCACCCGGAAGACGTGCTGACCGACCAGCAGCTTTCCGACATTGCCAAAGAGTATATGCGGAAGTTGGGCTATGGCGACCAGCCTTATTTGGTTTACAAGCATACCGACATCGACCGCCACCATATCCACATCGTTGGCTTGCGGGTGGACGAGAACGGCAAACCGCTGAATGACAGGTTCGAGCATCGGCGCAGCAAGCAAATCACCCGTGAACTGGAAAAGAAATACGGGCTGCACCCGGCAGAGCGAAAGGAGCGTGCCGAACGCCCGGAACTTAAAAAGGTGGACTATGCCGCCGGGGACGTGAAGCACCAAATCGGCAATACCGTGAAAGCGGCTTGCTACGGCTACCGCTTCCAGTCGTTCGGGGAGTACAAGGCTTTGCTTGCCGCTTACAACGTGTGCGCCGAGGAAGTCAAGGGTGAGATAAACGGCAAACCCTATCAGGGCATAGTCTATTCCGCCATGAACGACAAGGGCGAAAAGACAGGCAACCCGGTAAAGGCTTCCCGCATCGGCAAGTCGGTGGGTTATGAAGCGGTGCAGCGCAGAATGGAGAAATCGGGCGAAGTAATCAGGAATGGAAAGCTGAAAGAGCGCACCCGGAAAATTGTCGCCGCCACCATGCAGACCGCCCGCAGCCGCAAGGAACTGGAACAGCAGCTAAGGAAGCAGGGTATTGACGTGGTATTCCGTCAGAACGACAGCGGGCGCATCTATGGCGTTACGTTCATCGACCATGACAGCCGGGTGGTGCTGAACGGTTCACGCTTGGGAAAGGAGTATTCGGCGAACGTGTTCAACGAACTGTATTCCGATGAAAGAAAAACGGATATACGGCAGGAACAATCCACGCATCAGGAACAGCCGAACTTCATATCGAAAGCCGACATCGTTTCGGGCGTGGCTTCCTTAGTAAGTGCGTTCGGTGGATTGTTAGGCGGCGGTGCATCAGGCGGTGACGAGCCGCAAGACATAGCCCGCCAAAAGAGAAAGAAGAAAAAGAAGCGCACAAGGCGCATCGACTAACTTAAAAACATACAATTATGCAGCAAGAAGATGATTTAAGAGGGCTTGCAAGGGTCATGGACTTTATGCGGGCTGTCAGTATTCTATTCGTGGGAATAAACGTGTACTGGTTCTGTTACTCCACCCTGAAAGAATGGGGAGTAACCTTTGAAGTGATAGACAAGATACTGTGGAACTTCCAGCGCACCACCGGGTTGTTCTCGTCCGTTCTTTGGACGAAACTTTTTGCGGTGGTGTTCCTCGCCTTGTCGTGTATCGGCACTAAGGGCGTGAAAGAGGAAAAGATAACGTGGACGAAGATACATTGCAGCCTTACAGTAGGAGTAATTTTGTTCTTTCTGAACTGGTGGCTGCTGGAACTGCCACTGCCACATACGGCGGACACCGTGTTTTATATCGCCACGCTGTCGGCGGGCTATATCTGTATGCTCATGGCGGGTACATGGATGTCCCGGTTGTTGAAAAACAACCTCATGGATGATGTCTTTAATACGGAAAATGAAAGTTTCCAGCAGGAAACAAGGCTTGTCGAGAACGAGTATTCGGTAAATCTGCCTACCCGGTTCTACTATAAGAAGAAATGGAATAATGGCTGGATAAATGTTGTAAACCCGTTCCGTGCCAGCCTTGTATTGGGAACGCCGGGCAGCGGAAAATCTTATGCGGTGGTAAACAGTTACATAAAACAGCAAATCGAGAAAGGTTTTGCACTCTATTGTTATGATTACAAATTTCCTGACCTTTCAGAAATCGCTTACAATCACCTACTTAATCACTTAGACGGTTACAAAGTCAAGCCTAAGTTCTATATTATCAATTTTGACGACCCCCGCAAGAGCCACCGATGCAACCCTATAAACGCCAGCTTCATGTCGGACATTGCGGATGCCTACGAAGCCAGCTACACGATAATGCTTAACCTCAATCGCAGTTGGATAAGCAAGCAAGGCGACTTCTTCGTGGAAAGTCCGATTATCCTGCTTGCAGCCATTATTTGGTACTTGCGCATCTATCAGGGCGGCAAGTATTGCACGTTCCCCCATGCCATTGAACTGTTGAACAAGAAATATGCCGATGTTTTTACCATTTTGCGCAGCTATCCCGAACTGGAAAACTATCTTTCCCCGTTTGTAGATGCTTGGGAATCAGACGCTCAAGAGCAGTTGCAGGGTCAAATAGCAAGTGCAAAAATCCCGCTTTCAAGGATGATTTCACCCGCTCTTTACTGGGTAATGACGGGTGATGATTTTTCGCTGGACATCAACAACCCGAAAGAGCCTAAAATCTTGGTTGTCGGCAACAATCCCGACCGTCAGAACATCTATTCGGCGGCACTGGGATTATATAATTCCCGTATCGTGAAGCTGATAAACAAGAAAGGTCAGCTTAAAAGTTCGGTGATTATAGACGAGTTGCCAACGATTTATTTTCGTGGGCTTGACAATTTGATTGCGACCGCCCGAAGCAACAAGGTTGCGGTTCTGCTGGGCTTTCAGGATTACAGCCAGCTTACCCGTGACTACGGGGACAAGGAAAGCCGGGTAATCCAAAATACTGTGGGCAACGTGTTCAGCGGTCAGGTAGTCGGTGAAACGGCAAAAATACTGTCGGAGCGTTTCGGAAAGGTGTTGCAGAAACGGCAGAGCATGACGATAAACCAGCGGGAAAAGTCCACCTCGATAAGCACTCAAATGGACAGCCTGATACCCGCCAGTAAAATATCCAACCTCACGCAAGGTATGTTCGTGGGTGCTGTGGCGGACAACTTCGATGAACGGATAGAGCAGAAGATTTTCCACTGTGAAATCGTGGTGGACAATGAAAAGGTGAAGCGGGAAACCGCCCGTTACGTGAAGTTGCCGCAGATAATCGACTTCACCGACAAGGACGGCAACGACCGGATGCAGGAGGAGATACAAGCCAATTACGACCGCATCCGTCAGGAAGTCCGTCAGATTGTCGAGGACGAGATAACCCGGATTAAGAACGACCCGGAGCTATGCCACCTGATAAGAGAGGAAGAATAACCGATATTCTTTCCTGACAGACAGTATTTTTACTAATTTTGCAGACAAAGAAATGATTATGAACGAAAACCAAAATACGGAATGGAAAGAAAGCTGGCGTGACGAGTATCTGAAATGGATATGCGGCTTTGCCAACGCCACAGGCGGCAAGATATATATAGGTATGAATGACGACGGTGAGGTAATTGGCGTTGCCGATGCCGACAAACTGCTGGAAGACATACCGAACAAAGTGCGTGACGTGCTGGGTATCATCGTGGACGTGAACCTGCTGGAAGAAAACGGGCTGAAATATATCGAGATTGATGTGCCGCCTTATTCCAATCCTATCAATTACAAAGGTCAGTACCACTATCGCAGCGGCAGCACGAAACAGGAGTTGAAAGGTGCGGCGTTGAACCGTTTTATCCTGCAACGTACTGGCAGGCATTGGGACGAATTTCCCATAGAGTGGGCGGGCATAGAAGAACTTTCCACCAGCGCATTAGACCGTTTCCGCAAGGAAGCGGCGAGAAGCGGGCGTGTGGACGAAGATGTGTTGAAAGATACTACCGAAAATTTGCTGCACGATTTGCGGCTGATTGACACTCAAACCAACCGCCCGACCCGTGCCGCCTTGCTGTTGTTCCACCCCGACCCGGAACGCTTTGTAACCGGGGCTTATATCAAGATAGGTTTCTTCCGGGATGATAAGGGTAACTTGGAGTTTCAGGACGAGGTTCACGGCTCTTTAATGGAACAGGTAGATAAGGCAATGGACTTGATAAAGACCAAATACCTGATTTATCGCATTTCATACGAGGGCATTTCCCGGCGTGAAACACCGCAGTTCCCGGTGGAAGCTGTCAGGGAGTCACTGATGAATTGTGTGGCACATAAAGACTATGCCAGTGCCGTCCCCATTCAGATTAGTGTGTTCCCCGACCATATCACCTTTTGGAACGCCGGGCAGTTGCCGGAAAGCTGGACGACCGAAAAACTTTTTGAAAGCCACCCGTCCTCTCCCTATAACCCGTTAATCGCCAACGCCTTTTTCAGAAGCGGGGATATTGAAAGCTGGGGACGTGGTTACAAGCGTATCTTGGAAGCTGTCAGCGCATACAAGTTGTTGCCGCCCAAACTTGAAATGTTAAGCGGTCTGATGATTACCTATTATACCGATATACGTTCGCAGTTATTGGCGCAGCGGGTGGATGAAAGGTATATACCCATTATTGAGTATGCAGCCCAAAATGGAAGCGTTACCAACTCGGACGTTCAAAGAATATTGAACACCAATCGGACTACTGCATATCGTTTGTTGCAACAAATGGAAGCGTGGCTGGAAATGCAGGGTGTTACAGGGAAAAGCACTTATTACACAATCAAAGGCTTGCCAAACGCTTCACAAACGCTCCAAAAATAAGCTGTATTTCAGTCTTGTTCTATGTGTATGGCTCATTATTAGCTTGTTAGCAAGACGGCAAACGCTTCATAAACGCTTCACAAAAGGCTCACCCCAAGAGAGTGATTAACTTCGCTCTCTTTTTTTATGCCCTTTTCAATTCTGCAACCAATGGTTGCGGAATTTCGTCCCACCCGGACAATTTGGGACATCGTAGGACAAATTCGGACAGCCCTTGCCGCCCGTCCAAATATAGCATATTTAGTCGCTACCTTTGGACGGGACTATTCCCGTAACCACTAAAATTTCAATTATTTATGGCAAACAGAATGACCCTGCCCGCAGAGGGACAGGAAAAAGACGTGCTGCTGGTCTTGGATAAACAGCAGGGAAAGGTGAGTGCCGTTAAGGGTATCGACAAGGACGGCAATTTGCAGACCGTACCGCCGACACGTGGCGGCGAGTTCATGCAGGTGGACAGGAACAGCGATGTGTTCAGCAACTTCATTTCCAATTTCTTCCGCAAGTTCCAAGACACTTCCGGGCTGGAACTTTTCAGTGTCAGGGCTTCCGAGGTGGAGCTACACGCAAAGGCAATCGAGGACAACCACCGCAACCCTACACCGGAGGGCAACAAGCGGGCTGAAATGTTACGAGTTCCGAAGCCCGACTTCCACGAGTTCAAGCAGGGCTACCGCTTCGACCCGGCAAAAATCGACTGGGAGAACCTGAAAAAAGTCGGCATCACCGCCGACACCCTGAAAAACACGAGGGACTTCGACCGGGTGATGCGTGGCTATAAATCACGCAACACCTACACCGTTTCGGGAACGGTGGGCGGCTTCTACCTCAAACCTACCGATGTAAAACTATCATTCTATCAGGCAAAAGACGGCACGGTAGTACCCAAGCTGCACGGCGTACAGCAGGACGAGAAACTGTTGCAACGCCCATACAACGGACACGAGTTTACCAAGCAGGAGCAAAGTAACCTGCAATCTATCGGTAACTTAGGAAGCATCGCCCAAATCAAAGACCCGAAAAGCGGCGAGCCAATCCCCGTGTTCGTCAGCCGGGACAGGTACACGCACGAACTAGAGTATATGCGGGCTGACAAGTGGAAATGCCCCGACACCATTTGCAACGTGAAAGTCAGCCCGGAACAGAAAGCCGCCTTTGAAGCTGGGCAAGCGGTGAAAATGGAAAACCTGCAATTCAGGGACGGCACGAAGCGCAGTGCCTATTTGCAGGTCAGTGCGGTGGAGCGTGGCTTGGAATTCCTGCCGAGGTCTGCCGTCCAGTTCTTGCAGCAGGGACAACAGCCCGCAGAGCAACAAGTCGCTGGCATAAAGGACGGCAAGGGCGTTGAGTTCAACGGTCATGTGCAGCCCGGTGCACAGGGCAAATCCCCCGACAAGATACAGCCGAAAGACGTTACCCCCGCCGCCGAGAGCCGGACGCAGGTAGCGGTCAATTCGGAGGGCAAGACCAACGAAGCCACCAAGCAGGGCAAAGAGCCGCTGAAACAGGGGCAGGACAAGCCCACCGCCA
The DNA here is from genome assembly GCF_003473295.1 of Parabacteroides sp. AM08-6. Classification (GTDB taxonomy): domain Bacteria; phylum Bacteroidota; class Bacteroidia; order Bacteroidales; family Tannerellaceae; genus Parabacteroides. Next base: position 34,435 of record NZ_QRMP01000026.1, read on the forward strand.
AGCAGAAAGAGAAGCAGGAGAAAGCGCAGGACAAGAGCCTGAAAGCGGACAAGCCCAAGAAGTCCAAAGGAATGAAAATGTAATATCCACCATTAAAAAGTAAAGAATTATGATTGCATTGATAGCAGAGAAGCCCAGCGTGGCAAAAGACATCGCCCGCATCATCGGGGCGACCCAGAGTAATGACGGTTATCTTTCCGGCAACGGGTATATGGTGACATGGGCGTTCGGCCACTTAATCCAGCTTGCCATGCCGGAAGCCTACGGCGTGGCGAACTTCCGCAGGGAGAGCCTGCCCGTACTGCCGACCGATTTCCAATTAATCCCCCGTCAGGTGAAAGCGGAGAAAGGTTACAAGGCAGACCCCGGCGTTCTGAAACAGTTGAAAGTGATAAAGGAAGTGTTCGACCAGTGCGACAAGATTATTGTAGCCACCGATGCCGGGCGAGAAGGTGAGTTAATCTTCCGCTATATCTTCCACTACCTGAACTGCCGCAAGCCCTTTGTCCGCTTGTGGATAAGCAGCCTTACCGACAAGGCAATCCGTGAGGGGTTGGAAAACCTGCAACCGGGCGGGCGTTACGATAACCTCTACCTCTCTGCCAAGTCCCGTAGTGAAGCGGACTGGCTGATAGGGATAAACGCCACCCAAGCGTTGAGCGTGGCAGCCGGGCAGGGCGTGTTCTCGTTGGGCAGGGTGCAGACACCCACGCTCGTGATGATATGCAGCCGCTATTTGGAGAACAAGAATTTCGTACCCGCCAAGTTTTGGCAACTCAAAAACCATACCACCAACGGGGAAATAAGTTTCACCGCCCAATCGACCGCCAAATGGGAGCAGCAGCCCGAAGCCATAGCCGCCCTGCAACGGGTAAAGGATGCCGGGCAACTTGTAGTTAAATCCGTTGAGAGGAAAGAAGCCAGCCAAGAACCGCCGCTTTTGTACGACCTTACCACGCTGCAAAAGGAAGCAAACACGAAGCTGGACTTTTCGGCAGACAAGACGCTTTCCATAGCGCAAAGCCTATATGAAAAGAAAGTGATGTCCTATCCGAGAACCGGAAGCCGCTATATATCTGAGGACGTTTTCGATGAAATGCCGGAGCGTGTCGCCCTGCTGAGGCAATACTCCCGCTTTGCCGGGTATGCCGCTGGGCTGGACGGCACACCCCTGAACCGCCGCAGCGTGAATGACGGCAAAGTGACCGACCACCACGCCTTAATCATTACCGAGAACCTGCCCGGCGAACTCTCCAAAGACGAACGGGCGGTTTACGAGCTGGTAGCCGGGCGTATGCTTGAAGCCTTTTCAGGCAAGTGCGTGAAAGACGTTAGCACCGCCGTGCTGTCAGGGGGAGATACCGACTTCACAGTGAAAGGGTCTGTGATGAAAGAAGCCGGGTGGCGTGCCGTGTTCGGCGAGCAGGAAACGGGCGGTGATGAAGAAGCCGCCAGCCTACCGCCACTCCAAGAGGGCGAAAGCCTGCCGATTTCCAACGTGGAACTGTTGGAGAAGCAGACCAAGCCGAAACCGCTGCACACGGAAAGCAGCCTGCTTGCCGCAATGGAGAACGCAGGCAGGGAACTGGAAAATGCCGAACTGAAAGCCAGCCTGAAAGATGCCGGGATAGGCACGCCCGCCACCCGTGCGGCGATTATCGAAACGCTGTTCGCCCGCCAGTACATCGTGCGTGAGAAGAAGAACCTTGTGCCTACCGAGAAAGGGCTTGCCGTTTACAAGATTGTCAAGGACAAGAAGATTGCCGATGTCGAAATGACGGGCATGTGGGAAACCGCCCTTTCCAAGATAGAAGCGGGCAGCATGGATGCCGACACGTTCCGAAAGGGCATCGAGGTGTACGCCGCCCAAATCACGGCGGAACTGCTTTCGGTGCAGTTGTCTGTCGCCAATGGCGAAACTTGTTCCTGCCCCAAATGTAATAACGGGCGTATCTTGTTCTACCCAAAAGTGGCGAAGTGTTCCAACGTGGACTGCACGCTTACTATATTCCGTAACAAGTGCGACAAGCAACTGACTGACAAGCAGATTGTCGAACTGGTAACGAAACGCAAGACCGGGCTAATCAAGGGGTTCAAGGGCAAGAACGGCAAGGCTTTCGATGCCTCGCTGGTACTGGACGGGCAGTTCAATGTCGGTTTTTCATTCCCCGAAAAGAAAGCGAAACCGAAGAAATAGCCTATCTTTACCGCTGAAATTTCATTGTGATAGGTTTTGCCACTTATGATAATTGAAATTTTAGTGGTTGCGCCCGGCGGGAACCGGGCGCATTTTTTATACGCACCCACTAAACAGGTAGGTCGAGCGGACAACCCCGTTATCCAGCACCCCGCTTTCCGAGAACTTCCACAGCGAGCCGAGTGTTTCCCCTATGAAGCCGATGCCTTTTCCCACCATGACCGGGACGGTGTAGATTGTCAGGCTGTCCAGCAGTCCGGCTTTAATCAATGAAGTAAGCAGCTTGCCGCCGCCCACCACCAGTATGTCGGTTTCCTGTTTCAGTTCATAAATCCTTTGCAGCGGTTCTTCGGTCAGGAACTCCACGCCGCAGTCAGGTGTCACGTTGGTATCATAGTGTGACACCACAAAAGACCGCTTGCTTTTGTGCGGCCACCCGCCCCAGTGTTCAAAGATGTAGTTGTAGGTGTTCGCCCCCATAAGCAGGCAATCTGCATCCAAATAGTATTTGCCGATGATAGCTTTTACTTCATCAGGCAACCAGTCCAATTCTTGGTCTAAGGTGGCTGTATGTCCGTCAAGAGATACGGCGATGTGCGCTTTAATTTGTTTCATCCTATCAGGTGTTAAACAGTTGATAATTCTTTTCAAATCGCCCGCCTGCATCTCAAAAAAGAAGCGTGAACTTACACTGCTCCAAAGTAGAGGTACTGGCATACCTTAAATGACGAAACAGGCAAGCCCACGCTATGACAAAGCATAGCATAGACATTGCGCTGAAAATCTCGTCATTTTTGAAAAGTGCCAGTTTTCTACTTTGAGATATTCGGCGAACGAATATGTTATATATAAAGACGAAATTACAACCGAGGCTGTTCAATCGCCGTTATTCTCTTATATTGCTTTTGCAAAAGTAGTTAAAATCACCGGAATAACCTTGTAAACAGAAAAAATCCTGCCGTGTTTCACAACAGGACAGGACACAAGCACCTAAAAATACACAAGTTCCGCCCATACGCCTACGGGCAGCTTGTGTTCCATTGAAGATTATATGACCCGATGACAAAATAGCTTTGGTTCGCCATGTCTTTGGTGATGATGTCCCTTTCCCGCATGAAGCGGATATAACTCTTTGCGGTACGTTCCTTGATGTCCAAGACCTGCTGCAACTGCTCGCAAAGGTCTATGTAGGTGATGCGTGTCTGTCGTCCAAAAATGTCCCGTGCGACATTCACCAGCTCCCTTTCCTTGCGCTTTTCCTTTTCCTCTCGTGGTTTCTCGCCCTTGTACACGTGCATCCCGGCTTCCTTGTCCCATGCAAAGAGCATCAGCGGCACGTCCAGCGGGCTTCCGTCCCTTACTTTCAGGGCTTTCACGACCGACTGGGCGGGTTCATCGTCTTTTTCAATGGACAGGATAGTAGCCGCCTTGCGTTGCAGTTCGCTACCCAAATGCCCACGCAGCTTCAAGCCGTTTGGGACAAAATGCAATACACACAGAATACACGTGTTATAGATGCCCGCCAACCGATAAAGTTCATCTATCACCGCCACGCTTTCCGCTTCATCGTTGGCACTTTTCACAAGGTCTGCGATGCCGTCAATGACGACCAACCGGATGCCGCCGTATTGGTAGTGAAACTTGTCCATGCTCTGTACAATGGCGTTCAGGCGTTCTTTGCGTGACATACCCGTCAGGCAGAACGCTTTCAGTTCATCGGGTTTGTCCGGCTGTTTGGCACGTGCCAGCAGGTTGCTTACGTTCTTGAACAGTTGCACTTCCGACTGTTCGGTGTCATAGAGCAATACTGCCTTGTGCCTGCTATTGGCGGTTATCTGTATGCCCAGCGTATCTGTTTCCGCACCAACCGGGCAGATACAGCCCGCCACGATTGCGGCTACATAATTGCTCTTTCCCGTTCCCTCGCCCCCGGTGATGCCGAACAGGTTGCCTTGTGTTCCTAACGGAACTTCACCCGCCGAAATAATCACTTGCGCTTTGGCGGGCGGGTTGTTGAAATCTATCTCGCACGATTTAAGCATAATCAATGTGTCGCTATACAGGTTGTCTAAAAATTCGATAAACAGCTTCAGGAAATCTTCACGGGTGTTCCCGGCTTTGAAGTAGTCGGATATGTCTTTTTCCTCTTTCGTACCCGGAAGCGGGAGCAGCAGGCGTTTCACGCCAAATTCTTCCAGTAGTTTTTCCTGCTTGCATGAACTCTCCCTGCCCGTCTTGTCCATGTCAAAGAGCAGGACAATGTGCTTGAAGCGGAACGTCAGCCGGTAAACCAGCGTGGGCGGTATCGTCACCGTTTCGCTGTTGAAGCAGATAGCGTGAAAGCCGTGCGCCGCCAGCGAAAGCACGTCTTTCTCGCCGCCCGTGATGAATAAGGTATCGCCTTTGGCTGGCAGTTGTTCCAGCCCGAAACAGTAGTTTTCGCCGAAGCTGCCGCCGTAGAGGAAGCGGGGCGTGGAGAATGGGCGGTACAGCTTAATGTGCTGTTTGCCCTTGTAGCCGTACATGGGTTCTGCCACCGATGATGTGTAGGTGTACGGTTTGCCTTCTGCCGTTTCGCTGTGGTATTCCCGGAGCGAGCAGACCTTGTAACGTTCCAGCAGTTCGGACGTGATGCCGTACTGTTGCCAGTACACCAGCTCGGCAAGCGGGAACTTCTGTTCCCGGAACTGGTAGGGCTTGACGGGCTTTTGGGTTGTTTCTTCGGTTTTGTCCGGCACTGCCCGACGGACGGTTACCGGGGGAACGGAAACCGGAGTGCCGGAAGCCAGCCCCAAGCCCAAATCCCGGTCGATGATTTCCAGTATCTCCACGAAGTCAGCCGCCCGGTTGCAGTCCAGCCCCTTTAACTGCCCCACGAGGAAGAAACAATCGCCGCTGTAACTGTCGTTGCCGAAATCTTTCATCTTGTATATGCTGCTCCGGCGGTCGAAATAGATGTTGCAGGAAGCCTTGCTGTCCCCGTACAGCGGGTTAAGGAAGTTGCGACCTATGCGCCAGTTTCCGGGCAGGTAGTGTTTGAACACCGCCAGCCCGTTACTTGTTCTTTCTAAGATTTCTTCTTTCCTTAGCATACAGTTGGTGGTTGGTTATCAGGTTGTCGATGTTCTCCTTGTTGCTCCTTATCAGGCGTTCTTCCAGCATCCGGCGTATCTCGCTGACCTTGTAGAAGTAGCGTCCCCTGATGTTGGAATAGGCGATAGTCCCCGATACCCGCAGGCGTTGCAGGGTCTTTTCGCTTATTTTCAGGAACGTGCAGACCTCGTAACTGTCCACCCACATATTTTCCTCGCTTGTCTTTTCCACTTCCGAATGATTGAATACATAATCGGCAATGGCGGTAATCTTGTTATCCAGTTCCTTGTAGGCTTTGGACTCGAATGTTATTATTTCCATAATGGTAACTGATTGATTTGCCGCAAAATTGCATCTTTCTGCGAGATAAAAAATACAAGGTTGTACCAACTTGGTTGAAATTTTTTTTAGTGCTTTTTGGGGTGGAATTTAAAGGTGCATTATACTTTTTATTCCTATTTATGTGCTTAATTTGTGTAAAAAGAAAAACTACCAAGTTGGTGGTAACTTGGTAGTTTTCTAATCAGCTAAATATCTTATTTACAAATTATCATCATCCATACGCTTTTGTAGTTGTTCTACTATGAATGTGAAAAAAGCTGTTCGGTCTTTCTTCCGGTTTTTAAGGCTTAGGTAGGTTCGGTAATAGTCGCCCAGTTCGATGTCAAAAGTATCTTCTACAAATGTCATTACTTCTTTTATTGTAGCATTACCATTATTCAGAATTTTAGCAGCAAATAGTCCATATCCCCATTCTATTGCTTCCGATTTCGTCCCAGTCCATTTCAACTTGAAGTTTGATAGTTCCGTTTGGGTTTTGTCTGACTGCTGTTTCTTATCCAATAATTGGAGTTGTTGGTTTAGATAGATATTCAGCATATCATTACATAAAATTTTTGCTACTTTATAATCAAAGCCTGTCGAAAATGCAGGGTCTTTATCAAGAAAGGAACTATCGGTGCATAGTTGGAAATTCATATATCCCCTTATAAAATAGTAATTATCTAAATGGGTTGCTTTTGAACGGTAATACTGGTAGAAGTCTAAATTCCTGTCAAAGAAATATTTCAAGTTCCCTAATTCGCTTGTAAAGTATTCCCTTTGGGTTTCTGTACTGCCAATAGGACATTTCGTTATGATATTGCATATTTTGTTGTAATAAAGGTATCTGCTTAATATTTCTGGCTTTAATCTCTTGAAGAAGTCTATTTCGTCTTTTTCATCCTCAAATTTAAAGAGTGATACGTTTGCACGAAGTTCCCAAAATAGTGGTTTGATAAAGTTTACCATATGTGAAGTTTGTTCCAATGAAAACATATCATCGGAACAAACTTGTGCTATTTCATTCTCTATCTTTTGCAATATATCTTTCGCAAACTGTATCATCTATCCCTTATTCATTGACTAATTCAAAAGTCACATTTATGTCACCTGTATTTTTAAAGGCTTCCACACCGGAGTTGATTTTACCTAACTTCTGCATACTGAAATGCTCTCCGTTCTGTGCATACATAATCACGAAACTGTGCATTGGCGGGTAATAGACAATTTCCCCCACTTCATAACCACTATTATTTACATCATCCGTAGGTAGAGCTTCGGGAAAGCGGTAACACATTTCCCGGTTATATAAGTCCAGCATAGGTAGAGTTATCGGAAGTTTTTCCACGAATGCCCGTGTAGTGGCATTGTTTAACAGTGTAGCGGAAAGTTCTTGACTGCCAAATTTTACTTTAATGTTAAATGCTGATTGGTTCATATTATCTTCTGTTTGATTATTATTGTCTTTTCTTTCAATTACCACATCAATAGTAGCGTCCAATTCCCTTATTCTATCAATATCATCTGTCACGTGTCCAATGACAACAATATTCCCAGTAGATGATGATGTTTCTTCATCATCGTGGAAGATTACAAAGTCATTTCCTGTAACCCAAAATGCTAAATCCCCGTCTTTCCAGCCATTCTGTATTTCTTCTTCCTTGTACGAAAGGGCAGGGGTGATGTCACCGCAATAGTCGTGACCTGAATTTGTCAGACGTACCGTTACAGGCAATCGTGATAATAAATCTGTTGCCGCCGTATTGTTATTCAGATAAGCGTTCAAGACTTTATCACCTATGGTAAGTGTAATAGCTGTTTGCTCTCTATCCTCATTGCTACTTCCGGGATTTTCTATCGGATTTTCCGGTTCTTCTTGGAAATCATTCTCGCTGCCACAAGCAGAGAGGGAAAAGGTCAGTAACATAGACCACATCATTAAGAATATTCGTTTCATACTTTTTTATTTGATTGTTCTTAAATCTATAACATAACGGAATTTCACTTTTCCGTCTATCACATCTTGATATGCTTTGTCTATGGCAGAAGCATCAGCAGGAATAACCACTGTTTCAGGGTAGATGTCGTGGGCTACCGAGTAATCGACTACTTCCTGTGTTTCCTTGATACCACCAATAATGGAAGTCGTGAGGTAACGACCACGCAAGGCTGTCACGCTGATATGGGGCGTTTCCTTAGCCGCAGGCATACCGACCACAGCTAATGTGCCACCCACTTTTAAAATATTTATATACATCATAGGATTGTAGTTTGCTGGAATAGTGGAAAGGATAAACCGTAAAGTGTTATTCATTCCCTGCAACTCTTCTTCACGTGTTACGTTGATATATTTCTTTGCCCCCAAGCGTAAAGCATCCGCACGTTTTTCTTCTGTAATATCGAATACGGTAATTTCCGCCCCCAAGCTAACAAGGTATTGTACAGCCATGTGTCCCAAACCGCCGAAACCTGCTACGCCTACTTTATCGCCAGCCTTGATGCCGCACTGCATAATGGGCGACCAAGTTGTAATCCCGGCACACATCAGCGGTCCGATTTTCTCTAACGGAGCATTTTTAGGGACGCAGATTGCAAAAGCTTCATCTACTACCATATTGGTTGAATAGCCGCCTTGTGTCATTTCACCGCCATGATAGATGTCTTTATTGGCGTAGGTCAGCACACGTCCGTCTGTACAATATTGTTCTTGATTATCCTCGCAATATTCACAGTGACGGCAGGAATTTACCATGCAGCCTACCCCGGCAATATCGCCTACCTTAAATTTGCTTACGGCACTGCCCACTTTTACCACCTCACCTACAATTTCGTGACCGGGAACTATCGGATATGTTTCCTCTTTCCAATCGCTATGTACTTGATGAATATCGCTGTGGCAGATGCCGCAGTATAAGGTGCGAATAAGTATGTCATGTTCACCTATGGAATGGCGGGTAAACTCATAGGGTTGGAAACTTCCGTCCTTGCTGAATAGAGCATAGCCTTTGGACGGTATTCTGTTCTCTTGTGCTGAAACGTGTGTACACATAATGATTGTTGTTAGAATTAATATTATCTTTTTCATCGTTTCAAAGAATTAAAGTTTTCTGATTACCCGGCAAGGATTGCCCACAGCTACACATCTTGCCGGAATACTGCGTGTCACGACACTTCCTGCCCCGATAGTAGTGCCCTCTCCGATTTCCACTCCGGGTAGAATGACTACCCCGCCACCTATCCACACCTTTTCCCCTATTTTGATAGGTCGTACCGATGCTTTCCCGGCTGTCCTTTCTTCGGGGTCGATAGGGTGAATAGTGGTATAAAACTTCACGTCCGAGCCGATATATACATTATCGCCAATCTCCACGCCGCCTGCGGGCTGAAAGGTACAGTTGGCATTGATGAATACACGATGCCCGAAGCGGATATAATTGCCGCCATAGTTGCAGTGCATCGGCGGAGCAATGCTGACATCTTCCAACGATTGTCGAAAAAGTTCTTTCAATACTTGTTTATCTCCACTTGTATTGAAGCGAAGCATCGCTTTATGCGTTTCGTCCCTCAATGCTACCAGTTCTTTATCCCATGCCCGATATTCCGTTTCGGGCAATAAATTCTTTTCGTTCTTGTTTTCACTCATGGTTATTGTCTTTTTTATGTATTTTATATTTCAACCATACGACACCGTCCCTGCATTGCTTTATATCTATTAGCTCAAGTGATTGCCCATAAGCAGGATATGCGCAATTCTTTCCCTTGTATTCATAAATGGAGGAAATGCCGGAAAGCGCATCAATACCCGGATAGATAACCAAGCTTAATTCGTCTATAAGCTGCTTTTTGAGGAATAGCCCGTTCAGCACACCGCCACCGTCCAATAACACAAGGCGCATGGCAAATTCATCGTATAACGTATGCAGTGCTTTTTTGTAATCGTGTCCGTCCATTCCGGCAAAAAGATAGGATATGCCCGCTTGCCGCAGATGTTCCAAGTATTCCTCACTTACATTTTCGCCCAATACAGCTATAATGTTGTCGCCAAACACCTTATCATCCGTATATCTGATAAGACCTTTGGAATCGAATACGACAAGAGAACGTTTGCTATTCCGATGTCCGATGTAGGTTCGGGGAGCTGTGACAGGTGTAAATGTTTCATTGTCGAATGTTTCCGGAAAGAAGTGTTTCTGCACACTGTTTCGTCCCAATATCCACGCATCGGCGGAATATCCGTCTTTGATTTCTGTATAAACAGAAAGTACATCTTCGATGTCTTTGCCGTTGAAAGGCAACGTCCAGCGGTCTGCAACCAAGCGACCGTCCACAGAACTGTTTATGTGGCTTATTATTTTAGGTAATCGTTTCATATTTATTTATCTTCTAATTCATTAAGCCAATTATCTATTTCAGCTTTCCAATCTCCCGATAGTGTGTAGCCTAAGCGTAATCCTTGTTTAATATCCGCATCCGGGATAGTATTTCTGAAATCATCCATGCTTTGTTCTATTCCTACCGCCATGCTCGTGCAGAAAGGAATGACAGTCTTTCCCTTAAAATCATATTCGTTCAAGAAAGTAAGCACAGCCATAGGTTCACGATATACCCAAATGGGGAAACCGACAAAGACAATGCTATATTTCTCCATATTTTCTACATGGGAAACCAGTGCAGGACGGGCATTGTCTTTTACTTCTTGTTGGGCGATAGCGGAACAGTCGCTATGTGATACAGGATAATTTCGCTCTGGGATAATCTCAAAAATATCTCCCCCGATTTGTTGCTCAATATAGTAAGCTACGGTTTGTGTGTTCCCTGCTTTATTGGTCGCACCGGAAACTCCGTCTGTGCCTTCCGGCACATAGTTCGCACGAGAGAAATAGGCAATAAGCACTTCTTTATCATCAAAAGATATAGTATCTTCTGTGTTAGTCGTATCGTTATTGGAGTTATCCGTTTCTATTTCTTCATTTTTACTACAAAAAGCGAAAAGAAGCAGCAACAATGATAGCATACAAGCTGATAGGATGAATTTTACAAATGCTTTCATCTTCAATTATTTTAAGAGTTGATAATCTTCTTCATTTACTGCTTCCAACCATGTGTCCTTATTCTTTTCGGGATTGGGAATGACAGAAAGGTGACTGAACTCATGGCTTGCAGATGCCCCGTGCCAATGCACTACTCCCGGACGAATGACAACAACATCTCCGGCTTGAAGTTCACGGGCTGATTGCCCTTGCTCCTGATACCAGCCTTTTCCGGCAGTACATAACAATATTTGTGTCCCGGTATGAATGTGCCAGCGAGTACGTGAACCGGCTTCAAATGTTACATTACTGGCTTGGCATTGAGTGACGCTATCGCTCGATACTAAACGCTGGTTCCATACGGTTCCCGTGAAATAATCAGCAGTTGATATTCTACCTTTCGGAAATACATCTTCGATAGGACAGCCCATTGAAAACTTACGTTCGTATGCTGCACTCATTACCTTATTGGCACGGTAGGCTTCTTTGTTGCCAACTTGTTCTTTCAGCACATCTATGATGTTCCAAATTTGCATTTCGTTCAATCCTGCATTGTTGGCGTAGCGAAGATGTGATTTAAACTGCCCCTCTGTCCCCTCTAAGGCAGACAAGGCAGAAAGGGTTGCCAATTCCCGGTCACTTTCGGAAATGTTGTCACGTCCGAATATATCGCCAAACAGATGTGCTTTTAGGTAATAATCTATTACCGGAGCAAAATTCATAGCACCACCTGTTACGGGATTGCCTGAAAGTCGGGTTTGTACTTCTGTCCCCAGTTCCAAGCTACTTTTATTATCAGGAAGTGGTGTTGCTTCTTTTCCTGTTTCATCTACAATTCCTTTGTCTGTTCGTTCTTTCAATACCGACATAAAGCAACTTATTCCGTTTAGGCTTCGAGGGAATCCGGTATAAGCATAAAGGTGTGTAAGCACTTCTTTGATTTCATTTACAGTCAGTCCGTTGTCCAGCCCTTTATTCAAGGCTGTACTTAAATTTTTCATATCTCCTTTGGCTGTAAAAGCGGCAATGGGGATAATGCTCTGTTGCCTTTTTGTCAATTCATTTTCCATATTTTGCGCCATTAAAGGATTGCATAAAGCCAATAGCAATACCCACGCAATCCACATTTTTCTGTTGATAAAACATTCTATTTTCATACTATTTTCTCTTTAATCATTTATATGTTGCAAAATTAGGGGATAGTTGGGAGGTGCTTTGTATATAAAACTCTGATGTTCCTACCATTTTCTCTGATGAATGAAGTATATCCAAATAATGTAGTAACTTTGTGACAGTTAAAACAATAATAGAGCTATGAATGAATTGATAAAAGCAGATAATATCTGCATCTATAATGAATGGGCAGGAGTAGAAACCAAGCATCCTTTGGTTAGTTTCATAGACTTCTCTACGGTGAAACCGTTACGTCATGCTCGCAAATTATACGGTTTTTATGCTATATTCCTGAAAGATGTAAAATGTGGGGAACTTCGTTATGGTAGGCAGTATTATGATTATCAAGACGGAACTTTGATTTTTGTTGCTCCCGGTCAAGTTTTTGGAGCAGAAGATAACGGAGAAGTGTTTCAACCTACGGGCTATTTATTAATGTTCCACCCTGATTTATTAAGAAATACCTCATTGGGCAAGTTGATGATGAAAGACTATACATTTTTTTCATACGAAACGAATGAAGCCTTGCATCTAAGTAGTGAGGAACGACAAGTGATAATGGATTGCTTTCACAAAATCCAATACGAATTGCAGCATCCGATAGATAAGCACAGTAAAGGTTTAATAGTGGATAGCATCAAAATGTTTTTGGATTATTGTACCCGTTTCTATGACCGCCAATTTATTACTCGTGATAATGTGAATAAAGATGTTCTTGTTCGTTTTGAAGCACTACTGGAGGACTATTTTATGAAAGGGAGAGCAGAAAAGACTGGATTGCCGACTGTTCAATATATAGCGAACGAACTTAATTTGTCTGCTAACTATTTGAGTGACCTTTTGAGAAAGGAAACGGGGAGTACCGCTTTACGTTATATTCACGACAAGGTAATAGATGTAGCTAAGACGCAAATTGTTTCAACAGATAAAACTATTAGTGAAATAGCTTATTTGTTAGGTTTTCAATATCCCCAACACTTTACACGGCTTTTCAAAAAGGAAGTAGGGTGTACGCCTAATGAATATCGGTTGCAAGTTGGATAAAAACTTAGTGCAAGGTGCAAGTATATATTTATATATATAGCTTGCACCTTGCACTAATCGCAGAAGATTTATTATCAATGATTTGCGTATTTCAAAAGAAAGACTTATCTTTGAACCCGAAAGTTAGGCAGACAAACAGCGGTCAAAGTTGGACAGGCTTAACGGTTGAAAATCGTTACTGTTTCGTTACCTATTTGAAATTTTGAAAGCAAAGTAGCTGAAATATAAGCGGTTAGAGTTATAGGTTCAAAACCCTATCTCTCCGCTGAACTAACCGGACAAAGAACAGTCAAGTTCCACAAATTCAACGATTTGTGGAACTTTTTTTTATCCCCTTATTTCTACACTACCGGACATCATTTAGCCCTTATTTGTATATTTCAGGAATGACAATCGTGTATGATAGCTTACTGCAAAAGATATAGGTATTTATTGTATATATAAGAGTTTCCATGTACTTTTATGGCAGAATGAAAATAAGATATAATTTTATAGATGGATGAGTAAACAACAACCTCGTTATTATCTACAGAAAGGTGCGACAACTATTGTAATCTTTATACATGGTATAGTTGAAGGACCGGATCAGTTTCTGGATTTAATGGAACTGGCTTCCGGATATGGCTTTGCTATAGCTTCTTTATTATTGCCCGGTCATGGAGGAACAGGAGAGGAATTTGCACATAGTTGCAGGCAGCAGTGGATGAAACATGTGAATTCTGAAGTAGGTCGTTATAAAGAAATATACGATTCGGTTATCCTTGTGGGGCACTCTATGGGTAGTCTTCTTTCGTTTATCACATATGTGGAAAGTCCGGAGCAGGTTATTGGTATTGTGGCGATAGATACACCTTTATATGTAAAGGTTAAGGGAAGAGCGATTCGGAATAATCTGAAAGTTGCTTTTTCGAAGCATATCGCAGAAGATGATCCGGCTTATGCTTTGCTGAAAGCGAGTAGTGTAGCCCCTTGTTCAATTTTTACTTATTTGACTTGGGCGCCGAGGATGATCGATTTGTTTCGTCTGATGAAGAAGACTAGGAAATTGCTATGTCAAGTATCTGTGCCTACGTTAGTTTTCCATGCTGCTGATGATGAATTAGTCAGCGCTTCCAGTGTGAAAGTTTTTAAGAAAACACTCCCCGCAGACTATTCCAGGATTGTTCTTCTGAAAAATTCAACCCATTTTATTTGTGAACAAGAAGACTTGGCATTACTGCATAAGACTTTTTGTTCTTTTCTGATATCTATTAAAGAAAGACATTTTTGAAGAACTCTTCTCAATTATTTTGTAGGAATAGATTCAGGTAATTCTCTTGCATGGCTGTTTTCAATGGCATGATATTCTGCTTTTGAATTACCATTTCTTAACCTCGCCTTGTGAGGTTTTCATGTCTTTATTTCCATTATAAATAGCAAAACATTGCTCAGGAGTTGCACCCGATAGCTTTGCCCATTTGGAGATACCCTTGAAAAAGTCAGAAGAGTATGTGACTCCTGATTTTATTTCATAGGCATATTGTTTGCCTTCCTCCGTGCACAATAAATCAACTTCATTGCCTATACTGTCTCTCCAAAATGAAAGGTTGGGCTCTTTTCCTTTATTATATGCTTCTTTGATAAATTCATTAATCACAAGATTTTCAAATAAACCTCCACGAAGGAAATGAGTCGCTATTTGGTCGGCATTTCTTATGTCGAGCAGTGAACATGCTAATCCTGTGTCATAGAAATAGAGCTTTGGAGCTTTTACCAGCCGCTTAGCATAGTTGTTATGATCAGGTTTTAATAAATAGCAAATGTAACTTACCTCCAAAATAGAAATCCATGAGGTTGCTGTGGTTACGGATACTCCACATTCATTGGCCAACGACGAAATATTGAGGAGTTGTCCAATACGTCCTGCACACAATTTAAAAAAACGGATAAATTTACTTAAGTCACCAATGTTCCGCATCAAGCGCACATCCCGTTCTACGTATGTCTGGGTGTAGAATGGATAGTAGTCAGAAGGAGCAATGTCTTTATCGTAAAGACGAAGATACGCTCCTTTGAAAATCTCTTCGTTCACAGTAGGGGGAAGTATATTGCTTTCTTTTATTTCAAGATGAGAAAAAGGTAATAACCGAAGAATTGCTGTTCTACCTGCAAGTGATTGGTTGATGCTCTCCATTAAAAGAAAGTTATGAGAGCCCGCAAGCAGGTACATTCCTACCCTATTCTCTTTATCGGTATGAGTCTGGATATAGGAAAATATAGATGGCACTCTTTGTACCTCATCAATAATTGTTTTATCAGGATACGTAGTAAGGAAACCTCTTGGATCTTCAGTTGCAAACAATCTCATATCCAGTTCTTCTAATGATACGTATTTATACTCTGGAAATGATGTTTTGAGTAACGTCGATTTACCCGATTACCGTGGTCCCGTAAGGGTAACAATCGGATACTTTTCCGTTAGCTCCAATAGCCTGGTTCTTAATATTCTTTCTATCATATCGAATCTGTTTTATGCAAATCTACTATAAAAAAGTGGATTTGCAATTTATTACAGGGTTATTTTGATAAATGAATGATTTGTACTATCGTTGTGCAGTAATGTTTAGATGAACGGACACCATTTAGCCCTTAAAAGAGAATTGTTAGTAACCGAACTCATTAACAATTATAATTAATCATTAAAATCTAAAACCATTTGGTTGTTTTCAGCTTCAGATTCTTCGACTAATAATGGCGGCATATGCAATATCCTATCAGTTATTTGTTCATAATTGAAAATCAAATCTGTTCCATTTTCATTAATATCACTAAAATCAAATTTTTTGTTTTTTATTTGCTCTAAATTAAGCTTTAAAACATTATCCCATTTATCATTTATATGTGCTATAATTTGTTTTCTTTCTCTTAAAGAAACAAGTAATCTTTTTACTATACTATTTTGTTCCTCAAGAGCTGGTATAGGGATTAGTGTTTTTTCGACATCACTGTCAAGGATTGCAGGATAACTTGACCCTGTTGCAAATTTCCTAAACTGTTCCATTGTCGAATCTAGTCTTAACGCATAATGCAAATATAATGGATTCACATTATGTTTAGCCCTAATTACAGAAAAACCAGTAGAACAAATTTGTCCATGTAAATTTTCTGGGATAACAGCAATTGCTCTTCTTGTCGGGCGACAAGTCGAAATTATAATATCATATGCTTGGACTAGTTTACGTGCTCTTGATGGTGCTTCAGCTCCCGTTAATTCTTGGATTCTTTCAACTTCACCTGTATCAATATTTATACCAGATATATCTATATACTGAAATATAGTATTAGCTTTTTTAGTTGGATCTTTTTTAATATGTATTACATCTGCAACTTCTGAAACTTTTTTTACAATACTTATATCAAATTGACGTATTAAGACTGGTGGTTCATGATAGTCATAATCCCAACGTTCAGCTTTTATCAATTTCTTTTTGTATGTTTTCAAATATTTCATTTCCAGCCTATTTCTTTGTGAAATAAATCTATAACATCTTGTACTTCACTTCCTGTTTTACTACGTCCAGTAGCATCATATCCCAAATTTTCCACTTCTACAAGTAGTGCTGTACTATTAGGATTATGGGCCTCACTATTTTCTAGTTTTCTAAAAATACACAATGAAGTTTTAACCATTGCACCATAAGCATTAAATGCTTCTTCTGGAAGACTAATAATAGCTTTTATTTCCGCCACTTGTTCCACCCATTTTCTTACAAATTTAGCATTTTTATTTTTCAATAATCCATCGGGTAAAACAATTGCCATTCTACCACCTGGTTTAAGAAATTGAAAAGAACGCTCAAGACCCAAAATCTCCAATGGCAAAGATTTTTTCTTATCTCCCAAACTAAAACGGCCTATCATTTCTTTTACCTCTCCCCTCATGATACTGCCAAATGGTGGATTTGTTAATATCATGCTAAAAACAGCAGGATCAGACTCACCATCATCTCTTAATGCTAAAATATCAGGATAATTTTCAAAGCTTAATAAAGCATCCAAATTACGAATATTAGAGTGTCCATCATCATGCAACATCATATCGGTCATGGCAATTCTTACCATACGTTCTGATTTCTCAATTCCATGTAAATGAAAGAACTTAAACTCATATAAATCTGCTTCTTTTATTCTATCTCCATAATTTTTGACAACATAATCTAAGCTACTAGTCAGAAAATGTCCTGAACCACAAAAAGGGTCAAGTATCATATCATTAGGCGTTGGCTGTAAAATACCAACTGCAATTTCGACAATAGGGTCTGGAGTAAAGTATTGTCCCATACCTGCTCTAATTGCAGAACTTAAAACCCCTTGGAATGCTCTACCTTTAATATCTATAGCTGTATCTACAAGAGAATATTTTTGGAGTTTTTCAACAACACTATATAAAGCCGGGTCACTAAGCCTTATTTGTGTTTTAAAAACTCCTCTAGATCTCTCATAGTTAGGTATTCTTTTTGAGAAAATCTCTAATTCTTTATCCCTTGCTTCTTCATATAGCACACGGATATTTGAAGCAACTTCAGAAGGGTTACTTGCACCATATATTTGAAATCTAAATTCAGCTTTATCTCCTTTTTTTATCGTTGTTTTTTCATCGTATATTTTCACATAAAGTACTTTTGACAATTCATCTAGGGCTTCATCTGCATGAAGTCCATCAATATCTCTCACAATACTATGGCAATCAAATAAAATTTTTTCATAATCTGCATTAATGGGAGTTAATCCGGTTTTTGTTTTATCTCCGCTTTCGGGAATCTCACGGACTAATTTGACTTGGCTTGCTTGACTTCCACCATAAGCGTAAATATCAGGTATATACTCAAAATCATTAGGATCTATTTTTTTTCTAATTGCTCTTACTTTATCACCGTCTGTCACGAGCCCTATAGTTGCTGTATGTGTTGAAGAAAGATAAGTCTCTAACTGTCTTTCGGCTTCATTAAACATCTCTTCCGAAATACCACGTTTTTTTACCTCAATATAAATAAATGTTCGTCTTGTCGAGTTTTTTAATGATATATCTGCTTCTTTTTCTGTAGAACCCATTTTTACTGGTTCTTCAATAATTAAACGTTCACCTATCCATTCTTTAGGGTAATTATAGCAATTTATTAATTGATATAAAACCCACTGCCTGACAAACTCTTCAATATGAAATTCAGCACCTTCATAACTACCTTTATGTTCCAAATATGTTTGAGCTCTTCGTTTTGCCTCAATCACATCACCATGCGTTTCAAATAACCATTTTTCTGGTTCTATAGTGAAATAATTCCCAATTTTTGGCATATCCTAATTATTCATTTTTTATTTTAAACAAATATGTTATAGCTTCCTATTCTTGCAGAATTATGACAAATCGTAAACTTAACATATTAAAACTATCTATATCCCGTCACAAGAAGTATTTATTATGATGCCAACTTTATTATAGAAAGATGTTGCATTAGCCATTTTTGATTTCCAACTTCATTCTTAACTTGTATCAGTTACTTCTCAGTGCAAAGATACACATTTCTATTATAGGCTGATTGTAATATGATAAAAATAAGTATTTATGAGATTAAACCCCATAAAATACTTATAGTGCTCTTTTTAGGAAAACTGTTACTCTATTTCTTTATCGCTATCATTACTAAAACCAAATGTGAGCTGTCATATCCATCCCATCGGACATTTTCAGCGTTCCCGCTCCGTCCGGTTGGAAATAGTGGATGAAATATTTTGTTTCTAACCGTCCGTTCCGGTGAAGCAGGCAGTGTATTTCCACCGTTTCCCCCACCTTTAATTTTTCCGGTACAGGTATCGTTTCGATACTGAACGGACTAGATTGCAGTATATCCACATCATCATTACACGCATCCACTAATAACAAGGCGATTACATAGCAGCCCATCAAAATGCAGCTTAAAATCTTTCTCATTTACACTAATCAGGAACACCACCCGGATGGAAAAGGCACTCGATTCAAAGAACAAACAAATTTGTCTCCCCTTACACTAACCATTTTCTACAATTTGCACAACGAAAAAAATTACTATATCTTTGAATTCTTATTTTAGGCAGACAACGGATACATGAAGTTTTTAACCTTTAAATTTTGAATACATGAAACCTACGAATAAAGAAAAGAATACGGTCAAGAACATTATGAGAGATAAATCTCCAATCATTTATGTTTCTGCTTTATTGCTACTACTAACCATGCTAAACACACGCATCACTTATGGGCAATCCGTAGAAAACAATTTGGATGCACCTAAAAAAGCATTCATCCTATCTCGTTTCTGCAGTGAAGTGAAATACAACTTTGTTCATTACAACAAGCTTAAAATAAACTGGGATAGTTTGTGTATAGCAAACTTGCCTCGATTAACAGCAACTCATTCCGATGAAGAATTTATGGATGAATTGAAAAAAATATGCGCGCAACTGCATGACGGACACACATTCCTTTATATCGCAAATACCCCTGGGGATGAAGCAAATTGGATACGTCCTTTTCCTATGGAGACAAAACGAATCGGAGACCGGGTGTTTGTAACTTCTGTTTACAATTCCAAATTCAAAGAACAGGGGCTTGATGCCGGTTGTGAAGTGCTAAAAATAGATGGAGAAAATGTGATAGAATATGGAGAACGCCATATCAGCCCATTTTTTCCTTCTTCAACACCCCAGTGGTCTAAATATGCACCTTTTAATAACTTTGAGCTAACCAAGGACAAAGGGACAAAGGTTTCGACAATAGATTTTCGTACTCCGAAAGGTAAAACTTTTACTATAAGCAGTAATCGCAATATTTCTTGGGATATTGAAAACACTTCCTCTGTTTTTGATTTTAAAGTATTGAAAAACAAGATCGGAATTTTGACTATCAGAAATTTTCAATCAGGAAACTTTAAAAAGGAAGATTTCGATAAAATATATAACGATATATTAGCAACTAATGCTTTAATCATTGATATTCGTAATAATGGAGGAGGTAACTCCAGTTATGCAGATTATGTAATACGTCATTTTGATAACAAACCTATTCGGGTAGGGCGTTGGAGTAGCCGGATGTACATTGCTGCTCATGCCTCCTGGAATTTTCCTCAAGAATGGTATACGGAAAGCCCCGATGCCATGAATCCAATTTCCGATAAACCTATCTATAAAAAACCGCTTGCACTATTAGTAAACGCTTGTACATTTTCTTCTGCAGAGAACTTCTGTGTCACGTTTCGCGGTTTAAATCGAGGGAAAATCATTGGTACTCCAACAGGAGGAAGTACAGGCAATCCAATATTTATAGACCTTGGTTTTGGGGTTAGCTGTGGTATTTGTACTAAGAATGAGTGGGATGTCGACAACAATGAGTTTATCGGAATAGGAATTATTCCTGATATTGAAGTTGAGGAAAATGCTTCAATTTATCTCAATGGTAAAGATAATGTGATTGAAACAGCAATTAATATGCTAAAAAAGAATTTATAACAATATAAAAGCAAAGAGAATCTTGACAATAATAGTAAAAATTTAAGGTGATTATATACTACTTTACACCTACTTCTATTTTTTTTACTCAAATCACACACAGGATGAATAAAATAATCAATATTGATATTTTCTGTAGAGACCTAATGGTACATTTTGGAAATAGAAAGGAGTTAAAGGATGTACTAAAGAGATATTGTGACAAACAGACCATAAAGTATGTTATAAATGAAATAGACTTTTCTGCAAAAGGTTATACATTGTGTAATTCAAATAAAAAAGTACTAATTGTTTATATGCCCACTAAGCCCTATGATTCAAAAAGTATGGGGTTTTTAATTCACGAACTTTTGCATGTTACTAATTGTATAATGGAAGAAATAGGCGTAGAACCATCCGAAAGTTCAGAAGAAGCTTACGCCTATTTGATTGGATTTCTTACGAGAAGAATAATAGATGAGTTTTCTATTTCTTTGTCTTAATCTCGATTTTATCCTTTTCAACAACAATTGTATTAGGATGTTTTTTAGCATACTCTTTAGTCGTATATTGACCATTGTCTGCTCTTCTGGCTCTTTCCACTGTTTTCGTTTTTGTTTTTCCCATGATATAAGATGTTAAGTTATGTGAAAATATTGCCATGACAAAATTATATAGAAAAATCGAGTTTTTCTACACCGGCGTAATAAAAAGCCGGGACCAGCCCTAAAACTCCGTTTCATACCTCGTTTAATAGATATAAATGTCCTATATTTAAGGAGTGTTACTAAAAAAATCAAATATGGACAGAAACAGAAACGTGGCTGGTCTCGACATTCACAAAGATACGATTTATCTATGTGTAATGGACCATACCGCGACCATTATTTTTAAAAATGTTTATGGCACATTGACTCCTAATTTGCAACTTATGTGCTCCGATATGGTTTTTCACGGAGTAACAGAAGCTGCAATGGAAAGCACTGCGACCTATTGGATTCCGGTGTGGAATGCCTTGTGCGACAGCATGTCGCTCAAATTGGTAAATCCTTATTTTATAAAGCAATTACCCGGTCACAAAAGTGATGTGAAAGATGCCCAATGGATAGCGGA
>NZ_QRMP01000027.1:0-491 GCF_003473295.1 Parabacteroides sp. AM08-6
GATATTCCTCTTCCGGTAAGGCCCCGGATAACGGAGCATATAGGCATTGAAAAAAGATGCACATGCGGTCATTGTAATCGCGCGGATTTTCCATCCTGGGTGAAACCGGGAGTCAGCTATGGTGTAAACATACTCTTCCTCTTTCTTGAAAACCTCAATGTCCCACCCGACAACAATGCCTCCGAACGGGCTATCCGCCCCTTAAAAGTCAAACAGAAGGTAAGCGGGCAGTTTAAATCGGATGAAGGCGCCAGCGCTTTTTGTGTAATCCACTCTATCGTGCATACGGCTAAGAAAAAAGACCAAGATCCCTTTCTGGCTCTTAGGGAAATCGCTGAAAACGTTATCAATCATCAAACCTGAAAAAAGAAATAAGTTCCATAAAGACCTACGCTCGTCGGGGATGTGTCAAAATAGTCATATCCCCTTTTCTCATAGTTCAGAATCAGTTTCTATTCAGTTTTTGTCTATGCCGCTTTTTTTTCATTCAT
>NZ_QRMP01000027.1:501-55889 GCF_003473295.1 Parabacteroides sp. AM08-6
CACTTTAATGATGAACATTCTGTCACCTGTCAAAGATATAACGGCGAACTCCTTTTTCTTAAACTTTTTTCCGTCTCCTCTTGTTTTCATACCGAATGTTTGTGTTTCTGTCATAAATTCCAGCACATAGACTTTACGATAGATATTTTTTTAGCGATAGTTGAATATTCGGACAAAATGTCATGTTTTAACTCTGGTATTTATTTTGTAGAAAGATAAATGAAAATTAAAAATAAGAAGAAAATAGAAAGGAGTATAACTATATGAATTTAAATAACTTTACAATTAAAGCACAGGAGGCTGTTCAGCAGGCCGTACAGCTCGCTACTCAAAACGGGCAGCAGGCTATCGAGGCGGTTCACTTGCTGAAAGGTGTCATTATGACGGGTGAAAGTGTGACCAATTTCATCTTTCAGAAACTGGGGGTAAATATCCAGAATTTGAATCGTGTATTGGATGCACAAATCAGCTCTTTACCGAAGGTTTCCGGCGGCGAACCTTATTTGTCCAGTGAAGCAAACGCAATATTGCAGAAAGCAATCGATTATTCTTCCAAAATGGGAGACCAATATGTTTCTTTGGAACCGATTTTTCTAGCTCTCTTTACAGAAAAAAGTACAGCTTCTCAAATCTTGAAAGATGCCGGCGTGACTGAAAATGAATTGCGTCAGGCTATAGAAGAGTTGCGAAAAGGAAATAAAGTGACGAGCCAATCGGCAGAAGATACTTATGATGCTTTGGGTAAATACGCTATTAATCTGAATGAACGTGCCCGGAGTGGTAAGCTGGACCCGGTAATCGGGAGGGACGATGAAATTCGTCGTGTTTTGCAGATATTGAGTCGTCGTACAAAAAACAATCCGATTTTGATTGGTGAGCCTGGTGTCGGTAAAACGGCTATAGCAGAAGGACTTGCACACCGTATTGTGCGTGGCGATGTACCGGAAAACTTAAAATCCAAACAGATTTTCTCGCTGGATATGGGAGCACTGGTTGCCGGGGCAAAATACAAGGGTGAATTTGAGGAACGTCTGAAAGCTGTCGTGAACGAAGTGACAAAATCGGAGGGCGAAATTATTCTTTTTATTGATGAAATCCATACATTGGTTGGAGCCGGAAAAGGAGAAGGGGCCATGGATGCCGCTAATATTCTGAAACCTGCTTTGGCACGTGGCGAATTGAGGTCCATCGGCGCTACGACTTTGGATGAATATCAGAAATATTTTGAAAAGGACAAAGCACTCGAACGTCGTTTCCAGATTGTTATGGTGGATGAACCGAACGAATTGGATGCCATATCCATCTTGCGTGGTTTGAAAGAAAAATATGAAAATCACCATAAGGTTCGTATTAAAGATGATGCGATTATTGCTGCCGTACAGTTATCTACACGGTATATTACGGATCGTTTTTTGCCGGATAAGGCTATCGACCTGATGGATGAAGCGGCTGCTCGTCTTCGTTTGCAGATTGATTCTGTGCCGGAGTCGCTGGATGAAGTTTCTCGTCGTATCAAACAGCTTGAAATCGAACGGGAAGCCATTAAGCGTGAAAACGACAAAGTGAAATTGGAACAACTGAACAAGGAAATTGCCGATTTGAAAGAGGAAGAAACGAAGCAGAAAGCGCAATGGCAGAGTGAAAAGGAACAGATAAATAAGATTCAACAAAATAAGATTGATATCGAAAGTTTAAAGTTCGAAGCTGATAAAGCCGAACGTGAGGGTGATTATGGCCGTGTAGCCGAAATCCGGTATGGTAAAATCAAGCAGAAGGAAGAAGAAATCAAGGAAGTGCAGGAAAAGTTGAGAACAATGCAAGGGGCTGCTGCCATGATTAAGGAAGAGGTTGATAGCGAAGATATTGCGGATGTGGTATCCCGTTGGACCGGTATTCCTGTCAGCAAAATGATGCAGAGTGAAAAAGAGAAACTGCTTCACCTTGAATCTGAGCTTCATACTCGTGTAATTGGGCAGGAAGAGGCCATTAGCGCGATTGCAGATGCCGTACGTCGTAGCCGTGCCGGATTGCAGGACCCGAAACGTCCGATTGGCTCGTTTATCTTTTTAGGTACGACGGGTGTTGGTAAGACAGAACTAGCCAAGGCTTTGGCTGAATATCTGTTCGACGACGAAAATATGATGACTCGTATCGATATGAGCGAATATCAGGAGAAATTCAGTGCGACTCGTCTGATTGGGGCACCTCCGGGATATGTGGGATATGATGAAGGGGGGCAGTTGACGGAAGCTATCCGGCGCAAACCTTATTCGGTTGTTTTATTTGATGAAATCGAAAAAGCGCATCCGGATGTTTTCAATATTCTTTTGCAAGTACTCGACGATGGCCGTCTGACGGACAATAAGGGACGTGTCGTTAACTTCAAGAATACGATTATCATTATGACCAGCAATATGGGGTCATCCTTGATACGTGAAAACTTTGAAAAGATGACGCCGGAGACGCATGATAGGGTAGTGGATGAAACGAAAATCCAGGTTTTGGAATTGTTGAAAAAGACTATTCGGCCGGAATTTTTGAACCGTATCGATGATATTATCATGTTTACACCGCTTAACGAAGAGGAAATTCGTCAGATTGTTTCTTTACAACTGAACAGCGTAAAGAAAATGTTAGCTCAAAACGGTATCTCTCTGAACTTTACAGATGAAGCTTTAGCTTTCATCTCTGATAAAGGCTACGATCCGCAGTTTGGTGCTCGTCCGGTAAAACGTGTTATTCAGAAGTATGTGTTGAACGAACTGTCGAAGGAACTTTTGGGTGGTAAGATAAACAAGGACCGCCCAATTACAATTGACAGTAACGGCAGTGGCTTGGAGTTTAAGAACTGAGAATAAGTGTTGGTTTGATAGATATATGTGTGTAAAAGGCTTTGCTTCCACAGAGGAAGTGAAGCCTTTTCTTTTTGGAAAAAACAGGAAGTATCGTTTTTCTATCGGACGAATATTCTTATAGTATCTGTAGTTTGATACCGAACGATAGGCTTAAATAATCCTTAGGTTTCAGATAACTGTTCCCGAAAGCACTAATCAGATATAAATCGCAGGTACTGAGTTCATAAAAGAAAGTGATGGACTTATGCCAGCTCCTATTGTGTGGTAGATTAATCGTAAAACGTTCTCCCATAAATACATGTGAACGGATTCGCGTTGAAAAACCGTAGTATCCGTCCGGATAACGACTCGGTTCTCTTACCCAGAAATCACGGTCGAATAGAGTGTTGAAATAGAGTCCGCAACTCAGAGGCTCGAATGAAAAATGTTCTCCTATCGGGATATTCCAGGGAATATAGTTTTGCTTCAATGTAAATGTTGCCATGGCATGCCGGTCTGCATTGCGGGGAACGAGACCTAACAGCATATCTGTTTCCCAGTGATTATTCCCATAATTCCAACCTGGACCGATAGAGAGCATACCCATAGAGCCGGCAAACTGGATTTTAGCATAACGGGGAATTATTTTTTGCCAGTTGGATGAATATTTCTGGACACGTTTACTGTAACGGTCATTTTCTTCCTGGGCCTTGGCCGTATGGGAGAATAGAAAGAGCAAAAGCAATATTTTAAAAGTCGATAACTTCATAGGTATAGTTGTCTGGGGTGATTGTAAACAGCATGTAATTACGTTTGGCAATATTGCTGCATCCGAAATACAAAATGCCGTCATTGAATAAATCATTGACAGACAAATTATGGTTGTGCGCATGCAGGCAGAATATCAATGAAGGGAATTGCTTGATGTACAGTTGGAATACATCTTTTACATTGTTATTGAACTGTTCATTGCCCGGAGGCGCATGCATTACGACGATAGTTCGTTTAAAGCGGGTACTGTCCTGAAATTCGTTTTTTATGAATTCAAAATCAGGTACGGGATGCGAATAATCATATTCGATGGCATTGGTATTCAAACATACGAATTTGATATCATTCGTAATGAATGAAAAATTTTCGTTCCCGAAAAGTGCTTTGTACACTTGGTCGCCATTTCCAATGATGTCATGGTTGCCTATAAGGGCTACATAGGGGGCTTTTAGTTTGCCCAGAATATCGATGGTCCATTCGTATTCCTTCTTCATCCCGAAATCGGCTATGTCGCCGCCGTGAAGGATAAAGTCGATGCTGTCATTTTGATTGATGTGTTTGACAAAATCGACGGTTTCGTCGTAATTACGTTGCGTATCACCGATAAAGGCAAAGCGGATGGTATCGCTGTTTTGCGTATTTGCTTCAATAATGCGTATGTTTTTGGCATTGATATCACGCTCTTTTGTATGAAGTCTTCCATCGTATGGATGATAATCTATCAACTCGCATGCTGTCAGCAATGTGAAAAGAAAAAAAGGTATTATTTGTTTCAACATATAAAAACGTCCTGATTTTTTATACAAATTTAGGACGTTTTTGTATGTTGGAAAAGGGCAGTATTTAGCTTGTAATGGTCTAAATACTGTTTTTTTGTAGTTAGTAGTAAATGTTTTTGGTTGTATGTCTATTGGATATAATGGTAATAGCGATTGAAGAAATTCCGGAAACCGGAAAGTTTTAAAAGCCCTTTTTCGAAGACGAAAATACCAAGCAGGGCACAACCTATTCCCAATGTCACGTCAATAATATAATGATGGGAGGTATAAACCGCTGTCGACCAGATACCCAGCATAATAATGGCAAAGAGCGTGATAACGATTGCATTACATCTTTTGATGATGGCATAAACCAGTGCGACAACCATATAAGCTGCATGCAGTGACGGAACAGCTGCAAAGACGTTCGCATTTCGTCCGTAGATGGAGTCGAATATGGAAAGTCCCGTTAAAGCATCGAACCGACCTAATCCGGCTACGTTTCCCGGCGTGTTTAATACCGCTTCAAAGCCGTAATTGATTGCATACCAAGGGGGAGCTGCCGGATGAATATAATACCCCGCGAAACCAATCAAATTGACGAATAGAAATACCATTGAATAACGTAAGTACAGACCCCTGTCCTTAAAATATAGCCATAATCCGAAGGCTATGGGCACAGGTACCCAGCAGAGGTAGAAAATACCGGCGAAAAAGTCGGCAACCTTGCAATTGTGAATAGCGAAAAACTCACAGGGAGTCAGGATGTTGCCATTTTCGTTTATCCCGAATAAACTCTTTTCCAGGTTATATAATCCTTCAACATCTATCGGGTTGACCTGATAATTAGGATAAACCCGCATATAGTCGTATGAAATGGCAAAAATGATGAAAGGCAATAGTCCGACTGCCAGTTTACGGGTAACGGGACTTGCGAAAAATAGCAGTAAAAACAGTATCGAAATCAAGATATGTTCCGGACGAAGCCCTACGGCTACAGCTGTCAGCATCAGAAACAGTATTGTGATGCCAATAACAATTATTGTTTCTTTTCCTGAAGGAAATGTCTTTTTGTTTATCATTGGTTATCTTTATTGTTCAACAACTTACGGCAATGTTCCAAACGCGCGAATGCTGTCACGTTCGAGAAAATGGCAACGAAAAACAGGGGAATTACAAAAATCATAATGGGTTCGAAGACTTTACTTTCAGTCATCATCGGGGCAAAAATACCGCAACATAAAGCACCGAGACCGGTCAGTACTACTCGTTCGGGACGTTGCATGAATCCTACCTTGCAATCCAAACCCAATCCTTCGGCACGTGCTCTGACATAGCTGACCATCAGAGAACCGATTAAAGCAATAAAAGCAATAATGGAACTGATTACATATCCTTGGTTAATCAGGTAAAAACAGATACCGAAAAATACAGTCAATTCACTGTAACGGTCCAGTACCGAGTCGTACAAAGCTCCGAAAGTGGAACTCATCTTGCCGATACGTGCCACTTGCCCGTCCATCATATCGAATAATCCTGCAAACAGGATGATGCCGCCTCCCCAGCCGACATAAGAAAAATCCCCTCGTTCACCTTCCATACCTGCGTAAAGGAAGATACATGCTGCTACTATATTCAGGACTAGTCCTGTTGTTGTGATAAAATTAGGCGTAATGCCTATTTTTATCATTCCGCGTACGATTGGATTGATGATTTTGTAAATCATCTGTTGTGCCCAATCTCTGAAAATTTTAAAAGCTGCCATATTTGTTATTTTGTTTTATTTTATTTTTCTCTACTCCGTGGAAATATATTCCGGATGTTGCAGTTTTTATAAACAAATATACGATGTAAATTGTAATTCCAAAGAAAACCGACGAGCAGTGAAACCACAATTTTGGAGAAAACGAACACATCGTCGATGTAATGCTTCAATATTTCTCTGACCCATGGGCTTTTGCTGATTGTTTCCGTCAAAAAGTAAGTCCCGTAAGTATTCAATACAATACTGCCTATCCATACCAAAACATATTTAAAAAAGACATATCTCTTTTTGCATTCTCTTGATTTGAATGTCCATTTATAATTGACCACGCAATTTACGATACCGCCGCAGACGGAACCGAGGAATGTAGCGTATACATAGTAAATGCCAAATAATTTAACCAATAAAATGGTGATAATGAAATCTGAAATACTGGCTATTTGGGAAGAGAACTGGGCTCGCATGAACATGAAAATTCCTCCCTTTTCGGAAAAAGCCTTAGCCCCTTTCTTTATCCAATCAAACATCTTGCACCGATTAAGAGGATGAGGCTGTATATACCAGCCAGTATATCATCCATCATTACACCAACTCCTCCTTTAAGACTTTCCATTTTGCGCACTCCCAGCGGTTTGAAAATGTCGAACAGCCGGAATAAAATAAATGCGGCGAGTACATACCACCAGTTTCTTTCCGGGACAGCCAATAAAGGAATCCAAACACCAACCATCTCGTCTACAACCACTCGCGACGGATCTTTTCCCCATATAGGTTCGACTGCATTGGCTGAGCAGATGCCGGCTATCGTGAAAATGATGATTAACGCTGCCGTCAACATTCCAATCAGATAAAACGGAACAAGATAGGAACAAACAATCCAGATGGCAGTAGCCAGTAGAGCACCTGCGGTTCCCGGAGCAACCGGCGAAAAGCCGGAACCGAAACCTGTGGCTATTATAATATGAAAAAGGGGTACTTTTTTCATCTTGTCTATTTGTTAAAGAGGGACAAAGTTATGAAAATAATAAAACTTTCCCCTTTATTGCAAGAGGAAAGTTTTATAGAACTATAGGGCTAACACGTTACCCCCATATGGTTTATACTTTTATTAATCCAGGTAGCTGGGGGATTTTTCACCAATTATATCACGTAAAGTTTGTTTTACCATTCTCCACTGGGTGAACAAATCGTGTACGGGCTGATGCTCGAAATCATGCATCGGACTTTTGCAGAAGAATGACAGCCAAGTCTGGATACCGCACATGCCTGCACGCATAGCCAAGTCGCTAAACAACACGAGGTCGAGTGCGATAGGAGCAGCCAGGATAGAATCGCGGCAAAGGAAGTTAACCTTTATTTCCATCGGGTATCCCATCCATCCGAAGATGTCGATGTTGTCCCATGCTTCTTTGTTGTCTTTACGAGGTGGATAGTAGTTGATACGAACCTTATGATAAACGTTACCGTATAATTCCGGATACTTTTCAGGTTCGAAGATATTGTCGATGACAGATAATTTACTAACCTCCTTCGTCTTGAAGTTTGCAGGATCATCCAACACTTCTCCGTCGCGGTTTCCTAAAATATTGGTAGAGAACCAACCGTTTACACCCAACATACGAGTCTTGAACATAGGAGCCAAAACCGTTTTCATTAAAGTCTGACCGCTCTTGAAGTCTTTACCCGAGATAGGTACATTCATTTTTTTAGAAAATTCCCACATTGCGGGAGTATCCACACATAGATTAGGTGCTCCCATGATGAACGGAGCGCCTTCTGCAATGGCAGCATAGGCATAGCACATACTTGGAGAAACAGCTTCAGTGTTGTTTTCCTTCATTGCTTTTTCCAGTGCGGCAAGTGATTTATGTTCGTCTGACAAAGGAATGTAGATTTCTGTGCTTGCCGCCCACAATACAGCGATGCGGTTGCAGTTGTTTGCGGCTTTAAAGTTACGGATATCCTGACGTAATTGTTCAACCATATCCCAGCGTGTAGCCGCTTTCTTGATATGAGTGCCGTTCAGACGTTTAGCCCAATTGTGGTCGAAAGCAGCGGGCATTGGCTTGATAGCCTCCAATTCGTCTTTTACGCCATTCAGGTCTTTTTCTTTTAACACCTCTGCATACATGGCGGCTTCGTATGCATTATCAGGGAAGATATCCCATCCGCCGAAAACGATATCGTTTAAATCCGCTAAAGGTACGATATCCTTGATGCGTTTTTCTTCACCGTTCTCCATCCGCATCGTGGCTAATTGTGTAATAGAGCCGATGGGTTGGGCTAAACCCTTGCGGGCAGCCAGTGTACCTGTAATCATAGTAGTCGCTACAGCACCACCTACACCAACAACAAGAATACCAAGTTTACCCTTGGCTTCTTTCACTTCGATTTTTTCCATGTCAAATTAAGTTCAAAAATAATGGGGCAAAATTAACTCTTATTATTGGGAGAAAAAAGACCTGCATGCGTGTTAATTGGTCAAAAACGTTATAATTTAAGGCTATTTTACATATTGGATGGGGATGGCTTCCTGAAAATTCATTGCTTTTGACCTATCTGGAGTTATTGATTTTTCTTGTTTTTGATATTATTAAGTAATTGATTCGATATTTATGGTGCGATATCCGTATTTATTCCTTTCCTTTGCACAGACAAACAAAACGGTTTGTATTGCTCTTTATCTCCGATGTGATATTCATTTGAATATAATTTTGTAGAAATAGGCTTTCTCTCAAGCTTTGTTGTTTTAATTTTTTTATTAATTATTTTATATCATTTTTTGTATGAATATTTACATTGGTAACCTGAACTATCGGGTTAGAGAATCAGACCTGCAACAGGTACTGGAAGAGTATGGAACAGTAGACTCAGTAAAATTAATCATCGACCGTGACACACGTCGTTCCAAAGGTTTCGCTTTTGCAGAACTTCCTAACGAAAATGAAGCGAAAAATGCAATTGAAGAACTGAATGGGGCTGAATATGAAGGCCGCCAGATGGTTGTAAAGGAAGCTACTCCCAGACGTTAAGATAAACATCAAACGAATAGCAACGGGGATACGGAGAAATCTGTATCCCCGTTTTTTTATTTATTCCTCATAAATGCTTACGTTTGCAGGAAATTTACAGCAAATGAAAACTTTTTTTCTCAAGTCGCGCCGTCGGTTGCTTCTTTTTGTTTTACTGTTTATGACAGGTTCATCGCTGAGTGCTGTTGTATATGCGCAGATATCGGAACGTGTTTTTAAGACTGATTATCGGATAGATCCAGAAAAGAAAGGGGAATTATCGATTGATGTTGATAACCTGAGTTTCTTCAAGGATAATGAGTTTTCTAGCTATTATATAAAAGGATATTCGCTTCCGGGATTGTGGTTGCAAACAAAAGCTGTTTATTATCCACTCGATATAATAAAAGTGGAGGCTGGTGTACATATGTTGCGTTTTTGGGGTGCCAACCGTTACCCGAATGTGGCCTATCAGGATATTGCAACCTGGAAAGGAGACCAATATCAAAAAGGACTTCATGTTCTCCCTTTTTTCCGTGCACAAGTGGCTTTGTCGGAGCATGTGAATATTGTATTAGGAGATATTTATGGAGGAGCCAACCATAATTTAATTGAACCTTTGTATTTCCCGGAATTGAATTTGACAGCTGATCCGGAAATGGGATTGCAGTTTCTTTATAATTCCCGTTTCTTTGATTTGGATACTTGGTTAAATTGGGAAAGTTTTATCTTTAAAGATGATACGCATCAGGAGGCATTCTCCTTTGGGGTATCCACCCGCGTTAAATTTAATGATCCGGAATCCTGTTTTCATTTTTACCTGCCGGTACAAGGAACAGGGCAACATCGGGGGGGGGAGTTGATTGAAATTCATTCCGTCGCGACTTTGTTGAATGGAGCTGCCGGGATTGGTGCCCTTTGGAATACTGGGCATCCCGTATTCAAGAATGTTAATCTGGAGTTTGACGCTGCCGGATATACCCAACAGTCGGGTAGTTTATTGCCATTTGATTCGGGTTATGGTTTGTATGCTCGTGCCTCTGCCGATATTTATGATTTCCGGATAAAAACTTCTTATTGGAAATGCCATGAATTTGTGTCTTTGTTCGGTTTCCCTTCTTATGGCGCATTATCTACTAAGTATGAGGGGTTTGTGTTTGAGGACCCCACTTCGTTTTATATTGGTCTGGAATATTCGCGTGAATTTGCAAAGGGTTTTTCAATGGGGCTAGATTTGGACGTTTACCAACAATCTGCCGGTACAATGCGTGTTATTGCAAATGGCGATACCTTTCCTATTAAGAGTTATACCGATATCTCTGTTGGTATTTATCTGCGTATCAATCCTTCTTTCCTGATAAAGAGGTTCTAAACCAATCTTATCTTTCCGAAAATTCTTACATCCTTTTCAGAAAAAGCATCCGTGCTTAAGTGATTTTCCATGTGAGGGATTTTAGTTTCCATATATGTTGAAACTAAAAACTACAATTGTTGTTTTCAAGAAAGACAATTGTCTATTTTGAATTCAATATATGTTGAAAGTAAAATTGCATGGTTAAAAATGAGAATTCCTGAATTTCCCTGAACGGGAATATAATCGGAAGAGAATGATGTGTCTGCAAAGATAACCTTATTTTTTAGTTTGCCTCGTTTTTAACATGAATCAGGTAGGATTTTATGCAACTGTATTTAAAAACGCGCAAATATTTACAAGGATTGTCAAAAAATTAATATCTTTGTAAATAGATTGCTTTTGAACAATAAGTAATTAGAATTGATATAAATTAAATTATTACCATGAAGACGAACAGAAGGGACTTTCTTAAAACCCTTGGAGGTGTTGCACTTTTCTCTATTGTGCCGCGTCACGTGTTGGGAAACGGGTATATTGCCCCAAGTGATCAACTCACCAAAGGTATTATTGGAACAGGCGGTATGGGACGAGGCCATGTAAATTATGGTGGTACTCGTTTAGTTGCAGTTTGTGACGTAGACAAAAATCATTTAGAGTTAGGAAAAAAATTGGTAAAGGAGAATATAGCTGCTTACCATGATTTTCGAGATTTGATACTGGATTCAAATGTCGATATCGTACATATCGCCACGCCACCGCATTGGCATGGTATTATGTCGGTTGAGGCTGCTAAAGCCGGTAAAGATATTTGGTGTGAGAAGCCAATGACACGGACGATTGGAGAAGGTAAGCGGGTGATGGAGGCAATGAAGCAGTATGGACGCATGTTCCGTTTAAATACTTGGTTCCGTTTTGCTGATCCTTTTTATGGTTTGGGTACCCCTGTTAAACCTTTGAAAAAACTTGTACAAAGCGGAATGTTGGGTTGGCCGTTGAAAGTGACGATTAGTAAACATACCGGTTTTGACTGGAAGTTCTTTTGGGTTGGAAAAGAATATTTGGAACCACAATCCATTCCTTCCGAACTGGATTATGATATGTGGTTAGGACCGGCCCCATACAAGCCTTACAATGCACATCGTGTACATCAGACATTCCGTGGTTATTGGGATTATGACGGCGGTGGACTGGGAGATATGGGACAACATTATATAGATCCTGTGCAATATATATTAGGAAAAGATGATACCAGCCCTGTGAAAGTGGAAGTGGATGCTCCGCAACAACACCCGGATGCTGTCGGAACTTGGCGTTCAATTACATATACATACGATGATGGTTGTCAGATAGTTCTCTGGGGAGGCGACTTTGGGGATCCCAATACTCCTTATATTTCGGGACCTAAAGGAAATGTTTACAAGAATTTTGTGTGTGATATCCCTGATTGGGAAAGAAAATTGGCAGATTATCCTGAACCTGAACCTCAGGTGACAGATTTTATTGAATGTATAAGAACACGTCAACCTTTTGCTTTGAACGAACGTAATGGGTTCCGTTCGGCTACTATTGTAAATATGGGAGCTGTGGCGCTTCGTCTGAACCGCACATTGAATTTTGATCCTGTGAAACTCGAATTTATAGACGATGAAGCTGCCAATCGTTTGTTGGACCAGCCAATGCGGTCACCATGGAATATTTAATATAAAAAGTAATTTCTTATGAGAAAAGCATATATATCAATAACTGCCTTACTGCTATGTGGAAGCATGCTGATGGCACAAGCTCCGGCCAATCGAACGGCCAAAACGATTGCAGCCGATGTGTTGGCTCAGATGCCGGCGGATAAACAGGCGGAGTATGATAAACTAATAAGTGATTTGAGCTCTACCGGTGATGAAGGTGTTTTGATGCTGGTAAATATGATAAATGCACCGGGTAAGGGTAGCAATTCGAATGTGGATTATGCATTGAGCGGTTTGACACATTATGTAATGGCAAAAGGGCAGGAAAATGCCCGTTTGGCAACTGCGAAAGCTTATATAAAAGCTTTGGAAATGACGAACGAGCGCGAAACGAAAGCGTTTATTATTCGTCAGCTTCAAATTTTAGGCAAAGATGAAAGTGTGGAGACATTGGTCTCTTATTTGAATGACGAGAACTTGAGTGGTCCTGCTGCAAGAGCTCTTTCATCTATAGGTACGGAGAATGCCGGGAAAGCGTTATTAGCTTCTTTAATGCGCCGTTCTGGAACTCCTAAAACGCAAAAAGATATAATCCGTGCAATTGCCCAAGCTCAGGTAGAGGGTTCTGAAGAAGCATTGAAAGCTCTGTTGGGATCGTCAGACCCCAATATGCAAAAAGAAGTTTTGTATGCATTGAGCCGTGTTGGTTCCAAAGCTTCTCTCAATGAATTGGCGGATGCTGCTGCTAAGGTAGGCTATACAATGGATAAGTCCGGTGCAAATGAGGCATATATTGTTTTGATTAAACGAATAGCTGGGCAGGGTGATTTGGCCACTGCGGAAAAAGCAGCCAAGGATTTGATGAAAAAGGCAACAAAAGCAGGTGCGCAACAGAGTCGGGAGGCTGCTTTGCAAATCCTTCTTTCTTTACAGAAGGAAAAGGATGTGATTAAATTGGTTACTGCAGCCATGAAGGATGCTGATAAAGGTTATCGGAATGCTGCTTTGAATTATGCATCAGATCAGGCTAACCAGGAAATGTATGTTGAATTGATGAAACTGATGGCAAAAGCAAAACCGGAGGTTAAGATTGATATCCTCAATTGGATTGGTCGTGAGGCAAAAAGACCGTCTCAACATGATATTATTCAAAATCTTGAAATCCGTTTTGATCTTCCGGCTAAGCAGTTGTTAGTCGAACAGTTGAAGAACGAAGATTACGGAGTGAAAGAAGCTGCTGTCTGGACATTGGTTAAAATAGGTGACAAATCGGTTATTCCGTCATTGGCTAATTTGCTGGTAAGTGATGATAACCAGGTCGTTTTGTTAGGACAGGATGCTTTAACAGCTTTCAATGGCGACATAGATGGAGCTGTGGCTAAAGTTATTCCACAGGCAGGCAATGCCGGTAAGATTGCCGGACTTGAATTATTGGCAATGCGTAAAGCTACATCTAATTTGAACGCAGTATTGGAACAGATTAATACCGGCTCTCCGGAAGTAAAAGCTGCTGCTTATGTTGCCTTGAAAGATGTTGTCAGCGATCGTGATTTGACTAATCTCTGTGGCATGCTTGAAACAGCAGATGCGTTGGCTATTCCTCCGATGCAACGTGCTGTAATTTCCGCATTGTCTTCTTTACCAGCTGCAGAGCAGGTGCAGACAATATCCCGGCGTATGATACAGGCCGGAGATAATAAAAAATATCTTTATTATATTGTATTATCATCGACAGGAGAACCGGAAGCTCTGGCTACGATTGTAAAAGGTTTCCGTTCTGCTACAGGTGAGCAACGTGATGCGGCATTTGAGGCATTATTGAACTGGAAAGGTGTAGAAGTTGCAGATGAACTGTATACTATCTGTAAGGATGCTCCGACTTCCAGTTATTTTGCACCGGCAATGGATGCTTATGTAAAGCTGGTTTCCAATCCGGTATTTACCGGAGAAAACCGTCTTCTCCGTCTGCGTAAGGCAATGGAAATAGCTCGTACGGACGAACAGAAAAATGCTATCCTGAAACAAATTGAAAGGACTGGTACATTCTTGGGTATGATATATGCCGGTGAGTTTTTGGACCAAAAACCGGTTCAGCAGGCTGCTGCCAATGCCGTAATGAATATAACTTTGGGTAACAAGGAATATACGGGAACAATTGTTCGTGAACTTCTGAATAAAGTGATGCAGGTACTCGACAATCCGGATGCCGGTTATCAGAAAGAGGCGATTAAGAAACATTTGGCTGAAATGCCTGCCGGAGAAGGTTTTGTATCTATTTTTAACGGCAAAGATTTGACTGGATGGAAAGGTTTGGTCGAGAATCCGATAGCTCGCGCCAAGATGAAGCCTGCTCAACTTGCAAAAGCTCAGGTTGCTGCGGACGAGAATATGCGCAGAGACTGGAAGGTGGAAGATGGTTTGCTTGTCTTTGAAGGAACAGGATATGACAATTTGTGTACAGAAAAGCAATATGGTGATTTTGAAATGTATGTTGACTGGATGCTTGACCCTGCAGGTCCCGAAGCGGATGCCGGTATTTATCTCCGCGGTACGCCACAAGTTCAGATATGGGATACTTCTCGTGTGAATGTCGGTGCACAAGTTGGTTCCGGCGGATTATACAACAATCAGGTGAATGAAAGTAAACCGTCAAAAGTCGCTGATAATAAGCTGGGAGAATGGAATAGCTTTTATATTAAAATGGTAGGTGACCGCGTAACGGTTGTATTGAACGGTGAAAAAGTAGTGGATGATGTTATCCTTGAAAATTATTGGGATCGTAACCAGCCTATTTTCCCGGTTGAACAAATTGAATTGCAGGCACATGGCAGTAAGGTATATTATCGCAATCTGTATGTAAAAGAATTGGAACGT
The DNA here is from genome assembly GCF_003473295.1 of Parabacteroides sp. AM08-6. Taxonomy (GTDB): domain Bacteria; phylum Bacteroidota; class Bacteroidia; order Bacteroidales; family Tannerellaceae; genus Parabacteroides. The sequence goes on from NZ_QRMP01000027.1 coordinate 15,551, forward strand.
AAGGAACCGTTTAAACTTTCAGCAGAAGAGGTAAAAGAAGGTTTCAAAATTTTGTTTGATGGAACCAATATGCATGAATGGACGGGTAACACAGTTGATTATACATTGGAAGACGGCTGTATTTCTATGATACCGAGCAGAAGTTTTGGTGGTAATTTATATACTAAGAAAGAATATGGTAATTTCATTTATCGTTTTGATTTCCAATTAACCCCGGGAGCTAACAATGGAGTTGGTATTCGTACCCCGATGGAAGGAGATGCTGCTTATGTCGGTATGGAAATCCAGATACTTGATTGTGAACATCCTATTTATAAGGATATCACTCCGTTACAACATCATGGTTCCGTATACGGTATTATTCCGGCGAAGCCCGATCATCATAGTGCATTTAAGCCTGTAGGTGAATGGAATACGGAAGAAATTGTTGCGAATGGCGATAATATCCGTGTAACAGTTAACGGTGTTGTTATCTTGGAAGGTAATATTCGTGAGGCAACAAAAAATGGGACAGCAGATCATAAAGAACATCCGGGACTTTTCAATAAAAAGGGACACATTGGTTTCTTAGGTCATGGTTCTCCGGTTAAATTCCGTAATATTCGTATTAAAGAGCTGAAATAATAATTTGCTTTTGGTTAGATAGTAAGAAACTGTCTGGGATAACAACACTTTTGAGTCCATAATAATTGTAAAAGTGTAGGTTTTATCTCTGGCAGTTTCTTTTTATATGGTATTAATTGAAATCTCTTGAATTTTAACCCAAGTAAAATTTGTGGATATAATATTTTATATCGAATTTTGCACTATATAGGTAAGTTGTTTCACTATGAGTATAGATAAATATCGTTTGTTTTTAGATACAGCTCAGGTTGGTTGGTGGCAAGCTGATTTTGAGAATGGGTATTATATCTGTTCAGACTATTTGGTTAGTTTGATGCAACTTCATAGTGATAAGATTTCTTTTTCTGATTTTATAGCATTGATTCGTGAAGACTACCAAGAACGTATAAAAAAAGAATTTCTTTTCTTTAAAGGAATTGGTATTTATGAACAAATATTTCCGCTTCTAACGTGTTATGGTTATAAATTTGTCCGTTCGAAAATCTGTGAACGGGAAATTGATGATACGGGAAAAATTAATGTATTGGGTATTATGCAATTGCTCCCTTATAGTGATTCAGAAGCGGATAAATTGAAAGTTAAGGATCAACTGAATGGCCTTCTCCGGCATTTAGGCAGTCTTACCCGTTCCCTGCATTCGTTTATTCAAACAAACGATTTGCCGACATCTATCCATTTGGTTCTTACGGAGATTCTTAATTCGATAGATACGAAAGGACGTGCCAGTATTATGGAATATATGAATGACGGACAAACTTTGAATTGTACATACGAGGTGTGCAGTGAAGGGGTTTCCCCCGTTCGCTCTTCTTTGCAAAATATTCCGGTATCGACATTGCCTTGGTCTACCCGTAAAATAAAAAATCTTTATCCTGTACTGATAAATAATCTGGATGAACTTCCTCCGGAAGCGGCAGAAGAAAAACGTTATTTACGTTTAAGAGGAACTCTTTCTATGATATTGGTGCCTTTAATTATAAAAGGAAAAGCTTGGGGATATATGGGGATTGACATTATTGTCAAAAATCGTATTTGGAATCTTGAAGATTACCAGTGGCTTTCTTCTATAGCCAATATTATTAGTATCATAACGAAAATGGCAAGGATAAATGAGGCTTTGGACTGTAATGAAAGGCTATTGCGCAATATTTATAATAATATCCCAGCAGGTATTGAGCTGTATGACAAAGACGGTTATTTGGTCGATTTGAATAATATGGATATTGAAATATTCGGAATAGAGTCAAAAGCAAGCGTGTTAGGACTTAATATTTTTGAAAATCCAATTATTCCGGAAGAAGTCCGAAAGAAATTGTTGGAACGAAAACCTGCTACTTTCCGTGTAAATTATTCTTTTGATGTAGTAAACAAATATTATAAAACAGATAGGGAAGGTAATATTGATGTCTTTACAAAAGTCAGTATGCTCTATGATACACATGGAGATTTGATTAATTATCTGTTTATAAATCTGGATAATACGGACAAGACAGTTGCTTATAACCGTATCGAAGAATTTGAACATTTTTTTCGCCTTGTCAGCAGTTTTGCAAAAGTTGGTTATGCTAAATTTGATTTGTTGACAAATGATGGTTATGCCATCAGTCAATGGTATCAAAATTTAGGAGAAAAAGATGGAACACCATTGCCGGATATTATTGGTGTGTATAAAGCTGTTCATCCTGAGGACAGGCAAGTTATGTTGAATTTTTTCAAGCGGGTAAAACAAGGAAAAGCTAATAGTATTCGTAAAGAATTGCGTATACGGGCCGGAGAAGATTGGAAATGGGTACGTGTGAATGTGATGCGGAATACACAATCGGTTGATCCGAAAAAATTGGAAATGATTTGTGTGAATTATGACATCACTGAATTGAAGGAAATACAGAAACAACGTGAAAAGGCAGAAGAGCTAGATCGTTTGAAATCAGCTTTTTTAGCAAATATGAGCCATGAGATTCGTACTCCGTTGAATGCTATCGTCGGTTTTTCCACATTGTTAGTTGATACGGATGATCCGGAGGAAAAACTGCAATTCGTGGATATTATACAAAAGAATAATGATTTGTTGCTACAGTTAATTTCGGATGTGTTGGATCTAGCCAAAATAGAGTCGAATGCACTCGAATTAAATTTTTCCAGTTTTGATTTGTTGGAGTCATGTGAAGAACTGGTAACATCCATGCGAATTAAATTACCGGAAAATGTTACATTGAATTTAGCACCTGGACTTTCTTCATGTGTTATTACTTGTGATCGAATTCGATTGACACAAATACTGTCTAATTTTATCAATAATGCAATCAAGCATACGGCAAAAGGTTCTATTACTCTTGATTATCAACTTCGACCTAGAGAAATAGAGTATTCGGTTACTGATACTGGTGAAGGAATGTCACCTGAAATATCAGCACGGGTATTCGATCGTTTTTATAAGGGAAATAGTTTTAAGCAAGGAACAGGATTGGGGTTATCCATTTGCAAAAGTATAGTGGAACAATTCGGAGGAAAAATAGGAGTAAAGTCTGTACCGGGAAAAGGTTCCCGTTTTTGGTTTACTTTACCCCGCTAATTTGTTTGCTATTCTTTTTCTCCAAAAGCCAAATCGCCTGCATCACCCAGACCTGGAATGATATATGAATGGTCATCTAATTTGTCATCAAGAGCTGCAATCCAGATTGTTGTAATATCGTCCGGCATCTTACGCTGGATATATTCGAGTGCCTGTTTGCTGCAAATAATGGATGCTACGTGGATATGTGCCGGGTGTCCTTTTGTACGCAGAGCCTCATAGGCTAGTTCCATGGAACTACCTGTGGCCAGCATTGGATCTGTAATAATCAATGTTTTATCGGTTAATCTGGGAGAAGCTATATATTCGATGTGAATATCGAAATTTAGTCGGTCTTTATATTTGCGGTAAGCGGAAACAAATGCATTTTCTGCATTATCCAAATAATTTAAAAAACCTTGATGATAAGGAAGTCCAGCACGTAAAATAGTGCTGATTACGATATGATTGTCAGGTGTCTTTACTGGAGCAATGCCTAAAGGCGATTGAATATCTTTTGTGCTGTAAATGAAATCTTTACTGATTTCATAGGCCATAATTTCTCCAATCCGTTCGATGTTACGGCGGAAACGCATGCTGTCTTTTTGGATATTCACATCACGTAGTTCAGATACGAATCGATTCAATATCGAATTTGTTTCTCCTAGATTAACTATTTTCATGTTATTTGATTTTCCGGTGGCGAAATTAGTTATAATCTCCGCTGTGAGCAAATAGAAAGACGAAAAAAGAGACAATCTTTTGAGACTGTCTCTTTTTGTCTACAATTTGAAAATGTTTTATTTCTTCTGGCCTGGTTTGTTGATAGCTTCAAGCAAATATTTTCCAGGTTTGAATTTTACAGTTGTTCTGGCTGGGATTGTAACGGGTGTACCGGTTTTAGGATTTCTAGCCAGACGACTTGTTTGTGCACGTGGAGTCAACGTGCCGAAACCGATAAGGACGATTTCTTCATTGTGCGCCATTGCTTCGGTAACGATGCCAATATATGCATCCAACATTTTCTTCGTTTTTTGCTTCTGTAATCCGGACCTTTCTGCTAAGGCCTCAATCAATTCTGCTTTGTTCATGAGTGTTTCTTTTTTTTTAATTTAAATACATGGCAAATGTACAAGATTCCTTTTTCTTATCAGCAACTAATTACAAACAAAAAAAACGATGTCCATTTCTTATTTAACAACGCCTGCAGGTGATTGTTACGTTTTGAGGAACAAAAAAAGTTAAATAAGATTTCGTTGCGATATATGAAACACAGCCTTTAATTCTTAGGTGCCGGGAGGTTTGATTGGATATTTATCGTTACTTTTGTCCGGATAAATAAATTGAGAATATGAGAATAGAAGAAAATTACTCATTGGAGAAATACAATACATTTCACATCCCTGTGAAAACTCGTTGGTTCATGGAGTATTCAAATGAAGAAGAATTGGAGCGTATTCTTCGAGATGAATATTTTCAGGAATGTTTGTCTTTGCACATTGGAAGCGGAAGCAATTTGCTGTTCATTAATGATTTTAACGGGATAATCCTTCATTCGACCATTAAAGGTATTGATGTGCTGGAGGAAACGGAAGACTCAGTCTTGTTGCATGTCGGAGCTGCTGAGAAATGGGATGAGGTTGTTGCTTATGCTGTCTCTCAAGGTTGGGGAGGAATAGAGAATCTGTCTCTTATTCCCGGTGAGGCAGGTGCTGCGGCCATTCAGAATATAGGGGCATACGGAGTTGAAGCGAAAGATGTCATAGAAACAGTAGAGGCATATAATCAGTTAACCTTTGAAAAGCGGATTTTTACGAATGAGGAATGTAAATACGGGTATCGTTCGAGCTTCTTTAAAAACGAACACAATGATCCGTATATTGTTACATATATAAATATACGTTTGAATAAGAAACCGCAATTTTTAGTCAACTATGGTAACTTGAAAGAGGAGTTGGCCGGTTCGGAACCGACTCTTCAGAGAGTGCGAGATGCTGTAATAGCTGTTCGTCGTCGTAAATTACCTGATCCTGAAGAATTGGGCAATGCGGGAAGTTTTTTTATGAATCCGGTTATTCCTATTAAACGATTCGAGAAGCTGAAGGTACAATATCCTGAAATACCGTCCTGGCCGGCAGGTGAGGGGATGATTAAGATACCGGCTGGTTGGCTAATTGAGCAATGTGGATTTAAGGGCAAGTCACATGGTCCGGTTGGTGTTTACGAAAAGCAGGCATTGGTGTTAGTAAATTTAGGTGGTGCCCGGGGAGATGAAATAGCTCTGGTTGCGGAAAGCATCCGTACTGCTGTAAATGATCGTTTTGGCATTGAACTCATGCCCGAAGTTAAATATGTTGGATAAATGAAGATTACGTTTTTAGGAACCGGAACTTCTACGGGGGTTCCGGAGATTGGTTGTCAGTGTAAAGTATGTACCAGTCCGGATAAGCGTGACTGGCGTCTGCGGACTTCTGTATTAGTAGAAACGGAAGGTAAGGCAATTTTGCTGGATTGTGGTCCTGATTTCCGTTGGCAAATGATACGGAATAAAACGTATCATTTGGATGCGGTCCTGATTTCTCACGAGCATTATGACCATGTGGGCGGATTAGATGATTTGCGCCCATTCTGTCGTTATCATGGGGTTGATATTTTTGCAGAGGAAGATGTGGTAGAAGCTATAAAAACGCGTATTCCTTATGTTTTTCGTGAACATAAATATCCGGGAGTTCCTAATTTGGAACTACATGATGTTACTCCCGGTCAACCTTTTACAGCTGCAGGTATCCCAGTTATTCCTATTCGCGTAATGCACGGTAAGTTACCTATTCTGGGGTATCGTATTGGCAATATGGCTTATCTTACGGATGTTAAGACTTTACCCGATGAAGAATATGCTAAACTGAAAGGTTTGGATGTCCTTATTATTACGGCTCTTCGTAAAGAGTATCATCCTACCCATGAAACAGTGTCCGAAGCACTGGATAATATAAAACTTATTCGTCCGAAGGAGGCTTATTTGATTCACATGGGACATAGCATTGGTTTGCATGCCGAAGTGGAGAAAGAATTACCACAGCATGTACATCTGGCATACGATGAATTATCTTTTGAAATTGATTAGTCAGGGTCTCCATTTATTTTGCTGCATCCGGTATAAAATACTTGTCCGTTTTCAATGGAAAGTTGATTGGTAATGGAAAACTCGGGTAAAAATTGTTTTAACCGTATGGCTAAAGTGTCTCCTAATATCGGATATAGTGAGTCTGCTTCAGCTTCGTAAGGAATACCTCCGAAATAACAAAGATTGCCTTCATTCGTAAAAATGTCAATTCCTAACCAGCAATTGCGTATGCCCCATTGGGTGGAATCAGGTAAGGAAACAAAGAGATTTAAACTGTCGGCCTGCAACATCAGATTTAGCGGGGCATTCCGGTCGAACGAATAGCGTAATTTTTCTTGTTCGGGAAGTAGAAAGTTTCGATTGTTGAACTGTATCTGTGCTACTTGTTCCAGTAATTTCCGGCTGTAACTGGCAACAAAGATTCCATGATAATAGTAATAACCAAAGAAATGGTTTCCGGCTTCAGGATAATAAGTATAAGTAATGTTTTCTTTTGTTTGCTTTTGAGGGGCAAAGGAGCTAAATGTTGTTTGCACTATGCTGTTTTCTATTTCCTCCACCTGATTTTCGGTTGCTTTGGCATAAAAGATAACTCCTTGTGGATGAAACGAGAAAAGCGGAGATGTCAATTGGGGATTATCCTGAATGACAGATAGGAAAATAGTCGGTATTTTTTTTGTAAAAGTGGAATATGCAGATGTATCCGATAAAATATATTTAGCGAAAATAGCGGGTCGATTGATTGCCAGAATAGCCTCAGGTGCCGGTGCTACCAGCGTGTATAAATCCGTCTGCACGGTCATTTTCTTTTTCTCTATATTGCCGAAAAAGAACCAGACCACCAATAGGGTAGCGAGAGTGGCTATCGTGAAAATCACTATTTCCCGCTTGTAGGCCTTCATCTCGTTATATTTTTACAGTCAGGAAGTATTTACACCAAGGTTTTAGGCCACAATCTTCACATTTGGGTTTGCGGGCAATACAAGTGTAGCGACCGTGTAAAATCAACCAGTGGTGAGCAATAGGAATTTTAGATTCGGGAATATGCTTCACCAATTCTTTTTCTGTTTCTAACGGCGTCTTGCTGTTGTTGGTCAGGCCGATACGGTTGGCTACACGGAAAACATGCGTGTCTACGGCCATTGCAGGTTTGTTGTAAACAACAGACGCAATTACGTTTGCTGTTTTACGTCCGACTCCGGGCAGTTTTTGTAATAGTTCGATATCCGAAGGTACAATCCCTCCGAAATCGGACATCAACATTTTAGCCATACCCACCAAATGTTTCGATTTATTATTCGGATAGGAAACGCTGCGGATATATTCGTAGATAACGTCCGGAGTAGATTCTGCCATTACTTCGGGAGTCGGAAAGTCGCGGAAAAGAGCAGGAGTAATCATATTTACCCGTTTGTCCGTACATTGGGCGGATAGAATAACGGCAATCAGTAGTTGATAGGGATTGTCGTAATGCAATTCCGTTTCAGCAACCGGAACATTTTTTTCGAACCAGTCCAGAACTCCCTTATATCGTTCTTCTTTACGCATATTTATTTTATTAATACAATCGTATTCTTACCAAGAAGTAGTCCTAGAAATACAGCGATGAGACCGAGTATGTTGCTTGCCAATATATTAAGGAAAGCCAGTTTATATTCTCCGGTTTTCATCAAAGTCATGGTATCCAGTGCAAACGAAGAGAATGTGGTAAAACCTCCGAACAATCCGGTGAAAAGAAAAACTCTTACGTTGACCGATAGATTACTATATTCGGCAATGCTCCAGCAGAAACCTATCAAAAAGGAACCGATAACATTAACCGAAAGTATCCCGAAGGGAAAGGAGTAAAGCAATGAACGCTGTATCCACGTTGAAACTCCGAAACGGAATATGGTTCCGATTGCTCCTCCTGCCAACAGTAATAAAACCTTTATCATATTGTTTCATCTTTTAGTGTGTTTTTCCCCGGGTTGGTTAAAGGACCCGGGGAAGATGGTAAATGATTTAGGTTCTCAACTTAATTGGCTGATTCGAACTCACGTAAGAACCGGACATCATTTTCCGAGAACATACGCAAGTCCTTTACTTGGTATTTTAAATTTGTAATACGTTCAATACCCATTCCTAATGCGTAACCGGAATATACTTTGCTGTCGATACCACAGTTTTCCAGTACGTTCGGGTCTACCATGCCGCAACCGAGTATTTCCACCCAGCCGGTACCTTTACAGAAAGGACATCCCTTTCCTCCACAGATATTACAGGAGATATCCATTTCTGCGGAAGGTTCGGTGAACGGGAAATAAGAAGGACGCAAACGGATTTTAGTATCTGCGTTGAACATTTCTTTTGCAAAAAATAGCAAAGCCTGCTTCAAATCGGCAAAGGAAACATTTTTATCAACATACAAGGCTTCTACTTGATGAAAGAAGCAATGAGCACGATAAGAAATTGCTTCATTACGGTATACACGTCCCGGACAGATAATGCGGATAGGCGGTTGTTGATTCTCCATTGTACGTGTCTGAACGGAAGAAGTATGTGTACGTAATAAAACATCCGGATTATGTTGTATAAAAAAAGTGTCTTGCATGTCACGGGCAGGATGGTCTTCTGCAAAATTCAGTGAGGAGAATACATGCCAGTCATCTTCAATCTCCGGTCCTTCAGCTATACTAAAGCCCAGACGCCCGAAAATATCACAGATTTCTTTTTTTACGATTGAAAGCGGATGCCGGGTACCCAATTCGATAGGATAAGCCGTACGGGTAAGGTCGATATCGTCGTTTACCGTTTGTACATTATCAAAGCTCTCTTTCAGTTCGTTGATTTTATTTTGAGTAGCTTCTTTCAACCTGTTGAGATACTGACCTACTTCACGTTTTTGATCTGCCGCAACGTTACGGAAATCATTCATCAGCATTGCAATCTCTCCCTTTTTGCTGAGATATTTAATACGTAAAGTTTCCAGTTCTTCAGCGTTAGCCGCCTTCAGATTCTCTACTTCCTGAAGCAGAGCGTTAATCTTATTGATCATTTCTAATCATATTTGTTTTCAACGTGCAAATTTACTCCTTTCTTTGGATACTGCAACCGATTACGGGATGTTTTTTTGATAAAACCTAAGTGAAATGCTTCTTTTTATCAGAAATTGTAAGCGACCCCGATACCGAGCACTTCTTTAAACTGCACTTTCGCTCCTTGTTTTTTGCCTTCATCATTGAACGTTTTGACGTCATTATCATATTTTAGTGTTGTGTTGAGGGTTGCACTGAGGAATTTGTTTATCTTCATGTTAATCAAGATATCCCAGTTGACATCTACATTTCCGAATTGGTTATCGTAAGGGGTAAAAAGGTCGAGACTGGTTATCAGATTCACATTCTCCATGATTTTCTGTTCGGCTTTAGCTTTGAGATATGCACCGATTTCCGCTTTGAAACGGTCACCGGGGTCAACACCGAAAGCCCCTTCTCCGGAAAGATAATCGTCTTCAACAAAAGTCAGTTTGCCGGCAGCAGGGGATAGGTAAATTGAATATTTATTGTTTAGCCGGTAGTCCATACCTAACGAGATATTCGAATAGGCTGGAGCAAAGAATTTAGAAATGTAGTGCGATTTGTCGGGATAATTATATCCTTTATAGAATTGTGTATTGAGGTCAGCCATTGCAGTATAGTACCATTTTTCAGAAGCCTGATATCCTAATTGAGTGGCAAAGGCAATTTTATCGGAAGTTTTTTGAACTCCTTGTGATTTGGTCTTTGTCAAGCCATAGTCTAATCCGAGCGTGTTAATCCATAACCATTTCCCACTTTTATGTGCCAGTGTCCCGTTCAGGTAAGCATTTCCTGCAAAAGAATTTTCACCACCGGAAGCCCAATTACTGACAGCGGTTTGTGATAGGTTTAATCCGGTTATTCCTTTCAGTACCCATTTCCCGTCTTCATATTCATTTTTGTTTGTTTGTCCGTATGCAGTAGCCGAGAGGGCTACTGACAAAAATATTAAACCTAATTGTTTCATAAAATCTGTTTTTTATAAGTTGTTTTAAATAAAAGATGTACTTATTTAAAACAGGGAGTCCTTCATTTTGTTCAGTTTTTTGTTCTTTTGGTAAGATTGGTACATTAAAGAATATAACCTTTCTTTATGATGTAGGGGTGTTTTGAAGTTTGTAAAATATGAATAAAATATTGAATTGTTTATCTGGATGATTATTATGTATTGTCTAATTCTTTTACATGACTGTCTAATTTCTTGACACTCGTAAAAAATGTGTTTGTTGTTAAATTGTTGAAAAATAACAGTTTGTGTGTTTTGGCACATTCTTTGCTCTTTATTAAGCAGAAAATAATATAGCAATGAAACAGATATTTATCACAGCAGTTTTTTCTTTCGGTTTGTTTGCTTCGGTGGTTGCTCAGGAGAAAAGCTGGACATTGGACGATTGTATGCAATATGCTGTAGAGAACAGTCCGAAAGTACGACAACAGATTTATGTAAATAATACGTATAAGGCAGAACACCAATCGGCAATTACTGCTTTTTTACCGACTGCATCGGCAAATACCTCTATCCAGTATAATTTTGGCCGTGCTATTGACCCGAATACAAATACATACACGAATACTTCTACATTTAATAACTATTACGAAGTATTCGCCCGGCTGACTTTATTCTCCGGCGGACAGTTAATCAACCAGTGGCGGTTAGCCAACGTAAATATTCATAAAGGTCAGAACGACCTTCAAAAACAGAAAGATGACCTTTCCATAAATGTAATGGCAGCTTATGTTGATGTTGTTTATTGCAACGGAATGGTAGGAATGTTAACTGAAAAACTGGAAGAGAGTAAACGAACTTTATATAAAACCCAACGTCAGGAAGAATTGGGGTTAAAAGGAAAGGCGGATGTTGCTCAAATAGAGTCGCAGGTGGCTGCAGACGATTATAATTTGACTCATCAGCAAAATTTATACAATACAGCTGTAATGACCTTGAAAAACAGTATGAACTACCCGGTAGACTCTGTCCTGCCAATTGATACTTTAGCCAAAAAGATGGATTACTTTTATGCAGTGGAACCGGTAGATGAGATTTTTGATTTGGCAGCAAACAACAATCCGACTGCTATGCAAGCAGCTTTCGAATATAAAACCAGTAAAATGACTTATTTGATTATGAAAGGAGGGCTCTTACCTACTATTTCTTTTGGAGCGGGTATTTATACCAGTTATTATGAAAATTTGAAATCAGATAAAACAAAAATTTCTTTCAGCGATCAGTTTCAAAACAACCAAGGTAAAAATATTCAGTTTAGTTTAAGTTTTCCTCTTTTCGATGGTTTATCTCGCGTTACGAAGACACGTCGTGCCCGTAATAATATGCAGATTGCTTACGAAAAACAAATAGAAGTGCTTCGTCAACTTCAAACGGATATTGAGCAGGCTGTTCTTGATCGTGAAGGGTATGCGAAAGAAGCTGTTAAGATGGAGAAAAAGGTGGAGGCTGATGGTCTTGCTTATCAGGTGACGCTCCGTAAATATGAGGAAGGTTTGATGAGTCCTATCGATTTACAGACTAGTGCGAATATACTTTTAGAATCAAAAGCCGGTTTATTGCAAAAACAGTTACTATATATAATAAAAAGCAGATTGGTAGAGTATTATAAAGGTAAACCGATTATAGCGACAGAGAATTAAATAAGAAAACTGAAAATAAAGAGATACAATTATGGATATACAGTTAGAAAAAAAGAGAGGTCTTCAGAAAAAGCATATACCTTATGTTGCTGGTGGTGTCTTTTTTCTGGTTTTAATAGGGTGGATTATTTTTGGTGACCATGCCTCTACCTTAAAAGTGGATGCACGTGGTATCAATATCGGAAATGTGACAAAAGAACAGTTTAACGACTTTGTCCGTATCGACGGGCAAGTTCAGCCTATCACAGTCGTACAGCTTAGTCCCGAAGAAGGAGGGATTGTGCGTGAGAAAGTCGTGGAAGAAGGCGCCCAGGTAAAAAAAGGGGATATTATCGTTCGTCTTTCTAATTCTAATCTCGATCTTCAAATACTGGATGCTGAGGCCCAGTTGGCTGAAAAACAGAACTTTCTCCGTAATACGCAGGTGGCGATGGAACAGGATAAGTTGAACAATCAGTTGGAAAAAGCTCAGTTGGATGTGGATATGAGCCGTTTCCGGCGTGCTTATCAACAGCAGAAACACTTGTATGATGAAAATTTGATAGCGAAGGAGGAGTTTCTTAAAGCTAAAGAAGATTATGAGTTGGCTACTAAAAAGAGTACATTGGTTGTAGAACGTTTGCGTCAGGACTCTATTTCCCGTACTATCCAGATGGATGAAATGGAGACCAGTCTTGCGAATATGCGGCGTAATATTCAATTGGTTCACGAACGGAAGGAACATTTGAACATCCGTTCGCAGATTGACGGCGAATTGGGCCTGCTGGATGTCGTTTTGGGACAAAATGTATCACCGGGACAGAAAATAGGTCAGATTAACGATTTATCTAATTATAAAATAGAGGCCATGATTGACGAACATTATATCGACCGAGTGAAAAAAGGCTTGAGTGCTACCTTTGAACGTCAGGGAGGAAATTTTGCCCTGATTGTACAAAAGGTATATCCGGAAGTACGTGATGGTAGATTCCGTACGGATTTCGTTTTTATCGGCGAGCGTCCGGACAATATCCGTAGCGGACAGACCTATTATATCAGCCTTGAATTAGGTCAACCGACCGAAAGCATTATCATCCCGCGTGGAACATTTTTCCAGAGTACAGGTGGCAGTTGGATATTCGTACTCGACAAAGACGGTAAAAAAGCTTATCGCCGTAAAATTAAAATCGGGCGGCAGAACCCTCAATATTATGAGGTAACAGAAGGTTTGGAACCGGGTGAAAAAGTGATTGTTTCAAGCTACGAAAGCTATAAGGACAACGAAGTACTGATTTTGGAATAATTGGGATTATATTAAAGTAACATGAATATGAAAAACTTGGTAATAGCTGTTCGTTCCCTGTTTAAACAAGGACGCCACAATCTTATGAAGATTGGAACATTGAGTATCGGCTTGGCTGTAGGGTTGGTGCTGATTGCTAAGGTTTATTTTGAACAGTCTTATGATACATTTTATCCGGATTCAGACCGAATATACCGATTGACGGAAAGTATTGAAAAGCAGGATGGTAATGTTGATTATGAACAAGTAGCCGGTGCCGTGGCTCCAGGAATGAAAGCTGAAGTTCCCGGAGTGGAGGCAGCTACCCGGTTGACTTATATCGCAGGTCCCGGTACAACATTCACCACTTCTGAAAAACAGCGTTATTCGGCAGACTTTATTTTGATGGCGGATAGTAATGTGTTTGATGTATTCCCCCGTCCTATCCTTTTAGGTAATCCGAAGGAGGTATTGGCCCGTCCGAACTATGCCATGATTTCCCGTTCATTGGCTGAAAAGATGGGAGGAGTAGAGCAAGTGGATGGTGTGGTAATTGCTATGGATTATAATCCGGGTAGGACTTACGTCATTGGTGGTGTATTTGAAGATATACCGGAAAACTCTCATTTGCATTATGATATGTTGGTTTCCCTGAATGGTATGAATGAATGGAGTCGTACGAATTGGGTAGGTAACGACCGTTATTTGGGATATGTACGGTTAATGCCGGGAATAACTCCTGAAAGTCTGAAACCTGCTATCCATGAGATGCAGTTACGTCATATTGACCAAGAAGAGATGAGTAGGGCCGGTGTGGAACTGACCTTTTATATGAAACCTTTACTTGAGATGCATTCAGGTTCGGACAATGTGAAGAACATGATGTTGATGTTGTCCGTTCTGGCTTTTGCTTTATTGTTTACGGCAGTGATGAATTATATTTTGATAGCTATATCATCTATCATAAACCGTACGAAAGAAGTTGCTGTACATAAATCGTATGGGGCTTCGGAAAAGAATATTCACAGTATGATTATGTCCGAGACTTTTGTGCATATGCTAATTGCACTTGCTCTGGCTGTCTTTTTGATTTTCCTTTGTCAGGATGTAGTGAAAGAGTTATTGAATGTATCCGTCTCTGCGTTGTTCTATTCAAAAGGAACTTTGTTGCTGTTGGCTGTTTGTGTTGTTGTCTTTTTTCTTACAGGGTTTGTGCCGGGTGTTTTGTTTGCCCGTATTCCAGTTGCGGCCGCTTTTCGTAATTTTCGTGAAAGTAAACGTATATGGAAACTTTGTTTATTGTTTTTCCAGTTTGTAGCAGGCGGATTACTGGTCTCGCTACTTTTGGTGGTTACCCGTCAACATACCTATATGGTGAACAGTAATCCCGGTTATTCATATGAGAAATTGGCTTATTGCGATATCAGCGGACTCGATTCGACAGCCCGTGCCAAAGTCATTGAAGAAATGAGGCGTCTCCCTGAAATAGAGAAAGTGTCGACGTCCGATAATTTACCTTTATACAGCATGTCCGGTAATAATATCAGCCTTCCGGGTTCGGATGAAGAACTGTTCAACGTGGCCGACCAATATGATTGTGGTAATGGTTTTCTGGATTTGATGGAAATTCCGGTTATCGAGGGTCGTTCTTTCACTGAAAATATACCTTTTTCAACAGAAATCATGGTGAACCGTGCTTTTGCCGAGAAGATGGAGAATGTGGCCCATTGGACAAGTGTAGTCGGTAAAGAAATACAAATTACCGACCACGGATATAGAATAAGTGAAAATGCTATGGAGAGTAGTACATATACGATTTGTGGTATCTATGAAAATTATCGTATCGGTTCACTCATTTACTTGGATAATCGTCCTTCGGTCCTTTTTTATAATAGTTATCCATCCTCTAATTTATTATTGAATTTCAATAATTTGGATGCTGATGCAATAGAGAAAGCAAATGATAAATTGCAGGAACTGATGCCGAATCTGGAACCTAAATTATCTCTTTTTTCTGAAGATATCGTTAATCTGTACAGTAGTTCACGTAAATTTCAGGATCAATTATGGATAGGGGGGCTGGTTACTTTGCTTATTTCCATAATTGGTTTGATAGGATATACCAATGATGAAATCAGCCGTCGGCGTAAGGAAATCGCTATTCGCAAGGTAAATGGGGCAACGTTGTTGGAAATACAGAGAATTTTCCTTCTTGATGTGATGCGTATTGCCGTACCTGCCGCCTTTATGGGAGGAGCTTTAGCTTATGTCCTCGCTATACGCTGGCAACAACAGTTTATAGAGAAAGTACCTTTAAACATTGGCATATTCTTGCTTGGTTCTCTGTTTGTCATATTGGTAGTTACGATAAGTGTCATTTATCGAATTTGGTTTGCTGCTAACTCTAATCCGGTGGAAAGTTTGAAATCGGAATAATAGAAAAGGGTTTAATCGGGAATGTCATCGGATTCCATTCGTATGCGTCCATTTGTTCCCATAGGAGGAAACTTTTGTTTCAATATGGAGAAACTTTTGTTCCCTGCCGATGAAACTTTTGTTCCACCGCTTGGAACATTGTGGAACGTTTTAGGATTACCCCGAAAAATCATGGGGAGAAGTAGAAAATAAAAAAGGAGTTGTCTGACTTTACAGTTAGATACAACTCCTTTTCTGTGTGGGCAGTGATGGATTCGAACCACCGAAGGCGAAAGCCAGCTGAGTTACAGTCAGCCCCATTTGGCCACTCTGGTAACTGCCCATTATGTCTTTTTCTTCGAGCCTCTTGTCGGATTCGAACCAACGACCCCGAGATTACAAATCACGTGCTCTGGCCAACTGAGCTAAAGAGGCGATTGCTATCTTTCTCGATTGCGGCTGCAAAGGTAGATATTAATTTTAATTGTGCAATAGTTTTTGAATATAATGTAAACCGGTTTTCATGAAAAAACCTCTCCAAACCTTGGTACTAAGGGTGGAGAGGTTGTTTATTAGGCTTGTATTTTGGCCGTTATTCTTTCAGAAGTACCTCATCTATAGCTTTTTTGAAGTCAGCTTTACCCATTGCTCCCTTAGCCATTTGCGGTTGTCCTTCTTTCGGACAAAAGAGGAGTGAGGGAATACTTCTGATACCAAATGAAGCTGCTAATTCTTCTTCTTTTTCGGTGTCGACTTTATAAATATCGATTTTCCCTGCATATTCGTCAGCCAATTCTTCTAAAATAGGGGCTACCATTTTGCAGGGACCACACCAGGTTGCGTAAAAATCTACGATACAAGGTTTGTCGCCTTCGAATACCCATTTGTCCGGGCTGGCTTCATAGTTGGCTACTTTTTTCAGAAATTCCGCTTTTGTCAATTCTGTTACTTTCATTTTATTTCTCCTTTCAAATTGAGGTTCTACCTGTTCTTTATTAATTATATAACAAAGTTACACGATTAATTCCGGCTGGTAGTTAGTCATTTTTCCCTTATAATTGTCAATTTTACTGTATCTATTCCTTAATGCGGAAAAAGTTCTTGATAAAAAAGCCGTCCGGTTTGCGGGCGGCTTTTATACGAGGTTTCATTAACTTAAATCGTTAATATCAGTATCTTTTGCCAACGGCATCCCAATCAACGATTTTCCATAGGGCATTCAGGTGATCGGGACGACGGTTCTGGTAATCCAGATAATAGGCATGTTCCCATACATCGAATCCCAGAATCGGGGTCAATCCATGAGCGGCCGGATTGCTACCGTTAGCTTCTTTGGTAATTGAAAGTTTACCGTTTTTATCTTTCGCTAACCATACCCAACCGGAACCGAACAATCCGGTACCTGCTGTTATAAATTCTTTCTGGAAATTCTCAAAAGACCCCCAAGTTGAATTGATGGCTTCTGCCAGTTTCCCTGTCGGAACACCACCGCCTTTAGGTGAGAACTGGGTGAAGTACAAATTATGATTCAATACCTGTCCGGCATTGTTGAAGATTGCTCCGTCGGATTCGGCTACAATCTGTTCGAGCGGCATGTTTTCAAACTTAGTTCCCGGAATCAGATTATTCAGGTTGTTTACATAGGTTTGAAGATGTTTCCCATAATGGAAATCAATAGTTGACTTGGAAATGACCGGTTCCAGCTCATTGGCTGCATACGGTAACTGAATTAATTCAAATTTCATAACGTTTTCTTTTTTATCTGTTATTTGACTATTATCTGTAATTAACAATATTAAACTGAGACATAATGTAAGCATGACTTTTATGTTTTTGTAGTTTCTATAAATCTAACACTGACTGTTTGATATTTGTTCATCAAATGAAATGTAATTCTTATAAGATTTATTTATCGTCCGATAAACACTTTCTATCATGGTGTTCCGGAAAGGGAGCCTTTGGTTGATATCTCGTATTGTAAATATGTGAAATAATGTGCAGAATATTTGTTTTTTATCTTTTGATAGGTCAAAATCCCGAATAAGTTTCTATTTTTGTGACCTTATTCATTATTAATTAGTAAAACATATTCGTAGATGGTAAAGAAAGTTGGGAATTTGATTCCAAACACCTTTTTTATTACAAAGGGTAGTGGTGATTCTGATTTGGAAAAACATGCAGGTTCATACCACATGGCCCTTTATGATGCCGGTATTTCGGATTTTAATATCATGACGTATTCGTCTGTGATTCCGGCAACAGCACATCTTGCAACTATGGATGAAATCGACCTTCCTCCATTTGGTTCTGAAATGAAAACCATTATGGCCGTGTCGCATGGATACCAGGATGAGTTTGTGTCTGCTGGTGTGGTTTACGCCTGGATGTACAAGGATGAAAACTTTGATGAAAAAGTGGGTGGCCTGGTATGTGAGGTGAGTGGTCGTTATCGTATAGAAGAACTTGAATCTCGTCTTATTCGTGTTATCAACGATCTTCACCAAAAGACATACGGTAAGTATTATTTAGGTGAGTTGAATTTCATAACCGAAGGTATTACCATCGAGAAAAGATATGGAACAGCTTTGGCTGCTCTTTGTTTCTTGGATTTCCTGATGCCTGAAATTGAAGAATAAGCCTCTGTATCCTTGAACTTATTATGAAAAAGCAGAAATGAAGGCCATTGTCCTTTGTTTCTGCTTTTTTTATGAGGATAATCAAAGTGTCCGTTTTGATTGTTATATTTGTGACGTTGTTAAATTAAATTCCGTTTTAATTAAAAACATTTGATTTAAACTTGTTGTTGTATGAAAAAGATTATAAATCCTTGGACAGGACTAGATGGATATATGTGTTTCGGCTGTGCTCCGAATAATCCTTTAGGGCTTCATTTGGAGTTTTTTGAGGATGGCGATGATATAGTTGCCTTTTGGGAACCGAAAGCACATTATCAAGGTTGGCTGAATACGTTGCATGGCGGTATACAGACGACATTAATGGATGAGTTGGCCGGTTGGGTGGTGTTGCGTAAATTGCAAACATCAGGAATGACATCCCGTTTGGACGCACGTTTCATGAAAAGTATATCGACACAGGAATCACGATTGACTATTCGCGGACGAATAAAAGAACGGAAACGAAATGCAATTTTTATAGAAGTAGAAATCTATAATTCCAAAGAAGAACTTTGTACGCGTGCTGATATGGTTTATTTTGTTGTCACACAGGAACAAGCAACAGAACAGTTCCATTTTGAAGGTTGTAAAGCCGAGGGAGAATAAATAATAAATATAAATAACAAATGAAGTATATTGGAGCTCATGTGAGTGCATCGGGTGGGGTTGAGAATGCACCGGTCAATGCAAATGAAATCGGTGCTAAAGCTTTTGCCTTATTTACCCGTAATCAGCGTCAATGGAAATCTGCCCCATTGACAAAAAAAAGTATTTCCTTGTTTAAAGAACGTTGTGAAGCATTCGGATATGAGCCTAAACATATCTTGCCACACGACAGTTATCTGATTAATTTGGGACATCCTGAGACTGAAGGTTTGCAAAAATCGCGTGATGCTTTTCTGGATGAAATGCAACGTTGTGAGCAATTGGGATTGGACCGTTTGAATTTCCATCCGGGTAGTCATTTGAATCTAATGAGTGTGGATGATTGTCTGATTCGTATTGCAGAATCCGTTAATTGGGCCTTGGAACAGACTTTCGGTGTTTGTGCGGTTCTTGAAAATACGGCAGGACAAGGGACAAACCTGGGATATACTTTCGAGCAATTAGCTTTTATTATAGATAAGGTAGATGATAAGTCGCGTGTCGGAGTCTGTATCGATACTGCTCATACATTGGCTGCAGGTTATGATATCAGGACAGTGGAAGGTTTTACTAAAACATTTAATCGTTTTGATGAGATAATCGGCTTTTCTTATTTGAAGGGCATGCATATAAATGATTCCAAGAAAGAATTAGCAACGAAAGTAGACCGTCATGATAGTATTGGAAAAGGAGTGATGGGGCTAACTACTTTTGAAATGTTGATGAAAGACTCGCGTTTTGATGAAATACCGTTAATATTGGAAACTCCGGATGAATCTATGTGGGCAGAAGAAATTGCAAAACTTTATGAAATGTCTTGAAAGTAATATTTCTGTTTTGTAAGTAAGAAACAAATTAAATACATTATACTATGTTTATTTTAATGCCTGTTATTTTTATCTTAGGTATTCTGGCTATTGCATTGGAAGATAAGATTAAAATAAATAAAGCTGCTATCGCCCTTTTGATGGCCATCTCTCTTTGGATGATATTGATGTTTGATGCTTATTCCATTTTTGTGGAACGTTCTAATCCCGTATTTGAGGAGTTTCTGACGGAAAATCCGGAAATGGCAAATCTTTCAGCCAAGGATCAGTTTGTGAATTTTATAAGCAATCGTTCTATAGTTTATCATTTGGGAAATGTAGCCGAGACCTTGTTTTTTGTGATGTGTTCCATGTTGATAGTGGATATTGTCGATAAACATGGTGGTTTTCACGCGGTAACCTGTTATATCCGGACGGCAAATAAGAGAAAATTATTATGGTATATCAGCTTTGCTACATTCTTTTTCTCTGCATTGCTGGATAATTTGGCTGCGGCTATTGTGATTATGGCTGTGCTTCGTAAATTGGTCCCTGACAGGACTGACCGTTTAAAATATGCCTGTATGGTGATTATTGCAGCCAACGCAGGAGGTTCGTGGTCGCCAATCGGGGATGTCACTACTATTTTGCTATGGGTAGGAAAGAATGTGACGGCTATGCACCAAATTTCCCATGTGTTTATTCCAGCTTTGGTCAATATGCTTGTTCCGCTTACAATTGCACATTTCTGGTTATTTAAGAAAGGTGCAACTTTGCGTGTCATGAGCGAGGAAGAAATGGCTGATGAATTCACGCCGGAAATACCCAATCATTCACGCCGGGTTATTTTTGTAATTGGCGTATTGTCTCTTGCTTTGGTCCCGGTATTCCAGATGTTGACTAACTTGCCTCCTTTTTTAGGTGTGCTGTTGGGACTTGTCATTCTTTGGTTTTATACGGATATTATGTACAGTAGACTGCACATACATGAATCCAACAAACTTCGTATTTCCCAATTATTACCGAATATTGATTTGGCGACAATCTTTTTCTTTTTGGGTATTCTGATGTCGGTAGGAGCTTTGGAAACTTCCGGACAATTGGGATTGATGTCGGCATTTCTTGATAAGCATATGCATGAGCCATACGTGATTAGCTTCGTTATCGGTGTGTTGTCTTCTTGTGTCGACAATGTGGCATTGGTAGCGGCAACAATGGGTATGTATCCAATCGTACCGCAAACGGCTGATTTGACTCCTTATGCTCAGTTCTTTGTTTCCGACGGAGGCTTCTGGACATTCCTTGCTTATTGTGCTGTTACGGGAGGCAGTATCCTGATTATCGGTTCGGCAACAGGTGTGACGGTGATGGGACTTGAGAAAATAAAATTCATGTATTATACGAAACGATTTTCAATTCTGGCACTGATAGGTTATTGTTGCGGTGCCGGTATCTATATGTTATTATTTGCTTAAACTTTATTTATATGACGAAAAAATGGATTTTGATGGCTACCTGTACACTCATGCTTGCTGGTATGGAGGCGATGGCATGTACAGGTTTGCTGGTAGGTAAAAAAGCATCGGTTGATGGTTCTGTCATGATTAGTTATGCAGCGGACTCGCATACTTTGTATGGAGAGTTATACCGTTGGCCGGCAGCTACTTGGCCGAAAGGGGCAATGTTGGATGTGATTGAATGGGATACAAACAAGCCGTTAGGAAAAATACCGCAGGTAGAACAAACATATTCTGTGGTTGGAAATATGAACGAATACCAGGTGGCTATTACGGAAAGTACTTTTGGGGGGCGTTCGGAACTGGTAGATACTACGGGTATTATGGATTACGGAAGCCTGATATATATTGCATTGCAACGTTCCAAATCTGCTCGTGAAGCAATTAAGGTTATGACAGACTTGGTAAAGGAACATGGTTATTATAGTAGTGGTGAATCATTTTCCATAGCCGATAAAAATGAAGCTTGGATTATGGAAATGATAGGTAAAGGAGTTGGGAATAAAGGAGCTGTTTGGGTTGCAATCCGTATTCCGGATGATTGTATTTCCGCTCATGCCAATCAATCCCGTATTCAGCAGATTCCATTTGATGATACGGAAAATTGCATGTATTCGCCGGATGTAGTTTCCTTTGCCCGCGAAAAAGGCTATTTTAAAGGAAAAGATAAGGACTTTAGTTTTCAAGCAGCTTATTGTCCGTACGATTTTGGTTCATTACGTGGTTGTGAAGCTCGCGTATGGTCTTTTTTCCGCAAGTATGATAATACGATGGATAGATATGCCGACTTTGTGAAAGGAGACCCTTCAAAAGAGCCGATGCCTTTGTATATCAAGCCGAATCGTCTGTTATCTGTTCAAGATGTACAAAACAGTATGCGCGACCATTTTGAGGGAACTGATTTGGATATGACGAAAGATGCCGGTGCAGGACCGTATAAAGTCCCATACCGTTGGCGTCCAATGACATTTGAAGTGGACGGGCAAGAATATACAAACGAACGTGCCATTGCTACGCAGCAGACAGGTTTTGTCATCGTTCCGCAAATGCGTAACTGGCTGCCTGACGCAATAGGTGGTATTTTATGGTTTGGTGTGGATGATGCCGATATGGCTGTATTTACTCCTATGTATTGCTCTGTTACGGCAGCTCCTGAATGTTATCGTGTTGGGAACGGTGATATGATGAACTTTTCCTGGACCTCTGCTTTCTGGATTCACAACTGGGTGGCTAATATGGCTTATGGAAAATATAGTTATATGATTCAGGATATCCGGCCTGTACAGCAGGAACTGGAAAATGGTTACAAAGAAACTATTCCGGCTATCGACAAGGCTGCCGGTGAATTGTATGCCCAAAATCCGGTTGAAGCTGTAAAATTCCTTACTTGGTTCAGTACAACGACTGCCGACCAAGCTACTGCCCGTTGGAAGAAGCTGGGTGAGTATCTTTTAGTGAAATACATGGATGGAAATGTTAAGAAAGAAGAAAACGGCCAATTTAAGCAAAATGGTTACGGATTGTCTGAATATCCGGACTTCCCGGGTTATGATGAAGATTATTATCGTAGTATTGTGAAAAGTGCCGGTGATAGATTAAAAGTAAAATAACTATATTTGCGAACAATGTTGAATTAAATTAATTGGGAGTATGAAAAAATTAATTGTTATGTGTATGCTGGCTATTATCAGCATGAGTGCATTTGCACAGACTCAGCAAGGACAGTCGTCTTTCGGTTTTAATCTTGGATATGGCTTTAATGACAATGGTAATGCGCTGCTGGGAGTAGATTACCGTTATAATTTGACGGATGAAGTTCGTTTGGCTCCTTCCTTGACTTACTTCGTTAAGGATGATGCTTGGAGTGCATGGGCCATTGATTTGAATGCTCATTATGTGTTTAAGTTGAGTGACATGTTTGGTTTTTATCCTTTGGCTGGTCTTGACCTTTCGTTTTGGAAGGTAAGCTTGGGAAATAGCGCAAGCCTGAATAAAACTCGTTTGGGTGCCAATATAGGTTTAGGTGGTGAAGTGTATGCTACCGATCAGTTGAGTGTTGGCTTGGAATTTAAATATAATATTCTCAAGTCTTGGGAAAATGCTAGATTATCGCAGCCGATTCTGGCAGTTCGTGTCGGATATAATTTCTAAAACATTTTATTAGTTAATATAAAAGGATGTCTCTATCTTTGTGTGGAGCATCCTTTTTTTGTTTTGTGTAATTCCTAAATTTAATAATCATGAAAAAAAGTAGAAGTCTGGCAGATGGTAGTTATAAATTTATTCTGAGTCTATTTTTCCTGTTTGTTTTTTGCGGAGAGATTTTAGCGATAAAACCTGTCCCTAAAGATATGGTTTTGATATATGCCGGAGGTGCACATCGAGGTGTGTGGGATAAGGAAAAGTTTGTACCTTATGTTTCGATGAAAAATGAACAAGGGAAAAATGATTGGTTATTTGACGGTTTTCTTTTTCTGGAAATTAAGAATGGAAAAGGGAGAGGATTTGCTTCCTATTATGAAAAGGAAGGCGCCCGTAAACAGGAGTGGAAAAAATTACTAGATGATTATTTTACTTCCGGACAAATTATTTGTGCCTTGAATGATTGTATAGGGAATGTCCGTCAACAGAAATCCGGAAAGTTTGTAAAAAGAAAGATTGTTATAGGGCTACCGGAACCTATTCCAAATCAAAAGGATTGGGGAGAAGTGGACGGTAAAGCATTGGATTTTAGTTCGACGGAAGATCGTTTGGCCGCATGCCGATGGTTCATCGATTATGCCATGAAGAAATTTAAGGACGCAAAACTGAAAAACCTGGAATTGTCAGGCTTTTATTGGATTGCGGAAGAAGCGACAAATAGTCGTGAACTGGCCCATCAAGTAGGAGACTATGTGCGGATAAAGAAGATGAATTTTAACTGGATTCCTTATTTCCGTTCGGATGGTTTTCAAGAATGGAAAAAATTGGGATTCGATATAGCCTACCTTCAGCCAAATTATTTTTTTGATGAAAAAGTGCCGCAGGAACGCCTGGATATAGCTTGTAAACTAGGAAAAGAAAATGGAATGTATATGGAGATGGAATTTGATGACCGGGCTTTGGCAAAAGGCGGATTTGCCTATCGTTTGGAAGATTATATAAATGCATTCGACAAATACGGAATCTTTGCGAACCTCCCAATCGCCTATTATCAGGGGAATACGGCCTTTTACGATTTATTTTATTCAACGGAAAAAGTTGACCATGCATTATATTTGAAATTAGCAACCCGGATTGCCCAAAGGCAAAATAAGTATAAATAGAGAAATAAATATTTGTTATTTCATAAAGAAGCATACAAATGGACCAATCTATTATCCTTATAGACCTTGTCTGTTTTATCCAATCAGAGTAATTTAGTCTCTGGATTAATATACTGATATTATGAAACAATTTTATTTCATTTTGGAAGTACTTCTGTTTTGAATGTGAGTGTGCCGCTTTTCTTTTTAGGAGAAAGGGGCGTTAGATTAAAATATAAAGGCCACAGGGGTCTTATGATAAAATCAAAAGCTTATGGATAAACATATTGTTGGAGAAAATGCCGGTAAAGTCTGGCATGCTCTAAATGAAGTTGACAAAATTTCTATCCCGGAATTGGCTAGGAAATTGGATATCAGTGCTGAAAGTACTGCATTGGCAGCCGGATGGTTGGCAAGGGAAAACAAGATTTGTATACGGTATAAAGATGGCTTGGTAGAATTGTCGAATGGGGATCGCTTTTCATTTAGTTTTGGTTAACCCTATCCGAAATAAACCGTTTTTTACAATAAGACCGGATTTTTCTACAGAAATGTTTATCTCTGATTATCAGTGTTTGTGTAAATTTCCGTCTGTTAAAAAATATTACCCGTGCAAGTAATTTAAATTACCCGCATGATTCTTTCCATTTTAATGGGATAGTAATTTGAGTTACTTGCAGGGTGATTCTCAAAATAAGTACAATAAGCTAAAATAAACAAAAAGAAATACTGCTTTCAAACAGAGTGTCTAATATCTTTACACTATTGTCTAAAAATTTGACACAGTTGAAAAGAAATAAATCGTTATGTTGTTGTAAATTAATTTATTACTGTCTTTGGCACAGGATTTGATATATACTAACAAAATGATTGTAGAATACAAAATAATGAAACCATGATTAAGATTGAAGGATTGAGCAAGTATTTTCGTACGGAAGAGGTGGAAACAATTGCGTTGAATAATATCTCGATGGAAGTGAAAGACGGTGAGTTTGTCGCTATTATGGGGCCTTCCGGATGTGGTAAATCTACTTTGCTGAATATTCTCGGCTTGTTGGATAATCCGACCTCCGGTGATTATTATTTGGTGGACAAAGAGGTGGGCCATCTGAAAGAGAAAGAACGGACACAAGTGAGAAAAGGCAATATCGGTTTTGTTTTCCAAAGCTTCAACTTGATTGACGAACTGAATGTTTTCGAAAATGTGGAATTACCGCTCACTTATCTGAAAGTGAAGTCATCCGAACGTAAACAGATGGTGAATGATATTCTAAAACGTATGAATATCAGCCATCGTGCTAATCACTTTCCACAGCAACTTTCCGGAGGTCAGCAGCAACGTGTGGCAATAGCCCGTGCCGTGGTTTCGAACCCGAAAATAATCCTTGCCGATGAACCGACAGGTAATCTGGATTCCAAGAATGGAGCTGAGGTTATGCAGCTCCTGACCGAATTGAACAAGGAAGGGACTACCATTGTCATGGTAACCCACTCCAAACATGATGCAAGCTTTTCACATCGCATCGTTAATTTGTTTGATGGAAGTATTGTATCCTCTGTAAGCGAATTTATATAAGTTAATACAGCAATAGACACATTCTAATTATTAATTATTATCGGACATATCCGACTTGTGAAAGCCGGATATGTTTTAAACTTTAAAATATAATTCTTATGAATAATTTGTTGAACTTTAAATCGTTTCTTAAATTCCTGAAGGGGAATAAAGCGTATACGGCTATCGATATATTCGGATTATCTGTATCGTTGATGTTTGTGATTTTGATTGCTGTGTATACAGTACAGGAGCTTTCGACAGACAAATTTCATGAGTATGCTGACCGGATTTATGTATTAGGGAATGAAGACGCTGCTGTATCGGGAGTTCCGGTAGCTTATCGTCTTCAGGAGCGTTATCCCGAAATAGAAAAAATTTGTCCTGTGATTTCTCATAATTTTGACGGACAAATTGTACGTGTTGGTGATAAGAAGTTGAATGCTGATTTTTGTTTTGCTGATTCTTCTTTCTTTAATTTCTTCTCCTTTGAACTTCTGAGCGGAGACCGCAATGAGGTACTGAAAGCTCGCAATAGTGCCGTTATTTCCGAGACATTTGCACACAAACTGTTCGGGCTGGAAAATCCGATAGGACAGAGTATTCGTATCAGCGATTCTACTGATGTATCTGTTACGGGTATTATGAAAGATATTAAGAATTCAGTTATTCCCTATGCTGACCTTTTGATGCGAATAGAAGGAGTTGGGGAGTTTAATCCTTCGCTGAGTATGAATTCCTATAATAATGCCGGGGCAACTACAGCTTTCCTGATGGTGAAACCTGGTGCGGATTTGGTATCTAAGACTGATGATATTTACAAATATTTGAAAGAAATTTTTTGGACATACAGGATGGATGTATGGAAGCAGGTCACGCTGACACCCCTGAAAGAACTTTACTTTTCGAATATAAAAAGTAATGGAAATTCAGGAGATAAGCGTTTTGTGATGGTCTTGATGTCCGTGGGTATTCTGATACTGATTTTTGCAGTATTCAATTATATCAATCTGACAGTGGCACAAGCAGGTCAGCGGGCAAAAGAAATGGCGACCCGCCGTTTGCTGGGCTCTTCACGGAAAGAATTGTTCATGCGTTTGATGATGGAGTCGACTCTGCTGACGTTTATTTCATTTATAATCGGGTTATTGTTTGCGATAGCGGTTATTCCGTATGCGAATGATTTGCTGCAAACGCGTATTTCTTTGATGGATGTCTGTTCGCCCGGATGGATTATTTCCGGGTTTCTCCTTATCTTGTTGATAGGTATGTTGGCCGGATTTCTTCCGGCTATCTTGGTGTCTTCTTCCAAACCTATTGATGTGGTACGCGGAACGTTCCGCCGGCAAACCAAGATGGTCTTCAGTAAATGTTTTATTACTTTTCAGAATGCGATTACAATCTCTATGATTGCCGCTTCTATCGTTATGATTTTGCAGATTGATCATTTGGTACATGCCCCGCTCGGGTATAATACGACTAATATATTGGAAACTTCAAACAGTTTCCTGACTTTGAGTGAGAGAATTGCTGCTATTGACCAAGTGAAACAATTACCATTTGTGAAACGAGTCGGTTTTACCCGGGGAATGCCTTTCAGCGGCAGTAATAATTTGACTGGAACATATGAGGATAAAACTCTTAGTTTTCAGCAGTTTATTATGGACTCCGTCGTGTTTAATATATTAGGATTGGAAATTATACGTGATAATCATCTGGCAAGTCCCAGTTGGTATATATCGGAAAAGGCAATGCATGATATGGAATTGCCGGACGATGCGCCGACCTTTAAGTGGGGTACGGAAAACGTGCCGATAGCCGGCATTCTTCGAAATTTCCAACCTCGGGGAAATGTTACGACTGAGGATCAGCCCGTGATGCTTTATATCAATGAACCGAAGAATATTAATCCTTGGTCCATAATTATAGAAGTAGATGGTAATTTATTTACGGCTTATGATGAAATACGCAAAATTTATGAGAAAGTCTCCGGTGTGGGTTTTGAAGCCAAGTTTATCGACCAGCAGATACAAGAATCATTTGAAGCTCAGAAGCGTTTGGCAAAGATTGTTGTTATTTTTGCCTGTATCGCAGTTTTGATTTCGTTGTTAGGGTTATTGGCAATGTCTACTTACTTTATCCAGCAACGTGCCCAGGAGATTGCCATTCGTAAGGTGTTCGGCTCGGACAACCAGGCTATTCTGTTACGTTTAGTTCGCACTTTTTTGAATTATGTGGGTATTGCTTTTATTATAGCGACTCCCATCATTTGGTATTTGATGGAAAAATGGCTTTCCGACTACTCGTACCGGATAGATTTAAGCCCGCTAATCTTTGTAGCTGCCGGTTTATTCTGCCTGTTGACTTCTTTTGCGGCTGTGTTTGTTCAGAGTTGGCGTGCTGCGAACACTAATCCCGTAGAAAATGTGAAAGCGAATTGATAATGAAATAATATGGTAGTTGAGGCTGTTTAAATAGTAGAAAACTCCTATATTTGTAAATTCAAGTTCTTTGTTGATATACAAGATTTATAAATATATGGAAAAACAAAAACAGCCTCAGCGCTTACAGTCGTTGGATGCTCTCAGAGGATTCGACATGTTCTTTATTATGGGAGGTGCCTCCTTTTTTGTTGCTCTTGCAACATTGTTTCCAAACGCTTTTTTTCAGGCAATTGCCGGCCAGATGCATCATGTGGAGTGGAATGGTTTGACCCAGCATGATACCATTTTCCCGCTATTCTTGTTTATAGCAGGGATTTCTTTCCCTTTTTCATTAGCAAAGCAACGGTTTCAGGGTAAAACGGATGCCGGAATTTATAAAAAGATTATCCGTAGAGGATTGACTTTGGTTCTTTTCGGATTTATCTATAATGGGTTGCTGAACTTTGATTTTGAGCATCAGCGCTATGCCAGTGTATTGGGACGTATCGGATTGGCGTGGATGTTTGCGGCTTTGATATTTGTTAATACCCGTACGATTACCCGTGTATGGATTACGGCGGCTATCTTGCTCGGTTATTGGCTGCTTGTTGCGTTTGTTCCGGCACCTGACGGTAATGGGGCGGGAGTGTTCACGATGGAAGGTTCGCTGGTGGGGTATATTGACCGTATCTTGCTTCCCGGACGTTTGTATTTGAAGGTACATGACCCAGAAGGTCTGTTGGCTACTGTCCCGGCTATCGGAACTGCTTTGCTGGGTATGTTTGCGGGCGAGTTTATTCAGTTGCGGAAAAAGAATTTGACGGAGATAAAAAAGGTTGTTTATTTGTTGATTGCCGGTTGTTTTCTGGTTGCTGTCGGGTTGCTGTGGAGCCTTATTTTTCCGATAAATAAGAATTTGTGGACAAGTTCATTTGTCTGTGTTGTCGGTGGTATATCTATGCTGGCCTTTGCTTTTTTCTATTATATCGTCGATGTCAAGGGATGGCGAAGATGGACTCCGTTTTTTACAGTGATTGGAATGAATTCCATTACAATTTATCTGGCGCAACATTTTGTTAATTTCGAATATACTTCAAATGCTATTTTCGGGGGGCTGGAAAGATTAGTACCGGAGACTGTGCAGCCTCTGGTCGGCTCAATCGGTTATATTGCTGTTTGCTGGGGTTTCCTTTATTTTCTGTATCGTCAACGTATATTCTTGAAAGTGTAGATGGAACAAGTAGTTTATAAGCGTCTGGAGTCACTGGATGTTCTGCGTGGCTTCGATTTGTTTTGCCTTGTCGCATTGGAAGGTGTTTTGCATCCGTTAGGACATGCGATAGATGCCTCATGGTATTATTCTTTTTTATGGGGATTTTCACATGTTCAATGGGAGGGTTTTTCTTCCTGGGATTTGGTGATGCCTCTCTTCATGTTTATGGCGGGAGTCTCGATGCCTTTTGCTTTTTCACGCTATAAAGCAATGCCGGATAAGATGGCTGTTTATCGTCGTATCGGAAAACGTGTTTGTTTATTGTGGATATTCGGTATGATGTGTCAGGGTAACTTGTTGGGGCTTGATCCGGAACGTATTTATTTATATTCTAATACATTGCAGGCTATTGCAGTAGGATATCTGATTACGGCAATGTTGTTCCTGCATGTCCGCCAAACGGTACAGATTGTAGCTGCCGTTCTACTTCTACTTATATATTGGGCTGCTATGCAGTTTATTTCAGTGGATGGCTTTGGGGGTGGCAATTATACACCGGACGGGAATTTGGCAGAATGGATAGACCGTGTTGTATTGGGACGTTTCCGTGACGGGGCGATTGTTCAGGATGGACAAGTGGTCTTTAGTGAAAGTTATCGATATACATGGATATTGAGTAGCCTGAATTTTGGTGTAACAGTATTGACCGGGCTTTTTGCCGGGCAAATCCTGAAAAGTAATCTTGTCCAGAAACGCAAATTGCAACTTTTGTTTGGGATAGGTATTGTGATGGTATTGGTCGGTTGGTTATGGGGATTGCAATTGCCGGTTATCAAGAAAATCTGGACCAGTTCGATGGTCCTGGTCAGTAGCGGATATTGTTTTCTGCTGATGGGTTTATTTTATTATTGGATAGATTATAAGGGACATCGCAAGTATATTACTTGGCTGAAAGTCTACGGCATGAATTCCATTGTTGCTTATATGCTGGCTAATGTGATTAGCTTCAGATGTATAGGTACATCTTTGTTTCATGGTCTCGAACAATATACAGGAAATTACTATCCGGTATTGATTGCAGTGTCAAACGCATTGATTATTTATGTAATTTTGTGGTTGCTTTATAAACGTAATATATTTTTGAAAGTATAAAACTTTAAAGTTCTAAACAAAAAGAAATGGAATCGATTAAACAGATATATCGAATCGGACATGGACCGTCCAGTAGCCATACGATGGGGCCGATGCGGGCTGCTCAAATGTTTTTGGAGCGTACTCGCGGGGTCGCATGTTTTCATGTCACTCTATATGGAAGTCTTGCCGCTACAGGTAAAGGGCATATGACGGATGCCGCTATTCTGGAAGTGCTGAACCCTGTTGCAAAAACAAATATAATATGGGAACCGAAAATATTCCTACCCTTTCATCCGAATGGTATGTTGTTCGAAGCGTTTAATGAGAGTGGTGAGAAATTGGATAGTTGGACCGTTTATAGTATTGGTGGCGGAACATTGGCAAACGAAAGTTTTAGTGAATTAAAGACCGCCTTGATATATGAAATGCAAACTATCCGGGATATACAGGTGTGGTGTGAGAAAACCGGCCATTCTTATTGGGAATATGTGGAGCAGTGTGAAGGTCCTGATATTTGGGATTATCTGGCTGAAGTTTGGGAGGTGATGCAACAAGCTGTACATAGCGGTTTGGAAGCGGAAGGAATTTTGCCGGGTGGTTTGGGTATTCGCCGGAAGGCTTCTGATTACATGATACGGGCCAAAGGGTATGGCAGTAGTATCAAGAGCCGGGGCATGGTTTACGCGTATGCTTTGGCCGTTTCGGAAGAAAATGCTTGTGGGGGAAAGATTGTTACGGCCCCGACCTGTGGTTCCTGCGGTGTTATGCCGGCTGTATTATATCATCTGAAAGAGTCGCGCGATTTCCGGGATTCCCGTATTTTGCGGGCATTGGCTACGGCCGGATTATTTGGAAATGTAGTCCGGACAAATGCTTCTGTTTCAGGTGCAGAAGTGGGATGTCAGGGTGAAGTGGGGGTTGCTTGTGCGATGGCCGCCGCTGCCGCCAGCCAATTGTTTGGCGGGACACCGGCACAGATTGAGTATGCTGCCGAGATGGGGCTTGAACATCATCTTGGATTGACGTGTGATCCTGTATGCGGATTGGTACAAATCCCCTGTATCGAACGGAATGCTTTTGCTGCTGCTCGTGCTTTGGACGCGAATACCTTTTCTAACTTTTCCGACGGAAAGCATCGTGTGAGTTTCGACCAGGTGGTAGAAGTGATGCGTCAGACCGGAAACGATCTCCCCAGCCTTTACAAGGAAACATCCGAAGGGGGCTTAGCGAAGAATATGGAACATTCATAATAAAAATACCTTTGTAAATGAAACATCTTATTATTTTTACTGCATTAGTCGCTGGCTTTTTGTGTTCTTGCCAAGCGAAACAGCAAAAAGCGGCAGACGTCGCTACCAGTGGAAACCCCGTATTTGAAGGTTGGTATGCCGACCCGGAAGGAATTGTTTATGATGACACATACTGGATATTTCCTACATGGAGCGATGTATATGAGAAACAAACTTATTTTGATTGTTTTTCTTCTAAAGATTTAGTGAATTGGACAAAACATGCTTCCGTGCTTGACACTACCGCTGTAAAATGGGCAAAAAAAGCAATGTGGGCTCCTTCCGTTATCAGTAAAAACGGCAAATATTATTTCTTCTTCGGAGCGAATGATGTACATGAGGGTGAAATAGGAGGCATCGGTGTTGCCGTGAGCGACCGTCCGGAAGGTCCGTATAAGGATTTGCTGGGTAAGCCGCTTATTAACGAAATTGTAAATGGTGCACAACCTATCGACCAGTTCGTATTCCACGATGATGACGGACGTTATTATATGTATTACGGTGGTTGGGGACATTGCAATATCGTGTTATTGAACGACGACTTTACCGGGCTGGTTCCTTTTGAGGACGGAAGTTTGTATAAGGAAATTACTCCCGAGAATTATGTAGAAGGGCCTTTTATGTTTAAAAAGAACGGGAAATATTATTTCATGTGGAGTGAAGGGGGCTGGGGTGGTCCTGACTATTCAGTTGCTTACGCAATTTCCGACTCTCCGTTCGGTCCATTTAAACGTATAGCTAAAATACTTCAGCAAGATCCGGAAGTGGCAACAGGTGCCGGTCATCATTCTGTTATCCATGCTCCGGGCTCGGACGATTATTATATCGTTTATCATCGCCGTCCATTGAATGATAAAGCTCGCGACCATCGGGTGACTTGTATCGATAAAATGACCTTCGACAAGGACGGTTATATCAATCCTGTTAAAATGACTTTCGAAGGCGTTCCTGCCCAAAAAATTAAAAAATAGTCTTTTTCTCTTATAAAAGATATTAAAAGAGGAGTGTCTCTATTGCACTCCTCTTTTTTTATACTACTTTTGACACATGTGTCAGACATTTGTGTTGAAAGATATAATAACAATTAAGGATATGGATACAGAAGAAGCATTAGACATGGAAAGCCGTATTATTGAAGCGGCGAAAAAAGTCTTCGTGAAAAAAGGATACGAAGCGACAAGGATGGGGGATGTTGCTGCCAAGGTGGGTATCAGCAGGACGGCTCTACATTATTATTATCGGACGAAGGATATGTTGTTTGATGCAATATTCGGACAATTAATGGATGCTTTTCTACCCAACATCGACATTATTATGAATGAAAAGACGTCTTTTCTGGAGAAGTTGCCAAAGGTTGTGGAACAGTACGTTTCGTTGTTGCAACATCAACCTCCCCAGTTTCCGGTTTTTCTCGTGAGCGAATTTAACCGTGATCCGGAACATTTGTATAAGGCACTGATGAAAGAGCCGCAACGTATCCAGCCCATTTTACGTTTGCAAGAGCAAATGACGGAAGAAATGGAGAAAGGTTTACTCAAAAAAGTACCGCTGATTTATACGGCATCAACTTTGATAAGTTTGATTGTCTTTCCGATACTTGCCAGAAATCCATTGACAGATGTTTTTCTGGATGGTGACGAAACAAAGTTCAAAGCTTTTATAGAGGAGAGAAAGTCATTTATTTCGGATATTATGCTGAGATTGTTGACACCGGATGAATAGAATACAGGAGGATTGGAAAATAAAAAAGATGAATTTATGGATTGGGTAATAAAAAATGGAAGAAAATGGGCAATCACCCTTTGTTCTCTTTCCCTGTTATCGGGAATGGCAGAAGGGCAGGAAATCGTAACACTTACGGAGTGTTACGAATGGGCGCATGCCAATTATCCGCAGATACGACAACATCAGTTGATTGAGCAGACGGAGCAATATAATTTAGCGAATGCAGCGAAAGGCTGGTTCCCTCAATTGTCAGTAAATGCAAAAGCTTCTTATCAAAGTGCCGTAACAAAGCTTCCGTTTGATTCGGAAATGATGTCGGCTGTGTTGCCGGGAGTTAATATTCCGACTCTCAGCAAGGACCAATATCAGGTTGTAGCCGAGGTGAATCAGAATATATGGGATGGCGGGCAGATACAAGCCACCCGTTCGCTCACACGGGCACAGGCGGTAGCCGACCGTGAACAGTTGGAGAGCGACCTTTATACGTTGAATGACCGTGTCAATCAATTGTTTTTCGGTTGTCTTTTGCAAGATGAATTGCTGAAACAGAACGCCTTGTTGCAAAAAGAGCTACAAATCAATATAGAGCGAATAGTCGGTATGATGGAAAATGGCGTTGCGAACCAATCGGATCGTGAGAGCATGGAAGTGGAATTATTAAATGCCAGGCAAAAAGAAATAGAATTAAAAGCTGCTCGTACTGCCTATGGTCAGATGCTGAGTGCGTTGATAGGCAAACCGTATTCAGATAAGCTTCGTTTGCAAGAGCCGGTGGTTCGTAGCCAGGGGCTGTCGGCTGATATTGCGCGGCCGGAATTACAGGCAATGGATGCTAAAAGCAATTTATTGGAATTACAGAACAAGCAGATAACAGCAGGTTTGATGCCTCGTGTCGGAGCTTTCTTGCAGGGTGGCTATGGCCGTCCCGGACTGAATATGCTGGATGATGGTTTCAACTCTTTTTATATGGCAGGTGTCCGTTTGTCCTGGAATATGGGGAAATTATATACATTAAAAAATGACCGGAAGAAAGTGGAGACGGCTCGTCGTTCCGTTGAGGTGCAACGTGAGACATTCCTTTTTAATACTCGTCTCCAACTAATGCAGCAGAATACGGAGATTAAAAAGATAACGGATTTGATGAAAGCCGATGAGGATATCATCCGCCTCCGTACCAATATCAAGCAGGCTGCTGAGGTCAAACTTGAAAACGGCATTATTTCTGTCACCGACCTGATTCGTGAAATAAATTCTGAAGACATGGCCAAACAAACAGCTGCTACACATCGTATCCAGCAATTGCAAGCTATCTATAATTATATATATACGACAAATGAAAGATAAACGACTAATCACATCTCTTATGAAACGAACGATTTTCTATAGCATTTCTCTTTGCGCACTCCTTCCGCTTCTATCTTCCTGCGGAAGAGATAAGGACACTTTCGATGCCACAGGTGCATTCGAATCCACAGAAATAATAGTTTCTTCGGAAGTAAACGGAAAGATAATGGAACTGACCCTGGAAGAGGGCGATCACTTGAATGCCGGTACTTGGGTCGGCTATGTGGACAGTATGCAATTGTATCTGAAGAAGATGCAATTGGCAGCCGGCTTGCGTTCTGTTGATATTCGCAAACCGGATATCCGTAAACAGATTGCAGCTCTCGAACAACAAATAGCCGTGGCCCGCAGCGAACAACAGCGTATGGAAAATTTAGTCCGGGCGAAAGCCGGCAACCAGAAGCAGGTAGACGATATTGTCAATAACATCAAAGTGCTTCAAAAACAATTGGATGCACAATACTCTACACTGAATAAGACGACAGGAGGTGCTGATGCCGAAGCCGAAAGTATCCAGTATCAGATTATGCAGATAGATGACCAATTACAAAAAAGTCGTATCGTCAATCCTTCCACCGGAACTGTTTTGGTGAAGTATGCAGAACCGGGCGAAGTGACTATTGCCGGAAAACCGTTGTATAAAATAGCGGATACCGACCTGCTTTACCTTCGCGCTTATGTTACTGCCGACCAGCTGACACAGTTGAAGTTGAACCAGGCTGTACGTGTCTTCGCCGACTTTGGTGAAAAAGAACGTCGTGAATATCCCGGTACAATTACTTGGATATCCGATAAGTCGGAATTTACTCCTAAAGGCATCCAGACGAAAGACGAGCGTGCCAACTTAGTTTACGCTATCAAAATAGCAGTGAAGAACGATGGTTATCTGAAGATAGGCCAATATGGTGAAACCGTGTTTACTGCAACAGAACGCTAAGGGTTGCCAATCCATTAAATATCATTTCGGAAATGAACAAGTCAAATACGATAAATCTCTCCGGTATCCATAAAAACTATGGGAAGGTCAATGCCTTGCAGGATATTTCGCTGGATATAAAATCCGGTGAACTTTTCGGACTGATTGGGCCGGACGGTGCGGGGAAAACGACCTTGTTCCGTATCCTGACGACATTGCTGCTGCCTGATAGCGGCAAAGCGTCGGTTTGCGGATTGGACGTGGTGCGTGATTACAGGGAGATACGTCGCCGGGTGGGCTATATGCCGGGTCGTTTTTCTCTTTACCAGGACTTGACGGTGGAGGAGAACCTTACTTTCTTTGCAACCGTTTTCAATACGACGATAGAGGAGAATTATGACCTGATACGTGATATTTATATCCAGATAGAACCGTTTAAAACGCGTAAGGCCGGTAAACTTTCCGGTGGAATGAAACAGAAATTGGCTTTAAGCTGCGCCTTAATCCATCGGCCTGAGGTACTCTTCCTGGATGAACCGACAACCGGTGTGGACCCGGTTTCCCGCGTTGAATTTTGGGATATGCTGGACCGTTTGAAACAACAGGGCATTACAATATTAGTTTCTACCCCTTACATGGACGAGGCCTCCCGTTGCGACCGTATTGCACTGATGCGTACCGGTAAATGCCTGTCTGTCGATACTCCGGCCGGTATCCGTTCTACATTTTCCAGGCTTTTGTTGGCTGTTCGTTCGGCATCGATGTATCGGTTGTTGGAGGATCTTCGTGCTTTTCCCGGAACTTATTCCTGCTATGCTTTTGGGGATGCTCATCATTTGACTTTGAAAGAAGAGTCGGATGCCGGGGTTTCGTCCGTAGTCAGCGGATTGGAAACATATTTGCAGGCAAAAGGATATACGGATGTGAGTATCGAATCGATAAAGCCGACGATAGAAGATTGCTTCATGGCATTGCAACCTGAAGCATAAATCTGATACCTTGTTCATTTTAATTATTTACTATAAATATCCGATATAATCGTGAATGTAATAGAAACAGAAAATTTGACGAAACGCTTTGGCAACTTTACAGCCGTCGACCATATCAGCTTTACGGTAGGCGAGGGAGAAATATTCGGTTTCCTGGGAGCTAACGGAGCGGGCAAGACTACTGCCATGCGCATGCTCTGCGGGTTGTCGGTCCCTACTTCGGGCGAAGCGCACGTAGCCGGTTTCGATGTTTATCGGGAGACGGAGTCAATCAAAAAGCACATAGGCTATATGAGCCAGAAGTTTTCCCTTTACGGCGATTTGAAGGTTTGGGAAAATATCCGTCTGTTCGGTGGTATCTACGGTTTGTCCGGAAAACAATTGGCAGCGAAGACGGACGAATTGCTCCGGGTACTGAGTCTCGAAAGTGAACGGAATACGCTTGTCGATGCTTTACCCCTGGGGTGGAAGCAAAAACTTGCCTTTTCGGTTGCCGTCTTGCATGAGCCGCGTGTGGTTTTTCTGGATGAGCCGACAGGCGGAGTCGACCCGGTT
Source organism: Parabacteroides sp. AM08-6 (assembly GCF_003473295.1). Classification (GTDB taxonomy): domain Bacteria; phylum Bacteroidota; class Bacteroidia; order Bacteroidales; family Tannerellaceae; genus Parabacteroides. The sequence continues at coordinate 53,301 of NZ_QRMP01000027.1, forward strand.
ACCCGCCGTCAGTTCTGGGAATTGATTTATCAAGCGGCGGAACGGGGAATCACGGTTTTCGTCACGACACATTATATGGATGAGGCGGAGTATTGCAACCGTGTCTCGATTATGGTAGACGGAAAGATTGAAGCACTCGATAGCCCTCAAGCCCTTAAATCTACCTTCCAGGCAAAGAATATGAACGAAGTCTTTCATGCGTTGGCGCGAAAGGCAAAAAGAGGGGAGTAACGAAGATGAAGCAATTTATATCATTTCTAAGGAAAGAATTTTACCATATCTTTCGTGATAAGCGTACGATGCTGATTTTGTTGGCAATGCCGGTTATCCTGATAGTTCTTTTCGGCTATGCGATTACGACCGAAATCAAGAGTGTCCAAGTCGCAGTCCTGGACCAAAGCCGGGATGAAGCGACTACCCGGATTATAGACCGTATAGGAGCCAGCGAATATTTCGAACTGTATAAAGTGCTGGATAGTTACGAAGAGGGTGAAGCTCTTTTCCGGCAGGGGAAGATACGCCTACTCTTAGTCTTTCCTCCCCGGTATGCTTCTTCTTCCGATGCACCCGTCCAGTTGCTTGCAGATGCTACCGACCCGAATGAGGCAACACAGATAACTTCTTATGCGACAGCCATCATCAGTCAATGGAAGATGGAAAGACAATCGGAAATGAATGCAGTAACCGCTCAGTCGCCGGGCGGCAACGGGCAGCTTTCGGCAGGTATCACCCCGGTGGTTCATCTTCTCTACAATCCGCTCATGAAGGGTGCGTACAATTTTGTACCCGGAGTGATGGGGTTGATACTGATGTTGATTTGCGCCTTGATGACCTCTGTCGGTATTGTAAAGGAGAAGGAGATAGGGACAATGGAGGTCCTGCTGGTTTCGCCCATGAAGCCGATTTATATTATTCTGGCAAAGGCTGCCCCTTATTTGTTGCTTAGTCTGGTCAATATTATCACCATTCTTGCGCTTTCCTACTTCCTGCTGGATGTACCGATAGCCGGTAGCTTGACCTTGTTGATTGCCATCTCTATTTTGTATGCGTTGGTTGCGCTCTGCCTGGGTTTGCTTATTTCGACGATTGCCAATACGCAACAAGCAGCCATGCTGGTTAGTGCGGTGGTGTTGATGCTTCCGGTGATGCTGCTGAGTGGTATGGTTTTTCCGATAGAGAATATGCCGGTAATACTGCAATGGCTTTCTAATATCGTTCCTGCCAAATGGTATATCATCGCGGTCAAAGATGTGATGATTAAAGGACTTTCGGCGGGGGCAATCTGGAAAGAGGTGAGTGTGTTGGCCTTTATGGTGGTGGTGCTGATTGTAGTTAGCGTGAAGCGGTTTAAGATAAGGTTGGAATAAGTAAGGAGGAATAGTTATGCTCAGATATTTGTTAGAAAAAGAATTTAAGCAAATCATGCGGGATCGCTTTCTGCCTCGCATTATCTTTATATTGCCGTTGTTGCAGTTGATTGTTCTGCCTTTCGCCGCGAACTTCGAGATGCGGAATATCAATTTAAGCATAGTGGACAACGACCATTCCGTCGTGTCGCGACAACTGACGGACAAAGTCCTTTCGTCCGGTTATTTCCATCTGACCGATTATTCGCCGGATTACAACCATGCTTTGTCGTCCATCGAAAGCAATGCCGCCGATATAATCCTTGAGATACCTTCCCGTTTCGAAGAAAAACTGGGACGAGACGGGCAGGCTGATGTTTTGATAGCGGCCAATGCCGTGAACGGGACGAAAGGCGGAATGGGTAGTTCTTATCTTTCTTCCATCATTCAGGACTTTAATCAGGAAAAAGGGTTTGTGGCAGGCGGCTTGCAGAGCGGCATTCGTTCCACAAATTTGTTTAATCCGCATCTGAATTATAAAAACTATATGGTGCCCGGCATCATGGCTTTTCTGCTGACCATTATCGGCGGCTTTCTTTCGGCTCTCAACATTGTGGGCGAGAAAGAGAAAGGTACAATCGAGCAGATTAACGTCACTCCTGTCCCGAAAGCTCTTTTCCTTTTGTCTAAACTGATTCCTTTCTGGATTATCGGCTTTATCCTGCTGACAATAAGTGCGATAATTGCTTGGGTAGTTTATGGCTTGACTCCGGTGGGTAATTTCGGGATTATCTATCTGTTTGCAGCCGCCTATCTGATTGCTTTTACCGGCTTCGGGCTTGCTATTTCATCTATTTCGTCCACCCAGCAGCAAGCTATGTTTACAGCTTTCTTTTTCTTTATCATCTTTATTTTGCTGGGAGGTTTGTTTACTCCCATCAGCAGTATGCCGGAATGGGCGCAACATCTGACTCAGTTTAATCCGTTGCGTTATTTTATTGAAGTCGTTCGCATGGTCTATCTGAAAGGAAGCCACTTTGCAGACTTGACCGGGCATTTCATCATTATTTGCCTCTTTGCCGTTTGCTTCAACGTGCTGGCTGTCGTGAGTTACCGGAAGAACGGGTAGCGGAGACCGGACTGATACGGACCTCCCTGTTCCCGCATGTAGCGCGGGAGTAGGGAGGTTCTTTTTTTGCACCTATAATTGGCAAAACGACGGGTACAGTTTTTCAAGACGAAA
>NZ_QRMP01000028.1:0-375 GCF_003473295.1 Parabacteroides sp. AM08-6
GGTTGGTATAACATCAAGACAGACGGTCGCGAAGATATGTTGACAATGGGAACCGACAGCGCAGCTATCTTCCGTCGTATCAGCGCAGACGGTTTGAAAGCTTCTTACGGTGAAGCAGACTTCAAACTGTGGATTGACACAGCAGCAAACAATGCAAATGGTGATTTGAACGTTCCGACTTACTTCATCCTGAAAGGTCGTGAATACAGCGAAGACAAGGATACAATGTCAGGAAACTTCTTAGGCAGAACTAGAAATGACTCTTTGATGTTCGTAGAAGCAAAACGTATCGTCAACAAGGATACTTTACTGATTGGTGACAATAAACTGAAAGGTAATGATGTTAAACCTTACCAATTCGCATTCCCGTTTGTA
>NZ_QRMP01000028.1:385-53464 GCF_003473295.1 Parabacteroides sp. AM08-6
AAACCTTACCAATTCGCATTCCCGTTTGTATCAGGTGAATCTGGTGCTGTTTATGTGCAGACAATGCAACAGAAAAATAACAGTTATCAATATCTGCGCATTGTGAACGAATATGTAACATTGACAACTGAAAAAGATCAAGCTATCATCATCAATCCTGTAAATACAGGTGAAGCAACTGCAAACGAAGGTATTTCAACATCCGAAGTATCAGTTATCGGTGGCAATGGCCAGGTAACTATCAACGGTGCAGCCGGCAAGAAGGTTGTTATCAGCAACATGCTGGGTCAAATCAAGGCTAACACAGTTATCACATCCGACAACGAAACGATTGCAGCACCTGCCGGTATTGTAATAGTAGCCGTAGAAGGTGAAGAAGCTGTAAAAGCAATGGTTGAATAAGATATTAGAATAAAAGAAATATATAAGCTGCGGAGCCTTCAGGCTAAGTATCCCGTGACGGGTGAACAAGCAGCATATTAATACTAAAGTAAAAAAGTTATTCTGTAAGTACCCCTGTGAAGGAGGAAGACAGACAAAGAACAAGCCCCGGAGGAATTAGATACCTTCCGGGGCTTCGTCTTCGTAATCAGTTACCAAATCAGAAATCCGGCTCATTGTAGGTGAATCCTTTACAGATGTCTGCAACCGTCCATTCTGTATGCAATGTTGTCTTCATGATATTGATTCGCTTTTTTAGGATTATTCTTTTGTTTCCTCTTCCTCCGGGGATGAATTGAGTGCAATGCCTGTCTTGGCATTCAGCGGACTGATGACCGTCTTGCCTGTTTTAGCTTCCAATTCCATACGGGCGTTGCGGGCAATCTCACCACCTGCTTCTGCTACATTCATATGCTCCCGGAAATTTTTGGGATTTTTGCTTTCCGAAATTTCTTTGGTGGAAAGTTCTGCCAGCATATTAAGCACCAATTCCTTATTGGTCATATTGTCACGTAAGTTTTCTTTTTTCAAACCTTTGAACTGTTTGTATTCCTTGGCAGTCATGTCGCTCCAAGTCTGATAGATAATATCAGTCAGCGTAGCAAACTGTCCCCCCTCTTGCAATCCATGTCTCTTCCATTCATCAGTAAGGTCTTTACGAATCTCTATAGATTTGAGTCGCTGATTAATCCAATTATCCGAATAGCCCAGCCGCTTGTAATCCATCAGTGCTTGATTAATTGAAAGCTCGGGGTCTTGTATTTGATTGAGACGTTCCGTTGCCACCTGAGCCATCCACTGCTTGAAAGGTTCTGCCTTTGGCGATGGGATAGATTGGATAAGGCGAAGAATTTGCTGAGTATCTGCAACATCCGTTAAGCGCATCTTTCCATCGGCAGCGAGCATTTTCAAACCGTGACAGTTTGTCACGGTTTCATTACCTTCTGCTTTCAGCCTTTGTTTTAGCTTACGCCAATAGGCAGTTGCATCGACACTGTCTGTCAAAACAGCTACTACATCTACTATGGAAAAGTACCATTTTTCTTCTTCGTCGTTCCAAATGGTGCGGACTTTTTTTGCTTCAAAAAGCTTGATGGCATTATGTTGGGTCATAATATTTTATTCTTGTTTTTATTTTTAAATTTCGTTAGGTATAAGAAGTGTACGCATATCCACATTTAGTATTTCCGCTATCCTGTATAGTACGGATATAGGCGGTTGCATTCTATTCATGGCGTATAGATTGACCATATTGAAACTTTTACCAAGTCGTTTAGCTAATTCAGTTTGGCTAATGCCCTTCTCTATCAATGCTTCTTTTATCCGATTCACTACGACATCTTCTTTAACTTGTAACAAAGATAGCATAGTCCTTCCGGAAAACAAAACATCCTTTCGAAAATAGGAAATTTCAGCTTGTCTCCAATTCTGACATCCGGCAATGTGGCATCACAGTACCTTCCGGGGCTTCGTTATGTTAATCCTGCCAATGTTTAACTCTAATTAACTCATTTGCTCTTGTATATATACGGTTATATCGTAGATTTGCGATATAGTCGTATATTAATAGATAAAAAAATGGAAAAATTAACAAGACAGGAAGAAGAAGTAATGCGCTGGATATGGCAGATTGGGCCATGTTTCATAAAGGATGTTCTGGCAAAATACGAGGACCCGAAGCCTCCTTATACAACAATTGCTTCTATTGTGAAAAATTTGGAACGCAAGAAGTATGTGAAGGCAAAACGCTACGGTAATACGTATGAATATACGCCTTTTATCGAGGAAAGCGATTATAAACGTACGTTTATGAGTGGTGTAGTACATAACTATTTTGAGAATTCTTATAAAGAGATGGTTTCGTTTTTTGCTAAAGAGCAAAAAATTTCAGCGGATGATTTGAAAGAAATCATCGATATGATTGAAAAAGGGGAAGAATAATATCCTAAACATCTTATGCCATGACACCGGAATTTGCCTACTTTTTGAAGGTGAATGTAGCTTTTGTACTCCTTTATGCCTTCTACAGATTGTTCTTTTATAAAGATACATTCTTTAAGCTACGTCGTGCTATATTGTTGGCTTTCTTCGGTTTATCGTTGTTTTATCCGCTGATGAACATTCAGGATTGGATGAAAGAGCAGGAACCGATGGTTGAAGTGATACAGATATACTCATCTATGTTGCCTGAAATAGTTATTACTCCGGAAAATATTCCGGAGACGGATTGGCATGGCATTTTTATTTCCGGTATCTCTTATTGTTATTGGGGAGGAGTGGTACTTCTTTTTTTACGTTTTTTGCTGCAGTTAGGTAGCATCTTGATGTTGGCTCGCAAATCCGGGCGGACTGCTATGCACGGAGTACCGGTGCGTTTGTTGGCGAAACCGGCAGGTCCGTTTTCTTTTTTCCGACTTATTTTTTTACACCCTGACAGTCATTCCGAAAAAGAAATCGATGAAATTCTGACTCATGAATGCACTCATGTATCCCAGTGGCATTCGGTGGATGTGCTTATTTGTGAATTGGTTAATATTATTTGTTGGGTGAATCCGTTTGCTTGGCTCTTGAAACGTGAGGTTCGGCATAATTTGGAATATCTGGCCGATAACAGGGTACTTGAATCGGGCTACGACTGTAAAAGTTACCAGTACCATTTGCTGGGTTTGGCACACCATGACAAGTCGACAGCCGTTCTGTACAATAGTTTCAATATGCTGCATCTGAAGAACCGGATTAGCATGATGAATAAAAAACGTTCGCGCGGAATAAGCCGTACCAAATATTTGGCATTTATTCCGGTATCTGCCGGTTTAATGCTACTCAGCAATATCGATGCGGTAGCTCGTATCACGGATAAATTGACGGATGAACTGGCCGGTGGATTAACGAAGCATGTAAGAATGGATATATCCGGAGATATGGCTGTCCAAATTTACGGATTCGGGATGGAACCCCAGAGTTTTAAGCTTAGTAACCTGAATGATAATATGGATGTTCAGGTATTTCCCGGAAAGGAAAAAGTAGATTTCGGAGAGACTTCCAAGTCTGATTTGTTTTTTACAGTAGTGGAAAAAATGCCTGAATTTCCTGGTGGAACGAGTGCGTTATCGACTTATTTGTCTGAAAATACTAAATATCCGGTGATTGCACAGGAAAATAAAATACATGGACGTGTGAGCTGTTCTTTCGTTGTAAAAAAAGATGGGTCGATTACGAATGTAGAGGTCGTACGGAGTGTAGATCCTTCTTTGGACAAGGAAGCTGCACGGGTAGTAAGTTCTATGCCTTCTTGGAAGCCGGGAAGGCATCGGGGAGAGACTGTAAATGTAAGATATACGATTCCTGTCATTTTTCGTTTGAAGGCTAAAAACGAGGCATTTGAGGATGGAAAGAGCCAAAAATCTTCTATAATCAAAAGAATTGATACCTCCGGGCAGATGTTTACGATTGTAGAGAAAAAGCCTGAATATACGCTGCCGATAAATTTTCGGTTGTAATAAGAAATAATATATGAAATATAAGTTTTCTCTATTACTGTTCCTTTGCGCACTGTCCTTTATTGGGCAGGCGCAAAGTTTTGCGCTTCAGGATTTGGTTAATAAAAAACAGTTTGCGGCGGTTATTGCCCATGCTGACAACCTTACTTCTGCGGATTCAGCTGATTATGCAACAATGTTTTCCCTCTATCCTTCAGAATGAGCAGTTAAAGGGTATAAAAGAGGATGATAATCCTGTTCTGGTGATTGTCTGCCTGAAACAACAAGGTTAAATCATGCCTTCTTCTTGCTCAATAAATAAATGATAAGTATGTTTGTATGATATAAACATTAGAAATACTACTCGCTTTTTAGGGGGCAGACCCGGTAACATTTATTTTATATGAAGAAATTTCTCTGCTTTTTGCTGACGTTGTTGATGGTATTGCCTTCCATGGCTCAATCCAGGAAGAAAGTAGCTGTTGTATTGGGAGGAGGCGGAGCAAAAGGGGTTGCTCATATCGGGGTATTGAAAGTCTTGGAGGAGGCCGGTATCCCGATTGATATTGTGACGGGAACCAGTATGGGAGCTATTGTCGGAGGTTTGTATGCCATAGGGTATACTCCGGATGAAATAGAGGACATGGTGGAAAAACAGGATTGGGATATGCTGTTGAGTGACCGTGTGAAACGTAGTAGCCAGTTTTTCCCCGAAAAGGAAAACTCCGAGCGATATATCCTTTCCTTGCCTTTCGGTATGGCAAAAAAAGACCGGGTTATCGAGGGAATGATAAAAGGGCAGAATTTGCAAAATCTTTTTTCTAACCTAACGATAGGTTATCATGACTCTGTCGATTTCAGTACTTTTCTTAAGCCTTTTGCCTGTGTCGCCGTTGATATGGTAACAGGAAAGGATTATGTATTCCACCAAGGAAGCCTCCCTCTGGCAATGCGTGCCAGTATGGCTATTCCGGCGGTTTTTGCCCCGGTCCGGCTGGATAGTATGGTACTTGTTGACGGAGGATTGAATAATAATTATCCGGTAGATGTCGCTTTGGAGATGGGAGCCGATATTATCATTGGTGTTGATTTGGCAACTAGCGACCTTCGGGAGTTAGAACGGCTTCATTCACCGGGAGACGTCGTGACACAGATTATTGCTTTACACGGATATGATAAATATGCCCGGAATAAGGAACATACAGATTTGCTTTTTCGTCCGGATATGGAACCTTACCGCTCCGCAAGTTTCAGCCATGAAGCCTTGGATACTTTAATACATCGCGGGGAACGGGAAGCACGAAACCGGTGGGATGAAATAATCGCCTTAAAAAAGAAAATCGGTATTCCGGATGATTATCGGCCGGAAATCGCTGAAAAAAAGGGGGAGCCTCATTTGATTCAACCAGCCGATAGCTTTTATATTCGTAACATTTCATTCATAGGAGTTGACCCTCGGGATGAAAAATGGCTATTAAAAGCCAGTGGATTGAAAGAGAATAGTTTGACTACTGTGGAAGGACTTCAAAAAGCCATGTCGATAGTTGTAGGAACAAATGCTTATTCGAATGTAAATTATAAACTGACCGGTGAGCAACAGCAGGATTTGATACTAACTGTCCAGCCTAAATCAGTCAGTTCCGTTAATCTTGGGTTACGTTTTGATTCCGAGGAAATTATCGGAGTTCTACTCAATGCGACTTTTGATTATCGTAAGCATAATCATTCCAGATTAGCATTTACAGGTAGAGTTGGCGCCAAGACTTCTTTTGCACGACTGGATTGTGCAATAGAACGTTCTCCGCTTCGAAACATCAATTTGGCTTATCAATTTACTTATCAGGACTTGGATATCTTCCAGAAAGGGGAGAAAAAGTATAATACTACTTATCGGCATCATTTTGCGGAATTTGGTTATTCGGATATGAACTGGATGAGTTTTAAGTTAAATGTAGGTTTGCGGTATGAATACTTTGACTACAATACATTTCTTTATACCGGAGCGAGCGAACAATACCAAGTGAAGCCTGAAGGCTTTGTCAGCTATTTTGCAACGGCACATTTGGAAACATTTGATCGGCGTTATTTCCCGAATAAAGGTGTTTCATTGCAAGCCGATTATTCCATGTATACGGATAACTTTGTCAAATATCGCGGTTCTTCACCTTTCTCGGCTGTTTCGGTTAATTTTAAGACAGTTGTTCCGCTTACTTCCCATTTAAGCTTATTACCTGCGCTATATGGACGCGTACTTATCGGGAATAATCCGGCTTATCCTTTTCTGAACATGGTAGGGGGAGAAACTTTCGGACGTTATCTTTCTCAGCAGATACCCTTTGCAGGTATTAATCATGTTGAAATTTTTGATAATTCCGTAGCTGTGGCGCGTTTACAGGTTCGGCAACGTATTGCCGGACGCAACTATATTTCGTTAACGGGTAATTATGCCATTCACAATAATGATTTTTTTCGTTTGTTCGAAGGCAAAAACGTGTGGGGAGGGAGTCTTGGCTATGCTTATAACAGTATTGCCGGTCCCTTGAGCGCAACTTTCAGTATGTCTAATCAAAATACACATCTTCAATTTTATTTGAATTTGGGATTTAACTTCTGATGTGATTCTTTATTTTGTTTAGTCTGTCGTTTCATTAATTTCCGTACATTTGAAAAACAAATACATTAAATATATGAATGCGGAAATTATACAATTCCTGAAAGAACTTCAGCGGAACAACAACCGGGATTGGTTTCAAGCCAATAAAGAGCGTTACGACGGTTTGCGCAAAGGATTTATCGATGAGGTACAACAACTGATTAATCGGATTGCTTTGTTTGACCCCGAAGTGGCTGGGCTGGAAGCGAAAGATTGCTTGTTCCGTATTTACCGGGATATTCGTTTTTCACCGGATAAAACTCCTTATAAAAATCATTTTGCCGCTTATATAGCTTCTTGTGGAGGGCGTAGTAGCGAACGTGGAGGATATTATATTCATCTGGAGCCGGGCAATTGCTTGCTATCGGGGGGCGTTTGGTGTCCTCCTCCGGCTTTATTGAAAAAACTCCGGCAAGATATTTATGATCATATAGACGAATTTGTGGCTATTCTGGAAGAGCCTTCGTTTAAAGCCCTTTTTCCGGAAATGATGGGAGAAGTGTTGAAACGTATGCCTGCCGGTTATCCTTCGGACTTTAAATATGGAGAGATATTGAGACATAAGGATTTTAGTGTGGGTGCTTATAAACCGGACGATTTCTTTACTACTCCGGATTGGCTAGAGCAGTCCGTTGCTTGTTTCGAAAAATTGATGCCTTTTAATCGCTTCCTTAATTATACCGTGGATGAATATTTAGGTAGAATATAAGTAAATCTTTTCTGTGGGACGGCCTTTCCGGTCGTCCCGACAGGTTTTCTTTCAACTAATCAGACCTCTTTCTTTGGACAACACTCCTCATTACCAGACTGTTTATTCCCTGTTTCGATATATATTTTATGAATTTCGAAATAAATTTATCGTTTTTCGATAAAATATTTGGTGGAATAAAAAATAATGTATTCATTTGCATATCGAAAAACGATATAATAAACTACAAACATAGAAAAAGTATGAAACAATTTTTTAAAACAGTTTTTGCGTCGACGCTGGGTGTGTTGGTCGCATGTGGGATTATGACGATTGGCTCTATTTTCTTTATCCTGGGCGTGGCTGCAAGTGGGGAAGGTTCAGCTGCTTATAAACCGGAGAAGAATACCGTATTTAAACTTTCATTGAATGCTCCGCTGGTGGATCAGGTTGTGAAAAACCCATTTTCCGAATTGATGGGAGAGAGTAATGAACAGCTTTCCGTATCCAATGTGATAAAAGCGATTCGCCGTGCAAAAAATAATGAGAATATAAAAGGTATTTACTTGGAAGCTGGAGCTTTATCAGGAGGTTTTGCCGGAGTTGAGGCTATCCGTCGCGAATTGAAAGATTTTAAGGATAGCGGAAAATTTATTGTTGCTTATGGCGATTATTATACACAAGGTAGTTATTATATCTGTAGTGTAGCCGACTCTGTTTACTTGAATCCGCAAGGTTCTGTAAGCTTGATTGGACTTGCCTCACAGGGTATATTCTATACGGGATTGGCTGAGAAACTGGGGGTAGAACATTATATCTTTAAGGTAGGGACTTATAAAAGTGCCGTTGAACCTTATTTCCTGAAAAAGTTTAGTGATGCAAACCGTGAACAGTTGACTTCTTTCTTGGGTAGTATCTGGAATAATGTGACTACAGCAATTGAACAAGATCGGAATATTCCGGCAGAGCAATTGAATAAATATTTGAATGAAGGACTTGCCATAGGGGATGCTTCCAATGCTGTTGAATATAAATTGGCGGATGCTCTCCGTTATCGTTATGAAGTAGAAAACAGCATTAAGGCATTAGCCGGACAGAATACGAACGGTAAGCTGAAAACGGCCGGTGTCGATAAAATTGCATCTATCGCAGAAAAAGCAAAAGACAGTAAGAATAAAATAGCCATCCTTTATGCCGAAGGCGAAATCAGAGATGATGATTCTTCTTCTCCTTTCAGTGTAAATGATAAGATTATCTCTGAAAAAATGGCAAAAGAATTACGTAAGTTAAAAGATGATGATAATGTAAAAGCTGTTGTTTTCCGCGTGAACTCTCCGGGTGGTAGTGCTTATATTTCCGAGCAAATCTGGAAAGAGGTTGCAGAATTGAAAGCAAAGAAACCGATTGTTGTATCTATGGGCGATTATGCTGCTTCCGGAGGTTATTATATTTCCTGTGCTGCCAACAAAATCGTTGCCGAACGTACAACTTTGACCGGTTCAATCGGGGTATTCGGAGTTGTTCGCAACTTGACGGGAACCTTTGAAAAGGTAGGTGTAACTACGGATGTTGTTAAAACGAATACATATGCCGACTTGGGTGATATGAGCCGTCCGATGCGTGAAGATGAAAAAGCTCTTATCCAGAGAAGTGTCGAACATACTTATGATTTGTTCCTGACCCGTTGTGCAGATGGTCGTGGAATGACTAAAGCAGAAATCGACTCGATTGGTCAAGGACGTATATGGACCGGTGAACAAGCTTTGGAAAGAGGTCTTGTTGATAAACTTGGTGGTATGGATGATGCTATCAAAGAGGCTGCTACATTGGCAGAACTGACAGATTATTCCGTCACTTATGCCGATGGTCCGAAAGACTTTTTCACCAAATACATGGAAAAGAAAATGGATGAAGTAAAAGTTTCGATGATAAAGAATATGCTGGGTGATGAATATGAGTTGTTCAGTACAATCCGGAAAGCTAAAACAGAGAAGGGTATTATTGCCCGTATGCCATTCGATGTAAAAGGTTTATAAATAAGATAAAGGCTATAAATTATGAAACGACAATTGAATTTAATCTGTATCTTGATATTTCTTTGCTTAGGACTTTCTTTAATACCTCATGCTTTGATGGTATGTAATGGATTTATTGAAGGTTTTAAGTATGGAATGGAACAAGCTGAAGATGCAAGAAAAAGTGGGATGACAAGCTTCGATGCCCCATCACCTGTTGAACTTAGTTTATGGCCTAAATCGTTGGCTGTTAGTCCTGATAAGGTGTTTAACCTGAAAACAAACGAATGGGTTCCGGCCCAACATCTTAAAAGTTTGTTGTGGGTTAGACCGGAACATACGTTTTTTCCTACGGCTGTTAATGGTTTGTTCTCCTTGTTGGGACTGATTGCTATTCTATATGCAATTGTCCAGTTTTATAAGTTGATAAATGCAATCAACCATGAAATCATTTTCGAATGGGTAAATGTCCGTAAACTGACTCGTATCGGTATCGCTTTACTTCTTTCTTTTCTTTTGATGCAGACTTTCTGGTTATTGAACTATCTGTTGGTGAGAGAAACGGTAGAACTGGAAGGATATACGGTGAGTTTCTGGATGGATTTTAAAGCAATAGAATTGGTGTTAGGGCTGATAGCCTTATTGGTCGGACGTATTTTTGCTATGGGAATTACGTTGCGCGAGGAACAAGAACTGACAATTTGAAAGTTGTTGAAAATGCGGGAGATGTTGAAGAAGAACTGGTCGTTGAAGAAAAATCAATAGAATAAGCTATGGCGATAATTGTAAATTTAGATGTGATGATGGCAAAACGGAAAATATCGTTAGGCGAGTTGGCTGAGCGTATCGGTATAACTCCTGCAAATCTGTCTATATTAAAGACAGGAAAGGCCAAAGCTATACGCTTTTCTACATTGGAGGCGATTTGTAAGGAATTAGATTGCCAGCCTGCGGATATACTGGAATTTCAACACGAAGAGTAATCATTTCTGAGCACGAATCTGATAATAAATAAGGATTTGGTTATTGTCGGATAGGTGATTAAAATATTTCATAGACACCAAAAAGAGGCGCGAATAACAAAAGACGTGAGTCCCTGTTACAGCGCCCTTTTTATTGTAGATAAATCTTTGTTTATTTGATTATTTGTTCAATTTCAGAAAGATTCTTTGCCACTTCTTCGTCTGTAACTTCATAGTTCGTAAGGTCGCCGGCCAAATACTGGTCGTAAGCGGCCATGTCGATAAGACCATGACCGGAAAGGTTGAACAGGATAGTCCGGGGTTTCCCTTCCAGCTTGGCTTGTTCTGCTTCTTGAATAGCGGCTGCGATGGCATGTGATGATTCCGGAGCCGGAATAATACCTTCGTGTTGTGCAAATAGAGTGGCTGCTCTGAATGTATCCAGCTGTTTGATATCTACAGCCCCCATCAGGCCATCTTTCATCAATTGGCTGACGATAGAGCCGGCACCATGATAACGTAGACCACCGGCATGAATATTAGCCGGAGCGAAATTATGTCCCAGCGTGAACATCGGCAGAAGCGGAGTGTAACCGGCTTCATCACCAAAGTCGTATTGGAATTGTCCACGTGTCAGTTTCGGACAAGATGCCGGTTCGGCGGCTATAACACGAATCTCTTTCCCTTCAGTCAATTTATGGCGCAGGAACGGGAATGTGATACCGGAGAAGTTGGAACCACCACCAAAACAACCGATTACCACATCCGGGTATTCACCGGCCATTTCCATCTGTTTTTCTGCTTCCAGACCGATAACTGTCTGATGCAGCATCACATGATTTAGTACGCTACCCAATGTATATTTGCAATTCGGGGTCTGCATTGCCAATTCCACAGCTTCGGAGATTGCCGTACCTAAGCTACCCTGGTAATTAGGGTGGTCGGTCAGAATCTTGCGACCGGCTTTCGTACTCATACTTGGAGAGGCGATGACTTGTGCGCCGAAAGTCTGCATAATAGAACGGCGGTACGGTTTCTGGTGATAGCTGACTTTTACCATATAAACAGCCAGTTCCAATCCGAATGCTTTGGCTGCGTACGAAAGGGCTGCTCCCCATTGTCCGGCACCTGTTTCTGTCGTGATATTCGTCACTCCTTCTTTCTTACAATAGTAAGCTTGAGCCAGTGCCGAATTCAGTTTATGTGAACCGATAGGGCTGACACTTTCATTTTTGAAATAAATATGAGCGGGTGTATCTAATGCTTTTTCCAGTCCGGTAGCACGTACCAACGGTGTCGGACGCCAAACCTTATATAATTCGCGAACCTCTTCAGGTATTTCAATCCAGGTATCTGTTGTGTTCATTTCCTGGTGAGAAACAGCTTGGGAGAATAACGGATACAAATCTTCTTCCTTCATCGGTTGTTTGGTCTGGGGATTCAAAATAGGAAGTGGTTTGTTTTTCATATCGGCTACGATATTATACCATGCAGTAGGTATTTCATTCTCCTGCAATAAAAACTTTTTTGTACTCATAATCTTTCTATGTAGTTTACATTATTAATCATTATTGGCCTTTAAGGCTTACAACTTGGAAGCAAAGTAACAAATAATATTTCGTTATTCAAATGAAATGGACAAAAATATATACCTTTGCGACCTCGAATTGATAAACAAGTAACAAATAACAAAATGAAAAAACTGGTCTTTCTGTTAGCCGGTTTCTTTTCTGTGTTTCCGGTTGTTGCGCAGAAAAAGAATTTTACTTACAAGTTTTACGGCTTTGTGCGTGGAGATTTGTTTTATAATACTCGTGCCAATATGGCGCCTGTTGATGGAAATTTCTACCTCTATCCTTTGGATAAAAAACCGGATGCAGATGGTAAGGATTTGAATGGTACGCCCAATGGTAGTTTTTATACGTTTACTTCCCGTTTGGGGCTTGATGCGACAGGGCCAAACATTGGAACAGCCCGAACCTCGGCTAAGGTAGAAATGGATTTCGGTGGTTTTTCCGGTAATACAACTGTGTTGCGTATCCGTCAGGCGTATGTTGCTTTGGATTGGGATAAAAGTAATGTGACGATTGGACAAACCTGGCATCCGCTGTTCGGAGCCGTGTTTCCCGACATTCTTAATCTCTCTACCGGGGCCCCTTTTCAGCCCTTCAACCGTGAACCGCAGATACGTTACCAATATAAAGCCGGAAAAATCAAATTGACGGCTTCCGCTCTTTGGCAATTGCAATATCTTTCCAGCGGTCCGAATGGTATGAGCGAAGAATACATCAAGAATAGTTGCATTCCCGAATTTTATATAGGAGCCGATTTCGCCCCGGGCAATGGCTGGCTGGCAGGAGCGGGTGTGCATATGATTTCCCTGAAGCCCCGTACCAGTACCGTCTGGAATGATAAGACCTACAAGGTAAATGAGCGTATGACAACTTATTCGTACGAAGCTCATTTGAAATACACCGGACAAAATTACACTTTTGCCGCCAAAAGTTTGATGGCTTCCTGCCTCGACCATACTGCTTTGTTGGGTGGGTATGGTATCAGCAGTATTAATCCGGATAATGGAGAGCAGGAATATACGCCTTTCCGCCACTCTACGTCGTGGGTAAACTTTACTTATGGCACGAAATGGAAGACACACTTTTTTGCCGGTTATACAAAAAATCTGGGAACGACCGAATCATTGGTTTCCGATACTAAATATGGAATGGGCTTGGATATCGACCAACTGTTTTCGGCTAATCTCGCTTTTTCCTATAATCTTCCTCATTGGCAAATGGGTCTCGAATATATGCCGACTACCGCTTGGTATGGTAAAACCGATAAAGAAAACGGAAAAGTGACGGATACCCATTCTGTAACGAATCATCGTATTTTGGGATTAGTCATGTATTATTTCTAAAATACGGAATAAACGTTACCTTTGCGCAAAATTTGAAGAATTGAGATGAAGCGATATTGTCTAATCTTGACGGCTTTACTTGTAGTGACAGCCGGTTATGCACAAAAGAAGAATTTTTCTTATAAGTTTTATGGGCAGGTTCGCGGCGATTTGTTTTACAATTCCCGTGCAAATGCTGAGATTGTGGATGGTCTTTTCCATCTTTATCCGAAAGATGTAAATCCGGATGCGGATGGAAACGATTTGAATGCGACGGCAAACGGAAGCTTCTATCTGCTTTATTCCCGTTTGGGTGTGGATATAAAAGGGCCTAATATCGGTAAAGCTGTTACCACGGCTAAATTGGAAGGCGATTTCCGTGGGGCGGGTAGTAACTGGGCCGTTCTTCGTGTCCGCCATGCTTATGTGAATTTGGACTGGGGAAAATCAGCCGTTTTGGTCGGACAAACCTGGCATCCGCTTTTCGGAGATGTATTCCCGCAAATGTTGAATCTTTCTACCGGAGCGCCTTTCAACCCCTTCAACCGTAGTCCGATGCTCCGTTATCGTTATACCAATAAGAATGTACAATTGACAGCTGCCGCTATTTGGCAATTGCAATATCTTTCGGCCGGCCCTAACGGGAAGAGTGAAGAATATATCAAGAATAGCTGTATCCCTGAATTTTATGTCGGTGCAGATTATAAAGACCGGAACTGGATTACCGGTATCGGCATGGAAGTGCTTTCTTTGAAACCTCGTTTGCAGACAACAATTGGTGACCAAGTTTATAAGGTAAACGAACGTGTGACTTCTCTTTCTTTCGAAGCGCATGTCCGGTATACGGATAGCAACTGGCTGGTACAAGCCAAGACATTGTTGGCTTCCAATCTAACGCAAGCTTGTATGTTAGGTGGTTATGGAGTAACGTCAGTCAATGCGCGTACCGGTGAACAGGAATATACACCTTTCCGCCATTCCATGAGCTGGGTGAATGTTGTTTACGGTAAGAAATGGAAACCGGGTATCTTTCTGGGGTATTTAAAGAATCTGGGGACCGGGAAATCGATAACCGGAACGACTTATGGGGTCGGACTGGATGTGGATCAGGTGTTTACTACAAATTTGCAACTCTCCTATAATCTTCCTCATTGGAAATTGGGTATGGAATACAGTCCTTCGTGGGCCTGGTATGGCGATAAAGAGGGTGACAAAGGAAAAATAACCAATACACATTCGGTAGCGAACCATCGGGTGCTTGGCGTAGTGATGTATATGTTCTGAGCCAACGTATAGATATAAAAAACAGGGCAATAAAAAACCGAAAGGTTTCTATTGCCCTGTTTTTTATGCGAGTCAGGTGTTTTATCCGATATTCTTCACTTTCAACAGATATTCTGCAATCTGGACGGCATTCAGAGCAGCTCCCTTCTTAATCTGGTCGCTTACGGTCCAGAATGTTAACCCGTTCGGGTTGGTGATGTCTTTGCGGATACGGCCTACGTAAACAGGGTCTTTTCCGGCGATGAACAACGGCATGGGGTAATCTTTCTTGGCCGGTTCGTCCTGAAGGATGATACCTTCTGTTTCGGCAAAAGCCTGACGGGCTTCTTCCACGCTGACAGGATGTTCTGTTTCCACCCAAGTAGCTTCGCTATGAGCACGCATTACCGGAACACGTACGCAAGTTGCACTGACTTCAATGTCGGAATGCATGATTTTACGTGTTTCGTTGTACATCTTCATTTCTTCCTTCGTGTAACCGTTGTCTGTAAATACGTCTACGTGAGGAATTACGTTGTAAGCCAACTGATAGGCGAATTTTTCTACCGTAGGTTCTTCCCCTTTCAGCAGTTGTTCATATTGTTTGACCAGTTCCGCCATTGCTGTTGCACCTGCGCCACTGGCTGCCTGATAGGTAGATACATGTACACGTTTGATGTGCGACAGTTTTTCGATTGCCTTCAGTGCTACGACCATCTGGATAGTCGTACAGTTCGGATTGGCAATGATACCGCGCGGACGATTCAGTGCATCTTCCGGATTTACTTCGGGAACAACCAGAGGTACATCGTTTTCCATACGGAAAGCACTTGAATTGTCAATCATCACAGTCCCATGTTTCGTAATGGTTTCTGCAAATTCGACAGAAATACTGCCACCGGCCGAAACAAAAGCAACATCGATTCCCTTGAAGTCGTCGTTATGCTTAAGCTCCTTTACGGTATACTGTTTACCACGGAAGGTATAAACACGTCCGGCACTGCGAGATGAGCCAAAAAGCACCAGCTCATCCATCGGGAAGTTTCTCTCGTCGAGTACACGCAGGAATTCTTGTCCTACGGCTCCACTCACTCCAACAATTGCTACTTTCATTTTGAGCACTAATTAATTGTTTATTGAAAAAATTTGATAACTTTACGCCGTATCCGAAGCGCAAGCGCTCCTATGCTACAACGCTTTGGGCTGCAAAGATATACAATTTATAAACAAAACTGTAAAACTATGAGACAATTTATCTTATTCCTCTTCCTTTTGCTTCCTTTTTGTATATACTCACAAGTGAATGAAACGTTTGATGGACCGGAAATCGATTCGGACTGGATTGGTAAAGATCGCGATAAATTCGTGGTGAATACCGACGGACGTTTACAATTGAATATACAACCAACCGCTTCCGGTTCTGCTTCTATCGGAAGGAATATCGAATATGCGGCCGACATGCAATGGGAGTTTGATGTATTGATGAATAATGTACCGAGTGAAAAGAATCGTTTGTATGCCTATTTATATATAGAACCGGAGAACTTTTTCTATGTCTGTATCGGCTTTGACGGGGATAAAAAACTGGGTTTATGTAGGAAAGGCGGACAGGATATGTTTAAACGGAATATGAATAATTATAAAAAAGGCTCTTGGGTGCATATCAAAGTAACACTGGAAGAAAATAAGTATTGGACTTTATATAGTCGCCAACATGCGGATACTTATTATGTGAAGGAAGGAGTTTGTACTTATCCGGTTAATTCTGTGCCAAAAGGACAGTTTAGTTTTAAATTTCTTTATACTGAAACACGTAGCCGGTTATTCAGTATTGACAACGTGCGGATACAGCATGAAATAACGCCGACCGATACGATTCCTCCTGTCGAACCGGAAATACCGGCCCCTTCTCCGGCTGATTTGCCTGAATTGGAAGACATACAGGTATTGACCGCCTCTTCCCTCCAATTTGTTTTTACGGAAGCAGTCCGGATAGAGCATGCAGTCTTTTCGATTTCCGGAATAGGTAATGCGCTCCGGGCTACCTATGCCGATGAGTCGAAAGCCGTTATCAATACGCTTTTCCCGGACGAGCTTCAACCGGACGAAGTGTATACCGTCTCTTATGAAGGGGTGACGGATGTTTCGGGAAACAATCTTTCTGCCTATTCGGAGAAATGGTCGACAGCAACCGGAAATGAAGAGGATGAAAAGGGAGATGAGGATAATGAGAATGATGATGAAAATGATACGGAAGCCATACCTTCCAAAGCCGTTTTAATCAACGAAGTCATGGCTGATCCGAAAGGATTAGCCGAAAAGGGAAATTTGCCGGAAACAGAATATGTGGAAGTATATAATACGTTGAATCAAGAAGTTTCCCTTTCTGGTTGGCAATTTGTCTATCAAGGTCAGAAACCGAAAACAATCGGAAATATACAGCTCCCGTCCGGTGGTTACGCTGTGCTTTACCGTGCCAGTCGGGATATTAAAGTTGATGCAGGAGGATTAGCCATTCCATTGGAAAGTTTTCCGGCCTCTCTTGCCAATGCAGGAAAGATGCTGCAATTACTGGATGCAAAAGGGAATGTGGTGGATGAAGTAACTTATGAAAAAGCCACTCCGGGCAAGTCTTGGGAACGTGCTGCCAAAGGATGGATACTTTCAACAGATCCGCGCGGAGGTACACCCGGTTCGAAAAACAGTTCGTCGGAAGAGGAAAATCCCGGAAAACCGGATAAACCTGAAATTCCGGATACCCCTGACGAACCCGACACTCCTGAAATTCCGGATGAACCGGACTTTTCGGAAATATTTGTTGTCGAACCCGGTGAAATTGTATTTAATGAATTACTCCCCGAACCCTATTCCGGTGGTTCCGAATATATGGAATTGTATAACCGTTCGGGACGAACTTTGTCGTTAGCCGGCTTGTCTGTCGCGGTTCGTAAAACAGATGGTTCGCTCAGTACCCGATACCCTTTGTCTGCTGTTCATGAAAAGATGGAACCGGATAGTTATGCGCTACTTACAAAAAGTAAGGAAGGCGTTTCCTCTTTTTATCTGCTTAAATCGCCGGATGTCGTTTACGAGCTTCCTAAATTGCCGATACTGGCCAATACCTCTTCCTCTTTGGTTCTGTTTCGTACGAAAGATGAATGTGTAGTCGACGAAGTTTCTTATTCTTCTAAATGGCATGCCTCTTCCATAAAAGATAGGAAAGGGGTGGCTTTGGAGCGTATTCATCCGGATATGGAAACTCAAAATCCGGCAAATTGGACCTCGGCCACCGAAACGGCCGGTTATGGGACACCCGGCTACAGGAATTCGCAATACGGCATATCCAATCCGGAAGATGCAACCGGAATAGATGCACCGGCCTGGATTGAAGAAGGTCGTTATTACATTCTTTCCTATCTGCTTGATACCCCGGGCTATTATTGCCGGGCTTTTGTGTATGATATTTCCGGCAGACGTGTTGCCGAAATCGCGAATCATGCGTTGTTGGGTACTTCCGGGCAGTTGACGTGGGATGGAACAGCCTCCGGCCATCACCTGAAAGCTGGTGCTTATATCTTTTACGCGGAGCTTTATCACCCGGCCGGAAATATGAAGAAATATAAAAAGACATTTTTAGTTTATTGAAATACTGTTCTATTTTAAGCTTTTACATGTAAACTTTGATTAATTTTGCAGCCGCATAAAACTAAAATAGAATGAAATCTACATTGTCAATTACGTCTAACCAGATGATGTTCAGGGAAATGAGAGACTATCTGATGATTGCTCTCGGTATGATTCTCTATGGCATCGGATGGACTGTGTTCCTGTTGCCGAACGATATTACTACCGGTGGCGTTCCGGGTATTGCCTCTATCGTTTATTTTGCAACCGGATTGCCGGTTCAGTATGTTTATTTTGCGGTAAACGCCTTTTTGTTGATGCTCTCCTTGAAGATACTGGGTTGGAAGTTTAGTGTGAAGACTATTTATGCAGTGTTTGTACTGACATTTTTCCTGTCGGTCATACAAAAGGTGACAGAGGGGTTGACTCTTTTGCAGGATCAACCTTTTATGGCCTGTGTGCTGGGAGCTTCTTTTTGCGGAAGTGGCATCGGCATTGCTTTTTCAGCGAACGGAAGTACGGGAGGTACGGATATAATTGCCGCGATTATCAATAAATATCGCGATATAACACTGGGACGCGTGATTATGATTTGTGATATGATAATCATTACCTCCAGCTATTTCGTGTTGAAGGATTGGGAAAAGGTGGTATATGGTTTTGTTACCTTGTATGTAAGTAGTTTCGTTCTGGACCAGATTGTGAACAGTGCCCGTCAGTCCGTTCAGTTTTTCATTATCTCCAAGAAATACCAGGAAATAGGGAAAAGGATAAACGACTTACACCGGGGCGTTACGGTAATCGATGCGACCGGCCTGTACACCGGACAAGAGCAGAAGATTATGTTTGTCCTGGCAAAGAAACGCCAATCCACCACAATCTTCCGCATCATCAATGATATCGACCCGAATGCCTTTGTTTCCCAAAGCGCCGTTATCGGAGTTTATGGGGAAGGATTCGACCATTTCAAGGTAAAGAAAAAACTCACTAATTAGTTTTCTGGAAAACCCTTACATAATCTATCTTGTAGATAGCCGGGAGCGCCGTTTCGTCTATACCTTCGGCTCCTCCCCAGTTGCCGCCCCAAGCCAAGTTCAATTTGATATAGAAAGGAACATTGAACGGCCAGGTCCCTTTATCTCCTTGCCGGTCGTTCGTGAAAGTGAAATAACATTTTCCGTCGACATATCCTTTTATGAAATCTTCCGTCCATTCCACTGCGTAAACATGGAATTCGTCTTCGGCAGTATCGATGTATATCTCGTTATTTTTTTGCGTACCGATAGCATGGTTATATTTTTGGCAATGGATGCTCGACACAATCCAGTTAGGTCGGTAGCCCACCTCTTCCATAATATCGATTTCCCCGTCCAGCGGCCACTGTTTGAACTCTCTGGGAAGCATCCAGAATGCAGGCCAGGTTCCTTTCCCTTTCGGCAATTTCAGGCGTGCCTCGAAATAACCGTATTTCCAGCTTTCCGTACTGTTCATCCGGACGGAAAGGACCTCGTCTTTTACTTTTTTTGCTGTGATTTCCAATACTCCGTCAACAACCCGTGCACAAGTATCTTTCCCCCGTACGCCTGGTATATAATTTTGTATTTCATTATTTCCCCAACCATGATTGCCGGTTTCATACTGCCACAACGAGTTATCCGGCAGGGTCGGTTTCCCGTTTGTTTGAGAAGTTTCAAATTCATCGTGCCATACCAGTTTATATCCCGGTGGTGTCGTGATGTCTTCTCCAGCCATAAGCCTAAGGGAAGAAGCTAATAATAAACAGATTGTCAGGTGTTTCATGATATATAAATGTTGTTTACAATTCCATAACAGTTTTTATCCGCTTCCCTGTTCCGTTCATCTCTTGACAAAGTCCCGAATTTGAACAGGGGGAATAGCTTTTGCTAAGAAAGACAAATATAAGTAGTTTTTGTAAGAATAGGTAAACCGAAGAAATATTTTGAATGGAAATACAAAAGCTATCCGTCATATTTTTACTAATTGACAGGATGTTCTTCTTTTGAGTGTTTTGCTATCGGAATGATATCTTAAAAAGGGTTACATGTGCGGGTAATTTATTTTACCCGCCATACTAATCCCATTTACCCGCTATAGTAGTGACATTTTGATAATCGGAGAAATTAACTGGTAAAACTTTTGTCTGGTTCTTACAATTATTTTTCAAGTATGAATTTAGTCCCGATTTTTCTCATCTTTAATGATGCTGGCACTTTTCAGATGAACGTGGATATTTAGAAAGCATTTTTTTATTATCGAAATAAGTTAATATATCCAAATTCACAACCTTTATTTATTCAAGCTTCAAATCTCTGAAAAGCCTGATTTCATCCGGTGAAATCGGATGTGTCAGAGAACTGTCGGCGAATTGTCATTGAATTGTTGCTTTTTGTTCGTTTTTTGTCTGTTGCTTTTAATGTATTTCTAATTTTTCCCACACAATTTATGCGTTGTCAGGGCGTTGGTATTAAACGTAAATGCTTACCTTTGCGGCCGGTCGTCCGTGGAAGGAAGGCCATTGTTCAACAAATTTTTATACAAACGTATGGGAAAGTATAAACTAATCAACAACGTGTTAGGATGGATTGTATTCGCAATCGCATCTACCGTTTATTTGATGACAATCGAACCTACCGCCAGTTTTTGGGATTGCGGTGAGTTCATTTCTTCTGCTTACAAATTAGAAGTCGGGCATCCGCCCGGAGCACCTTTCTTTATGCTGACAGCTAACCTGTTTACACAATTGGCGTCGGATTCTGCTTCAGTAGCTAAAATGGTGAACAGTATGTCTGCCCTTTTCAGCGGGTTGACTATTTTGTTCCTGTTCTGGAGCATTACTCATCTGGCTCGTAAAATTATGGTGAATGATGGGGAAGAGGTTTCATTAGGCAAACTCATTACTATTATGGGTAGCGGCTTGGTGGGAGCACTGGCTTATACCTTTAGCGATACATTCTGGTTCAGTGCCGTGGAAGGAGAAGTATATGCCTATTCTTCTCTGTTTACAGCTGTGGTATTCTGGCTGATTTTGAAATGGGAAGAGGTGGCAGACAAACCTCATGCCGACCGCTGGATTGTATTGATTGCTTACCTGATGGGATTGAGTATCGGTGTTCACTTGCTGAACTTGCTGTGTATTCCGGCTATCGTCTTGGTGTATTATTATAAGAAATTCCCGAACCCGACCATGAAAGGGACGTTGGTCGCTTTGCTCGTTTCCTTTGCTATCGTTGCATTGATGATGTACGGCGTGGTACAAGGATTGGTTGAGGTATGCGGATATTTCGAACTGCTCTTTGTCAATGTATTTGGAATGCCTTACAATTCAGGAGTATTTGCTTATGTGATTGTGATGGGGGGCGTGTTGGCTTGGTCCATTTGGGAAACAATGCGCGACGAAATACATCCGGTTCGTTTGAAAGTAGCTTTCATCTTATCGATTGTACTGATTGGTGTTCCGTTTATCGGTAGTGGTTATGTTTTGGCTGTTATACTGACGGGTGCGCTGACTGCTTATCTCTTTATGAGCAAGAAGTTGAATATCAAGATGCTGAATACGGTTCTTGTCTGTCTGATGGTGGTGGTGGTAGGCTACTCTTCGTATGCACTGACACTGATTCGTGCTACGGCCGACACTCCTATGAACCAGAATGCTCCGAGTGATATCTTTACTTTGCGTACTTATCTGGCTCGTGAACAATATGGTAAAACTCCGCTTCTTTATGGGCAGACTTATGTTTCCGAAGTAAAACGTGAAAATAAGGGAGGAGCTTGTGTCGCTGTAGTGAAAGAAGGCGAACCGACTTGGAGCCGTATCGTCAAGAAAGATAAGAATGAAAAAGACCGTTATTACGTGTCCCGTAGAGACCAGGAATACCAATATGTGGATGAGCTGAATATGCTGTTTCCCCGTATGTATAGTTCGGATTCGCACCATGTCGAGGCGTATAAAGAATGGGCTCAGATAAAAGGAGAACCTGTCAAGTTTGACCGTTGTGGCGAGACTGTTTCTGTGATGAAACCTACATTTGCGGAAAATCTTCGTTATTTCTTCTCTTATCAGTTGAACTTCATGTACTGGCGTTATTTCATGTGGAACTTCTCCGGTCGTCAGAATGATATTCAGGGGCATGGCGAGATAATGAACGGAAACTGGATAACCGGTATTCCTTTTATCGATGAGGTATTGGTAGGCCCTCAGGAAGATATGCCGTTCGACATAGAGAACAATAAAGGACATAATGTTTACTATATGCTGCCGCTTCTGTTGGGTATTTTAGGTCTGTTGTATCAGGCGTATGCCGGACAGAAAGGTATTCAGAGTTTTTGGATTACATTCTTCCTGTTCTTTATGACCGGTCTGGCAATTGTACTTTATTTGAACCAGACTCCCTATCAGCCGCGTGAACGTGATTACGCGTATGCCGGTTCGTTCTATGCGTTCTGTATCTGGATAGGATTTGGAGTCGCGGCATTGGCGAAAGGATTGGAAAAATATGGAAAGATGAATCCGGTGATTGCCGGTTCCGTTGCAACGGTTCTCTGTCTGTTCGTGCCTATTCAGATGGGTGCTCAGAACTGGGATGACCATGATCGTTCGGGACGTTATGTTTGCCGTGATTTCGGAGCAAACTATCTGGAATCTTGTGAACCGAACGCTATTATTTTCACCAATGGGGATAACGATACATTCCCCTTGTGGTATGCCCAGGAAGTGGAAGGTATCCGGACCGACGTGCGTGTATGTAATACCAGTTACCTGCAAACCGATTGGTATATCGACCAGATGAAGAAACAGGCCTACGAGTCTGCTCCACTGCCTATTACCTGGACACGCGACCAGTATATACAGGGTACACGTGATGCAGCTTATATCTTCCCGTTGACAAAGGAAGCGATTGACCTGAATACGGCATTGAACTTTGTCCGTAGCGATGATCCGAAATTCAAGAAGATACCGGGTATTAGCCAGGAACTGGATTATATCCCGTCCGAAACATTGATATACAAGGTCGACTCTATAGCCGGAGTCAAGGCACTGGATGGGGATACTACCGGTTTGCTGAAAGAAATGGTTATCGACCTGAAAGGTAAGAATGCTTTGGGAAAACAGGAATTGACTATTCTGGATATGTTGCAGACGAATAATTTCAATCGTCCGATTTATTATGCTGTTACGGTTAATTCGGATCAGTTTGTAAAACTGGACAATTATTTTGAGCAGACAGGTTTGGCTTATGAAATCGTTCCGAAGAATGCAGGAAAGGCTGTCAACACTGAAAAGATGTATGACAATGTAATGAACAAATTCAAATGGGGCGGCGTTGACAAACCAGGCGTTTACCTCGACGAGAATGTAATGCGCATGTGTAAGAGCTACCGTATGGTGTTGTTCAATAAGTTGGCTGAAGCTCTTATTAATGAGGGAAAAAGAGATAAGGCGCTGAATGTACTGGATAAATGTATGCAGGTTCTGCCTCCCGAAAATGTTCCGTTGGACTATACAGCTCTTGCAACCGGTGAACTGTATTATACACTTGGCCAGAAAGAGAAGGCGGAGAGTATATTTACCGGTATTGCAGATGCTTCCATGCGTACTATCGACTGGTGCTTCCGTTTGAAACCTTCGCTTCTTGCACGAATGATGGGTGAATTGGAACAGAATCTGTATATAATGAGACAGGTACTGCTTGTGAATAAACAGTATAATCCTGAATTTAATAAGAAGTATCAAGAAGATTTCGATAATTATTGGATGAGCTTGAACTCGGTGCGTAAAGAATAGATATGTTTATAGAACAACCACCCTGGTTTTACAGGGTCCTGTTTCCAGGGGTAATCTGGCGAATACCGGCCAAGAAGAAGTGTGTGTATCTCACCTTCGACGATGGTCCAATTCCCGAGATTACCCCTTGGGTATTGGATATATTGGATAAATACGGCGTGAAAGCGACCTTCTTTTGTGTAGGCGATAATGTCCGGAAACATCCTGATATTTATCAGATGGTTTTGGATAGGGGGCATCATGTCGGTAATCATACTTTCAATCATATCCAGGGATTGCAATACTGGACGAAGAATTATCTGGCTAATGTGGAAAAAGCTGCCGGATATATCAAGAGTAATTTGTATCGTCCACCTCACGGGCATATGCGTTTTCCGCAGGTTGTCGCGCTTCGCCGGAAATACCGTATTATTATGTGGGATGTAGTGACGCGTGATTATAGTCCGCACATGACGCCGAACGGTGTATTTAATGTGGTGAAAAATTATACCCGGAACGGTTCGGTGATTGTTTTTCATGATTCTTTTAAGGCAGAACACAATATGCGTGAGGCAATGCCTCGTGCCATCGAGTGGCTGCTGGAACAAGGGTACGAATTTAAGCTGTTTGAATAGTGCCTTTTTCTCTTTGTTGGTTTGTATATTAATAAATTATAGCATGAAACGAGCGTTAAATCTACTCTTTCTTTCTGTTCTGTTGATTTTTGCCGCTAATACGGCAAATGCCCAATCACTGGAAGAAAAATTGGCGGCATTGGAAGGTGTCAGCGGCATTGAAAAGTTAGAATCCGACCATTACGCAGAGAAATATCTGGTTCGCATCACTCAACAGCTTGACCCGAAGAACCCGGCCGCCGGAACTTTTTCCCAACGTGTGATTGTGGGACATGTAGGCTACGACCGACCGACTATTTTGGTTACAGAAGGTTATGGAGCGGCTTATGCGCTGAGTTCCCGCTACCGGGAAGAACTCTCCAGCTTATTGGATGCTAATCTGATATTCGTAGAATATCGCTATTTCCTTGAGTCTACGCCTGAGCCGTGCAACTGGGATTATCTGACTGCGGAAAACTCGGCTTACGATTTACATCGTGTCAATCAGACATTCCGGCAGTTATATAGCGGTAAATGGATTAGTACCGGTATTAGTAAGGGAGGACAGACTACCTGTCTTTACCGGGCTTATTTCCCGGATGATGTCGATTTCTCCGTTCCTTATGTCGCTCCGTTGAATAGGAGTGTGGAAGATGGACGTCACGAACCGTTTCTTCGTAAAGTAGGAACCAAGGCAGAGCGCAAAAAGATTGAGGCGTTCCAACTGGAGGTGTTGAGACGCAAAGAGGAAATAGTGCCTTCTCTGGAACGTTTTTGTAAAGATAAAGGATTGTCATTCCGTATTTCGATGCCTGAAGTACTCGATTATTGTGTACTGGAATATCCGTTCGCGTTTTGGCAATGGGGGACTTCTGTAAGGAGAATTCCTTCTTTGTCGTCGGATACGGAAACCTTGTTTTCTCATTTGATGGATATCAGTAGTCCTGATTATTTTGCCGAAAACCAGCCGAATGTTTCTTTCTTTGTCCAGGCTACCCGCGAATTGGGTTATTATGGCTATGATACAAAGCCCTTTAAAGAGTATCTGACGATAGATAGCAGTGAGGGGTATCTGAACCGGATTATGTTGCCCCGCGAATTGGTAGATAAAATTGAGTTTCGTCCGGAATTATATAATAAAGTGTATAATTTCTTGAAAGAGAATGATCCGAAAATGATATTCATCTATGGCGAGATAGACCCGTGGAGTGCCACGCATGTCCCTGTTTTTCGAAGAAAAGTGAACGAACAGGTGTATTTCCAACCGGGTGGTAGCCATCTTTCTCGTATCGGCAATATGCCGGAAGATCTGAAAGAGAAGATATTGACGCAAATTAATAAATGGTTGGCGGAATAACCTCCCTGTTTTTTATTTATACACTGCCTTATACCATTTCAAGTGTTCTTGGTACCAAGCATTTATTTTCGGATAGTTCTCCGCGGGAACGTAGACGGAAAGGCCGCTACATCTGTTGATGGGAAAAGATTGCTGGGGATTCCCGAAATAAGCGGTTTCCGTATGTGCTTCATAAATAATTGCATTTTTCATACCGGCAGTGAAGCGTGTATATTGTTCTGGGGTTGCCAGTTGAGAGATAAAATCGTTGAAGTCATACAAAAGAACCGGGTTGTATGAGCCGGATTTGTATAAGTATTCAAGTCTTTGCATGGATGCAGACGAGCGGTCCAAACCATAGAGGTCATCTTCGCTTTTATCCGACAGTATTTCTTTAACAATGTTTGCCAGATTGTCGAGCTCACTGGTTTTGACCAAAGATACGGTAGCTGTCCGATAATCGCCGCTCATCACGTTATAATAGTTGTAGAACGCTTCTCCGGCTTTATCCAACTGGGCTGTTTCTGTGAAGAAATAAGGCATTATTACGCTATATGGCCAACCGGTTCCCATTGTTTCTGTAGGAGATGCCAGTATATAATCTGCTTTATCTTTAAGTTCGTAAGCACATTCTATATTTGCCATATAGCAGGCATCGAATAAAATAAAATCGAAGAAGTGGTCCGGTATTCCTTGTGCTAACTGGTCAATCTCCATCCAATTGCTGCCGTCTTGTCCGAATGCTCTGAGCATAGAATTCAGGTTGGATGGAAACCAACTTGTCCCATGGCTCCATAGGACAAGGCCATAACTGTCTGCCGGTGCCAATGTTACGGCATCCCGGATAATACTTTGCATGATTTCCGGGTCAACAGCATTTTGACTGTCGTAGGTCTTTATCGTATGTTCTTCTATATAACCTTTCAATACGTCGGATTGATTGATGTTTTCTTTTGTTTCTTCAATACGAAGGAGGCGGGGAAGTTCATTTCTTTGTGCATAGTAAACAAGCAAGTTCCCTCCGTTCAGGTTCTTATCGGATGCGCTCTCAATCATACTTTTCAGATTGCCTGTAGCAAATGAACTCAGGCTGTTATTGGCTATTATGTAGGCCAATACCGTGCGTTTTGGCTTGACTTCCGGTTCGTTATTCTCTTTCGAACAACCGGCTAAACCCAGGCAAAGAGTGAAAAGGAAAATGATAAATTTGAACTTCATGCTTACCTTAATGATTGATTAATAGATGTTTTGCAAAGATAGTGTTTTCTTGCTCCGACAGATGTATTTTCTATCGATTTTGTCTATATATCTATAGATTTTACATATATTTGTATCTTCAATATAATTGGTTTCGCATGTATCCGTAATGCCTATGAATAAAATATTTCTTGTCATTATCTTTTGTGTTTGTCTGGGATTGAATGCAAAGGCCCAAGTGATAGCTGTTAAAACAAACGTATTGTATGATGCGACTACAACGTTCAATTTGGGGGCTGAAGTCGCGTTTAATAAACATTTGTCGCTCGACATCTCCGGGAATTATAATCCGTGGACGTTTAACGATGATAAATCTATTAAACATTGGTCGGTGCAGCCTGAATTCCGCTATTGGATACATGAACGCTTCAACGGGCATTTTTTAGGAGTGCATGGCTTGTACGCTGACTACGATGTGGCGGGACAGAGTATTTTGAATGTGATGAAGTCCGGTTATGCTTATGACGGCAATGCTTACGGAGGTGGTATTTCGTACGGTTATCAGCTTTATTTGTCGCCGCATTGGAATATCGAGTTTACGGCGGGAGTAGGATATGTCTATTTTTCGTATGACAAAAAGCCTTTCCCGACGGGTGGAGAAGTGATTGGCCGGTATCGGAATAATTATTTCGGGCCGACAAAATTGGGTATCAGTATTATGTATATTATCAAGTAGAAAGCGATGAGAACAATTACTTATACTATTCTGTCCCTGCTTGTTTCCTGGGTTTGTTTGGCACAGGTGGAGATTTATAATTTCAGTGGTTCCGTATTGATTAAGGATAATCGTATCAGTCAGTTGCAGGGTAATAAGCTTTCATTGGACTGGACGTTTGATTTATGCGGATTGTCGGTTGGGCGGTATGAAACGTTGTCGATAATCCCGATGTTGCAGTCCGGACAAGATTCTTTGTTGCTGCAACCGATTGTAATTAATGGAGCTAATAAGCAAAAGATGTATCAGCGTACGCTTGCCTTTCACGGGAAAGAAGTTGCGGATGCCGGTGCTTATGTCGTGTTGTCTAACGAATCGGATTTGATGCGCCGGTTTTTTTATCGAAAAGATATTCCTTATGCCACGTGGATGAAGGGGTGTAAGTTCATTTTGGTTGGCATTTTGAAGGATTACGACGGCAATGTTATCCAGCGTTTTACGGATGTGTTGACGGAAGATTTCAAAGTAGAAGAAGCGGGGCTTTAGTAAAACGCTCCTTTGCTAAACCCAAAATGCTCCCATAGTAATCCCAATTTTCATTCGAGCCTTTATACTTACAACATATATTGAAACTAAAAAAGACAATTATTGAAAGTACTTTCAATAATTGTCTTTTTTGTTTTCCATGTTATGGATAATAAATTTGCTTGGGTGAAAATCCTAAAAAGGGAGTAAGCTTCTTTGATGATGTAAAGCTCCTTTTTCAGAAAAATACAGTTTCGTTGCTGCTACCTCCATCAAGCCAAGGCCTGATTTGTCCGGAGATACTAATATCTTTCGCTTGAATGGTGAATTCAAACGTTTGTTTTTTCCCGGTTTCGAATGCTTTGGATGATTCAATCCGGTAGTCTTTTCCACTTAAATGAATGATAAATACCGGTTTTTCGATTGGACAAAGCAAGCAATCTGTCAGGATTGTCGTTTCTTCCGAAGATATTGTTGTGGTTAAGCCTTCAATAAGAGGGAAAGGAGAGGCTAAAGCAGTTTGTGTTAGTTGGCCGGTTTGTATATTTAGTTCTGCTGTTGGTGCATAGTTTTCAAGGGATATGCTTTGTAGTGTCATATCCTCCTTAATATCATTTGCTTTTTTGAATTTTAGAGTAATGGCGGATAGAATATGATTGAATTGCAGATTTATGTTTGATTCAGTCGATACTTTTCCTCGGTTTAATACAGGTGTAGCCCACATGATATCTTCTTGTTCGTTCAGGTTGAACGAAATCTTTTGTGGGCTGTTGATGGATGTTGTATAAGGATAATAGGCATAAAAATTTAACAAGGTATCCGGATTAATGGGGTAATGTGCATCAATGGAAGGAATAAGCTCTTCGCTTCCTGTTTCCTTTGTGTATTTCGCGTTATTCAAATCGTCACGAAGAGTCGTGTTTGTATCTCCATCTTTTTGATGATGCCCCCAGGCATAGATGCCGATTTCGGAATTATCGGGAAAAGAGGTCTCGGTGATAATGGATTTAGAAGGGAGGGCTTGGATTCGGGAGGAGAAACGAATATTGATGGGCGCATTATTGGATAAATCAGTATTGTCCATGCTTGTACAACAAAGATTAAAAAGAAATAGAATTATAATGTATCTCTTGTGAATCATACTTTGAGAGGTGGATTTTAGTGACAATGAAAATGGGGTGTATTATTTGTTTTTGGAAGAAAAATAATACACCCCTGTTGTTGTACGAAGAAATATTAGTCGATGGTTCCTGTTCCTGTGTTTGTACCGTCAGTTTTCCATCCGGTCAATGTTGCTGCTGGCTCGATTGCAGTTGCACTAAATGTTAGTTCAATTTTATGTGCACTTCCGGCTATGGCTGTACTATTCATTGTAACGGTTACTTCTCTATCTGTTACTTTATCTGTGGTTACTAATAAAGTGTACGTAGCTGCAGGCTGTAACATCACATAACCGACAGTTGTAAAATTGCTACTTATGGCAGCGCTGCTAATTGGAGTATCTGTTCCTGTACTGAATACATCAAAAGTTGCCTTATCTGTTGTATTAGCCCAATTTAAAGTAGTTACTTTGGCACTCGTAAAAGTCATGCTGGGTTTTGTTAGTGCATCTTTTACTTTTATAGATTTAATAGTTGTGCCAAAAGTCTGAGTTGCAGCAGCATCACCCTTGACCTCTATTTGCAATTGTGTTAGTAAATGCTCAAAAGCTAATGCACCTACCGGTGTGTTTTTTGATCCACTAACAGCTTGTGCTACTATAATATCTTTGGAACCATCTATAGTCCATGTTACGGAACCGGCTGTTGTATTATCCCCTTCGGGGCTATATGCTAACAAGTGAGATTTATTTGTTTCATCCGCATTATAGTATAAAGAAGTAGTTCCTGTAAAGTCAACACTACCTGTTGTTTTTAAGGTTGGAGTAGAGGCTACTGAAGTAATCGCTGTCCATACAGCTTCTGCGGCATCCGGTGCTGTCACAATTTGCAATCTGACATCTTTTGTAGGATGGCTACTAGCATCGCTTTCAATAGGAGCTTTTGTTGTTACCACTCCTGCATTCAGCTTAATTTCCACCTTTTCATTATTACCGTTCGGATTAGCACCGTCTATTAAGTCGCTTTCTTTGCTGCAGCTGCAGAATATGCTTGCTATAGCAAGCATGCTGATTGTTAGATTTTTCATGTTGTAAAATTTATTTTGTTAATAATATTGTTTTATAATTGTTTATTCAATCGTGAGCTTGTCTCCCGGTGCTACTTTCCATTGTTTGACATTTACAGTGAAGGCTATGCCTTTAGCGACGGTGGCTTCAATGGAGACATCTATGGTACTACCTTCGGTTTCTTCGATGGAATTACCTAAATCGATGGCGGTGGATGCCGTACTTCCGTCGGTGAGGGTAAAGTCCAATTTCACTTCATGCGATGATATGACCGGAGGTGTTTCTCCTTCTTCTGTCGGTTTCCCAAGCATTAGAATATTTGCGTCTACTCCTTCCTCTGAAGTTGTAGTTTGAAAAGGTATTTCAGTGGTAGCTTCCGGTAAAACTTCTTGTTTGCTTAGGTTTATAGTTGTTGCCATGCCACTTATCGACCCTTTACACTCGGTGATGTGCTCCATCCCATCCACCTTGATATGGATGGATACTTTGCGCGTCAGCGGAACTGGGATAAATTCTATCGGACTGTTTTCGCCAGCTTTCACTATCAGCTCTTCGTTCACGATGCCATATAGAGGAATATCACCGGAGTGCTCGATGTTTTTAGATTTTGTTTCCGGGATATAGGCCTCTGCCGTTTCAAATTTATTTGTATTCCGGAATGCTATGTTGTCTGCATCGCAGTTGAATATTAAAACTTTGTATCGTGCCGGAGGTAATGTAAAACTCATTCCGTCCGCATCATCGTCCATCTGGATAACAGAACCGCTTTCAATCGGATAAAAGCAATACCGTAAATGTTGAGGAGCAGAGGTTTCGGATAATACATTATTCCAATTGAAAGAATAATAGACATTTCCTTGTAATTGCTCTTCTTCCCCTTTTTCGTCGGTGCACTTAATCATACTTACAACGATGATTAATGTCATAAAGACAATGCCTGCCGATAAAAAACTTTTACTGTCCATACTGATTAATTAGCCGTTGATAATCAAATAACTTATTTGATACAGTGCAAAAATAATCTGAATGGAGACAGGATAAATTGCGTTATTTAATCAAAGAGTTGTAAAAACTGTGACAGTTGTTGATTTTTATACATTTTCTTTGCTTTCAGTACGAATAGCACGAGGAGATTTGCCGAAATTAGCCCGGCAGAAGTGGGAAAAGTTGGAAAGGGACTCGAAACCGAATTTGTAACAGATTTCGGAAATACTTATTTGAGTTGTAGTCAGGTCGGCATAAATATCCTGGGATTTCTTTTTTACCATCCATTGATAGGCCGGTTCACCAAACGTCTCTTTGAACAGCCGGCGGAAGGTTGGAGTACTGTAACCTCCCAACTGGGCAAATGTTTCCACATCTTTTGCCTTCAGATAATTTTGCATGACGAAATAACGGAATGTTTTACTATACCTATATATAGGTGCATAGAATGCGGCTATATCCTTAATCGGGTAATAGCAATTCAGCAAAAAATATAATTCAGTTTGTTTGGCCTGTAGAAATTCGGCACAGAGCAGTTCGTTATTCAGATACATTTTCAACCCGTTGATAAAAAGGCGGAGTGGAAAATACATATCCATAACAGTTGATGAGAGTGTGGAATCTTTCGCCAGTTCGAGTCCCTTTTTAAAACGGTCGCCACAGATTGTCTGAGGAGTTTCGAAAAGATATAAGATACATTCCGTTGCTTCGAGAATATGGAATTCCACCCGTGAACCGATGGGTTGCATGATAAATTGTCCGTCATGGAAAACCGTGCCCGGATGTTCTTCGCTATCCACTTGTACACGTCCCGATACCAGAAAATATATAGTATTCTGTGAGCAGCGTTCACGTGGAATGAGCATGCCTTTCGGGTAGGAACGGTATTTGAACAGCTGCTTCTGATAATGTGGGCATGAAGCGCAATCCGTATATTTTTGGCAGAAAACTTCTGTCATGGGATAATCCGGACTTAAAGTTTGACTTTTTTACTTTTGCCTTTATTCTCATTGTGGAAACGGTCTACGGCTGTTACCACATACCGGTATTTCCGTATTCCCTTGTCGTAAGGCAGCAAATAGCTTGTTTCACGTGTGATAGCTACGATTTTAGAAGGGTCGTTTATATTGACCGGCTCTTTTTCTTCAAAGCGATAAATAACGAAATAATTGGCCAGCTCTGGGTTGGTAGGGCTTTGCGGAGTTTGCCAGTGAAGCAGGAGTCCTTTGGCTGTCCATTCCGTTTTCAGCTTCTTCACCTCTTGCGGGGCACGGTTATGAAGGTGAGTATAGGCGGGTATTAATGCCGGGTAACGATGATAATTGCGTTTGAGGCTGTCTGCTACGCCTTTATTATTCCATAGTATCTCGTTTGCCGGCCAGAAACAGTTCCCTTTTACGTTAGGAAGAGCGCGTTCGTAACGCATCTTACGGGTGAGTTGCTCGGCTTTCATCGTACGTGCCACATCCTGCCCGATGTAAAGATGTCCCCCATTCGCATTTTTATCCCACCATTTAATTAATGTAATATAATCTGCTGCCGGATGACCGATTTCCCAATATATCTGCGGAATGTTATAGTCTATCCAACCCTGTTTTACCCAATATGTGATGTCGGCATACAGGTCGTCATAGTTTTGCAGGCCGTTTGTTTCGCTACCCGAACCATCGGGAGTGCTTTTTTTGTTCCGGTAAATGCCGAAAGGACTGATGCCGAACCGTACCCAAGGTTTAGCCAGCAGGATGGTACGCTTGATTTCGCGTATCAGTTGGTTTACGTTTTCCCGGCGCCAATCCCCACGTTGAGCGGCGGTATATCCTTTGTTCAGTCCGTATTTGCGGAAGCTGTTGTCGTCGGGGAAGGGCATGCCGGCGGCCGGATACGGATAGAAATAATCATCCATGTGTATGGCGTCCACGTCGTAGCGGCTCACGATGTCTCGTACTACACGGCAGATAAATTGCCGGCTTTCCGGTAATCCCGGGTCAAATAGGATTTGTTTATTATAGGTGACAAACCATTCGGGGTGTTTATTATAAATATGTGAATCGGCAAAACGGGTATTTCCGGCTGTGCTGGCCCGGTAAGGGTTCAGCCATGCATGAAATTCCATATTCCGCTTGTGGCATTCTTGGATGAGAAAAGCCATGACATCAAAATTGCCGGCAGGAGCTTTTCCCTGTTCGCCGGTATAGAAACGGCTCCACGGTTCGATATCCGATTTGTAAAAAGCATCCGCTTCGGGACGAACTTGAAACACGATGGCATTGATACCGCATTTCTGCAGATAATCGAGTTTACGGATAAAGTCTTTTTTCATCTGAGCGGGTGTCATATCTTTATATTCACCCTGAAATGCAGTTTGTATCCAAGCTCCTCGGAATTCACGTTTTGCTTCTTTCCCGGTGGCTGTTTGCTGCGGAAGCTGTTGTGTCGTTTTACATGAAGTTACTGCACAAAGTAATAGTACCAAAAATAGGCGGAGGTATTTATTGACCATGAATTTTTTCAGGTTTGAGAATTTGTTATAACAATATTGTGTGCAAATATAAGGATAAGTATTGCAATTTTATCATTTTTCTAAAGAGATAAATCAATATGAATAGTCGAAAAAGTCATTATCTTGCTACTTTTACGACCAAATCTAAATTAAATAGACCATGAGGAAAACACTTGTTCATACGTTATTATCTCTTTCTTTGTTAGCTCCTTTGGCTGCTAACGCACAAGAGCAAACGATGTTGGAAACCAACTTTATCAAGCCTTCGGATGATGTACAGACTTCCGTGTATTGGTATTGGATTTCCGGTAATATCTCTGAAGAGGGAGTTGTAAAAGACCTGCATGCCATGAAGGAAGCAGGCATAAATCGTGCTTTCATCGGGAATATCGGTGTAGACGGTATTTCCGGTAAAGTGAAATTCGGCAGTGAAGAATGGTGGAAAATACTCCATACCACACTTAAAACAGCGACCGAGTTGAATATAGAAATAGGTATATTCAATTCACCGGGTTGGAGTCAGTCAGGCGGTCCGTGGGTGAAACCGGGGCAGGCCATGCGCTATTTGACATCCGTCAAGGCTGAGGTTGCCGGAGGAAAGAAGGTGGATATTTCTTTACCTAAACCTGATAAGGATTTTCAGGACGTAAAGGTGATTGCTTTCCCCTCTGTGGATAAAAAGGCAAATCTGCTATCGTTGGCCAACACACAAGTAACTTCCCAATCTGCTTTGAAGGACTTGAA
Source organism: Parabacteroides sp. AM08-6 (assembly GCF_003473295.1). Taxonomy (GTDB): domain Bacteria; phylum Bacteroidota; class Bacteroidia; order Bacteroidales; family Tannerellaceae; genus Parabacteroides. Next base: position 34,971 of record NZ_QRMP01000028.1, read on the forward strand.
TAACCTGATTGACGGAAATGTCGAGACTGGGCTTGTGTTTGCCGAGAATCAGGAGCAGCCCGTACAGGTCGATTTCCGGACGGATAAGCCCTTTACCTTGCGCAGCTTGAAGCTTTATCCGGTTCATAGAGCGGTTAGAGGTAAAGGCCGCTTGCTGGTAAAAGAAAATAACGCATACCGGACATTGGCCGAATTTAATATAGATCGTTACAATGATGCACTGAATGTAGGTTTTGAGCCTTATGCTCCGATTGTCGTATCAACTCCGGCTACAACCGCTTCGGAATTCCGCTTGGAATTTAGTGAGATGGTACAGAATTCAGGAATTAATGAGCTCGAATTCTCTTCTGCACCGGCCATAGAGCGTTATCCGGAAAAAACATTGGCGAAGATGTTCCAGACTCCACTTCCTTACTGGCATGAATATCAATGGCCGGAACAGCCTGCTGTAGATGATTTGTCTTTGTTGATTGAACCGTCTAAAGTAATCGACCTTTCTTCCAATATGCAAGACGACCGTTTGGTTTGGGATGCCCCGGCAGGTGATTGGACAGTGATGCGTACAGGTATGTTGCCGACAGGTGTTACCAATGCTCCCGCTGACCCTGAAGCAACCGGTTTGGAAACAGACAAAATGAGTCGTAAACATATTGAGGCCCATTTTGATGCTTATATGGGAGAAGTACTTCGTCGTATTCCGGCGGAAGACCGTAAATGTTGGAAAGTGGTGGTACAGGATAGCTATGAAACGGGCGGACAGAACTTTACAGACAATTTCCTACGGATATTTGAGGAACGTTACGGGTATGACCCTCTTCCTTTCTTGCCTGTATTTAAAGGATATGTCGTGCAAAGTGAAGATGCTTCCGACCGTTTCTTATGGGATTTGCGCCGTCTGATTTCCGATAAAGTCTCTTATGATTATGTCGGTGGGTTGCGTGATGTTTGCCATCGGTACGGACTGACTACTTGGTTGGAGAATTACGGCCACTGGGGATTTCCGGGTGAATTCCTGCAATATGGCGGCCAGTCTGATGAGATAGGCGGTGAATTCTGGAGCTTCGGGGATTTGGGTAATATCGAAAACCGGGCGGCTTCTTCTTGCGGACATATTTATGGAAAGACAAAAATCTCGGCCGAATCATTTACCAGCGGTGGCGTTCCGTTCACTTGTTATCCGGCTATGATGAAACAGAGAGGCGACCGTTTCTTCTCGGAAGGGATTAATAATACTTTATTACATCTTTATATCGAACAACCGTTTGAGGATCGGGAGCCGGGCGTGAATGCTTGGTTCAGCAGTGAGTTTAACCGGAAGAATACTTGGTTCTCGCAGATGGATTTGTTTACTTCTTACCTGAAACGTGTCAACTATATGTTGCAGCAGGGATTGAATGTGGCCGATGTCGCTTATTTTATCGGTGAGGACGCTCCGAAGATGACCGGTATTGCGGATCCGGCCCTGCCGAAAGGGTATCAGTTTGACTATATCAATGCGGAAGTTATCGAACGGGATATGTTTGTAAGAGATGGCTTGCTTACTTTGCCTCATGGTACTCAGTATCGAATTTTGGTTCTTCCGAAACTGGAAACGATGCGTCCTGAACTGCTGGCGAAAATTAAAAAGTTGGTGGAAGCGGGTGCTGTTATTATGGGGCCGGCTCCTAAGCGTTCTCCGAGTATGGAAAATTACGGTGTTGCCGATAAGCAAGTGAAGGAAATGGCCGACCAGCTTTGGGCAGGTCTCGATGGCGTAAATGTAAAACATGTACGAAGAGGAAAAGGACAGCTTTTGTATGGCATGACGATGGAAGAAGCATTCCGGCATATCGGATGTACGCCCGATTGTAAATTGACGGCGGACGACCCGGTTCTGTATGGTCATCGTACGGATGGGGATACTGAAATCTATTTTATAACTAATCAAGCGGACAAGACAATTGAAATAAATCCTGAGTTCCGTGTTCGTTCCAAACAACCGGAATTGTGGAATGCCGTAACAGGTAGTATTCGTACGCTTTCAGGTTGGGAGCAGACTTCTACCGGAACTGTAGTGCCGATGAGATTGTATCCTTTTGAAAGTGCATTTGTTGTTTTCCGTAAACCGGCTTCTGCTGCTAAAGGAACAGATATTTCGGTTAATTTCCCGACTCCTGAAACACTGGTTCAGTTGGATGGTTCATGGAAAGTAACGTTCGATGCTCAAAAGAGAGGACCGGAAACTCCGGTTACATTCGCTCAATTGGAAGATATCAGTAAAAATGAAAACTTCGACATCCGTCATTATTCGGGAACCCTTTTGTATGAAAAGGACTTTAATCTGAAAAAGAAACCGGAAGGACAGTTATTGCTGAACCTGAATGATGTAGGCGTGATGGCTAAAGTCAAAGTGAACGGTCAGTATGCCGGCGGTGTCTGGACTCCTCCTTACAAAGTGGACATAACGGACTTTGTGAAGAAAGGAAAGAATAAAGTGGAAATAGAAGTTGTCACCACTTGGATGAATCGCTTGATTGGTGATAGCGGATTGCCTGAAAATGAACGGAAAACATGGGCTCCATGTCTTAATTTCAAACCGGAAGATGCTTTGCAGAAGTCAGGTTTGGTTGGTCCGGTAAGTATAGAGAACATTCCTGTTTATTAAAAATAATTTAGTATGAATATACTAAGATTATTAATAACAGTTGTTTCATTGTTTATAGGAAGTCTGGCTTTTGCACAGAATGCAGATACACAGGCTTATCCATTCGACCCTGCTACACAGCCTCTGGAAAACGGTACTCCCGGCGAAGTTATGCAAAGGGAGTTCTCGTCCTCAAAGATTTATCCCGGTACGCAGCGGTCTTATTGGATTTACGTTCCGGCAGGATATAATCCGGATGAGCCGGCTTGCTTGTTTGTTTCTTTGGACGGTGTGCAACATAATGCGCCGACAGTATTCGACAATTTGATTGCTTCCGGCGAAATGCCGGTAACAATCGGTGTTTTTGTTGCTCCCGGCGAGGTGAGGAATGCCAAAGGAGAAGTCCTGCGATATAACCGGAGCAACGAATTCGATAAAACGGATGATACGTTCGCCCGTTTCTTGCTTGAAGAACTTTTGCCGGAGGTCGAACAACAGTCTACTGCCGACGGACGCCCCATCCGCTTATCAAAAGATGCTAATGACCGGGCTATTTCCGGATGTAGCAGCGGAGCTATTTGCGCTTTTACGGCAGCTTGGTTTCGGCCGGATGCTTTCAGCCGCGTGTATAGTGCCATCGGGACGTATGTTCCGATGCGCGGTGGAAACGAATATCCCGCTCTGATTAGAAAAACGGAGCCCAAGCCATTGCGTATTTTCTTGGAAGACGGAAGCCAGGATACATGGAATCCACTGTTCGGAAGTTGGTATGAGTCGAATGTGCTGATGGAATCAGCTTTGCGTTTTTCCGGTTATGAAGTGGCACATTCCTGGGGACATGGCGGACACGACGGTACGCATGCAGCCCTGATATTCCCGGATGTTATGCGCTGGTTGTGGAAAGGTTGGCCGCATAGAGTCCAGAAAGGAAATTCGTCTAATAACATGCTTCCCGGAATAGTGTTGAAAGACTGTGAATGGGAACCGGTGGATTTATCGTTCACTCCCCAGGGACAGTTGTTTGCTACCCGGGACGGAGGTGTTTTGGTGCAGGATGAGAAACATAAAGTCTATCAGTTGGACGCAGAAGGGAATTTGTCTACTGTTTTAACTTTAAATGCGAATGAATCGTTAGTCGGGTCAACAGGCGAACATCTTTATTTAGCTGACACGAAAGGTAATCTGATTGAAGCCGGAAACGGGAAGAAAAGAACGATAGCTAAAGGACTGAACCGGATTGAATCGGTTTTGGCCACGGAAAAAGGTTCTATTTACCTTACGCAAGCCTCCGGAGAGGACGACTGCCTGTGGCTGATTCAACCGAATGCTCCTAAGCAACTTCTGAACCGGCAGCTGAATGGCGGCGGTTATTTGGCTTTATTCCCTAATCTGCAATTGATGTTGCGGTCGGAGAAAAACTCCCAGTGGCTGTATAGCTATACGGTTACGGAAGAGGGGAAGACGGAGAATGGACAACGTTTCTATTGGCTGCATAATACTGAAAATTATGATTGGACTGAAAATGGGAATATGGTGTTCGACCGGAATGGCAATTTGTTTATTGCAACCGTAATGGGTGTGCAGGTCTGCGACCATAATGGGCGCGTCCGTGCAATTTTGACATTGCCTTCAGGGAGAATAAGTTCTCTTTGCTTTGGTGGAAAAGAGTTGAATGTACTGTATGTGCTGTCCGGAAATAAGCTCTACCGGCGTAAAGTAAACACACAAGGACATTATCCCTGGTTGCCGGCTCTAAATCCCGGCTCGCAAGGGGCCGGTTAAGGGTAACCGGACAAACCGCCTGAGATTGTTTCGGAATGTGAATGCCAGTCGATTGCTTGTCAGAACGATATTACTTTTCTAAATTTGCAAGGTGGTAAATGAATAGTTGCCAAACCGAATAAAAACAAGGAAAAGAATATGTCTGAAAACAATTCGATATTTATCAAGGGAGCTCGTATTAATAACTTAAAGAATATTGATGTCGAGATACCCCGCGACAAATTGGTTGTCATAACCGGATTATCAGGTAGTGGAAAATCATCGTTAGCATTTGATACATTATATGCGGAAGGACAACGGCGCTACGTCGAAAGTCTTTCCGCTTATGCCCGCCAGTTTTTGGGACGCATGGGCAAACCTGAATGTGATTATATCAAAGGCATTCCGCCCGCGATAGCCATCGAACAAAAAGTAAATACCCGCAATCCGCGTTCAACGGTGGGGACTTCTACCGAGATATACGAGTATCTGCGCCTGTTGTATGCCCGTATTGGAAAAACCATTTCGCCTGTTTCCGGTCTGGAAGTCAGGAAACATCAAGTAAACGACATTGTAAAAGAGGTGCTTTCCTATCCGGAAGGAACCCGTTTTGCTGTTTATGCACCAGTCGTTTTGCCTGATGGACGGGGAATAAAAGAACAGTTGGAAATCTTACAAAAGGAAGGCTATACCCGTCTTTCCATTCATGATACGGTTTATCGTATCGGGGAAGTGCTGGCTGATGATGCCTTGCTCTCTTCCCCTGTAATCGAGTTGCTGATAGACCGTTTGACGGTTTCCACGGATAAAACGCTGAAAAGCCGTTTGGCAGACTCCGCCGAGACCGCGTTCTTCGAGGGGCATGACACCTGTCTGATACGTATTTATACCCCGGAAGGAACCGTTGTAAAAGAATATTCAAAAAAGTTTGAAGCTGATGGAATGACGTTCGAGGAGCCAAGCGACATGATGTTCAGTTTCAACAATCCGCTGGGAGCTTGTCCGACTTGCGAGGGATTCGGGAAAGTGTTGGGGATAGATGAAAACCTCGTTGTTCCGGATAAAAGCCTTTCTGTCTTTCAAGGAGCGGTAGTCTGCTGGAAAGGGGAGGTGATGGGCGAATGGCTGAAAGAATTTATCGCGCGAAGTGAAAAATATAATTTTCCAATCCATCGTCCCTATTACGATTTGACTCAAAAGGAAAAAGACTTGCTTTGGCATGGAGCGAAAGGATTGCATGGAATTGACGACTTCTTCAAGTTCGTGGAAGAAAACCTGTATAAAATCCAATACCGTGTGATGCAGGCCCGCTACAGGGGGAAAACGGTTTGCCCGACTTGTAAAGGTTCCCGCCTGCGGCCTGAAGCCTTATATGTACAGGTCGGAGGTAAAAATATAGCCGAGCTGGTGACTTTGCCGATTACGGAGGCAAAAGCCTTTTTTGAACAGCTTGAACTGGATGAAAACGATGCTTCTGTTGCTAAACGCCTGTTGACGGAAATCTCCAACCGGTTGCAATTCCTGCTGGATGTCGGACTGGGTTATCTGACGCTCGACCGCTTGTCGGCTTCCCTATCCGGAGGGGAGAGCCAGCGGATTAATCTGGCAACTTCTTTGGGCAGCAGCTTGGTCGGTTCGCTTTATATCCTGGATGAACCGAGTATAGGGCTTCATTCCCGCGACACGGATTTGTTGATTCAAGTATTGCGCCAGTTGCAGGAATTGGGGAATACGGTTGTGGTGGTGGAGCATGATGAGGAAATTATCCGTGCCGCCGATTATATTATCGATATCGGTCCGAAAGCCGGTCGTCTGGGAGGAGAGGTGGTTTATCAAGGGGATGTGAATAACCTGAAAACCAGCAGCAACAGTTATACGGTCGGTTATCTGACAGGTGAGGATAAAATAGAAGTGCCCGCTTTCCGCCGTTTGTGGAATAATTATATCGAGGTGAAGGGGGCACGCAAGAATAACCTGAAAGGAATAGATGTGAAATTCCCGTTAAACGTAATGACGGTGGTAACGGGCGTCAGCGGTTCCGGCAAGAGTTCGTTGGTGCGTGATATTTTCTATGAAGGTGTAAAGCACTACCTGGATGAGGCTGCCCGTCTGATGGTGGATTGTTGTGGCCTGAACGGAGATATGCACCTGGTGAAGGGGATTGAGTTTGTCGACCAGAACTCTATCGGGAAAAGCTCCCGCTCGAACCCGGTTACTTATATCGGTGCTTACGACGAGATACGAAAACTTTTTGGAGACCAACCGTTAGCTAAGCAAATGGGATATTCCCCGGCTTATTTCTCTTTCAACAAAGAGGGCGGGCGTTGTGAAGAATGTAAAGGTGAAGGCAAAATTACGGTCGAAATGCAATTTATGGCTGATATCACGCTCGAATGCGAGGCTTGTCATGGAAAACGTTTTAAGTCGGATGTACTGGAAGTCGAATATCATGGCGTTAATATTTATGATATGCTGGAAATGACAGTCAACCAGGCTATCGAGTTCTTTGAGCAATATCCCGGAACGCAGGAAAAGAAGATTATCAGAAAACTGAAGCCTTTGCAGGATGTGGGTATCGGTTATATTAAACTGGGGCAAACTTCATCGACTCTTTCCGGTGGTGAAAACCAGCGTGTGAAGCTGGCTTATTACTTGGGACAGGAGAAGCAGCAACCCACTCTTTTCGTATTCGATGAGCCGACCACCGGCTTGCATTTCCATGATATAAAAACATTGTTGAAGGCTTTTAATGCCTTGATAGATAAAGGCCATACGGTTGTTATTATCGAGCATAACATGGATGTCATTAAATGTGCCGATTATGTAATCGATTTGGGTCCTGAAGGAGGAAATGCCGGTGGCAACTTAGTTTGTGCCGGAACGCCTGAGGAAATAGCAATGTGCGCTACTTCTTATACCGGCAGATACCTAAAAGATAAATTGTAAATCCTCCCCAAACAGTTCGCTGAACCATCATTTACTTTTCACAGTGCCATCGTAGTGGCACTGTAATGCCATAGGCATGGCACTGTTGTGCCACTACGATGGCACTGGCATTTGATGCGGATGAAAATTCCGTGTTCCAGTGGAGACTGAAAATAGTATAAAGCAAAGGACCTCGACGATTATTGCCGAGGTCCTTTTCGTTTTCTTCTATTGGGAGAAAAGAATCTCTACTGATTTTCTTTCCTCCTTTTCTCCCGCAATTTGTACCGTTTGATTTGGACAAACCGTAAGATACCAATGACTACGCAAGTTACAATGATGATGCTGAAATATTGTACATAATCCGGTTCCGCTTGTTTCCCCGGCCAGCCTATCACGCTCATTACTATCAGATATACAACCAAAACGGCTGTCGTAAAATTAATCTTCTTCATTTTGTCTGTTATAGATAGATTGCAAACATAAAGAAAAAATCCGATAGGAAGATAAATCCAATAGATTTATTCATGAACGAGAGTAGCCGGGAATTTGCAGGTTTGTACAATTCGTTCGTCTGAACTTAATTGTTCTAACAACAAATCGGCAGCTTTGCGTCCCATTGCCTCAATAGGTTGCTGGATATAAGGAATAGGATGGGGCATGAATTCGAATGCCTCACTCCGGTCGAAACAGACAACTTGTATCTCATCCAATATTTTTATGCCGTTCTCCATCAGGGCATGCAGGCCTAATAAGGAAATCGTGTTTGTCGCGAATAAAATACCATCGACCTTAAGTTGGAGTAATGAAGCGACGGCATTGTATATATCTGACTTCAAATTAGAGAAATCTACCTGTTTTATTAATTCTTCCTTGAATAAGCCAGCCTGTTGGAGGGCATCGATATATCCGTGTTTACGTTCGTTCATGTGGGATTGCGTATTTTGATACATGAGCAATCCGACATTTTTGCACCCTTTCCTGATTAACAGATTGGTTGCTTGAAATGATGCCTGATAACTGTCTATCATTACATTGTAGGTCGGCAGGGCCGGATAGTATCTATCCAACAGGACTAAAGGGACATTGGAATTGAGCAGACGGTTGATATACGGTTCTCCGTGTTCGGTAGGCACGATGATGTAGCCGTCGACTTGCCGGTTGACCAGATTGGATATGATTTTATCTATTTGCTGATCACTTTCATTTGTGTTCATAATCATAACCGTATAGCCGGCTTTTTCTATTTGTTCCTGTACATAGTAAGCCAACGTACCGAAAAAAGGGTTTGAGATGTCCGCGACAATCAAGCCTATCGTATAAGTGCGGCCACTTTGCAAACTTCTTGCCAGACCGTTAGGCTGGTAGTTCATTTCGTCCGCTATTTTTCTTACACGGTCTGCAACTTCTTTGCTGACACGTCCTTCTTTCTCTTTTCCGTTTAATACTAATGACACAGTCGCGTTTGAAACGCCGGCTTCCCGTGCTATATCTTTTATTGAGACTTTTTTCATCATTCTTTTTATTTGTACAGAGGCCCGTAGGCGGTACAGGCTCTGTAATCTGAACCTTCTATATCCGAACCGTAGGCATTCCATGCAGAGGGACGGAATATCTTGTCTTCATCCACATTGTGCATACAAACAGGTATCGAAAGCATGGAGGCCATTGAAATCAAATCTGCCCCGATGTGTCCGTAACTGATGGCTCCATGGTTGGCTCCCCAGTAATTCATAACGGAATATACATCTTTGAAATGTCCTTTTCCTGTGACGCGGGGAACGAAGAAGGTGGTCGGCCAGGTTTTATCTGTTCGTTTGTTGATAATATCAAATACATCGTCAGGGAATGTCGCTGTCCACCCTTCGGCAATCTGCAACACCGGGCCTATCCCTTTGGTCAGGTTCAGCCGGCACATCGTAACAGGCATACCTGCTTTTGTCAGGAAATTCGAAGAATAGCCTCCTCCGCGGAAATATTCTAATGAGGCCGGATACCAGGTTGTTACGTCCAGCATTTTTTCTACTTCTTCTTCCGATATTTCCCAATAAGGTTTCATCACCGGTTGGCCGTCTTTGGTTTGTTGCCCGGTTCCGTCCAGGGTACAGGAACCTGAATTGATGAGGTGGATAGCTCCTTCGGCCAGCAATCCTTCCGGCTTCCAGCCACTGACACGTTCGATGGCTTCAGGACTCCAATAGGTACGGACATCGGCAAATATCTGGGCCGTATTGGTCAGCAAGTTTCCAAACAACATGGAAAGGCCGTTCAGATGATCGTTTTCGGTTGCGAAAGTGAAAGGCGCACGAATACCGTTCCAGTCGAAAGAGGAATTGAGGATGGCTTCGGAGAAGTCACCGTTTGGCAGGAAATCTGTCCACTGGCGTTGTCCCTGGAAACCGCCGGCAATGGCGTTATGCCCCATGGCCTCTTCCTTATAGCCGATTTCTGCCAATTTTTCGTTACCTATCAGCAGGTCGCGCATGATAAGAGTCATTTTTACGACAAATTCCCAATCAGCTTCTTTTTGTTCGGGTGTTCGTTTGATACTTTCCGGATTGTAATCAGTCCCTTCCCGTGACATACAATTCTTTTTTGTCCAGGCAAGTGCCTTTTCGTATTCGTCCTTATCGTAAATTCCCAACTGGATACGACGGAGCAATTCGCTACAGTCTACATATTCTGCACGCATGCCCAAGTATTCCTGCAAGAATTCGGGGTTGACGATAGAACCGGCGATACCCATCGATACAGAGCCGATAGCCAGATAAGATTTGCCACGCATGATAGCGACAGCCAGACCGGCTTTGGCAAAGCGAAGCAATTTCTCTTTGACATCATCAGGAATAGTCGGGTCTGTTACATCCTGTACGTCATGGCCATAGATACCGAATGCAGGTAATCCTTTCTGATTGTGCGCCGCCAATGCCGCTGCCAGATAAACAGCCCCCGGACGTTCTGTCCCGTTGAACCCCCAAATTGCTTTCGGAATGAGCGGGTCCATGTCGATTGTTTCCGAACCGTAGCACCAGCAAGGGGTGACGGACAGGGAAACACCAACTCCGGCTCTTGCAAATTTTTCGGCACAGTTTGCCGCTTCTTTTACACCGCCGATACAGGTGTCGGCTATAACGCATTCTACCGGTGAACCATCCGGATAGCGGAGTGTTTCTGTATATAGTTTAGCCACTCTTTCTGCCAATCCCATTGTCATATCTTCCAGGGATTCACGAATACCGCGGCGTCGTCCGTCAATAACCGGGCGAATACCAATTTTTGGAAATGAATTTTTCATGTCTTTAATTGTTTAGCTTAATTGAATAACGAAGATTAGAATACACGTTTGATCTCTTCAATCGAGACCCCGAATAATGCTTCCGTGATAGGAGTTAAATCGGTTTCTTCTCCCACAAAATGGAATACATTATGATTGTGTTGTAAAGTTTCTCCTGGATTGAGGAAAGCTGCCGGTGAGGCACTTTCCACTTCCAGGAAGGGACCCATGATACTGCCATCTTCCAGCGGACCGTCATTATAGGCATTCAAAGCATCTCCGATAAGCGGATTTTTGTCAGGATTCCATTCTTGGTTGAGATAAATGCCATTTTTGTCGGTATCGAATGTAGTGATGGTTAGTCGTTTGGAGTCCGGGTCATAATTCCCTGCAATTGCTTTTGTCCGCATAGCATTCATCCCCAGCTTGTTTCTGCATTTTCCGTCGGTTTTCAGGAATAGGACGCCATCTTTTATTTTCAGTCGTTCGGCGGGAATCTCTCCGAAATAGTCAGTAGTCGCTATTTTTCCTAATTCCTTTTCATCACCCGTTTTAAAAGGTACAATTGTAAGTGAATGGGGGGCTGTATTGAACATGTCGAGCATCCAGATACAAATCGTTCCGGTTTCTTTTGTCCAGGCATAATCATTTAGATTGGTTATTTTGTTTTGAGTAGCATAAGCAACCGATTGGATTTTGTTACCCGGATTTATGCCTAATGTGGCTTGTATGTCGGCAGGGCTTAACATGCTGATTTTACGGTCTACGTTGAGGTGCATTTTATTCCCCAAATAATTGGCAACTTCCATATCTTTCTTCAATACAACCGATTGCCTATTGGAAGTAACCACCTCCCAAGGTTCGGTATCGATGGGTTTAGGTGTATGCCAGTTTTCATAAACCTGTTCACTTCCCGGCTTGAAGAAGATGGAGTAACGTCCGCCTTCCGGTCCCAGCCATAAACGATTTTCACCTCCGTATCCGTTCATGTGCTCATTTGTTTCTTTTGAATCGAGCGCATTGTAATTCAGGTATCCGAGGCTTTTCCCTGCTTCTCCGGCGGCTGTCGATGTAAATACTTTTGCCTGATATTTGGGGGAGACGATTACCTGTGAAAGCTTATCGTCGCTACTTAATATGACCAGACTGTCTTTGACGGATAAATATTCCAGGTCGTATCCGAATGTCCCTTTTTCGTATGATTTCATTTCTGTTTTATTTTTATTAGACTGGCTGCATGTACAAAAAACAGCACTTACTATCATGGCTGCCAGTATGTGAATAGGGTATTTCATAAATTCACTTACTATCAGGGAATTTCCAATTCATCTTTAGAGGGCAATGCCGGGAATTTGGCATGCGGTTCGGTCTGATACCAGAATACGGTGGATGATATATCCGATTTCTGGTTATTGTAACGACCGTCATGCCGCCAACCTAAATCCTGGATGGTAACTTTCAAGTCCTTATCGAAACGGACCGGGTCCATGATATGCCAACGGTAAAGTCCGAAAGCCGTGACAGCGCGATAAAGCCCGTCCGGACGGATAACCTGATGCATACCGCTATAAGGGGTTGTGAATTCCTGGTATCGATGGGTTGCCCCATTTTCAAAATTGTAAGAACCACAGAAGTAATCTTCGGTTCCTGTTCCGCAAATAGTCGGATATTGCTTGTCACCGTCCATAAAGAATTTGATTTCGCCTTCTCCCCACCAACGGTTGTCGTTTACACGCCATGCCAGATAAGTCCCTACATATTGTCCTTTTCCTTTAATGCCGTCAACCAGTGTATGGAGTGAGCCTTGTGTTGGATTGGAACGGCGGAATTGAGCATGGAAATAACCTTCATCTGCCGGGACGTCCGTCAACGTATAATTGATTTGGTAGTATAGACGCATTTCATCGCGTGTATCAATATTTTCCAAAGTGATACGTGCTTTTTTACGGAAAGGCATTTGCCAGTAGCAATTGAATGCGCTACCGGGATTTACACAGATAGCCAGAGAGGATAATTGTGCATATTCGTTATAAGCACTTGCGAAAAAGTCACCAATCGGACATTCCACCGACGGCTCTTTTTCATCGTCCCAATACATACGGATAATAGAAAAACGCCAATTTCCGGTAGGAGTCATCCAGATTTGTTGGATAGCACCCGGACCTTCCATTTCGGCAATAGTGATGGTTTCTCCTGGTTTAACGATAATGAAGGGATTTACTTTCCAGCCTTTGCCTAAATCACGTGCTGCTCCCCACGAATTGGCTATATTTCTGGAATCCCGGTCTTTAGGGTCGGCCATGCCGCCTTTTCCCGGCTCTCCGGTGAAGTTTTCCGGACTAATCGAACGTGTTTTCGCATTCGACAAACGGGAGAGATTTCCCATACTCATATTTAATCCGTTGAATGGGTAGTCCTGGGCTTGTATAAGCCCTGCTATAACCAGAAAGGTTACTAAAATTAGACTTAATTTCTTCATAACATTAATTTATAGTCTGACAATTATTAATTACAACTTGTATCCCTTGAAAGCAAAATAAGCGATATAGGCAAAACATAACAATGGCACAATGAAGCCGATAGCCATATTCTGCTCTCCGATGAATCCCATTAGCATAGGAGCAAAAGCTCCTCCGGCAACTCCCATAATAATATAGGAGGATGCTTTTTTCGTATAAATACCCATTCCCGACAGTCCTAATGCAAAAATGGTCGGGAACATGATAGACATGAAGAAGAATGTAATATAGAGCGCATATAGAGAAATTTGTCCTAACTCTAAAATAACCAGCACCATGGCAATGCAGCACATAACGGAATAGAATGCCAGAAGCTTATTGGGAGCAAATTTAGCCATTACCGCACTACCGGTCAGACGGCCTATCATGAATAACAACATTCCTCCGAAAGCCAGAAAACGGGATGCCGTCAACGGAGTAATTGATGAATCGAGTTCCGTTACATAATTGATAAAGAAACTAAAAACTCCGGTTTGTGCTGCACAATATAAAAATTGGGCAATAACCGCCAATACGAAATGTTTGTGTGACCACATGGAACGGGTTGGTTGCGCTTCGACTTTTATTTTCGGCTCTTCTTCATCCTTGATATCCGGTAATTTCGTGAAGAAAAACAGTACTGCAATCAGCAATGTCGCTGTACCTAATATAATATAAGGCTTAGTCAAAGCCATTGTATCTTCCGGCGATGCTCCTAAAATAAGTTGACCGCCAATCAGCGGACCTAATATCCAACCCAAACCGTTGAACGATTGCGATAAATTGATACGTTGGGCGGCGTTTTCTTTCGGTCCTAGTACCGTTGAATAAGGATTGGCGGCGGTTTCCAATACACATAATCCGCAAGCGACAACAAATAAAGCTATCAGGAACGGATTGGCTGAATGTAAAAGTGCTGCCGGAATAAATCCGAAGGCTCCGATAGCATACAAAAACAGTCCCAGAATAATTCCTTTTTTATATCCGAACCGTTTCATGAACAGGCCGGCCGGGATACTGATGAGTGCATAAGCAATATAGGTAGAAAACTGTACCAGACCCGATTGTGCCTTCGACATGGTGAATGCCACCTGGAAATGCTTGTTTAATACATCCAACAAGCCGTGTGCCATTCCCCACATTAAGAATAGACTTGTAACCAAAACAAAAGGTATCAGGTAGCTTTTGCCTGTCGGTGAAGTAAAAATTGATTTCATATCAGTTGTTTTTATGGTATAGAATAGAATGATTAACCGATACAAATGTAATAGGTTTAACGTTTTAGCAATCTAAATAGAAGGTGTTATAAAACATTTATTCGGGTTTTAACTTTTCTTTAAAGAAGAAGGGTCTTTGAAATTTATAGCTTGTTTGTTTATAACTTATTTGCCTATTCCCTGTTTTAATTTTTCATATTATGTTTTAGAACACTGTAGAAATGTAAACTAAAACGATTAACTTATGCTAATTTTGTTGTCTCTGATATATTCTTTGGAATTATGTTTATATCTGAATGTCTGATTATGAATAAACACTGTTGTCAACTTAATTTGTAATATGTATGATAAACGTAAGATTTAAATTTTTATCCCTGCTTATCGGACTGATGTTTTTTAGTTTGTCCGGTATTTCTCAGGAGAATGTGTCCGGTGAGTTATACGATTTGGCGAAAGTTAAAAACGGGGTACGTAATAAAAGAATTAGCAGTACCGACCCTACCGGAGGAAACAATGACAGGCTGGAAAATATCAAATCCGGTGAAACCCGCGTATTTGCCGATATCAAAGGTAGTGGTGTAATAAACCATATTTGGATAACAATAGCCCCGGGACCGGACCGCCTGATTCGTAATGATGTCATTTTACGTATGTATTGGGACGGGAATGAGAAACCTTCGGTGGAAGCTCCCATCGGCCCTTTCTTCGGGCAAGGATGGAACGAACAATATAACTATGCCTCTTTCCCTTTATCTGCCGGTCCGGCCAGAGGGACGGGGATGTCCTCTTATTTCGTTATGCCTTTTGCCAAAGGAGCCAGGTTGGAAGTCGAAAATCAGTCGGATCATACAATTGAAGCATTCTATTTTTATGTGGATTATCTGGAAATGGATAAATTACCGAAGGATATGGGGCGTTTTCATGCTTGGTATAATCATGAATTAACAGATGCGCTGCCTGAAGGGGAAACCGAATGGGGAGTAGTGGGAGAGAACAAAAATAATACGACCGGAGCAGATAATTATGTTTTTGCCGATATCAAAGGAAAAGGACATTTTGTGGGGATTAACTATTATGTGCATTGTCCGACTCCGATGTGGTATGGCGAGGGTGATGATATGTGGTTTATTGACGGTGAACAGAAACCTTCGCTGATTGGTACAGGAACGGAAGATTTCTTTAATACATCCTGGTGTCCGAAAGAACCTTTCAGCCATCCGTATTTCGGTTATCCGCGGGTTAATAATGATATAGGCTGGTTGGGACGTACACATGTTTATCGTTTCTTTATCAATGATCCGGTCTTTTTTGAAACAGAACTGAAAGCAACGATTGAGCATGGACATAATAACAATTTGACCTTAGATTTGGCCAGTGTCGCTTATTGGTATCAGGACAAGGCAAGTGCTTTACCTCCTGCTCCGACCAAGGAGGAGCGTCGTCTGAAACCGTTTATCAGCAATACGGATATTCATAAATGGCGTCATGAATGGAGAAAAAGTAAGGGAAATGGTTCGAAACTTTGGGGAAATGAATAATAATTATGAATAGGGGTATCTTAGAGGCAAAAGGCAAGAATAAGAATATTCCTATACGGAAGAATTAGGAGTTTTGAGTCGTGTGAACAGATTGCTTGCTTATGAGGTAAGATGCGGAGTTTGAGTTGGAGCGTGTGTTCTTGGATAAAGTTCAATGGATTAATTTAATAGGGGTTAGCAGAAAGTGGAATTTCTACTTTCAGCTTCCCTGATATATCAAAAGCTGTAAAAATGAAATCTTTGTTAGTCGTGATTTTAGCAGGGTTGGGAAGTTTGACTTTCTTGAATGCCCAAAAAGATTATACATCGTATGTCAATCCGCTTATTGGGACAGATGTACGGATTGTAAAAGGAATAGCGAAAAATACTAAGGAAGAACGGGGACAGATTGCTCCTTTGGTAGGTGTTCCGCATGGGATGACGAATTGGACTCCGCAAACACAAGCTACGGAGCAGAAATGTATGTCTCCTTATTACTATTATCAAGATGCAATCCAAGGCTTTAGGGGCAGTCATTGGATGAATGGCTCTTGTGTGCAGGATTATGGTACTGTTACAATTATGCCTATGATGGGCAAGCCTGTGTTTCTGGCAGAAGAGAGAGCTTCTCAATTTGACCACAAACAGGAAATAGCGAGTCCTTTCTTCTATAGTGTTTATCTGAAAGATTACGAAATTCAGGCTGAATTAACCGGTTTATCCCGTGCCGGAATGATGCAATTTGATTTTAAAAAGGAAGGGAATCAGTATTTGGTGATTGAACCGAATAGTGATGAAGGTCTTGGTTTTCTTGAGATAGATGTGCAAAAACATGAGATTCGCGGTTATAATCCTGTTCATCGTATTTATCAAGGTTCCGGAAAATATGCGGGTTTTAATGGCTTTTTTGTGATTCAGTTGGACTGTGATATAGCTGAATATGGTTTGTGGAATGGTGAACAGGAAATAAAGGGACAAATCCGGACTACCGGGAATAAAACGCCGGTGGGTGCTTGGCTTCGTTTATCAAACAGTCAACCTTGTAAAGTAAAAGTGAAAGTTGGCACTTCTTTTACCAGCTTGGAAAATGCCCGTTTGAATTTGGATAAAGAAATTCCCGCATGGAATTTCAACCAAGTCAAAAAAGAGGCAAAAACACGTTGGATGCAGGCTTTGGGTAAAATCAAAGTAAAAGGAAAGAACGAAGATGAGAAAATCAAGTTTTATAGTGCGCTTTATAATGCCAGCTTATTGCCACGTTTATTTAGCGACGTGGAGGGGTCCTATCCTGTTTTTGGTGCAAAAGAGGAAATTGCAAAAGCGGATGGTTTTGATTATTATTGCGATTTTTCACTCTGGGATACTTATAGGGCTGTACATCCCTTACTGTCTATTATCGATAGCAAAATCAATGCGGATATGGTCCACTCTTTCGTGGTGAAAGGCCAAGAAGGAGGATGGTTGCCGATTTTTCCTGCCTGGAATAATTATACGTCTGCTATGATTGGAGACCATGGTCTTTCTTTGATAGGTGATGCTATTTTGAAAAATCTACCAGGGTTTGATTATGAGGAAGCTTATAAACTGATGCGTAAAAATGCTTTTGAACCGAATCCGGATAGAAACAGCTATCTTGGCGGAAAAGGACGTAGGGCCGCTGAATCTTATCTGAAATATAATTATGTCCCTTTGGAAGATGGTGTCAAAGAGGCCTTCCATCAAAAGGAGCAGGTTTCCAGAACTCTTGAATACGCTTATGACGATTTTGTATTATCCCGGGTTGCTGATAAATTAGGAAAAGATGCAGATGCACGGCTTTTAAAACAAAGGGCTTTTAATTATAAAAATGTGATTGACCGGGAAACCGGATATGCCAGAGGAAGACATGCGGATGGTTCTTGGATAACCCCATTCGAACCTAATAATTTTGTTTCTTATATATGTGAAGGTACACCTTATCATTATACTTGGTATGTCCCTCAGGATGTAGCTGGTTTGATAGAACATATCGGTGGAAAAGACCGTTTTACGGAACGTCTGGATCGCTTTTTTGAAGAGGAATATTATTGGCATGGCAACGAGCCTTGCCACCATGTGGCTTATTTGTTTAATTATGCCGGCCAACCTTGGAAAACACAGAAGTGGGTACAACATGTGATTGATAAGGAATATTACATCACGCCTGACGGGTTGTGCGGAAATGATGACGCGGGACAAATGTCGGCATGGCTTGTATTTAGCATGGTCGGTTTTTATCCGGTTTGTCCGGGGATGCCTTATTATGTAATCGGAAGCCCCAGTTTTGAGGAAGTCGCCATCTCGGTTGGGAAAGGGAAAATCTTTAAAATTATAGCTAAAAATGTATCGGAAGAGAATATCTATATCCAGTCTGCCACATTGAATGGCAAAGTGTATGATAAGAGTTATATTCTGCATGAAGATATAGAAAAGGGGGGTGTGTTGTCGTTTGTTATGGGAAATGTTCCGAACAAAAGTTGGGCTACTTCTCCTGAATCATTGCCTTATTCTTTGAGTACTATGCAGTAACAGCCCTTTGCATGGGATTTGCAGGTATGGATAATAAGTAGAAATACATACTTTGTTACAAATATCTTGTTCCCGTCAGTTTCGGCATGACTACAGGGCAAACGCATTAGGAATAAAAATCAAAAGCCCCTT
>NZ_QRMP01000029.1 GCF_003473295.1 Parabacteroides sp. AM08-6
CCTTTTATAAAGAAATAACGGGGAGTTTCATATGCAGGAGACTTTATAAAAAATGAACTATTCACTCCTTCTACTCGCACTTCATAATCAGGATACCACAATTTATTGATATCAGGTTTAGCATCTTCACCATATTTCAAAAAATAACGGGGCGTTATTTTATTGCCTGAAACGGTATTTATCGTATCTGCCAAACC
The DNA here is from genome assembly GCF_003473295.1 of Parabacteroides sp. AM08-6. GTDB lineage: Bacteria > Bacteroidota > Bacteroidia > Bacteroidales > Tannerellaceae > Parabacteroides. The sequence goes on from NZ_QRMP01000029.1 coordinate 198, forward strand.
TCCCTCTACCATTAACATAACATCTTTACAACGAGTTATACCTAAACCAAATAGTGGCTGATTATACTTTACAGTAGCAATATCTTTTAGACGATGATAAAGATGCGGTGTTGTATCTATGAAATGTCCCATAGTATCACACAAACTATATCCATATAGTTTATCTTGCATTTTATGTTCGTAAAAACGATAAATATAAATATCGCTCATAGTAACAAAATTATCATCATAATAAAACAAGGATACTATAAAAGGGATTTTACATTTTAAAATATTCCCTTCAAAAATGCCATCATATCCATATCTTTTTAAATAGCGTGTCTTTCCATCATATATATAAACTTTCTGACGAGAAGGATCTGTAGAAATTTCTGAAAGATAAATATACTCTGACGGCCCCTGTCCTACTGAACCTATACGGTTAAGAAAATCACCCTTTTTATTGACGACGACCGCTTTCTCATAATCCGAAATGATTATTTTCTCCGCTTTTTCATCATAATAGCAAGTTTGAAAATTATTCCTTAAATAATTGTTCTGAAGCTTTAACGGTATATACTCGATACTTTCTATAAATGTACTCAAACTGACATTCTCATCTACATCCTGTAATGCTGTAGACAAATCGACTGTTACAGGGTAAGTTACCACCTTATCGAGTGGAGTGGACGGTGACTCTTTTTTGGAAGAAGCAGTATGACCGCTACAACACTGAAAGAATAAACAGATTGGCAATAATAATAGTGTTTTCATATTTGATTATTTTTATTTTGCATTATCCCTCACCTTCATCAACATCAAAACCGGATCATCTTCATCATTCAGGTTCTTCACCAAAGCCTTCAACTTTTCCTGCGCAGCCTTATCCAAAACATCCTTACGGGAAGCAAAATGCTTGTCCGTCAACAATGTCTTCATCGCATAGGCATCTACATAAGCCACCCAATAATTGCCCAAGGAACTGACACTTCCGATATAGGCATCAAAACCTCCATCTATATCATTCCGGAAACCGATATTTACATGTAATTCATTCTCTTTTATTTCAGGAGTATCATCCCTGTATTTTACCGAAAAACTGCGATTCTTATATTTGTCATGGCAGATGATATATTTCTCTCTTTTCCATTCTCCTTTTATAAAGAAATAACGGGGAGTTTCATATGCAGGAGAGTTTATAAAAAATGAACTATTCATTCCTTCTACTCGCACCTTATTATCCGGATGCCACAATTTATTGATATCAGGCATGGTTCCTTCACCATATTTCAAAAAATAACGGGGCGTTATTTTATTGCCTGAAACGGTATTTATCGTATCTGCCAAACCTCCCTCTACCATTAGCATAACATCTTTACAACGAGTTATGTTGTCGGCTATTGGCTGAATATAATTGACAGCAGCAATATCTTTTAGGCGATGATAAAGGTGTGGTGTTGTATCGATTAAATGCCCCAAAGTATCACACAAACTGTATCCATACAATTTATCCTGCATCTTACGTTGGTAATATTCATAAAAATAAGTATTGCTCTTGGTAATAAAGTTATCATCATAATAGAACAAGAAGTGAATAAAAGGAACTTCGCTTTTAAAAACAATCCTTTCAAAAACGCCATCATATCCATATCTTTTTAAACTGCGTGTCCTTCCATCATATATATAGACTTTCTGACGAGAAGGATCCGTAGAAATTGCTGCAAGATAAATATACTCTGACGGCCCTTGTCCTACTGAACCTATACGGTTAAGAAAATCACCCTTTTTATTGACGACGACCGCTTTCTCATAATCCGAAATGATTATTTTCTCCGCTTTTTCATCATAATAGCAAGCCTGAAAATTATTTCTTAAATAATTATCCTTAAGCTTTAATGGTATATACTCGATACTTTCTACAAATGTACTCAAACTGACCTTCTCATCCACGTCCTGTAATGCTGTAGGCAAATCGACTGTTACAGGGTAAGTTACCACCTTATCGAGTGGACCGAGAGCAGATTCATCCTTAGAAGAATCTGAAGATGAACGGCTGTTGCAGCTCAATACGCTGACAAACAACAAAAAAAAGATTGTGAATATTCTCATAACCGAATGCCTTTCTATTTTTTAGTTTAACAAATAAGACCTTCCATGTATCAGTTCAAAAACAATAGACACCCGAAATATACTCTTTTTTCGTAACAATACGAATAAAACGTACCATTTTTTTTCAAAAAACACTCGTGCTTTCGTACAAACCCCTCTTTTCTATCGTATATTTGCATACGAGCAAATTTAGTTTCAACAATTGTTGTTTTCAATTTATACAATTATGTTTTTTCATTTCAATAATTGTATATTTTACTTTCTACAATATGGAACATAAATTTGCACGGTTGCTTTTTGGGAAAAGAACAGTATGAATTAAAAAAAGAATAGTATGAGTTTGAAATTCGGTTGGTACAAAACTCCGGTCCCTTCAGGCCGGGAAGACAAGGAGATACCGCACGCACGCGTTATCCCGCAGGGAACAATCCACACAAATCAGTTATGCAAGATTATTTCGGAGGCCAGTTCGCTCTCGTCGGCCGATGTAAAAGGGGTGTTGGAAGCATTGAACTACTGGATGGGCTTCTACCTGTCGGAAGGAAACAGCATCGAACTGGATGGGCTGGGACATTTTTCACCTACACTGAAAAGCCGGACGACAACGGATGATAACGGAAAACAAAAAGTAACCGTACAGGCTGATAGCGTAGGTTTCAGGTGTGCCGTTTCACTGAAAGAGCAAATCCGGAACACTGATTTGGAAAAGGTTACGCAGAATAAAGAAAAACCGCTATCGCCGGAGGAACGTAAAAAGAATATCCTGAACTTCATCGACAAAAACGTCAGTATCAACAGTACGAAATGCATGGAGATAAACCGCTGTAACCGGCATGTCGCCCTGCAAGACCTGAACGAACTGGAGAATGAGGGCAAAGTGCTGAAAACGGGTAGCGGGAAGCTGATTATTTTCATCAAACCTTACGAACAGGCGTAAATTTCCATCGGCTCACATTCATTTCAAACCAGAAGTATCAGGGATGAAATGAACAGTTGTTCCCATATTTGCGTTATATTTGCAGACCGTAATTGAACCGTAATTTTTTTATAATGAATAAAGCATTACACAGATTTGGTGAATATGTCCTGCTGATGGGAAAATGTATCTCGGTGCCGAACCGATGGAGCATGTTCTTTAAGCAACTGATAAAAGAAATATATAAACTGGGAGTGGATTCACTTTGGATTGTGATTATCATCTCCGTTTTTATCGGAACGGTTATCGCCATCCAGATTTCGTTGAACATCAGTTCGCCGTTGATTCCCAAATTTACAATCGGATATACGACACGTGAAATTATCCTACTGGAATTTTCCTCCTCCATCATGTGTTTGATTTTGGCGGGTAAGGTCGGAAGTAATATCGCTTCGGAAATCGGGACGATGCGCGTGACCGAACAGATAGATGCCATGGAAATCATGGGGGTAAACTCGGCCAATTTCCTGATTTTGCCCAAAATGGTCGGGTTAATGATTTTCATTCCGGTACTTGTGATTTTCAGTATGTTTACCGGGATATTAGGAGGTATTGCCGCCAGTTATTCCACAAGCACGGGGATGACGCCGTCGTCGTTCGAATATGGGTTACAGTTCTATTTCAACGAGTTTTATATCTGGTACTCCATCATCAAATCCGTTGTTTACGCGTTTATCATCTCATCCATAGCCGCCTATTTCGGTTACAATGTAAAAGGAGGCGCGCTGGAAGTGGGTAAAGCGAGCACGAATGCTGTCGTAATGAGCAGTATCATGATTTTGCTCGCGGACGTAATCTTAACTCATTTAATGCTTACTTAAAAAGATGGTTGAAGTCAAACATATTATCAAATCTTTCGAAGGCAGGGTTGTGCTGAATGACATCAGTGCCGTATTCGAATCGGGGAAAACGAACCTGATAATCGGGCGAAGCGGCTCCGGTAAAACCGTTTTGATTAAAAATATCATCGGCTTGATACGACCGGATTCGGGAGAAATCCTATACGACGGGCGCGACCTTATTTCGATGGACAAGCATGATTTGAATATGCTTCGCCGGGAAATGGGTATGTTGTTCCAGGGTTCCGCCCTGTTCGACAGCATGACGGTCCTGGAAAATGTGATGTTCCCGCTGGATATGTTTTCCAACGACACCTTCAAAGACCGTCAGAAACGGGCACAGTTCTGTCTGGACCGTGTAAATCTGTCGGAAGCCGGGCATCTGTTTCCGTCCGAAATAAGCGGAGGTATGATGAAGCGTGCTGCGATTGCCCGCGCGATTGCCTTAAACCCGAAATACCTGTTTTGTGACGAGCCGAATTCCGGCCTGGACCCAAAGACATCGTTGATTATCGATGATTTGATTCACGACATCACCACGGAATACAACATGACCACCATAATCAACACCCACGACATGAATTCCGTGATGAACATCGGTGAAAATATTATTTTCATCAAAGAGGGGGTAAAGGAATGGCAGGGAACAAAAGAGGAAGTTATCACTTCCAGCAACAAAGCGCTCAACGACTTTATTTTTGCATCCGACCTGTTCCGTAAAGTAAAGGAGGTGGAAGAAATTGAGTTGAAAACTGAGCATAAGATACTTTAATCAACTTTAATATCGTATTTATGAAACGTCTACCATGGATTCTACTTTGCTTGCTTATAGTCGGTATTTTACCTGTTGTCGCACAAAAGTTTGATGTGTCAGTAAAAAAAATATGGGACAACGGTTCCCATTGCGCATTTACTTCTTTAATCAAATATGACGGCAAGTTTTATTGTTCCTTCAGGGAAGGAGAAACACACATCTTCGATAAACAAGGGAAGGCAGAAGGAAAGGTCAGGATTTTGGTTTCCGATGACGGTGAAGAATGGACACCGGTAGCATTCATACATAAAGCCGGATATGACTTGCGCGACCCTAAGCTATCCGTTATGCCTGGCGGACGAATGATGGTTATCATAGGCGGTTCCATTTATAAAGACAAGAAACTGGTTGGCCGTGTTCCAATGGTCTCTTTCAGTAAAGATGGAAAATCTTTCACCGAGCCCGTTCCGATTAAGATAGAAGAGAAAGCCAAAAATGGAAACGATTGGCTTTGGAGAGTAACTTGGGAGGGCCCGACCGGTTACGGGGTAAACTATTCATTAGACAAAAACGACGAAGAAGCCCGGATTAGTTTGTTAAAAACGACTGACGGACTAAACTACCAACTGGTCGCCAACCTGGATGTGCCTAATTATCCGAACGAAACAACCGTCCGTATTTTACCGGACAAGAGAATGCTGATGATGGTACGATGTGAAAAAGGAGACCGGAACGGATATTGGGGAGTCAGTATGCCCCCTTATAAAGAATGGAACTGGAAAAAGATGGAGATACGCCTGGGAGGGCCGGATTTTATTTCTTTAGGAAAGGGGGTACTGATTGCAGGTTCACGCTCCCACTACATCCCTTCTTCTCCTAAAACAGCTTTGTTTACAGGTAACGAAGAAGGTAAATTCCAAGAAGTTTTCGTTTTGCCTTCCGGGGGAGACACCAGTTATCCCGGATTACTGGTAGAGGGGGAAGAAGTATGGGTCAGTTACTATTCTTCCCACGAGACTCCAAATGCCTCTATTTATTTTGCCAAGCTGCCTTTATCACTATTTATGAAGAAATAAAAAGCCCGTTGTCCGGGGAAATAAAAAAAGCAGTTAAGGGCGGACCTTAACTGCTTTTTTATTTTACCGGCTTACATATCTGCAAACCGGTTGTACTTTTAGTAACCGAAAATATCCTCCTGGGTCAGTTTCGTAATCGGGCCGAATTTTTCCAGTCCTTTCAGGTCGAGGTCTTTCTCATCACCCAAGACGCAATACGTATATTTACGCCCTTTCACCCATTTTTCCTGGAATGCTTTGATTTCAGCCAAAGTCATCGCCGGCGTTTTCTCGAAAAGCTCTTTACGGCTATCCGTATTCAATCCCAAATCCTGTGCGTCCAAGTAAGACCATAACACACCGTCCTTCGTGATACGTTCCGTCCGCAAACGAGTTATCAAAGCATCTTTAGCCAAAGCGAAAGCTTTTTCAGATTCCGGCATATTGTTGATGATTTCGTCGAAAGCATTCAAAGCATCAATCATCTTATCGTTTTGAGTCGCGATAAACGTACGGTAGACATACGGATATTTCAGCTTGGAAGGTGTAATCAGATACGCTCCGGCAGAATAAGCCAGACCACGTGATTCACGCATTTCCTGGAAGACAATCGCATTCATGCCACCCCCAAAATATTCGTTATACATATTCAACGTAGGCTCGATTGCCGGGTCGAACTTTTCACCCCGGTTGGATACGGCAGAAAAATAAATTTGCTTGGCATCATATTGGGCAAACAGCACTTTATTTTCGGTAGTCTCCAGTTGATTGAAATCGGCAGGAGCCGGAACAGGATTCAATTTATCCGGAACGTTATGATATTTCTTGAGAATATCCAACAAAGCTTTCGACTCTTCGGGACCATAATACAAAATCTTATGTTCGTATGAATTGATTTTGTGGATACGGTCTACCAATTCTTCCGGATTCATACCCTGCAATTCGGCTGTCGTCAATACATTGGTTGCAGCCGATTTCGGTCCCCAGATAGCATATTGTATCAATCTGCTGAAATTTTGTCCCTGGTTCAGTTTCGCATCAACACGTCTTTTCAGGATATCGCCTGCCAGATTTGCATACGCATCTTTGTTGACTTGTGCATCCGCCAGCAATTCTTCGAAGAGCGCCATCGCCTGCGGCATATTTTCGCTCAAACCGCTCAAGGTCACATAAGTACGTTCGGAACCCGGATAAACGCTGAAATCACAAGCCAACTTATAAAATTCTTCATTGATTTCCTGCAAGCTCTTCTTGGAGGTTCCGAGGTATTTCATATATTCGAATGCAGTCCCCATAGCACGGTCATTGTTGTTACCCATATCGAATACATACATCAGGTTGAAAATATCATTCGTCTCATTCTTCTTGTAAAGAACATCGATACCGGACTGCGCTTCCAATTTCTGCATATCCTTGTTAAAATCGAGGAATACAGGCTCGATAGGAGCTACTTGGGAAGCCTGTATTTCTTTCAGGAACAGGCTCGAGCTGTCGCGGTTCATCACAATCGGAGTGATTGCAGGCTTTTCAATTTTCTTTTCGTCCGGGTCTTTTCCTTCTCTCTTATAGATGAGTGCATAATTATCACCAAAATACTTATTGGCAAAATCGACAATCTGTTGTTTGGTAATCTTGCTCATCCGGTCCAGGGAAGCCACTTCGTCTTTCCAATCCACACCATCGATAAAAGAAGAAACAAACATATCCGCACGGCTGCTATTATTGTCCAAACGATACATTTGCGACAATTTATAATTATTGATGGCAGCTTCCAGCAGACCTTCATCGAATTCCCCTTTTTTCAATTTTTCTATTTCAGCGAGGAACAAATCTTTCACATCATCCAAAGTCTGTCCCTGCTTAGGACGTCCACCCATCACAAAAGCATTGTAATCCGACATGCCATAAGTTCCGGCATAACAGCTCAATACTTTCTGTTGTTGCACCAAATCCACATCCAGCAAACCGGCTTTTCCGTTATTGACAATTTCGCCTGTCAGGTTCAATAAATCCTGTTCGGGAGAGGCAGCTCCCGGGAAACGCCAACCAATTGTCACATTTTCGGCATCCAGACCTAAAACTTCCTTCACAACAGGAGCTTTTATCGGCGACTCATGCGTAACCGGCATCTTCGGAAGATTGGGGTTCGGTTTTAAATGTCCGAAATATTTGTTGATTGTGGCAATCATCTGGTCCGGGTCAAAATCACCGGAGAGACAAATCGCAATGTTGTTCGGCACATACCAAGTCTGATGATAATTCTTGATATTTGTGATGGAAGGATTTTTCAGATTATCCTGTGTTCCAAGAACCGTCTGCGTACCATAAGGATGGTCCGGGAAAAGAGCACTCAAGACAGCTTCGTAAACCTTGCGTCCATCGCTGGTCAGTGACATATTCTTCTCTTCGTACACCGTTTCAAGCTCGGTATGGAAACCGCGGATGACGCTGTTTTCGAAACGGTCGGCCTGTATTTTAGCCCAGTTATCCACCTGGTTGGAAGGTATATCCTCCACAAAGACAGTCTGGTCGAAACCGGTATAAGCATTTGTTCCGGTAGCCCCGATAGCAGCCATCAATTTATCGTATTCATTAGGAATAGACAGTTTGGAAGCCTCGTAGGAAACACTGTCTATCTGATGATAAATAGCTTTCCGCTGCGCTTCGTCCGTTGTTTTACGATAAACTTCGAACAGTTGTTCTATCTGGTCGAGCATCGGTTTTTCCAGCTCGTAATTCTGAGTGCCGAACTGCTTGGTTCCCTTGAACATCAAGTGTTCGAAATAGTGAGCCAAACCGGTTGTTTCGGCCGGGTCGTTTTTACCGCCCACACGGACTGCAATATAAGTCTGAATACGTGGAGTTTCCTTATTCACAGTCATATAGACCTTCAATCCGTTATCCAGAGTATAGATACGGGATTTCATTGGATCGTTAGGGACCGACTCGTATTTAAACGGGGAAGTCTCCGTACAAGCAACAGCCAACAAAAAAATAACGGCTAACTGAAGAAACTGAATCGTTTTACGCATAAAAGTTATATTTATTGATTACAAGTTTCAAATATAGAGATTTTAAGTCTAATTGCATTCTCCAAGTTAAAATTTCATTGAAAATAAAAAGGGTACCACCATTTCAGTAGCACCCTTTATTCGCAAAGTTTATAAAAAATCAAATATTAAACGCTTTCTTTACCTTATCAACATAATCCAGCTTTTCCCAGGTGAAGAGTTCGACTTCACAGATAGTAGGTTTCTGATTATAGCGGGAAGTGAAAGTTTTCGTCACCATTTCCGGCTTCCGGCCCATGTGTCCGTAGGAAGCCGTTTCCAGATAGATAGGATTACGCAATTTCAGGCGCTCTTCGATGGCTTTCGGACGCATATCGAACAAATCCCAAATCTTTGCGGCAATTTCGCCATCGGTCATTTTCACATTGGAACGTCCGAAAGTATTTACGAAAATATTCATCGGTTTTGCCACCCCGATTGCATAAGACACCTGTACCAACATTTCGTCGGCAACTCCGGCTGCAACCAGGTTCTTGGCGATATGCCGGGCGGCATAAGCTGCGGAACGGTCTACTTTGGAAGGGTCTTTTCCGGAGAAAGCTCCACCACCGTGAGCACCTTTACCACCATAAGTATCGACAATAATCTTACGGCCGGTCAGACCCGTATCACCGTGAGGACCTCCAATCACGAATTTACCGGTCGGATTTACATGATAAATGATGTCGTCGTTGAATAATGCCTGTACATAAGCCGGATACTGGGCTTTCACACGCGGTATCAGGATACTTTTCACATCTTCGGCAATTTTGCTCTGCATGGCGGTATCGGCTTCCTCCTGGGTGATACCCTTCGGAGCGATAAATTCGTCATGCTGTGTAGAAACGACGATTGTATCGATACGCAACGGTTTGCCGTTATCATCATATTCAATCGTAACCTGGCTCTTGGCATCCGGACGGAGGTAAGGCATCAGGTCGTTTTCATTCTTACGTATTTCAGCCAGTTCCCACAAGAGGCTGTGTGAAAGGTCCAGAGCCAAAGGCATATAGTTTTCTGTTTCGTTCGTTGCATAACCGAACATCATTCCCTGGTCGCCAGCTCCCTGATTGTAAGGGTCTTCGCGTTCCACACCACGGTTGATGTCGCCGCTCTGTTCATGGATAGCGGAAAAGACACCACATGATTTCGCTTCAAACTGGTACTCGCTTTTCGTGTACCCGATTTTTTCGATTACAGCGCGTGCAACTTCCTGCACATCTACATACGCACTTGATTTAACTTCTCCAGCCAAGACAACCTGTCCGGTTGTAACAAGGGTTTCGCAAGCAACTTTCGAGTTCTTGTCGTAAGCAAGGAACTCATCCAGCAAAGCATCCGAGATTTGGTCGGCTACTTTATCGGGGTGCCCTTCGGACACCGATTCGGAGGTGAATAAATAACTCATCGTTTTTTAAAAATTGAAAATCGAATATTGCCGACAGACAATACACAATTGACGGTTAATAAATTAAAAATGGATTGACGAGGGGAATTTGCTTGCCGAACGGCATAAAAAAGAGAGGCTTGTTTTTAGCATTTTTTCCTGTGGTTGCAAGCAATACAAATCTATCCACATCAATTCGTGCACAAAGATAGAAAGAATTGATAATTCGCAAATACTAATTGCGAATTATTTTTTCCTTTTTGTGTTGCGCAGGGCCTTTTTATATTTATACTCCGCTTTCATCTTGGCGGAACCGGACTTATGCGTGCCGCGCAGGAAATCGGCATATTTGATTTTCTTTTCATCCGCACCTTCCTCTTTGGCTTTCTTCTTGAAAACCATCCCGCCTCCGGTTATTATCTTTTCTATATCGTTCATACTATTTTCTTTTTACAATTTACAAATCTCGCCCAACGGCTCCATGACGAACTTTCGTTGGTGCATCAGCGGATGCGGCAGAGTCAGCTCCGGAGTCTGCATCACCACATCGTCATACATCAGGATATCGATGTCGATAATACGGTCGTGATACGCGCCGTTACTTTTCTCCGTGCGCCCCATCTCCTTTTCTATCTGTTGGGTAGCATGAAGCAGTTCCAACGGGGGAAAAGAGGTTTGTAGTTTAACAGCAGCATTCAGGAAATTGTTTTCCGATTCAAAGCCCCAAGGCTCCGTTTCATAGAAACCGGAAAGGGCGAGAACATCTCCCACCCTTTCGGCCAACAACGCTGCGGCTGTCACCATATTCTGTCGTTTATTGCCCATATTCGTACCTAAGCCCAGGTATGCGATAGCCATACTATTTCCTCTTTTACCTTAGATGATGAGCATGGCATCACCATAGGCTCCGAAACGATATTTTTCTTTCAGGGCAACTTCGTAAGCATCCATAATCAAGTCGTAACCACCGAATGAAGCAGTCATCATCAACAAAGTGGAAAGCGGCAGATGGAAGTTGGTAATCATACTGGTAGCAACACTGAAATCGTAAGGCGGGAAAATGAACTTATTGGTCCAACCTTCAAACTCTTTCAAATGTCCGTCCGTACTTACAGCCGTTTCGATAGCCCGCATCACAGAAGTTCCGACCGCACAAATCTGACGGTTGTTATCTTTTGCCGTATTGACAATATCTACCACACCGGCATTGACAACCATCTGTTCGGAATCCATTTTATGCTTCGTCAGGTCTTCCACATCGATTTCGCGGAAATTGCCCAAACCGGAATGAACAGTCAGGAATGCAAACTGACAATCCTTGATTTCCAGACGCTTCATCAACTCCCGACTAAAATGAAGGCCGGCAGCGGGCGCCACTACAGCCCCTTCTTCCGTTGCGAATATATTCTGATAACGAAGTTCATCTTCCGGTTCCACAGGACGGTCGATATATTTGGGAAGCGGAGTCTCGCCCAGGGCATACAGTGCTTTCTTAAATTCATCGTGATTACCATCATACAGGAAACGAAGTGTACGGCCACGCGAAGTCGTATTATCGATAACTTCGGCAACCATCGAGTCGTCCTCTCCGAAATACAATTTATTGCCTATACGGATTTTACGGGCCGGGTCGACCAGTACGTCCCACAAACGCAAATCTTCGTTGAGTTCGCGCAACAGAAAAACCTCTATGCGTGCACCTGTTTTTTCCTTATTTCCGTACAGACGGGCAGGAAACACTTTGGTATTATTGAAGATAAATACATCTTTCTCACCAAAATACTGTAAAAGGTCCTTAAACGTTTTATGTTCCATTTCACCGGTTTTACGGTTAATAACCATCAAACGGGATTCATCCCTGTTTTTTGTCGGATGGAGAGCTATCAACTCTTGCGGTAAATTAAATTTGAATTTCGAAAGCTTCATAATGCAAATTCTATTTTATTTCTATTTTTATCTTTTATCATTCAGTCTTTACAACTTCCGCATTTTCATCCAGAAATGCGTCTATATCATCCGGTGACATGCACTTATCCAATGTGACGTTGCCGATACGGGTACGTTCCAAGGCTATCAGGTGAGCACCGGAATGCAAAGCTACCCCTATATCGCGTGCCAAGGCACGAATATAAGTTCCTTTACTGCACACCACCCGTATTTTGATAACCGGCAGGTTGCATTCGAGCAATTCCATCTCATCGATAACCAAGGTTTTCGACTTCAGTTCAACTTCTTCACCCTTGCGAGCCAGCTCATAAGCACGTTTGCCGTCCACCTTGCAAGCGGAAAACACCGGCGGTATCTGTTGTATCGTCCCCACAAACGACTGCAAGACTTTCTCTACCTCCTCACGGGTAATATGTTCGGTCGGATAAACCCCGTCCACCTCTTTTTCCAAATCAAAAGAAGGAGTTGTTTCCCCCAGTTTCAGGGTAGCAACATACTCTTTTGTCTGGTACTGAAATTCATCTATTCTTTTCGTCGCCTTACCGGTACAAACAATCATGACACCTGTGGCCAACGGGTCGAGTGTTCCGGCATGTCCGACTTTTATCTTTTTCACTTTCAGTTTGCGCGTCAACTTATAACGAAACTTGTTTACAAGGTCAAAAGACGTCCACTTCAAGGGTTTATTAAAAAAAAGTACTTCTCCTGCTATAAAATCCATTCCTGTTACAATTAGGATAAATGCTTTCGCTTTTAATTAAGTAAGGTACAAGCGATTGTTACGGCTCCGACAATCGCACAATAAATCGCGAAATAAATCAACTTCCCATTTTTCACGACATTAATCATCCATTTACATGCGATACAGCCGGAAACAAACGCAGCCAGAAAACCGACAGCCAGCGAAAGTGCAGGAATATCACCCCCGATATTCTCCCCCTTAAAAACTTTCAATATATCCAACAAGGCTTCTCCCAAAATAGGAGGTATCACCATCAGGAAAGAGAACTGGGCCAGTTTGGCTTTATTATCACCTAACAATAGACCCGTAGCGATTGTTGTCCCCGAACGGGATAAGCCCGGCATCACGGCACACGCCTGTGCCAGGCCGATAATAAAAGCATCCTTTAGCGAGATATTTTCTTTCCGGCGGGGCTTCGCGTAGTACGAGAAACCGAGCAAAGCCGCTGTAAGCAACAACATGCACCCCACAATCAACAATCCCGAACCAAAAATATCTTCGACGTAATCCTTAAAAAATACGCCCACGACACCAATCGGTATCATCGATACCAGGATATTCGCCACATAGCGCGTTTCCGCGTTCATCCGGAACTTGAACAGGCCGCGGAAAATCCATTCTATTTCTTTCCACAAGACGACCAGCGTACTCAATACGGTCGCCACGTGGACAACGATTGTGAACGCCAGATTTTCTTCCCCCTCAATACCGAATAAAGCAGACCCGATTGCCAGATGTCCGCTACTGCTGACCGGCAGATATTCCGTTAGTCCTTGTACAATGCCAAGCACCAAGGATTCAAACCAATTCATTCTGCCAGTTCTCTGCTTTTACTGTTTTTCAAAATACCGAAAATCATCAGGATAAAGCCGACCACTGTCACTACCGGAGCAACAACGATGCGACGAGTACTGAATATTTCAGGATTGAAACCCGTCGGTTCCTGCGAACCGCCACCACTCATCAATACAAAACCTATTGCTATCACTGCTATCGATGCAATAATCAGAATAAAATTCTCTTTTCCAAATGCGAAATCTTTCTTAGCCATACTTTTATATATAATATAATTTATCAACACCCATGCGCAAATACTTGTTTACAGCCAACACCGTAGCCGCCACCGACAACAAGATACCCATTATCAAAACGCCGGCATACACAACCAGCAATGCATTCAAGTCCAGAAGCTGAATAAAGCCCGACAACTCGTTCTGCAAATAATATAACGCACCGGTAAGCAATAATATTGCCAAGATAGATGCAAAAATACCACTTACCACATTATAACGTACAAAAGGCCGCCGGATAAAAGCAGGCGTAGCCCCCACCAGCTTCATGGTGTGTATCAAGAAACGCTTGGAATAAATCAGCAAACGTATCGTATTACTTATCAATACAAACGAAATTGCCATCAACACAACGGCCAGCGTAAGCAATATCAGGCTGACGCGCCTCATATTATCATTCACCATCTGCATCATATCCTTCCGGTAGAGAAGGTCGGATACGGAGGTATAGTTTTTTATCTTTTTCTCTATCAATTGCAGGCTGTCGGGATTGGCATAATCCGAATACAGCTTCACCTCGATAGAAGCCTGCAAGGGATTGAAGCCCAAGAATGTTTCGGGATTTTCGCCCAATTCCTCTTCCAGTTCCTTCGCCGCCTGTTCCTTTGAGATATATTCGGTAGATTTGATAAAGGGCAACGCGTTCAACGACTTCTGCATCGTCTTGATATCCGCCTCTTTTTGATTATCTTTCAACACAATGGAAAAGGAGATGTTCTCTTTCACATAAACGGAAAGCTTATTTCCCAGCAATCCCATCAAAAAAATCAGCCCCAACAGAAATAGTACCAGCGCGATACTAACAATGGAGGTCAAGCGGGAATGAAAGAAAGAAACAGAACTAACCTTTTTATTTTCAGCCATTAGACGTTACCTTATCGTTGTTGAATAAAGTGAGGAGATGCGTCCGGACAACACATCTCCTAATTTTTCTGCAAAAGAACGAATAATTTATGGAATAGCAGTTACTTTACAATTCTTTAACTACATTTACAAAAACACAATTCCCTTACAGACAGCCGGAAGCTACTCCAAAGGTTCCCCGAAAAGGGTAGCGGAAGAGGCCCGGTTGATACGCACCTTGATGAACTGCCCCACATGATAATTCCTTTTGTCGAAAATAACGACCTTATTCTGGCTGGTACGCCCGAATAATTGCTCGCGCGAACGCTTGGAGAAGCCTTCAATCAAGACTTCAAACACCTTCCCGATATCCCGTCGGTTGCTGGCCTCCGAAAGCTGGTTCTGCAAATCAATCATACCTTGCAGACGGCGTACCTTCTCCTCTTCGGAAACCGTGTCGGGAAGATGTTTTGCAGCATACGTGCCCGGACGTTCGGAATATTTGAAAAGAAAAGCACTGTCGTAGCCCACTTCGCGCATCAAGGAGAGCGTTTCCTGATAGTCCTCTTCCGTCTCGGAATGGAAACCGCAGAAAAGGTCGGTCGAGATGGCACAATCAGGAATAATCCGGCGAATGGCGGCAATCCGGTCCAGATACCATTCGCGGGTATATTTGCGGTTCATCACTTTCAGGATACGGGAACTGCCCGACTGAGCCGGAAGATGGATGTACTTGCAGATATTATCGTGGGCGGCAATCACGCGCAAGGTATCATCACTCATATCTTTCGGATGGGAAGTTGTGAAACGGACACACATTTCCGGGACTTCCCGCGCCACACGTTCCAGCAACACCGGGAAGGTGATTGCCTCTCCCTCCTTCTCAAAAAGGTAAGAGTTGACATTCTGCCCCAACAGCGTCACTTCTTTAAAACCTTTTTCGCGCATATCACGTATTTCGTTCAAAATACTTTCGATGTCGCGACTCCGTTCGCGTCCCCTCGTATAAGGCACGATACAATAGGTACAGAAGTTATTACACCCGCGCATGATGGAAACAAAGCCGGAAATATTCACCCCCGCCAATTTCAGAGGAATGACGTCTTTATACGTTTCCTGCGTGGAAAGCTCCACATTGATTGCCTTCTCCCCATGCTCGACCGCTCCTACCAGATTCGGCAAATCCATGTAAGAGTCCGGCCCGACCACCAAATCGGCATGATGCACTTGGATAAGTTCCTCTTTTACCCGCTCGGCCATACAGCCCAACACACCGACAATCAGCGACTTCTTTTTCCGTTTCAACGACTGGAAATACTGAAGACGCCCGTAGATTTTCTGTTCGGCATTGTCGCGCACCGAACAAGTATTGACGAAGATGGCATCCGCCTCTTCAATCTTTTCCGTCAGGGTGTACCCGTCCATCTGCATGATGGAGGCTACGACTTCGCTGTCGGCCACGTTCATCTGACATCCATACGTTTCGATGAACAATTTCTTTTCACCCACTAAGGATGAGGATTTTAAGTCCTCTCCGTTGTTTTGCTTACTCATCATGTAATATTAATAAAAGTTAAATAACAGCTTTTTTGAAAAATAAAAGCAGAAACACTTGCACAGTTCAAATCCCGGCTTTATATTTGCATTCGAAAAACGTAAATTTTTTCATAGTTAAGGTTTTGGTTAAATCGAATAAGGGTGGCTGCGAAGTTACCCTTATTTACTTTTATACCGTTTGTATTTTTTCTTTCTCCCATTGCTTCCCAATTTTTCATCCGAAAATAAATCCCCGTTCTTATACTATCAGTTTTATAAAAATCTCGCAAAGATAACTTCAAACTTCCACTTCTCAAAATGCCACCTTGCAAAAAGGATGGAGGATTATTCGATACAACTTAAAATCAAACACCCCCGGTTCTCGCAAAGGAAAACCGAGGGTGCCAAATTTACAAATTAAATCAGCCTATTTCACTTCTTCACCTTTCTCGTTGAAAACGACACTACTTTCAGTTCCTTCTTTTGAAGTAATAACTAATTTATAGGTTTTCGCTCCATCTTTCTCTGCAACAGAAGCTTCTTTTATAGTCTGATCAGGATAAGCTTTTTCCACACCAGTCTTTACAACTTCGGGAATTTCAGAGATCTCAATCTTCGTATACTTATCCTGGGTTGCTTGTGAGCAACATGTTTTCACTGAATCTTCACTCGTTTCTAATGCACTTGCACTAACGCAACCTACACCCAACATCACTGCCATTACTACTAATACCTTTTTCATGACTTTCAAATTTTTAATTAAACAATCTTTTTGTATAGCTATACCATCATAAGTATTACAACACACGTACCAAAAGCACACGATTCCGCCCAACATTCTATATATTAACAAATTAGCAATACTAAGCAAGAAATCGAATTGTAGAATTGAGGAAACAGATTGTAGATTATTGATGAAATATTCCACGAATATGAATACTACTCCTTTTTTATGAAAGAGAAGAAAGAGCCATCCACCCGGAATACGATCTGAACATTCCCGGCAAATTTCCAGTGCCACAGGCATGGCACTGGAGTGTCAAGCTGATGGCACTGGAATGCCACACGAGTGGCACTACGATGCCAAGCGGATGACATTGTAAGTTAACAATTTTAGTTGACCACTATCAGTCTTATATATAAGGCAGGTTGACTGGGTTAAAACTAAATAATAATAATGGTTGACTTTTTTCTTGCTTATCCCTGAATGAGGTTCCTCCGAGCAATCAGACTGTGTCAGGGTAAAAGAAAGTGGGCAAGATAACTTTTCATTTATTTTAGACAAACATTTTTTTCTTCAAAAATTTATTCGTTATTTCGAAGAGCAAAACAAATAGAATTATGGGAAACGAGAACATCGGCGATTGGCTACAAATCCTCTTTCTGGCAGTTATGGGAATTGGCAGCCTATTAAGTGTGAAAAAGAAAAAGAAACGTCCGCGCAAAATCCCGAACCAACCGGACTGGGACATCATCGTAGAGGAGACAGAGCCGGTAATCACCCCTCCCGTCCCATCGGTTCCACCCGTCAAGACTCGTACCCCAATCCAGGTAACCGAACGGAAACAATACAAGCCGCCAATGCCCGCAAAGGCAGAAACGACCTCTTTTGCGGAAGAAGAGAACGGTGCGGCTGCCATCGAACTGAAAAACGCAGCGGACCTCAGGAAAGCAGTTATTTATGCTGAAATACTGAACCGTAAGTATTAATCTATCTTCTTTTTTAATACCTTTGCCCCCGTTAAGCTGAATGACAGGCAATAAACTTAATATAACAACAAATAATATCATGGCATTAAAATTTATCACAGCTGAAGAAGCTGCCTCATTCGTACATCATAATGACAATGTGGGTTTTAGCGGATTTACGCCTGCCGGATGCCCCAAAGTAGTATCCGGAGCCATCGCAAAAAAAGCAATGGAAGAGCACGCGAAAGGCAATCCTTTCCAAATCGGTATGTTTACCGGAGCCTCTACCGGCGACAAGCTGGACGGTGAACTGGCCCGCGCAAACGCTATCAAATTCCGTACCCCGTATCAGTCGAACAAGGATTTACGCGCTTTGCTGAACGCTCACGGCGCCCAGTATTTCGACATGCACCTTTCCGAATTGGCTCAGGACTTACGTTATGGTTTCTTAGGCAAGGTTGATGTTGCCATAGTAGAAGCCGCCGACGTAACGGAAGACGGCGAAATCGTTCCGACCAGCGGGGTAGGTATCCTGCCGACTATCTGCCGCATGGCCGACCGTATCATCGTGGAACTGAACTGCCGCCACCCGAAAGAAATCCGTGGCATGCACGATATTTACGAACCCGCCGACCCTCCTTATCGCCGCGAAATTCCTATCTATACACCGTCAGACCGTATCGGAAGCAACTGTGTAAAGGTTGACCCGGCTAAAATTGTCGGTATCGTCAAAACCGACGAGCCGAACGAAGGGGGTAAATTTGCTCCGCTGGATGATGTAACAATGGCTATCGGCCACAATGTAGCAAACTTCCTGGTGAGTGAAATCAAAGCCGGTCGTCTGCCGAAAGAATTTGTTCCGTTGCAAAGCGGTGTGGGCAATGTAGCCAATGCCGTACTGGGTTGTATGGGCGAAAACAAAGATATTCCGGCATTCAATGTCTACACGGAAGTTATTCAGGATGCGGTTATTGCATTGATGAAACAAGGGCGTGTTAAATTTGCCAGCGGTTGCTCCCTGTCTGTAAGTAATGAAGTAATTCGTGAAATCTATGCAAACCTGGATTTCTTTAAAGATAAAATTCTGCTTCGTCCGCAGGAAATTTCCAACAATCCGGAAGTGGCCCGCCGCCTGGGGTTGATTGCCATCAATACGGCCTTGGAAGCTGACATCTTCGGAAACATCAACTCTACCCATGTGTCGGGTACACGTATGATGAACGGTATCGGAGGTTCGGGTGATTTTACCCGTTCGGCTATGTTGTCCATCTTCACCACTCCTTCTACAGCGAAGGAAGGCAAGATTAGCGCATTCGTTCCGATGGTTTCCCACTTGGACCACAGCGAACATTCCGTAAAGATTATCATCACCGAATATGGCGTTGCCGACTTGCGCGGAAAATCACCTATCGAACGTGCACATTGTATTATCGACAATTGCGTTCATCCGGACTACAAACCGTTGCTGGAAGAATATCTGGCAATGGGCGTCAAAGGACATACGCCGCAAAACCTGAAATGTTGTTTCGCATTCCACGAAGAGCTGGCCGCCAGCGGGGATATGCACAATGTTGATTGGAGCAAGTATAATAAATAATAGGGGGTAACTACCCGAAAAAACGGGTCCTGAGCCATATTTTTTCGCTCAGGACCCGTTTGCTTTTTATTGCAGGGTGGTTAATACCAAGAGGGGATTGTCATCTTCTTTCATTGTTTCGACGATTGTTTTCAGCTCTCCGGAAAGTTTATTGTCTTCAAGCTGTTCCTTCAACTCTTTCGTCGTGTACAAGTCCATGATAACATTGTCCTTATTCGTTCCGAAATCCATGACAAACTCCTGATTATTCCTATCAGCCAGACGAGTTCTCAAAATCGTTCCGTTTTCCTTATTTATCAAATAGCGGAAAGGGGGGAAAGGAATATCACTTATCAGAATACTTGCATACTTATCGGTTTCAAATTGCAGATAGGGAACTGTTTTTACTGCATCTTCCGACAATTCCGCATTCAAAGGTTGCTGAACATAGCGGGGCTCCAATTCGCATGTTTGAGTGTTCAAGGCAAATATAGTATCCGAAGTTGCAGAACATAAAACAATCCTGTCTTTACTACGTTCCACACGGGCAAACAAACCTATATTTACCATCAAATTATGGCTATCTACTTTCCGTTCCGGGAGCAAATCCTTCAATTTTTTCCCGTTCTTCAGAGAACTGAGAAATATGCGCGGGCCAACAGTCGGTTCATTCGTACAACAGACAGCCAGACTATCATTCACAACAGCAAAACGGTCACAGTATTGCTCGTTTCGGAGGCTACGTTTATATTTCCCGTCGTAGTCGTAGACCATTATCCGTTTTTATGCAAAATCCAGTAGGAAAACCTCCTGGCTTGTTTCCAGCACATCAAAAAAGCTACCGGATGCAAATTCAGCTGGTCCACCACCTCTACGCCCTATAGTGTTTAAGAATTTTCCCGATGAAGAGAAATGGAAAACGGCTTCCCCGAATGAAAGGAAAATATCGTTATCCGTCAGATGTATGCCGCCAAAAGAACGCTTTGCAGGAAGCAGAGAGGCTTCCGTTGTCTCCAACTGCAAATATCTCACTGTGCCTATATCTTGCAGAAAGAGTTTGTCGGGAGAATCATAATTCTCCTTTTTATCTATCCGGATAGGATAAGAGATTTGCACAACCTGAACTTCCTCTTTTTCAGAAGCTACTTCCACGTCTTCATTTACATTCTTTTTGTTCTGACATTGCGTAAACAAAAAAGCGACGGATAAAAGAAATAATAAAGGATAAACCGAATGTTTTTCCATAATCCATTCATATTAAATTATTTAATCCAAACCACAAAAAAAGGACAAAAGTAATTTACCATTCGTCAGGACCGTGGTCATGCCCGCGAGCTCTGACAG
The DNA here is from genome assembly GCF_003473295.1 of Parabacteroides sp. AM08-6. GTDB lineage: Bacteria > Bacteroidota > Bacteroidia > Bacteroidales > Tannerellaceae > Parabacteroides. The sequence continues at coordinate 21,094 of NZ_QRMP01000029.1, forward strand.
GCCGCTCACTATAAGGAGCCTCTTTGCCTGCGTGTATGGCATACAACTGCCGGGCAGAAGCCATCATAGCTTCGGTTTGTTCCCGATAAGGACGGTTGGTGACATCGATACAACCGCAGTTATAATTTTCCCCATCCATACGTCCCAATATATCCTGGTCGTTCCACGTAAAATAAGCAGTCCCTATCAATGCAGGATGGGAATAACCATTCTCCACATAATAACGATAAGCCACACCCCGTTCGCGCTGGGAATCAACTTGCCAGAGAGATTGGCCTTGCCCCCTGTCGACCGAACCGAAATGAAATTCCCCGATAATCATCGGCAAACCAGATTCTTTAAAAACTCTATCCATCATAGCCTTATCCGGGGCAAGTGCATAACAATTGAAACTAATTACATCGAATACTTGGCTGCAAATAGATAATAATTCACCTTTCACGGCATGAATATCGCCAAAACGGTATCCCAAATTCAAATGGTTCGGGTCCAATTTCAGTTGCATCTCTTTCACGGCCTCAATATAGCGGCGAAACGAATCATAGACAAAGTCTTTACGGACTTCCGGCGTATCACCATTTGCTGTCAGATACTGCTGCAATGCCGTCTTTATCGCCCGGTCGCGTCCATCAAGAATCAACTGGCATACACGCTGTTCCTGTCCAACCCACACCGGTTCATTTCCGACAAAGTAGCCTATCAACCAAGGATTATCACGGTTAGGTTCGACAGAACGACGCAAAGATTGTTCCAGTTCCTGCATGAAGTTGGCTTCATACACATCGCCAAGTCCCATCAAATCAGCAGCTATCCCGGCAGGATGCATCGTACATGTAAAAGCCTTGCGATTCATTTGCTCCAAACGTCTGTCCGACCAGTTTCCTATAGTATTTACGCCCCATTTATCCATCCGTTTAAAAGTCATTTCAGCCGCCGCCTTAAAAGAATCTTCTCCGTAACGACGTTCCAAATTCCATTGGTCGTAGTTTGCAACCATCCCATCACGCGAATCAGTATGCCTGATGAATTTTTCCGGCGGCAATTGTTTCAACATTCCGTCACGCCGTTCGACATTACGAACGCTCCCCCCTCCTGAATTATATACACAATCCACTCCGACCGACAAAAAGAGATAGCCTTCCGGGTCAACAAACCACCAACGCCCATCGATACATTCCGTACGGAAAAAGCCGGTAGCCTTGACCTGATGCGCCTTATAACCTCCGTATTTGGAATAGCCGTAAAGTTCTTCTTCCGATACCTTTTCCTGTTCTTCAGCCTGCCAAGCGGCTTGTAAATCTTTCAAAGTATGGACCTTCCCGTCGTAATCAACAAGATTAGACTGCCCGAACTCATCCAATGCCGGTTTGTCACCCAAATACGCATCCCCCGGGTCCTCAACCGCGAGTTCTATATTCCGTATTTCTATCGATTGATTTCCTATGGGAGCACGCATCCTTGCCCCAATGGAGTCTACACCGGTCATAGGCCCTGTATTTCCCCCGATATTTATCCATCCTGTGTAACGAGGCTGATTGTAAGTCGCCGCCATATCAACGGCCGAAGCGGGAGGTTGGCTAAAGAAACGGACAGGAATGGCCAATCGGTTCCATTGCCCCGGGACATAAGAATGTATACGTACTTCATCATACCCGTGCGATGTATTAAAACCTAAAAAGAAACGTTGTGAAGTAGAAACCTTCATTTCCACCACGACATAATTATAACCTTCCCAATCCTCCGGCATAGAAGGGTTCAAATCACAAATTGCAATCTTACCACCCGACATTTCGCGCGAAGAATCGAAATGAATTACTTTCGTATCTGTAGTACATGCAACAACAGATACACCAATCGATAACGACAAGAATAAGTTAAATAAGGAAGATTTCATAATGTATAATTTTAACTGGGTTGTTTACCGATATAAGCCAATATTCCGCCATCCACATAGAGAATATGCCCGTTCACAAAGTTGGAAGCGTCGGAGGCAAGAAAGACGACAGGTCCCATCAAATCCTCCGGAACTCCCCAACGGGCAGCCGGTGTTTTCGAGATAATAAACGAGTCGAACGGATGGCGGGAACCATTTGCCTGCGGTTCACGCAAAGGAGCGGTCTGCGGGGTGGCTATATAGCCCGGCCCGATGCCATTGCACTGGATATTATATTCGCCGTATTCGGAAGCGATATTCCGGGTAAGCATCTTCAAACCACCTTTAGCAGCGGCATAAGCGGAAACTGTTTCGCGTCCCAGTTCACTCATCATGGAGCATATATTGATAATCTTTCCATGTCCTTTCTTTATCATGGAGGGAATAACGGCTTTCGATACGATGAAGGGAGCATTCAGGTCAATATCCACCACCTGACGAAAATCTTCCACGCTCATCTCAATCATCGGGATACGCTTGATAATACCGGCATTGTTCACTAATATATCGATGATACCCAATTCTTTTTCAATATCGGCAATCATCGCCTTCACCTTATCTTCACGGGTCACATCGCAGATATATCCTTTTGCCTGAATACCCAAAGCGGCATAGTCCGCCAATGCTTTTTCAAGATGCTCCTTACTCCGGCAATTAAAAGCTATTCTTGCCCCCGCTTCCGCAAGTGCCTGAGCCATAGCGAAGCCGATACCATAAGCCGCACCTGTCACCAATGCAACTTTTCCTTCCAACGAGAAATTAATCATAACCGTATCTTATTTCAAATCTGTAATCAAAGAGAAATCCTGGTCGCCATAGTCCAGATTTTCACCCCCCATTCCCCAGATAAAGGTGTAATTATGAGTGGCAGCCGCACTATGGATAGACCATTCGGGAGATAAAACAGCCTGCTCACTCTTCATCCAGATATGACGTGTTTCATCCACCTCACCCATAAAATGACAAATAGCCTGCTCTTCAGGAATATCAAAATAGAAATAAGCTTCCATACGACGGCTATGAACATGTGCCGGCATTGTGTTCCAAACGCTACCAGTCCGCAATTCCGTCATTCCCATCTGCAACTGACAGGTAGGCAACACCTGATTGACTATCATTTTATTGATATTCCGTTCGTTGGATGTTTCCAGAGACCCCATGGCGGCCACTACGGCATCCGATTTCGTAATTTTCTTATCCGGATAGTTACGATGAGCAGTGGTGGAATTGAAATAGAATTTGGCTGGCGTTTCGGCTACCGGGCTGATGAATGACACCTCCCTGTCGCCGGAACCCAAATAAAGGGCCTCTTTATAGTTCAATTCGTACACAACATCATCGACTTTCACGACACCCGGACCTCCTACATTGAAAATTCCAATTTCACGGCGAGCCAGGAAATTAGGAGCTTTCAACGGGTCTATCGCCTCCAAAGTCAACTGTTCACCGCAGGGCATAGCACCCCCTACTATCATACGGTCGTACATGGAATAAACCATGTTGACCTCATTCCGTGCAAACAGCTTTTCAATCAGAAAATCGCGCCGGAGACGCTTCGTATCATAGTGCTTTGCATCTTCAGGATGCGCGGCGTAACGCAATTCATAATTTGTCTTCATACGTATTTATTTATCATTTAATCTTTTCAGCCTCATCAATGCTTCCACATAATAATAGTCAGCATAACTAAGGGGGACATCCACCTCACTGTTTCCCGGCAGATGACCGGTAGAATGCATCAATGCAAAATTACAGTTCGTACCCTGTTGCGCCAAATATTCAGGGGAGGAGAGCGAACGCAGTTGACGGATAGCGAAATTCCGGTATTCTTCCGCTTTTTCCCCTTTATCCAGCTGGCTCAACTCCAACAAAGCCGATGCCATGATAGCTCCGGCGGAAGCATCACGCGGTGTATTGGGAATATCGGGTGCATTGAAATCCCAATAGGGTATTTTATCGGCAGGCATATTCGGATGATGAATGAGAAAATCGGCAATGTGCCGGGCCTGTGCCAGATATTCAGGCTTACCAGTTTCGCGTGCCATCATGGTATATCCATAAAGGCCCCATGCCTGCCCACGTGCCCAAGCGGACTCGTCGGAATACCCCTGATGCGTCATTTTCACATGCGCCTGTCCCGTAATCGTATCATACGAAACGACATGATAGGAGCTATAATCGTCGCGGAAATGGTTTTTCATCGTAGTGTTGGCATGTGTGACGGCAATATCGCGGAAACGATTGTCCCCTGTAGCTTTCGAGGCCCAAGTCAGCAGTTCCAGGTTCATCATATTATCGATAATCACCGGATACTGCCACTTTCCTCCGTTTGTATTGTCCCAGGAACGGATAGCCTGTATCAGCGGATTAAAACGGGTGGAAAGTGAAGAGGCTCCTGTTGTCAAAACTTCCTTATAAGCCGGATTTTGCGTAATGCGATACCCGTTACCGTAACTACAATTCAGCATAAAACCAACATCATGGTTGTTGGTCACATACTGTACTTTCTCCAAACGCGCGGTAAACAATTCAGCATATTTCTTCAATTCCGGAGTCGGATTATTCTCATACAAGTACCAAAGTTCGCCGGGGAAGAAGCCGCTGCACCACCAATAGCAATTACTGGTTTCCAGCTTGCCGTCTTTGATTGTTTTCGGCAAACGTCCCTCCTGCTGCTCCAGTTCTTCCGCCATCGACAAAGCCTGCCGGGTCGAAGCCTCCAAGCCCCGGGCAATCATCTTCTCCAAAGGCTCTTCTTTCGGTTGCAGTTGACAAGCGGCCAGTAATGTTACCGCTAACATGGATATGTTTAAAAGTTTATTCATATAAATAAAAGGATTAACTTGTTTCGAAGCAAATATACAGGTTTATATGGAAGGAATGACATATTTCGATAGAAAACAAGTAAATAAATTGCTCACGGGAATCGCGTAACGGATTTGAAACACAAATGTAACAGTTGATTCAATCACTTGTAACGATATTGTAATATTTGCTGCGTTCCTTTGCATCGGATAAAAAAGGTAAATAAAGTGAGAAAGTTATTCGAAAAGATTGTAGAGGGGGGATTACTTATCAGCGGAAGTATCAGCAGTCTTACAATCCTGTTGATTGTTATTTTCCTCTTCAAAGAGGCCGGAGGTCTTTTTAATACACCGGTCGTAGAAGAAGGATATGTATTGGCTGTAAACAAAAGCAATAATATCGAGCACCTGTCTGCTGAAAAGATTATGGATATTTTCGACGGGAAAATAACAAATTGGGAAGACATCAACGGCAAGAACGAGGACATCTTTGTCTTTCGTTTTTCAGACCTGACCAATTATTACCCGGAAGAACAGCTGGGAGATGAATTCCAATATGTTCCGGAAAAAATCAGCGAACTGGTATCCCAAGAGCCGGGTATCATCGCTTTCTTCCCCAAACAATACCTATTAGCCGACAATTTCCAGGGGCGTGTTCTCCCGGAAGAGAAGATTTCGATGGGAGAATTTTTCGGTGGAACGAAATGGTATCCGACCGCCACACCCGCCCCTATATTCGGATTAATACCATTGTTGCTCGGAACTTTGCTTGTCAGTATCGGAGCCATCGTCCTCTCATTACCTTTTGGCCTGGCAGTTGCCATCTACATGGCAGAAATAGCAAATAAACGGACACGGGAGCTGCTGAAGCCGATTATCGAATTGCTGGCCGGCATCCCTTCAGTCGTGTACGGCTTCTTCGGCTTGGTCGTGATTGTTCCGCTTATCCAGAAAACATTGCATCTGCCGGTCGGTGAAACGGCTTTTGCCGGTAGCCTGGTACTGGCTATCATGGCGCTTCCCACCATCATTACGGTTGCCGAAGATGCCATGCGCACAACACCCCGCGCCATGAAAGAAGCCAGTCTCGCCTTAGGCGCTACACAGTGGCAGACTATCTATAAGGTGGTTATTCCATATTCCATCTCCGGTATCACTTCGGCCGTCGTATTGGGTATCGGCCGGGCAATAGGCGAAACGATGGCCGTATTGATGGTGACAGGTAATGCGGCAGTCATCCCGACTTCCTTTTTCGAACCCGTACGAACCATCCCTGCCACTATCGCAGCCGAATTGGGAGAAGCGCCTGCGGGAGGTGCTCATTATGAGGCGCTCTTCCTGTTGGGAGCCGTTCTCTTCCTTATTACACTGATACTAAGCATTTCCGTAGAATACATTTCATCTAAAAGAAAAATCTAAGAGATATGACACCTGTTCAAAAAGTAGGAAATATAGATGCAAACAAACGTATGTCGCAAAAAGTGGCATTCGGTTTCTTTACCTTTTTCAGCTACCTGGTTGTAGCCATCCTGTTCGTAATACTCGGCTTCATCATTCTCAAAGGAGGAAGTGTCATCAGTTGGGATTTCCTGACGAAAGCACCTGAAGAAGGAATGACAGCCGGTGGTATTTTCCCTGCTATCGTCGGAACATTTTATCTGATTTTGGGCAGTAGCATTATCAGTTTCCCGATAGGTATCATGAGTGGTATTTACATGAACGAATATGCGACGAACGGAAAAATAGTCCGTTTCATCCGGGTAATGACAAACAACTTGAGTGGTGTTCCGTCCGTAGTCTTCGGTCTGTTCGGAATGTCCCTGTTTGTAAACGCGCTGGGATGGGGTGACTCTATCATAGCCGGATCATTCACGCTGGCCCTGATGTCTCTTCCTCTGATTATCCGTACAACGGAAGAAGCGTTGAAAAGTATAGACGACTCTTTCCGCCACGGCAGTCTTGCGCTGGGAGCAACCAAGTTGCAGACTATCCGCCGTGTTGTGCTCCCGATGGCATTTCCCAATATTATTACAGGATTAATTCTGTCCATCGGACGTGTATCCGGCGAAACAGCTCCTATCCTGTTCACTGTAGCAGCCTACTTCTTACCGCAATTGCCCGGAAGTATTTTCGACCAATGTATGGCACTGCCCTACCACCTGTATGTTATTTCCACCAGCGGAACCGATATCGAGGCATCCCGCGGAATGGCTTACGGTACGGCATTGGTATTGATTGCAATCGTGCTACTAGTCAACCTACTCGCAAATGCACTGCGCAGCTATTTTGCAAAGAAAGTAAAGATGGGGTGAAAGACAGTAGTTAGTAGGAAGTAGTTGGTAGTTAGTAGAAATACCCCGGCTACAAACCACTTCCTATCAACTACTAACTACCAACTACTAACTACCAACTACTAACTACCAACTACAATATAAAAAAATGATAAAAATCAATGCTCAAAACGTAGACTTCTACTATGGTGATTTTCACGCACTGAAAAATATCTCCATGCAGATTGAAGCGAATACTTCGGTAGCCTTCATCGGGCCGTCCGGATGTGGTAAATCAACTTTTCTTCGTCTGTTCAACCGAATGAACGACCTGATACCCGACACCCGCCTCGAAGGTAAAATCCTGATAGACGAACGGGACATTTACGATAAAGGAGAGAAAGTGGATACGTTGCGGAAAAATGTCGGCATGGTATTCCAGAAACCCAACCCGTTTCCCAAAACCATCTTTGAAAACGTGGCATACGGTTTGCGGGTAAATGGCATAAAAGACACGAGTTATATTGAAGAGACCGTCGTTAAAACCTTGAAACAGGTAGTGCTCTGGGATGAGGTAAAAGACAAACTGAAAGACTCGGCATTCGCCCTTTCCGGCGGACAACAGCAACGTCTGTGCATTGCCCGCGCTCTAGCCATCTCCCCTTCCATCCTGCTGATGGACGAACCGACCTCGGCACTCGACCCAATCTCTACCAGCAAAATAGAAGACTTGATACATGAATTAAAAAAGGAATACACCATTGTCATCGTCACCCACAACATGCAACAAGCAGCCCGTGTCAGCGACAAGACCGGATACTTCTATCTGGGAGAACTTATCGAGTACGGAGAAACCCGGAAGATTTTCACGAACCCGGAAAAAGAGTCGACGCAGAATTACATTACAGGAAGATTTGGATAAATAATAACATCAAGAAATATGAAAGTCATCGAACAAGAAATAACCCTGCTGAAAAACAGTATCAGCGAAATGTGGAACCTTGTCCACCAACAATTATACAATGCCGGCGAAGCCATGTTGACCGGCGACAAAGAACTGGCCTACAAAGTCATCAGCCGCGAACGTCGTGTGAACGCTTTCGAACTGAAGATAGACAGCGATTGCGAAGACATCATCGCCCTTTACGCCCCGGTAGCCATCGACCTGCGTTTCGTACTGGCCATGTATAAAATCAATACGAACCTGGAACGCCTCGGCGACTTCGCGGAAAGTATCGCCCGTTTTGCCGGAAACTTACCCGAAGGTGAACCTCTCGACCCGGAATTGGTTAAAGCCACCCGTGTGGAAGAGATGTTGAAGGAACTGCTCGACATGATTTCGCTTACCCAGGAAGCTTTCGAAAAGGAAAGTTCGGAAATCGCTTCCCGTATCTTCCTGAAAGATAATCTAATCGACGAAATCAACCATAATTCGACCCCCATCATCGCCCAATACATCGAAGCACATCCGAGCAGTGCCTTGGCGGGATTATACATGGCGGGAGTCATTCGCAAAATGGAGCGTTTCGGCGACCATTGCACCAATATCGCGGAGGAATTGATTTTCTATCTAGATGCGAAAGTAATGAAACATATGGGAAAAACAGAAAAATAAATATCTTTGCACCCTCAAACATAAATATTAGCAAAGATAATAAATGAAACGACTTGCGGCCGTCGGGCTATCCGCCTTTCTTTTGTCCGGTTCCGCCCTGCCTCTTGCAGCGCAATCATTCGTTCCTCAGCGGGATTCGTCTGATATTTCTTTATTCGAATATGCGACGAAAATACCGAAACGGAACAAAGTGTTTAATCTGAATCTGGAGATGCAGACGACGTTCAACACCTTTTTCACCGGAAAGAAACTGGATGAAGCCGCTTTCCGTTTCAACCAAATCAAGCTGGAAGCTACCGGTGAAGTGACAGACCGTCTTTTCTATTGGTATCGCCAAAATCTGAACCAGGGAAACCGGGCGATGGATTTTGAAAATCTGCCGGAGTCTATCGAATATGCTTTTATCGGTTACCGGTTGACTGACCGGCTGACTGTCACTGCCGGCAAACAAGACGTTGCCTGGGGTGGTTTCGAATACGACCTCAATCCGCTGGAGATATATGAATACAGCGATATGAACGAGTATATGAACTGCTATTTCACCGGTCTGACGCTGGGTTACGAGCTTACCCCTTCACAGGAATTTCGCATACAGGTGACGAACAATCGTATCGGCAGTATGGAAGAGACGTATGGCCTACTACCCGAAGGGATAGGGAAATCGAAAGCCCCGCTGTTCTACACACTCAACTGGAACAGCAGTTATCTGGATGAACTTTTAAACCTCCGTTATTCTGTTACCGCAGGCGAACAGGCTAAGGATAGATGGAGTTATATGGCTTGGGCCGGACATCATATATCGGCCGGTCCTATCGATGGTTATTTCGATGTCATGTACACCCGGGGCGCACTCGACCCGCTGGGTATCCTCACCGAACTTCAAACGGCGGAAAACGAGGAGCAGGAACTTTTGTGCGCCACAAACACGGAATATCTTTCCTTCGTTGCCGAACTGAACTATCGTTTCCACCCGAAATGGAACTTTTTTCTCAAAGGTTCTTACGAAACGGCATCTATTTACAAAGCAACCGAACACTGGGATTCCGGCAAATACCGTACTGCTTGGGGTTATCAAGCCGGCATCGAATTTTATCCGATGGCCGATGAGAACTTGCACCTCTTCCTCTTAGGCATGGGACGCAGTTACCACCTGACAGAAAAGGCCCGGTCAATGGGGACAAGCATTGATAATACGGCAAGGGTATCGGTTGGGTTTATTTATTCATTGCCTTTATACTGAAATGCAGGAGAATATGATGGAGTATTCCGGTAAGCACCATTGTGTTTCATAGTACTATTAAAATAAAAATTCAATCGAATGTAGGGTACAATTTCTCTATTTGAGATTTATTCATTGCCATAGTTGTGATGCAGTTTATTGTTCCTTGTATTTCTCCCAATAAGGGAATAACCTTTCTTTTATCAGACTAACCGTTGTTTCAAAATTCGGTTCCGTCTTCCCGATTTTCTTTATGAAACCTTTCCATAACATTTGAAACCGGGGATTTTTGGGAAAATCATCACTAAACAAGGGATGGTTCTCTTCATATACGGTTCCTCTGTTCTTCAAGGTGGCGCGGATTGCTTTCTCCAGCATGTCGCTATCCCGTGTATTATTATATAGTAAGGTATAGAGGTCATAAAAATCCTTCATGCGGCTGTTGTTTTCCGACAATTCAATCATCGCCTGAAATTTCTCTGCCACTACCGTTTCCAGTGAGTAAGCCATGATACTGACGGCGGGCAGTCCGTCCAGCAACAGCGGATATTCCAGTTCCTGCGGTTCGGGAGTGATAACGTCACCAAAGCCGATGTCCATAGCTATTTTCTGACGGACGGTATCCAACTGCGCCGTTACATGCAACCGTATGCCTTTATATACACGGTTTTCATTGATTTCTTCCGTTTCGATGCTATCCGTATCAAAGACGGTTCCGTCTTCCTTGCAGGATATGCCGCATATTTCGGAAAAAGCCTCTCCAATAATCTTTTTGTCGTTGTTGATACTACTCCCGAGAAAATCTATATCCAGTGTAGGTCGTGCCTTCAACTGTTCATGGGCATAGAGCAATGCGCCTCCTTTCAGGTAAAAGCGGTTCTTGTACTTGCTCTGTGCAAGACGGTATAGAAGGCGTTCCTGCACATAGCGTATCAGTAACGGTTGGTAAGGCAGTCCTTCCGCTTTCGACAGATTCAAGAGCTTCGCCTTTACGGACTTGCCATAGTCTTTCGATTCTTTTGTCATAGTTGGATTTCCAGATATTTGTTGAGTATTCCGGCTATCCGCATGGACTTGGCATAAGCGGCCAGCCGGGTTATATTACGTTCCTTGCGTGACAGGTAGTTTTTCAATATCTCGGAACTCACGTCAATTCCGATTTTGTTCCGATAACGGATGGCGTCACAAATCGATTTCTCCATGTCGTAAATAGGTATTTCAAAACCGTCTATCTGTCGGCGGACAATGCCTACACCATAGATGGAACGGTCCCAATAATTGAGTATGATGGGTGGGTAATCGGGCAATGTTATCTTTTGTTTTCTCGGTATGGCGACATAGAAACCTTGTGGTATCTGTGTGGTAAGTTCATAATACGCCCATGCGGAATAAAGACACAACACCCCGTCGGGTACTATCTTTTCAAGGTCAATCATGGTTCCTGCCATTGCGTCTTCCATGCAGTACACTCCCGATTTAAGACGGATTATCTCACCCGATTTCACTGCTTCCAGCAGCCGGTAATACAGGTAACGGTTGCCGATAATCTCCTTACGGGTGATATATCCTCCATGTCGCTCTATCAGAAGTCTCAATTTATCATCCATATTATTCTTGTTTTATATGTACAAATATACGGCATTTATTTCCAAGTGCCGTAGTTTTGTACATGTTTTCTTTTGAGAAGCAGACAGGATGGTAAGAAACGAAAATTACGATAGAAAATCCCCATAGAATTTCGCATACTACATAAAAACGAAGCTCCGGCGGCCTAAACCGTCGGAGCTTGTTTTGTATCTGCTTTCTTTCTTCACAGAAATACCGGCAGAAGAACTTTTTTCAATTTTATTACTTTAGTATTAATACTACCACTTGTTCTCCCTCGCGGGGTACTTAGTCTTGTCTTCCACTAATTAGCTAAACCAGTCAGTCAACGAGACCGCGTGATATTATTTAGAATTATTTTTTTATTCAAATATTCTCTTTCTTATTCAACAATCGCTTTTACAGCTTCTTCGCCTTCAACAGCTACTACTACAACACCTGCAGGTACTGCAATCGTTTCGTTGTCGGAAGCAAGGATTGCGTTAGCTTTCACCTGACCAAGCATGTTGCTGATAACAACCTTCTTGCCGGCTGCACCGCTGATAGTTACCTTACCTTCGCTTGCGATTACGCTTACTTCGGATACGGATACATTGTCATTGTCGGTCGGAGCCAGTTTAGTGTCGTTGATTGCGAACAACTGAGCTTGTGCTCTGTTACCCAATACGAGGATACCGTTCAGGTAGCTTAAGTAGTTCTTGTCTTTTTTCACATCACCGGCAGGAGCCACTTCAATTCTGTAGTAACCTTCGTTGTCTTTATCGATAGCAAATGCCCAAGTAGCATCGGTGATACCATTTTCTTTAGCAACATCCAATGTGTCAGCCTTAGTCGGTATTCTTTCGATAGCCAAAGAGTCGCCTGATGCGTTGTCAACGCGTTTTGCATATACGAAACCAACACGTGTCAAACCATCCTGAGAATAGATTTCTTTATCCTTGCTGGCATTCTTAACAGAGTCTGCATAGCTTACCATATAAGCTTTTCTGTCGAATGAACCAACCTTTTCAGTATCGACTGCTTTCGTGATGTAGTAAGCATAACGGAAGTTGTCTTTTCTGTCTACATAAGCAGTATCCAGACCCAGAACGAAGTCGTTGTCTGTTGCGGCTGCTTTCAGTTCCAGACCTGTACGTTTGATAGCAGCGAACGGTTTAACGGCTGTTATCATAGAAGCGTCGTCACCCATCAAAGAGATAGTTACGTTCTTCGGAGCGTCTGTTACATTCAGGTAAGTTTCTGTTGTAGCTGCTGCCAGGTCGAATGCCCAGTTAGTGATATCAAACGGAGTTACTACTACGGCATTACCGTTCTGGTCTACACCTACTTTCAAGGCACCACAGCGAAAATCTTCTGCACCCATCAATAAGAGTTCATACTGACCGGCTTTGTCGCTTGTACGACGGAATACCAACCCGGCTTTAGCTGCTTCTGAAGAAATTGCCTTTTCAGCATCTTTCGTCAACATAATCTGCAAACTAGGTTCTTCAAGAGTGAAGAACAAGGTATCGTTACCGAAGTAAACTTCACCATTGTATGCGTTAGCTGTCAAGCTGTTGTCTGCCAGTTCCTGAGCAACCATATCTTTCAATTTGAATACCAATGCTTTTTCAGCATCATCCGTCATTACTACAGAAGAGTCTGCCTTCATCGTCAGATAGAATGTAGTAGTCGGATTAGCGAAGTTTGTAGCAGTCAGTTTGTATGTCTGATGGTCGATAGCTTCTTTTGTCAGGTTCTTGTAACCATCAGGTGTACCTTCAACTTCTACAAGCTGAATAGTGTCGCCATCTGCTTCATAGATACCTTCTTCTGCGTCTATTACATAGAATTTTTGAGCTTCAATCAACGGATTTTCGAAGTCACGGTTTACAATTGTGTATTCACTAGCTTCATCATCAGCTTCTGAAACAAACCACTGAGTAGAAGGAACGTTTACATATACATTAGCAGACATAATATCTTCACAATCAGAAGTAGAAGTCATTACGATATACGGTTTAGCTTCATCTTTCTTAGACATTGACTTCACATAATAAGCAGTGCCTTTTTCGAGTTGAGCAGTTTCACGTACAACCTGGTTGAATGTGATAACTGTGTTCTTCAACAGTTCTGCATAAAGAGCATCACTTTCTGCTGCTACAGATACTTCACGATGGTTGTTAGCCAATGTACGAAGTACTACAGAAGCTTCTTCAACATTAGAACCATCTGCATTTGAAACCCAAGTATTGATTAAGATTTCGTCTGCACCTACCTTCTGAGGATTAGCAACCAATTGGAATGCGAACAAGTTGATGGACATGCCGTCAGCAATAGCACCACCTTCTTCCAAAGTTTTAGTAGGATCTAATCTCTTCAAAGTATCAGCCTTGAAGCCGAAATACTTTTCGTTCTTAGCGATATATTCTGCGGTATCCACATACAAGAAAGCTTGCTTACCCTCAATCAGGGAGTCTTTAATTGCAAGGGCGTAATAGCCTTCGGCATCAGCACCTGAGTCAACAATATCTTTAGATGCAGTAGTTACCTTTAGAGTTGATGCAGTAGTTGCCAAAGTATTTAATGCACCAGCTTCAGTTGTTGCATATTGTACATAAACAGCACCAGCAGATTTCAACGCTGCTAAACGAACAGCATCCGCAGGATCAGTTGTGAAATCAGGTACAGCACTTGTAGATGTCTGGTTAGGATTAGCCACAAATTTCGTTACAGCTTTTTCGATTGCAGAATAAGAAACAGAAAGAGAGTCTTTCAGACCTCTCCAAGTGGTATCTGCACCGTTTAAAGCGGTTTTAAAGTTTTTATAGTCAGTACTAGTCTCATCCAACTTTGCACTTGCACTCGTTCCCACCTCTTTTAAAGAATCAATAGCATTTTTGAAAGCAGCACCAGCTGTACTTACTGTAGCTGTAAGTTTATTCAAGGCGCCGTTATCACTTCCTCCAGCTGTACCTAATGCTTTCAACGCTGCAGTAATAGCCGTTGCATTGCCAGCTTTCTCGAACAGTTTTCCATTAAACTCATTTGCCTTACCCCATTTAATAGCCTCATCCACTTCAGCCTTAAACGCAGTCCAAGCTGCATCTATAGCTGTATTTGCTTCTGTTGTAGCTTCTTTTGCTGCAGCCAAAGCATCATCATAATCTTCCGTATCATATACAGCAGCAGAATACATGCTTGCCAATTTTACAGCAACCAGCTTGTTATCCGTAAACGGATTACCGATTGTACTACCCAAAGTATCAGGAGTAAACTTCAATTGGAAAGCTTCAACATCGTCATCAACTTTGTTCAGGTCGTCTATACCTAAAGCTAATCCATCGACAGCTTTAGTAAGTACAATTTTCACTTCCTCGAATCCAGTCTCTATCGGCAGTGTCGCGTTGGCAATGGCACCTTCAGCCTCAACCTTCTTAATCTTAATGTCTACTGGATCAGTTTGTGTACACAAAAACAATCCCGTAGATTTACCATCTTTGTAAGAATAAGATTGAAGATTAATACCATCAGCTTCTACCATCAATTTGCCATCTTCAAACGCCACCTGTGAAGCTAGAAAAGCAAAAGAACTTACTCCACCAGCTTTCACATAAGCCGGTTTGGAATAATAAAAAGTTTTGTTTGCAGGCGATTCATTCGATAAACTTAATGTTTTGCCAGCCTTGTTGACAAACTTCAAAATAGCAGTTTTTGCCCCGGTTGACTCATCTGTCGATTCTTTAGCTTCCAAACGCCAAAGAGAGGCATTGTAATCAACCAAAGATGCAGTTTTCACATCCGGAGCCTCAATCAAAGCCAAACTATCTTTGGCAGTGCCTTCTTCAATAACTAAAACTTTATCACCCACTTTCAACTGATAATAAACCGATGTCTCGGTTACCACCTTGTTTGCCATGGCTGAAAAGCTACTACCCACCAGCAGGACGCTGGCTAAAAGTGTAGAAAACTTCTTGTTCATACTTTAAACATTTAAAATTAATAATACTATAAATATTGAAATATCTTTCTTATGTACGCGTACGTTAAATACTGTATAA
The DNA here is from genome assembly GCF_003473295.1 of Parabacteroides sp. AM08-6. Taxonomy (GTDB): domain Bacteria; phylum Bacteroidota; class Bacteroidia; order Bacteroidales; family Tannerellaceae; genus Parabacteroides. Next base: position 36,580 of record NZ_QRMP01000029.1, read on the forward strand.
TGACGAAAATAAACGTACGTTTAATTTCGCCATTTTTTCGGGCTGTTTTGGGGGTTTGTATACGAAAGGAGCATTTTCGTACAAAATATGCTATCTGATTGATAAGAAAGGATATAGAAAAGGTAAAAATCTTTTGGAAAAGAATTGCAGGTTCAAAACTTATGCGTATTTTTGTGACGAGAAAAAACGTACGTTTATTTTAGTCATTTCACATTTCTTTCCTATCTCATTTATATACAATAGTTTACATATATAAAACAACCCGTTTTTTACCCTAAAAAATGCCCTTTTTCGTCTTTCCGACATTTTGATATTAAGTGCCTTATTCATAGTAGATTACAGGACTGTTCCGAAGTAATACAAGAAGCATATTTTGACCGATTTTCAACGGTTCTACCCAAATGCCCCTTTTTCCGTATTAAAAAAACACAAAAAAAGGATGTCCCAATCGAGACATCCTCCTCTATTTTTGTATGTTGCTTCTTTTTTAAAATTGCAAAACTAACAAATCACCTTCCTTCATATCTACTGTCAACATGCTATCCACAACAGGCAAGGAGATGGACTTATTATTCAGTTTGAGCCTTAAATCGGCTGAATTTGCAGGAAGCTTGATATGAAAAGTTCCGGGAACAAGTGCCTTCAGACTGCTACCGGTCAGCCTGCCTTCGGACCATTTGGCGGAAACTTCGCCACCACCACGCACTTTCAACCCTTTATAACTGCCGTTTTTCCAAGCAGAAGGCAATGCCGGTAAAAATTCCACAAAGCCATCCTGACTCTGAATCAACATCTCTGCAATACCAGCCGTTCCACCAAAGTTCCCGTCAATCTGGAAAGGCGGATGCGCGCAAAACAGGTTGGGATAAGTGCCGCCACCATTCGTCATATTCGTAGAACGGTCCACACAAGGACGCAACAAATCGCCCAACAACTTATAAGCATGGTCGCCATCACGCAAACGGGCCCAGAAGTTTATCTTCCAAGCCATCGACCAGCCTGTACTCATATCACCGCGGGCTTCGAGCGACCGACGGGCGGCTGCAGCCAATTCCGGCGTCTGAGCCATCGAGATTTCATTGCCCGGATAAAGCCCGTAAAGATGAGAAACATGGCGATGGTGAGGTTCGACTTCCTCATAGGGTTCGAGCCATTCCAGGATACGACCGTCGGCACCGATAGTAGTCGGCATCAGGCCGGCACGTTTCGCAGCCAGCTCTTGGGCAAACTCGGAGTCTACACCTAAAATACCGGCAGCCTCGATGGTATTCGTGAAAAGCTCGCGCAATATCTGGTTATCCATGGTCGAACCGGCACAAATACTGACCACCTTCCCATTCGGCAACTTATACGCGTTTTCCGGTGAAGTGGTAGGAGCTGTCACCCAATATCCGTTACGCGGGTCCTTCACCAACATATCCACAAAGAAAAGGGAAGCCCCTTTCAGAACCGGATAAACCTCCTTCAGATATTCTTTATCCAACGTGTACAGATAATGCATATACAAATGTTCGCACATCCAGGCTGCGGAAGTATTGGTTGCACCCCACGAAGGATGCTCGCCGGGAGCCGTAAACTCCCAGACATTCCCCAGGATATGCATCACCCATCCGCGCGCATTATAAAACGCTTTCGCCGTACGTTCGCCACTTGCCACCTGCTGTTTCGTCCATTCCACCAGAGGAAGGTGCAGTTCCGACAAGTTGCCGACTTCGGCAGGCCAAAGGTTCATTTGCAAGTTTATATTCAGATGATAATCGCCATTCCAGGGAGTATTGATAGTATTACACCAAAGCCCCTGCAAATTGGGAGGCAGCAGGCCGACACGCGTTGAAGAAATCAGCAGATAGCGGCCGAACTGGAAATACAAGGCAGCCAGTCCCGGGTCGTTCTTATCCTGATGGAAAGCTTCCAAACGCTGGTCGATAGGAAGTTTATCGCGGTCGGACCGTCCCAAATCCAGTTCCACCCGGCCAAACAGGGAGCGGTAGGCGGCAATATGTTCCTTCTTCAAGGTGGCATAATCTTTTTTCTCTGCTTTAGCCAGCAGACGGGTAATATGTCCGTCCAAATCCTTATCAAAATAATCGGTCGCCATACTCACCAGCAAAACAGCTTCGGAAGCATTGTGTACAGACAAAGAACCGGCTGCAGGCACAACCGAGCCTCCTTTGGGAAGCAACACACGGACACGGGCGGCAAAACGAGTTCCTTTCAATGTGGCGGTATCGACTCCGTCGGGAAGCTGGCCCTGCATAATCAAGTCCGTACCGTCCACCGTCACGTCCGCATGCTCCGGACGGTTCATCCCGATAGAGAAATTCAACGCTTTGTCCACATCCGCCGTCAGATGGACAACCCCTATATCATCGGAAAAAGAAGCAAAGGACTCGCGTCCGAAAGCCGTCTTGCCTTTACGGAAGAATGTAGAGGCAATCGCCTCGTCCAAGTTGAGCGAACGAGTATAGGAACCGACTGTATCAGCTGCCGCGGGATAATCGTATTGAAGTTCGAGATTACCCAACAACTGGTAACTGCCATAAGGGACATTCGCCCCCTGTCCTTGTCCGCTTCCGGCCCCCTTACAAACGAAAGTGCGGTACATCAAGTCCTGCGCTTCATCGTTCTTCCCTTCGAAAAGTAATTTACGGATAGCCGGCAAGGCATAAAGCGCCTGCGGATTGTCTGTGTCCTGCTTACTGCCGGACCACATGGAGATTTCGTTCAGCAGGATTGTTTCCTTCTCCACGCCTCCATCCGGCATAAGCCCCAAACGCCCATTCCCCAGCGGGAAAGTCTCTTCCCAAATACGAGCCGGAGCATCAAAATGATACGAAAGAGCTTTTCCGGACTCCACACCCGGCATGTCGCAAGCTGCCAATGGAAAAAGGCAGCACAGAAGTATTGCTGATTTCAGTTTCATGATAGTAGTATGTTTTATATTTTTCTTCATTATATGTATTCTACTAAAAGCTTTGCATGTCGCACAACCGTTTATAATAACCATTCAAGGCAAGCAACTCGTCGTGCCGGCCACGTTCTACAATCTCTCCTTCATGCATCACGCAGATTTCATCCGCGTTACGGATAGTCGACAGGCGGTGTGCGATTACGATTGTAGTACGGTTGCGCATCAAATTTTCCAACGCTTCCTGCACCAGACGTTCCGACTCGGTGTCGAGTGCCGAAGTGGCCTCATCCAATATCAGGATAGAGGGGTTCTTCAGAATGGCACGAGCAATACTGATACGTTGCCGCTGCCCGCCGGAAAGTTTTCCGCCCCGGTCGCCGATATTCGTATCGTACCCATCTTCGCTCGTCCGGATAAATTCGTGGGCATTGGCGATACGGGCAGCTTCTTCCACCTGCTCGCTGGTGGCACTGTCCACTCCGAAAGAGATGTTATGAAAGAAGGTATCGTTGAAAAGAATAGCCTCCTGATTTACATTTCCCATCAGACTCCGCAAATCGTAAAGGGTCGTGTCGCGAATATCCGTACCGTCAATCGTGATACTACCCTTGTCGACATCATAAAAACGGGGAAGCAGGTCGACCAATGTGCTTTTGCCTGAACCGGACTGCCCGACGAGAGCTATAGTCTTTCCTTTCGGAATAGTCAGGTTGATGCCTTTCAACACCCATTCGTTCTGGTATTTGAACCAGACATCGTTGTAGCGGATACTATCATGCAAAGCAATCGGCTTCGGATCGTCAGGGTCGTTGATATCGCTTTCGGCTTTCAGGATTTTGTCTACCCTGTCCATCGATGCCAACCCCTTCTGGATGGCATAAGAAGCTTTACTCAAATCTTTTGCCGGATTGATGATACTATAAAATATCACCAGATAATAAATAAAGGTAGAAGCATCAATCGGGCTGCTATTACCCAGGATAAGCGTTCCTCCATACCAAAGGACAATTGCGATTGTCGTCGTTCCCAGAAATTCACTCATCGGGTGTGCCAACTGCTGCCGGCGATAGATACGTTTCGTCAGGTTACGGAAATTTTCATTACTCCTTTCAAAACGTGTCTGTATCTTCTCCTCTGCGTTGAAGGCTTTGATGATACGCAGCCCGCTGAGCGTCTCTTCAATCTGGCTCATCAGGTATCCCCATTGCTGCTGTCCTTCCAGCGAACTCCGCTTCAACTTTTTACCAACCTTCCCCATCACATAGCCGGCAACGGGCAGGAGGATGAAAACGAACAGCGTAAGTTGCCAGCTTATCGCAATCATCCCGATAAGATAAATCATTATCAGGATGGGATTCTTAAACAACATGTCCAGCGAACTCATGATGGAGGATTCGATTTCGTTCACATCACCGGATACACGGGCGATAATATCCCCCTTCCTCTCTTCCGAAAAGAAACTGAGGGGCAGTTCCGTTATTTTACGGTTAATCTGGTTCCGGATGTCCCGCACTACCCCTGTGCGGATAGGTATCATGGTAAAGAATGCCATATACATCGCACCGACTTTCAAGAAGGTGGAAAACACGAGAAACAGGCCGAGGACAATCAGGGTAAACGAGCCGCCTTTTGTCTCTATCAGGTCGGAGACAAACCAGAAAAAGTTATTCTTTATCAATTCGGGAGTTGCTTTCCAGGCTTCGAAGGAGAGGGGATTGAACGTCCAGTCTATATAAGTATACGTTTCGTTAGTAATCCTAAACAATATATTCAGGATAGGAATAATCAAGGCGAAAGAAAACAAATTCAGAATAGCGGACAAGATATTAAAGATTACATTTAATATCATAAACTTCTTATAGGGAGGCACAAAACGCCTGAGTATTCGCAGAAAATCTTTCATATTTGAACGGTAGATTGAATTTTTGGGCTGCAAGTTACTCAATATCCCGCTGATTGAAGGTATCTTGTACGAAATTTGTCACATAAAAACCATCAGACACGGCAAAAAACAGGTAAGCCGGCATACCTCCCCCCTTCCTGCCGATTGACAAAATGTTCATCATTTTTGTGTTTTGCAATCCGTTTGATATGTTAAAAAGGGTTACATGTGCGGGTAATTTATTTTACCCGCCCTACTAATCCAATTTAGTCGCCTTACCGGTGACATTTTGATAATCGGGAAAACTGTATCCCTTCATACCTGTTTTTATCGTAAAAATTAGTATCTTTGTAATGATTATAGTATGGTTTCTTGCAAAAACCGGAACTAAGGGAAGCCGATTAAGGATTACAGGATTATCAAACTAAAAGAAAAAGGGGAAGAATGAAGAAACGTCCGGGATTACGTAAACGCCTTGCGCTGGAATTATTCCGGAGCATCCGGAAAAAACGAGCTAAAATTCATGAATTGCGCACGCTTTTCTGGGAGTGCACGCTCCGATGCAATCAGGACTGCCGCCACTGTGGGAGCAATTGCCACCAATCGGCCCGACAACCGGATATGCCGGCCGAAGATTTCCTGAAAGTAATAGATGAGATAACGCCGCATGTGGACCCTCATCAGGTGGTGATAACGTTTACAGGCGGAGAAGTATTACTTCGTGACGATATTGAGGAATGTGGCTCAGAACTACGTCGCCGCGGTTTCCCGTGGGGGATTGTCACGAACGGGTTACTGCTCACCCACGAACGGCTGGACTCGCTTTTGGCCTCCGGAATGCAGTCCGTAACTATCAATCTGGATGGTTTTGAAGAAGCGCACAACTGGTTGCACCGCCATCCGGAAAGTTTCGAACAGGCGGTAAACGCCATTTGCCTGCTGGCTGAAGAAAAAAAGATTAAATGGGAGGTCGTCACCTGCGTCAACCAACGGAACTTCAAAGACTTGATGCTCTTTAAAGAGTTTCTGGTAGAAATGGGGGTTAACAACTGGCGGCTTTCCAGTCTCCTCCCGGTTGGAAATGTAGCAAACAATCCGGAACTGCTTTTGGATGACGAACAATTCACTTGGTTGCTTCGTTTCATCCGCCACTACCGCAGGGAGGGGAAGATACATATCGACTTTGCCTGCGATGGTTTCTTGGGGAACTATGAGGGGGAAGTCCGCGACCAGATTTTCCAATGTAGCGCAGGTATCAGTACCGCTTCCATACTGGCGGACGGTTCCATATCCGGCTGTCCGAACACTCAGGCTAAATTCCGCCAGGGGAATATTTACAAAGATAATTTCATGGATGTCTGGAATAACGGTTTCAAGGAATATCGAAACCGTGAATGGGCGCGTAAAGGTGCATGTTCCGATTGCGACATGTTCCGCTATTGTGAAGGGAACGGGATGCACTTGCACGGTGACGACGGAAAGTTGCCGGCTTGCCATTATAAGCGGATACAATAAATACGGGTCATTACCCGCTTCCTATCCCCCGGCAGCGAAAAAAAACGGCTCGGCAGTCATATTATTTCGCTGCCAAGCAAATATTATTATCTTTGCAAAAGTAATTTTAAAGTTCAAATCATACATGAAAAACACTCTTATCCTATGCGCCCTGCTGACACTCGGACCTGTCTGCATGGCACAACAAACAGAGAAGTATCCTTTGGGAGATTATCAGGAATTGACCGACACTAAACCTCATGACAGTGAGGAAGTTTGGAATAAACTAAAAATACCGACTCAACTGAGTTGGGGAAGTATCGACGTACGTTACAACAAGTTGAGTATACCGGAGGTGGCTAAAACATCCCGTTGGAAAGCAAAAGCCTGGAAAGGCGAACGTGTAAACGCGCAAGCTGTCTTGTGGACAAAAGAGGATTTGGAGGATGCTACTGTTACCGTAAGCGACCTGAAAAACGGTTCTTCCGTCATTCCATCTTCTGCTATTACGACGAATTTTGTCCGTTATGTGATGACAGACGAATTGAGCAAAGACCGCACAACCGGTTGCGGAAATCGTGAGAATAAAGCGGAATGGGACTCTTCCCTGGTTGCCGACGTGCTGGATATTGTCAAAATACGCGACATTCAGGCTCGTACCACACAGCCGGTTTGGATGAATGTTTGGGTTCCGTCGGATGCCCGTCCCGGAAAATACAAAGGGACCTTGACTTTTTCCGCCAAGAATATCCAACCGATGAACCTGCAAGTCGAAATAGAGGTATTGAACCATACTTTGCCGGAACCGAAGGATTGGAAATTCAATCTGGATTTATGGCAAAACCCGTATTCGGTAGCCCGTTATTATCAGGTTCCGCTATGGAGCAAAGAACATTTCGACGCCATGCTTCCGATTATGAAGATGCTGGCTAATGCCGGACAGAAATCGATTACAACCAGTATTATGCATAAACCGTGGGCCGGACAGACAGAGGACCATTTCGACAGCATGATTTTCCGCATGAAAAAAGTGGACGGTACATGGGTATATGATTATACCATCTTCGACAAATGGGTGGAATTCATGATGAACGAAGTGGGTATCAAGGATTTGATTAGTTGTTACACCATGATACCGTGGGCTTTGACCTTCGATTATTACGACCAGGCTACCAACCGGGTACAATTTGTCAATACCAAACCGGGTGAAGCTGCCTATGCCGATTATTGGGGTTCTTTCCTGAAAGATTTCTCCCGCCACCTGCGCGAAAAAGGTTGGTTCAACATCACGGCTATTTCAATGGACGAACGTCCGATGGAAGCGATGCGCGAGGCTATCAAAGTCATCAAGCAAGCTGACCCGGAATTTAAGATTACGCTTGCCGGGAATTATCATCCGGAAATCCAGGCTGATTTGTATTATCTCTGTATTCCTTACGGCCACACATTCCCGGAAGACGTAAAAGCCGCCCGCGAAAAGAACGGTCAAATCAGTACGTATTATACTTGCTGTGCCGAGGCTTTCCCGAATACATTTACATTCTCGGCTCCTGCCGAAGCTACTTGGACTGCTTTGCATGCTATAGCAGGCAATTACGACGGTTATCTGCGTTGGGCTGTCAACAGCTGGGTAGCCGACCCGCTTCGTGACTCCCGCTTCCGCACTTGGGCTGCCGGCGATACGTACAGTATTTACCCGGGACCGCGTAGCAGTATCCGTTTCGAACGTTTAGTGGAAGGTATCCAGGATTGTGAAAAAATCCGCATCCTCCGCGAAGAGCTGTCAGCTAAGGGTGCCACCTCCAAACTGGAAAAGCTGAACAAAGCAGTAGCTAAATTCACCCCGGAAGGCCTCTCTGCAACACAACAGTCGGCAACTGAGATGGTGAATGAGATGAATAAGGTGCTGGATTCGTTGTAAGACTTACCACATACAAAGAAGCCATTGAAAAGGTTCGATACTTTTTCAATGGCTTCTTTGTTTTATTATGCGCCACTTTCCATCCCACCACTTTCCATCTCCCGATAAATTTAATCCGATTATGACAATTATCATCTTATAATAATTATCTTTGCATAAAACGTGTACTAGTATGACTATCCTGAACAATCCATTCGTTACCAGTGGGTATATTTCTCCGGAGTATTTCTGCGACCGGGAAAAAGAAACAGAAACTTTACTCCGCTGGCTGGTAAATGAAAATAATGTAGCTATCATATCTACCCGCCGTATGGGGAAAACCGGATTGATAGAACATTGCTTCCGTCAACCGGCTGTGAAAGAGCAATATTACACTTTCCTGATTGATATCTATGCCAGCAAGACGCTTCGGGATTTCGTGTTCCAATTGGGGAAAAGCATTTTAAACACACTGAAACCCAAAGGCCGAAAAGCTTGGGAACTATTCCTGAACACATTGGTTTCCGTTCGTGCCGGTTTCTCGCTGGATTTATCGGGATTGCCTTCCTGGAATATCGAATTGGGAGACATCAAATCGCCGGCAGTCACGCTGGATGAAATATTTCATTATCTGGAACAGGCAGACAAACCTTGTATCGTGGCTATCGACGAATTCCAACAGATAGCCTCTTACCCGGAGAAAAATATGGAGGCGACTCTGCGTACGCATATCCAACATTGCCGGAATACCCGTTTTATCTTTGCAGGTTCACAACGTCACTTAATGGGAGAAATGTTTATCAGTCCGGCGCGCCCCTTCTATCAGAGTGTTTCCATCATGCACCTGAAAGCAATCGAGGAGGAAGCTTACACAGAATTTGCGTCTTCACACTTTCTATCTTTTGGCAAGAAGATTGAAACAGAAGTGATTCATTCCCTATACGAACGTTTTGAAGGTATCACCTGGTATATCCAGAAGCTTCTGAACGTTTTGTTTGCCATGACTCCAAAAGGGGAAACTTGTAATACGTCTATGGTAAATACCGCACTCGAATTTGTGGTAGACTCTTACTCTTTTACCTATTCCGAGTTGCTTTACCAGCTTCCCGAAAAACAAAAAGAATTGTTGGTAGCCATCTGTAAAGAGGGTCATGCCACTGCTCTAACTTCAGGAAAGTTTATCCACCGCTATAGCCTCCCTTCCGCCAGTTCCGTCCAATCGGCCTTGAAAGGGTTGCTGGAAAAAGATTTCATAACACGGGAAGGGAATACGTTTCAAGTGTACGACAGATTTTTTGCGGAGTGGCTGAGGAGGAGCTTTTAATTATAGAGAGAATCGTTCTTCAAATTTTGCATCAAAGGGATGCTAAGTTCTATTATCTTCATAAAAAAAGAGATGCAAATAACATCTCTTTTTTGTTTTCCTTATTTCTCGCGGATAAATATATTTATCGGAGTTCCTGTAAAATCCCAGTTTTCCCGGATTTTATTTTCCAGAAAGCGTTTATACGGGTCCTTAATCCATTGCGGCAGGTTACAGAAGAAAACGAACGATGGAACCTGGCCGGCGGGAAGCTGGGTGATGTATTTAATCTTGATATATTTACCTTTCCATGCAGGGGGCGGATAGTTCTCGATAATCGGCAGCATGATTTCGTTTAGCTTGGCTGTCGGAACACGGCGTTGACGGTTTTCATAAACATTCTTAGCCGTTTCCAGTACCTTCAGGATACGCTGCTTTGTCAGTGCAGAGATAAACAGAATAGGGAAATCGGTAAACGGAGCCAAACGTTCGCGGATGGCATTCGTATAGGAGTCTATCACTTTCTGGCTCTTATCTTCCACCAAATCCCACTTGTTTACACAGACTACAAGGCCTTTCTTGTTTTTCTGAACCAATGAAAAGATATTCAAATCCTGACTCTCGATACCACGGGTTGCATCCAGCATCAACACACAAACATCCGAATTTTCGATTGCACGGATGGAGCGGATAACGGAATAATATTCCAGGTCTTCGTTCACCTTTCCTTTTTTACGAATACCTGCGGTATCCACCAGATAGAAATTGAGGCCGAATTTGTTGTATTTCGTGTAAATGGAGTCACGCGTCGTACCGGCAATATCGGTTACGATATGACGGTCTTCGCCGATAAAGGCGTTGATTAAAGAAGACTTTCCTGCATTCGGCCGACCGATAACTGCTATACGAGGCAGCTCTTCCTCCAAAACTTCCGGTTTGTCTTCCGGTAATGTTGCGACAATCTTATCCAATAAATCGCCGGAACAAGAGCCGTTGATGGCAGAGATACAGAAGGGGTCGCCGAGGCCAAAAGAATAAAATTCGGCAGCGGCAGGATGCAGTTCGAAATTGTCTGCTTTGTTTGCAACTACAATAACAGGTTTCTTCGTACGACGCAAAATAGCCGCTACTTCGTTATCCAAGTCGGTGATGCCGTTCAACACATCCACGACAAAAAGGATTACATCGGCCTCTTCAAGCGCAATCTGTACCTGTTTATTTATCTCTTCTTCGAAAACATCTTCCGAATTAATCACCCATCCGCCGGTATCAATCAGCGAAAACTCTTTACCTGTCCACTCTACTTTCCCGTACTGACGGTCGCGGGTAGTACCCGCTTCCTCGTTCACAATCGCCTGGCGCGTTTGCGTAAGGCGATTAAACAGGGTGGACTTTCCTACGTTGGGTCTTCCAACTATTGCAACAATATTTCCCATAAATTACACTTTCTGTATGCTGTTATTAATCCAGCCGGTATCCAAAATACTTCAACATATTATCCCGGTTACGCCAGTCTTTTTCTACCTTGACAAACATTTCCAGGAAGACTTTCTTGTCGAAAAAACGTTCGATATCCTTACGAGCCATTGCACCTACCTTTTTGAGTGCCTGGCCACGATGCCCGATAATGATTCCCTTTTGAGAATCGCGTTCCACTATGATGAGCGCTTTGATGTGAATCAGCTCGGCTTCTTCCTTAAACAGCTCTACAACGACTTCTACCGCATACGGTATTTCTTTCTGATAATACAGAAGTATCTTCTCACGAATAATCTCTGTCACAAAGAAACGGGCCGGTTTATCGGTAAGCGCATCTTTTTCGAAATAAGGGGGAGATTCCGGCATCAGCTCTTCCACCCTATGTTTCACATAATCTATATTAAAGTTCGAAAGCGCGGAGATAGGAATAATCTCGGCTTTCGGAAGAAGTTCTTTCCATCCTGCCACCAACTTTTCCAGTTCAGGCTGGGTAGTGGTATCAATCTTATTGATAAGCAGCAGAACAGGACAGTCCACTTTCTGAACTTTCTGAAGAAACTCTTCATTCTTATCGATTGTCTCTACGACATCGGTTACATACAGCAACACGTCGGCATCGCCCAGCGCGGACTGTGAGAAATTAAGCATGGATTCCTGCAACTTATAATTAGGATGCAGTACCCCCGGCGTGTCAGAATATACAATCTGCATATCGTCGGTATTCACAATCCCCATGATACGGTGCCGCGTAGTTTGTGCTTTCGATGTGATGATAGAGATACGCTCTCCCACCAAACGATTCATCAACGTGGACTTTCCGACATTCGGATTACCAACAATATTAACAAAGCCGGACTTATGCTTGTTCTCCATCGTAACCCCATTTAAGATAAATTGCACCCCAGGTAAAACCGGCTCCGAAAGCGGCCAGTATCAGGTTGTCACCTTTCTTCAACTGTTTTTCCCACTCCCAAAGGCAGATAGGAATTGTTCCGGCACTGGTATTACCATATTTCTGAATATTAATCATCACTTTATTCATATCTACCCCCAAACGCTTGGCGGTTGCATCGATAATACGCAAATTGGCCTGGTGAGGTACAATCCATGTAATATCGTCGTGTGTCAAATGATTACGTTCCGCTATTTCGGCTGCCACATCGGCCATGTATGAAACGGCATATTTAAAAACGTATTTACCATCCTGGAAAACAAAATGTTCACGATTGTCCACTGTTTCGTGGCTCGGAGGATAGGCAGAACCGCCAGACTTCATTATCAGATGGGAATAACCGACACCGTCCGTACGCAGGATTGTATCTATCACACCAACCTCTTCCGTAGTCGGTTCCAACAGTACAGCCCCACAAGCATCGCCAAACAAGGGGCAAGTGGAACGGTCCTGATAATCCGTAATAGAAGTCATTTTATCACCGGCTACCACTACAACTTTCGTATACAGTCCGGAACGGATATAGTTCGCTCCCGTTTCCAAGGCATACAAGAAGCCAGCACATGCACCCTGCAAATCAAACGTCATTGCATTTTTGCACCCGGTATGATAAGCAATGATAGAGGATGTGGTCGGGAAATGATGGTCGGATGTTGTCGTTGCCGTCAAAATCACTTCAATTTCTTCCGGGTTAACGTTCGTTTTCGCGAGCAATTGCTTCACGGCACGTATTCCCATATAAGAAGTGCCTATACCTTCTCCTTTCAAAATTCTGCGTTCTTTAATGCCCACGCGTGTCATAATCCATTCGTCCGTGGTATCGACCATTTTCGAAATGTCTTCGTTCGTCAATACGTCTTCAGGAACATATCCGCCAACGCCTGTTATTACCGCATTAATTTTATCCATATCTTATAAAAATAAAAGGACTACTTATCCTAATTAAAAAAAAGCCCTAAAAATACTTTTAGGGCTATTTCTTTTGTTTACCAAACCATTTCAGAGTTGATAAACTTATACAGCTGCTTCTTTTTCGATAGCCAATTTACCTCTATAATAGCCGCATTCGCCGCATACAGTATGATAAATGTGCCATGCGCCGCAGTTCGGGCAGATAGCCATTGTTGGAGCTACAGCCTTGTCATGAGTTCTTCTCTTGGCTGTTCTTGTCTTACCTTGTCTTCTTTTAGGATGTGCCATGTTTTAATTTATTTAATTGTTATCATTCTCGATTAAACCTTTCAGACCATCCCAGCGCGGATCAGTTGCCGTATTGACGTCTTCATCGATGGAAATGTCATCATCCACATCTTCTTCATATTCGTCATCAGCATCGTCCGTACTTCTGGCAGTGTGTTTCTTCAGTTTCGACGACATTGCCTTATTGCATTTTCCCGGAGCATGTATATGCTTCATAGGTATCGCCAATGCAATAAATTCATACAGGAACCACGCTAAATTAATAGCACCTTCATCTTCCGGTATTACTACAACTTCGTCACTCTCTTCGGCATACTCCTTGCCGAATTTCACTACCAGCCGATTGTGTGTGTCGATTGGAATTTCCATATCGTCCAGACATCTGTCACATGGAACCATAACAACACCTTCAATCTGAAAGTTCATTTCAAACATCATGGAAGACCTTTTTACCGTGAGGTGTACCTTCACTTTGCCCTTCTGGACTTGGTCTCCATCTATGTCCACAAAAAACTTATTCTCCAGTAAATACTCGAATTCGTGTACCCCTGGAGCGAGATTTTTCAAATCTACGTTATATAATTTAAATTTTCCCAAAGCCTTTTAGTGTAAAAACCTTGCAAAGGTACGAAAAAACTAAACACAAATGCAACACCTTTGCAGTTATTTTTTCTTACGCAGGAATTCACGATTTACATTTGCGAAGCTCTATGCGGAAAGTAGTACCTTTTCCAACCTCCGAACTCTTTACAAATATTTTCCCGCCATGATAAGATTCAATGATACGCTTCACTAAAGAAAGCCCTAATCCCCATCCCCGTTTCTTTGTTGTATATCCCGGGGTAAAAACTGTTTTAAACTTCGATTTAGGAATACCTTTCCCGGTATCGGAAATGTCAATCCGAACGTTTTTCTCCCGTTCTTCTACCTGAAAAGTTATTTCACCCTGCCCTTCCATCGCATCGACGGCATTTTTCGTCAGATTTTCGATAACCCAAGCAAACAGAGAATCATTCATCAGGACTAATATAGGAGTCTCCGAAAGATGGGTATAAATCCTTACTTTAGAAGAAATACGGGTTCCCATATAACTTAAAGCTGAACGAATCGAATTATTGATATCAACCGGAACCGGATCCGGGTTAGAACCAATTTTAGAGAAACGCTCCGCAATCGTTTCCAGACGCTTTACATCTTTCTCCATTTCATTCAACAAGGATGGGTCGGTATCTTTTGTTTTAAGATATTCCACCCAAGCGATAAGAGATGATATGGGAGTCCCCAACTGATGGGCTGTTTCTTTCGACAAACCGACCCATACTTTGTTCTGTTCCGCTTTCTTCGTACTGGCCAAAGCCAGGAAAGCAATCAAGATAAAAACAAAGACAATGGAAAGCTGCGCATAAGGATAAACCAAAAGCCGTTTCAATATGGTAGAATCGTCATAATAGACATACTGATATGTTCCATCCCCAATATCTATCACAATCGTATTCTTGCTCTTCAACTCTTCTACTTTCGCCTTTTTAAAGGCCTCTACATCCTTTTCCGGATATTCGATGTTTTTCTCATCCAATATGCTATCTTTATCATTACACAGCACTACCGGTATCGATGTATTTCCCTGAATAATTTTCAGGACAAGCGACATATCCAACGCAGCATCCTCACTCGCGATAAGACGAGTAGCATCCGCCCATACTTCAATTTTCTGCCGTTCTTCCTGAGCTAAGTTCTTTATCAGCGAATCCGAAACTACTACCGAAGCAATAGCAATCAGAATGGCCGTAAAAATGAACACATATTTTAATAGTTGACGAGAGTCATATATACTTTTCATAATGGAAAATTCAGTCAATATATAATGAACGTAGAAGAAGGAAGAATATTATAAGTAACGGGAAGGGATAATGACAACCGAACCTAAAATATGAATCAACGTTCTTTTTTCGAATCGACAAGGGATAAAGAGGAAGAGTCCCTTAGAATCAGAAAAGGAGTCAGCTCTTCGACTAACTCCTCTCTTTCTTGTCTTCGCTTTCGCTTT
>NZ_QRMP01000003.1:0-304011 GCF_003473295.1 Parabacteroides sp. AM08-6
CTGATAGTTTTATACTATATATTTTTTGTCATGTACTGTGGTCCGAATGATGTATCAATCCATCCAAAGGGCATTCAGCCATCTTTATGGCTTGTTCCAATGCTTCTTGAGCATTCTTGTATTTTAATGAAGAAGAGAGTATCCATCTCATTATACGATGAGAATAAAGGTCCGTAATCAGGAATAAATAGCAAAAGCCATCCAATGTCCGGATTATAAGTGATATCACTGACCCATACCTGGTTGGCAGCCGTTGGTTCTACTCCCTTGATCAGATTCGGGTAAAAGGGGGATATGGGTCTGCATAGGTGGTACGGGCCTTACGCCTTTTTATACGCAGCATCAAACCGCTTTCTCTTAATAAGGAATAAAAAGCATCACGGCCCATCGTAAACTTATCCTTAAAATAAGACTTACACATCTCAAAGAGTTTCTGGCAACCTATGCGGGGGGCCTTGGCTCTGATTTCACGAATATATTCCAGCACAAATCCTTTAAATGCCAGTTTTGCGAAATCAACATCACGATGTTGATAATAAGACTGACGGCTAACACCAAACTGTTCGCACAAGGAAGACACTTTATAGGAAGGCTTCCCTATGCGCAGTCTTTTTACTGTTTGGTGCCAGCTTTTTTTCGGATTGGAATTTTAAACATTTCTTCTGCTACATCAATCATTGTGTCATGCGCATCGGCACGCATTCTTTCCTGATAAAGGGCAAGTTTTGCTTCTTTCAACTCGCGTTTAAGACGAGTGATTTCTTCGGTTTCCGAATTTGATGATTCTCTTTTTTTCATTGAATTCTCTTTTTGCTCATCACCTACAAATTTACGAAGCCAACTGTTTAAAGTCACCATCTGAGGTATAGAATGTTTTTTACATAACGCATTTTTACTGATACCGCCTGATAGATACTCTTTCACTACTAATATACGGAACTCTTCCGTATATTTTCGATTGTGACGCTTTTCTTTACACATTTTTGATTTCTTATTGTGTAAACTTTTTTCAGTACAAGTCAGTTTGCAGGAAAGATAAAATGCACTACTTGGTCATCACTCATTAGTATCTATTTTTTTAGTATGAAAATATGATTATCGGGATGCCGCATCTTTTCTAATAATCTCAAAAAATATCAAGCAAAACAGAATATAATCTAATATCCCTTTCGTAAATGAACGTTTAATCCGAACCGCTTGTTTAAGTGCAAGAACTTTATTCGTCAGGACCTAACTATTTGTGACTGACGAACATTGTCGTATCTAAACATGTAAATTCAATCATGATATATCTATTGATTTTCCTGGCCTTCGCGATATCCATCGTCTTTTCAATGTTGATAATTCCACGTATTCTGATTGTGGCATTGAAGAAAAAACTTTTCGATATACCAGACAAACGGAAAGTACACACAGGGGCCATTCCGCGACTGGGAGGAATATCTTTTGCTCCTACTATTTTGTTTTCGCTTTCTTTTGTATCAGCTATCAGCTATATCGGGTATATATACGGCTATGAAGTTCCCAGAGGAATGTTGACTTATATCATTCCCGAATTTTATCTATTGGTATGCGGTATTATATTACTTTATCTGGCAGGTATAAAAGATGACCTTGTCGGAATGCATTATACCACCAAATTCCTCATACAATTGATAGCGGCATCCCTACTTCCTTTATCCGGATTATGGATTAATAATTTATATGGACTGTTCGGCATACAAGAGCTGATTCCCTGGATTGGAATACCACTTACCATTCTGACTATTATCTTTATAACCAACGCCATCAACCTGATTGACGGGATAGACGGGCTGGCATCAGGACTAAGCGGTTCCGCTCTACTGATACTCGGTAGTTTATTTCTACTAAATAAGATGTGGATGTATACAATGCTGGCATTCGCAACATTAGGCGTACTAATCCCATTTTTTTACTATAACGTATTCGGGCAGGCAGAGCATGGCAGGAAAATATTCATGGGCGATACCGGCAGTTTGACACTGGGTTATATCCTGGCTTTTTTAGTCATTCGCTATTCGTCCTACAATCCCGATATTGCGCACTATTCGGAAGGAGCTATCGTTATCGCATTTTCTACTCTGATAGTACCCTTGTTCGACGTTATCCGAGTAATGATTGTGCGGGCAAAAAACCATAAAGGGCTCTTTACCCCGGATAAAAATCATATTCACCACAGGTTTCTTGAGATGGGTATTACCCCACATAAAACCATGTTTTTAATTATACTGATATCCTGCATATTCAGTAGTTTGAATATATTGATGGTATCATTCATAAACATCAACTTATTATTTGCCGGTGACATTTTTATTTGGATTGGAATAAGTATATGGTTAGAAAAGGTAAGATGCAATAAGACAATAAAAAGAAAAGGCGTCATTAAAGAGGCCTAAGTTCCTTAGCCGGAAAAGCTTTACTCAATTCACAAACTCAAATTATGTCAGTCAGAAAAAATCTGGTTTATTATATCATCAATAATATATCAGCGGTTATCTTTCCTTTCATCACTGTACCTTATGTTTCACGTGTCTTAGGTATTGAAAATATCGGGATTGTAAGTTTCGCGACAACTTACGCACAATACTTCGCACTTGTAGCGACGTTGGGAATCCCCTTGTACGGTATCAAGGAAATAGCAAAACTAAAAGACAAACAACAGGAACGCAATAAATTATTTTCCGAGTTATTTTCTTTAAATCTTATTTCCGGAGCAATATGTTCCCTCCTTTACACCACTAGTATCTATCTGATTCCGGAATTGTATAAAGAAAAAGAATTTTTACTCGTTGCAGGAACAATGGTCTATCTGAGCGCGTTTTCTTTCGATTGGTTTTTCAATGGAAGAGAAAATTTTAAAATGATTACCATCCGGTCTGTCATAATTAAGGCCTTATCCATCCTACTCCTCTTCCTGGTAGTGAAAAAAGAACAAGACGCCATTTACTATTGTGCCATATCGGCACTCGCCATAGTTCTTAATAATCTCTGGAACTTTTTCTATATAATCAGAAACGAGGTACATATCTCATTCTACGGACTTTCTTACCGTCCGCATATCCGACCTCTGTTTCTTTTACTGGCTACAAACGTAGCTGTCAGTATTTATACTATACTCGATACGATTATGTTGGGTTTCATGTCTGATTATACAGAAGTCGGTTATTATAATTCCGCAATCAAAATAACACGCTTACTATTACCTTTTGCAATTGCGACAACCTATGTGCTTATTCCTAAAATATCCTATGCATACTCCCGAAATGACAAACTATCTTGCTTACATTATCTTCAACGTTCGTTCAATCTAATTACGCTCTTTGCGACTCCGATTAGTATCGGACTTATCATTATAGCACCAAGCTTTGTCCCTCTTTTCTTCGGGCCGGAATTCGGAGGTACTATTTTACCAATGCAGTTATTATCCACTATTATTTTATTAGTGGGACTCAGTAATTTCTTCGGCTTGCAAATACTTGTTTCGTTCGGGCACGAAAAAAAGCAATTTCTATGTATCATTTCAGGAACAATAGTCAATGTCGTCATCAATCTCATTATGATACCGCGTTTCGGGGCGAACGGAGCATCTATTGCTTCGGTTGTGGCAGAACTACTTATAGTTCTTGCCTCTATCACAACTGTTTACAGGTATCTTCATTTAAAAATAAAATTCACCCCCTTACTACAAGCAGCTATTTCATGTCTACCGATGATTTTATTGTCTTTGTTATTACCGGAAATGAATAATTTGAGAACAATTATGATATTAATCTCCTTTGGTTCCATATCCTATTTTCTGATACAACTTATTTTATTTAAAAATGAGGATACAAACGAGATTTTCAACAAAATCAGAAACTTATTAAAATACAACACAAAATGGATTTAATAATTGGTGCAGGCGTATCCGGAATTGCATACGCAAATTACACAAACCATCCATGCGAGATAATCGAAAAAGAATCCGAAATCGGAGGATATTGTCGTACAATAAAACGCAATGGATTTGTATGGGACTATTCCGGACACTTTTTTCATTTTCGGCATCCCGAAATAAAAAAACTCGTAAGTAAAAATATCGAGCAATCGACATTATCTACCGTTCAGAAAAAGACATCCATACTTTACAACGGACAATATATAGACTTTCCATTCCAGAAAAACATTCATCAATTACCGAAAGATGAATTTATCGATTGCCTATATGATTTGTTTGCCGCAACTCCCATCGAAGGTGAATATTCATTTAAAGAGATGGTCTACAGCCATTACGGAAAATCAATTGCCGAAAAGTTCTTAATTCCTTATAACGAAAAATTATATGCTTGCGACCTGAATACATTAGACCAGGAAGCTATGGGACGCTTCTTTCCCAAGGCAGGCAAAGAAGAAATTGTTCTCAACTTCAAAAACGAAGAAAACGACTCTTACAATCAGATTTTCGTTTATCCCAAAGGAGGAGCGATAGAATATATTCACTCATTGGCAAAGAATATAAAAGAGACTCCCATCTCGCTAAAAGAAGAATTAATCAGTATAGACACAAATAAGAAAATAGCACAAACCAATCGTCGAACCTTAAAATTCGACAATCTTATCTCGACAATGCCATTTCCCAAGTTGCTGGATAAATGTGGCATTCAATATGATAAAGGCTTGTTTACCTGCAACAAAGTATTGGTTCTGAATATAGGCTTCGACCGTAAAGGGAAAGATACAAAAAGCAGTTGGATTTATATACCGGACAAAGATGTCATTTTTTACAGGGTTGGCTACTATGACAATATCATGCAAAGTGACCGTATGTCTGTATATGTAGAAATCGGATTTCCCGAAAATGCACAATTGAAAACAACAAATTATTATATAGATAAAGTAATAGCCGATATGATAAAATGCGGTCTCATCACAGACCAGAAAGTGGTCGACTATGAAGCAATTATTATGGATCCGGCCTATGTCCATATCAACAAAAAAAGTGTGGGAGCCGTCAAGCATTTCAAAGCATTGTTGGAAAAAAAGAAGATTTACTCGATAGGCCGTTATGGTAGTTGGACCTATTGTTCGATTGAAGACAATATCGTAGAAGCTCGCGACTTAGCACTCAAAATTAAATAAAAAAATGGAAAAGTTACTTACGATTATTATCCCGACTTATAATACCGAGCAGTACCTGTCACGCTGTATCGATTCTTTACTTATTGCTGATTTTATGGACAAACTTGAAATTATCATCATCATCGATGGCAGTCCGGATAATTCCGCAAAAATAGGTTATCGATATGAAGCTCGATACCCACAAACCATACAAGTTGTGGACAAACCCAACGGTGGACATGGTTCGACTATAAACAAGGGGATTGAACTAGCGACCGGGAAATATTTCCGTGTACTGGATTCGGACGACTGGTTCGATACAATGGAATTCGAAGCATACCTGAAGAAGTTAGAAGAAACTGATGCAGATATGGTTTTAACTCCGTCTACAATGGAGTATCTATACAAGCATCGCTCCGTCACACTCAATTTCAAGCGATTGCAATACGATACCTTATATAATGCCGACACCTTCGACTATAACCATTTTATCGGGGATAAATTCAACACAATGGCCAGAACAACTTATAAGACAGAAGTTCTCAGGGCTTCAAAGCTAAAACTACCCGAACATACCTACTATGTAGATGTTCTTTATTCACTTTGTGTAATTCCTTACATACAGAACTTTATTGTTTATAACAACAACATTTACCGATACTTTATCGGTAGACCTGAACAAAGCATCAATAACTACACGAGACATATAAAAGATTTAAGAACAGTCATCTGTATATGTCTTGATTTCTTATGTCAATCCGAAGGCCGTATCAACAAAAATAAAGCCGATTACCTGAATAAAGAAGTAAGAATGAGGATAACACAATTTGCTCTTATCTGTTTTCTGCGTCTCCCTCTCCAACAGGTTGTTTCGGAGATTGACATGCTACAAAAAAAAATATTGCAACTACCTGAAAAGAATCAAAAGCAGTTTGCTAAAAATCTAAGAACTTTCAAATTATACAAAAAGCTTCCCCTCCTATATGCCTTTTATTACAAAATCCATATAAGAATAAAAAACATATTCAACATTTAAACATTGCATAATGAAGAAGATTCTATTAGTTTTCGGCACCAGACCAGAAGCCATAAAAATGGCACCTCTGGTAAAAGAATTCAGTAAGTATAAGAAGGATTTCGAAACCCGGTTATGTGTGACGGCCCAGCACCGTCAAATGCTGGACCAGGTATTGGATTTCTTCGAAATCACCCCGGACTATGACCTCGACCTGATGAAACCGGGGCAGTCCCTCCATAGTGTGACAGCCGCCATTCTGACAGGAATGCAGTCGATTCTGGAAAGCTTCAGGCCGGATTATGTACTGGTACATGGGGATACAGCCACATCAACAGCCGCTGCGATGGCTGCCTTTTTCGCTCAATGCAATGTGGGACACGTGGAAGCCGGCCTACGAACCTGGAACAAATGGTCACCTTTTCCGGAAGAGATGAACAGGCAGATAACTGCCCGGTTAGCAGACATTCACTTTGCTCCCACCCCTCAATCTAAAAAGAATTTGATTGCCGAAAACATCGACGAAAGTACAATTCTGGTAACCGGAAATACAGTAATCGACGCGCTGAAAGAAAGCGTGAAAAAAGTAAATTCCACCAATTATTCCAACGAGGAGATTGATAGGATAAGAAAAATAACCGACCAATCTAAAGAATTGATTTTAGTCACCGGCCACCGCCGTGAAAATTTCGGAGAAGGTTTCATCCATATTTGCCAGGCACTCAAAGAAATTGCCAATCAACGACCGGAACTACCTATCATCTATCCGGTACATCTAAATCCGAATGTACAAAAACCAGTAAACGAAATTCTCGGTGAAGTTCCCAATATCCATCTGATAGCTCCCCTCAGCTATCCTTCGTTCGTATGGCTTATGGATAAAGCCAAAATAATCATAACGGACAGCGGAGGCGTACAGGAAGAAGCTCCTTCTTTAGGGAAACCCGTATTGGTGATGCGTAATACAACAGAACGCCCTGAAGCAGTGGAAGCCGGCACAGTCATTTTAGTCGGGACCAATCAAAAGAGAATTGTGAAAGAGACTCTGGATTTACTTGATAATCCCGAACATTATTCAGCCATGAGCCATATTGAAAATCCCTATGGTGACGGAAAGGCCTGTTTCAGGATAGTAGAATGGTTTCGTAAACAGGAGGACTAATGAAGAAGAGAATTCTGTTTATAGCACCCAATTCTTATCCTCCGGTCAATCCTGAAGCCAACGTAAATGCCAAGGTCATCAAACTACTCTCGGAAGCCGGATATTGTATCGATTTGATATGCCGCACACCGCGTCGGCAGTTATACATACATGATGGCAATACCGATTTTTTCTTCGGTAAACTAAACTCCATACACATCATCTCCGTAAATCCGGGCATAAATATAAGCACTCTTGTCCGGCATGCTAAAACATTTTTGAAATTCGGATATGTCTACCGGGGAGCAGACTGGGCTTATGAGGCGGCACACTTATGTGATACCCTTATCCGGCAGAACAAATATGATTTCGTATATACCTACGATTATCCTTCCGAATTAGTCGGATTATATATAGCAAAGAAATATGGTATCCGTTGGGTTGCCACTTGGAACGACCCCTATATCTGGGAAAAATATCCCTATCCTTACGGAAAAGGCTTTCACTATTACGCAGGAGTTAACCGTGAACGGCTTATCAGGCAAATCGGTCGATATACATACCGAAATGCGTTCCCTTCGTTACGTTTAAGAGACTATATGCGTAAATATATGACCGGAATGCAGGCTAGCAATTGTGTGATTTTACCCCATCTGGTTTTGGACGAACTCATGTCCAAAAACGAGAAACTTCCGGATAAGACACTTAAGCTTATTCACAGCGGAGCTCTTGGTAAAGAACGGAATCCGGAAAGCTTATTCAAAGGGTTACGGATGTTTATCGATAAATACCCGGAAGCCGATATTGAAGTATCTCTTTTGGGAGTATTCGAACGGATAAAAGGAAATTTTGTTTCCGATTTAATTGATAAATACTCTCTGGAAAAGTATATCCGGCTATTAGCTCCGGTATCTTATGTCGAAAGTCTGGAAATAGTAAAACATCATCATGTCTGCTTAGTGGTCGAGGCCGATTTGGAAGAAGGCATCTTCCTGCCCAGCAAGATTGCCGATTACCTTCAAAACTCGAAACCCATTTTTGCCGTCAGTCCACGAAACGGGTTACTTCACGATGAGTATCAAGCAGGTATTATCGACTACTTTTCGGATGTAAAGTCGGCAAAATCAGTAGCAAACACATTCGAGCAAATCTACCATGATTTTAAAGGTCATAAGCTTGGAAATCCCGACAAAGATGACTCAAAATATCATAACAAAAGCATTCTATCCACCCATTCCGAACTTATTCTAAAATAAAGGATGCCTGTCTATCTGCTCATATTGGTACTTTTCTTCGCCCTCTTTATCCTGACAAAGTTGTCGAATATCAAAAATGCGGATGTGATACTGGGAGGTATGATGATGTTGATACTGGCTCTGATAGCCGGATTCCGTTCGGATGTAGGGATGGATTACCAGGCATATAAAGAGTTGTTTTCCGAAATCAACACAGAAGTGGGAGCGGAAAGTTCGGTTGAACCCGGATTTGTCCTGATAAACAGAATCATATATGGACTGGGAGGTAATTACCAAATGTTATTCATGATAATAGCAGTTATAAGCTATGCGCTTTTTTACAAATTCATCTCTTATTTTTCAACAAATATATTCTTCTCACTCCTCGTATTCATTTGTATCGGACAGTTATATCTTAATTCATTCAATGCAGTCAGGCAATTTCTAGCCATGTCTGTTTTTGCTTATGCAACCCTGTTCATTGCCGAAAAGAAGTTCTGGAAATACGCGGAATGTATCATTCTGGCAGCATTATTCGGACATGCCTCGGCTATCCTGCTTATCCCCCTATACTTCGCCAATCGGGAAATCAGTATAAAAAGTAAACTAATCTTATTGACTCTTATTGTATTCGCCTCCAAATACCTGATAGTATTGATAGAGAACTCTAAATATGCGGTCTATCTCAAACTGGAAGTCTTTACGAAAGAAACTTCAATGGTAACTTTTCTTTATTTACTGCTATCCCTATTCATCCTATTTCGGCAAAAATATATATTAAACAACAATAGATACAAGAATATATTGGTGAATATGAATTACTGTTATCTGATTTTATGTGTACTGCTTATCGTATTTTCAAATACCCCTTTAATTGAACTCATCAACCGTTACAGTTATTATTTCATTTTATTCTATTCCATACTTATACCTGCATTATTAACAGAAATAAGCAATCGAAGCAATAGACTGATTTACCAATCGATAGTAGTCACCCTTTTAGTATTCTTGTTTGTACGTTCGTCCATTATATTGGGACAGGAATATAATTTGACCCCCTTTAAATTCAACTTCTTTCTATTCGAATAATTCATAATATGTTTGATCTTATATACATTTTTACATTTATCAACAGGAATACGGTCGAAGCCCTTTTCAAAAGCTTTCTGCTAAACCGTAGTATTAAACTGGGGGTTGTGGCTGTGGCACAGAATAATATCCGGATAGATACTGCACCTTATGAGTCGGAATATACCCGGATATGGGTAAAAACAGTAGCGGGGCAACTCAACTCTTCGGAAGCACGGAACGTAGGTATCGAATATGTGTTACAGCACCATCTTACTTCTAAATTCATTCTATTTCCGGACGATGATTCTTCGTTCGATGCCTGCTTCTTCGAGAACTTCAATCGTGTAGCCAATCCACAATATTGCTATCTGACGGATGTTTACGAAACAGGGAGCAAAAGTTATTTTCAGCATATTAAAGTCAAACCCGAACAACAAATAGATAAATCCTTTTGGAACAACGTAGGAGCCGTTAACATGCTGGTCAATTACGAAACATTCCTGCGCGTAGGAATGTTTGACGAAAACATGGGGGTAGCTGCCAAATACGGAGGCGGAGAAGACGGAGATTACTTTTTCCGAAGCTTATATGCCGGTGCTAAATATCAATATACCCCGCTTTTATATAGTTACCATCCATCCGGTAAAAACAAATATAAAAACATGTCTTACAAACAAATCTTGAAACGGTTCAGAAACTATGGAACAGGAGTAGAATACTTATTAATCAAGCATAAAATGTACAAATCCGCTTTTTACATTTGTTTCAAAGCACTACCGGCCACAGGTTTATACTTGTTTACTTTCAGGCCCAAACTGGCTTCTGTCTATTTCTACGCTTTTTGCATCCGGTTATATTCGCTTATTACATTTATATATTCTCACAAAACATGATAACTGCAAGCATTGTCACATACAAAACAGACCGCCGGGAACTGGATACCGTGTTACGGTGTGCGGTCGAGAGTCTTATCGACAAAATTTATATCGTAGACAACTCCCCCACAGACGACTTGAAGGATTTTGCTACCGTTTCATCCAAGATTACGTACATTCATAGTGTAGGAAACATCGGATACGGAGCCGCCCACAACATCGCAATCGAAAGAAGTATTACCGATAACGCAGTTTACCATATTGTCCTCAATTCGGATATTGAATTCAAGGAAGAGGTGATTAAGAAGTTGGCCGACTATGCCGTTACCCATCCGGAAGTAGGCCAAATGATGCCCCGCGTCGTATACCCCGACGGAAAACTTCAGTATCTCTGTAAACTACTTCCTACACCTCTGGATTTGCTGGGCCGGCGTTTCATTCCCATAAAAAGCCTTATCAGGAAACGCAATCAAAAATTCGAAATGCGGGCAAGCGGTTACAACCAAATCATGGAAGTCCCCTTTCTCAGCGGTTGTTTCATGTTCCTGCAAGTCCGTGCACTGAAAGAAGTCGGATTGTTTTCCTCCAGATATTGGATGTATTGCGAGGATATAGACCTCTGCCGGCGTATATCGGAAAAATATAAAACAATCTATTATCCGAATGTGACCATCATCCATGTCCACAAAAAGGAATCATTCAAAAATAAGAAACTGCTTCTACAACATATCAAGTCCGCCTTTGCCTATTTCAACCGCTGGGGTTGGATAATCGACCCTTACAGGCAAAAACGGAATAAACAGGCAGAGTCCCAATACAGACCGGATAGATGAACCCTTCCGGTTCTCATGTTTTAGACCCGACGAACAAAAACTATTCAGATTGGTTGTAATTAGATAAACAGGATAAAGTAAATATGCGAAAACTTTACAAATACATGCTTTGCCTCTTCCTTTTATCGGCTCCGGCGTTCATATGCGCCCAAATTCCCCAAGAGCTGATAGACAAGGCGAAAGCATCCGGCATGACCGATGCCCAAATACAAAAAGAATTATCCAAATATTCCGAACAAAAAGGGATTACCCAAACCAGTAAGGAACCTCAGGAAACTATCATTCCCGGACGTACGGAACTGTCCAGGCAGGTACTTCCCCCGATAGAAGAACAACGGGAAGAGAAGACCACCGAGGAACCTTTGGAGAAAATAGTGTTCGGACGTGAAATATTCTCGAACAAAAACTTGACTTTTGAGCCGGACATCAACCTGCCAACTCCTAAAAATTATGTACTTTCGGCAGGAGACGAACTCTTGATAAATGTATGGGGAGACTCGGAATTAAACCTCAAACTTGTCGTTTCGCCTGACGGAACCATCCTAATACCCAATGTGGGCCCTGTATCCCTTAGCGGTTTGACCATCGAAGCGGCTGAAAACCGTATCCGGCAGGAATTAGGAAAAATCATGTCCACACTCGACGGAAACGACCCGAATACTTTTGTTTCCGTAGGTCTCGGACAAATACGCAGCATCAAAGTAAATATCGTAGGCGAAGCCGTTACCCCGGGAACTTATACACTTTCATCCCTGGCCTCCCTTTTCAATGCCTTGTACGCAGCCGGGGGAGTAAACGATATCGGCTCCTTGCGTAATATAAAAGTATACCGCGATAGTAAAGAAATTGCCAATCTGGATGTATACGACTACCTCCTGAACGGCAAATACGACACAAACATCCGACTCGAAGATAATGACATGATTATCATCGGTCCTTATGAAGAATTGGTAACCGTCGACGGAAAAGTAAAGCGTAACCGTACCTTCGAACTTCGTAAAGGAGAGACATTGCAACAACTGTTGGACATGGCGGGTGGTTTCACCGGAGACGCTTATACGGAAGACATACGCATCAAACGCAAATCCGGTGACCGCTATCAAATAGCGACCGTCACAGAAGAACAATTCCCCACTTTTATCCTTCAGGATGGCGACTCGCTTATGGTAGATTCCGTCATTCCTTTCTACGACAACCGCCTCATCATTAGCGGAGCCGTATGGAGACCGGGGGAATACGAACTCAGCCCATCGGTACATACCGTCAAACAACTGGTAAAACAGGCTTCCGGACTAAAAGGGGACGAATTTACCGGACGAGCGCAAATCACCCGTCTGAACCCGGACTTTACAACAACCGTTATCGCCGTCAACTTAGTGGATATTTTGAATGGAAAAGCTCCCGACATTAAATTACAGAAAGAAGACCGGCTCCATATCCCCTCACTTTTCGATTTGCATAAGCCTTACACCATCCGGGTAAGCGGGGCTATCAATGTATCCGATACGGTCATGCCTTTCCACAAAAACATGACTGTGGAAGACGCAGTAATCCAAGCCGGAGGTTTGAGTGAAGCAGCTGCCACAGTCAACGTTGAAGTAGCCCGCCGCCTGAGAAATCCGGTAGCGGAAACAAGCAGTAACCAAATGGCAAAAATATATAATCTCACTCTCAGCAACGGATTACAGGTCAGAACAAACGATACCCTCTTCACTCTTGAGCCTTTCGATGAAGTATTTGTCCGTTTCTCTCCCGGTTACCAAGTGCAACAGGTAGTGCAAGTAAACGGTGAAATCACCTTTGCCGGCGACTACGCACTCAAGAAAAAGAATACCCGTTTAAGTGAAATCATCACCCAATCCGGCGGAGTAACCCCCGACGCTTATGTGAAAGGGGCTAGTCTGAAACGCAAACTCACACAGGACGAAATCCGGCAAATCGAAACGCTTATTCAGCTAAGTGCCAATAAACAAAGCCGGGATTCCATCAATATCA
The DNA here is from genome assembly GCF_003473295.1 of Parabacteroides sp. AM08-6. Lineage (GTDB taxonomy): Bacteria > Bacteroidota > Bacteroidia > Bacteroidales > Tannerellaceae > Parabacteroides. The sequence goes on from NZ_QRMP01000003.1 coordinate 13,284, forward strand.
ACTTAGAGAATATTAAAGACTATTCCGTAGGTATAGACCTACCAAAAGCATTGGCACATCCGGGGAGTACAGACGATTTGGTTCTCCGTGACGGTGACATCCTGTACATTCCTCAACAACAAAGTACGGTTAAAATTAGCGGTTCTGTTGTTTATCCGAATAGTATCACATATACAAAAAACATGACAGTAGCCGATTGCCTCTCAGGAGCCGGCGGTTACAATGACATTGCCCGCAAATATCCCATTGTTATTTATATGAATGGGAAAGTGGCAACCACCCGCCGGACGGGTATTTTCTTCAAACAATATCCAAAAGTGGAACCAGGGTGCGAAATTATCGTACCAGCCAAAACACGGCGCGACCGCGGAGCTTCATTTGCAGAGATATTAAGTGCCAGCAGCTCTGTTACTTCAATGGCTGCCATGATTACTTCCATGATAAATACGTTCAAATAATGGATGCCAGCAATCACCAGCCTGCAAACAATCGGGAAATCGACATTATCGAACTCATCCGGTATCTGTGGATAAAACGGAAATTATATATTAAATGGGGCACAATTGCTGTCGTGGCAGGACTAATCATCGGTTTCAGCCTGCCCAAAGAATACACGACAACAGTTACACTGGCTCCCGAGGCAACAGAAAGTTCCAATAAGATGAACAGTCTGGGAGGACTGGCTGCCATGGCCGGCATAGACCTTAACAACGTAACCAGTCAGGATGCCCTATCTCCCACCCTCTACCCGGATATCGTACACAGTACACCGTTCCTGCTTGAATTATTCCCTGAGGAGGTAACAAACAAGCACAAAACACAGACCTATACATTATTCGAATACATGCTAAAGCACCAGAAAACTGCTTGGTGGAACTACATCTTAAAAGCCCCCTCCCGGCTTATCAGTACCGTCTATACCTTTTTTTCGGGAAAAGAGGAAGAGGAAAGCAAGTCCATAGACCCTTTTCATCTGACAAAAGAACAAGAAGATGTATTGAAAGGACTCCGTATGCGCATCGCTGTGGCGGTGGATAAAAAAACACAGGTCATCACCGTAAGCGTACAAATGCAGAATCCGTTCATCTCCGCCCAAGTAACCCGTAATCTCGTCTCCAAACTTCAAACCTATATCACCCGATACCGTACCCAAAAAGCCAAACAAGACCTGGATTTTACCGATAAAGTGCTCCGCGAAGCGCAAGCCGCCTACTATAAGGCACAAAAAGCCTATGCAGCTTTCGAAGACGGGAATAAAAACATCATCTCTTCCAGCTATCGCACCGAACAAGAGCGGCTCCGTAACGAAATGACGCTGACTTTCAACGTCTATAACACATTGGCGCAAAAACTGGAACAAGATAAACTACGCGTACAAGAACAAACGCCGGTTTACACAATCATAGAACCGGCCACAGTTCCGCTGAGAACATCCTCCCCCCGTAAAATCACTATTCTGTTCGGTACAGTTCTTTTTTCAATCCTTTGTGTAACCGGATACTTGGTAATTAAGCAACTGGTAACCACTCTTTAGCTCCCTTCCTTTACCTCCTGCAAAAGTATCTTAACTTTCACTATAGTTATGCGGTTCCTACATTAAAGGTATTATAAGTCAGCATTCCATGTCTGAATATATTGCAGTAATTCTTCACGCGTCATACTACAAACTTTCAAAAACTCACGACGGTTCTTTAATTCAATCTCTTGATTACCAAACCAAGAATTTTCTTTTCGGGGATGATAAAGATGAAACAAAGAACCTTTTGCTCTATAAACGGGTAAACCTAATATTTCCATACGTTTTATTCGTTCTGTATCTTCTGGTCCCCAACCATAAAAATGCTCATTTTCACCTCCAGCCTGTTGATATAACTGTTTGTTTACTAAAAAAGCCCCCCCCACCGAATGGGGACCATGTGGTAAATACAGATTTTTCTTTTCTGCTTCCAGTTGTTTGTAAGACTTATTTTGGACAAATAGTTCACTCCTTTTTGATGTTAACATATAAAAGTGTCCATCATACGGATAGCTCATAACAGCTTTTCCTTTCTTTATTTCCCTTATTGCATCCTGTATCTGTATTTCAGGAATCATCACATCTGCATCCCAAATTCCAACAACAGAACCACTTGCTTCCTGCAACAAACGATTCAAATATTTAGTCCGGTGAAATACCGGATCAGAATCCTTTATGAAACTATATACTACATTATGGTAATTTCTTTTCAACCGATATCGGGGTTCGTTATCTCCTTCCATGATACGAATTTCTGCATGTTCGATTGTAACCAAAGTATCCAGTAACAAATCCAGATTTCGTTCTCTTTCTGGAGAATCCAATCTTATCGGAATAATAAATGTTACAATCTGATTTTTAATAGAATATAATAACCTCAAAATCTCTGCAGTCTTTACTTGAGATATTTTCATTTGATGAAAAGCTTCAACTTCAGTTATTATCCGATTATCTCTTTCCATTCCTTTATGAAGACCTCTCTGTAGGCAATCTAACATAGAAACAGCGTGCTGACAAAACACGATACGTTTGATTGAATTTTCAGAGTAATTAGGTGAGAGTATACGAAGGTGAAAATAATGTAGCCAGCCATACCAGTCTATTTCTGCTTCATCTTTCAAATTAACCAGAGCACAAAATAAAGCCCAATCTATTTCTGATAAAACTTCGTCTTCATTGCCTTCAACAATTCCATTCCTTAATAAATAGATAAGGCCACACCCGACTCCTAACAATCCTTTTTTCAAACAAAGTGGCATTTCGATGGAAATCTTACCGAGAATTTTATCTAATAAATTATCGGCTTGTTGTTCAACTTCTTGATCACAAATATAAGCCGCATAAGTATAATAAGCTATCACCCTTCCCATCTCCGGATATGAAACATCAGGTTCTCGTATCATAGTAGATGATTTTTTCTTATATTTATTAATAAAGGATAATTGGTATTGTATCCGGATATCATCAACAAAACAAGATTGTTTTTCACAATGTAATGCTGATATTTGTGTAGGATGCCTATGGTAATGAATTAATGTATCTGGAAGATTTTCTATTTTACCTTGTAATGCCAACCGGCAAGACAAATCGTAATCTGAAGCACTAAAATATGCTTCATTATAACCACCTAATAGACATAACGCATCTTTTCTAATCATTAAAGATGAATGTATCAAACAAGAATGCCGCAGCAATGTTAATTGGATGTCTTTATAAGTTTTAGGTCCACATTTTTTTTGTTTGGAAAGCTGATAGATACAGTCAGAACCGACAGCTAAAAGCTCTGGATACCGATTTAAATACTCATATTGCTTCTCTAACCGATCCAAAGTCGCGATATCATCTGCATCCATTATAGCAATATATTTCCCTTTGGCTAGTTGAAATCCTTTATTTCGTGAATAGTAATTCCCTTGGTTTCGGTCATTTTTGCAATATACGATTCGACCATCCTGATAAGAATTTATAATTACTGCTATTGCATCATCAGAGGCATCATCAACTATTATAAATTCAAAATCTGTAAAAGTTTGTTGTAAAATACTGGTTATAGCATTATTCACAAACTCCACCATATTGTAAACAGGCATTATTACAGAAACTTCTATCGGCATAGATTTATATTATTACTAATTGAAACACTTACATATTTATAACGAAATTACCGGAAGATTCCAACCTGTACGATAATTATGTTTAATCAATTCGGTCGCAAATTCTTTGGCATTAATAGGGTCTGACATTTTCGAATCAAGTGAAGGATGACCTGCCTTGACTATAAAGCGATTTGAAATCATCAATCTGATTCTTTCATTATCGTCAATATTGGTAAATTTCATGTTACTACCATCCCATTGCAATATTTTATTCAGAGATTGCAATCGAACAGCCAATATACCCATCATAATCATTTCGTTGAATGGACCTGCTTCCGAGAAATCAGACTTCGTTTTCACACGATTTTCAGGATTTTCTTTACATGCCCGTATCCAATCCTGTTCATGACCACCATTCATTGCATTATCCACACGACGAATGGTTTTGGGAACATTAGGTACACGTCCGGAGAGCAACCAAGGATTGAGTCCGTAAGAACCACAAAGCAATGTATCTTTTGTTCCATGAAAAATTGTCAAACCTCCGACTAATCCCATTAGCTGACGTCCCTGTGGAAATCCAGTCGGGCGCTCGGGCATAAAACCACCATCATACCAATGAATTTCTACTTCCGGGAAATTCACCTTGGGCATCCTTTCCCTAGCCGGATAAACAAATTTTACATACTCAGACTGTGGAGCACAATCGATAAACAGAGGAGAAGAGGACGCTTCTACTGAAACGGGATAACCCAATTTAAGCGACTTGAAGACAGGATGTAATACATGAGAACCCATATCGCCCAAAGCTCCGGTTCCGAAATCCCACCAGCCACGCCAGTTCCAAGGATGATAAATAGAATTGAAAGGCCTCATTTTTGCAGGCCCGATAAATAAGTCCCAATCCAGAGTTGAGGGGATTTTGTGTATTCTGGAAGGTGTTTCTAGCCCTTGTGGCCACATAGGACGGTTAGTCGCAGCTTCCACTTTCTTTACTTCTCCGATTTCACCATTCCAAATCCATTCGCATATCAAATCAATACCTTTGTCAGAGGCCCCTTGATTTCCCATCTGTGTGGCAACATTATATTCTACAGCTAGTTTGGTGAGTAATCTTGACTCATAAACTGAATGAGTTAGTGGTTTTTGAACATACACATGTTTACCCAATGTTATAGCAGTAGCAGCAATAATAGCATGGGTATGATCTGGCGTTGCCACAATAACCGCATCAATATTCTGATTTATCTCATCGAACATCCTTCGAAAATCCTTATATTTTTTTGCTCGTGGAAAACAGCTCAATACCGGTTTTGAATACTTCCAATCTACATCGCAAAGAGCAACAATATTTTCTGTTTCAAAAACATGCTGAATATTCGTAATTCCCATACCACCAATGCCCACGACAGCAATATTCAGTTTGTCTGACGGAGCAGTATATCCATGGCTTTTACCTAAAATAGAGTTTGGTGCAATCTGCATGTTACATTATTTATTACTTATAATTCTTGCGCAAAGAAATGGTTGTCTCTGTAGGAAAGTCGTCAGGTACCGGTTGTGTCACTTTTCCGGTTGCAGCCCATTCGGCTCCACGAAGCAATGTGACTTGAAATCCAGTACACTGCATAGCTATATTATTTTCAAGCGAATTTCCGGCGTGGCCTAAAGTCGTATGAAAGATACGTGCTTTTCCATAATTAACTGTAAATATAGCAATCTCATCACGACCGGACCCTCTCGTTGTTGAATCAGAATAAGCCCAAAATAGCACATCTTGAATAATACCTGGTCCACGCATACGGTCGTATAATTCATCTTGTGCATGCCGCCATGAGGTTGGTAGTCCCTTTGTTATAGGATGTTCCGGATTGCCACAATTAAGCACAAACTCATGTTGAGAACCATGCGAACCACCATGTCCGGAAGATTTTTTATCATACACAAGTTGATTATCCTTCATGTAAATATAAGGACCATCTGCATCGTTGCGCTCTTCCCAACCTCCAAAGCCTATTATTCGATTATACTCTTTCCAATGTCTAAAAGCATTATTTGCTGCATGATAGATTATTACACCTCCTCCTTTTTCCACAAAATCCAAAAAAGATTTTTCTGTTTCTTCCGGCCACCTATCGCCATTGTAGTCAAGTACAACTAACTGATACAATGAAAAATCGGGTCTAAAATTAGACATAATTTTTCCAGCTTTAGGCGATAGTGCTACATCGACCTTAAAAAGTTCTGAATTTTCAAGAATTTGTTTTATCGCAGCATGGCTAACTTCCCATGTATGATTATTCTGCCCTGTTACTATTAATGTTTTAATTTTGTCATCTCCACGCTGTTGAGAGACAGATGCATATAATTTCAACATATTAATACGAAATATATCTGAAGAATAGTACTGAAGATACCTTCTTCGTCCATTTTTTCCCATTTGTTTTGTTTCAACCGGATGTTGCAGCAGATATAAGATCTTTTCGGCCAAAAGTGAACTATCTATTTCTGCTCTATCTGCATATTCTATCACCGGAATGTGCAATCCCGACACTTTGTTCTCTATCATTTCAGCCAGACCGGTCGTTGTTGAAGCGATGATTGGTAACCCACACATCATCATTTCTATAGCAACATAACTACATTGCTCATGAAATGATGGCATCACTCCAATGTCGGCTATCGCATATAATTCATAGAGTTTTTCTTTGCTTAAAAAACCAGTCCAGGTAACATTCATCCATATATCTTCACATTCTGTCATGTAAAGATTAAACCTTCCATTTCCTGCAATAATGAAACGGCAATTCGGATAAGTCTTCAATATTATTCGGAAAGCCTGTAGTGCATAATTTAGTCCTTTACTAGGATCTAGTCTTCCAACAAAAAGAATGATAGGTGTATCTGGAGATATGTGAAATTTTTGTCGTAATGCAGATTTTTCAATAAAAAAAATAGTATCAGTTAATCCATTGTATATTGTTGTAATTTTATTCGAATTTAGTTTGTAATAATTTTGTAATATTTGTCGTGTATTATTCGAAAGACAAATAAGGTGGTCCACTATTTGAAAAAGTTTTTTTTCTCTTTCGATTGACTCTTTTTGCTGTTCTATATCTTTCTCGTCTTGAGCCACTTGCTGCGTTTTTATGATTTCATTGAAACGCGTTAAATTTCCTGATAACTCGAAACACCAATTAAAATAATGTATAGTCAATACAATCTGACAATTGAATGCTTTCTTTAATTCTCTAGCAAGTCCACCTTTTTGGTTATAATTCAAGTGAAATATCAGATTTTTTTTGTCTTTAATATGTAGTCGAAGCCAATAAACTATATTGTGGTGATATAAATCCCATTGACTCTGGAGTTCTTTATCCCATTGTACAGGCGAAGGGAAATGCAAATGCAGGATACCATCTGTCTTTTCATACTTTATTTGTGGTTTATCAGAATTTAGATTTACTACACATAGGTTTATATCACTATTTTTCAAAGCAGCAGCCAACTCCCTAATGTAAGTTCCTATCCCATATACTGCTGCAACGTTAAGCTCATTAAAAATGTACAGGTTCATATTACATACATATTGATTTATATATTTGTAGCATATTCTTGCAGAATATTTCTGAAGAATAAGTTTCAAGAAATCTTTTACGTCCATTTTCTCCCATTTGCCGGGCTTTTGTTGGGTGTTCCAGTAGGTATAAAATTTTGTCTGATAAGAGCGTAGTGTCTATTTCCACATTATTGGGTAACGCGGTAATCGGTATTTTTAATCCGCAAGTATCATCGATCACTTCGTTCAATCCCGATGTTGCAGTAGCTACAACAGGCAATTTATGCATCATCATTTCGACCGCTACATAACCGAATGGTTCGAATAATGAAGGGATAACACCAATATTAGCTATTTGATAGAGTTCATACAAATCTTGTTTTTCCAGTAAACCTGTAAAAGTTATTTTAGAACAGATTTCTTTAGATTCCCGAAAACACTTATCATAATCACCGCTACCGGCTAAAATAAGGCGACAGCCCTTCTTCTTTTTCAACACCTCGCGAAAGGCCTTAATTAAATAAGTTATTCCTTTCACTTCGTCAATACGACCAGCAAAAAGGATTATTTTTTCTTTAGATGCTATATTCCATTTTTTTCGAAGATGTTTAATATCATTAGCCGAATTAGCCACATCACATAAACCATTTGGAATGACAAATATTTTAGTAACATCTATGTTATAATCCTGACATAGCAATTCTTTCATATAGTTTGATAAACAAATAATATAATCAACTTTCGAGTAATATGATTTTTCTTCTTCGAAAGATTTTTGCAAATTTTCTTCTATATCGTCCGGATGCTCATCTTTTAAAATATGCCGTAATCGTCCCGGATTATCATAAATGGTGAAGCCCCAATCGAAAAAATGGGTCACAGCAACAATGCTGCAATCGAACGCATTCTTCAACTCTTCTGCCAATTTACCGCTTTCGAAAAAATTCAAATGAAATATCAAGTTTTTTTTATCCTTAATATGCAATTGGAGTAAATATACTACATTGCGGAAATATAATTTCCATTGCTCCTGATTATTTGTTGTCCGTTGTTCTGATATGGCTAAAGGAAAATACCAATGTTCGATTCCGTCAATTTGTTTAGTCATTATTTGGGGCTTTTCTGAGATTAAATTTACAACGCAAACATTTATGTCACAGCCTTTCAATGCTGTAGTCAGTTCACGGATATATGTACCGACCCCAAATACAGATCCCCGCCGAGTTTGATTGAAAATATATAAGTTCATTTAATTACGAATTACAATAGATGCATCCATGATAAATTTGTTTGATTAAGTAATGTCAATCGCAACATGCCTTCACCTGCATATCCGTTAAGAAGCCCTGTGCTGACAGGAGCTTTTTCCATATCCAAAGCGGGCATTCGCTTCAAAGCAATCTCAATTTCATTTTGTAAGGAATCATTGAAATACCAATTGCGATGATAAGCGTGTACAATTTTACTAATAGCGGAAGTACCCAATCGTGGAGAATTGCGCATATCAGTCAATGATTGTAAATTCCACTTTTTCTGACATTGTTCTAAAAGCCCGATACAACTTTCAAAACCTGATATTTTTTGCAAGTCGTATAGAAAGCAAAATACATCTGTCTGTTCTGCTGTTGATATATTTGGCTTCCTTTCATCAATTTGTGCTGTTATACTCAATAAGCATTCCTGCGCATGTATTGATGGCGCAGGATAATGCAATCGTGTAATCCAATATCGTCCAAGACCAATTAATCCGTTATATTGGGTAAAATCAAGCCAAGGAACACATGTGACGGCGCGAGTCATGCACTGATCAAAGTCTTCGCAAATATCATCCTCTATACTTAGAAAGCCATTTCGAATCAAGTAATCAATCCCTACGCCAATACCTGCTATTCCTTTTTCATAGTCTGCTGGGCTGTTAATGTGTATTTGATCCAACATTTCACCAATAACATCCATCGCATAATCTGCAAACAGTTCCTTGCCCGTAAACTGCGCATAATGGAAAAAGAAAGTCGCAATCCCCATTTTACCATGCACTAATCCCGGGCATTCTGTTAGTGTGCCATTAAGCAAAAGCATATCAGCAATTTGCTGTAGGTCTCTTTTTATTTTGATAAAATTATTTTCTTGCATTACTTTATACACTATGATTATTGTTTATGTTTTACCAACATAATCACCGGATTGGAATCTTCGTCCAATGTTGCAGCTATTTCTTTTAGTTTTCCTTTCAGTTCTCCTTTTTTATAAGAATCAACTAATCCGTATGGCTCTATTTTATGATAGAATGCAACTTCATTATTCTGAGGGCTTAAAACCATATTTACTATATTTTTATAGGAATAATCATTATTGTGCACAGTATATCTGAATATTTTCTTTTCTTGCCTGTCATACATTAGATAAGTACTTGGGAATCCTTTGCCTGTGCTAAAAGAATATTCTTTTTTTACGATTCCCATAAAGCAATAACGGTCAGTTACAACACTAGGGCATACAAATACTTCCGGATTCATGGATTGGATTGATGGGACTCTTGTCAAAAAAGGCTTCATTTCGTATTCAGATGAATAGCTATAAATAGTATCAGACGAAGGTTCGACCAATATCCAATTATTATTAGGGACAGGTATTATGGGGTAAGTAGAAGGGGCTGCACCATAGGTCGTATTTTTTGCTTCATCCCTCAAAGTAATTAAAATTGTTTTTTTCTCTTCAAATGGGATTTGAATCTCTTGGGTAATACCCCCATCCTGTTTGGATATAATAGCAAAAGATTGCCCTTGATTATTCGAACTAGAATTATAACATATCAGATTTTGTTTGTCAAAATTGTAAATCTTTTTATACATTGCATTTGGGAATTTGAAACTTCTCTTGTATTTTCCATCTAAATTGTATACCAACATTCTCCTTGTCACGTTGTCAGTGACAAACATTTCATGCTTATCTTCATCCAGAACTATTCCGGAAATATATACATATTCTTCGGATCCTTGTCCCTTATGGTTTATCTTCCGAATCGCTTCTCCTGTTGTTCTCCTGTAAATAAAAATATCCCCATCATTAATTCCGTTTTTAACTACTATGATTTTCCGACCTATAGCCTGAACAAATCCCTGATTAATAAAATCGTCATTCGTTTCCAGTGCAATATACTCCACATCCATAAAATCCTGAAGTACCAGCTCTTTTATAGGATAATCTGTAGTCATGACATCCACTGTAATCAAATCATCATTAACAATTGCTTGTTTATTTTCTTTACACCCTGTAATAACAAACAAGAAAACAACTAAAGACAAGTTTATTTTTCCCATTTTTATTGATTTGTTTCTGTTTTTACATGACAAAGATTCGGTTTGCCAATAAATATTTCATAATTGGATGGTGAAGGACACAACCACTGATAAACGCACTCATTACATGGCGCCTGATTTCGGATACGAAACCAGGATATACCTTCTTTTATTTCTTTATCTACGATCTCATGAATGCTGTGCATATTAATATTTCCCAATGTTGGATGGTTTAGATTAGCGTAAGCGTCACCATTAGGCATAATATTAATTTTTCCAAAGTCATGTATATTTATTGACTGGTTAGCAAAAATAGTTTTTATCGATATAGATGAGGATAAAATATCTTTTTTTGTTAGAAAAACATTTTGCTTGAAGAAATCAATATTATCTTCTGTATATACAGGATTTAACCGATAATTTTCAATTTTAAACTGTTCAACTAGTTCTTCTGCTTGTTGACAATCATCTAAAGATAATACATCAAAAATATAGGTAACCGGTAATGATTGTTCAACCAAAAGTTGTCGGGAATGATTCCACTTTTTCGCATCTATTGGGAAATGGACTGATATGATATATGAAAACCCACTTTTCAATATTGATTGTAAAGAAATAACGTCAGAATATGAACAGCACAGATTTTTGGGTGAATCATGTAAATTTAAAAAAGACAACAAGTCCTTATAGTTTACAACATTTGCTAAATTTCCAACAATATTAAATGTTATATTTCCCGGCAACGATTGTAAAAATAGAATAAGATTTGTTATATTGATAGATTGATCTACATGTATACTGACTTCTGTTAGGTATTGCAGGATTTTTCTACTCGCTAAAAAATTGTTTTTTTTATATACATCATGCTTATCCGGAAAATTGTAATAAGGTAGCAACTGAACAGGTTTTCCAATAGATAAGACCACATCAATTATATCACACATGTATTTTTCACGAACCTCTTTGATAAAACCATTAATGTCCTTTTGTTTATACCTTTCATGAGTTAATAAAACAACACCACAATTCTCTTCTTGAAGTACTTCATACAACAGTTGAAGTACTTCAATTTTATCTGATTCTATGTTCATTCCATCAAGAGTATTGTAAAGCAGAGCATGATTCTTGGTCATGCCAATATATACAAATGGTTCAACAGTGAACCAATAATTGGTTGTATTTTTCATTATGGTCATTTAAATAATTACTATATTTTCTATTATTTCTACAAAATCTTTCGGATTCTCTTCAATGGAAGAAAAATATCTATATAATCTATTTTTATAGTCCTCTGAATCACAAAAATATTCACAAACAAATCCTTTTGTACCCAATTTGTCAAAGTTGTCCATCTGAAATAGACATTTAACACAAGACCAGCTATTATAACAGTTTTGACATTGTTCTTTCATTTGATCATAATAAGAATTGTATCGACGAGCTATTTCTGGAATATCTATTATAAGATGTTCATTCATTTCTCCTGCAGAAAATTTAGAGCTAATTCTTTCACAAGGCAATAATTTGTTATTAGTAGTAAATAAAATTTTTCTTTGACCTGGTAAACAAGCACTGATAGAAAATTTTCTTTCTATATTATGCAACGAGTCTGTTATATTGGAAACATAATAATTAATAGAATTATATTTGAAAAAGTCAATCAAATTACGGTAGTAGTATAATTCATTCTTCTCCAATAGGTTGGAGCTATCCTTTTGATATTCTGCTTCACTTTTCCATCTGCTTTGAAACATCTTATTATAAAGAGCTTCTTTATCTGGGTTTACATCACTTGGTGACAATTCTGCAATTCTTGGAATTTTATTATAACGCGTATGGATGAATTCATAAATGTCTTTAACAGAGTTTCTATCATGCAATACTGCATTGAAGTTAACATGGCTCTTAAAATATTCAGGATACATTCTTTGTAGTAAATCTACATTTTCAATTACTTTTTTGAAAGAATTTTTTTTACTTTTAATAAAAGGACGATAACTATGATTTTTTTCATTTCCATCAAGACTAATTAGTAGCCGGAAATTATTTTCAACTAAAAGAGGAATATATTTGTGTAACAATGTTGCATTTGTTGTCAAATTATACTCTATCTCCATCTCTTTTTTAGATTTCAATTGATTAACAGTTGCAATTATTTGCTTGATGAAACCACCGTTTAGAAGAGGTTCACCTCCATAAAAACCAATAAACAACTTGTTGTCTTTATTTTTGTGTTTTAGATTAAATATATATTTTAGAAAATTAATAGCGTTGTGTGTATTAATTTCTTTCCGATGTCTTATGTCATATCCCTTATACAGTTCACCATATGCACAATATGTACACTCTAAATTACAAAAATCTGTTACTTCAAATACAATTTGAGAGGTTTGAGCAATAGTATCCATTACAGTTGACTCATTAATTATACCATAAGTCAAAGGTTGGGATATTGAAAAAAAATTATGTTTCTTTAAATACTCATATTTCTTCAAATAGTATGGATCGACATCTGTTGATTTATGATAAACTTTTTCTAATTCAGGATGTATTAACATTGATAACCTTGATTGGTGATCGTATATGTATGAATTTTTATATTTTGAGGTATGGATGATAGAGGAAATCATATGAATAGTAATATATATGAATAGTAATAAATAATAGTATTAATGCATAACAAATGAAAATTTTGCCTGCAATCAATTAAATAACTGGTTGCAGGTAAATCCAAATAAAACAATTAATAAGATTCGTACCTTGAAGCAATATCGTCCAAAACATGATTACAAGCATCAATACTCCCACCAGCATTAGCAGGCCCACTACAAGAGCAACCGGCCCTACACCCACATCCTCCTTTTAACGCATTCATTTTACGCCGTTCTAATTCATCTTTACTGAATTGATTCAATTTAATTTTACCTAATTTCTTCATATCATTTAAATTTAAGTTTATATTATTTACAATATTCGTGATTTACTTTTTATCCGTCAAGTAAATTTCATATTAAATTACCGAATGGTAGTTTTTTCACCCCGAACGCATCTTTTCATGATGCTAAAATGAGTTATAGAATAAAAATGCGTCACGAACAATTTTTTCCCTACGTTCGCTAACTTTATATGTCAAGCCATTATTCAAGCATATCCTATATGAACCACGCTCAAATGAAAACTCAGACACATGGTGCATATTAACAATGACTTGCCTGCTAATTCTTACAAAGTAGCTTTGTAGCAGCGTTTCTATTGAATTCAGACTTATACGAAGTAAAACTTTTTCATTGACGAATATCAGCCAAATGAAAGGTTTATCACTTTTAGCCACAATCAAGTCACTACAACAAGATATTTTTAAACCTCCTTTGTAAGAATAAACTATCGAATTGTCTTTTACTTTTACTATATCCATATAATTTATTTTATCAAACCCACATGCATTCCTCTAAATTTATCTAAAATCAGGAACCGATATTTGATGTCTGATTTTTGCTACATTACTCACCACATTTAAACAGGCCGCAGAAGATGGTATCTCCATAAGAAACTTCAATTGTATAAGAACCGCTGTATCCATACATTGATATTTGAACATACTGATGCGATTTTGCCACTATTTCTTCTACAACTATACCGTCTGAATTCATTATCTTTATTGATACTTCCAGAGAGGGGTCTAAAAAAGAAACACATACTTTTGTATTTTCTAGCCAAGCACGAACAGGAAGTACACTACGCCGTGTAGGTTGGTTTGCTTCTTTGGCATGCAACTCAATGTCTTTTGTCGTAGCAACTTTGGCTGAAATGTTTTGCAGTCCAAAAATAGAACTACATAATGCAATAATAATAAACAGATGTTTTTTCATGATTTTCCATATTTGTTTTTACAAACTTAGTTATTCCTACAAATCACCTATGGATTTTAACACATGATAACACGGCAGCTACAGAACTGTAAATCAACACAATAAACCACAAATTTCCACAAACTTATTTGCAAATAAAACTTAAATATGGATTTATCACCAATATAACAGTAGTTTTTCAGATAATTTGGCTCCAGGTATCTGAAAATAGAACGTACTGATTTCATTTTTTCTCTTGGATATCGTATTTGAATTTATCCCCATGATTGTTGCTATTTGGGAGACTTTTAAACCCATTTTGACTAGACAGCAAAAACATAGCTCCGAATCAGACATATCTGGAAATTCCTCTTTCATGTGGACTATGAAAAGAGGGAATTCCTTTTCAAAGTTTGTTTTGAAGTTTAGCCAATCCTCATTTCCGAAACTAAAAGCCTCATTCTGTTTTAGTTGGTTTAAAAACTTATTTCGGCAGATATGTTCATCTTTCCATCGTTCTGCAACTTTTAAAAGCCAATGCAAAGATTTTTGTTGTTCACTAATCGATTTTAATAAATCCATCTGGCGACGTTTTAATTGTTCTTTTTCCTCCTGTATAGCATTTTTCAGAAGCCTCAAATTATCAATTTCCATTTTATGCATTTTGTTCATGTCTGCCGAGACATTTTTATAGTCATCCAAAACTGTCCGGATACGGGCATCTGCATCTTCCAGCTCCTTTTGTTTTTCTTCTATCTGTATTTGCAATGAAATCAGAGATTTATTTTGCTCATCAATCGTATAACGGTTTACCTGCAAAAGTTCCTCTTTTTGTTTCAAAATACGCTCACTTTCTTCTAATTTTAATTGTTGAAACTTTTGTCGAGTATAATATTTGTATATGATGAAAGATGCTAATATGTATGAAATCAGAAGGATGCATAAAAGTATTACATATTGTTGCGATTTTTCCAGCAGAATTTGATTTTTCTCTTTCTCTAAGATTTCCTTTTTGTAAAGAGCATTCACTTTCGCTATTTCAACCGGTTCATACAGTGTTTCGAGCGAATCGCGTAGTTCAAGATATCTTTCATTCGCTTCATAGGCTTTTTTTAATTCCCCTTTTTGAGTATAAGCCTGATAAAGCAGACGGTTTCCGGAACATTGAATGAACAAATCGTCCGTTTCCATCGCTTTGTGCAGATAGTAAAATGTAGAATCCGGCTGAGAGACAGCTACCCACACAGAAGCAATAGAAAAATAAAGAGAAGATAGAGTCTGCGGATTATGCGGACAATTCAAAGATTGCCGGAGATAAAGCAAGGCTATGGAATGCTCTTTCTTTATTTCATAAGAATTTCCAATTGCTTTTAATAAGGAGGCTTTTTCGTTCTCATCATGCATCTGCTCAGAAATTTTTAATGCATCTTGGTAAATATGAATAGCATTATCCGATTCATTTAGGGCTTCATAGATATTTCCCATTTTTTTAAGTACATACAAAACACCGAGAGTATCTTTATCTGTCATATAATAGGTATAGGCCTCGTTGTACACATCCTTAGCTCTATCGTACATGGAACAATTCCAATACAATAACCCTATATTTTCACATATCCGACCTTTCAACCCATTATCCGTTAGGCTGCTTGCGCAAATCTTGGCCTTCAGATAACTCTTTATCGCCTTGTCTGCTTCCCCTAAATCGGACTGTATACGTCCTAAATAGAAATAGGACCAAGCTTTAGGGGATGGCATATTTTTTTTTTCAAAATAGTTTACAGCTACATTGATAACTGAGTCCGACGTATGTTCCACATAATTCTTATCCTGTGCCTGCGTAATCAACAAACACCAAGTTGCATAATTCAATTTCGACATTTTTTCCGGGTGTTCGATATTTTCTAAAAGCAGGAGAGAACTATCGGGTTTCGCCTCCATAAGATTCTCCGCCTGCACTAAAACCGGTAGTATCCCGGTGTGACTGCAAGAGCTACAAATAAACGATAATAAAAACACCAATATCGTGAGTTCTTTCATTTTGCGACTTTTCAATTACAAGTTTGTTTCTCAAAGATACGCCTTTTATTTTTAAGGTATCGACTTTTGCAAATAAGTTGTAAACTTTTTTGAATGATACTGACAATCAGGTTTAATAGTTGTCGATTGACAAGATGTTTCCTATTTAAGTGTTTTGCTATCGGATTGACATGTTAAAAAGGGTTACATGTGCGGGTAATTCATTTTACTCGCTATACTAATCTGATTTAGTCGCTATGATAGTGACATTTTGATAATCGGGAGAATTTACCTCCAAGACCTTTTATGGAAAACCCGATATATTCCGTCCGTACAATTCTGCCCGTCTTTTCTGGAATGAAAGGGATTTGCTATCTTTACCCACCAATAAACAAAACGAAGTATATGACACATTGCAAATACCTCCTTTCCCTTCTCAGCTTGCTTTTCCTTCTTACCGCTTGCGGAAGTAAGAAGCAGCATATTGCCTTGCCCGCTGATTTCAAAGGGCCGAAAGAGCTTTCCCGTCTATACGGCGTACGTATCACCCCCAACGATAACATTTTTCTTTACAATGAAGGAGCCCGATGGCTTGGAACACCCTATCGGATGGGTGGAAACACGAAACGGGGAGTGGATTGTTCCGGCTTCGTGGCCATTGTTTATCGTGAAGTTTACGGAAAACAGCTATCACGTTCGTCTGCCGATATGCTGAAACATAACTGCCGACGTATCAGCCGTGCCAAGCTACAAGAGGGCGATTTAGTCTTCTTCCGCACGGGAAAGGGGAAAAAGAACGTTCCCAGCCACGTGGGGATATACCTGAAAAACGGCAGGTTTATTCATGCCAGCACCTCCAAAGGCGTAATAGTCAGCAGCCTGAGCGAACCTTATTATACAAGAACTTGGCTGACAGGCGGAAGAGTGAAATAGGGGCTTTTTTTCCTAATTTCAGAATATCAGTTCTATTTTTATGTATATTTGCAGCTCAATTAAAAAACATCAATTAAAGTATGTTGACGCTTAAAGTAATTACGGAAGAAACAGACCGGGTTATCCGTGGTCTGGAAAAGAAACACTTTAAGGATGCGAAAGAAAGCATCGCTAAAGTGATTGAGCTGAACGATAAAAGACGTAGTGCACAAAATCAATTAGATAAGAATCTCGCGGAGGTCAACTCCACTTCGAAACTCATCGGCTCGCTGATGAAAGAAGGGAAAAAAGAAGAGGCCGAAGTAGCAAAGGCACGTGTAGCCGAAATCAAAGAAGGTAACAAGTCTCTTCAGGCTGAAATGGATCAGGCTGCCGAAGACATGCAAAACCTGCTCTACACCATACCGAACATACCCCACGAAAGTGTGCCGGAAGGCAATGGCGCCGACGACAATGTGGTGGAAAAGATGGGCGGAATGGAAACGGAACTTCCAAAGGATGCCCTGCCCCACTGGGAACTGGCTAAGAAATATGATTTGATAGACTTCGACCTGGGTGTAAAAATCACAGGTGCAGGTTTCCCTGTTTACAAAGGACAAGGCGCCCGCTTGCAACGTGCTCTTATCAATTTCTTCCTCGACGAAGCCCGCGATGCCGGCTATCTGGAAATCATGCCGCCGACGGTTGTAAATCAAGCTTCCGGTTATGGCACGGGGCAACTCCCCGACAAGGAAGGACAGATGTATCATTGCAACCTCGACGACCTGTATCTTATCCCGACAGCGGAAGTACCGGTAACGAATATTTATCGCGATGTTATTCTGGACGAAGACTCTCTACCTATCAAGAACTGTGCTTATACCCAATGCTTCCGTCGTGAAGCCGGTTCGTACGGCAAAGATGTGAGGGGACTAAACCGTTTGCATGAATTCTCGAAAGTAGAAATCGTTCGTATCGATAAACCGGAGCATTCGTATGAGTCGCTGAAAGAAATGTTGGCACATGTGGAAGGCCTGCTGGTTAAATTAGAGCTTCCGTATCGTATCTTGCGCCTGTGTGGTGGCGACATCAGTTTCACGGCTGCCTTGTGCTTTGACTTTGAAGTTTATTCCGAAGCCCAGAAACGTTGGTTGGAAGTCAGTTCCGTTTCCAACTTCGAAAACTATCAAGCCAACCGCTTGAAGTGCCGTTACCGGGATGAAAACAAAAAGACACAGCTTTGCCATACGCTGAACGGAAGTGCTTTAGCCTTACCGCGTATCGTAGCTGCTTTGCTGGAAAACAACCAGACTCCGGAAGGTATCCGGATACCGAAAGCATTGATACCCTACACAGGGTTCGACATGATAAAATAAATCGTTGAAGGTTTATTCCCAACGAACCATCTCACAAAAGACGGGACAACGTATCTTTCTACCTTGTTCCGTCTTTTATACATAATTATCTTCTAATATTTGAAAGACTAAAATGAAAAAGTTAACTTACATTATTTTACTCAGCTTGGTTATTCTATTCCCAAGTTGCCAAGTGACAAGTATTTCTCCCTCACCGGAGTCGGTAAGCATTCCTGTTGCCGGTAATACCTATGTCACGGCAGGGAAAAACGGAGCTGTCGTTTCCCCCAAGGGCATCGAGACATGGACCGGAACGGACGCCGTTTTATCTTCCTGGTTCAAGGTCAGCCACCCCGGAGAATTAAAGCTATTTTTAAAAGCAAAAGCTTCGGACGGTTCTTCCACGATACGGCTGAAAGCGGAAAACAAAGACTTTTCCGTCCGTATAGATAAACCAGAGGAAACAATCGTTCCCGTCGGAAGTATTACGATAACCAATCCTGGCTATATCCGCGTGGATATGCAAGGAGTTAAAAAAGAGGGAGGACAGTTTGCCTCTATTTCCGAACTAGTGATTGACGGACCTGCGGCAGCAGAACCTTTATATTTCACACATGACTTCGAAGCTTATTGGGCTTTGCGTGGTCCTTCCGTACACATGAAATACACATTGCCGGAAGAAAATGCGGAATATTTTTATAATGAAGTAACCGTACCGGAAGGCGAAGACAAGATTGGTAGTTATTTCATGACAAATGGTTTCGGCGAAGGTTATTGCGGCATACAGGCAAATAGCGAAACGGAACGCCGTATCTTATTCTCCGTTTGGAGCCCGTTCAGTACGGACAATCCGAAAGATATTCCCGAAAATCAGCGTATCAAGCTGCTAGCCAAAGGGAAAGATGTACATATCGGGGAATTTGGAAACGAAGGCTCCGGAGGACAAAGTTACCTTATCTATCCTTGGAAAGCCGGAGAAACCTACCGGGTTATTACACGCGTTCATCCGGACGGAAAAGGAAATACGGAATATTATGCCTGGTTCTTCTCTCCTGATGAAAAAGAATGGAGGCTAATCGCGGGCTTCCTCCGTCCTCAGACTAATACGTGGTACAAAGGGGCTCATTCATTCCTTGAAAACTTTATTCCCGGACAAGGGTATCTGGAGCGGAGCGTCCGTTTCGGGAACCAATGGGTACGGACAGACCGGGGAGAATGGAAGGAACTGACGGAAGGTACGTTTACTTATGATGCTACCGCAAATGCAAAGGTTCGTATGGATTACGCGGGAGGTGTGGAAGGAAACTGTTTTTTCCTGAAAAACGGAGGTTTCTTTAATGAGAATACCAAATTTCAAAGTGTCTTTAAACGTCCTCAAACCGGAAAGACTCCGGACGTGGATGTAAAGAAATTACCTTTATAAAGCGGAAAAGCATACTTATATATATGACCTGTTTCCCGTAGTCCCGGATTCATCCTTATGTAGCTACGGGAAACAGGTTGAAAGAAACGTTTCTAAATAAACAGGTTGACATTTGCCTCTTCCGCACGTTCCAGGTAGGAAGCGACACCGCCCAATGTGACGTTATCCAAAAGTTCCTCTTTTTGAACTCCCATCACATCCATACTCATGGTGCAGGCTATCATTTCAACACCGTTGTCAATTGCTTGTTGCATCAAACTTTCCAGACTATCGATGCGCTTACGCTTCATAATAAGCCGCATCATCCAGCTACCGGCGCCCCCCATATTCAACTTCGAAAGTTTCAGTTTGCTACTGTTTGCCGGAAGCATCCAACCAAACATTTTGCCGAATAAATCTTTCGACACAGCAGGTTTCTGACGTTTCTTTATCACATTCAACCCCCAGAAAGTGAAGAACATGGTTACTTTCTTACCTGTCGAAACAGCTCCGTTGGCTATTACAAATGAGGCAAGTGCCTTATCCAAATCGTCGCTAAAAACAATCAGTGTCTTATTATCCGCTCCGGTGGATTGAGAAACCGGACAGGTTTCCTTTCTCTCATTTCTACGGATGATGGCCGACACTATGCCATTCTTATTTTCTAAAGTGACTAGTTCAGCCCCGGTCATCTTACACCAGGAAGAAACGTCTTTGGCAAAGGCCTGGTCGGTTGCCGTTATCTGTAACTGTTCGCCAACTTTCAATGTTTCATAGTTTTTCTTCAATTGCAGGACCGGCCCGGGACACATCAGGCCACAAGCATCCACTTTCAAAGTAGCTCCGCTTTCAACCGGGCATCCGCAAACATCTTTACCGTCGGACGAACAAGGTCCAGGATTATGGATTTCTGCAGTCGCCACACTCCATGTCTTATATCCTCCCGATAAATTACGTACATGGCTGAAGCCATTTTGTATCAGGATACGATAAGCCAGGTATCCACGCAAACCGACTGCACAAGTCACCACTATCGGCTTATCTTTCGGCAATTCATCCAGATGTTCGCGTAGTTCATCCACCGGAATATTAATAAATCCCGGGATTGTACCCAGTTGATATTCATGCGGGGTACGGACATCGATACAAACCGTATCAGCCGGTAACTCGGCAATATCACGCCAATGAATGCTCTTAGATTTGCCAAGCAAGATATTTTCAGCCACAAAGCCGGCCATATTTATCGGGTCCTTCGCTGCAGAATAAGGAGGTGCATAAGCATGTTCCAGTGATATTAAATCGTAAACAGTTCCCTGATTCTGAATAACCTGCGCAGCCATTTCTATCCGCTTGTCGACTCCTCCAAAACCTACAATCTGCGTGCCGAATAATCTGCCGTTCTTAGGGTCAAACAATATTTTAACGGACAAAGGAACTGCTCCGGGATAATAACCGGCATGGGAGGCGGAATGTGTATAGGAAGATATATATTCTATATTTTCCCGCTTCAATAATTTAGCATTCGCTCCGGCTGTAGCAACCGTCAGGTCGAAGACCTTGGCGATAGAGGTCCCCATCGTTCCCGGATAGGTTTCCTTATTTCCAAACACAATATTATCGGCAACAATGCGACCTTGCTTATTAGCCGGTCCGGCCAACGGTATCAAGGCCGGCTTGCCTGTCACCAGATGACGCACTTCAACGGCATCTCCCAAAGCATAAATGTCCGGTGAAGAGGTCTGCATATACTCATTCACAGCAATTCCTCCCAATGTGCCCAAAGCTAAACCTGCCTCCTTCGCCAATTTTGTCTCCGGGCGAACCCCGATACTCAGCAAAACCATATCGGCCTCAATCTGTTTTCCGCTACGCAAAGAAACAAGTATACCGGATGCAGTTTCCTCAAAACGACTCACTCCATCTTTCAATTGCAGGCAGACACCTTTATCCGTCAGATGCTGATGTACGATTGCTGCCATCGAATAATCCAGAGGAGCCATCACTTGGTCCGCCATCTCCACAACATCCACCCGGACACCGGCTTCATGCAAGTTTTCCGCCATTTCCAAACCGATGAAACCACCACCTACAACTACAGCCCGACGAGGCTTTTCCTTCTTTATGTAATTTTTAATCGAATCTGTATCGGGTACATTTCGTAAAGTAAATATCCGGGTACTGCCGATACCTTCAATCCCCGGACGCAAGGGTTCTGCTCCTGGTGAAAGGACTAATTTATCATAATCCTCCTGATAGCTCTCCCCTGTCTGCAAATTCTTCACCTCTACCGTTTTTTTCTCCGGATGGATAGCTATCACTTCCTGCTCTGTGCGGATGTCGATACGGAAACGTTCGGTAAACCCCTTCACTGTTTGTACAAACAATTTATCCCGTTCGCTGATTGCTCCACCTATATAATAAGGAAGTCCACAATTGGCATACGAAACGTATTTTCCACGTTCAAACAAGATAATATTTGCTTTCTCATCCATTCTCCGCAAACGAGCAGCTACGGTTGCTCCACCAGCTACTCCACCGACTATTAAGTACTTCATACTTTTTCTCTCTATTTTATTTATACTATACATAATTGCTATTAGAAAACATTCAGGCAAAAAGAAGGGATTATCCCTTTTCCATGCACTGTTGCAATTTACCGAACAAACCCTCAAAACGCATTTCCGCATTCATCATTTCTTTTACCTTTATCTTCCCATAAGGGGTTAAGAAAAAAAACATCTGACGTTTATCGTTCTGATTGATACTCCGGCAAATAAAGCCTTTATTCTCTACGGCCGTAATAACTTTTGATACACGTGAATTGGACAGACCGATATATTCGCTGATTGCCCCTGCCGATTTGCTCTCACCGTCTTTCAGGCAACAAAGTAACATGGCTTCGTTAATTGTAATTTCATGTACTTCGGCAAAAGCCTTTTCAAATTGATATAAGATTTTATAAATATCTTTGATTACACAAATAGCTTCCATATCGCGTCTTTTTATTGTTTACGGGACAAAGATAAACAATTATTCATAATACAAATAGTTCTTAATGAAAAATATTTGCATTGAACTTATTTCATAATAGCAAAACTAAACTAAAACAATGTCTGTTTGCGAATTAAAAAGAAAAGAATATCTTTGTTACACAATATGATACCGACAATTCGTTTACACAGCCAACAATTGCAGAATCCGGCTTTCGACAATCCGAAAGACCTTGTATCTTGGATGGGAGCCATCCAAGCTCAGGATTATGCCATGTCCAAATGGGCAATCGGCATACGATTAAAATCCGGGAATTTACAAATGGTTAGCAAAGCTCTACAAAAAGGAGAAATACTCCGTACGCACGTCATGCGTCCGACCTGGCATTACATTGTCGCTGAAGATATACGCTGGATGTTAAAGCTTTCGAGCCAACGCATAATAGCTGCCAATGATTCTTTCGCAAAAGGCCAGGGGCAGGATATTTCAACGGCTATTTATAATAAAGCGAACAACCTGTTAGAAAAAATACTGGCCGGGAACAACCATCTGACAAAACAAGAAATCGAAGATATTTTCAGTAAAGAAGGTTTTGGAACAGACGACCGTCAGTCGAACCGTTTTTTGACTCATGCCGAAGCCAAAGGAATTATTTGCAGTGGCATAGACAAAGGGAATAAAATAACATACGCATTATTAGAAGAACGTGTTCCCCCTGTCAGGGAACTACATAAAGAGGAAGCTTTGGCAAAATTGGCTCATAATTATTTCAGAAGTCATTCGCCTGCCACACTGAATGATTTTATCTGGTGGTCCGGACTTTCCGCGACAAATGCCCGACAAGCAATTGCCTCCATCGAACAGGAACTGATTTCAGAACGTTTTGCCGCTCAAAAAATGTATCTGCACCAATCGTATAAAGAAGAGAAGGAAAAGAATGTTTTACATTTTCTCCCTTCATACGACGAATACCTCATCGGCTATAAAAACCGGACAGATGTACTAGAAAAGGAACACCAATCCAAAGCCTTCAATTCTTTCGGATTGTTCCGCCCGGTTATACTTTATAACGGGAAAATTGTAGGAAACTGGAATAAATCTTTCAAAAAGAAAGAGATGACTCTAAAAATAGATTGGTTTGAAAAAGATACAGAAGTTAAAAAGGAATTATTGAGCAAAGCCCAACAAAAATATATCACTTTCCTTATGGGAGAAAAGTGATATATTTTTTATTGAAAAGAAAATGACCGACTAATCCCGGTTTGAGAAATATTTCATAAACTGTGACCGTTCATACATAGCTGGATTCGGAATGTTGGCATAATTCAATTTTCCTTTAAACTGTTCCAACGACTGATAATGTGCCTGATGCATCCATTCTTCCATACATGTCAGTACCTGTGAAATGATTTCACCTCCATGTGTATAAACCGCACTACACATCTGGACGGCAGAGGCACCAGCCAGCAAACATTTAACAACATCTTCCCAATCATGTACGCCGGTAGACGAGGCAATACTGACACCCGGAATTTTACCCGCCACAATTGCTGTCCAACGGATTGTATCACTCAAATCCGAATGATTACTAAAGACATTTCCGGAAACAATCTGCATATTATTTATATCAATATCCGGCTGGTAAAAGCGGTTGAACAGTACAACACCGTCTACTCCATTCACACATAATGTCTGAACAAGCGCAGGAATATTACCGACCATCTTACTGATTTTAACCGTAACCGGTATAGAAACAGTCTCTTTTACTTTACGGACGATATTCACATACAAATCGCGAGTAGTATCACTATTATACGTCAAGTCCGTTTCCATGAAAAACACATTCAATTCGATTGCGTCGGCTCCCGCCAATTCTATTTGACGAGCAAACTCAATCCAGGCATCAACCTTATAGCAGTTGATACTGGCAATCACAGGAATGGTGCACAGTTCTTTTGTTTTTTGGATAAGCTCCAGATAATCTTTTATCTGATTCGCTTTTACATAGCCGCGAATATAATCGGCAGCTTCAGGATAATCAGATTCTTGCATCAGGACATCACTCTGCATTTCAATCTGCTCTTCAAACAGAGATTTTAAGACGATAGCTCCCGCGCCGGCTTTTTCAAATTCTTTATTACGTTCCGGATTATTTGTCAATCCCGAACTACCAATGATAAGCGGATTACGAAGTGTAAGTCCCGCATATTGAGTTTTCATGTCTATCATGTCAGATTCAAATTACATTCAATTTTACAAAAATAGAAATTTATTTTCTCGTGTATCTGCTGTCACTATTTAAAATGGTTAAAAGCCTAATACTCCCTTTCGCCGAAAATCCCGGTCCCCACTCGAATCATAGTACTCCCCTCACGGATAGCAAGCGGATAATCATGACTCATTCCCATGGATAACTCCCGGAAATCATTGCTTTCTTTGAAATATAAAACTTTTAAATCGCAGAAAAGAGTGTATAGAAGGTGAAATTCCCGCCCGATAAGAGCTATATCTTCCGTATTGGTTGCCATCCCCATCAAACCGGATACACAAACATTCGGAAATTCCGCCAGAACCCCGCTCTGCAAAAGCTGACGGCATTCCTCCGGAGAAAAACCATGTTTGGACTCTTCTTCGGCCACATGAATTTCCAACAAAACACGGATAACCCGTTTACAACGAGCAGCCTGCTTATTTACCTCATGGAGCAATTTCAGAGAATCAATACTTTGAATGGTATGAATAAAGGGAGCAATATCTTTCACCTTATTGCTTTGCAAGGGACCGATAAAATGCCATTCTATGTCACCGGGCAATTGTTTTTGTTTAGCAACCAGTTCCTGGGCGCGACTTTCACCAAATATACGCTGTCCCGCATCGTAAGCCTCTTTTAAAGCTTCGACAGGATGAAACTTAGAAACCGCGACCAGCGTGACATCTGCCGGCAACGATTCTTTCAGTCTTGTTATATTCTGAGTGATACTCATGCGTCTTTCGTTTCTGCTTGTTGTTTTTGTTCGGCTATCAGCTCCTCACCGGATTTCTTTTCTGCGGGAATGTCGTTTGCATCAAATGGAAAAACATCCATCAAAGGCGTTTCCGAAACCGAAGCAATGGTATAATCGGCCAACGTGCCTTTCATCCCTTCTTCCAACACCGCAATCGCATCTTTCAAATTCGAAGCCTGTGCCAACATCTGAGCTGCAGTCTTCTTTTCTGCTCCGCTCTTTTCATCCAAAGTGATAAAATAAACCTTGATTTTATAAAAGCGGTCACCATTTTCATTGAAGAACAATTCCGACAGGCGGGCACGCTTGATATCTGCCACTGTAAACTCTCCGGAAATAAACGGACGGATTTCTTCAATAATCCGGGCTTCTGCTTCTGTGAACGACAAAGCATCCACCAAATAAGGTTCCGTCACTTTCTTTTGCATTCCATTCTCCAAAACTTTCTCGAAGGAGACTTTACATTCAAACCAGTTATGCATATCTTTTTATTTTTTAGTCTATCGACTCATGTTTTAAATACAGTACAAATATAAAGTCAATTCGGGAATAATACAACTCAGAGGAATTTCTTTAACGGTTCCGGAACTTTTATTCATGGTATCTGTTATATTTATACAATGTGTTTTTCATGGTATTAGATTTTTAGATTAGTAATTATGTTGTTTTTACTCCGTTCGCGAGGAATAGAGTAAAAGTTCTAAAATATCAGAGCTGGAAAATGTTGAGTTTTCAATACTTTCCGGCTCTTTATTTCATTTAGAATTCATCATTTGCATAAATACTTAGCAAATCATTTCGCTTGTAACTGAACAATTCCGAATCAACAAAGAAACGTTTTAATTCAATTGCAGCTGTCTCGGGTGAATCAGAGGCGTGAACAATATTTTCCTGGACACTCATACTATAATCGCCCCGAATTGTTCCGGGTTGAGCATTCCGGCCATTGGTTGTTCCGGCCATTAAGCGCACAACCTGAATGGCATCCACCCCTTCCCAGCAACAAACAATTACGGGACATACGGACATCGCATCTTTAATACGCTGGAAAAATGGCTTTTCTTTCAGATGGGCATAATGTTCACTGAGGATTTCGTCGGTAAGCCAGACCATTTTCATGCCAACCAGACACAGACCTTTTTTCTCAAAACGAGAAATAATCTCACCAATCAGTCCTCGCTGAATGGTACAAGGCTTCAAAATGACAAGTGTTCTTTCCATATTACTTTATGTTTAGAAGTATCCAAAGATAGTATATTTATTCACTATAAGTTAAATTATAGTATAATAATCTGCAAAAACAGACAAAATCCTACTATTCCGATACATATTTACACATATACCGAAAAGACAAAACAACACCTTTCCTGGCCGCACATAAAAACAGAATGTACGGCAAGGAATAATTTTAAGGTGCAGCGTCTGCTTTTTCCTGATTACCTATAGTGCTTATTGATTTTTCTTTATTTCACAAATAGCATATTAAGGTAGCAAAGGTTAACATTCAGACATAGAACCGATAGAAAGCCTTATTACTTAAAATATCTTAACTTTCTCCATTCCGGATAAATTACCCGCAAAAAGTCCCGAAGTGTCTGCCTGTTAACTCCCAGTTTTTCACTGATTTCCTTCATGGAACAGCGTTCGCTTACCATCTTTCGTATCATATTCTCTTTTCCCGACAATTTATATTGTACGGCATTTCCTTTCGGACGTCCCAGCTTGGTTCCTTCCACCCGCTTACGAGCCAAAGCCTCACGCGTACGTTGAGAAATCAGGTTTCGTTCAATCTCCGCACTTAAGCTAAAAGCAAATGCAAGAATCTTACTATTAATATTATTACCCAGTTCATAGCTCTCTTTTACGGTTAGAACCACAATATCTTTCTCCATACATTGGTGAAGAAAACTCATAACCTGCATCAGATTACGCCCTAAGCGAGATAATTCAGAGGTTACGAGTGTATCCCCTCTGCGAATTTGTTTTAATAATCGTCCTAACTGCCTGTCAGAAACATCACTTGTTCCGCTAATAGTCTCTTCAACCCAGCGATCAATACGAATTTTCTTCACTTTTGAGAAATTCTCTATTTCGAAACGTTGATTTTCAGTACTCTGCTTATCAGTACTCACTCTTACATAACCGTATATCATATCTCTGAATATTAAATGAATAACTAAAGATACATTAGAAATAAGAACAATAGGAAAGGATTAGTAATTTGCAACTTTTTTTATTGACAAATGAGTCTATCAAGATTCTATAATTACGGAGACGAATATAATAAATTAAACGGAACAACGACCAAATAGTGAAATTAAATTAAATTTCACGTAATCCGGCAAGAAAAAAGTATTTTTGCCGGAAAGACAGAACGAAATGAAGAAATTATTGTCATTACCGCCCAATCTTGTAAAAAGTTTTCACGAAATCACACATACAGATGCTGTAGAATGGTTTTGTACTTCCGACCCTATAGGTGCGCGTCTGGGTTCAGGCGGGGGTACTACCTGGCTACTCGAAGCATGTCGGCAAAACGAAACTGCCAACAGTACTCTTTCGTTCGAGGAATGGTTGGCAAAGGAAAAACGAATCCTATTGCACGCGGGAGGACAAAGCCGCCGTCTACCCGGTTATGCTCCCTCCGGTAAAATATTGACTCCAATTCCTGTTTTCAGATGGGCGCGAGGACAAAAACTATCACAAACCTTGTTATCACTCCAATTACCCCTGTATGAAGAAATCATGCGAAAAGCCCCGGATTCCCTGCACACATTGATTGCCAGCGGAGATATTTACCTGCGAAACAGTGAGCCGTTGCAGACAATTCCTGAAGCGGATGTCGTATGTTACGGACTTTGGGTCGATCCCGTCTTAGCGACCCATCATGGAGTATTCGTGTCTGACCGGCAATCACCGGATAAACTGGATTTCATGCTTCAAAAACCTTCGCTCGAAGAGCTAGGCCATCTGGCTCAAACTCATCTTTTCCTGATGGATATCGGGGTTTGGTTGTTAAGCGACCGGGCTGTCGGATTATTGATGAAACATTCGTATCAGGAAGAGGGTAAACAAATAAAAGAATACGACCTGTATTCCGAATTTGGGCTGGCCCTCGGAAATAATCCACGTATTCAAGATAAGGAACTAAACGAACTGAGTGTGGCTATCCTGCCATTGCCCGGTGGGGAATTTTATCACTACGGAACCAGTCCGGAACTTATATCCTCTACCCTCGCCGTCCAGAATTTGGTTCGTGACCAACGGGCCATCATGCAACGTAAAGTAAAGCCGCATCCGGCCATGTTCATACAAAATGCCGAAGTAAATTTGCAACTTACCGTTGAAAATTCGGAATTATGGATAGAAAACAGCCACATCGGACAAAACTGGAAATTGAGAAACAGGCATATTATTACCGGAGTACCCTGTAATGACTGGTCGCTTCATCTCCCTTCAGGAATCTGTATTGATATTGTCCCGGTGAGAGAGAAGGAATTTGCAGCCCGTCCCTATGGTTTCAATGATGCATTCAAAGGAAATACGAATGATAAAACAACTCTTTTTATGGGTCAACCGTTATCGGATTGGGCAGACCGGAGAGGTATCTGTCCAATATCGGCAACCGATATACAAAACGCCCCCTTATTTCCTATTTGCCGGACAGTTGAAGAACTGGGAAAAGTTTTACACTGGATGATTTCCGCCTCCCAATCGGAAGAAGGGAAACAAATATGGGAAAACAGGGAAAAAATGTCAGCCAACCAATTATCGGACAATGCCAACCTGTACCGCCTTTTTAGCCAACGGGAAAATTTCCGTCGCAACAATTGGCCTATGCTGGCTGCCAACCATGAAAAAAGTATTTTTTATCAACTGGATTTGGCAGATGCAGCCACCGCATTTGCCCACAACCATATACCGTTACCCGAACCATTACCGGCCAATACCCCTCTAATGAAACGCATTCACGATTCCATGTTCCGGGCACACGTACTCCAGCTTTCCGGACAGGAATACATAAAAGAACAGCAACAGGCTTTCTCCCTTTTAAGAGAGGGATTAATCGGAACAGTCATTTCCGGAAAACAATCTCCCCGTCTCAATGTATATCGGGACCAGATTGTCTGGAGCCGAAGTCCCGTACGTATCGACCTGGCCGGCGGATGGACTGATACGCCGCCTTTTTGCATGTATGCAGGAGGAAACGTTGTAAACGTCGCAATCGAACTGAATGGACAGCCCCCTTTACAGGTTTACATAAAACCGGCCAATACATATAAAATTATTCTTCGTTCCATTGATCTCGGAGCAATGGAAACCATTTCCACTTGGCAGGAATTAAGCGATTACCGTAAAGTAGGTTCTCCTTTTTCCATCCCCAAAGCAGCCCTATCCTTGGCAGGTTTTTCGCCCGAATTTGCCGCCGAAAAGTTTACATCACTGGAAGAACAACTGAAAGCTTTCGGAAGTGGGCTTGAAGTAACCCTTTTGGCCGCAATCCCGGCAGGTTCAGGATTAGGAACCAGCTCCATTCTGGCAGCCACCGTACTGGGCGCACTTGCCGATTTCTGCGGATTACCCTGGGATAAAAATGAAATAGGACGGCGTACACTCATACTCGAACAACTCCTGACCACTGGTGGAGGATGGCAAGACCAATACGGTGGTGTATTACAAGGGCTTAAACTTTTACAAACAAACGAAGGTTTTAACCAAAGTCCATTGGTGCGTTGGTTACCGGAATATTTGTTTACCGACCCGGAATATCGTCCTTGCCACCTGCTATACTATACAGGAATAACCCGTACAGCCAAAGACATTCTTGCAGAAATTGTGCGGGGTATGTTTTTGAACAGTGCATCCCACCTGAGCCTGCTTACAGAAATGAAAACGCATGCATTAGACATGTATGAAGCCATTCAGCGCGGAGATTTCGAAACATACGGCCATTTGGTTAGTAAAACATGGGAACAAAACAAATCACTCGACTCCGGAACCAATCCTCCGGCTGTAGAACAGCTGATAGCCCGTATTAAAGATTACACATTGGGATATAAACTTCCAGGAGCCGGTGGTGGCGGATATTTATACATGATAGCCAAAGATCCGGTAGCCGCCCTACAAATACGAAAAGCACTAACAACTTCTTCACCCAATAGTAATGCCCGTTTTGTAGAAATGAATTTATCAGATAAAGGCCTACAAATCAGCCGTTCATAATATAAAGAAAGGAAATATGTCAAACATTCAGCAAATCTTTTACTGCATTTATATATATTGTTACCTGCGGATATAGCTCTTCAAGCATTTCTTTATCACAATACACAAAATCATCATAATCACCACTTTGCCTTTTTTCAAATAAAGTCGTGAACGTCTTGCCTATTTTTAAAGGAAGCTTTCCTGTTGAAATAAAATGCAAACCAAGCATTGTTTTTACTCCATTATGTGTTTGCGTTTGAATATTATATTTCAACAACAAAGCTACTGTCGCATAATAACAAGCATAATATAATCGGTTGATTGCAGCATTATAAAAAGACTCACGTATCATTACCTCTGCTTCTTTCAAAGTATCATAAGCACGCTGTAGTCTATAAACAATCAACGCATTTTTACTTTCTTCATCTAAAATTTCTTTCATATCACAACACCCTCATTTACAACATTAACATAAAAAGGCGTCTTAAACGGACGATTTTCCCAAAGAGTTTTTAACATTACTATTGGACTAATAATAACTCCTGTTTTCAATTCAAGTTCATAAAGTGGTACTGTAATAGCCTCTTCTTGAGCCAATGTCAATTTATCCCCATCAACTAAAATAAGCAAATCAATATCACTATCCCGATGAGACTCACCCCGAGCCTCAGAGCCAAACACAATCGTTTTGGCCGTTGGTACAACACGGTTTATAATTTCTTTAATCTGCATTACAACTTCTACCCGTTTCATAAATCACTTGAATTGAATTGAACTTATTAGGCAAATATACTCATTTTCTGACAATAATGCTATAATTCCACCTTTCCTAACATTTCAATCCTATCTTTCTTCCTATCCTTCTCTAAAATAGAAGTCGCCAAAAAAATAAGGCAACCTCTTTTTCAGACGTTGCCTTATTTTATATTGTTATTTGACCGATTCTTATGCTTCTGCAGTCACTTTTTTTACAGAAACGAAAGAACGATTTTCTTTTCCTTTGCGGAAAGTCACGATACCATCAACCAAAGCATACAATGTATGATCTTTACCGATACCCACGTTTTCTCCCGGATGATGAACAGTACCTCTCTGACGAATGATAATGTTACCGGCTTTAGCAACTTCACCCCCGAAAAGCTTAACACCTAATCTCTTACTTTGTGATTCACGGCCGTTCTTAGAACTACCCACACCTTTCTTATGTGCCATTTCTTCTTTTCTCCTTTAAACGTTAAGCAACAATTTCTTTAATACTCACTTCAGTGAACTGCTGACGGTGACCGTTCAATTTACGATACCCTTTTCTTCTTTTCTTGTGGAAAATCAGCACTTTATCACCTTTTACCAGCGGCGAAAGTACTTCACATACTACCTTTGCGCCTTCTACAGTAGGAACACCTACTTTTACTTCACCATTGTTGTCAACCAACAACACTTTGTCAAATTCCACAACAGCTCCGCTTTCCGCGTTCTGAATGTGATGAACGAACAACTTCTTACCTTCTTCAGCCTTGAACTGCTGTCCGTTAATTTCTACGATTACGTACATCTGTCTTTTTCTATTTAAACAGGTTATGTCCCGGGGGTGGATACACTTTTCAGTATCACTTGTTTACCCTCTGCAGAATTTCAGGTTGCAAAATTACCACTTATAGTTTTATTCTGCAAATGTTTTTACGGATATTTTACTCTTCAGCCGTTTTTGCTTCCTCCATAGTCGTCTCCGCATCCACTGCCACGTCTTCCGTTTTTACCTCCCCTGCTTCCTCCAAAGCTTTCACTTTCGCAGCCTTCTCCCTTGCTTTCTCAAGTTCTTCCTTAATAATCCCTTTCATATATTGTTTGGTTATATCAGACTCTTTCCATAAGGATGTATAATAATAAGTATACCCACCTAAATAAAGCAAATAGATTGGGACAAGGCTACAAAACAGATAGCGTTTAACCTTAGACGATTTCCAAGATAAATATAGCAAGTTCAATAAATAAGATAAAATCAAAAACAGACCGACCTCACTGAGATACAAGTACCGGTCCGCAATCATAGCATCTCGTCCTAAAGGAATAATATTTAGGAACAAAAATAAATTTATCAGAAACAAGAGCAAAGCAAAGACCACCAATCTATTTTTTCTATATATAACCACCAAACAAGAAGCCGCCACAAGAAGAAACGGGAAAAACCAAAACCGTAACGGAACACTATCTCCGGCCCTCATCGGATAAGGATAGAAAAAATTCAAATGAATCGGCAACAACGTTTTCGTAATATACTCAAAAATAGCATAACACGACAGCAATAAACGTTGCCAGAACGGATAATCAGAAGTTCCGCTTGACAATCCTTGTGCCATCATAGTCACGATTCCCATACAAATACTTAAAACAAAGAATAATATCTTTTCTCCCCAAACCTGTTCACTCCGCAAATCCCGGTGTAAAAACCAATCGATAAGCAAAAGATTGAGAGGAAAAATAACCACCTGCTCTTTACATCCGAAAGAAAGGACAAAGAATAGTATCGTAAGGAAAAAATACTTTGCTCTATCACTATTTATATATAATATATAAGTATACAACCCAAGCAACAAGAAAAACGTACACGTCGGTATTTTTGATGCACTAATCCAAGCTACCGTTTCAACATTAATAGGATGTATAGCAAATAAAAGCGAAGTAGCAATCGCTATTACATAAACATTTATATTCTCATTTATCCGGTTCTTTTGTAAAAGCTTCGTTATAATAAAATAAATCAAGCACGCATTTAGTATGTGGAAAAGCAAACTCATACAATGATAAGGAGCCGGAAGATAAGCAAATGCAGAATAAAGGAGTGTATACATCAATTGATTAACAGGCGAATATTGACCATGGTCAAACCGGGTAAATATATCAGACAGATTCTGCCAGCCCAAACCACCCGATGTATAATCATTCATAACCTGCCATTGGTCATCCCAGAAATATTGGAAATCATTACCAAAAGTAGGAAAATATACAACAATCGAAACAATTGAAATAAGAATAAAAACAATATAATGCCTTCTATTCATGATTTTATTTGGTTTAATAATTTTCTATAATCTTTTTCATTCTATCCAAATAATCTTTACTAATCTCTGGAAACATTGTATCTGGCATATAAAAATTTGAAACATTCAAATCAGGAGTAAGCAAAAAGAAATAGCCCATTCCAAAAGTTTTTGGAAACCATGTAAAATTTCTAAAATCAGTCAAACAAATTGGGAATAATATTTTCTCTTCCTTTAAAAAGATGTAAAAATCATTTTCATTTTCAAAAGAAGATAAAATTAGCAAATCTTCAGAAAAGTCACTAAAATTAACATTCAAGGAATCCACCATGGCATGAACACAACTCGAACAATCACTACTTGTATATCGGTACACCAACAATGGCTTATCCGAAATAAAATCTCTAATTTTATACTTTTGTTGTTTATTATTACATTTGATATTATTTATACGCATACCACTTATTTCAGAGTTCATATCAAAATTTCTTTTATAAAAATTTAGAGTATCCCTATATTCATATTGTTGATTATAAACACTTTCCAAATATGAATATTTTTTCTTTTGACTCAAAAATACAAAAAACAAAAGGAGAACTGCTATAATCGATATTATAGTTGCTATCTTCCAAATACTATTTTTCATTAAAGTAATCTTTTAGTTTATAAAAAATTAAAATCGGATTATCGTCTTCTTGCAAATTATCAACTACCTCTTTCAGTTTTCGTACAACTGGATCTTTACTCCTTTTTGATATTTTCATATTAAATAGAGTTTCCGGTAAACAGCAAGAAACAAAATAGTCATCAACACAACTTGTAATTGATTCTAAAGGGATATCTTGCATACTCTTTACAACATCTTCACTACTTCCAACATACAAAAGATATCCACCTTTTCCTTTTTCTTTGTCAGCAAAAAAAGCACCAAGAATAGAACTTCTATTTTCAAAATTCAAAAACATATACTTTTTTGTTTCAAAGTAGCCACTAAATCCTGTAAAAAAACCTTTCCGTCCATACTCATGTTTAAAATAGCCAAAAGAGCTATTAGGCTCTATTACAAATTTATCCCTTGGAGCCATTTTGTTTTTATGCTCAATAATATACGATGGTACAAACTTACCATTATAACAACTAAAAATAGTATCGCATAATGGCATAATAAAATTAACCTTATCGCCATTTTTAGCCATAGGATGTTTTGAAAACATATGTGCAAAACCTATAAATTCAATTGGATTGTATAGTTTTTCATCCAACAATTTCAAATTATTTCTTTTAAACAAATTATATGCAGTTTTTTTCCGACCAAACATGTAATAATTAGACAATATAGTATTATCATCAACCAATATAGAATGTGCCACTAGAGATGTCAAATCAGGTAAAATTCCTTTCCTACTTCTAAATTTTCCATCAAAATCATATTCTAAAAGAATATTTTTCATTTCATCTATAATTGTAACGGTTCTTTTAGTTTCATCCAAGAAGTATGAGTTCGAAGTGAGATATTCTTCAGGACCTTCCCCCTTTTGCCCTATTTTATTCAGAAAAGTTCCTGTATTTTTATCAAAAACAAACAGACCATTCCTAAAATCCAAAACAAAAATGAGTGAATCAGCGAATGAAATATCTACAACCTCTGAAAGCAAACAAGACCTGTTTGTTTCCAAAGGGATAATTTTCACATCTTCATACTGATATAATTTTCCTCTATCAGCATCCTTAAACGCATTATCTTCATCATTAATACTATTTATTTTAACTATACCTTCGCTTTTTTTATTCAAATTATCATCATTAGCATAAAGTAATAGAGAAACTTGAATAATACAAAAAATACACAACAATGATTTCATATATTTTAATTAAATTAAAAAAACAAGAAACAGAAGATGAAACAAATACTCACTTCTGCTTCTTATTATAACATTGATTATCATTACCAAATCATTGCGCATTTGTCGCAAATGAATTATTTATATAAAGACCTTGCTGATTAGTAAAACAACAATTAGCTGTACTTGCTTCACAAGCTCTATGATCCCAAAAAGCATCATACTTTTCTTTTCTTTGATAAGATCCTGAGATTTTAAATCCAAACACAGATATCTCCCCAGCTATAGAACATTCTACGCGTCCTACCGTACCATGATCCACACTTTTCAAAATGACATTCCATCCTCCTTCCTTATCTCGACAAGACTTTTCATATTCGCTAAGACTTGTAGTTGGAGTTTCTGGGGTATCTGTCGTTTCTGCAAGCAAGAATTTAGCAAACCAACTACTCCGCATTCCATAATCGCTCAATGCATACTCAGCGTTAAGCATCACACCTACTAGTAGGCCAATAAGACCTACAGCAATTAAAACATTTTTTTTCATAACAATTTAATTTTATCTATTAATTCAACAAAGATAAACAGTTAATCTTAGCACACAAACCTATTTTATCAAAATCATCCTGATTATTACATATTATTAACACAGCAATAAGTAATAAAAAACACTAAACACAAAGAGGTATTTATAAATCACTAAATATCAACCTTTTTAAATAATAAATTTCACTACTATGCTTCGAATATGCACCTGTACTATATAACCAAATAATGAGAGTTCTTATCCTCGGCACAGAATGTTCCAATCACTCCAAAATACACAGATGCTAGCCATCATCCATCTCATTATCATGACAAGAAATACCACAAAGATTTATTTCATCATTTATCTCTTTCTCTTATCCAGCTTAAATAATCTGGCAAAAAATGCCCAATTTCACTTAGAGTAAAAAATCCCCCTAATTAGTTAAATACCACCCAAAATCAAATGCAACCCATTGACAAAGGAGCACCTTTTAAGCTGGCATACATTTTCTACGAGACAAAGCAAAACCTATAAAACAAGGAGCATTAATCGGAAGCAAGGCTCGAAGTCGATATAAGTTATTTTAAAAGCAAATGACTTCTTGACCAATTGAATGTATTACATGATTTATAACCAAAACAATATGCATAAATAAAAAAGGAGACAAAACACAAATCATAAACCTGCTCCATAACAGTTTAGTAAAGGACATCACCTATATCTTTCACAAATATTCAACAATTACTTAGCACACTTCTTATACGCACTGTTTGAGATTACTTTTCATCGAAACAATCTTTTAGTTTATAAAAAATCAAGACAGGATTATCATCTTCTTGCAGATTATCAATCACATCTTGCAATCTTTTCACAACTGGGTCTTTAGTTGTCGGTGATATTTTTAAACTCAACAGATCTTCAGGGGTACAACATCCCACAAAATAATCACCAGCACAAGTTCGAATATATCTAAATGGGATATCTTGCATCGTATTTATAACCTTGTCTGATTCAAATGTATATACAAAATATGCTCCTTTTTTCTTTTGCTTGCTAACCAAGCATCCAGCACCAATACGCATATCACTACGATAATCTTGAAGACCCAGTAAGATATAATCATTCGTTTCACAATAATTATCAAATCCGGTAAAATAACCTTTGTATCCATATGTATCTAACAAAGAAGGATAATAATTTTTAGGAGATGTTACAAATTTCTCCTTTGGAGCCATTTCTCCTCGATGCTCAATGACATATAAGGGAATAAATTGCCCATTATAACAAGTAAAAATTGTATCACACAGAGGCATAATAAAATTAACCCTATCTCCTATTTGCACCATCGGAGAACTTGAAAAAGCATATCTATAATGTGAAACAATAATCGGATGATATGATTTTTTAGCTAATATTTTAGCATTATTTCTCTTAAATAAAAGATATGCAGTATTTTCAGCATCCATATTTATCCAATTATTAAACAATAAAGTTTCATTATCAAGCAAGATAGAATGATAAACATTTCTTATCAAATCAGAAGGAACCCCTTTTTTTTCTTTAAATACACCATTTAATCCATATATATAAAAAGCATTTTTCATAATATCTATAATTGTAATGGTCTCTCTTTTCTTATCATAAAAAAATGAATTTAAAGAAATATATTCTCCTGGACCACTTCCATGTTGTCCTATCTTACACAAGAATTTTCCCGTATTTCTATCAAAAGAATATAATGCTCCTTCTTTTTTGCCATCCAAAAAAAATATATACGAATCTTTAATCAAAAGTTCTTGCAAATTTTCAGACAAGAAGCAAGAATCATTTGTTTCTAAAGGGACAAATTTCACATCTTCATATTGCAATAAGTCAGGACTATCAAAAGGCTTATTTTCCCCATTAATAGCAGATATTTTCACTACATTCCCATCAGACACCTTGGAATCTGCATCTTTAGCATAAACAAACACTACAGATAATTGAAAAAAACATATAATAATCAATAATAGTCTCATCGCGCACTACTTTATAAATAAAACATATCAAATAAAAAACAGGGCACTAAAAATCACATACCCTATTTCTTATCCACTAACAAACCAATAAGGCCAACTGCGATTAAAATTCTTTTCTTTTTCATGGCAATAGCATTTTATTTGTTTTTCTCAAAGATATAAAATTATTTTCAACAAATACATATTTTATAAAGAATATACTAAATATTATATATAAACAACAATTGCAAACAATTATTTCACAATTTGTTTATTTTCTTATTCCACTTATGATTTTCAAGACTACAAAAGTGACAATCCTACAAGCAAGATGAAACTACTCAAAACCATATCACCAATATTCTCTACAAATATTCAACAATTATTTAGCACACTTCTTATACACGCTGTTAGGGATTACTTTTCATCGAAATGATCTTTTAGTTTGTAAAAAATCAAAACAGGATTATCATCTTCTTGCAAATTGTTAACTACCTCTTTCAGTTTTTGTACAACCGGGTCTTTTGTGTCCGGAGAGATTTTTAAATTCAACAAAACTATCGGATCTGCAACACCGACAAAATAGTCATTATCGCATCCCATAATACCTTTTAAGGAGGCTTTAAAAGGTATATCTTGTACGCTCTTTACTAAACGAGATTCATTCGTCGCTTCATTCGAAAAATATACTCCTTTTGTTTTCTGTTTGTTTATAAGACAATTACCGGATAAACCGGAGAGCAATATATAATCATTTGTTTCTTTATAATTAGTAAAGCCCGTAAAATACCCTTTCTGCAGATAACCTATAGACTTTTGAAAGAAACTCTCCCCCTCACCAATTATAAACTTTTCTCTAGGAATATTTTTCGCCTGATGTCCTACAACATACATCGGCATGAATTTCCCCTTATAACAACTAAATATCGTATCACACAAAGGCATAATAAAATTAACTCTATCATCATTAACTTTGACAATTGACTCACCATAACCGGCGGAAAGAGATAGCGTCTGGATTGGATTGTACGATTTTTTTGCAAAAACCATAGTTCTGTTTTTATCAAACAGAACATACGCATCGTTTTCTTTCTTATTAATGAAATACTTCATAAAGACCTTTTGATCATTCAGGATAATCATATTCTCTACATTTTCCATCAACTCCGGA
Source organism: Parabacteroides sp. AM08-6 (assembly GCF_003473295.1). Classification (GTDB taxonomy): domain Bacteria; phylum Bacteroidota; class Bacteroidia; order Bacteroidales; family Tannerellaceae; genus Parabacteroides. The sequence goes on from NZ_QRMP01000003.1 coordinate 53,067, forward strand.
GAGTACTTCTTTCTCTCTTTAAATTTCCCATCATAGCCATAAGTCAAAAACACATTTTGATGAAAATCTATAAGCGTAATCGTTTTTTTATTTTTATCATAAAAAAAATTATTAAAAGCAACATATTCAGCCGGACCACCTCCTCGCTCTCCTATCTTATGCAAAAACTTACCTGTAGCCCTTTCAAAGACATATAAGTCATTTCCTATTTCTTTAGAATCAGGATCGGCTACAAAAATATACTCATCGGTTAAAAAAATCTCAACAAGAAAAGTAAGCAAACACTCTTGATTTGTCTCCAAAGGAACAATCTTCACATCCTCATACTGAAATGCCTTTCCTCTATCAAGTGGATTTTTCTCACTGTTGATTGTTGAAATTTTGATAACATTTTCTTTCGATGCTTTCTGATTGTTGTCTTTCGCTGAGAGCGATACAGACAATGGGAACACGCATAAACTAAAAAACAGTAACTTCATGATATATCATTTTTAGAAATTAACCAATATCAAATTAATAAAATAATTTCTCAGTGGTCTATTAGACGGTCATTATTCTCTATTGGTATAAATGGTCAATTTATAGAAAAAGGGAATGAGCACACGTAGTTCTACAGGTGTGACTGATAAATGTGAGCAATTTATCTATATTTTTTTAGATAACAAAATAAAATATTCATTATTTTAAAAATAAATACAACTCCATTTACTTAAAGTACACTGAATAAGATAGATAAGCGCGGAGAGATACGGAGAGTATTGAAAATCAATAATCATCCGCATTTCCCCGCACTTTTTACGTTTAAGAAATACGATTTTAAGGTAACAAGTTAAAAATACAACTAATTAGCAAAGTAATAACTACCGGAACCGATTTCAAATTCCGTATAAGTATCTGTCTCCGATACTTTGCGTACTCCATTTTTTCCGGTAGATTTCGAGCCTAAACTTAGAGCAGCTTTCACTCCGAAATCTTTCGGTATGCGGACTACAGCGGAAGTATTACCGGGCAAAGTAATATTCCAACCAAACTTACCGTCTTTCTTTGTCCATGCACTCTTTATATCGCCATAGGCAGACTGGTAAGAAGCTGCAACAGTATCCAAGCCTTCCGGAAAGACAGGGGCCATCTCCAATTTCTTAAATCCGAGGGCGTCCGGAGCACATTTGATACCGGCTAAATCTTCATAATACCATATCAATAAGTCACCAAGCAACATAACATGATTAGCCGAGTTCATAGCCGGGTCGGCAGTATCACCATTCCATAACTCCCAGATGGTGGTCGCACCGTTTTTCACCATATAGCCCCAACTCGGATAGGTATCGTTGGTCGTAATCTTATAAGCTATATCCACACGGCCTCTTTCCGTCAGCCCGCGCATCAAATGCTGGATACCCAAAACTCCGGTACTTACATGACCACCGAAATCTTCTTCCGTCTTCTTTACGATATTGGCAAAAACTTTATCTTCGAAACCTTCCGGAACAAGACCGAGGCGGAGGGACAGGATATTGGCCGTCACGGTATTATTACCATATTGGGCCGTTTCCTTATTGAAGAATTTCGCATTGTAGGCCTCTTTCATTTTAGCGGCAAGTGCCTCATAAACAGGAATGTCCTCATCCTGGCCGCAAAGACGGGCAAATTTTATCATCTTATTCAGCAAATCATAATAGACGGTCGTACTCAATATAGCTCCGTCCGTACGGCGGGCAGGGTCCTGAGAATGGATTAATTCCTGCGATTCGGGCGGCATACACCAGTCGCCGTATGTATCTTTCACGATGATATTGTCCTGCATGCCGACATGCTGCATGTGTTCCATCCAACGTTTCATGGCCGGATAATGCTTACGGATGGCACTATCGTCGCCATATTGACGGTACAACATATCCGCTACATAGAAGAATGCGGAAGGCCAGGTGACATTATCGGAATAAATTGTCCAATAATTCGGAGAAACATCTGAAATACTACCTTCCGGACTCATTGAATCTTCGATATCCTGCAACCATTTGCTATAGAGCAAAGCATTATCCAACGCAAATGCTTCGCCATAAGCACCGGTCGCACGGTCGCCCAACCAGCCTAAACGTTCGTCGCGCTGCGGACAATCGGTCGGCATTCCCCGGTAATTGCCTCGAATCCCCCAGAAGGCATTCTTATATATCCGGTTGACCATCTCGTTGGATGTTTCGAACCGGCCGCTTGTATTCATCTTGTCATACACCACTTTTCCGGTGAAGGCGGAGAGCTCCGGCTTCGTGTCCAAACCGGATATTTCCACAAAACGGAAACCGTGATAAACAAAGGTCGGTTGCCAGCTAAACGCACCGTCTTTGGCAGGTGTATAAATATCCAGAACTTCTGCGCTTCTCAAGTTATCCAAATAAAGCGAACCATCCTTTTTCAATGTTTCGGCAAACTTCATGGAGATTGGTTTGCCTTTCTTTCCATTCAGCTTTACAGCAAGCCATCCCACCATATTCTGCCCCATATCGAGGATATATTTGCCGTCGAGACGCTCTGTGATGGCAATCGGCTTGATTTCTTCCTGCACACTCAGGTTCGGATTCGGTTGAGCTGTCATTACACCACCCGGAGCATTCATTTTGTCCGCCGGTTTCCAAGCACTATCATCATAGCCGTTTGCATTCCAACCGGTCAGTTCCAGACGGGCATCGTATTTTTCACCATCAAATTCATTATTATCGGTAATCGGTCCTTTGGACGTTACTTTCCAGGAGGCATCACTTACAACGACTGCATCCGTACCGTCGGCATATTCTATCTTCAGCTGGGCTAACAGACGCGGCACACCAAAGGTTTTCATTCCCGGATTACGCATACCGAAGAAACGGCCATTGCCCAATACCACACCTAACGTATTCTTATCCCGGCCAATTAAATCCGTCACATCATATACATTATAATAAACCCGTACCGGATACAAGGAGGGCATAGGCGAAAAGACATCTTCACTAATCCGTTTCCCGTTCAGATAGGCTTCCGACGAACCTAAACCGGAGATATAGAGCATAGCTCTCTTCACCGCCTTATCCGCGGTAAATTCTTTTCTGAGATAACGGGCCGCCAGACGGGTGTGTCCTTGGTCGGTTTCGTTCGGGTTCGTCATTCCCTCCTCGCCTATCCATTCGGCTTTCCAGTCTGAGGCATTCAATAGCCCCATCGACCAAGTATTTACATCGCTCCAACCTGTTTCACCCTGATTGGTTATGACTTTCACACGCCAATAATATGTTTTTTCCGATTCAAGTGCCGGTCCGGCATAGGATACCAATACGGACTGGTCGGAACGAACAACACCGGAATTCCATAATAAATCCTTTCCTGATTGCAACTGTTCCGCCGAGGTCCCGACCTGCAATTGAAAAGCTTTTTGCATTAAATCCGGTTGTTCGGAAGCTATCTGCCACGAAAAGCGGGGTTGCGGCACATCCAACCCTACCGGATTCTCTTTCATCTCCACCTGGAGATTGTTCACATCGACCTCTCCCGTAGGAGCACAGCCGGTTATCCCGATTATCAGAACAGCCAGCAATAATAATCCAATTTGTTTCATTTATATGCGATTTAATCTGTTAATAGTTTAAATTTTCAGAGTATCAAAGATAACACATTTAAAATAGTTTTCATTCATACGATATATTTTTTAGCTCTTTAACTTTTTCAAATTGCCATCGACCTTTTAAGTCTATTTGCCCGCGCACTTCCTTTTCCGGTTGCGCGAATACTGTCGGGAAAAAGCAGAACAGCAGGAGTATTAAATTCAAGATTTTCATATTTGAGACCAATATTTAGTGCATCGAGTATATTCTCTATGCAAATATACGAAAAGGAATAAGCTAATCAATTATTATTTATCCCTTTTCTGTTTGATTTAAGCATACTACAATTTACAAAAACATGCCGAAGAATTTACTGGCTGATAATTATCAGCCAGTTGGCTGACGGTCATAAGCCACGTGGCCGACAGTTATCAGCCAGCTGGCCGACGATTATCAACATAAAAATAGGACGGCAACGAATCGGGAATACCACGGTATGAATTTAGGCAAACCATATAAAGGAAATAAATACCTCCGCCGAGGAATGTATTTACAAGAACTTTTAATACATTTGTCCGCATAAATCCAAGAAAAGGCAATGAATTACTACGAATTGAGTTTTACTTACACCTCCCCCATCGAGGTTTCCATCATAAACGATGTATTGGCCTCCGAACTGGGGGAAATCGGTTTCGAAAGTTTTACGGAAAACGAAAACGGTTTGCAAGGATACATATCCGACCAGCTATACGATGTCAAAACATTGCAGGAGAAACTGGCGGATTTTCCTTTGGACAATGTGAAGATACAATATACGGAAACATGGATGGAAAGCAAAGATTGGAACGAGGAATGGGAAAAGAACTACTTCAAACCAATCCGGATAGGAAACGATTGCATCATACGCGCTTCGTTTCACACACCCGAACCGGATTTCACATACGATATCATAATCGACCCGAAGATGGCGTTCGGAACCGGCAATCACGAGACCACTTACCTGATGCTCAGCGAAATGCTGAAACTTGATTTGCAAGGGAAAGAACTGCTGGACATGGGCTGCGGAACTGCCGTACTTGCAATATTGGCCCGTATGAAAGGCGCCGGACGGGTCGTTGCCATCGACATCGACGAATGGGCTTACAACAATGCGCTCGAAAATATACGCCTGAACGGAACAAACGATATCCGGGTCGCTTTGGGCGGTGCGGAGCAAATTCCGGCATTCGGCTTGTTCGACCTTGTCTTTGCCAATATCAACCGGAATATCCTGCTGAATGATATCCGGCATTACACGACTTGCATGAAGCCCGGAGCATTCCTTTACATGAGTGGTTTCTACAAAGAAGACATTCCGGTTATCGAAGCGGAATGCAGCCGTAACCAGCTCATTATAAGCTCTTATACGGAAAAGAACAACTGGGTTGCCGTAAAAGTCCAAAAGCCACAACATTAATTAACATTAAAAGTTAAGACGAATATAAACTATCAATCAAGGATTTTCGTTATCTTAGTAGCAACTATAAAAAAGAAAGAGTTATGAAAAACGTAGATTCGAAATTATTACTGGGTTTAGTAGTGGGTGCTGCAGTCGGTGCAGCTGTCGGTTATCTTGCTGCAACTGATAAGAGAGAACAATTACTCGAAGAGTTAAACGGCGTAGTAGGAAAAGTAAAAGAAGGCTTCAACTCTGCACTTGCCAAATACAAAGAAGGCAAAGCCGAAGCAGTCAAAGCTACTGAAGAACTAGTTGCCGAATAAAATTGTATGGAGAAAGAATCAGGAGAAATCTTCCGCGAGCTGAAAAAAGACCTTTCGGCTTATGTGGAGTTAAAGCTTGAACTCCTAAAATTAAGCACGTACGAGAGAACGGGCCGGGTTATCGCTGTTCTCTCGTATGGCGTAATTTTATTGTTTCTGGCCTTTTTCGCCATTCTGTTCATCTTTCTGGCCCTAGGCTTCTATTTAGGCGATTTGTTTGGTTCGACAGGCTCCGGTTTCGGAATAGTGGCTGTGCTCTATCTCATACTCATCGGGGTCATTCTTTTGAACAAAAATACAATCAGCGACAAGGTGCTGAACATAGTTATTGCTGCATTGACGGCGAACGATGATAAAAATAACGCAACAGACAATGAACAATCCGCAGACACCACTGGAAAAACTGATTTCTGACAAACAACGCGTTCAACAGGAATGCAGGTTAAAGGAACAAAAACTGAATAACGAATTCGCGTATATCCAGGAAAATGCCGGCAGTCTGCTCATATCAGGCGTTTCCGCCCTTCTGTTTCCCGGCACAAAAACGAAAAACAAACCGGCGGATACCCGTCAACCCGCCATTGCAACAGACACCTCCTCTGTTTCCCTCGGCCTTACCGACTATCTTTCTGTCGCACAGGGATTATTACCTTTGGCATGGGACATGGTCCGTCCTTTCCTGGTAACTTGGGGGATACGAAAGGCTCAAACCTGGATAACAGGCAAACTCTTCAGAAAAAAGAAATAAGCTCCAACAATTAATTTATGTTAGAGAGCATATTTTTCTTCATCATTTTTATTTCCAATAAAAAAAATGACTACATTTGCAGTCGTTAAAACAAGGAATGACATGAAACGTAAATTTATCTTACTAATCACAGTTTTCGTCGTGTTATTAACGTTTGCCTCGTGTGCAACTCCTTGTGGGTGCTAAATGAAAAATAAAAGGATATATATAATATTTTTAATAAACCCATAAAAGTTTTATTACAATGATTAAAGTAGGTATTAACGGTTTCGGCCGTATCGGACGTTTCGTTTTCCGTGCTGCTCAGAAGAGAAGCGACATTCAGGTTGTAGGTATTAACGACCTTTGCCCGGTTGATTATTTGGCATATATGCTGAAATACGACACAATGCACGGTCAGTTCGACGGAACTATCGAAGCAGACGTAGAAAACAGCAAACTGATTGTGAACGGTAAAGCTATCCGTGTAACTGCAGAAAGAAATCCTGCTGATTTGAAATGGGATGCAATCGGTGCAGATTATGTTGTTGAATCAACTGGTTTGTTCCTGACAAAAGAAAAAGCTCAGGCTCATATCGAAGCCGGTGCTAAATATGTAGTAATGTCTGCTCCTTCCAAGGACGACACTCCTATGTTCGTTTGTGGTGTTAACGAAAAGACTTATGTTAAAGGTACTCAGTTCGTTTCTAACGCTTCTTGTACTACTAACTGCTTGGCTCCTATCGCTAAAGTTTTGAACGATAAATTCGGTATCACAGACGGTTTGATGACAACTGTTCACTCTACTACTGCTACTCAGAAAACTGTTGACGGTCCGTCTATGAAGGACTGGAGAGGTGGCCGTGCTGCTTCAGGCAACATCATCCCTTCTTCTACAGGTGCTGCCAAGGCTGTAGGTAAAGTTATTCCTTCTTTGAACGGCAAATTGACAGGTATGTCTATGCGTGTTCCGACTTTGGACGTTTCTGTTGTTGACTTGACAGTTAACTTGGCTAAACCGGCTTCTTACGCAGAAATCTGTGCAGCTATGAAAGAAGCTTCTGAAGGCGAACTGAAAGGTATCCTGGGTTACACTGAAGATGCTGTTGTTTCTTCTGACTTCCTGGGTGATGCTCGTACTTCTATCTTCGATGCTAAAGCCGGTATCGCTTTGACAGATACTTTCGTTAAGGTTGTTTCTTGGTATGATAACGAAATCGGTTATTCTAACAAGGTTCTTGACCTGATTGCTCACATGGCATCTGTAAACGCTTAATCATTCAAAATGATATAGTTTAGGGCCGCATCCTTCGGGGTGCGGCTTTTTTTTGTACATTTGTATCACAATGGAAGCATATCAACTTATCACTGTATTGGGTCCGACAGCATCCGGGAAAACTACTTTTGCCGCTGCCTTGGCCGAACGTCTGGATACGGAAATTATCAGCGCCGACTCCAGGCAAATATATCGTTCGATGGATATCGGTACGGGAAAGGATTTGGCAGATTATACCGTCAACGGCAAACAGATTCCTTACCACCTGATTGATATTTGTGAGCCGGGATATAAATATAATGTATTCGAATATCAGCATGATTTTTTCCGGGCCTATCAAAGTATCCGGGAAAAAGGAAAACTCCCTGTTTTATGTGGCGGGACAGGTATGTATATCGAAGCGGTATTGAAAGGGTACAAATTGTTGGATGTCCCTCAAAATCCGGCTTTACGCGAGTCCCTGAGAGATAAATCGTTGGCTGAACTGGAAGAAATCCTGGCCGGATACAAGCTCCTGCACAATAAAACAGATGTGGACACGGCCCAACGGGCTATCCGTGCCATTGAAATAGAAGAATATTATAAAAATGAAGCTCCCGACATAAATGAATATGAACCGTTGAACAGCCTCATCATCGGTATTGACATCGACCGGGAATTACGTCGTGAAAAAATATCCCGGCGCCTGCGTGCCCGCTTGGATGAAGGAATGGTAGAGGAAATCCGTACGATTATGGCAACGGGGGTGAAACCGGAAGATTTGATTTATTACGGTCTGGAATACAAATTCCTGACCTTATATATCATAGGTGAACTTTCATACGAAGAAATGGTTTCACAATTGGAAATAGCTATCCATCAATTCGCCAAACGACAGATGACTTGGTTCCGGGGAATGGAGCGCAGAGGATGTACAATCCATTGGATAAATGCGACACTGCCGACGGAAGAAAAGATTGGGAGGACACTGGAATTATTAAAAAGATGAAATTCCCAGGTGTACGGGAAATCACCATTTACAAACAATAATAATATCTAAAACGACATATTATGCTGACAATAACAGATTTTAATAATAAAGAAAACTTTTTCCTGATGGCCGGTCCTTGTGTCATAGAAGGAGAAAATATGGCTTTACAAATTGCCGAAAAGATAGTCGGCATTACGGAAAAACTAAATATTCCTTATGTTTTCAAAGGTTCCTACCGGAAAGCAAATCGTTCCCGCCTGGACTCTTTTACAGGTATCGGAGATGAAAAAGCATTGAAAATACTCCGTAAAGTCAGCGAAACATTCCATATACCGACTGTAACGGATATTCATGAAACAACAGAAGCTGCAATGGCCGCCGAATATGTAGACGTATTACAAATCCCGGCATTCCTTTGCAGACAAACGGATTTGTTGGTTGCGGCAGCCCAAACCGGCAAAGTGGTAAATATCAAGAAAGGGCAATTCCTTTCTCCCGGAGCCATGCAGTTTGCCGTACAAAAAGTATCCGATGCCGGCAATCAGAATATAATGATTACCGAACGAGGTACTACCTTCGGTTACACCGATTTGGTAGTCGATTATCGTGGTATTCCCCAAATGCAACAATTCGGCTACCCTGTTATCATGGATGTTACTCATTCCCTGCAACAGCCCAACCAGACTTCCGGCGTCACGGGGGGTATGCCCGCTCTGATTGAGACGATAGCCAAAGCAGCAATCGCCGTTGGAGCAGACGGCCTTTTCATCGAGACTCATCCCGAACCGGCTAAAGCCAAATCCGATGGAGCAAATATGTTACAATTGGATTTATTGGAAGGATTACTGACGCGATTGGTACGCATCAGGAAAGCAATTAAAGAATGAAACTCACAAAGTTGAATCATACAAAAATGGAGATGCTTCATTGAGAAACACCTCCATTTTCTATTTTCTATAATTCTCGTTATCCCATTTTACTGATTTTCCTCAGCTTATCTTCATCTATCAACTTAATCTTCCTGCCGTCAATTGCGATAATACGCTCAGCGACAAATGTTGACAAAGTACGAATCGCATTAGATGTTGTCATATTGGACAGATTGGCCAAATCCTCACGGGAGAGATAAATGCTTAAGGTAGCACCATCCTCTTCCAAGCCATAACTGTCTTTCAGGAATAACAAAGATTCTGCCAAACGACCCCGGATATGCTTCTGCGTAAGGTTGACCGTACGTTCATCAGCTACACCTAAGTCAAAAGAGAGCTGGCGGATAAAAAACATCGCGAGATTAGGGTTTCCCATCAAAAGGTCAGTGACTACTGTCATCGGAATTAAACAAACTGACGATGCTTCAAAAGCGGAAGCGTTCGTCAAATAATTTTCCTGGGCAAAATTAGCGCGATAGCCAAAATACTGAACCGGTTTAATCATCCGAATAATCTGACTTCGACCGCCAACTCCTTCTTTGAAGATTTTCACCTTGCCTTTTAATAAGCACATCATATCCCTTGGTTCGTCGCCCTCGCAATAAATCAACTCATTACGTTTGAAATGCTGGATCGTCGAATTGTTCCGGAGAATATCCCGTTCCTTATCAGTCAGGACTCTCCACACCTCTGCTAAACTGGCCGATAAGTCGACCTCTTCTTTCTGCTGTTTAACCACGACTGCTATATAACATACTTGTGAAGCACAAATATACGGTTTTTCTTTGAAAACAATATTATATTTAATACGATAAATTGCATTTCTCGTAACATTTTACTTTCTTTCACCACTCATTTCGATTTTATTCGTTACGTTTGTATTGAAAGGGATGATAATTTGTTGAAAAAGATTATTCACATATTCTGCTTGCTCATTATTGCAATGAGCACCTTAGCTAACCCTGATGGTGGTTATGGAAATTCAATTTTGCCAGGTCATTCTCCCAAGGATACATCTATGAGGCAAGGGGATTCCATCATGCATCTGGTGATAGAGCATGCTGTGAAATATCAAACGGTCGTTTCAAAATATGAAGCTGATATTTATATCAAAGGACGGGCTGAAATACTAAAGAAAAATTTTTTAATGCGCTTTGCCCACCATATTTTCCCGGTAAACAGGAAAACAAAAGATATGGTGTTTGAAATGGTAAGCCATTCCAAATTCAATTCGCCTAACAACTTTCTACACGACTTCAAAGCAATAAACGGGAATGCCATTCCCAACAGTACCAAACAACAAGAAGTATTGACATTCCTCAATCTGAATGTCTACTCCCCGACTATCTATAATGAAGGTATCATTATGCCGGTTGCCCACAATGCATTCAAATACTATAATTTTGAACTGGACAGTATCAAATATGAGGGGAATCTGAAAATATACAGAATTCGTTTCACGCCTAAAATGGGAAGCCAAAAACTCATCTGCGGAAACTTATTCATACTTGATAAAATCTGGAGCATCGACAAAATCGATGTAAACGGACAGTTCTCGTTCGCCGAATTTAATCTGGTCATGACATTCGGACGAGATTTTCGCCATTTCATCCTTCCGGCCACAGCCGATCTCTCCCTTCGATACCATGTATTAGGAAATGCTATCGCCAGCACCTACCATTCCTCTTTTAAGTATGAAACCGTGGAATGGGTCGAAGAGGATACCGAAAGTAAAAAATGGAAATCATTGGACCTTACCGGCTACTATCGCCTGTCGTCGGATACTGTCCCAATCATCGAAGACTCGACCTATTGGACCAACAAGCGTGATGTACCGTTGACTGAAGAAGAACAACAACTTGTTTATCATCAGGATGTACCTACACCGATAATAGAAAAAGAGGATACCAGCAACATGCAGAAATATTTAAAATTGACGGAAAAGTTTACCAATACAATTAATCTGGACTACAAAACCACTCGTCTGAAATATTCCGGTATCCTAAATCCTTTCCAATTAGGTTATTCAGGACGAAACGGTATTACATACCGGCAGAAACTACGTTTTAGCAAGACATTCACCCACGACCGGCAGATACGTTTCCGCCCGGTTGTAGGGTATGTATTCAAACGAAAAGAACTGTTTTTCACAGTTGCCGGAGACTGGGAATACATGCCTCAACGGAGGGGAGCACTCAGTTTAAGTATAGGAAACAGCAATCAGGGATATTCGTCGGAAATTATGAAAGAAATCAACGAGGAACTGAAAGATTCAACTTTCAAGTTTGACGATTTGAATTTAATGTACTTCAAACATTACTATGTTGAATTACGGAATGAAATAGAACTTTTCAACGGTTTCCAACTCATGACCGGAATTTCCTATCACAGACGTATTCCGCTCAAAAGAAAGAGCGACATACAGGTGGGAGACGATATTAAAGAAATCATCAACGAAAATTATCACGACTTTACTCCTGTAGTCAGGTTCACTTACACTCCCCGCCAATATTATTGGATGGACGGGTATCGGAAAGAATATCTGTATTCCTATTATCCGACAATCGCTTTGGAAGTAGCCCGGGGTATACCGGGTGTCGGTAAAAGTTCGGGAGATTATTGCAGATTGGAAGCCGACATCCACCAAAGTATCTATCTGGGCTTATCCAGGCGTTTTAATTATCATATAAGTGGCGGAATGTATATAAACCAGAAATCCACTTATTTCGCCGACTTCAATTATTTCGCCCGGCGTAACTTCCCCGATTCCTGGGATGATCAGCTGGGAGGTGTATTCAATGAACTGCATAGCGAATGGTTCAACGCCTCCGATAAATACGCGCAAGCTCACTTTATGTACGAAAGTCCCTTTATGCTTTCCCGTCTCTTCAGGGGAAAAGCCTCCAAATACATGCTGCTGGAACGTTTTTACCTGAGTCAATTATGGCTCCCGATACTACCTAGTTATACGGAGGTCGGATATGGTTTTGGAAATCACATCTTCAACATAGCTGCATTCGCAGGATTTGAAAAATATAAATACCAAAGCATAGGAGTGAAATTTGCTTTCGAACTTTTCCAATAATCAGAATTGGGGCCGAACAACCATTATACCACTGTTCCGCTTGATACTCCGTACATAATCCTGCAAAGGCACTTCATTAACAATCACTTGTTTCTTGTTACTCGAAGCATGAATAAATGTCAACTTATCCCCCTCCCGGCAGATTATCCCGACATGCGAGATATCCAGCCCTTCTACCGTCGTCACAAAGCAAACAATATCTCCGTTCCGGATACCGGAAGCATGTATATTTATTTCCGTTTCTGGTATATAATAATGAGGACGGGCATTGATTTCTTTTTCCTTAGCAGCTATTTTCGCAATGAGTTCCGGGGCATTATTCAATTGCTTATAACTATCCGGATGTGTGGACATAAAAGAAAGATTTATAGCAAGCGGCTTCCCTCCTATATCCTTTGTAACATCTTTTACCCATCCACGACGTTCATTCTCATAAATCCAATCGGTTGTATAATGCAACCGGTCCGTATAATCCGTAATCACCGAAGTTCGAAAACGTTGCGTTTTCAATATCCGGCAATAGTCGGAAAATGAAGGATGCCCGGCTTTCAGGGAACGGACCAAAGCAGCGGTAGTCTCGACCAATGTCATACAATCCAGTTCCCGAAGATTAACAACCACACCCTCCGGGACCTTCTCCAAAGTAGAAGCGACATAGGGACACCCTAAAAAGAAGCGGGCCGTTTCAACCATCAAACTGCCCGGTGGGAGAGATTTCTTCGTTTCCATAGCAGAGAGATAATGCTCATAAATTTCTTTATCCTCGTCCGTACAATAAAGCGTATCGATTGGTTTCGTCTGTGCTTTTCCTACCAGACAGAACAATGTAAACAAGACAAAACAGAAAACTTTCTTATTCATAATGGCTACTCTTTTTTTGTGGACAACAAATCCTGCAACTTAACCAACTCGTCGCGGAACTGGGCAGCTTCGATAAAATCCAATTTCTTTGCAGCTTCGGTCATTTGCTTTTTGGTCCGTTCGATAGCCTTTTCCAGTTGTGTCCGGTTCATATACTGAACAACCGGGTCCGCAACCAAACTGGGTTCCGGCTCTATATAAGCATACGGTTCCGCCATGACCGGCGGCTGTTTCTCGGCTACCAGCGAAACACTGTTCCGAATTACCTGTTTCGGCGTAATGCCATACTTTTCATTATAAGCAAGCTGTTTCTCACGTCGACGAGCAGTCTCATCCATCGTCATCCTCATGCTATCCGTTATCTTATCGGCATAAAAGATAACTTTTCCGTTCACATTCCGGGCTGCTCGTCCGGCAGTCTGTGTCAGCGAACGGTGTGAACGCAGGAAACCTTCTTTATCGGCATCCAGAATGGCCACGAGTGAAACTTCCGGCAAGTCGAGTCCTTCACGCAGCAAGTTGACGCCAATCAGGACATCAAACAAACCATTCCGCAAATCATCCATAATCCGGATACGTTCCAAAGTATCCACATCGCTATGGATATAGTTGCACCGAATACCCATACGGCTCAAATAAGTCGTCAGTTCCTCCGCCATACGTTTTGTCAATGTCGTTACCAGCACACGTTCATCTGCAGCCGCACGCTGGGTTATCTCCTCCATCAAGTCATCAATCTGATTCAAAGTCGGACGAACTTCGATAACCGGGTCGAGCAGTCCGGTCGGACGGATTACCTGGTCGACTACGATACCCTCGCTCTTCTCCAGTTCATAATCTGCCGGTGTAGCACTGACATAGATAGCCAACGGCGTCAGCGATTCGAACTCATCGAACGTCAACGGGCGGTTGTCCATTGCAGCTGGAAGACGGAAACCATATTCCACCAAGTTCTTTTTCCGGGAATAATCTCCACCGTACATCGCACGTATTTGCGGGATAGTCACATGACTTTCGTCCACGACCAACATGAAATCCTTCGGGAAATAATCCAGCAAACAGAAAGGACGCTCTCCTGCTTGCCGACCGTCGAAATAACGGGAATAGTTTTCTATGCCCGAGCAATGCCCCAATTCACGAATCATCTCCAGGTCGAAAGTGACACGCTCGTAAAGCCGCTTGGCTTCATAAGGCTTGCCTATCTCTTTCAGGAAGTTCACCTGCGTACCGAGGTCTACGTCAATCTGGCTGATTGCCGCATTAATACGTTCCTGTGTCGTAACAAATAAATTAGTCGGATAAATATTCAATTCATCCTGCTCGTCTATCTCCTGTCCGGTCTGTGGGTCGAAGGAAGATATCCGGTCAATCTCATCATCCCAGAACTCAATCCGGTAGGCAGCTCCATCGAAAGTTTCGATAGCCGGAAAGATATCGACCGTATCCCCGTTTACCCGGAAACATCCTCTGTTAAACTCCAGTTTGTTATTTACATACAGAGCATCGACAAAACGGCGTAACAGCTTATCCCTATCGATATGCATCCCTTTCTCCAGATGCGTAACCTTTTCGGCAAAAGCCGTCGGGTCCGCCATACCATACAGACAGGAAACCGAGGAAACGACAATCACATCTTTCCGCCCGGACAACAACGAGGCAGTCGCCCGCAAACGGAGTTTATCAATCTCGTCATTAATAGCCAGGTCTTTCTCTATATAGGTATCCGTAGTCGGCAAGTAAGCTTCCGGCTGATAATAATCGTAATACGACACAAAATACTCGACGGCATTATTAGGGAAGAATGCCTTAAACTCGCTGTATAGCTGCGCGGCAAGCGTCTTATTATGGCTCAATATCAAGGTCGGTTTCCTCACTTCCTTGATAACATTCGCGATAGTGAAAGTCTTTCCGGACCCCGTCACGCCGAGCAATGTCTGAAAAGGCACTCCATTCCTGATACCGTCCGATAAAGCCGCAATCGCTTCCGGTTGATCTCCGGTTGGACTGAACGGAGAAGACAATTCAAAATTCATCCTTTATCAACGCGGTTGTTTAGGTATGACAATCCAAAGTATCAGATAAGCGATTACTCCGGAAAACAGGGTAAATATACTCAATAAGACATATCCGATACGCACTAATGTCGGGTCCAAATCGAAATAATCGGCAATACCGGCACATACTCCGGCTATCATACCTTTGTCAGAACGATAAAGTCTTTTAGGTGCTTCCATCTCCTTTTGTTTTTAGATAATTATTATTGATTACAAATAACGGGCAACTTTTTCCCGGGCTGTTTCCACTGTTTCAAATTCAGAAGAAACCACGCTGCTGCCCATCGGTACATTTTCGTTTCGATAAACCATCTTGCTATAGACGATGCTACGGGCTGAAGTATGAAACTCCTTCGCTCCCGTTCCGGCTTCAATCCGGGCTATATTATTCTCACGCACTCCACAACCGGGCATGATAATAATCCGGTCGCCGGCACGTTTCACCAGTTCCGCCAACAAAGGCATCCCCTTAACAGCATCAGATTGCTGGCCGGAAGTCAGGATACGGTCGCAGCCCAGCTCAATCAATTGCTCCAATGCTTCAAACGGGTCGCGACACACATCAAAGGCACGATGGCAGGTGACGGACAACGGGCGGGCGGCATCTATCAACTTCCGCATCAACGCCACGTCGATATCCCCTTCCTTTGTCAGGCAACCGAATACCACGCCATGCACCTTCAGCTGCTTACACATTTCGATGTCATACAACATCGATCGCACTTCGGCCGGAGTATATAGAAAATCTCCGCTGCGGGGACGGATAATCACGTTTATATCAATGGATGATGTCAAATCCTGTGCCGCGCGAATTTCTCCGTAACTGGGGGTCGTTCCTCCTTCGGGAATGCCGGCGCAAAGTTCTACCCGGCGGGCGCCCCCGGCCTCGGCTTCGACACAACTCTGAGCAGAGTTGGCACAGATTTCGATAATACGAGTCGATTTCATTTCTTCCTTTTTCTTTTTACAAAGATACTACTATTTATACAGGACTCCAATATTAAAAACGAATATATCAGAGTAAATGTTTCAATGAGTCCTCACCCTCTGCTATTTTCCATCCTATCTTTTACACTTTTCGTCCCAATCCATTAGCCAACCGAAGCCTATCTATTAGTTGTTCGTCCCTTATAATTCACTCTTTTTGGCATCACAAAGAAGTTTTCACTATCAATTTTCAACTTTCATGCGAAAAAATGCTTGCATTTGAAAAATAATGCGTAATATTGCTGCCATAAAATAAATACAAAGGATATCGCAAATGACATTAGCAGGTTACATATATTATACCTGGGCATTGACAATGACCCCTTGGGGGGTTTAGTATATACCAATAAACAAATGCGGAGACCACGTCCCGCTTTGTAGCAATTTCCATATTGCAACCGTTTTTCTTTTTTTTCAATCAATCACATATTCGTAAATAACTGACACTTGCCGAGTGCGTCGTGTTGTTCTTATCAAACTGCCGGCTACAACTTGTCAACTGTCAACTAAATAAACATCCTGATGAAAGTATTAAAGTTCGGCGGAACATCCGTAGGTTCCGTGAATAGCATCCTGAGTGTAAAAAAGATAGTAGAGGCTATTGATGAGCCTGTAATCGTTGTGGTGTCCGCTCTCGGCGGTATCACAGACAAGTTACTCGCCACCTCCACCATGGCCTCGAAGGGCGATGTGGGATACGAAAGGGAATTTTCCGAGATTATCACTCGTCATCTTGACGTGATACAAGGTGTCATCCCTGATAAAATACAGCGCATCGAGGTACAGAAAAAGGTGATGAGCCTGTTGGACGAACTCGGAAACATTTTCAAAGGCGTATATCTGATAAATGACCTTTCCGCGAAAACATCGGATACAATCGTCAGCTATGGCGAACGCATTTCTTCGCTAATTATATCGAATGTGATAAAAGATGCCCAACTATTCGACTCGCGCAAGTTCATTAAAACAATTCGCCAGTTCAACAAACATATCGTTGATTTCGAACTGACAAACAAACTGGTAAAAGAAACCTTTACCCCCCTTCCCAAAGTCTCCCTCGTTCCGGGATTCATCTCATCCAGTACGGAAAACGGGGAAGTGACGAACCTGGGACGAGGCGGTTCGGACTATACGGCTTCCATCCTGGCTACAGCCTTGGATGCTACCGTACTGGAGATATGGACCGATGTGGATGGTTTCATGACTGCCGATCCGCGTGTTATCAGCTCCGCCTACGTTATTGACCGGCTGACCTTTACCGAAGCGATGGAATTATGTAACTTCGGAGCCAAGGTTATTTACCCGCCGACCATTTATCCGGTTTATCATAAAAACATTCCCATCCGCATCCTGAATACGTTTAATCCGGACGCACCGGGAACTTATATTTCCAAGGAGAAGGCGAAAGAAGAAGGAAAAGCGATTATTAAAGGTATCTCCTCCATCAACGATACTTGCCTGATTACCGTGCAAGGCTTGGGTATGGTTGGAGTAATCGGTGTCAATTACCGTATCTTCAAAACGTTGGCTAAAAACGGCATCAGCGTATTTATGGTATCGCAGGCAAGCTCTGAAAACAATACGACATTTGCCGTCCGGAATGCGGATGCCGATTTGGCCGTACAGGTGTTGAATGAAGAATTCGCACTCGAACGTGCTCAAGGCGAAATCAATGACATGACCGCCGAAAAGGATTTGGCGACCGTTGCAATTGTCGGCGAAAATATGAAACGTACGCCGGGTATTGCAGGTAAGCTGTTCGGCACGCTAGGTAGCGCCGGCATTAGTGTGATTGCATGTGCACAGGGGGCTTCCGAGACGAATATTTCGTTTGTTATCAAGTTGAAGTATTTGCGCAAAGCCTTAAACTCCATCCACGATTCCTTTTTCCTGTCTCAATATAAAGTATTAAACCTTTTTATTGCCGGCGTGGGGACGGTAGGGGGAAACTTACTGGAACAAATCCGTATCCAACAACCTAAGCTGATGCAGCAAAACGGGTTGAAACTAAATGTTGTGGGAGTTGCCAACAGTAAACATGTTCTTTTCTGCCGCGAAGGTCTGAATCTGGAAACCTGTATCGACGAACTGAAAAAGAGCGGGACGGAAAGTTCACCCGAACATCTGTGCGCGGAAATACTGAAGATGAATATCTTTAACTCCGTATTCGTGGACTGCACGGCTAATCCGGCCATTTCCGATTTGTATGAGGAACTGCTCAACAATAACGTTTCGGTGGTTGCCGCCAATAAAATAGCCGCCTCTTCTCCCTACAACAATTATATAAAATTGAAGGAAACAGCCCGCCATCGTGGTATCAAATTTCTGTTTGAAACGAATGTCGGAGCAGGTCTTCCAATCATCAACACGATGAATGACCTGATTAACAGCGGTGACCATATACTGAAACTGGAAGCTGTTTTGTCCGGCACCCTGAATTATATATTTAATACCCTCAGTGCCGACATTCCTTTCAGTACGGCAATCAAGATGGCAAAAGAAGAAGGCTACTCGGAACCGGACCCCCGCATAGACCTGAGTGGAAAAGATGTAATCCGCAAACTGGTTATACTGGCCCGCGAAGCAGGCTATAAGATTGAACAGGAAGATGTACAACGTCACCTCTTCATCCCTGAAAAATATTTTGAAGGTTCGCTGGAAGACTTCTGGCAAAACATCAAAGAACTGGACGCTGAGTTTGAAGCCAAACGTCAACAATTGGAAGCCGAAAACAAACGTTTCCGTTTCGTTGCCCGGATGGAAAAAGGTTCATGCGCCGTTGGTTTACAGGAAGTAGATGCACACCATCCTTTCTACGAATTGGAAGGAAGCAACAACATCATCATGATATCAACAGAAAGGTACCATGAATATCCTATGATAATAAAAGGATATGGAGCCGGTGCCGACGTAACAGCCGCAGGGGTTTTTGCCGACATTATCTCCATCGCTAACATACGTTGATTCAATTTGATAATGGACTATTAAAGAATGAAAAGTATAATTATTCTGGGAGACGGGATGGCTGATGAGCCAATCGAGGCTTTAGGCGGCAAAACTCCGCTGCAATATGCCGAAACTCCCTATATGGACAAACTGGCAGAGCTGGGTGTTACCGGACGAATGAAAACGGTTGCCGACGGATTTCATCCGGGCAGCGAAGTGGCGAATATGGCAGTATTGGGTTATGACTTACCTACCGTATATGAAGGCCGCGGGGTTCTGGAAGCCGCCAGCATAGGTTATGACCTGAAGCCGGGTGAAATGGCAATGCGGTGCAACCTGATTTGTATCGAAGGCGATATTCTGAAAAATCATTCTTCCGGCCATATTACAACCGAAGAAGCAGACGAATTGATACACTTCCTGAACGAGAGACTCGGTTCGGAACGTGTACATTTTTATACCGGCGTATCGTACCGTCATTTGTTAGTAATAAAAGGCGGTGATAAGCGATTGGACTGTACTCCGCCCCACGATGTGCCCCTTCACCCTTTCCGCCCGCTGATGATAAAACCGGAAGTACCGGAAGCACAGGAGACGGCAGACTTGTTGAATGACCTAATCCTGAAATCACAGGAAATCCTGATGTCTCATCCGATTAACCGGAAACGGATTGCCGCCGGGAAAGATCCTGCCAACAGTATTTGGCCTTGGTCCCCCGGCTATCGTCCGGCCATGAGAACAATGCAAGAAATGTATGGTTTCAAAAACGGAACCGTTATTTCAGCCGTCGATTTGATTCGAGGCATCGGTGTTTATGCCGGCTTGAAAGTTATCGATGTAGAAGGTGCAACCGGCCTATACAACACAAACTATGAAGGGAAAGCACAGGCCGCTCTAGAGGCACTGAAAACAAACGATTTCGTCTATCTCCATGTGGAAGCCAGTGATGAAGCCGGACATGAAGGCGATGTCGCGCTCAAAATAAAAACGATAGAAAATCTCGATAAACGTGCAATCCGCATTATTTGGGAAGAGTTGCAGAAATGGGACGAACCGGTAGCCATTGCCGTATTGCCGGACCACCCCACTCCCTGCGCCATCCGTACTCATACGAACACTCCCGTACCGTTCCTGATATATAAACCCGGACAAACGCCCGACGCAGTAACCCGTTTCGACGAATTTTCTGTTCTGAACGGCAAATATGGTATTTTAGAAAAAGACGAATTTATAAAAGAATTAATATGAAATATTATAGTACAAATAAAAAAGCCCCTCTAGCTTCACTGGAAGAAGCCGTCGTAAAGGGTCTTGCCTGTGATAAAGGGTTATATATGCCTGAATATATCGACACACTGGACGAGGATGTGATAGCCAACCTGAAGAACATGTCGTTTCATGAAATAGCTTGTACCGTTGCACAATCTTTTTTTGGCGAAGATATTGAATCGGAGATATTGGATAAGATTGTCAAAGAGACGTTATCCTTCGAAACTCCCGTTGTGCAAGTAAAAGAAAACATATATAGCTTGGAACTATTCCACGGCCCGACTCTGGCTTTCAAAGATGTAGGAGCACGCTTCATGGCTCGCTTATTGGGCTATTTCATAAAAAAAGAAGGATTAAAACAAGTAAACGTACTGGTTGCGACTTCAGGAGATACGGGAAGTGCTGTAGCCAACGGTTTTCTGGGAGTTCCGGGTATCCATGTTTACGTACTTTATCCTAAAGGGAAAGTAAGTCCGATTCAGGAATGTCAGTTTACAACATTAGGCCAAAACATCACTGCACTGGAAATCGACGGAACTTTCGACGATTGCCAAGCATTGGTTAAATCGGCTTTTATGGATGACGAGCTGAATAAACACATGAAATTGACTTCAGCCAATTCCATCAATGTGGCCCGTTTTCTTCCGCAGTCGTTCTTCTATTTCAACGCATACGCGCAATTGGATAAAATCGGGAAAGCCGATGAATTAGTCATTTCCGTCCCCAGCGGTAATTTCGGGAATATTACGGCCGGACTGTTTGCCTATTGGATGGGGCTACCTGTTAAACGCTTTGTCGCAGCAAACAACCGGAATGATGTTTTTCTGGAATATTTGCGTACAGGCGTTTATACTCCTCGTCCCTCCGTTCCAACCATTGCCAACGCCATGGATGTCGGAGCGCCAAGTAATTTTGCCCGTATTATGGACTTATTCAGTGTTTATGACAATCCCCATAAAGAAATATGCAATTTAATCAGCGGTTATCGTTTCACGGATGAAGAAATCGCTGAAACCATGAAACAGACATACAACGAAACAAAATACATTCTGGATCCTCACGGTGCATGCGGATACCAGGCACTACTTGATAACAAGCTGACAGCCAACGAAACCGGCGTATTTCTGGAAACCGCCCATCCTGCCAAATTTAAGGGGACAGTGGATAGTATCCTGAATGCTGATATCAAAATACCAGCTAAATTACAAGCTTTCATGAAAGGTGAAAAACAAAGTGTAGAATTAACAAAAGCTTTCGGCAGTTTTAAAAACTATCTTTTAGAGAAATAAGTCAAAATCAATATTATCATAAACTAATAATAGAACATTTCCCATAAACAATTATGATATTCTATATTCAGAGCCATGTCAAAAGAGAACTTTCGACATGGCTCTTTTCCTATAATCAAATTTCAAGTATTAAAATTAACTATAACCATTCATCTTTATCCACGACTCTAAAATACGATAATCACCCATAATGATATCAGATTACTCCCTTCCTATTCTTATCTTTAAACTTTCATTTGGACATTTTGTATATTTCCTTTATCTTTGTATATAACACTTAAAGCTATTAAATAAAAAATCATTCCTAAATCCATACTGCAAGATGAAAACACTATTCAAATATAAAATCATAGTCTTGTTACTATTGAGTTGTTTTGCTAACTCTTTATATGCTGAACAAAAAATAAATATCGAAACAAACGACCAAAAAGTTGTTTTGTCGATAGGTTCGATACACTACTTTTTCACACAGCAAGGAAAAATGTGGGCTTTATCGCATATTCAAGCCGGAAATCAAAAAATCGTTTCCCCGATAAATAAATCCGAAAGTTTTTTTTCAAGGAGTGGAGAAGCCTCGGAGCTAACGATTATCGAAAATAACAGCAAAGAAATAAAAATCTGTTTCTCAGGCTTTGAAAATTATCCGTCAGCTAAAGTATTCTATACAATAAAGGCAGATGATTCATTGCCACGGCTTAATGTCCGAATCGAAGGAATTGAAGAACCGACTTGCGTATATCGATCGTTCAAAGAGCATGCCAAACCTCATGGAGCCTGGATTACACGGGGAGAAATGGTTGCCGACGCAGAAGAACGAGAGGTCTTTATAGATGGAAGCGGTCCATTTGTCTTCGGACATTCCACAATAGGGAACAATGACATTGCCTACGTTTGGCAAGCGAAAGTAAAACCAAATGTTCCACAAGGTAAAACACAACAAAAAAGTGACACTTATTTTAAAAGTGGAATCAAAACAGATAATAACGGACAATCTTTTACTTACTGGCAACTACGCATCGGTAAGAATGAGCCCAAAGAATATGCAATGATTTGGGATTATAATCTAGGAGGACGGGTACACGATGTTTTTGAAAAGTATTATTCGGATGTCGTAGATTCGCAGGTGGATTTCAAAAGCTACAAACGAAATTATAATGCAACACGGGCTATAGAAAAAATGCCTGTCAGACTTTCCTCTCCGGAATCATTTGTTCCAGGGTATGGTTGGGTAATGCATGAATATTATCCAAACGGACAAGAAGCTGCATATCCGTTTGCAACCGAATGTGGCATACAAACAGCAGCACTCCTTAGTTATGAGGGCTTAGCCACAAACCGGAACTGGGAAAAAAATTTCGGACTTTACATCATCGACCGCTTACCCATGTGGAGCGACAGTAATCAAGGATATTTTGTTAAACGTCGCGGGGGATATACTCGCTGGGGATACAGCAATGACTATAAAAACCCATTTCCTTTCCAGGAAGGAGGGAATTGGGGTACTGCCGAATACATCTATTTAATGGCACGCATAGGAAACGACAAGACACTCAAAGATAGAGCAATTTCACTAATGAAACACGACATAGAGGTTAAGCTGGATCTCGACAACTTTTTCTTTCCTCCATGCTGGAATCCTGATTCCGAAAAATTGAATGATCATCGCGACGACTGGTTCATCACTGCCGGATTAGGATATTGCGCAGTCGTTTGCGGAGAGATTTTATATCCCGAAACACAAGAAAAAAATATATTGAAATTGCAGATAAACTGACCGACTGGCTGGCCTCCTATTGGGAACCGGAAAATAAAATGAATTATTTACACCCCAATATAAATACTTTACATTGTTTTAGTGGATGGCTAATCAAGGCGATGATTCAACGATACGAACGAAGCAAAGAAACACGTTTTTTAGATATAGCTAAAGATCTGACATGGGGATTAGCCATGACGCTTTGTATAACAGACCATCTTTATGAAGATGGTGAGACTCCACTTTTTGCCATTACTTGTGTCGGAGCACGCGGATGTGTAGACTATGATTGTTCTCCTAATCTATGTCACGAAAAAGATTTAGCCTTCATCGAGTCGATGGGAGAATTGATGAAACATGTATCCGGCTCCGCATATTCCAAATATCTGTCCATGCAAGCTCTTGTGTTGCCCAAAGACAGTTGGTCATCGGCATGGACCCAGGATCAAAGAGACCTGAACCTTAGAACAAATTATGATAATTGGGCCAGAGGATTGACTAATCTGGCATTCGGTATAAATCCGTCAAGCAATCCTTATGTTCAGATTTTCGACCAGACTGTTGCCAACAAATCATTAAATATCAGTCGTGAACGGGAGATAACAGTCATAAATGCAACATCTAGCAAACAAGATGCGCAAATTTCAATTCCCTATTTAAAAAACGGAACATATCAACTCTATTATAATGGCAAACCTTGGAAAAAAAGTACAGCCCATGTTCTACAAGCAGGTATTACTTTTTCAGTTCCGCCCAATACCACTATCAAACTAGCCGTAAAAGCCAAAAAGATTCTTGATGAAAACAATTTGTCCGAAAAGGCTAGTAAACCGATATTATTAAGTGATTTAACACCATTCGAAGCACAGCGTGGCGTAGGCAATCCCCAACCTGTTTTTCAAACCAACCGGACATTCCAGGGAAATCCTTTGCAAGTCGGTAATCACAGCTATCAATATGGGCTGGGACTAGCAGCCAACACTGTTCTTTTTTATCGTCTTAATAAAAAATATTCTTCACTTAAAGCGACATTGGCTTTAGACAATGAAACATTAAAGCTGGTAAATCCACATCCATCGGTCAACGTTACTCTTTTTGCTGATGGAAAACTCTGTTTCGAAAGCGGTAAAATAGATCAAAATTCGGCTCCTTTGGAAATCGAAATTCCTTTAAACGGAATTGAAGTATTGACTTTACGTGTTTCCAGCAATTTCGATGATGAAGGAGATTTAAAACATGACAGGATTAATTTAATTAATCCATACTTAATTCCCTAAAATAACAAAATGACTAGTCCTAAATAACCGTTACAGTTATTTAGGACCAGTCACACACCAATTCTTACTCCAAAGACCACTCTTTCATCTCATACATATCGAGATATTCTCCCCACTCCGGATCGACCTCCGTATAAATCGTAAGAGGAAACTGTTCAAAAGGGGCCAACACTTCGTTCAACCGTTCTCCGAAAACGCGGGTCGTACGGGTATAATAAACCCATATTTTCTCTTCCCCTCCGGTATAAACACCTGTCAGTATGGAAAGCTTGTCTTTTTCCATCGCTTTCCTTAGAATTTCCTGAATTTCTTCCATCTTTTCAGCTTGAGCCTCTGTAGGCATTCCCTTATCATCTCCCTCATATTTCCAAGTAATCTCTACCCGTTCTTTAAACTTGCCGGACTGAACAAATTCCGTCAATTCATCCCGGCCGGAAATTGTTATCAACCGACCGTTTTCACTCTCTGAAAGCGCAGTAAACCATTCGTTGCTTAGTTTCATATATTTCTTAATTATTAAATTCTTCTTTCTTTCGTTTCTTCCACAACTGCCAACTATTAAAAATATTTTGCCACAGGACATAAGAACCAGGGCCTACCGAAGATAAAGGGTCCAGATAAGTATAAGCCATCCAGATGGCAAGTACCGTATTTTTCTGTCCTAAGGCCTGTCCGGCACTAATACGGTCAAAATAAACACTTCCGATATGTTTACCCAGAAAAAACTGAAGCACACATGTGATAAGACCGGCTAAAGCAAGCGATATTTCCACACTTAATGCGGCATCACTGGTAGCTAAAGATTTAACGGTCTGCGCCGTCACAATAGCCAATGCCACTCCCCAAAGATAAAAAGCCAGATTGGGAAACCCCAACAGAAAACGGTGAACGCTCGGTAAGAACTGACGAAAAAAACAAGCTAATATAAAAGGGAAAAGTAACAAAGGAAAAACTTTTCCTAATATTTTAAGAAAAGCAGTAAAGAAAGTAATATCCGCATGAGGTTCCACTAAAGGGAACATCAATGGAACAGCTATAGCAGCCAATATATTCGATAACAGTGTATAAGTTGTCAAACTGGAAGCACTTCCTCCCAACTTTCCGGTAATAACCGCAGCCGCTGTCGCTGTCGGACAAATCAGACAGACCATTGCCCCTTCAAAAACCTCCCTATAAGCACCGTCCATATGCAGGCATATCAGTACAGCAGCCAGTATAGAAGCCGACAATAACTGAAATAACAAGAGCCAACCATGCCAAGGACGTGGCATCAAATCCTTCGGTTCAACCCGGCAAAAAGTCAACAACAACTGGGAAAAAATCAGAAAAGGGGTCAGATACGCAACCAGCGTATTCATAAACGGTTTTGTCGGCTCCAGAAACGAGAAGTTGGCAAAGATAAAATATCCCAACGTACCGGCCAGCATGGCAACAGGCAACGTCCAGTTTTTCAGAAAGTTCAACATAACACCTCTTTATTATTACGCCACAAACTTACAAAACATCTGTTATATCAGATTACTTTATCACACAAAATTTAGAATTCTCCGTCATACCTCTAAAAAGACATCACACAATCTTTCAGGTCTGCATTGAAACGTTCATATTCTTGCTGTGTAAGCTCACCTCTCGTTGTCAATATAACCAATCGATGAGCATCAAACCCTTTCCGATAAGGAGGATGAATATGGGGATATGGATTCAGACTGAAACCATTTAACTCGTAAAAATGAAGACGCTTTGCTGAAATATCATCTATCACAGGGTCTATTTCCAATAAAAGCCGTTTACCCTCTTTCTCTGATTCTTTTAAGATAGCAGCTCCATATCCCTTTCCGCGCAAATCCGGGCATATGGCCAAATGCTCCACATATAAATAATCATCAAAATCCCAATAAGCAATAAAACCGATAAAGATTTCACCTTCCGTATAGATATTCAGATGATATTTTTGGGAAACAAAAGCCAAATGCTGTTGTTGTTCCGTACGCTGCTCAAAAATAGGAGAACTCATATGATACAATTGTTCAAAACACGGATATAAAGGCGATTGTGTATCAGTTATTCTTGTTCGTTCCATAATACTTTAAAAAAAAACAATACATAAAAAAGGCTTTAACCAAAATTGAATCCGGTTAAAGCCTGCCTTCCTATTCTCTCTTAACTATTTACGAAATGGAGCTTTCACTACCTGAGCCTTCAGGTTGCGATTGCGTACCTTTACGAAGATTTCAGTACCGGCTTTTGCTAATTCAGGTTTTACATATCCCATACCAATACCTTTTTTCAAGACCGGAGACATAGTACCGGATGTCACCACACCGATTACAGTATCGTTTGCATCAACAATCTCGTATCCATGACGGGGAATGCCCTTGTCTACCAATTCGAATGCACACAGTCTGCGCGTTACGCCTTCTTTCTTCTGACGTTCCAATTCGGCACGATTTGTAAAGTGTTTGCCTTCCACAAATTTGGTAATCCAGCCTAAACCAGCCTCAATAGGAGAAGTCGTATCATCCAAATCATTTCCATAAAGGCAGAAGCCCATTTCCAGACGCAATGTATCGCGTGCTCCCAAGCCAATCGGTTTAATACCTTCCGGTTTACCAGCTTCAAAAATAGCATTCCAAATAGTCATCGCATCGTCCAGGTAAAAATACAATTCAAAGCCACCGGCTCCGGTATAACCTGTATTAGAAATGATAACATTCTTACAACCGGCAAACTCACCTGTCACAAACGAATAATAAGGGATGGAAGATAAATCGACCGGAGTCAGACGTTGTAACACTTCTGTTGCTTTCGGTCCCTGAATAGCCAACTGAGCCGTACGGTCGGAAGAATTTTCAAGCTCAGCCCCTACAGTATTATGGCTGACACACCAATCCCAGTCCTTCGCTATATTGCCGGCATTCACAACCAGCAAATACTTTTCCGGCTCATAATGGTAAACCAACAAGTCATCCACAATCCCACCTTCATCATTCGGGAAACAGGTATATTGAGCTTTACCAAGAGGCAAGACAGAAGCATCATTCGACGTTATATTCTGAATAAAAGCCAATGCATTAGGACCTTTCACCCAGAATTCACCCATGTGGGAAACATCAAATACGCCTACACCGTTGACAACAGTCATATGTTCGTCGATAATACCGGTATATTCAATAGGCATATTATATCCGGCAAATTCATGCATTTTAGCACCCAGTGCAATGTGCACATCAGTAAACGGAGTTGTTTTCATGTTATTATTTATTTAGTCTTTTAGAGCTGACAGCTCTGCTATTTTGATGATTGTTTCCATACTTTTCTCCAACGATTTAACCGGCAGAAACTCATAACGCCCATGGAAATTCAAGCCTCCGGCAAAAATATTCGGACAAGGTAATCCCATAAAAGAAAGACGTGCACCATCCGTACCCCCACGTATCGGTTTCACCAACGGAGTAACGCCGACAGCCATCATAGCTTTAAAAGCCAAGTCCACAATATATTTCTTCGGCTCCACGATTTCACGCATATTATAATATT
The DNA here is from genome assembly GCF_003473295.1 of Parabacteroides sp. AM08-6. Classification (GTDB taxonomy): domain Bacteria; phylum Bacteroidota; class Bacteroidia; order Bacteroidales; family Tannerellaceae; genus Parabacteroides. The sequence continues at coordinate 81,363 of NZ_QRMP01000003.1, forward strand.
GGTCACGAAGTTCAAGCACCGTACTGCCCGGATGCATTTCATTCATCTTTTCGACCAATTTGCGAAGTGCCTCTTTCTTTTCCTCAAACAACATACGATTATGGTCACGGATAATATAGGAAAGGGTCGCCTCTTCCACTGTTCCAGCCATACCGGTCAAATGATAAAAACCTTCATATCCGGCTGTATGCTCCGGACGTTGCCCAGCCGGTAACCAAGAGGCAAATTCCATAGCCAATAAAGAGGCATTCAACATTTTGTCCTTGGCATATCCCGGATGAACATTCAAACCTTTGAAAGTCACTTTTGCCCCGGCAGCATTGAAGTTCTCATATTCAAGTTCTCCAACTTGACCACCATCAATGGTATATGCAAACTCACATCCGAATTTTTCCACATCGAAGTAGTCGGCACCTGCCCCTATTTCTTCGTCCGGCGTAAAACCAATACGGATTTTGCCATGTTTGATTTCCGGATGTTCTTTCAGGTATTTTGCAGCTGAAATAATAGCTGCCACACCGGCTTTATCATCCGCCCCTAACAGGGTTTTACCATTCGTAACAATAATATCCTGTTCTTTATAATCATTCAGCTCTGGGAACATTACGGGCGACAAGACAATATTTTCTTCAGCACACAACACAATGTCTCCCCCTTTATAAGTGATAATCCGGGGTGTCACATCCTTGCCCGACATATCCGGACTTGTATCCAGATGCGCAATAAAACCGATAGCCGGAAGCGGTTTATCCGTATTAGCCGGAAGTGTAGCCATCAGATAAGAATTATCATCCAATGTGATATCTTCCAATCCAATTTCTTCCAGTTCCTTCACCAAAGCCTCAGCAAAAACGCGCTGTCCCGGCGTGCTGGGCGTCGTACCTGTTGTTTCACTCGATTGTGTATCGAACGTAACATACTTCAAAAATCTGTCTGTCAGCTCCATAAGGTTGCAATGTTTAAAAACAGCTTGACCCGTTATAGCAATGTGTACAGATACATTCCTTCGGCAAGCCGATTGATTCAATTAAATCTTCTACTGTATTAAATCTCAGCGTTGTAATATTCAATTTCTCGCGGATACATTCCACAAGTTTATTGTATTGTTCAGAACCCGTTTCCGCATACTTGTCCAGGTCTTTTTTATCATCGCCTTCTAATTCCTTAACAATCCTGCGGGCAATAAGTTCCAAATCCGATTTAGAAGCCGAAAAGCCTAAGAACGGGCAAGAAAACAAAATGGGAGGACAACCGATACGCATATGCACTTCCTTTGCGCCATAACCGTACAGGATATTTACGTTATCGCGAAGCTGTGTACCGCGAACAATGGAATCGTCACAAAAAATCACCCGTTTGTCACGCAACAACGTACGGTTAGGTATCAGTTTCATCTTGGCTACCAAATCGCGCACAGCCTGATTGGAAGGAGTAAAACTACGTGGCCAAGTCGGAGTATATTTTACGATAGCCCGACGATAAGGAATCCCCTTCCCTTCCGAATAGCCTAATGCCATTCCAATACCGGAGTCCGGAATGCCGGAAACATAATCAGCCTCTACCGCATCTTTTTTAGCCATAGCCATACCACTTGCATAACGAACCGCATCCACATTCACACCTTCGTATTCGGACACAGGATATCCATAATACACCCAAAGGAAGGAACAAATCTGCATCCGTTTGTTCGGCTTGCGGATTTGTGTCATTTTATCAGCAGTCAAAAGAACTATTTCGCCTGGTCCTACGTTATATTCGAGTTCAAAACCCAGATTAGGGAAACTGCTTGGTTCGCTGGATGCGGCAAAAGCTCCTTCCTTTTTGCCAATCAACAGAGGAGTTCTTCCCCACTTATCACGTGCCGCAATAATCCCCTCTTCTGTAAGAACCAACATCGAGCAAGAGCCTTTTATTTTCTCATATACATTTTCAATTCCTTCTACAAAGGTATTCTTCTGGGAAATCAGAAGAGCAATCAATTCTGTTTGATTAATCTGGCCGGAACTTAATTCTGAAAAATGACAGCCATTTTCCAGCAGTTCATTTTCCAGTTCTTTCAGGTTGTTCACCTTTGCCACTGTCACTAACGCATATTTACCTAAATGAGAATTGATGAAGATAGGTTGAGGGTCCGTATCGCTGATAATACCAATCCCCGAATTTCCTTCAAACTTATCCAGTTCGCTCTCAAAACGCGTCCGGAAATAAGAATTTTCCAGATTGTGAATAGAACGCTTGAAGACACCGTCGTGCAAAGTCGTCATACCTCCTCTGCGGGTTCCTAAATGAGAATTATAGTCTGTACCATAAAACAAATCGGTAGCACAGGCTGATTTAGAAATAGTTCCGAAAAAACCACCCATTGTAATAGTGTTTTTGAATTTAAAATTAGGTCACAAAGGTACAAGATTATTTTAAGATTCACTATCCGTTCTTTTATAAGAAATGGTAAACAATCACATATCCCGCAAGCTTTCCGACTTCTGTCGATTGACAGAATGTTCACCATTCGAGTATTTTGCAACCGGATTGATACGTTAAAAAGAGTTACATGTGCGGGTAATTTATTTTACCCGCCATACTAATCCAATTTAGTCGCCATAATAGTGACATTTTGATAATCGAGTAGTTTACAGCTAAAACTTTTTCATCTTTATCTGTTCTGAAAGTTTTTTATGTATATCATGGGGTAAATATGTATTTTTTATATCTTTACCAAAAAATTATAAGAAAATGGAAAAGAGAGGTATACTTGCTACTTTCGTACTATTATGTGCAATTATTTGGTGTTGTTCAAGTTGTCACTTTGATAATGCAACCATCACTTTTGGAGAAGAGAATTCGTCCAACAAGGAAATAATTCTCATTCATCCGGATTTAGACTCCATGTGGAAACCTACGTATCAATATGCTGTCATTATCCCCGCCGATACGACATTGAGCACATATCATAATTTGATACAACTCTTAAAAACAAGCGATTCATATACAAAAGACAATGCGTTTGTAATCTGCCGGGAAAACGACAAAAAAAGCATCAAAGAGATTGTTCCGGGATATTCTATTTTTATCTCCGATATTGTAACGCAGAATCAATATTGCCAAAAAACATGCATCTATACGGCCAAAAAGAAAAACAAGAAATATCTGTTGCAACCAAACAAGAAATAGCCATACATATATTTTACGAACCGGAATATATTCCTACAATCCGCCTCCGGCATATATAAACAGTAATGACAGCCCAAGCGCAAATAGAAAAACATTACGTGCCGTATGTGCCAAAGTCTGATTCAACTCTTTTCCATCGCGGGTAAATAGTTCCTTACAAGTAAAAAAAGACAATGCAAACAACGCTGCAAACCAAAATTGTATCCACCAAGGAGCATCCACCAACAGCGGAAACACAATAATAAAAGCTAACAAATTGTTCACTATATAGAAAGCACGGCCAAAACTTCTTCCGAACAACACGATTGTCGTCCGTTTACGAGCTGCTTTATCTTGAGCATAATCTCTGTAATTATTGACAACCAAGATGTTGACCGATAATAAACCCAATGCGACCGAGAGTAAAAAAGACAACAAAGAAAATGTCAAAGTCTGTATATAATAAGTAAAACAAACCGGAATAATACCATAAAAAAGCAAGACACACATATCACCTAATCCATTATAAGCCAAAGGAAAAGGCCCAGCCGAATAGGCCAGTACACAAACAGCGATAGCTATTCCCACAAAAAGAAGTTGCCATACACTGAAAAACAACAAGAAAATACCACATACACAAGCCAGTCCCAGAGCGATAAAAGTCCCGACCAACATGGCTTTAGGAGAAATCCACCCTTGCGCAACCGCACGTTCCGGCCCCAAGCGGTCTTCTTTATCCGCACCTTTCTTAAAATCAAAATAATCGTTGGCAAAATTACTTGCTATCTGTGCAAAAAGAGCAACCAATCCACACAACAAAGCAGGAAGCAACATAAAAACACCATCATAAAAAGCCAATGCACTACCTAACAATACCGGACTGACAGAAGCGGGTAATGTTTTCGGACGTGCAGCCTCAATCCAGGCACAAACAAGAGATTTCTCGTTTTCCATATCTTTTATCGTTATTTGGCTACAAAATAAAAACAAAAAAGTCATACGTTTGTTATTTTTATAAGAAATCATATATCTTTGCAACATGAAAAATTTTCTATTCATATTAACTCTGCTGTTCGGCATGTTGCTGTTTTTACCGGAAGACGGGCAAAAAAGCGACAATGTACTGAATATATCCCAACAGCGGGAAAGCGTTATGAAAGAAAAAAATGCAGCCGATGTCGAATACCATCTGGAAATATTGAGCAGCGAACTGAAAGGAAGCAATTGCCTTACTCCCCGCAGAACGGTACAGTCCGGTAGCAATACATTTAATATACGTCTGCTGAAAAACGAAGAAAAAGTATTCCAATTCTTTCATCTGAAAGAGATGAACTTGCTACGCAAGGTTTCGGAAGAAGTTATAGCATGTCAAACCATTAACGTTTCGACTCTTCTTTGCCGCATGGGATACCATGTGTATGCTTTGCGGAAAATCGTTATTTGATTCATTGGTGAATAAAGTCTATGTGTATGGGAAAGCATTATTTCCATACCAATTTTATATGGCATTTTTTATGCCGTAAATCTATTATTCACTTATAAAAATCAAATTATTATGTCAACAAAGAAATCGAAATCCCGTATTTATATTTATGTTATATTCACAGTTATAGGTTGTATACTGGCTTGTAGTTCCATCATCCCCAACGATTATCTGAAACTGGTCATCGTCATGGGAGCACTTGGTGTCGGACTGTATGGCATCATGAAAAGCCTCAGCAATCCGAGTTCATCGGAAGAAACGGCTATTGATGAGAAATAAAACAAATCACTCACAATTCAATAATATGAATCAACATGAAAATAAATAAAGATTTGGTAGACGCAATCATGATGTTGTCGTTTATCATATTAGTATTAATCGGAACAACCGACTTCGACAATGCCACAACCAAAAATTTAGCCATGGTTACATTTGGTATTGTAGGAGTAATAATGGTAATATTGCGCATCATAGGAATGCGCCAGGAAGCCCACAGGACTCAGGAATCAGATTATTAACATAATACGAATTTCCTAATGACCTAAACCGGATGTCTTAAAAACTTCCTGCCGCACACTCCAAGGTGACCTTGGGGTTTTCCAAGACGTTTTTCTGCCTATAAAAACAACTTGCTGTTTTACTTGGTTATGGTAATATATTACCGGGCGGCAGGAAGAAGACATTTGATTATAGAAACTATAAATAAAAATACGATGTTAACAAATATAACATTACTGATTTTATCTCTGGTTGCGCTCTACATCGGAGCTGGCTGGTTGGTTAAAGGAAGTTCGGCTTTGGCATTGAAAGCTAAAATATCCCCTTTGGTAATCGGGCTTACAATCGTTGCATTCGGGACCAGTGCCCCAGAATTGGTGGTCAGCTTGAATGCTACGTTAAGCGGACAGGGAGATATTGCCATCGGAAATGTAATCGGTTCAAATATATTCAATATCGGGGTTATATTAGGTATTTCTGCCATTATCTATCCCATACAAGCCAAAAGGCAGTTAACGAAAATCGACATACCGGTAATGCTATTGGCTACAATCTTGTTTACTCTGTTTTTTTGGAATGGAAATCTAGGCCGGACAGAAGGTATCTGTTTTGTAGCAGGGATTATAGCCTACACGTTGTTTAGCTTGTATTTCTCGCGTAAAAACGGTAAAACTGAAGCTGAAAGTCTGGAATTGGAGGAACAACCGCGACATTGGGCTTTCGATTCTTTATATATAGTGGGAGGTCTGGTTGTTTTAATTATTGCTTCCCGCTTATTGGTTGATAATGCCGTATCGATAGCAAAAGACTTAGGAGTAAGCGAGGCAATTATCGGCCTGACAATTGTATCCGCCGGAACCAGCATGCCAGAATTGGCAACCTCCGTCGTTGCTGCAATCAAAAAAAATCCGGAAATCGCAATCGGAAATATTGTCGGCTCCAATTTATTCAACATTCTGGCTATTGCAGGGATAACAGCAACCGTACATCCCATCCACGCAAACAATGTAAATTATGTAGACTTACTGGTTATGCTCGGCATTTCCATCCTGCTGTTTCCTTTAGTAAAAAGCGGACAAAAAATATCGAGGGCCGAAGGCATCGTTTTAGTTGTCCTTTATTTGTTTTATATGCTTTGGCTGCTTCGAGACACAATCTGATATAAAACCAAACAATATTAAGGTATCAATCAATTCCTGATTTTTCCAGACAGGGGACAAAAGTTTCTTGCCCGTGAAACTTTTGTCCCCTGCCCGTGTAATATTTGTTTCCTGCGGATGAAGTATTTACCAGATAACGACTCGTTCAGCCGATTGCATGTACATCGGTTCCCCCGCTTTGATACCAAATGCAGAATAGAAAGCATCAATATTACGAAGAGCAGCATTAACACGCCATTTCCCCAACGAGTGCGGATCTATTTTCGTCAAGCGAAGAATTTCTTCCGGACGGATATTTTGTGCCCACAAATTCGCATAGCCCAGATAGAAACGCTGTTCGTTGGTAAAACCTTGGATAGGAGCAGGAGTTTTACCTTGCAAGGAATTCAGATAAGCCAAGTGAGCAACCATCAGACCACCTTGGTCGGCTATGTTTTCTCCTAATGTGAAACGCCCGTTAGCATGAACGCTGTCCACAACAATAATATCACTATATTGCTGAGCCAGACGGTCGGCACGCCGGGTAAAAAGTTCGGCATCTTCAGCAGTCCACCAATCTTTCAGGTTTCCATCTTTATCATAATTACGCCCTTGGTCATCAAAGCCATGTGTCATCTCATGACCGATAACAACCCCGATAGCCCCGTAGTTGACAGCATCGTCGGCTTCCGGATTGAAGAAAGGCGGTTGCAAGATTGCTGCCGGGAAACAAATTTCATTTGTAGTCGGATTGTAATAAGCATTGACCGTCTGCGGACTCATTCCCCAGCGGGCTTTATCAACCGGTTTATCTACATCTGCCAGCATATAATTTACTTCAAAGATATTAGAGCGGCGAACGTTTGCCCAATAGGAGTCGTTCTTAATTTCCAACCCGCTATAATCGCGCCATTTGTCAGGATAACCTATTTTAACGATAAAGGCAGCCAATTTTTCCTGTGCTTTGGCTTTCGTAGCATCACTCATCCATTCCAGACCAGCGATACGGTCCCCCAACGCTTTTTGTAAATCGCCCACCATCTTCAGCATTTTTTCTTTGGAAGATGCCGGAAAATATTTGGCAACATACATCTGGCCTACCGCTTCAGACAAAGAACCGTTGACAGTAGACAAGGCTCGTTTCCAACGCGGTTGCTGTTCCTGACGGCCGGACATAGCCTTTCCGTAGAAATCGAAACCGGCTGCAACAAAATCATCGCTTAAATAAGGGGCGGCGGCACTCAAGAGGTTGAAAGTCAAATAATATTTCTGCTCGTCTAAAGAAGTGTTGTTCAATAAACCTTCCAAACCTTTATAAAAGGGAAGCTGCTTGGCATCCAAGAATTTAATATCCATTAGTCCCAAGCTTTCGAAATAAATATCCCAATTCAAAGGATTATTATCTGCCTTAAACTCCTCGATGGATAGTTTATTATAATTTTTCTGAGAATCCCGCAAATCTTCACGGCTAAATGAGATTTCTGCAATTCCTTTTTCTATCTTCATAATAGCTTGAACAGCAGCATCCGCCTGCTCGGGAGAACTGCCGACGAGGGTGAATAAACGGGTTATATATTCTTTGTAGGCATCCCTCATTTTTTGCGTAGCTTCATCATCCAAAAGGTAATAATCGCGATCACCCATGCCCAATCCGTCCTGATACAACTGAACAATATTCATCGAACTATTCTTCTCGTCCGCTCCCACGTATAAAGAGAAGAAAGGCGCCATCCCCTCTTTATGCAGGGTTGCAACCATTTTTGAGACTTCATCTTTTGTAGCCAGTCTTTTAATTTCCGCTAATTGTTCCTTGATTGGTTCGTAGCCATCAGCATTCAATTTCGTACTATCCAAGCCCATTGAATATAGCAAACCTATCTTTTGTGCCACGCTTCCGTTTTCCTGCGGAGCAGCACTTAACTCTTCAATCAGAGAACGAATTTGTTCTTGATTGTTATCTCTTAACTGATCGAATGTACCAAAACGGGAATATTCCGGTTTTAAAGGATTATTTTTCATCCATCCTCCGCAGGCATATTGGTAGAAATCAGTGCCGGGAGCTACAGTTGTATCCAGATTTGCCAGATTGATAGCTTCAGCTTTTACCGCCTCCTTCACAGGGGTCTCACTACAGCCCACCCATGTGACCATACCGGCCGCGACAAGTGGAATTACCATTAACTTTTTCATTCTTGTTCAACGTTTATTTATATCATGCAAAGGTACGTAATAAGGTATACAAATAGAGTGAAACTGCACTATTTTTTCATATAATACCTAAAACAAGTGTACAAATGAACATTTTTATGTAATTTTAGTCCCTGAAAATATCTTAAACTTAAATTATAACATGAAGCATCTACTAAAAGCCACTCTTTTGTTGGTTACATTACTCACAATTAGTCTGGTTGGTTACAGCAACAATCCTGCAAACAAAAACACATTTTCCATCGGCGATAAGACATTTCTGCTGAATGGAAAACCATTTGTCATCAAAGCCGCCGAAATTCATTACACGCGCATTCCGGCCGAATATTGGGAACATCGTATTAAACTATGTAAAGCTCTGGGCATGAATACGATTTGTATTTATGCCTTCTGGAATATCCACGAACAAAAACCGGGAGAATTCAATTTTACCGGACAGAATGATATCGCTGCTTTTTGCCGTTTGGCACAGAAACATGGTATGTACATTATGCTACGCCCAGGTCCTTATGTTTGTTCAGAATGGGAAATGGGTGGCCTACCTTGGTGGCTACTTAAAAAAAATGACATTAAGTTACGTACTAACGATTCCTATTTCCTGGAACGTACTAAATTATTCATGAATGAAATCGGAAAGCAATTGGCAGATTTACAAATTGACCGGGGAGGCAACATCATCATGGTTCAAGTAGAAAACGAATATGGGTCGTATGCTACTGATAAAGATTATATTGCAAATATCCGTGACATTGTGAAAAATGCAGGTTTTACGGATGTGCCGCTCTTCCAGTGTGACTGGAGCTCCAATTTCTTGAATAATGCACTCGAAGACCTGATTTGGACGGTCAATTTCGGAACAGGGGCCAATATTGACGAACAATTCAAAAAACTGAAAGAGGTTCGTCCCAATACACCGCTGATGTGCAGTGAATTCTGGAGCGGTTGGTTCGACCATTGGGGACGTAAACATGAAACACGTGATGCCGAAACGATGGTAGCAGGTATCCGTGATATGTTGGACCGTAATATATCTTTCTCCCTTTATATGACACATGGAGGAACAACTTTCGGCCATTGGGGAGGAGCAAACAGCCCGGCTTATTCCGCCATGTGCAGTTCCTACGATTATGACGCACCTATCAGTGAAGCCGGCTGGACCACGCCGAAATATGCCAAATTGCGCGAACTACTTGCCAATTACATGGCTCCTGGAGAAAAACAAGCTGAAATACCGGCCCCATATCCCGTAATTGAAATACCGGAATTCGAATTAAAAGAAGTAGCTCCGTTATTTGAGAACCTGCCGGAACCGAAAATATCACAAGATATCAAACCGATGGAACAATTCGACCAAGGTTGGGGAAGTATCCTGTACCGTACGACATTGCCTACGGCTGTTACAGAAGGAACAACGCTACTAATCACGGAAGTACATGATTGGGCACAAATATTTGCAAATGGTAAACTGTTGGGGCGCCTGGACCGACGTCGTGGAGAATATTCGCTCAAGTTGCCCGCTCTGGTTGCTGGTACTCAGTTGGATATCTTGATTGAAGCCATGGGACGCGTCAATTTCGACAAAGCAATCCATGACCGGAAAGGTATCACTGAAAAAGTAGAACTTATCAGCGAAACTTCTACCAAGGAATTAAAAGATTGGAAAGTGTATAATTTACCGGTTGATTATTCTTTTGTAAAAGATAAAAAATATGCTCCCGGCAAGAAAATCGAAGGACCGGCTTACTACCGCGCCACTTTCAATCTGAAAAAACGGGGAGATGTATTCCTCGATATGCAAACCTGGGGAAAAGGAATGGTTTGGGTGAATGGTATTGCAATGGGCCGTTTTTGGGAAATCGGACCGCAACAAACGCTGTTCATGCCGGGTTGTTGGTTGAAAAAAGGGAAAAATGAAATTATCGTTCTTGACCTGAAAGGCCCGGAAAAAGCGACTGTCACCGGTCTAAGCAAACCTATTTTGGATATGCTTCGTCCCGAAGCAGCCATGACACACCGAAAAGAAGGTGAAAACCTGAAATTACAGGATGAAAAACCGATTATAGAGGGTTCTCTGAAACCAGGTAATGGTTGGCAGGATGTAAAATTCGACACACCTGTTAAGGCTCGTTATTTCTGCCTTGAAGCACTGAATGCACAGAACGGGAAAGAAAATGCAGCTATTGCCGAATTTTATCTATTAGACGAAAACGGTAAACCACTCTCCCGCCAGCATTGGCAGATAGCTTATGCAGACAGCGAAGAGACACAGGGTGGTAATTTCACAGCCGATAAAATTTTCGATTTACAAGAATCGACCTATTGGAGCACTACTTATCGTGCCAAATATCCGCATCAGGTGGTTATCGACCTGCGCGAGGATGTTGTAATCAGCGGTTTCCGCTATCTGCCCCGTGCCGAAGAGGGCTATCCGGGCATGATTAAGGATTTCAAGGCATATGCAAAAATGACACCATTCAACTTCTAACATAGACAACCTGCTTGCTTTCCATGTTTGATACCATAATTATCAAGCTAAAGGGCAAGCAGGAATATTGGCACTTTCAAGCATACAAATTAACAATTAAATTTATATACAATGAAAACAAAATCTTTTTTACCAGGTATCGTATTATTCATCGGTAGCCTCTTGCAAATCCAAGCATCCGAGCCGTTAGATGGATTTGATAAATTTATTCTTATCGATCCGGAGCAACGTTACCAAACGATTGAAGGCTGGGGAAGTTCCCTTTGCTGGTGGGCCGCCCAAGTGGGAAACTGGGATGAAAAGAAAGTGGATGAAATTGTTGATTTGATTACTTCTCCCGACAAATTGAATATGAACATTTTTCGCTATAATATCGGTGGAGGCGATGATCCTTCACATGCCGACGGACATATGGTAAAAGGAAAAGGGAAACGTGCCGAAATGGAAGGTTTCAAAGCATCTCCTACTGCCCCATACGATTGGACTGCCGATAAAGGACAACGTACTATTCTACTTAAAATTAAAGAAAAGCGCCCGGACGCAATTTTTGAAGCCTTTTCAAATTCAGCTCCTTATTGGATGACTTATAGTGGTTGTGCTGCCGGGAATGTCAATCCGCAAGAAGATAATCTGAAACCAGAATATTATGAGATGTTTTGCGACTATTTGTTAGAGGTATGCAAACATTACAAATCGGCTTATGATATTGATTTTAAGACACTGGAACCTTTCAATGAATCTTATTCCAATTACTGGTATGCCCAAGGAAGTCAAGAAGGATGCCATTTCGACCCCGAAAGCCAAATTAAAATTATCCGCATGTTGTACCCCAAACTGAAACAATCAGGATTAACAACAGTACTTTCCGCCTCTGATGAAACAAATCTCGAACAATTTCTTATTGTCCAAAAAGCTTATCAGGCAGCCGGTGACATTTGGGATAAACTCGGACAACTTAACACCCATACCTACTCTGGTACAGACGCTCAACGTAAAGAGGTTTGTGAACTTATCCAAAAATCAGAGAAACCTTTCTGGCAATCGGAAACCGGTCCCAGTGAAGGTAATGGTTTCGATAGTAATCTACTATTGGCACAAAAACTGTTTGATGACATGCGTATCATGCGCCCTCAAGCTTGGTTGGACTGGCAATTGATGGAGGAAAACAACGATGTATGGTGTATACTGCGTGGTAATTTTAAAACGCAAAAATATGAATCTGTCAAAAACCTATATGTCCGCATGCAAATCACCCGTTTCTTCAAACAAGGATATACCTGTATCGAAACGGGCAACAAACAAACATTTGCAGCTATTTCCCCTTCTGGAAAAGAATTGGTCATTGCTGTATTAAATACAACAAATGAGGCAAATCATCGCCTCATAAATCTGAATAAATTCAAGCAAAAAATAAGACATATCGATAATTGGCGTACCAGCAAAACAGAAGATTGTGCCAAACTTCCTGCTATTCGTGCAAAAGAGAAAACTATCACTTACACAAGTCCGGCAAAATCGTTGACTACTTTTGTCGTAAACATGTACTAAAACAGGCCTGTTTATACCTTTGCGCAATCAATAAGAGTAAATTGAACAATAATTCATATTTTTTATAACTATCAGTAAATGATTGTTTAAAAATATAACGTACTTTTGACACGAAAACAATCAAAAGTCAATATATCATGAAAAAACAGCTCTTATTGATTGCCACATTTATATTGCTTTACAATGCGTGTGGAGAAAGGAAACCGATACAGAAATCGGAACCTTTCAAATCTGGCGAATTTAAAGAATGGGCACAAACCCCTCCTATGGGATGGAATAGTTGGGATTGCTATGGGCCGACCGTAGAGGAAGCTGAAGTAAAAGCAAATGCCGACTATATGGCCGAGAAACTAAAAGTTTACGGTTGGGAATATGTAGTAGTAGACATCCGCTGGTTTGTTGAAAACGACAAAGCCGGGGGTTACAACCAAACCGATCCGCACTATGTTATAGATGAATACGGGCGTTATCAACCTGCCGTAAATCGTTTTCCTTCAGCCAAGGATGGTAAAGGTTTTAAAGAGCTTGCAGATTATATACACAATAAAGGGCTTAAATTCGGGATTCACATTATGCGTGGGATTCCTAAAGAAGCCGTAGACAAGAAACTACCAGTCAAAGGGACTGTAAATATCACTGCTGACCAGATTTACTCTACCGAATTGCAATGTAGCTGGTTACGAGACAATTACACGATAGTAGCCGACAAACCCGGTGCACAGGAGTATTACAACTCAATCTTCGAGCTTTATGCCTCTTGGGGCGTAGATTTCATCAAAATAGACGACCTCTCCCGCCCTTATCATCAAAAGGAAATCGAACTGATACGGAAAGCTATCGACCACTGCGGCCGTCCCATCGTATTAAGTACTTCACCCGGAGAAACACCTGTAGAAAAAGCTACACATGTCAGTGCACATGCCAACATGTGGCGAATGGTAGATGATGTGTGGGATACATGGCCACATATTACTCATTTATTTGAAGTTTGCCAAAAATGGTATCCATATATTATGGCTGGAACTTGGCCGGATTGCGATATGATTCCACTCGGACGTATCTCCATTCGGGGAGAACGGGGTGAAGACCGCATGACACGTCTTTCAAAAGAGGAACAATATACGCTAATGAACCTGTTCTGTATCTTCCGTTCCCCCTTGATGTTCGGAGGAGATTTGCCCAGCAATGACGACTTTACCCTTTCGTTACTAACAAATAAAAATGTGTTGGATATGCACCGCTACGGAAGCCATGTCCGCCAACTTTTCCAACAAGACGGTAAAGTAGCCATTACCTCTGTAAATGCAAATACGAAAGATGTATATCTGGCTCTTTTCAATCTGGGAGACAAGCCAACAGAAGTCTCCACTACTTTAAAGGAACTCGACCTGCAAGGAGAATATAAATTGACGGAAATGTGGCAAAACAAAGACAAAGGAACCACCTCCGACCTTATTTCTGTTCAATTGCCTCCTCACACATCCATACTGTACAAAATTCATAAATAAATAATTTTTTAAATCACTCATCATGAAAACATTATTAATCAGCCTGCTGACTGCGGCCACATTACCTTTGTTTGCACAAAAAGATGCGAATATCCGTATCTACCCGCAACAAGGAACACAACAAATCAGTAAACATATCTACGGACAGTTTGCCGAACATCTTGGGACCTGTATTTACGGTGGTCTCTGGGTTGGTCCGGATTCGGATATACCCAATACACAGGGATATCGAAACGATGTATTGAATGCTCTGAAACAGCTCCAAGTTCCTAATCTTCGCTGGCCGGGAGGTTGTTTTGCAGACGAATATCACTGGATGGACGGTATTGGTCCACGTGAAAACCGCCCTAAAATGGTCAACAATAACTGGGGAGGAACTATTGAAGATAATAGCTTCGGCACCCATGAATTCCTGAATCTTTGCGAACTGATTGGTTGCGAACCTTATATCAGTGCCAATGTGGGTAGCGGTACCGTAGAAGAAATGGCCAAATGGGTTGAATATATGACTTCCGAAGGCGACAGTCCTATGGCCCGTCTGCGTCGTAAAAACGGTCGCGATAAAGCTTGGAAAGTAAAATTCATCGGTATCGGAAATGAGAGCTGGGGTTGTGGTGGAAGTATGCGTCCGGAATATTATGCCGACCTATACCGCCGTTATTCCACATATTGCCGCAATTATGATGGAAACCGCCTTTTCAAGATTGCCAGCGGAGCCAGTGATTATGATTATAGCTGGACAGAAACGCTGATGAAAAATGTAGGTGGCCGTATGAACGGCATTTCACTACACTATTATACCGTTACCGGATGGAACGGAAGCAAAGGTTCCGCCACGGATTTCAATAAAGACGATTATTACTGGACTATGGGAAAATGTCTCGAAATAGAAGATGTCGTGAAAAAACATATCCAGATTATGGATAAATACGATCCGCAAAAACGCATTGGGCTGATGGTTGACGAATGGGGTACTTGGTGGGACGAAGAACCGGGAACTATCAATGGACACCTTTTCCAGCAAAATACTATGCGTGATGCGTTTGTTGCCGCCCTTACCCTGAATGTATTCCATAAATATACAGATCGTGTCCGTATGACCAATATTGCACAAATTGTCAATGTTTTGCAATCCATGATATTAACAAATGGTTCGAAAATGATGTTGACTCCAACCTATCATGTATTCGAAATGTACAAAGTTCATCAGGATGCCACTTTTCTTCCTATGGATTTGATTTGCGACAAAGCAAAAGTACGTGATAATCGGGAAGTTCCAATGCTTAGTGCTTCAGCTTCCAAAGATAAAAACGGCCTTATTCATATCTCACTGGCAAATGTAGATGTTGACAACCCTCAAACTGTTTCCATCGATTTACAAGACCAGAAAATAGCTTCTGTCAGTGGTCGCATTTTAACTTCCGGCTCCATTAATGACCACAACACTTTTGAAAAACCGGAATTTGTAAAACCGGTTGCTTTTAATGGTGCTAAAGTCGAAAAAGGACAGTTGAAAGTCACTCTGCCGGCTAAATCAATTGTTGTTTTGGAAGTAAAATAAACAGAAAAGCCCCAACGAGCTAAAAAGTGTCGGCACAAACGGTACCGACACTTCCTACCATTGACAGAGAACTCGTTCAATTAATTTCTCTCTTTTCAATTCCTTATTATCAATAATTTCCTACTTTTGTACAGCGAAAACACAAACACTATTATATAAACATAAAATTATGAAACCTACATTATTTGTATTAGCTGCCGGAATGGGTAGCCGTTATGGAGGATTAAAACAGTTGGACGGTCTGGGTCCCAATGGAGAGACAATCATGGATTATTCTATTTTCGACGCTATCCGCGGAGGTTTTGGAAAGTTGGTTTTTGTTATTCGTAAATCATTTGAAAAAGATTTCCGTGAAAAAATCATTTCCAAATACGAAAATCATATTCCCGTAGAAGTTGTTTTCCAAGATTTAAATGATTTGCCAGCCGGTTTCAAATGTCCGGAAGGGCGCGAAAAGCCATGGGGAACGAACCATGCCGTCATGATGGGTAGCAAGGTCATCAAAGAACCGTTTGCCGTTATCAATGCAGATGACTTCTATGGCCGTGACAGCTTCGCCGTGCTGGGAAAAGCTTTGTCTGAAATGGATGGAAAGAAAAATGATTACTGCATGGTTGGTTACCGAGTAGGAAATACGTTGAGCGAAAGTGGTTCCGTGGCACGTGGCGTTTGCGAAACAAATGCAGAAGGTTACCTGACAGGTGTTGTAGAACGTACTGCCATCGAAAAAATAGACGGAGAAATCCAATTTAAGGATGAAAACGGCAACAAAGTAGTCTTGGAAGAAAAAACTCCTGTATCCATGAATATGTGGGGTTTCACACCTGATTATTTTGAACATTCCGAAAAATATTTCATTGACTTCCTGAAAGAAAATATTGATAAGCCAAAAAGTGAATTCTTCATTCCGTTGGTTGTAAACGAGCTGATTACAAAAGGAATTGCTTCTGTAAAAGTTTTGGATACGACTTCCAAATGGTTCGGTGTAACCTATGCTGCCGATCGTCAGGGCGTTGTCGATAAAATTCAGGCTTTAGTTGATGCCGGTGAATATCCTAACAAATTATTCTAAGAAATCAAACAACCGGTTGTATATTCCGGTCGTTTAATCACATAAAAAGGGGTATCAAAAGTTTTGTGCAAGAAATTCTTTTGATACCCCTTTTTCATTAAACCCAATTTATTAGTATGAAATCAATAATTTATTCTTTTTTACTTAGTACCCTATTCCTGTCTGTAAAAGCACAGGATATCAAGCCAGGTGCCATTTGGCCGGATGAGCAGGGTATTCATGTGAATGCACATGGAGGCGGAATACTCTATTCCAATGGGACTTATTACTGGTTCGGTGAACATAAAAGCGAAAAAACAAGTGCTGCATTAAAAGGTGTTACTTGCTATTCCTCCAAGAATCTGACTGATTGGAAGAATGAAGGCATCGCCCTTGCAGTCATGCCTGATGGCTCCGGAAGTGATATAGAAAAAGGTTGTGTACTGGAACGTCCTAAAGTAGTGTACAACGAAAAGACAAATAAATACGTCATGTGGTTCCATCTTGAACTAAAAGGGAAAGGCTATGATGCCGCCCGAGTAGGTGTTGCCGTTAGCGATAAGGTAACAGGCCCTTACCGTTTTATCCACTCGTATCGTCCCTGTGCCGGGAAATGGCCGGACAATATGTCGGAAACAGAACGTACATCAACCGTGAAACCGGAGGACTTCGAAAAATGGTGGACTCCGGAATGGCGACAGGCTGTAGAGGAAGGACTCTTTAACAGACGCGACCATGCAGGAGGCCAAATGTCACGCGATATGACAATATTTGTCGACCAAGACAAAAAGGCTTACCACATTTATTCGTCAGAAGAAAACCTGACTTTACAAATAGCCGAACTATCCGACGATTACCAGAGTCATACCGGCAAATACATCCGCATCTTCCCTGGTGGACACAACGAAGCCCCTGCCATTTTCAAAAAAAATGGAATTTATTATCTAATTACATCTGGGTGTACCGGTTGGGACCCGAATGAAGCACGCATGTTTACAGCCTCTTCTATCTGGGGACCTTGGAAACAACACCCTAACCCCTGCCGGGGAGACGATGCCAATCTGACATTTCACTCTCAAAGTACCTACATATTGCCTGTTGCCGGAAAAAAGGATGCATTTATCTTTATGGCCGATCGCTGGACACCGAAACATCCTTCGGATGCCCGTTATATATGGCTTCCCATTCAATTCGAGAACGGACTTCCGGTACTCAAATGGATGGACAAGTGGAACCTCAGCATTTTCGACTAAAATTTGCTAAAATAAAAGAATCGTTTATCTTTGTATGCAAATCAAATACAACCAATAAGCGATATGAAAATTTTCTACGAAAAACTTTTCTTATTGTTTCTGTTGCTTGTATCAGTACAGACATACGGGGGAAACACTCCGGAACCGGGAAAAAACTTCGGTTCCGGCATATTTCAATCGAAAATAAAGATTTCCGGCAGAATTGTAGATACCAATGAAAATCCTTTAGCCGGAGCAAATGTTATTGAAAAAGGCACTACCAACGGTGTTATCACTGATGCAAACGGAAACTTTTCTTTATCTGTGGATGAGAATAGCGCACTCTCTATCTCTTTTATCGGATTCAAGCCACAGATAATAGCTCTTCAAGGACAAAACTTCTTCCACATAATAATGGAAGAATCAGAAATATTACTTGACGACATCATCGTCACGGCTCTTGGTCTTGAAAAGAAAGAAGCCACACTTGTCTATTCGGCAAAACAGGTGGACGGTGAGGAATTGACCCGGATTAAAGAGCCGAATATGATTTTAACATTGGCCGGAAAAGTGGCCGGTATGCAAGTGAACAAAACCTCATCCGGAGCAGGCAGTTCCGCAAAAGTACTAATGCGCGGTATCCGCTCTGTCATTGGAAACAATCAACCGCTATATGTGATAGACGGTGTTCCCATCCTGAATACCTCCAACGAACAAGCCCATACAGCTATAGGCGGGACGGCTGATGCCGGAAATCGGGACGGAGGTGACGGTATTTCTAATCTGAATCCCGAAGATGTTGAAAATATCAGCATCTTGAAAGGTTCTCCAGCAGCAGCTTTATACGGTAGCCAAGCCGCAAATGGAGTTATCCTCATCACCACTAAAAGAGGAAGTAAAGACATGCGAAAAATCACCTTTTCTACAAATCTGACATTCGATAAAGCATATTGCCTCCCAAAGTTCCAAAACAGATATGGTGAAAGCAATCAAGTGGAAAGTTGGGGCGATAAACAAGAAATGCCCGTCTATGATAATGCCGGTGACTTTTTTAAGACAGGACTCACCTCCATTACTTCTTTATCTGTGAGCACAGGAAACAGCCGGTATCAAACCTACTTCTCGTATGCCAACACGACAGGGACAGGTATCATCGAACATAACAAACTGAACCGGCACAACATTAATTTCAGGGAAACAAGTAGCCTGTTTAATGACCGGCTTAAACTAGACGCAAATGTCAATTTGGCTCGTCAGACTATCAACAACCGGAACCCCAGCGGAGGATTTTATATGAACGCACTGGTCGGACTTTATCGCTTTCCGCGTGGCAAAGACATTTCGGAATATAAAAATAATTTTGAAGTTTGGGATGCTTCCCGCAACCTGAACGTGCAAAACTGGCATTCTGCCACTGAAGATTTCGAACAAAATCCGTATTGGGTTATCAACCGGATACAGAGTAAAGATGTCCGCAACCGGACAATGGCCTCACTTTCCGCTGACCTCAGACTCACAGACTATCTGAAAATCCAAGCACGCGGAAGTATCGATAATACGTCGGATAAGATACGCCAAAAATTCTATGCATCTACAGCACCTGCTCTTGCCGGAGAAAACGGACGTTACATTGAAATGGATTATGAAGAAACAATGTTTTACGGAGATATCATGGGAATGTTCGAAAAGAAATTCGGACAATTCTCTGTCAATGCAGCACTAGGAGCCAGTATTAACGATAAAACTGTCAACTCCCTACGCTATGATTCCAAAATAGCCTCCCTCAAATATGCCAATGTCTTTAATATTACCAACATCAATATGGATGGAGGAGCTTATATAGACCAGCAGATTGATGCTCGCCGACAATTACAATCCCTGTTTGCCACAGCCCAAATTAACTATCGGGAAAGTCTGATAGCAGATTTGACTGCCCGTAACGACTGGTCCAGTACATTAGCATATACCCCCAATGAAAAATCCGGTTTCTTCTATCCTTCGGTCGGAGCAGCCTGGATTATAAATAAAATGCTGCCCCTTCCCACTTGGATTTCATTTTCTAAAATACGGGCAGTGTGGAGTAAGGTTGGTAATGATATTCCTTTATATGTGACCAATCCTGTCTCACATGTCGGAGCAGGTGGTGAAATAGAATATGCAGATGCTGCTCCTTTCGAAGATATGAAACCGGAAATGACTACTTCTGTCGAACTTGGAACCGAATGGCGTTTTTTCAATAATCAGCTCAGTCTCAGTGCAACTTGGTATAAGACTAACACACGTAACCAATTCTTCAAACTTCCGGCAAAGTCCGGAGATAAATATGCGTATCGTTATGTGAATGCCGGCGATATCCAAAATAAAGGATGGGAAGTAAACCTTACGGGACAACCTTTCATTAGTACGACCTTTAACTGGAAAAGCGAATTAAACTTGGCAACAAACAAAAATAAAGTAATTAGTTTACACGAAGAATTACCGGTATTTGTTTACGGTCCCAGCGGTTTCTCATCCAGTTATGCGATGAAATTGAAAGAAGGCGGTTCTTTCGGTGACATCTATGGCAAAGCTTTCCGTCGTGATTCCAATGGAAAAATCTTGTATGAAACAGAGGGAGAAAAGAAAGGTTTACCACAAGTGGAAGGAGAAGGGAATTTAATAAAAGTAGGAAACTGTAATCCTAAACTTACATTAAGTTGGCAAAACACATTCAGCTATAAGAATATGGACATCTCCTTTTTGATTGACTGTCGTTTCGGAGGAGATCTTCTTTCACAAACTCAAGCAGATATGGACCTGTTTGGTGTCACAAAAGAGACTGCCGATGCCCGCGACGCCGGTTATATCATGTTGGAAGGTCATAAAATAGAGGATGTGGAAGGTTTCTATAAAAAAGTTGTAGCCGGCCGCGCCGGTGTCACCGAATATTATATGTACGATGCCACGAATATCCGACTGCGCGAATGTTCTTTAGGATATCGTTTACCGGACAAATGGATTGCAGCGACAAAAGTTTTCAGCCAGATTAATTGTTCTTTCGTTGCTCGCAACCTCTTTTTCCTATACAAAAAAGCACCGTTCGATCCGGATTTAATCCTTTCGACCGGCAACGATAATCAGGGTATTGAAGTGTACGGAGTTCCTACAACCCGGAGTTTCGGATTTAATATCAAATGTGAATTTTAATAACGGTGGAAAATGAAATACAGATACAATATACAATCTATTTATTTCCTATTGATATTTATTTTTATTTCCTGTACCGACAAATTCAGGGATATCAACACGGATAAATCAGGCATTACCGATGACGAAATGGAAATAGATTTCAACAACCTCGGTATCCCACTCAACATTATCCAACAGGGCATCTATTTCAATTATGATTTCGGGAAAGGGAAAAACTGGCCTTACCAACTCATGCAAAATCTGAATGCAGACATGTTCAGTGGCTACATGCACGACTACAAACCTCTTAATGGAGGAAGCAGTAATTCAGATTATAACCTCCAGGATGGCTGGAACGGCACGAACTGGGGATATACTTACGCTTATATCTTGCCTCAAATAGCCAAATTACAGAAAGCTGTCATAGACCAATATCCATCAGTTTATGCTCTTACCCAAATATTGAAAGTGGAAATTATGCACCGTATCTCTGATATGTACGGACCGATTATCTATACCCATTTCGGAAATGAAGACGAGAACTTCCGACCGGACACCCAGCAAGAAGCTTACACTGCCTTTTTCAACGACTTGGAAGAGGCTATACATATCCTGACAAAATGTATCCAGAACAAAGACGAGGGGCCGGACCTAAGTAAGTTCGATATTATGTTGGACGGGCATCTTTCGTCTTGGATTAAATTTGCCAATTCGCTCAGAATGCGTTTAGCCATCCGCATCGCAACAGCAGCTTCGGAAAAAGGGAAAGAAGAATTCCTGAAATCTCTGAACCAACAAGAAGGTGTATTTGAACAACCGGTCGATATCGTTGTCGTCTCTACCCGTAACGGTTACCAAAACCCTTTGGGTGAAATCAACAGGGTTTGGGGAGAAGTTTATATGAATGCTTCTATGGAATCGATTCTGAACGGTTACCAAGACCCACGTCGTGAAATCTATTTCGAACCTTGCGGAAAAGATGCTCCCGAAGGATTAATCGGGACATACAAAGGTATCCGTCAAGGAACCTGTTTCTCACACCTTTTATATGCCTCCCATTCTAAAATATATGTCAATAAAACAACGCCTCCTATTCTGATGACAGCTGCCGAAATCTGGTTTTTACGTGCTGAAGCTGCTTTACGCGGATGGACTTCGGAAGATGTGGGAAGTTGTTACCGGAATGGAGTGGCTACCTCTTTTTACCAATGGAAAGCCAATTATCCGGAAAAATATCTGGAGTCCGACAGTATCGGGGCCGACTATATAGATGCTTTTGACCCGGCAAATAATATAAAGGCACGATGCCTCGTATCCCCCAAATGGATAGAAGAGGCTTCGAATGAAATAAAGCTGGAGAAAATCATCACACAGAAATGGCTTGCCATCTTCCCCGAGGGCTGTGAAGCATGGGCGGAACAACGCAGGACAGGATATCCCCGCCTGTTCCCGGTCCGTTTCAATAACAGCAAAGACGGATGTATAGATACCGAAACAATGATACGCCGGCTGAATTTCCCGGCCGATATAGTCGATACGGATGCTCCTTTATACGACAGATTAACGCAGGCCTTGGGCAAACCGGATAATGCCGGGACACGCTTGTGGTGGGATACAGGAAATAACTTTTAATTACAAAAACGATTTCCGTACAAGATTTTCTTGTATAGAAACCGTTTTCGTGTCTATACTCTTTAAAAACTATATTGAACCGCGGCATTCAACCGGTTCGCATGTCGTTTGTCGCCATCAAAATCAGTACGCCAGCCACGCAGATATTCGGCTCCGACCTGAAGATTAGATGTCACATTCCAAAATATGTTTGTCACTAAATACTGTCCATAACGATACTGCTCCGAAGCTTCTGCCGGATAGCCATTATGACTATATAAACGGGACTGTCCGTATGTTCCGGTAATAAACACTTTGGGAGAAATGTTATATTGCAAGCCACCGAACCAACCTACCATCGGAAGGACTTCCATTTTGCCGGCCTTTTCCGGATTCGGGACAATATCCACATTCAGCATACTCATATCATTCATGTACTGGGCGATACCACGACCGTAGACACCTTGTCCGTAAAGTTGCAAGCAACTTCCTACATGAAAGGTCGCAGAAGCCAATACCCCCCATCCCACTTCAGACTCGGCTTTATTGGCAACCAAATCTTCGTATGTCATACTGCGGACAATACCAGCCACACGTACATGACTGTTTTTATTCCAGCTATATTGCAAATAAGCCGGAAAATTAGGCATACGCTGTGTGCTTATACTCAGATTATTATTCGTCAAGCCATCCACGACAGGCATTTCCACACCGATACCAGCCTTAAAACCCTGGGCCAATGTACGTTCATAACGAATTTGAGTAGCATGATAGATGGACAACCCATTCGGACCGGCAAAGTCGATGGTAGCAGGAACATTCCCCAAGTCCATAAACGAACCGTAATCGTAACCGATTGTAAAACCAAGAAAAGAAGCATACGCATTACGCAATTCGAATGTTTTTCCGCTACCGCCACGGAAATTTCCGGCCGTATAAACAACAAAGTCTCCTAACAATTTTGTATGACCCACCAACTTCAAGAAAATCGTGCTGGTAGTCGCATCCAACTGAAACTGGTTCTTGACCAGACCACCACGCGGGATAAGGGCCGGATAGAAATCAACATTGTCGGATATACCATTAAAATCATATTCGGCTGTCGTCTTTACATAGCCGCCGATACCAAGAGCAAATTGTCCTTTCCGGTCAGTCAACAGAAAGCGTGGGGCCTTCGGTTCGTGGAAACGCGGACTTTGTGTCTCATTCATAATCCGGATAACCTCATCACCGGCTTTATCAATAGAAACGAACATAACAGAATTCGGCTCGTTATCTTCAACCACAACTTTCTGAGCCTGCGAATGGGCAGAAACCATTCCCATACCGAGCAGTAGAACTGCGCTTTTCAACCATGTTTTCATAAATATGCTTTTTGTTTAGATGAATTACAGACTTGAACAGATTGCAACGGAAAAGGTTGTGTTAAATGGTTGCTTTAACGACTAAAAGTCACTATTTTTGTGACCATAATATAAAAATAAGATGAAGATGAAAAAGCTGTTTGCTATCTGTGTATTAGCCTTTTCGGCCCTGATATCCTTCCAAATGCAAGCGCAGGATGTTGAGACTATAGTTCAGATTGACACCGATTACGGTAAAATCAAAGTAAAACTATTCAATGAAACACCATTGCATCGTGATAATTTTATTAAAAATGTAAAGGAGCACCGATACGACGGACTGCTGTTCCACCGCGTAATCAAACAGTTCATGGTACAAGCGGGAGATATCAATTCCAAAGATGCTCCGATTGAACAACATTTGGGTGATGGCGACTTGGGTTATACCATTCCGGCAGAAATTGTTTATCCGAAATATTTCCACAAACGGGGAATGCTTTGTGCCGCCCGCGTCGGAGATGAAGAGAACCCGGAGCATGCCTCGTCGGCCACTCAATTTTACATTGTAACCGGCAAGTTCTTTACAGAGATGGAACTGGACAAGCAAGAACAGGAAAAAGACATAACTTTCACTCCTGAGCAACGTCAGGCGTATATGTTGGAAGGGGGTACGCCACATTTGGACGGCAAATACACTATTTTCGGAGAAGTACTGAAAGGGATGAAAGTAGTAGACAAAATACAATTCACGGAAACTAATGCAGATGACCGCCCCGTCAAAAACATTAAGATTAAAACAATGACAATCGTCAAAAAATAAATAAAACATGGAAACAGCGGAAACTAAAGTGGTAATGGATACCACATTCGGTCAGATTACCCTCAAACTATACAACGATACGCCACAGCATCGCGACAACTTTATCAAATTGGCCCGGGAAGGCCAGTATAACGGTTTGTTGTTCCACCGCGTCATTAAAGAGTTTATGATACAAGGAGGCGACGTCACTTCCAAAGATGCTCCTATGAATAAACAGCTGGGAGCCGGCGATTTGGGGTATACGGTTCCGGCAGAGTTCATGTACCCGAAATATTTCCATAAGAAAGGTGCTCTATGCGCCGCTCGTACCGGTGACGAAGTAAATCCGGAAAAAGCTTCTTCCGCCTCCCAATTCTACATCGTAACCGGTAAAAAATATACCGATGCAGAATTGGACCAGATGGAAAAGCAGTTGGAAAGCCGCCTGAAACAATCCATCTTTGCCCGTCTGCAAACGGAAAACAAACCTAAAATCATGGAATTGTACCGGAGTGGCAACAAAGAAGAACTGGCTATCCTCCGCGATACATTAATCGGCAAAACCGAGCTGGAAGCCGAAAAACGCAAGGATGAAACAAAAATGCCGGCCGAATTGCGCGAAGCTTATAAAACAATCGGAGGCGTTCCTTTCCTTGATAATCAGTACACCGTTTACGGAGAAGTCGTGGAAGGCTTGGATATAGTGGATGCCATTCAAGATACAAAAACAAACAAACAAGACCGTCCGACGGAAAATATTATTATTAATTCGGTTGAAGTTTTGTGATACAGCTTTCCGCTTATAAAGAGCATTATAAAGAAACAATACGCCTGGGAGTCCCGATTATGTTGGGGCAACTGGGCATTATTATTGTCGGATTCGCCGACAACATCATGGTAGGCCATCACAGTACTCCCGAACTGGCCGCGGCATCATTCGTCAACAACTTCTTCAATCTTATCTTCATTGCCGGCATGGGATTTTCCTACGGGCTGACTCCCATCATTGGCGGTTTATACGCGCAAAAAGAGTATGCACGCGCAGGGGAAGTACTGAAGAATAGTCTTTTTATCAACTTCATAGTAGGCATACTACTCAGTATCTGCATGCTGATACTGCTTTTTAATATCCGGATACTGCAACAACCGGAGGAATTACTGCCTTACATTATCCCCTACTATATCCTGCAACTTTTCTCGGTTATCTTCGCCATGCTGTTCAATTCGTTCAAACAGTTCAGCGACGGAACGACCGACACATTGACACCTATGTGGGTGATGCTGAGTGCAAACGTATTCAATATTATCGGGAATTATCTGCTGATATACGGTAAATTCGGCTGCCCCGAACTGGGACTTACAGGAGCCGGCATTTCAACATTATCGAGCCGTATCCTGACTCTCATCATTTTCTGCTTCCTCTTTCTCCGTCATTCCCGTTACCGTGTCTACCTGGAAGGGTTCAAAAAAGGGACAATCAATATGCTGAACCTCGGAAATCTGATGCGTCTGGGTCTTCCGGTCGGTTTCCAGATGGGCGTCGAAACCGGTTCTTTCAGTCTCAGTGTCATTATGATGGGATGGATTGGAAGTACGGCACTTGCCGCTCACCAGGTAGTAGGCGTCATCACCACTATAGGCTTTATGATTTATTATGGCATAGCAGCTGCCGTAACCATCCGCGTAAGCGCCTTTAAAGGATGGAAAGACTGGCTGAACGTACGCAGGGCGTCTTTCGCCGGGTTGCATCTGATTATGGCGGCCGCCCTTTTAGTCGTTCTGTTGATACTTTCGTTCCGGACAACAATGGGTTACCTGATTACTCCGGAAAAAGAGGTAGTCGAACTGGTTGCCCTCCTCGCCTGGTCGGTCATACTCTATCAGTTCGGCGACGGATTGCAAATACTTTTTGCAAATGCGCTACGCGGCATTTCCGATGTAAAATACATGGCCTATATGGCCTTCCTGTGCCATTTCGGGCTGGCCCTGCCTATCGGTTATCTTTGTGGCTTCACACTGGGCTGGGGCAGCATCGGAGTCTGGTGCGGTTTCCCGGTTAGTTTGACGACACTGGGTATCCTGTTATGGAGACGATTTAATAAACTGACTACAACAAAATAAATATGACAAAAGACATCACTCCCGAATACGTGCTGAACGACCTGCGTTACTTGACGCTCCTGGCCCGCAGTTTCCCGACTGTGGCAGATGCCAGTACGGAAATCATCAACCTCGAAGCAATCTTGAACCTGCCGAAAGGTACGGAACATTTCATGTCCGACATTCACGGCGAACACCAGGCCTTCAATCATGTACTAAAGAATGCTTCCGGCGCCATCAAACGTAAAGTGAACGAGATTTTCAGCAATACTCTGCGGGAACAGGAAAAGAAAGAACTGTGTACCTTGATTTATTATCCGGAGCAAAAACTGGAATTGGTACAACAACAGGAAACAGACATCGACGACTGGTATCTGATTACACTGAACCAATTAGTCCGCGTCTGCCGCAATGTTTCCTCCAAATATACCCGTTCGAAAGTACGCAAAGCCTTGCCGAAAGAATTCTCCTATATCATACAGGAACTCTTGCACGAATCTTCGGACGAACCGAACAAGTCTGCTTATGTAGACCAGATTATCAATACCATCATTTCGACCGGACGAGCCAATGACTTTATCATTGCCATGTGCAACCTTATCCAGCGGCTGACTATCGACCAGTTACACATCATCGGCGACATATTCGACCGGGGACCGGGAGCGCACATCATCATGGATACGCTCTGCAACTACCATAACTTCGACATTCAATGGGGCAACCACGACATCTTATGGATGGGAGCAGCAGCCGGCAATCTGGGAAATATCGCCAACGTAATCCGCATGTGTATGCGCTTCGGTAACCTGGCAACACTCGAGGATGGTTACGGTATCAACCTAATGCCGCTCGCCACCTTTGCGATGGAAGTGTACGGCGACGACCCTTGCGAATTATTCATTCCCCGCCTGAATGCCTCGGATATAACCTTCGATGAGAAGACAACTCAGCTTATCGCCCGGATGAACAAAGCCATCACCATCATTCAGTTCAAACTGGAAGGCGAAATCATCCGCCGCCGTCCGGAATTCGGAATGGACGACCGCTTATTGCTCCATCATATCGACCTGAAGCGCGGTACAATTCGCATTAACGGAAAAGACTACGAATTGAAAGACAAGAACTGGCCTACGCTCAAGGCTAAAGACCCGTATGCGCTCTCCATCGAAGAGGAAGAACTGATGCGCCGTATCAAGCATTCTTTCGAATGCAGCGATAAGATGAAAACACACATGCGTTGCCTCTTCACACACGGCAGCATGTACCAAGTATGCAATTCAAACCTTTTATTCCATGCATCCGTTCCAATGAATGCGGACGGGACATTTAAAGAGGTTGTAATAAACGGGGAAACATTTAAAGGGAAAAGCCTGTTGGACAAAGTAGACCAACTGGTACGCACAGCCTACTTCGAGCCGGACGATTGCCCTGAAAAAGACTTTGCCATGGACTATATCTGGTATCTCTGGGAAGGCAAGGACTCCCCTCTTTTCGACAAGAGCAAGATGGCTACCTTCGAACGCTGTTTCATCGACGACAAAGAGGTACAGAAAGAAGAGAAAGGCGCTTACTATACGCTTCGCGAACAAGAAGCCATTTGCGAAAAATTGCTGAACGAGTTTGGCGTGACCGGCCAGCACCGCCATATCATCAACGGCCATGTCCCTGTCCGCTCCATCCAAGGAGAAAACCCGATAAAGGCAAACGGTAAGCTTTTGGTCATCGACGGCGGTTTCTCCAAAGCCTATCATCCGGAAACAGGAATTGCAGGTTATACGTTGGTCTACCATTCGCGTGGTTTCCAGTTGGTCCAGCACGAACCATTCCTTTCTTCCGAACAAGCCATCAAAGAAGGACGCGACATTCGTTCCACAACTATCGTCGTAGAACTCAGCTCGCATCGGCAAATGGTGAAGGACACGGACAAAGGAGCCGACCTTCAAAAGCAAATACAAGACCTGGAAAAGCTATTGTATGCTTTCCGCAACGGAATTATCAAAGAAAAACTCCCGACCTTCTGACTCATTCGTCCCTATCTTTTAGTCCGTTCATCGGTATCTTTTAGCTTTTTCATCGGGACCCTTTAATCGTTCGCCAATTGGCGAACGGTCGTTCATCAGTTGGCGGACAATCGTTCGTCAATTGGCGGACGTTCGTTCACCAGCTGGCGAACGATTAATAGATAGGGAGAAAATCGATAATAGATAAGGAAGAAAAATAGAATAGATAAGGGGGAAAAATAGTACTTTTGTCCGCCGTAAAAGAGAAAGGTTATCATGAAATCGAACGCTTATAAGGGACATTTGGCTATGTTGGGAGCCAATCTGCTATGGGGCTGTATGTCGCCCTCGTCCAAAATCGTATTATCCAGCGGGCTGGTCAATGCTATTTCACTGACAACGTTCCGAATGCTTGGAGCTGCCGCCGTATTTTGGATTGCTTCCTTGTTCACTAAAGATGAACATGTATCACATCAGGATTTGGTAAAGTTATTCTTCGCGGCCTTGTTCGGGATAGTGTTCAATCAGGGTTCTTATATATTCGGCGTTTCACTAACCTCGCCGATAGACGCGACTATCGTGGCAACTACTACTCCTATAATTACCATGATTATTGCTGCCTTTTACCTGAAAGAACCCGTTACCGGGAAAAAGATACTGGGGATCTTCGTCGGGGCCATCGGGGCCTTGCTCCTGATATTAAGCGGACAACAGGCAGTAGCCGGAAACGGGAACGGAAGTAATATATGGGGAGATATTCTTTGCTTGGTTGCGCAATGCTGTTTTTCCATTTACGTTGTGGTCTACAAAGGACTAATCAGCCGGTATTCACCGGTGACACTGATGAAATGGATGTTTACCTATTCGGCCATCTGTACCATTCCATTCTCTTATACAAGCATCGCAAGTATCGATTTTCTGCGGCTGCCGACAAGTATTTACCTGAACATAGCGGTCGTCGTGTTGGGCGGTACATTCTTTGCTTACTTGCTCGTCCCGATAGGACAGCGCATTCTACGGCCTACGGTTGCCACTATGTATAACTACGTACAACCGATAGTAGCTTCAGCCATCACCGTACTTGTCGGCTTGGATACATTCGGTATAATGAAATGTATTTCCATAGCCTTAGTATTCTCCGGGGTTTACATCGTTACCCAAAGCAAATCCAAGTCACAACTGGATGCCTACAAGGCGCAAAAAGAATTACAGGAAAAACAGGAACTTATAAGGAAGTAGTCAACGCTTTCCACAAGTTGTCCGCGGGAACCGAAGCAATGATTTCCACCTGCTCTTTGGAAACAGGGTGGATAAAAGCAGCACTGCGGGCATGCAGACTGATACCGCCGTCCGGGTTGGAACGGGGAAAACCATATTTAAGGTCGCCCTTAATCGGACAGCCCATATTGGCCAATTGACAACGTATCTGATGATGGCGCCCGGTTTTCAAATCGATTTCCAGCAGTGTATAATTATCCGAGCGGGCTATTACTTTATAATGGAGGATGGCTTTCTTGGCATTCGGACGTTCCGTATCGTAAGCGTAACTCTTATTTTGCTTCTCATTACGGACCAACCAGTTCACTAATTCACCTTCTTCAGAGGGAGGTGCGTTCTTTACGATAGCCCAATAGGTCTTTCTTACTTCGCCGACACGGAACATTTCGTTCAGACGGGCGAGCGCTTTACTGGTTTTGGCAAACAAGACAACCCCGCTGACGGGGCGGTCCAAACGGTGTGCAACACCGACAAACACATTGCCGGGTTTACAATACTTCTCTTTCAGCCACGCCTTCAGCATGTCCGAAAGAGGAGTATCACCGGTTTTATCTCCTTGTACAATCTCGCGGCAGGTTTTATTGACTGCGATGAGATGATTGTCTTCGTAGATAACTTCCATATAAATTACATGTTCATACCACCGTCAACCTGAATAACCTGACCGGAGACATAAGAGGACATATCCGAAGCCAGGAAAGTAGCGATATTAGCGACATCTTCCGGAGTACCGCCACGACGCAAAGGTATCTTCTTTGCCCATTCGGCTTTTACCTCTTCCGGCAGACCGGCAGTCATATCCGTAATAATAAATCCCGGAGCAATGGCATTGGCGCGAATACCACGGGAACCCAGTTCCTGAGCGATGGATTTAGCCAAACCAATCATACCGGCTTTGGAGGCGGAGTAGTTACTCTGACCGGCATTACCGTGAACACCGACAACCGAAGCCATATTGATAATGCTGCCTGTACGCTGTTTCATCATCACCGGAGTACAAGCGTGAATAAAGTTGAAAGCAGACTTCAGGTTGACACCGATAACGGCATCCCACTGTCCTTCGCTCATACGCATCATCAAGCCGTCTTTCGTAATACCGGCATTGTTTACCAAGATATCCACACGACCGAAATCTTTTACTATTTCAGCGACTACGTTGTGCGTGTCTTCAAAGTTGGCAGCGTTGGAAGCATACCCTTTTGCTTTTACACCCAAAGCTTCAATTTCTTTCTGGGTAGCCAAGCCGTTTTCGTCAATCACCAAATCAGTAAATGCCACATTGGCACCTTCCGAAGCAAACTTCAAAGCGATAGCTTTACCGATACCGCGTGCTGCACCTGTTACGATGGCAACTTTTCCTTCTAATAATTTCATATCAATACTTTTTTAATTTCAACATTTTATCAGGCAAGCTCCTGCAGAATATCCACCTCCGAATACGGTGATGGCAACCAGGTCGCCCTTCTTAAACGTGTTATCATTCTGCGCATACACCAAGGCGGAACTTACCGAGCCGGTGTTTCCCAGTTCCTCTATGTTATGCAGGAACTTTTCTTCCGGCAGTCCCAACTGCTTTGCGATGTTGGACATGATACGCATATTAGCCTGATGGCCGATAAAGTAACTCAAATCATCCAACTTATATCCGTTCTTCTCCAACAGGAAAAGTACGTTCTTCGGCATATAAGTACAAGCCTGGATAAATACATCGCGCCCTTCCGGCATCATAATACCTCCATCGGTAGGGCGAAGGTGAACCGCTTCGGGAGCTTTCCCTAAATAGCCCAATCCTTGGGTGAATATCTCCAAAACCTCCGGGTCTTTTTCCGTTACGCGCTCTTTCGAAATGAAAAAAGCAGCGGCAGCATCTCCCCAAAGGTGGCCGGCTTTCGGATCTGTTTCATTATAATAAGCTGAATTCTTATCGGCTGAAAGAATCAACGCCTTTGTTGCTTTTCCCATGGCAAAATAGCCTTCCACTACTTCGAGTGCATTCAGGAAAGAAGAACATGCCGACGACAGATATAATGCCTTTGCATCCCGGATATCAAATTCATGCTGAACCAAATGGGCGGCTGTCGCAACCGTATCGTACGGTGAATAGGAAGCTGAAATAACCAAATCGACCTCTGTTATATCATACGGCAATTTAGGAAGTGCATTATGAACGGCTTCAATACTCATCGTATTGATGTTTTCCTCTTGCTTTGCCTTCGAGCGGGTACGAATACCCGTACGTTGTTCAATCCATTCACTCGTTAACCCGTTCAGTTCTAAAAAATGTTGGTTATCTACCCGTTCTTCAGGCACATAAAACCCTGTTGCATTAATAAACATCTCTTAGTTTTATATTACTTAATCTTTATTCCGTTGAATATTAAATTCATCACATTATCTCTCCGTTTAATCCGCTGACTGATATTATCTCCCATAATTCCGCGTATATAAGGAACCTCAAGTCCTTTCAAAGCATGATGGAGCACCACAGCCGTTATATCAGTATCAGGCATTGCAAAAACGCCTTCCTGTACACCGGCTTCCAATATACCTTTTATTAACTCAATCTCACGAATGTCAAAGCTCTTTCGAACCTTTTCTACCCGCCATATATCACGAAAAAAGTTAGCTCTCAGGGTTCCGTTACGAAACACCAACGCTTTTATAGCATCCAGACGGGCATAAATAAAAGTCAGCAATTTCTCGTCGGCCGGCAAATCTTTTGCTGCTACATCTTGCAGCATCTTGAACAGCTTATCGAGTTCGGACTCTACAACAGCCAGATAAATCTCATTTTTACTTTTGAAATACGTATATAATGTACGTCTCCCTTTCTTAGATGCCTGTGCAATATCGTTCATTGTCGTATTATCCACCCCCATGCGGGCAAACAATTGTCTGGCCACATCTACCAACATCTCACGTGTTTTAGAAACTGTCATCGGCATTGTATTGCACATTTTGATTAAAACTGTGCGCAAAAGTACCGGAAAAAATAATAACTACCAAAAACATATCTATATTTTATTGAAACTCCCCCTTATTCTATAAATATAGACCATTCCCGCATACTTATTCCTTTTCATAGAGAAAAATAAGAGAAATATTTTGTTTTTCAAAAAATAAGTCCTACCTTTGCACTCGCAATCTAAAAAAGAGAGCAACTATATCGCGGAGTGGAGCAGTGGTAGCTCGTTGGGCTCATAACCCAAAGGTCGTAAGTTCGAGTCTTGCCTCCGCAACTAAATTCAAGCCTTCGGTTCTTAAAAACCGGAGGCTTTTTTATTGACTTACGCTAAACTTTATTGATTATATTTAATCCCTCAAGAAACTCTTCCGGCATATTTATTGTTATTATATTAATATAGAAAAAGAAGACAAAGTAGACTAAACAACATAGTAAATATGGCTTATATAGATTATTACAAAATTCTCGGATTGGACAAAGGAGCTTCGCAGGATGATGTAAAAAAAGCATACAAAAAGCTGGCCCGCAAATACCATCCTGATTTGAACCCGAATGATGCGGACGCCCACCGGAAGTTTCAGGAAATAAATGAAGCGAACGAAGTGTTGAGCGACCCGGAGAAACGGAAGAAATACGACCAGTACGGCGAAAACTGGAAGCATGCCGACGAATTTGAGGCCCAGCAGAGACAATATCGTCAATACCAGGGCGGACAAGGGAATGGCGGTACTTACTGGAGTTCTTCGGGTGACGGAAGTGAATTCTCCGATTTCTTTGAACAAATGTTCGGAGGTATGGGTGGAGGCAGAAGCAGCCGTAGCAGTAGAGGCGATTATGCTTTCCGCGGACAGGATTATACGACAGAATTGCAGGTATCCCTGATGGATGCCTCCAAAACCCACAAGCAGATTATTACAGTTAATGGTAAAAATCTGCGAATCACGATACCGGCCGGCATCGCCGATGGGCAAACCATTAAATTGAAAGGTCAGGGCGGACCTGGCGTAAACGGTGGACCCTCAGGTGATTTATACATCACTTTCAGCATACCGGAAGACAGTCGCTTCAAACGCGTAGGTGATGATCTCTACATAACTGCCCCCCTAAACCTTTACACGGCAATTCTCGGTGGAGAACAAATCGTAGAGACAATGGACGGAAAAGTAAAACTCAACATAAAACCCGGAACCCAGAACAATACGAAAGTACGCCTGAAAGGCAAAGGTTTCCCGGTTTATAAAGAAGAAGGAAAGTCCGGCGATTTAATCGTAACCTACTCGATTGATATCCCGACCAATCTGACGGACAAACAAAAAGAATTGTTCCGCGAAATACAAAATCTCAATTAAAAAAACAGGATTGTTATGCAAACAGATTTAATTATAGTCAGCGAATATTGCCGGATATGCCATATCGACCCATCATTTCTTTATACGCTGGAAAAAGGGGGCCTGATAGAAATAGACACTGTTGAAGGAGAAAGCTACCTGCCTGCATCCCAGTTGTATGACGTGGAAAGATATACACGCATGTATTATGATTTGTCCATCAATGTAGAA
The DNA here is from genome assembly GCF_003473295.1 of Parabacteroides sp. AM08-6. GTDB lineage: Bacteria > Bacteroidota > Bacteroidia > Bacteroidales > Tannerellaceae > Parabacteroides. The sequence goes on from NZ_QRMP01000003.1 coordinate 116,049, forward strand.
GGCATAGATGCCATCCACCATTTGTTGGAACGAATAAAATCCATGCAAAAAGAAATCAATCATTTAAAGCACAAGCTGAGACTATACGAAAATAACGATTTTGACAATATAGCCGAGTTATAATATCAAATTGTTGTCCGTAAGGCCTTCACACCCGATATAGAAGATTATATTACAAACTATTTGTAAATAAATTTGGATTGTAATATTATTTTTGTACCTTTGCACACGCAATCAGAAATGAGAGCAACTATATCGCGGAGTGGAGCAGTGGTAGCTCGTTGGGCTCATAACCCAAAGGTCGTAAGTTCGAGTCTTGCCTCCGCAACTAAATTCAAGCCTTCGGTTCTTAAAGCCGGAGGCTTTTTTATTTATCTTTGCCGAAAAATGAACGATATGAAACAGATTGAATTGATATTGAGCCGACACGGTGAAACAGAAGAAAACAAACTGCATATCATGCAAGGACAACTTCCCGGACATCTGTCGGAACTGGGAAAACAACAGGCTGAATGGCTGGCCGACAAACTGGAAAACGAAAAACTGGATGTGATTGTCTGCAGCGATTTGGCACGCAGTTACGACACAGCAATGGCTGTAGCACGCAGAAAAAACATACAACCGGTGAAAACCCCGCTTCTACGCGAAATGGACTGGGGTATTTATACAGGGAAAGTGGCCGACGAGATGGATTTTACCACACTGCCGGAAAGTGTCGAGACAATAGAGGCTATGTATAAAAGAGCAGAAGATTTTATAACTTTCCTGCTAAGAGAATTTTCAGGGAAACGCATCCTGGCCATTGGTCATGGTGGTTTCAACCGAGCCATTATCGCACAGCTGGAACACCGCCCTGCCGAAGATATCCTGAGACTACCTATCATGAAAAATACCGCCTGCTTGTATTTCACATTCCCATAAAAACTCTCCCTCGTTAACCTTATTCCGTGAATCACAAGATGATATTTAGACAATTAAGCTTGAAAATATATCATTTATGTAAATTCTAATATCATTTTTCAAACTGCAAGAAAGAAATTAACCCTTATATTTAGACACGCTTAAATTTGATTTATTCCATTAAAAGAAAGATGCGACCATGAAAGATTTAAAAATGTTCATCGACGGCAAATTCGTCGAAAATACCACTGGCAAGTGGATTCAAGTATTAAACCCTTCAACAGAAGAAGTTATCTCACGCATGCCTGACGGCACGGTGGAAGATGCTAAAAAAGCTATTGATGCTGCACAGAAAGCGCAAGACAAATGGGAACGGACTCCTTCCATCGAACGTGCCGCTTATTTAAAGAAAATAGCAGAAGGTATTCGCAAGCGTGAAAAAGAATTGACCGACATTATCGTTCGGGAAGGTGGTAAAACACAAGGTTTGGCAAATGTTGAAGTGTTGTTTACCGCAGATTATTTAGATTATATGGCTGGTTGGGCACGTCGTTATGAGGGAGAAATTATTCCCAGCGACCGTCCTCGCGAAAGTATTTTCTTATTCAAAAAGCCAATCGGAGTAACAACCGGTATTTTACCGTGGAATTTCCCGTTCTTTCTGGTTGCCCGAAAAGCGGCTCCCGCACTGATTACTGGTAATACAATCGTGATAAAACCTAGCCAGTTGACTCCTGAAAATGCTTATGTATTTGCACAGATTGTAGAAGAAGTAGGACTGCCGACCGGTGTATTCAACCTAGTGAACGGACGTGGTTCCGTTATCGGACAGGAATTGGCATCCAACCCCAAAGTCGGTATGGTCAGCCTTACCGGTAGTGTCGGAGCAGGACAACAGACAATGGCTGCTGCAGCGCCTAATATCACGAAAGTATCCTTAGAACTGGGTGGAAAAGCTCCTGCAATTGTAATGGCCGACGCAGACATTGATTTGGCTGTTAAATCCATTATTGCTTCCCGCGTCATCAATACCGGTCAGGTTTGCAATTGTGCGGAACGCGTATATGTAGATAAAAAGGTCAAAGAAGTCTTTACCGAGAAATTAATCGCCGGCATGAAACAAGTAAAAGTAGGAAACCCCAACGAAATTGCCGACTTGGATATGGGACCGCTGATTGAAGCAAACGCACTGACTTCCATACAGGAAAAAGTGGAAAAAGCAATCAAACAGGGTGCTCATCTGCTATGTGGCGGTAATCGTATCGGAACAAAAGGCTATTTCTTTGAACCGACACTATTAGACGGTGCTACCCAAAAGATGGATATCATCCAGGAAGAAACATTCGGTCCTGTACTTCCTATTGTTGAATATACGGATATCAATGACGCCATCGACTGGGCTAATGACTGCGAATACGGCCTGACCTCTTCCGTCTATACGCAAAATCTGGATAGTGCATTCAAACTAATGCGTTCTCTGAAATTTGGCGAAACTTATATCAACCGTGAAAACTTCGAAGCAATGCAAGGTTTCCATGCCGGATGGCGCAAATCCGGTATCGGTGGAGCTGACGGAAAACATGGGCTGGAAGAATACCTGCAAACTCATGTCGTTTATCTGGAAACAAAAGAATAATCGAGTTACTTTACAAAATAAAATCGCAGCCAGGTTATCTTGTTTAATACCGGCTGCGACTTTTTATACTCTTTTCCTCAAATAGTTCATCGAATTGTAATCGTACAATCCTCCAAGCTGTCGATAATAGCCAGACTTTCCACACGTACACCCACTTCTTTTAATGGCAGACGACCTTTCTGGAATGCTTTTTCAATAATAAATCCCATACCTTCCAATACAGCACCCGACTGATTAATTAAATCGAGAACACCCAGTGCCGCATTTCCATAAGCCAAGAAATCGTCGATAAACAAAATATGATCGTCCGGCGTCAGAAAATTATTACTGATGCAAACCGTATAATCGCGATCTTTCGTAAAAGAATGGACAACAGTCGAGAGCATATTTTCCATCGTTTTCGGTTGTTTCTTCTTAATGAAAACAACAGGCAGATGCATAATATAACCAACCATAATTGCCGGTGCAATACCACTTGCTTCAATTGTGACAATTTTATTGATATTGGCATCCCGAAAGCGATAAATAAACTCCTCTGCCACTTTATACAGGAGCATTGGATCCATCTGATGATTAATAAAACTATCCACTTTCAAAATACCACCCGGATAGCACTTACCATCCTGCAAAATACGCTGTTTAAGTAATTCCATATCTTTTATTCAGTTTTATCTTCTTTTACATGTATCAATATATTGGAAATGATGGCAACCACCCCCCCGGTCGTGATACCGGAAGAAAAGATACCCTTAATTGCCTCGGGAGCAGTTTTCAAAATATCCGGCATTAATTCCACACCCAAACCGAGAGACAGGCTAACTGCCAATACTAATGTAGCTTTCCGATTAATATCTTGCGAAGCTATAATACGAATACCGGCCGCAGCAACTGTTCCAAACATTAATAGAGTAGCACCGCCCAATACCGGATCTGGCATCAATGAAAAGATTATGCCGACAATCGGAAATAGTCCCAACAGAACAAGCATACCGGCAATATAATAACCGACATACCGGCTGGCAACGCCTGTAAGCTGGATTATTCCATTATTCTGGGCAAATATAGAATTAGGAAAGGAATTAAAAATACCCGCAATAAATGAATTAACTCCATCCGCCAGTACACCGCCTGACACTCTTCTCAAATAACTGTCACCTTCTATCGACTTTCCAGAAATCATTGAATTCGCCGTCACATCGCCGGTAGCCTCAATAGCAGTAATCAAATATACAAGACCAATGGCAACAAATGCCGAAATATTAAGGTCCAATCCATATTTAAAAGGCATCGGTATGTTGAAACCTGTTAATTTCTGCGAAGCTGCAGCCGCCATATCCACCATCCCCAAGAAATAAGCTAGCGCATATCCGATACATAATCCCAATACAATTGAACTCATGCGAAGATACTTATTCTTACAACGATTGAAGAAAAGAACGCTCAATAAAACTGTTGCAGCCACCCCGATATTTTCAATACTTCCGAATGTTCCATTATCCATCGCACTGAAACCACCTCCACAGGACACAACTCCCACTTTTATCAAACTTAGCCCAATCAATAAAACAACAATACCAGATACCAACGGAGTAATCACCGACCGCATATATTTAAAAGTCCGGCTAATAACCATCTCGATTGGAGCTGCCGCGATGCAGGCTCCGAATATCAATGGAAGACCACCGGAAAGCCCTGCTGATATTATCGGCCCGATAAAAGAAAAACTAGTTCCCTGAATACAAAGCAATTTAGCTCCTACCGGGCCAATACGGCGACATTGTATAAATGTAGATACACCGGAAGCAAAAAGAGCCATAGATACCAAAAAACCTGTAGTCTCTAAATCCAGCTTCAGCGCACCTGCAATAACGAGAGGTGGCGTAATAATAGCCACAAAAATAGCCAATAAATGTTGCAACGCAGCAAATACTGCCTCTTTGAAAGGAGGTCGATCATCTATTCCATAAATCAGGTCTGTCTGCTTTACCGGTTCAAAGATTTCTTTCTCCTCTCCTGTATTTAATTCCATAAATACCTCTCTTCTTATAAATTTAGCTCTTGCAATACTTCTCCTTTTGTGTTCAGGACACGGAGTGACATCTCTTTTCCTTTTTTCTGAAGAATCATGACAGTTGCTCCATTCATATCAAAACCTCCACCGATAATAACCGGGAAATTATTCCCCACACTACCTTTCGGATGATAAGCATACCGGTGAGTATGGGCATTCAAACAAACATTAAAAGGAGCTTTTGACAACAAATTGCCCCACAACTCAGGACAAGGAGCATAATCATCTCCATTTCCATACACCGGGATATGATGTATCAACACACGCTTGGCAGCTTTCTTAAATACTTTGGAAGACAATTCTTCTTTCAAAAAACCGACTTGTGCCTCACGTAAATCCGTAAAATCATTCAAACCATAATAAACCCAATGCGTATCCGGTTTATCTTCACCACAGTCCAGCATTACAAAACGGGTATCTCCCCAATTGAAAGCTCCGTATGTTTTATCACCTACATAATCGAATAAATTGCGCAAGCCAATAGAATAAGCATTTCTAATTTCATGATTTCCACGCAAATAAAACACCGGAACATTTGCAGCGCCAACCGTTTCGTTCAATTCACTCAGAAAACGGGTTGCTTCATCATGATTAGCCGGATCATCAATACAGTCTCCGTTGAAAATAACAAAATCATATTTTGAATCCTTTACTTGCTTATATAAAGCTTGTAATGTTGCAGAATGTTTATGCAAATCATTAAAAACGACAGCTGTAAAATCAGAACTTGAAGCAGTTGGAAGAGTAAAAGAGTGAAAATCAGAGACAGCAGTTTCACCAAATATCTTTTTGTATGCCTGATACAACATAATTTCCTGTGAACATACGCGATAATAGTAAGTCTTTCCGGGCTCAAGATTTTCAAGGCGGATTTTCTGTTGGATATCATTGCAAATTACTTGCCCGTCAACCAAAGTACGAGCTTTCTTCAGCTGATTCTTATCTGTACCGTATTCAACCCAACTATAAGTAGGAACAGTTGTCTGCCACATAACCGTAATTCCATTTCCGACAGGATTTTGCAAATAAGGTTCGGTACGGAATATTTTAGCTGCCGGTTGCATAAAAATAATATCGGTTACTACCGGACGATGATCTGAAGCCATCGGTTCGTCCCATACGCGGGAAGAAATACGAGTAAAAGCCGCCGTATCTTTTGCATAAGCCGCAATATAATCTATCGTTTCTGTTGGTTTATCGGCAGGAAAAGTAAATTGCTTGGAATCTGTCAGCAAAACAAAATCTTTTTGCAAAGCATTGATAAAGTCCGAATTCGGGGAAGCATTCATATCACCGGCAATAAACAAAGGTTTTTGGGCAGTCGCGGCTTCTCGCCGTATAATCGGCAATGACAACATCCTATCTTCCTCTGTCAGTGACAAATGGGTACAACAATAAATATATTTTTCAAATTCCACAATCAATAAAGCACGTTGTTCCTCCCGACCGGGAAGAGACAAATATCGGAAATTCAGCGGTTTTTCTTTACTCAACATACCGATACCATATTTACCTCCATCATAATTGATAGCAGGCGCATATGTGTAGTACATCAAGGTTCGTTCCGCCAACTCACGCAAAACATCTTTTCCCCCGCTACGACCGGTAACGCTATCTATTTCTTGTATTGCAACAACATCCGGACAAGCCTTAATAATAACATCTGCCGTACGCTGGTAGTCTGTTGAATTATCCATCCCCATTCCGTTCCGGATATTATAACTCATGATACGCAGGGTATTATCATCCCTCTTATCACCGTTTTTGGAATAAACCCTTCCTACGGGTAATAGCGAAAGTACAGCTATCACCAACAAAACCACTTGTCTCATATCGTCTACCTCTTTATAATAATTAATAGATAGCAAAAATAGTAAAAAGGAAGGAGACTTATGCAAAAATATCCTTCAAGGTTTGCTCTATGTCCGTTATATCCGCATCTGTTGTATCCCAGGATGTGACCAGACGAGCCTCATTAGCCTCTTCATTCCACATATAAAAGAAATATTTTTCCTGCAACTTCTTCAATGGTTCGGAGGGTATTGTAAAAAACAATTGATTGGATTCTATTTTTTGAGTAAACTTAATCTGCGAATATTTTTTCAATGCCTCAGCCAATCGCAAAGCAGAGTTATTAGCTTTCTTTGCATTCTCAAGCCATAGGTTATTTTCCAGATAAGGAATAAATTGGCAAGACAGATAACGCAACTTAGAGGCCAACTGGGCAGATTGTTTCCGATAATACTGCAAATTTTCACTTATCTCAGGACGGAAAGAAATAACAGCCTCTCCCATCATCATACCATTTTTCGTTCCTCCAAAACTCAAAATGTCAACCCCCGCATCTACCGTTATTTCTCTCATAGAGCAGTTCAGATATACACAAGCGTTAGCCAAGCGCGCTCCATCCATATGCAAATACATATTATATTCATGTAGCAGTTCCGCTATGGCTTTTACCTCCTCAACCGTATAAACAGTTCCAAGTTCAGAAACTTGTGAAATATAAACAGCCTTTGGTTGTGAATGATGACAAACACCAAAGTTATGCAACCGCGGGCGAATCAATTCCGGCGTAAGTTTACCGTCTAAAGTAGGAATTGGTACTATAGTACATCCTGTCATTCGCGCCGGAGCACCACATTCATCCACATTAATATGAGCGGTTTCAGCACACAAAATACTATTAAACGGACGTGTAACCGCCTGCAGGGCTACCGAATTAGCACCAGTACCATTAAAAACAAAAAAAGGCGATGCCATTTCGCCGAATACTTCTTTCATTTTAGCTGTAGCCGCTGATGTCCAGGAATCATCACCATATCCAACAGCATGATTATCATTCGCTTTTATGACTGCATCCATAATAAGGGGATGCACACCGGAATTGTTATCACTTGCAAAACTTCTCATTTCTTTTTGATATTTTGCGCCAAAAGTAATAAAAATAAACGGGAGTACCCTTGCGGACACTCCCGTTTATTTTTACATGTTTATCTTAAACATTAACATTATCCCTGATGAAAATCCTTCAAAATTTTCTGAAGCTCTTGACGGGCAAAGAAAATACGACTCTTCACCGTTCCCAGAGGTACACAAAGTTTATCAGCTATTTCATTATATTTGTAACCACTGAGGAACATCGAAAATGGAATCTTCAGTTCGTCGTTCAAACTATTAATTGCTTTTGTTATTTCTTTGATTTGATAAGCACCGTCCGGAGAATCAAAGCCCGAATCATTTACTACATCCAAATTGTACAAATCCACACCCTGATCTACAACAGTTTGCGTACGCACAATCTTATGATAATTATTAATGAATATATTACGCATTACGGTCAAGACCCATCCTTTGAAATTAATATTGTCAACGAACTTTTCCTGATTGTCTAAAACCTTCAGCGTTGTATCCTGCATCAAATCCTGGGCGTCATCACGATTTGCGGTGAGCATCAATGCAAAATTCATCATATTTTCTTGCATGCTCAATAATTTTTTCTGAAATTGCAACGCATTCATATTATTTACTTTTTATAAAGGTTAATACCGGTTAAGTATTGTCCTTCACCATTGAAGAACATGACAAATATAGAGATTCTTTTTTAAAAAGAACCCGGTTTGAGAAATATTAATATTAAAAATCGTAACTTAATATATAAATAGCAAACGGGCCTGAAAATGAATAGCATTTACAAGTTTTTGAGCCTTTAAAATACAAAATTCACAACATGTATGTTACAAATTCATACATAATGTAAAAGAGACAGATAATAATAAAAAATGAAAAAAAATTCAGCACTTTTTTGGATTGCCCTATTTATGCTGGCAATACCTTTTATATCGGCGGAAAATCAACCGGCACTGGTATATAAAATTGATATACAAAAAGAAATCAATAATACAGCCCGCCTCTATCTGAGTAACGGTTTATCAGAAGCCAATGCTTTAGGTGCAGACGCTATTCTCCTCCACCTGAACACGTATGGAGGTCTAGTTGATGTTGCGGATTCGATGCGTACGGCAATTTTATACAATCCGATACCCGTTTATGTATTTGTCGATAACAATGCTGCTTCCGCAGGAGCACTTATCTCAATCGCATGTAAAAAAATATATATGAGAAAAGGCGCGAATATCGGAGCTGCCACTGTGGTCAATCAAACCGGTTCCGCCATGCCGGACAAATATCAGTCGTATATGCGTTCCATGATGCGTTCCACAGCCGAAGCACACGGACAAGATACCATTATCCAAGGAAAAGACACTCTATATAAATGGATACGAGATCCCAAAATTGCAGAGGCTATGGTTGACGAACGCGTTGTAATACCGAACCTGATAGACACCGGAAAGGTCTTGACTTTTACGGCCCAAGAAGCACAAAAATGGGGATATTGCGACGGAATAGCAGAAACAACAGATGAAATTATCACCCAATATATGGGATACAAAAATTACGAAATAAAAACATATAAACCCGATTGGTTTGACGAAATAAAAGGTTTTTTGATGAATCCTTTTTTACAATCTATTCTTATCATTATTATAATAGGTGGAATCTATTTTGAAATGCAAACGCCTGGACTCGGATTTCCATCGGCTGCAGCAGTATTAGCCGCTGTTCTTTACTTTGCTCCTCTCTATATAGACGGCTTGGCTGCCAATTGGGAAATCCTTCTTTTCATTATCGGAGTTCTTCTGATTGGATTGGAAGTATTTGTCATTCCCGGTTTCGGAGTCGCAGGTATCAGTGGTATAATTTTAGTGGTTGGCGGGCTGACAATGGCTTTATTAGGCAACAATAATTTTAATTTTGAGACTGTCAGCCAAAAAGAATTAGGAGAAGCAATCCTGATTGTCCTAGTCGGATTAGTAGCAGGTTTTGTCCTGATGATTTGGTTATCCAACAAAATAGGGCACAAAGGAATATTCAGAAAAGTAGCACTGAATACCGACCTGGAAGATTCAATTTCTTCACCCGACCTATCTTCATTGGTAGGAAAAGAAGGGACAGCCGCAACTGTGCTGCGCCCATCCGGAAAGGTAATCGTTAATGGAGAATTTTATGATGGCGTTTCCGAGTCCGGTTTTATCGACAAAGGACGTAAGGTCAAAATTACCCGTTTCGAAAATGCACAGGTTTATGTGGAAACCATTCCGGATATCCTTTCATAAGAACCACTAAGAAGAAATTCGGCGATATAGGATGTGTTTATCTTCTACGATATATTGCAAAGCATTGATTGCCAATAAATCGCTTAATATGTTTTTAGCCGTATAGTAATTGATACGGCCGATACGACAAAATTGGCGGATATTGATGGACGGATTTTCATCCAGATAAGCAAACAAACGTTCTACCGGTTTACTGATTTTCAAGAGAGTACCATCCGGTTGATGCTTTTTTTGCCAAGCCATGATTAACACTTCGTTTGCCAGAATATTCTCGTCGGCGACACGGATATAAGCTTTATATTTATCATCTTTATCCGGAGCTTCGTAAGGTTTATCCGGGCTGGGAGCGATATAAACTTCCAGGACTGTTTTCCCGTTTACATCCCAGCGTGTCGCCTCAAACGGAACCTCCGGACGTGTATACATCCGGGAAGCAGCTTCAATCATATAATATTCTTCTTCACTGCGAACACCGGATATATTTCCGTTATCTTTTACACCTATCAATAACCGCCCCCCGTCGGTATTGGCAAAAGCACTCAATGTACGGGCAATCTTCTTACTATCGCTCACTTCAAACTTAAAATCGAGTTGCTGATGTTCTCCCTGCTCTATCAACGCTTCTATCGGATGTTTCTTCTTCATTTTGGCAGATTATTTGAAAGGCAAAATTAAAATAAATACATAACTTTGCCAACGGAAAAACAATGAAAGCATGTCTCAGATTGCATCTTTAATATCAGATCTCGCCGTCATCTTAATCTCTGCAGGATTGATAACCTTGCTTTTCAAAAAATTAAAGCAACCGGTTGTACTTGGATATATTGTTGCCGGTATCCTGGCTGGTCCTTCTATTAAACAAATTCCGACAGTATCGGATGTGGAGAGTATCCGTATCTGGGCAGATATTGGTGTAATCTTTCTTCTTTTCGCTTTAGGCTTGGATTTCAGTTTCAAAAAACTGATGAAAGTCGGAGGCACAGCCGTCATTGGGGCTATCACGATTGTGATTGGAATGATGACTCTTGGCTATACAACCGGATTATCTTTGGGTTGGGGCCACATGAACAGCCTGTTTCTCGGAGGAATGCTCTCCATGTCATCTACCACCATTATATTCAAAGCCTTCGATGACATGGGGCTGCGTAATCAGCGTTTTGCCGGTGTCGTATTCGGCATTTTGGTTGTCGAAGACCTTTTCGCTGTATTATTAATGGTATTACTGTCCACCTTAGCTGTCAGCAAACATGTAGAAGGTATGGAACTACTGAACAGCGTTGTCAAACTGGGAGTATTTCTGCTCTTTTGTTTTGTAATCGGTATCTATTTAATTCCCTCTTTCCTGAAAAAGACGAAAACATTTTTAAATGATGAAACACTTCTGATTGTCAGTCTCGGACTTTGTCTCGGAATGGTCATTATCGCAACAAAAGCCGGTTTTTCATCCGCACTCGGGGCTTTTGTGATGGGTTCTATTTTGGCAGAGACCGTTGAAGCTGAGCGCATTGAACGAATCATAAAACCGGTAAAAGATTTATTTGGAGCCATATTCTTTGTATCGGTCGGAATGTTGATAGACCCGGAACTTCTTTGGGAATACAAATTCCCGATTTTAATCCTTACCCTTGTAGTCATAGTCGGCCAAATATTATTTGCAGGCTTTGGCGTCCTACTTTCCGGACAACCTGTAAAAATAGCGATACAATCAGGATTTTCACTTGCTCAAATCGGTGAATTTGCTTTTATCATTGCTGCCTTAGGGCTTTCATTAGGCGTAACAAGCCATTTTCTTTATCCGATTGTTGTTGCGGTTTCCGTTATTACGACATTCTTCACACCCTATATGATTCGTATGGCAGAACCAGCCTGGCAAATAGCCGAGCGTATCATTCCGAAATCGTGGATGAAATTCCTTGAGCGCTACTCCTCCGGTTCAAATACAATCCGGCAAAAGAGTGCCTGGAATAAACTGTTGAAAGCATTGGTTCGTATAGTCGGAACTTATACGGCTGTTACACTCGTACTTATTTTCATCTGGTTGCAATTTATCTCTCCTTTTATAATAAAGGAACTTCCAGGTATACGCGGGGAAATTATTTCACTCGTTTTAATATTGTTGCTGATATCACCTATGCTACGAGCTATCATGATGAAAAAAAATCATTCAGTCGAATTCCAACAACTCTGGCTGGATAATAAATACAACCGGGGACCATTAGTCTCGCTGATTATTCTTCGTATTATACTCTGTATCGGCATGGTAATGCTGCCTGTAGCCCGCCTTCTGAATATGGCTGCCGGTATTGTACTGGCAATTGCCGCAACCGTTATTGTCATCGTTATTTTCTCGAAACGGCTAAAACGGCAATCTATCCTGATGGAGCGTCACTTTTTCACCAACCTGACAGCCAGGGAGATGGAAAACGAGCGGAAAGCACCTATCAATCAACGTTTTGCCAATCACCTTTTGGAACGAGACCTGCATCTGGCGGACTTTGAAGTAAAACAAAATTCTCCCAGTATGGGCAAAACACTGAAAGAATTAAACTTCCGGCAAAAATGTAATGTAAATATCGTAACAATTATTCGCGGAGACAGACGTATCAATATTCCGGGAGGAGAAGAACGGCTTTATCCTTACGACAAGCTGGTAGTAGTCGGAGCTGACGATGACCTCGAACATTTCCGCCAATATCTGGAAGAACGATACAAAACAGCACAAAAAAACGGACAAGTACAAGCGGAAGAAGTGAATATGGAACAATTCATCATAGTAGAAGGCTCCCGCCTGATAGGACGTACCATCTTAGAATCCGGCATTCGGGATAAAGCAGCCTGCTTGGTGATTGGTATCGAAAGAGGAAACAGCTCCATTAAGAATCCGTCTCCTTCAACTATATTCCAGGAGGGAGATATTGTATGGATTGTAGGTGAACATGAAAAAGTACTCCGCCTGAGTGAAGGCAAAACAGTAAATAACTAAAAAACAAGAATATATGAAATTTATTGGCATAATACCGGCGCGTTACGCTTCTACCCGTTTTCCGGGGAAACCTTTGGCAGACATGGCCGGGAAACCGATGATACAGCGCGTCTACGAACAAGTTGAAGGCGTTTTGGACAATGTTTGTGTAGCAACCGATGATACACGAATCGAGACTGCCGTCAAAAACTTCGGTGGTAATGTGGTCATGACATCCGCCCAACATCGTAGCGGGACCGACCGTTGTTACGAAGCTTACTGTAAAGCAGGAAAAGGGTATGATGTCGTTGTAAACATACAAGGAGACGAACCTTTTATCCACCCGGAACAAATAGAAACATTAAAAGCCTGCTTCAACAACGAGCAAGTAGAAATTGCAACACTCGTAAAGCCTTTCCGACCGGACGATGACTTCGAAACGACCTTATTCAATGCCAACTCTCCGAAAGTCGTATTGAATAAAAACAGTGAAGCCATGTACTTTAGCCGCTCCATTATTCCTTATATGAGAGGGAAAAAATACACGGAATGGCTACCTAACCATACCTATTATAAACACATCGGTTTATATGCTTACCGGGCCGACACGCTAAAAGAAATCACCCTCCTGCCCCAATCACCGCTCGAATTAGCTGAAAGCCTGGAACAACTCCGCTGGCTGGAAAACGGATATAGGATAAAAGTGGGTATTACCAACCGTGAAACAATCGGTATCGATACACCCGAAGATATGGAAAAAGCATTGGCTTTTCTTAATAATCAGCATAAAACCCGATAGAAGCAACCAGAGCAGCCAATAAAACAACGATTGTCACAGAAACAGAAGAAATGCTTATACGCATATCTCTGATTGATTTTATTTGCAACAACAGCAAACTAAAACAGAACAATATGGCCGGAAATAATGCCGGAATTCCATAGTAAGGGTACAGGTATGCTTGTTCCCCGCTCATGTGATATAAATGCTGCATCAAATTGGGTAAAAATCCGCAAGCAATCAATAACACCAACCAATATCCCCATTGTTTCCTGTTTTTCCCGGCTTCATAAAGCAAAATCAATATCACAAAAGTATTTAGTCTATTTCCTGCCAAAACATAAATAACAGGCAATGATAAAAGCCCGAAAACCATACTGGCTTTTACATTTCTGATTTGTGTATATTCAAAGAAAACGGAGAGCGAAATAATAAAAGACAAGACAGACGATAACAAATAATTCGAATTACAATATCCGCCCCATTCAAACATTATAGGAAAAAAAGCAAACAAAAAAGCCATCTCACCCACATCAAATTTCTTCAAAATGCGAAAAATCAGCCACCACTCCAGAAGCAAAATTGCAGTGAGCAGATAAGGAAAACCTTGCGGAGTCGAAAGAGACATAAGAAAATCCCCTGCATAACAAGCAAGCCACGCAGGTTTATCTCCATAAGAAATAAAATAATCGATTGTATACAAAAAAGCATTTCCTTCTCCTTTCAGAAAGTCTCCGGAATAAAAACTCTGAAAAAACCAAACACAGGCAATAGCAAAAATTCCTATTGCAATGCCTTGCAAAAGAACAACCTTTTTTACCATGTGAAACTATTTATACCTTTATAAACCCTATAACCCCACAAATGGAAATTGCATCCAATAAGCCTCAACTTTACACACTACCCACCGACTTATCTTCATACGGATACAAATATAGAATCTTTTTCGCAATTCAAACCATACAAACCCATTTATTTTCAACGCATGAAGATTATTCTTTTATTATTCTTATTCATATTCAACTTACTTTACCTATAAAAAAAGATGCTTCGAAAACCAAGCTGTCCTCATCTTATATGAAGGAACAGGCTGGTATTCGAAACATCTTCTCTAAATCTATTATCCGTCCTAAACGAATATTATCTGTTTTTCCTCTGTTGTTTTTGTCTATCCAACTGAGCTTGCTGCGCTTTTTGAGCTTCTTCCAGACGTTTCATAAAACCGGACTTCTTCAACGGCTTCTTTTTATTTGCTTCCAGCTTTGCCAGCAACTTGTCTTCGTTGATTGTATAGCGGAAAATAATAGTCTGCAAAATCGTAATCAAAGTCGAGATAAAGTAATAATATGTCAGACCGGATGCATACTGATTGAAGAATACCAGCATCATCACCGGCATCATATACATCATCACCTTCATACCCGGCATCTGCTGCTGTCCGGTATTTGTCTGATCCATATTGAACTTTGTATAAATAATGTTCGTTATAGTCATCAGCAAACAGAACAAACTGATGTGATTTCCAAAATATGGAGTTATAAACGGTATATTGGCATTCCAGCTAATAATCGCATCGTAAGTAGATAAATCATGCGCCCAAAGAAAACTCTGATGACGCAATTCGATTGCCGACGGGAAGAACATGAATAATGCCACCAAAATAGGCATCTGCAACAACATCGGCACACATCCGGCCATAGGGCTTGCACCTGCACGGCTATACAATTCCATCGTCGCACGCTGACGCTCCACTGCCTTATCCTGTCCCGGATATTTTGCATTAAGCTCTTCCACCTGCGGACGCAATACACGCATTTTCGCAGACGACATATAAGACTTGTAAGTCAACGGGAATAAAATAAGTTTCACAATCACGGTAAGCAGGAAAATCAACAAACCGTAACTATGAATAAACTGTCCGAGGAAATTAAACAAAGGAATTACAAAATATTGGTTCACCCAACGGAATATTCCCCAACCCAGCGGAACAATCTTTTCCAAATCCAACCTATTTTCGGAAGAAACACCTTCATTGAACGATTTCAGCAACGAGAATTGGTTCGGACCGAAATAGAAACGCAGATTGGTCGCCTCATTCCCCTTCAAGTCGAAAGGAACAGAAGTTGTCGTTTTATAATCTTTCAGATATGGGCCATCCGCCGGCAGCATTTTAGAATCGATTGTAGTCGATTCGAAACCTTCGTTCCCGGCTATCAGGATAGACGAAAAATACATGTCCTTATAAGCAATCCATTTCAGACGATTGGACAACTGCTTGCTGTCGTTCTTTGTCTCGCTCAGATATTCCACGTCATCGGCCATAAATTTGTAGTAAACCGTGGCATAACGGTCTTCAAATTTACGCCCTTTTTCCTGCTGGGTGATTTTCTGTTGCCAAAGTAAATCCAAAGCAGTCGTACTCGGAGACAAAACACCGTTCAATCCTGTACCTTTGATGGAGAAATCCAGCATATAACTATCCGGCTTCAAGGAATAAATAAAATCCAGAGAACTGCCCTCTCCCGTATTCAGGCGCATGATTAAGCTATTGGCATCCGCACCTTTTACCGGAGTAAAATACAAATCACCCGTATTTACAACACGGTTGGTAGCCGTAACCAAGGTAAAGTCAAATTTGGAATCAGCTCCGTCAAACAATACCAGCGGCTTTTCCTGGTAATTATCATACTCTTTCAAACGGACATAACTGACACGTCCTCCTTTATTAGACAAACGAACTTCAATCAGCTCATTTTCCAAAACAGTAAAAGCATCTTCTCCAACCATCGCATCAGCAAAAACGCCAAAGCTACTCTGCAAACGGGCTACCCGAACCGAATCGGGCAAATCCGCCAATGCGTCTTCCATTTTTGCCTCTTTGTTCTCCTCTTTCTGCTGTTCCAACTGTTTTGCATATTCCACCTGCGCTATTGAATCCTGCATCCGGCGCTGGGCCTCCAACTGTTCCGGTGTAGGTTTGTTCAACCAGGTAAACGCAAATAAGACTACTCCAATAAGCAGAAAACCTATTATCGTGTTTTTATCCATCTAAAATTATTGTTTTTTATTTTCAACTGCTGCCTTCACAAAGCTAACGAAAAGAGGGTTCGGATTCACAACCGTACTGTTGTATTCAGGATGAAACTGAACACCTACAAACCATTTTAATGCAGGAATTTCAACCACTTCCACCAAACCGGATTCTGGATTTTCACCCACACACATCATTCCGGCAGCCTCAAACTTATCGCGGTATTCGCTATTGAATTCGAAACGATGACGATGGCGTTCCTGGATATGTTCTTTTCCGTATGCTTCATAAGCTTTGGAACCTTTTTTCAAGACACAATCGTAAGCTCCCAGACGCATGGAACCACCCATATTCGTTACGTTTTTCTGCTCCTCCATCAAATCGATTACTTTATAAGGAGTGTTAGGTTCCATTTCGGTAGAGTTGGCATCGGTCATTCCCATTACATCACGGGCAAACTCAATCACCATACACTGCATACCCAGGCAGATACCAAAACACGGGACGTCATTTTCACGCGCATATTTCAACGCGGCAAACTTACCTTCGATACCACGTTGTCCGAAGCCCGGAGCAATCAGTATACCATCCATATCCTTCAACAATTCGGCTGCATTATTTTCCGTCAGCTTTTCCGAATGAAACAAATGCAAATCCAATTTACGGTCGTTATAAATAGCAGCCTGCATCAATGACTCGTCAATAGACTTATAAGCATCCTGCAATTCCACATATTTACCGACCAGGCCGATTTTGACCGTTTCGGTTGCATCCACCTTACGCTGCAAGAACTGGTGCCATGCTTTCATTTCCGGCGTAGGACCGACTTCCAGACCAACTTTACGAAGAATTACCTCATCCATCTTCTGACGCTGCAACACCAACGGAACCTCATAGATTGTCGGTACATCGATAGACTGAATGACAGCATCCTGCGAAACGTTACAGAACAAAGCCACTTTACTTAAAATATTAGTGCTTAATTCGTGTTCGGTACGCAAAACCAGTACATCCGGCTGGATACCCAACTCCTGTAGCTGCTTTACAGAATGTTGAGTAGGTTTTGTCTTATATTCTTTTGCTGCTGCAATATACGGCACATACGTCAAATGTACACAAATACAATTCTTGCCTAATTCCCATTTCAACTGGCGTACACTTTCTATGAAAGGAAGCGACTCGATATCACCAACCGTCCCACCGATTTCAGTAATTACAAAATCGAATTTGTATTTGGAACCGAGTAATTTCACATTACGTTTAATCTCATCTGTAATATGAGGTACAACCTGCACGGTCTTACCCAGATAATCACCTTTCCGCTCTTTACTGATTACACTCTGATAAATGCGTCCGGTCGTAATGTTGTTAGCACGGGTAGTCTGGACATTCAGGAAACGTTCATAATGTCCGAGGTCCAAATCCGCCTCATGTCCGTCCACGGTTACATAGCATTCCCCATGTTCGTACGGGTTCAATGTTCCCGGATCAATATTAATGTAAGGGTCAAATTTCTGGATGGTAACTTTATAACCTCTTGCCTGAAGTAATTTACCCAATGATGCGGCAATAATACCCTTACCTAATGAAGAGACTACGCCGCCCGTAACGAAGATGTACTTTGTATCTGCCACGATAGTAATATTTTAATTATCTTTTGTAATTGCGTACTAGCATTTCAAAACTGCAAAGTTAATTATTTTCATCCACATGACAAGGGCTGTCATCTTTTTTCCGGCAGAAGCGATTTATTCCATACCAACAAGATAATTTTTTCATACCTACAAAATAAAAATCCATGCCTATGAAATTGAAATTTTTACCCGTGCCATTTATCGGTTGACAATTATCAGCCAGTTGGCTGATAACCGTCGGCCAAGTGGCTGATAATTATCGGCCAGTAAATTCCATGGCAGAAAAGAAGAAATAGATAGGGAGGAAAATACTCAAATATAGCAAGATATAAATCATTCCTCCATAAAGAATCGAATTTACAAATCAACGCAATATACGTATCACCACAAATTTTATAGAACATACGTTGGCAACGTTAAGTTTGTTATAGGATGTAAAAGATTAGTACATCTCATACTTTTTAGCTAATTTCGCACCGAATATATCAATTAATGTAAAAAGTTACTATGATTATAAAGAAGTTTCCTTTTGCTTTATTTATTATATTGTTTTTCTGTGACGTTATAAACGCGCAGGATGTTAATGTTCTGACTGAAGAACAACTTCAAGAGCCGCCTCAGACAGCACAAATTGACACATTTCCCCTTTTGGAATTAGATAATATGGAACTGGATAATATTCTAAGTCTCCGTGAGCAACTCGAAAAATTGAATCAAACATATTCTTCTCCTACTACCCCGAATGAAAACTTACTTCGTTTTCTGAAAAAAGACGAGCTTGAGTTGTCGCCGGAAGCTTTATATTTGATAAACTGGGTACGAGATCCGTCTACAGTCTTTGATGAAACAGTCACATTTAAAGATACAGTTATTGTAAATCCGTTGTTCTTGCCTCCGTTGTTTAAAGGAGGAATCATACCGGCCGACTTGGAATTGTACGATAAAAAACAGTTTGAGCTGCCTACTCCCGACTATTCTTTGTTCAAACCGGACACCACTCTGTTCCGGAAAGAAGTTATCGACCGGAAATTAGAAAACATGGCATACGATTATATCCGGCTGAACTATCCGGAATATTTCCGTTATTCACAACGCGACCTGCCTACTGATATCGTAAAAACACAAGAAATCAAGAAAAATACCTATGAGCCGGAATTGATACAAGTTGAAAAGGAGAAAAATCTCACTGAAACGGATGCACCCGTTAAGTTTCTCACGGAAAGACGTTATTGGACTTCGCATTTCGAAAGTTCCATGCAATTCGCACAAGCTTACTTTTCACCGAACTGGCATGCTGCTAATCAAAACTCAAATGTAAATTTCAATACCCGTAATTATTTCAGATACGATTATAATAAAAACAAAGTACGTGTCACCAACGAGTTAGAGCTAAGATTATCGGCCAATAACGCACCTAAGGATACTGTCAGAAGCATTAGCTTCACGGATAGCAATCTCCGGTTGCATAGCAACTTCGGTTACCAGACATTCAACAACAAATGGTATTATTCATTCGATGCCGATATCAACAGTAAATTGGTCAACACATACAACACGAATAACAAGGTAACCCGCCTTACCGGTTTCTTAGCGCCAGTTACAACCGTTATCGGTGTCGGTATGAATTATAGCCTCAATAAGAAATTGGTAAAAAAGAACAAATACAATAATTTATCCTTAAGTGCCATCATGTCTCCATTGTCTTTGACGCACAGATATTCCCGCCTTCGAGAAAATTTCGACTTCGGTCGCCACGGTTTCGACGGTAGCAAAGTGGATGAAGACGGTCGAATTAAGAATAGCCAGACTTACGTCGGTTCCGACTTTAAGATAAACACGACTTGGCGTTTCAATAAAAACACGACTTGGGTTTCTTTCTTAAACTACAACACAAGTTATCACAGAATAATTGTTGATTTTCAAAACAGAGTGGAGCTAACAATCAGCCGTTTCTTCTCCACCCAAATCAACCTGAATCTCCGTTTCGACGATTTAGGTAATAAGAATGAAGATTTATTCGACTCCTACCTGCAGATGAACGAATCCCTTACATTCGGATTTAGTTACAAATGGTAAGAATCATTAAGACTCCAGACTAAAAATAAAGGAATAATATAAACATTATTACTAAATAATACGTACTTTTGCCTCTGTTTTGCAATGTCGAGATTACAAATATGAGCGAAAGCATTAATCATAAAGGAATCATAGAGAAAATAGAAGACGGTTCTGTTTATGTCAGGATTATTCAGCAATCAGCTTGCTCAGGATGTCATGCACAAAGTATGTGTGCAGCCTCCGAGAGCAAAGTCAAAATTATCGAAGTCCCTGACAATTCCGGGAAATATCATCTGGATGAAGAGGTCTGGCTATGCGGCCAAAGCTCACTCGGATTGAAGGCTGTCTTTCTCGCCTTCGTACTTCCGCTCATACTTGTAGTAGTAGCGATTGTTGCCGGAAACAGTATGCAATGGAAAGAAACCACAAGCGGATTAACCGGATTACTGCTCTTAGTTCTTTATTATTGCATCTTATATTTTTTACGCGATAAACTAAAAAAGCAATTTGTATTTACTTTGAAGAAACTTAATCGATAAAAATATCATGATTTTAATTGCCGTTATTTCATTAGGAGCAATTGGAGCAATCGGTGCAGTTTTTCTGTACGCCGCTTCCAAGAAATTTGAAGTATACGAAGATCCTCGTATTGCACAAGTTCAGGAGGTTTTGCCTGGAGCAAACTGCGGTGGTTGCGGATATCCCGGATGTGGTGGTTTTGCTGCCGCCTGTGTAAAAGCTGACAGTCTGGACGGACTGCTTTGCCCCGTCGGCGGAGCCGAAGTGATGGGTAAAGTAGCTACAATCCTCGGAAAAGAAGCAGCTAGCGCCGAACCGATGATTGCTGTAGTACGTTGCAACGGAACCTGTGAAGCCCGTCCGCGCACCAACCGGTACGATGGGGTTCAAAGTTGTTCCATCGCATCCACTTTGTACGGAGGTGAAACCGGGTGTACATTCGGTTGTCTGGGGTATGGCGACTGTGTTTCAGTCTGTAACTTCGATGCCATTCACATCAATCCGGCAACAGGGCTTGCCGAAGTAGATGAAGAAAAATGTACTTCGTGCGGAGCCTGCGTAAAAGCTTGTCCTAAAAACATCATCGAACTGCGTAAGAAAGGTCCGAAATCACGCCGTATCTTCGTTAGTTGTGTCAATAAAGACAAGGGTGGAGTTGCTAAAAAGGCTTGTGCAAACGCCTGTATCGGCTGTAGCAAATGCCAGAAAGAATGTCCGTTTGAAGCAATCACCATAGAAAACAATGTGGCTTACATCGATTATACAAAATGCCGCTTGTGCCGCAAATGTGTAGCCGTTTGCCCGACGGGAGCTATCCATGAACTCAATTTTCCTCCGCGCAAAGTTGAACCCAAGGAGGCTCCGGCTTCAACACCTAAAGTAAAAGAAGAAACAAATCTAAAATAAAAATCTAATAGTATGCTAAGGACATTTCGAATCGGAGGTATACATCCGCCCGAAAATAAACTGTCTGCCGATAAGAAAATTACGGTGTTGGCGACTCCCAAGCAGGTTATCATACCACTCAGCCAGCATATCGGAGCTCCGGCCCAGGCAGTCGTCAAGAAGGGTGACCCGGTAAAAGTAGGGACATTGCTTGCTAAAGCAGGAGGTTTTGTATCGGCAAACATTCATTCGTCGGTATCCGGGAAAGTAAACAAAATAGATAATGCAATTGATTCAAGCGGTTACAAACGCCCTGCTATATATATAGATGTAGAAGGGGATGAATGGGAAGAAACAATAGACCGCAGCGATGCTTTGGTCAAAGAGTGCACACTCTCATCCAAGGAAATTGTAGACAAAATCGCGGCAGCAGGCATTGTGGGTCTGGGAGGCGCCACTTTCCCCACTCAGGTGAAATTAATGCCTCCTCCCGGCAATAAAGCCGAAATCATCATTATCAATGCCGTAGAGTGTGAACCTTACCTTACATCCGACCATTCGTTGATGCTGGAAAAAAGCGAACAAATACTCGTAGGCGTTACACTGCTGATGAAAGCGGTTCATGTAAACAAAGCGATTATCGGCATCGAGAACAATAAACCGGATGCAATCGCTCTGATGCAAAAACAGGCTGTTTCCTATCCGGGTATCGAAATTATGCCGTTAAAAGTGCAATACCCGCAAGGAGGTGAGAAACAACTTATCGACGCAGTTATCCGGCGCCAAGTGAAAAGCGGCGCATTACCAATCTCAGCCGGCGCAGTTGTACAGAATGTAGGTACAGCCTATGCAGTGTACGAAGCCGTACAGAAAAACAAACCGCTGTTCGAACGTGTCGTGACTGTAACCGGAAAAGCCGTATCCAATCCGTCGAACTTTCTGGTTCGTATGGGAACACCTATCAGTACATTGATTGAGGCAGCCGGCGGTATTCCTGAAAATACCGGTAAAATTATCGGTGGCGGCCCGATGATGGGGAAAGCCCTTATTAGTGCCGAAGTACCTGTAACAAAAGGTAGTTCCGGGGTATTGCTTCTGACACAAGAAGAGTCTGTCCGCAAACCGATGCACGATTGTATCCGCTGTGCCAAATGCGTAAATGTCTGTCCGATGGGTCTCAACCCCACCCTACTGATGAACGCAACAGAGTTTAAGGAATGGGAACTTGCTGAGAAGAATTATATTACCGACTGTATCGAGTGCGGTTCATGCAGTTACACCTGCCCCGCCAACCGTCCGCTTCTGGACTACATCCGGTCAGGTAAAGGAAAAGTAATGGGTATTATTCGTGCTAGAAAGTCATAAAATAAGAGCAACATGGAAAATAAACTAATCGTATCTCCTTCACCCCATATCCACGGTGGTGACAGCATAAGTAAGAATATGTATGGTGTACTGATTGCCCTTGTTCCGGCTTTCCTGGTATCACTCTACTTCTTCGGATTAGGCGCACTGATTGTTACCGTAGCGTCGGTATTCTTTTGTGTCCTGTTCGAGTATCTGATTCAAAAGTTCCTGATGAAAAAGGAACCGACTCTGTATGACGGTTCAGCCATCCTGACCGGTGTATTATTAGCCTTCAACCTACCGTCAAATTTGCCAATCTGGATTATTGCTATCGGAGCTTTGGCTGCTATCGGTATTGGTAAAATGTCGTTTGGCGGACTGGGAAACAATATTTTCAACCCGGCGTTGACCGGTCGTATCTTTCTATTGATTTCATTCCCGGCTCAAATGACTACTTGGCCGATAGTAGATGCGTTGAATGCTTTCCCGATGACTTATACGGATGCGACTACCGGTGCAACCGTACTGTCGTTGATGAACGAAGGTGCATTGGACAAGCTTCCGGCCGTGTCGGACATGCTGGTAGGTAACATGGGAGGTAGTCTGGGCGAAGTGAGTGCATTGGCACTTATACTTGGACTGTTTTATATGTTATGGAAAAAAATCATTACCTGGCATATTCCGGTATCTGTCCTGGCTACCGTATTCGTTTTCACCGGAATCATGCATCTGATAAATCCGGCACAATATGCAGACCCGTTCGTTCATCTGCTATCCGGAGGTCTGATGCTGGGAGCTATCTTTATGGCAACCGACTATGTGACTTCGCCGATGAGTAAAAGCGGTATGTTGGTATATGGCGTGGGTATCGGTATCCTGACAACGGTTATCCGTCTGTTCGGTTCGTACCCGGAAGGTATGTCATTCGCCATCTTCATTATGAATGGAGTGACTCCGCTAATCAACAGTTACATGAAACCTAAACATTTCGGAGGAAAATAAGCATGGCAAAATTACAATCGACCTTACTCAATATGTTCCTTTCACTTACCATTATCTGTATAGTGGCAGGAGCGATATTAGCCGGTGTAAATATGTATACGACCGGCCCGATTGCCACCTCAAAAGCTGCCGCTCTTGAAAAAGCAATCAAAGATGTCACACCCGAATTTGACAATAAACCGACGGAAGATGTTTATATGGCTGTCACCGGCGACGGCGACTCACTGAAAATCTATCCGGCAACCAAAGACGGGAAATTAGTCGGTGCAGCCGTCGAAAGCAATACAAAGAAAGGCTTTAGCGGTGAAATCAAAGTAATCGTAGGTTTTGATGCCGATGGCAAATTGCTCAATTACTCAGTGTTGCAACATGCTGAAACTCCGGGTCTTGGAGCAAAAATGCAGGATTGGTTCAGTACAGATAAAAACAAACAAAGTGTATTGGGACGTAAGCTGGCCGACGGAGAACTGAAGGTAACCAAAGATGGTGGGGATGTGGACGCAATAACTGCCGCAACCATTACCAGCCGCGCATTCCTGAATGCCGTAAACCGTGCGTATAGCGCTTTTTCCGGGACTGACGGACTGACCGGTGCGACAAGCAAATCATCAACTGCTAACACAAGAGAAGAGGGAGGAAAAAACAATGAGTAATCTGAAAATATTGATGAATGGCATCATCAACGAAAACCCGACATTCGTACTCCTACTGGGCATGTGTCCCACATTGGGAACAACCTCATCGGCATTGAACGGTATGAGTATGGGACTAGCCACCATGTTCGTGCTTCTCTGTTCGAACATTGTCATCTCGGCTTTAAAGAACCTGATACCCGATATGGTACGTATCCCGGCTTACATTGTGGTAATTGCCACTTTCGTAACTGTTGTACAAATGTGCATGGAAGCGTTCGTTCCCGTATTGTATGCCAGCTTGGGACTGTTTATTCCGTTAATTGTGGTAAACTGTATCGTACTGGGCCGCGCCGAAGCATTCGCAGCGAAAAACGGGATTATTCCTTCCGCTTTCGACGGAATTGGTATGGGACTCGGATTTACCCTTGCACTGACTTTGCTGGGGGCTGCCCGCGAATTATTGGGTACAGGCAAATTATTCGGATTGACTTTGATGCCCGAACAATACGGTTCGTTAATCTTTGTACTGGCTCCGGGGGCCTTTATCGCACTGGGATACCTGGTGGCTATTGTAAACAAACTGCGTAAAGCATAAAAAGAAAGAAAATGGAATATATACTGATATTTATTGCCGCTGTATTCGTCAACAACGTTGTACTGGCTCAGTTTTTAGGTATTTGTCCGTTCCTGGGAGTATCCAAGAAAGTAGAAACAGCCGCCGGTATGGGAGCTGCCGTGACATTTGTTCTGACTATTGCCACTATTGTGACTTTCCTGGTCCAGAAATATATTTTGGATGCTTTTGGTTTGGGCTTTATGCAAACAATCAGCTTTATTCTGATTATCGCAGCCCTCGTTCAGATGGTTGAAATCATCCTGAAAAAGGTTTCTCCCGCTCTATATCAAGCACTTGGAGTATTCCTTCCGCTGATTACGACAAATTGCTGTATCTTGGGCGTTGCAATCCTTGTTATTCAGAAAGAATACAATTTATTGGAATCGGTCGTATATGCAATCTCTACAGCCATTGGATTTGCGTTAGCTTTAGTTATCTTTGCAGGTATTCGGGAACAACTGGCTTTAACCCACGTTCCGGAAGGAATGAAAGGAACCCCTATCGCCCTTATCACTGCCGGTTTGCTGGCAATGGCATTTATGGGATTTTCCGGGATTGTATAACAGTACTAATCTAAATAAACACTAAAATGAAACAGAAGATTTTAGTTGCCGGCGGAACCGGCTACATTGGCTCACACACCACAGTAGAACTGCAAAACGCAGGTTACGAAGTTGTCATTATTGACGACTTGTCAAACTCCAATATTGAAGTATTGGATGGTATCGAACGCATCACTGGTATTCGTCCGGAATTTATCAAACTGGATTTGAAAGATAAAGAAGCAACACGCGAAGCATTGAAAGCTCATCCGGGAATTAAAGGCATCATCCTTTTCGCAGCCAGTAAGGCCGTAGGTGAATCTGTTCAGCAACCGTTGAAATACTACCGCAACAACATCGTGACACTGGTAAATTTGCTTGAGCTAATGCCGGAATTCGGTATAGAAGGAATTGTTTTCTCTTCTTCTTGTACCGTATACGGACAACCGGATCCTGAAAATCTGCCGGTTACAGAAAGCGCACCAATTAAACCGGCCACCTCTCCTTATGGAAATACTAAACAAATCAACGAAGAAATCATTCGCGACACAATCCACGCCGGTGCTCCATTTAAGAGTATCATCCTGCGCTACTTTAATCCGATAGGTGCCCATCCGACTGCTGAAATCGGAGAATTACCTAACGGTGTACCTCAGAACCTGATTCCTTATTTGACACAGACAGCAATCGGTATCCGGAAAGAATTAAGTGTATTCGGTGACGACTATAACACTCCTGACGGTTCTTGTATCCGTGACTACATCAATGTTGTAGACTTGGCAAAAGCCCACGTCATAGCGATGGATCGTATGTTAGGTGACAAAACTGAGCAAAATGTAGAAATCTTCAATCTGGGAACCGGTAACGGTGTTTCAGTATTAGAACTGATTAACACATTCGAAAAGGCAACTGGAGTAAAAGTTCCTCACAAAATCGTAGGCCGTCGCGAAGGTGATATTGAAAAAGTCTGGGCCAACCCCGAACGTGCAAATAAAGTGTTAGGCTGGAAAGCAAAAGAGACATTAGAAGATACACTGTCTTCCGCATGGAAATGGCAAGTTAAGCTGAAAGAAGACGGTATCCAATAATCTCACATGATATATTAATAAACCCCTCGGCCATGAGGGGTTTACTTTTAATTTTTATACAACCCTCCCCTTTAGATTAAAAACATATCCAACTCTATCCAGTAAAAGACTATAGGATTTTCAGCAAAACATGATAGACTTTTTCATAAAAGACGTAAGTCTTTAAACCCTATTCCCGAAAGATACCAAAGGCAACGTAAACCAGAATGTAGAGCCTTTCCCTTCTTCTGAATCAACCCCTATTGAACCACCTAAGTGTTCGATTATCATTTTACTGATAGCAAGCCCAAGACCTGTTCCTTGCTGATATCTATTCAATTTCACAAAACGGTCGAAAATAGTCTCTTTATTTTCGGCTGAAATTCCGGAACCGGTATCTTCAACCGACACATATACTGTATCTCCTCTTAACTCATAAGCGATTGTAATTGTACCTTTTCCCGTAAACTTAATCGCATTAGTCAGGAAATTAGACATAACTTGCTTTACCCGGCGCTCATCCGTATGTAACAGAATCGAAGGATGTTCAAAATCAAAAAGCATTTTCACACCAGGCTTTATCTTAAGCGAATGAATATTATATAGTTCGATGCAGATATCTTTCAAATCTATATCCGAGTAAGAATACTCAAGCATACCTGCTTCTATCTTGGATATATCCAGAATATCATCGATAAGCTGCAACAATAACTCATTATTCTTATTTATAATAGAAATAAACTCTTGGCTTTCTTCTTGGCTTTCCGCTTCTGCCAGTAACGAAGAGAAGCCGACTATTGCGTTCAACGGGGTACGAATCTCATGGCTCATATTGGCTAGAAAAGCTGATTTCAATTTATCCGCTTCCCGCGCCTTCACTAACTGAAGCTCATTCTCCATTTCCCGGGTAATATCCCATACCATAGAAATAAGTAAGGGAGAATCCTTTCTTGTCGGATTATTAATCAAAACACGAATAACATTCATTACTTTATGTTCTCCTTTCGGCGTAACATATTTTTCCGCATATTGTACGTTCTGTAAATTCTCCAGAACTTCCATATCTATCTTACGAATACGTTCCGCTTGCTCCTGCTCCGGATATATATCGAAATCATTTTTACCTAAAGCCTCAGAAGTTTTCATCCCCATAAAATCTTCTGCAGCAGCATTGATATACAAGAGACGGAAATCATTTACAACTTCTTTCACAACGACAATTACCGGAATGTTATCAAGAATAGCCCGCATCAAATCGTTTAAGAAATCCACTTGTTTCTTATTCTGCAGAAACTCTGTTGCATCACGCAACATGATTAAAACCTCATTTGTCTCATAAGGTATGATTCGACTATAATAATACTTTTTGGTCTCTCCGGATAATATGGGAAAATATAGGTTTTGTTCCTTTTGCGTTTGTACAGTCGTAGTTATCGCCGAATGCAAAGATATTGCAACTTCATCAGGGAACAAATCGTCAATCATCTTACCTTCCTGTAAATGAAATGTATAAATTAGATTTTGAGATGTCCCTGCGTAAATATCCAAAATTTCAGCGTTCTCTGTTAAAGTAAAAACAGCATCGGGTATTGCTTTTATAATTTTACGATACTTATCTTCAAGCTTATAAAGTTTATCCTGAAATAATTTTTGTTCCGTAATATCAGACAAATAATAAACCACATGGCTAGGCTTCCCATGTGCATCATACTTATAGGGCTGAACATTAGCTTCTACCCAAACAATCTGGTCTTCAAACAGTCGTCTATACTGAATACTATAACTGCTGATTTCACCATTAATAAGACGTATAAAATGATTATAATAAACATTCTGCCGATCGTCAGGATAAATGGTATTCAAAAAATCTTCTCTTTTCCTGAAAGGTTCAATTTTCAGACGGGAAGGGGCCTTACGCCCATAAGCATTCAGTTCATAATCAACATGGATTGTATCATTTTCTACATCATACTCCCATATTAATGAATCCCCTATATTTACCGCAGCTTTTAAAATAGCTAATCTTTCTTGGGCCTGATAATCATTTTGTTGTTCTGTACGTACTTCATAGTTCTTCAAAATTTGAGTTTTTTCCCGCTCCAGAGCATCCAAACATTTTATCAGTTCTTCACGGGATAAACCATCATATTTTCCAACTGTCAATGAATCTTTATTCATTTCATTGTATTTTAAAAGACAAAACTAATCATTTAATATTAAATACCCTATAAGGTAAACTATGAAATCGCATAAAGACAAGGTGTTAAAAATAATCTTATAATAAACAAGCAGATACGGCATCACGCCAATCTTCTCCATTATCCGGTTGATAAGTTCTGAAATTCAGCTGCTTACCCACTGCTATATTACTACTTCCGTCGTCTACAAAAAGTGTTTCAATTGGTTTCAAATCAGCATCTTTAATCATAAAATCAAAAATAAAAGGATTCGGTTTTGTTATTCCTACTTCATAAGAAGTATACATCTTATCAAAATAAGCGGATATCGGCAAACCGACAGAGGTAAACTCCGGACTTCTTGCCCACGATTGTATAATGGGATTCGTATTACTCAACAAATAAACACGATAATTTTTACGCAACTCCAATAAATAATCCAGCTTGTATTGCGGTACATCTACAATAAAGCCCATCCAAGCCCATTTTATATCTTCAAAAGACAATTCCTTACCTACATGAGCACATAATTTACGGCAAAACTCGTCACTATCGATTGTTCCGTTTTCTACTTCAAGAAAAATTCCTTTTTGCTCATAGGCATCAATTAGCTGCTCAGCATCCTTCACACCTATCTGTTCAAAACGTTTGACGGCCCGATTACGGTCCAAATCGACTAATACACCTCCTAAGTCAAAAACAATATTTTTTATCGCAGACATAATTTTATTCTATAATATGTTTACAAAGATACGGATTTCTATGTTATCGTGAAAAAATCCCGGATAGTCAGACAACTTATCATTTAAAATAGTGTAGAGGAATAAAGCAAAAAATGGATTTTACAGAACTTTGATGCTATAAAAGCTTACCAAAACCTGCAAAATCCATTTCCCGGAAATATCCGAATCTTTTTATATCAGTTTATGGATAACCAATCCGGAACGTAATTTCGGTTCAAACCAAGTAGTTTTCGGTGGCATGATATTACCTGTATCTGCAATATCCATCAATTGTTTCATAGTGACCGGATAAAGAGCTAATGCCACCTTCATTTCACCGCTATCCACCCGTCGTTTCAATTCACCCAATCCACGTATTCCTCCCACAAAGTCAATACGTTTGTCAGAACGAAGATCCTTTATATCCAGAATCTCATCTAATATCAGATTGGAAGAAATAGTTACATCCAATACACCTATAGGATCATTATCATCATAAGTTCCCGGTTTTGCAGTCAAAGAATACCATTTACCTCCCAAATAAAGAGAGAAGTTATGGAGAGCCACCGGTTTGTAAACTTCTGCACCTTTTTCTTCTACAACAAAATTCTTAGCGACTTTAGCTAAAAACTCTTCCTCGGATAAACCGTTCAAGTCTTTCACTACACGGTTATAATCAATAATTGTCAACTGATTGGCAGGAAAACATACCGCCATGAAATAATTATATTCTTCATCTCCCCTGTGGTTGGGATTTTGTTTGGCCTTTTCAGCCCCAACTAAGGCAGCGGCAGCGGAACGATGATGCCCATCAGCGATATACATAGCCGGCATAGCTGCAAACAATTCTGTAATACGAGCAATATCCGCATCGTTATCAATAACCCAAAGCGTGTGTCCGAAACCATCTTGTTCGGCTATAAAGTCATATTCCGGTATGTTAGCCGTATATTTCCTCACGATAGCATCCAATTCCGCATTATCCGGATAAGCAAAAAATACAGGTTCTATATTTGCATTATTCACACGAACGTGTTTCATGCGGTCTTCTTCCTTATCCCGACGAGTCAACTCATGTTTTTTAATAATGCCATTCATATAATCGGGCACATAAGCTCCGACCACCAGACCATATTGTGTCCGGCCGTTCATTGTTTGAGCATATACATAGTACAGTTCTTTCTTGTCCTGTACCAACCAGCCTTTATCCTGAAACTTTTGAAAGTTCTCAGCGGCTTTTTCATAAACAGCCGAATCATGCTCATCTGTTCCCACCGGAAAATCTATTTCCGGTTTGATTATATGATATAATGATTTTTCATTCCCTTTCGCTTCCTCACGAGCTTCTTCCGAATTTAAAACATCGTAAGGACGAGAAGCTACTTGTTCCACCAAATCTTTGGGAGGACGAATTCCCTTAAAAGGTTTAATCTTTGCCATTTTAAATACGAGTTTTAGATATTACAAATTTAAAAGAAAGTCCGTAGAAACACAATTGCATAAAACAGGTATTTCTACGGACCTTATCAAATATTCAATTCTGACTTATGACCTTTTATCACTTCTTACAAAAGGATTTACTTTCCGCCAGATTACTTATTTACACGAAACTTCTCAATACCTTCCTTCAAGAAACCTTCAATCTGTTTAGCCGCTGCAATACCTGCATTGATATTAGCTTCGGCAGTCTGAGCTCCCATTTTCTTCGGAGTAGAGAAATAACGACCTGCAAACTTTTCCGCAAATTCCGCATTTGCCGCAGGCATAATATCTGTTACATACTTTAAATCAGTACGTTCCTCCATTAGTTTAATCAATCCGGCTTCGTCGATTACTTCTTTACGGGCTGTATTTACCAACAAACCGCCTTTTGGCATTTTATTAACCAAAGCATAATTGATAGAATTCTTCGTTTCGGCAGTTGCCGGTATATGCAAAGATATAACATCACAGGCTGCATAAAGTTCATCTACAGAGCCAACAGCCTTCACACCATCTTGCTCAATGACTTCTTTCGGACAAAAAGCATCAAAAGCATAAATTTCCATACCGAAACCTTTTGCAACACGAGCTACATTACGACCCACATTTCCATAAGCATGAATACCCAGTTTTTTCCCTTTCAATTCGGTACCGGACGTTCCGTTATAAAAGTTACGCACAGCCATAACCATCATTCCGAAAGCCAATTCGGCAACAGCATTGGAATTCTGCCCCGGAGTATTCATCACACAAACATTATGAGCAGTTGCTGCAGCCAAATCCACATTATCGTAACCGGCACCGGCACGAACCACAATTTTCAATTGCTTTGCGGCGTCAAATACTTCCGCATCGATAATATCACTACGAATAATGATGGCATCCACGTCTTTTACAGCTTCCAGCAATTTTGCCTTTTCACCATATTTTTCAAGCAGAACAAGCTCGTCACCTGCACCTTCCACGACTTCACGGATACCTTTTACTGCCACAGCAGCGAAAGGCTTATCTGTTGCTACTAATATTTTTGCCATAATTAATGCTGTTTTTCAAATTCTTTCATACAAGCAACCAATGCTTCCACACTGCTCTTAGGCATTGCATTGTATAAAGAAGCACGGAAACCTCCTACAGAACGATGTCCCTTGATACCAACCATACCGGCAGCAGAAGCGAATTTACTGAATTCGTCTTCCAACTCCTTATATTCATCGTTCATTACAAAGCAAACATTCATAATAGAACGGTCTTCCGGAACAGCAGTTCCTTTAAACAATTTATTACGTTCAATTTCATCATACAAGATAGCTGCATTTTCCTGGTCTTTCTTTTCCATTGCAGCCACTCCACCTTGTTCCTTGTACCATTTCAATGTCTGCAAAGCTGCATAGATAGGTAAAACAGGAGGTGTATTGAACATCGAATCCTTATCAACGTGAGTTTTATAATTCAGCATAGTTGGGATGGGGCGATCAACATGCCCTAATGCATCCACACGAACAATAGCCAATGTTACACCGGCTGGCGCCAGATTCTTCTGTGCACCGGCATAGATAATATCATATTTGGAAACATCTATCGGACGGGAGAATATGTCTGATGACATATCCGCAACCAAACGCTGCTTTACATCCGGATCTTTACGAAGCTCCGTACCATAAATCGTATTA
Organism: Parabacteroides sp. AM08-6; assembly: GCF_003473295.1. Lineage (GTDB taxonomy): Bacteria > Bacteroidota > Bacteroidia > Bacteroidales > Tannerellaceae > Parabacteroides. The sequence continues at coordinate 148,960 of NZ_QRMP01000003.1, forward strand.
TTCGTTGTGAAATGGAAATAATCAGCATCATCCGCAATTGTATAATTCTTAGGGATATAGATATAGTTTTTATCCTTAGAAGATGCAACGACCTCCACTTCGCCGAACAACTTTGCTTCCTTAATTGCTTTGGAAGACCACGTGCCGGTATCCAGATAAGATGCTTTCTTATTTAAAAGGTTATAAGGCACCATACAGAACTGCATGCTTGCACCACCACCCAAGAATACAACTTCGTAGCCGGCAGGAATATCCAGCAACTCTTTAATCAGTGCACGAGCCTCGTCATTTACAGCTATAAACTCTTTACTTCTATGGGAAATTTCAAGAAGAGATAAACCCATACCGGCAAAATTTTCTACCGCAGCAGCCGTATTTTTAATTGTAAACTCGCTCAAGATAGAGGGACCTGCATAAAAATTGTGCTTCTTCATACCAATGTCTTTTTAATGTTAAATATAATTTATATAACGATTTTTCTAAAAACAGGCGGCTAATGTACGAATTTAATTGAACTTTGAAAATTAAAATCCGAAAAATATTAGCAAAACGCTATCATTACATTATTTCTGATAGCTTTTATCCATCTATTTTTCATTTTTTATTTATCTATTGTCAATTTCTAGTACCTGTCGCCCCATAAACGTTTCATTTGTTCTATCAGTTTATGTTCCGCCGGGTTCTCCTGCCCTTTCCATAACCGTTCGTTCAAAATCTCTTTCGGAAGAAACTCTTGTTTGACAAAATGATTTTCATAATCATGTGCATACTTATAGTCTTTCCCGTAATCTAATTCTGCCATCAACTTAGTCGGAGCATTACGTAAATGAAGCGGTACAGGCAAATTTCCTGTCCGGTTTACTAATTCCAACGCATCATTAATCGCCATATAAGCCGAATTACTTTTAGGACTGCATGCCAGATAAACTGTTGTTTCCGCTAAAATAATCCGTCCTTCCGGCCAGCCAATCTTTTTCAACGCCTCAAAACAGGCATTTGCCAACAACAACGCGTTGGGATTCGCCAATCCGATATCTTCCGAGGCTGAAATAACCAATCGACGAGCAATAAATTCAGGATCTTCTCCCCCAGCTACCATCCGGGCCAGCCAATATATAGCAGCATCCGGATCACTACCTCGTATCGATTTGATAAAAGCTGAGATTATGTCATAATGCATCTCTCCTCCCTTATCATAAGCAGCCGGATTTTCCTGCAAACGTTCAACTACTTTTTCATCCGTTATTTCAATCTTCTCATTTCCTTCTTCCGCAGCCACCACAAGTTCAAGTATATTCAAAAGCTTGCGGGCATCTCCCCCCGAATAACGCAATATGGCATCCGTTTCTGTCGGGATAATACTTTTATCCTTCAATACTACATCTTCTGTAATTGCTTTATTCAACAACGTCAACAAATCATTTTTCTCTAATGACTTCAGTACATATACCTGACAACGGGATAATAAAGGACGAATCACTTCAAATGAGGGATTTTCCGTTGTAGCTCCAATCAAAGTGACCACTCCCGTTTCCACAGCATTCAGCAAAGAATCTTGCTGTGATTTACTAAAGCGATGAATTTCATCAATAAAAAGAATCGGCGAAACCGTATTAAAAAAACGGTTACTTTTCGCTTTTTCAATCACCTCCCGTACATCCTTCACGCCGGAACTAATAGCACTCAATGTATAAAAAGGTGCTTCCAGCTTGTTTGAAATGATTTGTGCCAAAGTAGTTTTTCCTACTCCCGGCGGTCCCCACAATATAAAAGAAGGCACACGCCCGGCATCAATCATTTTTCGAAGAACAGCACCTTGTCCCACCAAGTGTTTCTGCCCAATATAATCATCCAACGTCTTTGGACGTAACCTCTCTGCTAACGGCTGATTCATCATGTAGCAAAAGTCGTATATTTTATTTACTTTTCAAAGAATAAACAGGTTAAAACTTTCTCTCGACAAAGCATTATTTGCTATTTTAGCGTCATACTTTCCAAATCACGAACAACCGTCATATCCATTATATTACTGTAAATCTCCGTTGTTCGAACACTTTTATGTCCCAACAACTTCTGTACTGTAGTAATATTTGCACCATTATACAATAATAATGTAGTATTCGTATGACGTGCTGTATGAAAAGACACCTTTTTATCTATATCTACCATCTGACAAATTCGTTTCAATTGCTTATTCACATTCGAATTTGAGGATAGCGGCATATTAAACAATGTTTTGGAATTCGACTTATACCGTTCATAAATAACTTGCGCCTTCCCTTCAAATAAAAGAAACAGAGGAAGACGAACATTCACATCAGTTTTTACTGATGAATAAATCAACCAAAGTTTATCATCAATTATATGAAAGTTCTCCTGTTTGATATTTACAATATCAGAAAAACGTAATCCGGTATAGCAACTAAACAAAAACATATCCAACGAGCGCCGAAGAGTCATTCTCAGATTAACATTTATCGTCTCCAGCTTTTCAAGTTCCTCCGGAGTCAGATGTCCGCGCTTACTCTCCATATACTTAATTTTGTATTTTCGAAAAGGATACCTTTGCAAATCAAACAAATCTTTATTAATTGCCAGATTCACATACCGTTTCAAATGCTTCATATGCTTGGCTATTGTATTCCGATGATATTGATGTTTCAAAAGATAATATTCAAAATCGCACAAAAAATTAAAAGTAAGCTCATCAAAGCTTACATCCTCTTTATATGAACATAAGACTTGTAATGTTGACATATGGTTTTTCAAAGTCGATTCCTTCAAATTTCCATGCATAATCTCTCCTTTCATAAAAGCCGTGAAAGATGTTGATATGTCTATATTTTTCCCACTCAAGTCCTTGATGTTAAACTGTTTCCCGTTTTGAACCATATCCAATTCAATCCTCTCCAGACTTGATATATAATCTGCCAGATACTGATTCAGTGCATCCATATTAGGGTGGTTCTTCACGGCACGTCTTTTGTTATCCCACTGAGAAGGTTTTACATAAACCTTTGTCGAGAAATACTTTTTCTGCCTGTTTTGGTAGGCTTCTATTTGTATTAGAGCCTTCCCCTCCGAGTTCAACTGCTTTTTCCGGTTGAACACCAAGTTGTAAATAACTTTTTCCATGTTGTACATTATTTTCTGAATGAAAACACGAAGAAACAATATTATGTTCTTTATTTAATGCTATGCTAACTAAAAGTTGTTATCATTATCACAGGAGCTATATAAATAAAATCATCCCGAAACTATCCTGCACGCATAAATATCCTAGTTTAAAAACAAAAAAGGTTGCAACGCCAAGCATTGTAACCTTTTAATTGTATAACAAAATATAACTATTTCTAATCTTCTTCACTCTCTTATTCATCACCCAAATATCCTTTTTTTCCAAACAGACGAAAACACACGTACGTATAAAGTACTAACTTTCAGAAACATGTCTGTAAACAGAAGATGCTTCTATAAAACAATCATCGTCTTGTTAAGTATGTGAACAAATATAAGAACAAATCCTGAAACGACAAATAAGAAATGAGTTAATTCGAAATCAATTGATTTCGAATTAACTCATTCAGATAAAATAGTTCTATTTAAAATAAGTTTTTACTATTCCCAAGTATAAACATCATTGAAATATCCGAAACCTCCCGCACCCACATAAGAATACACATAAAACGTTATTTTTTTGCTATCTACGTCAAATTCCGCATCTTCCGGATAATACTCCTGATAAACCATACCATAGCTGGGATGGTTGTATCCTGTGGTAAACTCATAGCCACCATAAGAATTCAGTTCAGGAAATGAAACACTACCATCTTCAGCTACTGCAAATTGCAAGTTGTACCCTTCGGTCATCGGCCCCATGATACGATAATTTTCAGGAGCTTCTACACAACGATAAATATCAGTGTTACCTGCTGCGCCAAACAATCCCCAATAGTAGCTACCATGTGCATAAAACTCCCAACTATAATCACGAGTAATAGTAACAACCATATCTGTCTGGTAAGTTGAAATATTTGATTCTGGAAGTGAAAGATGAATTACATTTCTTTTGCCAGCCTCTAACTTTTCTTGGTCAAAAGTGATTTTCAATGTACTTTCAAGGCTTCCGTCCGTAAAAGAAACAGTAGCCGGTATAGTAAATTCGCCACTGGCTATATCATTAGTCACCGGCACTTCTGCCGCACCAATACTCGAAGAACGTTTAACTGTTATCGCAAATTCTTGCGGATCAGTCGGAGTAAACAGATACTCTGCTGATTTTACTATAAAAACGGCTTCATTATTTTCAGGGATATACATAGCCCCTTGATTGTCCTGACTACAGGATGCTAAAGCAATTAACACACTCCCGAATAACCAGACAATTGTATTATTAAATATATATTTTTTCATCATCCTAAATTCTATTCGATTAATAAAGAGGATTATTATCTTCATCGGAGATATTGACATTACCGTCAATCTCTGACTGCGGCAAAGGTAAAACAAAACGTAAGTCTCCAGGATCTGTTGCTAGAGCTGTTGTCTGATTCGAACCTTCATAATCACGGTTATAACCTAATCCTAAACGTTTCAAATCAAATAAACGGCCTACTTCTCCCCATAACTCTATACGACGTTGAAGTAAAATGCCATCCATTAATGAGACGATACGGCCATTCGTATCACTATTATAGTTTTTACTATCAGTGAAATTATTCAACATTTCTGCATAATTAGCATCCCGCTGTTCCAATAATTCTGTTAAAGTCAAACGGGCATCCGAATACTTATCCTGCATACACTGAGCTTCTGCCTTAATCAGTAACATCTCCTCATAACGCATATAAATAATATCACCAATACGATTACTATAATTTGCCATTTTAAATTTCAATTGACAATAGCTGAAATTTGAGCCTTCTCCATCTTTCTCCAGTTTGCCACGGAACCAACCTTTGCGTTCATCCGACTGAGGTATTCTGGAATACAAAGAGGCATCAATACATTTTTGAGCAGAAGAAGCATACAGTCCTTCCGCATCGGCATCCATATGAGAGAAGAAACCCTCGAAACCAGAACCTTGCTCTGCTATTACTTCCATTCCCCATAAAACATTGGGCATTGTGATATTATTCATACCTTTCATCTCATTTACCGTTGCCACACGCGCATAGGGAGCTTTTAGAGCCTCCGTTGCCGCTTGTTCTGCATCGGCATACAGATTCTGAGTCATACAAATACGAGCTTTAAATCCATTAGCCACATAATAATCTATATGAGACGCATGTTCGTGACTCTCTATTCCAACTTCTTCAAATAGAGTTATCGCTTTATTGATGTCGGCATTAATTTGCAAGTAAGTATCTTTTATCGTACCACGGGGTTTACCGATAGTTTCCTTTGTTGTAGGTTCCGTATAAATCGGTACACCGGCAGCATCCTCATTTCCTACATAAGTTTGCTGATAAATCTGTATCAAATAATGATAACACATCGCACGCATGGCGTAAGCTTGTGCCATCAATTTTTTCACCTCTGCAGGATCACCCGGCAATGTGTTTTCTGTTGCCAAAATATAATTGATATTACAGATACTAGTATAAAAGAAATTCCAGAAAGCATAGGGATGGCCGGAAGTATGGGTATAATCCATTTGGACATCTAAACAATAATCATACCAAAACCAACCTTGACCAGGATCTGCCATAAGGTGATCTTCTCCCATCAAATCGGCAGTCAGTAAAATACCGGATAGGCCACAGTTTTCCGCCGACCAGTTAACACTCCAGCCCGCAGTATACATATAACGATAAATACCATTCATAGCTGTTTGCGCGGAAGTAACATCTCGAAACACAACCTCGCTTGTAGTCGAAGTAGTCGGTTCCGTATTCAAATTATCGGAACAAGCACCTAACATCAATCCGACAACCAAAAGGAATATATTAATAAATTTCGTTTTCATCTCTTCAATGTTTTTAATTTAGAATTTAACATCTATGCCAAAAGATACCGTACGTGTCGGTACGTAACCAAAGTTCGTTCCACCAGAAAAATTGTACTGAGGATTTAAGCCTTTCAAATGGGTTAACATGAATAAATTATCGGCAGTTGCCGTCAAGCGAATAGACTCAAACTGTATCTTCTTTAACCATTTAGATGGAAGGGTATAACCAAAAGTTACATTTTTCAAGGCAAAATAAGACGCATTAATCAAATCATTATCTGTTGTAATGTGTGTTTTATCGATGTTAATACGTTCTATATCCGTAATATCTCCCGGATTCTTCCAAGCACGCTCCAAATGTTGGTGACGGGCCTGGCCAATGTAGTTGCTATACATCAAAGTATTATATACGCTATCCAAAATTTTTCCACCAATGGAATAAGTAAACATTAAACTCAAATCGAAACCTTTATATTTGAAATCGTTACCGATGGAACCATACAGATTAGGGATACGGCTACCTTGTATGCTTTTACACGCTGTAGCTTTGGATCCCGAAGTCGTTTTATAATAAGTACGTTCGCCATTTTTATCCAAATCCCAAACTTCATACAATTGCAAACCGGTTAAAGGGTCAACACCCGCTGCTGTTGCCGTATAGAATGAATTCAATGTTTCTCCTTCTTTTATAATATAACTTCCGGAAATAATTTCAGGTTTGTCTGCCAATTTCAACACTTTGTTCTTAACGGTAGAGCCGATAAGAGTCATTTTCCAATTAAAATCTCTCGCTTTTAAAACGTCAATTCCCAGTGATATATCCCAACCGCGATTACGCATACTGCCGACATTTGCATAATAAGAATCGAAACCTGTCGAGGTCGCCATCGGATAAGCCATCAACATATCCGTAGTCTTACGATTATACCATTCGATAGAAGCATCCACACGATCAAAAAGTTTGAATTCAAGACCAATATTCAAATTGCCATTCTTTTCCCACTTCAACTCTTTGTTTTCAAGAGATGATATAGTCGTTCCACCATAATTGGCATTGTGGTTAAATCCATACAAACGTTGCCATGCATACAATGAACCGACAGCATCGTTTCCCTGTACACCATAACTGGCTTTTACAGACATATTGTTCACCCAATCCAAATCTTCCATAAAAGCTTCCTGGCTAAGGCGCCAATTAGCACCAACCGACCAGAAGTTTCCCCAGCGGTTATCTTTGTAAAAACGAGAAGAACCATCCGTACGATAACTCAATGACAAATAATACTTATCGGCATAATCATAATTAAACCGGGAGAAGACAGATTGTATCGCATATTCATTTTTATAAGAACTAGCCTCTAAAGTATTAATGGCTGCATCCAATTCAAATAAGTCGCCAAAGGGGAAACCTGTCTTATAAGCGCCTAAATATTCATATTGATATTGATAAAATTCGTGCCCTACTAATGCATCTATGTGATGTTGGTTAAATGTACGATTATACGATAGAATTTCATTCAAAGTATAACTGAATGTGCGACCGGTCGCTTTCTCCAAAGAACCGTTGACCCCTACTGAGTTTCCATTATAAGGATTGTAATAAGTCATACTTGACGAATTAATCAAGTCGAATCCAAATGTCGTCGTAAACTTCAAACCTTCCAAAATTCCTTTATCCATATCCCCTAAAGTGATATAAGTACGACCGCTCAGGTTATCACTCGTCGATGAACGTTTGTCATCATACAACGTAGCAATCATATTCCAGTTGGCATTTGCCCCGGAAGGTCTGTTGGCACTATAATCAAAAACGGGAGTCCCATTTTTGTCCAATACATTCGAACCATCGGAATTCTTCTGATATATCGGATAGATAGGAGCCATCAATTGGGCGGAATACCATACGTTTGAGGTATAAGAGTTATTTTCATAGGAAGTATTACTCTCGTTACGGGAATAATTCACATTGATTCCACCTTTAAACCAATCCGTAATTTCTGTATCAATATTGGCACGACCGGAAAAGCGTTTGAAATTAGTTGTTTTCAACAAACCGTCTTCACTCAAATATCCCAACGAATACATGCTCTTCGTTTTATCATTACCATTCGTTACACTTATTTGATACTCCTGACGTAAGGGATTGGAGGCTGTAGCCTCGTCCAACCAATCCTCATGATATTTTAATGTGGCATCAGATCTTACTTGCCCGGTGACCGGATCAATCAAATCGGCAATCGCATAATTGTAAGGATTAAACTCTTCGTTTATTCCTAAAACACCAACATTCGGATTACCAATCCTCTGTAATGCATATAGACCTGCCTCTTTAGCAGGCATGCCATTTGCGAACTGCTTATTTCTAAAATTCCAAAATATGGTTTCCAAAAACCCTTTTTCATCCATTGTATCATATCGGGGAATAGCTCTCGAAGCAATACCCCAATTCGCTTTCAGCTCTACAGAAGTTTTCCCATTTTTTCCTTTTTTTGTTGTAACCATTACGACACCATTTGCCCCACGTGAGCCATACAGTGCCCCTGCCGAAGCATCCTTTAATATCGTTATCGACTCTATATCATTCGGATTAATAGCTGAAATATTTCCATCATAAGGAACACCATCTACTACGTAGAGTGGATTTGCGGTTGCATTAATAGAACCATAACCACGAATCATAATAGAAGCACCTGATCCCGGTTGTCCTGAACCGGATGTTACTTGAGCACCGGCAACTTGGCCTTCTATTGCTTTACTCATATTCGCAATAGGTCGTGATGCTATTTTATCCGCTTTCACAACTTCTGCAGAACCGGTGAATGACTCTTTTTTAGTCGTACCGTAAGCTACGACCATCACCTCATCAAGCATCTGATTGTCAACTTCTAAAACAATCTTAAGCGATGATTTTACCGGCAGCTCTTGTTGTTTCATTCCTACAAAAGAAACTACCAGAGTTTTTGCAGAACTACGCATTGATGTAATTCATTGATAATAAATATATTACGTATCTACCGGGCGTTTTGATACTTTTTTAAGTAAGAATTTTACAAGTGTATATTCACCTGTTCAATATTGCGTATATGATTGACAAATAGATATTTGCAACAAACTACTATTTTGATAAACAAAAACAAGGGACAAGTAAAAATACTAATTTTCTACTTGATTTAACCGATATAGTTCGAAAATTTCCGTAGATAGAGAACAACAATACTACCTGTAAGAGCAAACAATTAATAGCTTTACTCTGAAACTAATTTCAGGGAAGGTCATTCATTACTATATTCCTTCCGTTCAACGTTCGATGAACGGAAAAAATACGAACGTAGAACGAAAAAAATACGTTCGATGTTTTTGCGTTTCACGTTCGTTGAACGCAAGGACTGTATGGATGAATAGCTGGAGAAGTTAAGACTGAGTAAAAAACAGGAAATGAGCTAGTTTGAAAATAATACTTTCAAACTAACTCATTTCGGATAGGTTGTACTTGATATTAATTAGGCATTTCAATAGATTCTACAGCAGTTCCGAACGAACCTGCCGATACGTAGAATCTTAGAAGGAAATTGTATGTATTATCCACCTTTTCAACATCTTCTAATCTTATTGAAATCATACCATAATCAGGATCTACATAACCTGTTTCCTGATCTACAAAAGCGATAACTTCTCCTTTGTCATCTGTAGCAAATAGGATTGGATAGTCATCTTCATAAACATCAAGTAAACGGTATACATTCGCTTCTTCCGCTTTTTCTACAGTAACTTCTGCCTGATATGGATTTCCTGCTCCATCAGCGAAAAATGTTGACGTAAATAATCCAACTCCAATTGACTTGAATGTTAATTTACGCTGAGCTCTAACAACTATGGAGCTGACATTTGCGGGAGATGATTTTGCTTCATCAAAACTTAATGTCAACGAGTAAATATCAGCAGCTCCCAAGGCGTTAATATCATCGTATGAGATGATAGCTTCGGCAACAGACTGGCCATCTTCAAATGAGACAGATGGAGTTGCAAGTTTAAATAGACCGGGGTCAATACCTGCTGCCGGTGTTAATGTGAGTTCCAATGTAGAAGTTCCGCTTGTATTACCGCGATAAACCGGCACCAAGATTTTATTTTCGTCTGAAGACACCATTTCAACTTTTTGAAGAGCACTGGCAAATGCGTAGCTTGGTTCATCACTACTATAAATCGTTCCTTCCGAATCTGAACAGGCGACTAACGCTGTCATCATCAGGAACAATAGGGATAATGATTTTAAAATATTTAATTTCATATTTGTAATCTCTTTATTATTAAACATTAAAAAGGATTCTGGTCTGAAGCACTGATGTTTTCATTACCATCTATTTCAGATTGGGGAAGTGTCATGATAAACTCTTTAGAACCTGCATTCGTATCCTTGTTTTTAACAAGTTCCGTATGATTACTACCTTCATAATCACGATTGTATCCTAATTTCAGACGCTGTAAATCAAAAATACGTCCTTGTTCACCCCATAATTCCACACGACGTTGGAATAATATCTCATCCATCAATGTTTGCAAGGGTGCTATGGTATTCTGATTGTAAGAGTCGGAGTCAGAGTATTTAGCCAAACGCGTAGCATAATCTTTATCACGTTTACCGCCCAGCTCGGAAATGTATTTACGAGCCTCCGTATAATGCTTCAAATGACATTCGGCTTCTGCAAGAATCAGTAACATTTCTTCCCCACGCATATAAATATAGTCACCCGTACGGTTTGTTACATTTGCGAATTTAAACTTAATCTGGCAATAGGATTGCATGGATGTTCCGGTCACTTCATCTTCCAATTCACCTCTCCACCAAGCTTTTCTATCATCCGTTGCCGGAATATTGTTGTACAACCAACTGGATATACACTGAGGAGCTTTTTCCGCATACATACCCGGAGCATCCGCATCCATATGACTGAAGAAAGATGCGAAATGCTGGCTTTGGTCGGCTATTACTTCAACTCCCCACAAAACATTTGATAATTTGGAACTATTGAATCCTCCTAAGGAGGCTACGGTTTCAACAGGAGTTAACCCAGGTTTAGTCAGTGCTTCTTTTGCAGCTGCAGCGGCTTCTTCGTAGCGGCCTTGAACCAGACAGACACGTGCTTTAATACCATTTGCCACATAATAATCAATATGTGAAGCATGCTTTTGCGCAATACCACAATCCTTTAATAAGGATATTGCCTCTTTCAAATCAGAGTCAATCTGTGCATAAACATCTTCTACGGTTCCACGAGCTTTACCTACAGAAGCACTGGTTGTAGGCTCGGTATAGAGAGGTACACCCGGAGCAGATTCATTCCCTTTATAAGTCTGTTGATATAACTGTATTAATTGGAAATAACAATAAGCACGCATTGCATACGCTTGTCCTAATACCGAATTCAGTAAATTCTTATCTCCACTGGCTCCCGGAGCTTGAGCAATAATATAGTTCGTATTGGAAATCAACGTGTAATGAATATTCCAGAACTGATAAGGACGACCTTGCTTGTGCGTATAATCCTGACGAACATTCAGTCGATAATCTTCATAAAACCATCCTTGTCCCTGACTTAACATCAAGTGGTCTTCACCCATTAAATCTCCGGCCAGATAAATACCCGTAAAACCGGGGTTTTCATCCGCCCAACCGGTTCCCCAACCTGCAACATAAGTTGCACGGTAAATACCATTCATCGCTACTTCCGCACCGTTGGCATCACTAAAAATAATCGTCCCGGAAACTCTATCCGTCGGATTTGTATCTAATTGGTCGTTACAAGCTCCCAGAGTAAGCAACCCGACAGCAGATAACATATATATAATTCTTTTCATACTTTCTATGTCTTTATTTTAATGGTTCTACTTAGAATTTAATATCTACACCGAATGAAATCGTTCTCGATGGTGTATAAACAAATGTAGTACCTCCACTGAAGTTATATTGCGGGTCCATACCTTTCAGATGGGAGAACAATACCAAATTGTCTGCAGTAGCTGTCAGTCGAACATCTCTCAAAAAGATATTTTTCAACACTCTTGAAGGCAATGAATAACCGAATGTGATATTTTTAATAGTCAGATAAGAAGCATTAATCAGGTTGTCATCCGTGATTGGATAGGTTTTTCCAATCTGAACTTTTGGTATATCTGTAATATCACCAGGCTGTTTCCAAGCTCTTGCTAAATCTTGATGTTTAGCTTGTCCCACATAATTACCATACATAAAGGTATTGTAAACGCCATCCAATATCTTACCACCGATAGAATAAGTACACATAACACTCAAATCAAAACCTTTGAATCTGAAGTCGTTTGTAAATGAACCATACAGGTTCGGAATACGACTACCCATAATCTGCTTTGATTTAGTCGCTTTGTCCGCACTTGAAGAAATATAAGCTTCGCCGGGATTACCATCTTTATCTGTGTCCCAAACCCAATACAATTGGTCACCTGTAGCTGGGTCAACACCTGCCGACTTAGCCGTGTAGAAAGAGTTAAGGGTTTCGCCCTCTTTTATAATATAGTTTCCACTAATAATTTCAGGTTTATCTGCCAGGTGTAATACCTTATTTTTAACAGTAGACCCCATAAGAGTCAGATTCCATGTAAAATCGTTGGTCTCAACCAAACGTCCGTTTAATGTGATATCCCACCCTGTGTTACGCATACTACCGATATTTCTCAGATAACTGTCGAAACCTAAAGAAGATGCCATTGGATAGTCAAGTAACATATCTGTTGTTTTACGTTTATACCATTCGATTGATGCAGTGAAACGATCGAATATTTTAGCTTCGACACCCACGTTCAAATTTCCGTTCTGTTCCCATTTCAGATTCGTATTTTCCAAAGAAGAAATAAGCGCTCCATTCATGGATGCGTTCGGCCAACCTAAATCATAAAAAGATTGCCAAGCATATAATATCTGCTCACCGGCACTATTTAAGACATTATCATTACCTTGTACACCGTAGCTTAATTTGACAGAAAGATTATTCAACCAATCCACATCACGCAAGAAGTCTTCATTACTCATACGCCAATTGGCACCAACCGACCAGAAATTACCCCAACGGTAATCTTTGTTAAAGCGGGAAGAGCCGTCAGTTCTATAACTGGCTGATAAATAATATTTATCCATGTAATCATAATTTGCCCGGAATAAATAAGATTCAATCGTGTATTTATCTGCAACAGAAGATGCGTCTGTAATAGTAGTAGCGGCTGCTAATTCATAGAGTCCCCCGAAAGGAAATCCTGTTTTAGAAGCATTTAGAGAATTGTAACTATGGTCGTAATATTCATGACCAGCCAATAAATCAACATGATGTTTTTCATTGAATTTCCTATCATAAGTCAGTAACTGGTTGAATGTGTAACTGAAATAACGATAATTAGCTTTAGCTAATGAGCCTTTTACGCTGGCCGAATTTCCGAAGTAGGGATTATAATAGGTAAAAGAATTGCGATTTATATAGTCGAAACCAAAATTTGCCGTTAGTTTCAAACCTTGTAACGGACCTTCTTTTAAATCACCGATAGCAATATAGGTACGTCCACTTAAATTGTCATCATCTCTACCGTATTTATCATCGTATAAAGTTGCGACACTATTGAAACCACCGCTTGCACCGGCCGGACGAGATGAGCCATAATCAAAAACAGGTGCGCCGTCGGCACCATATTTTACTTGTCCGTTTCCATCAAGTTCATGTACCGGGAATATAGGGCCCATCAACTGTGCCGAATAAAATACGTTTGAAGAAGCGGAAGTTGATGTCTGGGATGTATTACTCGTGGTCCGTGCAAAGTTTGCACTCATACCCGCTGTCATCCAATTCTTATATTCCGTATCAATATTTATACGCCCCGTATAACGCTGGAAATTGGTCGTTTTAAGCAAACCGTCTTCATTCAGATAACCCAGAGAGAACATATATTTTGTTTTATTCTGTGAACCGGACATATTTAAAATATATTCCTGACGCAGAGGATTATTAGCCGTTACTTCATCCATCCAATCTTCGTGATAGCGAAGTGTTGCATCCGGGCGAACTTTACCTGTAGCAGGGTCTATCAATTCCGTAATACCATAATTAAAAGGATTATACATTTGGTTGGTACCAAAAATAGCCTTCGCGCCAGACCCCATTGCTTGTAATGCTGCTACACTTGCAGCTTCAGGAGATAAGCCATTGCTCGCAATTTGGTCGTTTTTGTAGGATTGAAAAATAGTTTCCAAATAACCTCTTTCATCCATAGTATCATATCGGGGAATAGCTCTCGAAGCAATACCCCAACTTGCTTTTAGATTAACAGCCAGTGTTCCTTCTTTCCCTTTTTTAGTTGTAATCATTACAACTCCATTTGCTCCACGTGAGCCATAAAGGGCTCCCGCGGAGGCATCCTTTAATATGGTCATCGATTCGATATCACTCGGGGCGATTGCATTAATATTACCATCGTAAGGAACACCATCTACTACGTAGAGTGGATTCTGAGAAGCTTTGATAGAACCAAAACCACGTATTACAACCGATGAACCGGAACCGGGCTGACCGGAACCGGAGGTCGTTTGTACACCGGCTGCCATACCATCCAGTGCTTTAGTAACATTCGCTACTGTTCTTTTTTCAATTTTATCAGGCTTAATTACTTCAGCCGAACCTGTAAAAGATTCTTTTTTAGCAGTACCATATGCCACAACAACCACTTCGTCCAAATCCGTCGAAGAAGGTTTCATGACAACCTGTAATGTCTTTTGTACAGGAAGCTCCAGGCCTTCCATTCCAACATATGAGAAGACCAGAGTCTTTGCAGAACTTGGTACATCCAACGTAAATGTACCGTTAAAATCTGTAACTGTACCTATAGTAGTTCCTTTCACTACTATAGATGCTCCAACGATGGGTTCGCCGTCTTCAGCGGAGGTAACAGTACCTGTTACCTTCGTCGTTTGAGCAGCCGCCATCCCGATACCTAAAATTAGGCAAAACAAAAGATAAGTCAACCTTTTCATAGACACACTTTTTTTGTTTAACTTATAAATAACTAATTTGCACTATTTAATTTTTACACGAATCTATATATGTAAAATATGTAAGAGAACGCAAATGTAACAATAAATTTATTATAACAACTAAAAACTAACAGTATTTTACGAAAATGAGGGTGTTAATTAACAAAAGAACGTTTAAAATAAGCTGTTTGAATAAAAATACAGCCTATGGCAACATTTTTTGAGCTGTTTAAAATTATCTATTTTTAACCTCTATCACCTTTACTGTTATTTGTCGAAATTTCCTATGTTAAAAACAACGAAGGTTCACAAGAGTAGAAATCCATTAGAATGAAGTATATCTTACATACCTACAATAATATGTATAATACCCCCTAAATGGTGTTTTTTCTTTCTATAGTGGTAGAAGTGATTTTTAATTTCATTATCATAACGTCACTACGTGAAATTATCAAAATGTAATCTTTTATACAATCGCTTCTAAGAGATGCCATCAATGCTGAATTTCGGATTGTCTATTTTTCTTATTGTATTTTCCATTAGAAAATATCCCGGAAATAATCAAAATAGTTTTTAGAGAGATGATGTTAATCATTGGAGAATATTTTTAACAATTAGGTCGTTTGCAATTTTCCAATAATCAAGCTTGTAATCATGCACTCACATTTCTCCATCTTATTGTATGTTTTAATATTATTGATATGGCTATTTGAGAATGAACTATTCAATTATAATGATTAAGAATGAAAATACATAAAAAAACAGATGTTGCTTATTTTAAGATTTATAAAGTACATATTGTCATCTTGTTGTTTTAAATTATTTCATTTTGCTACAGACAAGTCTCTTTGTTTTGACATCTGAGATGCTGATTTTATTTTCTACCGATAAAACGCAAACTTTATGATTTTCAACATATACAAAGAAATACCAAGTTCTGCAAAAACTCTGGTAGTTTCTTTTGTAGGAATGAAACAACAAGAGCTGCCGGTAAAATCGAAGGTTGAAATCATCTTAGAAGCTGATAGCCAGATGCTTGACGAAGTCATGGTTGTTGCATACGGTACAGCAAAAAAATCTTCTTTTACAGGTTCCGCTGCTACAGTATCCGGAGAAAAAATTGCAAAAATGCAAACTTCTAATGTTTCTAAATCTTTGGAAGGAAGTGTTGCCGGTGTACAAATTTCACAAAGTTCCGGACAACCCGGATCAAGCGCGGATATTTATGTACGAGGTATCGGTTCCATTTCTGCCGGGAAAAAAGCTTTAATCGTCTTGGACGGTGTACCCTATGAAGGAAGCCTGAATCAAATTGCTCCCAGTGACATTGAATCAATGACCGTTTTGAAAGATGCCGCTGCAAACTCTTTATATGGTGCGCGTGGAGCAAACGGAGTTGTTTTGATTACCACCAAACGGGGTAAAAGCGGTAAAACAAAAGTTGTATTTGAAAATCGTACAGGTGTAAATACCCGTGGAGTTGCTAAATATGATGTTTTGGACAGCCCGAAGGAATATTATGAATTATTTTGGGAAAGCTTGAGAAACCAAAATTATTACGAAGGTAAAAATTCATATCTGGGCGCAGGCCAGTATGCAACAAATGAATTGGTTCAAGCATTAGGTGGATATAACAACTATAACGTACCCAACAATCAATTGGTAGATCCTGCTACCGGTCGTTTGAACCCCAATGCAAAACTTCTGTATCATGACAATTGGATGGATGAAGCTCTGCGTCCGGGTATGCGCCAGGAAAATATAATTTCATTAAGTGGAGGTACGGAAAAAACGACCTTTTATGCTTCCGCTGCCTATTTATATGATAATGCTTATACTGTAAATTCCGATTTTTCACGTGTTAATGCTCGTGTAAAAGTGGATCAGGAAGTAAACGATTGGTTTAAAGCTGGTTTCAATTTAGCTTTTACAAATGCAGAATCAGACTCTCCGAATGTTGGAGGAAATAATACATCCAGTCTTTTCTTTTTCGGACAGGTGATTGCACCAATTTATCCGGTTTATATGTATGATGCGGAAGGAAACCGTATGTATGGAAGCAATGGGAATGTATTATATGATTATGGAACCGAAATGGGAAAACATCCGTTCGGTGCGAACAACCATCCTATCGATCAACAGCTGAATAATATTTACAAAACCACAGCTGATGTCATTAAAGCAAAAGCCTATGCTGAATTCCGCTTTTTAAAGGATTTCAAATTAACAGTCAATGCCAGCATCGATAACTTTAATACACGCCAGGTTGAGTTTCAAACGCCAATCGGAGGTGATGCCGCCAACGTAAACGGACGCAGCACGGTGTCTACCGAACGCTATTATGTGCTGAACGCAAATCAGTTATTAAACTGGAGCCGCAAATTCGGAATGCATGATTTTGATGTTTTATTAGGACATGAAACGAAAAACGACCGTGTAGAAAGCTTAACGGCACGAAAAGAAAATTTCTTGGTTCCAGACAATCCGGAACTTTCGAATGGTGCAAAACTGAGCGATGCAACCTCCGGTGCCGCAGAATATTCATTAGAAGGATACTTCGGACAAGTTAAATATAATTATGATGAAAAATATTATTTGTCTGCAAGCTATCGTAGAGATGCTTCCTCCAAGTTTCATCCAGACCACCGCTGGGGTAATTTCTGGTCGGCCGGTGCCTCATGGCGTATAAAACAAGAAGACTTCCTCTCATCCACAGACTGGATAAACGATTTAAAAATTAAAGCCAGCTTCGGTACACAGGGTAATGATGGAATTGGTAACAATCAACCCTACTTGGACCAATATCAAGTAGTAAGCAATGGCGGTGCAATCGGTATCAATTATATTTTCCGTGGAAATCCCAATATAACATGGGAAAAAAGTAATAATTTCAATGCGGGAGTGGAATTCCGTTTTTGGGACAAATTAAGTGGTAATATCGAATATTTCAATAAAACGACTAAAGATTTATTGTATGCCAAGCCTCTTCCTCCATCGATGGGTTTGCCAAGTTCTATCTGGGAAAATACAATGCGTATGCGTAATCAAGGTATTGAACTCGAACTTGGATACGATATTATTAATACAAACGACCTGAAATGGAACTTTGCAATTAACTTGACTCATTATACCAATAAACTATTGGAATTACCTCCCGATAGACCGCAAGACGGTTGGGCTGTAGGAAATTACTATCGCAAAATCGGAAAATCCATTTATAATTATTATGAATATAAATTCGCAGGTGTTGATCCGGATAATGGTGATGCCCTATATTATGCAGATATAAAAGATGAGAATGGTAATGTTGTCGGGCAAAAAACAGTGAATGGTACTTCCAATGCAACCCGTTATGAATTAGACAAATCTCCGATTCCCGCAGTTTATGGCGGTTTCAGCACCTTCGTGGATTTCAAAGGTTTTGATTTAAACCTGAGCTTTGCTTATCAGATTGGAGGTTGGGTATATGATTCTCAGTACAGCGGACTGATGCATTCAGGAACAGCAGGAACTAACTGGCATAAGGACATTTACAATCGTTGGACTCCGGAAAACCGTTATACGAATGTACCCCGTTTACAAGACGGATCTTTGGACCAATCGGTATCCGGCGATTATAGTTTAACGAAAGCTTCTTATTTAAGCTTACGTAATATCACTTTAGGCTATACGTTCCCGAAGCGTTGGATGAGTAAAGCTAAAATTGAAAAATTACGTTTGTACGTTGTTGGGGATAACATGTTCTTAGCTTCTGCTCGGAAGGGATTCGACCCTCGCCAGAGCTTTACCGGCGATACCGGTTATAACTATTCTGCAATGAGAACCGTTTCTTTCGGTATAAATTTAGAATTTTAACAAATCGTATTAAAAACGTAGAATTATGAATATAACAAAGAAATTTTTACTTTCAGCTTTCGCGTGTTTAACACTAACAAGCTGTGGTGATGAATTTTTCGATATAGAAAATGCGGGTGTCGCAACTAAAGACGAAATTGATGCCATCGAAAAATCCAATCCGGATGCATTAATTAAAGTTGTGGAACCTCTTGTACTAGGATTGAACAATTATTTACATCAATACGATACACAAGGAACTGCTACTGCTACCAATCCAAATCATAATGACTTTGGTTTAATGTCTATTTACCATTTAGGTGATGTCATGAATGATGATCTCGCTTTTGAAACTCGTGGCAATGGTTTCTTCACATTCGATTATACATTGGAGTACTGGGGAGAAGGATATGTGCGTTCATTCTTTTACTGGAATTTCTTTTATACAGTTATCAATCAAGCAAATGATATCATTGTTAAAATCTCGGCCGATACCGAAAATGAAACACTCCGGGCTTATTTGGGAGCAGCCTATACATTGAGAGGCTTAGGTCATTTTTATCTGGCTCAAATGTTTCAACAAACTTATGTAGGAAACGAACAAGCACCGGGAGTTCCTATTGTATTGACTCCTGCGGAAAGTGAAGATGCTGTTGCCGGACGTGCCCCGTTAGAAAAAGTTTATGCACAAATCTGTAAAGATTTTAAAACAGGAATGACTTTATTAGAAGGTTGGAATCGTCCTAATAAAACCATGATAGATGAACAAGTTGCGGCAGGATTGTACACACGTGTTTGTTTAGTCATGAATAATTGGGATGAAGCAATCACCTACGCGCGTTTAGCCCGGGAAGGATATTCCGTTTACACACCGGAGCAACTTTTGGCTGATAATGCCTTTAATAATATCAATGCATCCGAATGGTTATGGGGAGCAGATATTACAGCAGAAACAACTACGGCGTTTGCTTCTTTCTTTTCATTTATGTGTTCGTACGAGGCTGGTTATGGTGGAGAAGTAGGAAATTACCAGAAAATGGATGCGAAATTGTATGACTCGATGTCACCGACAGATGTCAGAAAGAAGCTGTTTAAACACTCAAGTACGGGAGTGAAATACACAGAACAAGAAGCAAAATTTCCTGAATACACAAATATAAAATTCAAAAAAGTACCTAACTGGGAAGCCGATTATGTATATATGCGTGCATCGGAAATGATTTTGACAGAAGCTGAAGCTTTGGCCCATAAAGGTGACGGTGGCGGCGCAGCCCGTGTGTTGAAAGAATTGATGACTGAAAGAGATCCTTCTTGGAATAAAGCTTCTGTAACAGTTGATGAAGTATATCAACAGCGTCGTTTGGAGTTGTGGGGTGAAGGTTTCTCCTTATTTGATCATCTTCGTTTGAAAAAAGGTATCGACCGTAACTATGCCGGTTCAAACCATTTAAGTAGTGCCCGTTATACAATAGATGCCGGAAGTTGGTATTTCTTATATCAAATTCCATTGAGAGAACTTGATAATAGCGATGCTATTTCGGCTGCAGACCAAAATCCGGCTCCTACAGAAAGTAAGGTGAAATAATATTTAAAAGTAATTGAGTTATGAAAAAAATAATATCCTATTTATTCTTTGCCGCAGTTTTGTGTACAAGCTGTACTGATTATGGAACTTTGGATGATACCAGAGTCCCGGAGGTGGCAAAGGCGACAGTAGCATTGAATAATGTAACTGTTAACAAATATGACGCCACATTCAACGTTTCGGTTTCCGCATTCGGTGAACCGAAAGCAATTGAAGCAGGCGTTGTTATCAGTACAGAAAGCGAACCGACAGCTGATAACGGCATTGTCTTGCCAAATGACACATTAGTTTCCGAATTTGAACTGACAAGCACATTTGATCCGGGAATAACCTATCAAGTTCGGGCTTACGTTATCTCTTCAAACAGTATCGTTTACTCCGATATTAAATCATTTACGACAGCATCTCACCCATTAGCTGAATATCTAGGGAAGAAAACGCTGTCTGCCTATGAATATAATACAGAAGGTGATGTAACTGTAACCGTCACTCTCAGTCCGGATACAGATGATGAAACGATACTCTATTTGAACGGTCTGCAATCATGTGCGGGAGTTGATGTCGCATTAGGCACAATGACAATTATTATCGATAAAGAAGCAGGAACCGCTACTATTCCGGCAGGTCAGGTTGTCAAAGAAGCTGATTATGGCAATTATCAATATGCCGCCGTTGATCCGAATACAGGAAACTTTCTTTTGAAAGAAGATATTGTCGGAACATGTAAGAATGGAATTATCCATTTCGATTATTTCGCCGCTGTTATTATTGAAGGGGGAAATGCAGGATTACCTCATCTGTTCATGGAAGATATTCAGATTGGGAATACCCTCAAGTCTGCTCAGGTAAGGAGTAAAAAACTGAACATATCTCTGGGAGAAATCAAATAATATCCATTTGATATAAAACAAAAGGGAGATTCAATCTATATTTGATCTCCCTTTTTGTATTTTTGCAATTTCAAATTAAACGATGAATATATGAAAAAGGTAGTAGGTTTATTTTGTATGCTGATACTGCTATGTGTCACACACACATTGTCCGCACAAGGTCTTAAAGGCTTCAAGTTGAAAAACGGGCTTACAGTGTATGTCTGGGAAGACAGTACCAAACCTGATATATTTGGTATGGTCGGAGTAAAAGTTGGAGCTGTAAACGACCCGGAAGACTTGACCGGTCTGGCTCACTATCTGGAACACATGATGTTTAAAGGAACACAAACTATCGGTTCCATGGATTGGGAAAAAGAGAAACCGCTTTATGAGCAAATTATTGCCAAATACGATGAAATGGCCAATGAAACAGACCCTGCAAAGAAAGAGGCGATTTCACTTGAAATAAACAAGTTGACTATTGAGTCTTCCCAATATACGGCTCTGAATGAATTTGCGAAATTAACAGATAATATGGGTGGGAAAATGCTCAATGCCATGACCGGTTACGATCAAACAATGTATTTTAGTTCATTCCCTCCCTCACAATTATACAAATGGTTGGACTTGAATTCCGAACGTTTCATCAATCCTGTTTTCCGCGCTTTCCAACCGGAACTGGAAACAGTTTATGAAGAGTTCAATCGAAGCCAAGATATGAGAGGGTCTTTGCAATCCGATTTTATGTTGAAACATATCTTCCCCGGACACCCTTACTCACGTGCCGTACTCGGACTGCAGGAACACCTGAAAAATCCGCGCCTAGGAGGTCTGGTAAAATTCTATAACGACTGGTATGTACCTGAAAATATGGTGCTTATTCTGGTAGGGAATGTAAAAATGAAGGATGTTGTAGGATTAGTGAACGACCGTTTCGGCCGTTTGGAAGCGAAGAAAAGTCCGGAGCGGAAAGAATATCCGGAAGTTGACATAAAAGGACGTACGGAATATACAGCTAAAATTTCCGACTTTCCTACATTGGAACTCGCATATAAAGGAGTAGCTATAGGAGATGCCAATGAACTGGCCCTGGAAGTTTGCGTAAATCTGTTATCAAACCGCAATCGTACCGGATTATTGGATAAATTATCCCTTTCCGGAGATGTATTGGAAGCAGGAGCCGAATTGATAAACTTCCGGGAACAAGGGCGTATTCTGATATATGGCGTACCCTATTACGATGTTAACCAACGTCGGTTCGACTCAATGAAAACATTAGAAAAAATGTTGTTGAAGGAAATAGAAAAGATGCAAAATGGAGAAATAGACGACGAACAATTGCAATCCGTGAAAGCAACTTTGATGCGTGATTTTGACCTATCCTTTGAATCTTCGTACTCGAAAGCACAACAAATTCTATCTGCATTCATTAGCAATCAAGACATTAATAACGTTCTTAATTACAAAGAGCTGTTGAATGCAATCACTATCGACCAAATTAAAGAGGTTGCCAACAAATATTTCGGAAAGGATTATATTGCCTTAAATTTCCAGCCCGGTAAAGCTCCTAAAGCAGAGAAACTGGCAAAACCGAAGTTTGAACCGATAAATCCTCCGCGTGATGCCGTTTCGCAATATGCGCAGAATTTCCGTAAACTCCCGGTTCGCAAACTACCGCCTGTATATGCGGATTTTAACGATGTACAAATTAAATCAGTCAATGAACGTTCCCGTTTGTTCTACACGCAGAACAAAGAAAATTCAATCTTTACGCTTACATTAAAATACGGTGTGGGTACCCACGAAATGCCTAAACTTCAATACGCAGTCAATCTAATGAATAACGCAGGTATTATGGGTGCTTATGAACCGCAAGCCTTAAAACGGGAAATGAGTGCTTTGGGTGCTGTTTGTAATTTTCATGTAGATGATAATTATTTGTATATTACAATGTCTGGTTATGAAGAAAATCTGGAAGCCTCCTGTAATCTGTTGACTCGTCAGATTCTGATGCCTCAATTGGACGAAAAACAGCTGAACAATATGATAGGCTCGGCTTATCAGATGCGGGCTATCGAGGATAAAAATTCCAGTTCGTTAGAAGATGCTTTACAGGATTACTTATTATATCAAAACCAATCCGAGTATATTAATCGAATGTCCATAGATGATATCATCGCTTTAAATATCAGTAACCTGACCGGAGAATTTAACCGTGCTACGGATTATGAAGCGGAAATTCATTATGTAGGCTCCATGCCTTTTGATAATGTATACGACATATTAAGCAAAAATCTTCCTTTGAAGGCTCAGGAGAAAGCGACTAATTCTCCGATAGTACAAGAGAGAGTATCTTATAATGAAAATACAATTTATTTTGTATCGGATAATGACGCAGTTCAAAGCAAGATTATGTTTTATGTAGAAGGAAATCCTTATAAACCGGAAGACGATGTCTATTACGATGCTTTCACGAAATATTTCGGAAATGGTTTCGGCGGTTTGGTCATGCAGGAAGTACGTGAATATCGTTCCATGGCTTATACGGCAGATGCTGCAGAAGTCACGCCTCCTTTGAAAGATAAAAACGCTTATTTTTACGGTTATATAGGAACCCAGGCGGATAAGACTGTTCAAGCTATCGAGTTATTCATGAATTTGCTGACTGATATGCCTCAATATCCGGATAGAATTGCAAATATCCAAGATTATTTGCGTGAAGGCATTCAGACTTCCAAACCCGGCTTCCGTTCTAAAAGTCAGGTATATGAAGCATGGAAACGCTTAGGCTTTACACAGGATCCGGCTGTAACACAGTTGCCGTTAATTCATTCACTCTCGTTCGAGGATGTGCTAAAATTCTATCAGCAAAACGTGAAAGGCCGTCCTGTTGCAATCGGGATTGTGGGTGACCCTAAACGTGTAGACTTGAATGCGCTGTCCAAATATGGAAAAGTGATACGACTGAATAAGAATAAGCTATTCTCTTCTAAATAAAATATTACAGAAGGTAGAAGAAAACATAGTTTAGTTCCACCTATTTCATGCTGATGAAACTTTTGTTCCAACCTTTGGAAACTTTTGTTTCATCAGCATGATTTTTTTGTTCCTTGCCGTTGGAACAATCGGTTAGGTATGTTTTATTAACTCAAAGCATTTGTCCACGCAAGCAGGAAGTTCATGTGGGTAATGTGTTACATATATTAATGTTTTACCCGGACGGGAACAAAATTTCTCGATGATACCGGCAGCCTTTTTTTTATTGCTCACATCCAATCCATGTAAAGGTTCATCCAAAATAATCAAATCCGGATCTTTTACAAATGCACGAGCCAAAAGCGCCAAGCGTTGCTCTCCCGACGAAAGCGACAAAAATGACCGTTCTTTTAAATCGGCTATACCGAAAATGTCCATCCAAGCTAAAGCTACAGCTTGCTGCTCCGGCGAACATTTACGATATAATCCAATGGAGTCGAAGAAGCCGGAACCTACAATATTGAGAGTCGGAACATTCTCCATATAGTATAAATGCATTTCCGGAGACACGTAACCGATACGTTTCTTTATGTCCCATATACTTTCACCGGAACCGCGTTTTTTATCAAACAGATACAATGTATTAGCATAAGATTGGGGATTATCTGCATAAACCAAACTAAGCAGTGTAGATTTTCCCGCCCCATTGGGTCCGAACAAAGCCCATTTTTCACCATTCCGCACCTCCCAGTCCAAATCTTTCAAAATCGTACGCGAACCATATTTTATTGAAACATGTTCCATCCGGAAAGTTACCTTATGTTCCGAATGCGCTTTTTCCCCGTCAACAGGAAGCTGAATATCTTTAAATCCCGGTTCCCCTGTCTCATTTTCAGAAGGGAACAATGATGAAATCAGCTCTTTATCCCGCAAAAATTCCTCAGGAGTCTTAACTTCCAAGCATCTGCGTTCTTTTACAGGTAATACATGAGTAACCATTTTCGGAATATCATCCGGATTAGATAACAATAATACCACCTGGACACCTTTCAATTTTGTCATTTGCTGTAGCATATCTATTAAAACGCCACGTGACGGTGCATCTAAACCGATAAACGGATTATCTAATATCAAAATACGCGGATGTTTAAGTAAAGTCCTAACAATTAAAAACTTGCGAAGTTCTCCGCTTGATAAGAAAATTAATCGTTTCGGTAATAACTCCTCTATACCAAAAAGAGCTAACACCTGGTGAAGCTCCTCTTGACCGGCATCCTCCTTTAATATCTCTTCTACGGTCGGCACATCATCTGTTTCCGTCGAATGCCATCGTTGCTGATAATATGAATTACGGCAGTCTGCCAACGAATAAATATCCTTAAATGCTATGCTTTTAACCAAATCACTCACTTTTCCCTCACAGCCGAAAGAGACCTCACCTTCCTTAAAAGCGAACTTACGTTGCATAACATCCGCAATCAATGTTTTTCCGGCACCGTTCGGACCAATCACAGCCCATTGTTGCCCTTCTTCTATTACCCAATTAAGAGGAGTCGCAAAACGCAGTTCCGGCAAACGGGTTTCTACATTTTGTATATTGACTATAACCTTTCTATTCTCCATTATTTTTTCATTAGACGGACAAAGGTAAACAGAAAAGGGAGAACTCTCACAAGCTCTCCCTTCATTTTGCACAGGTGATACATTTAAAATTATTTCTTCGCAAATTAGTTACAATAACCTGTACTTTATCCCAATATCGTTTTCTAAAACCGAATTTCAAATATTTACGCAGCAAATATAATGAAAAATATTACTTATTATCACTATCTAATCAAAATATGTTGCATACTACAACTTTTACAATCATATTGGTTACATTTTAAAACACGCGGGTACCTTTACCACAATGAATTTCCGATGCTTGTGTAATGATTACCTGTTTAACTCCGGCATCTATTGCCTGAAAAGAATTTTCCAACTTAGGTATCATCCCCCCCTGTATCACCCCATCTTCTACATAGCGCTTAAAAATAGCCCGATTTATTTCCGGAATGACACTTTCATCATCGTTCTCATCTCTCAGAACCCCTTTCTTTTCAAAACAAAACATTAAAGTCACCTCAAAATGTTTAGCCAAAGCTTTTGCAGCTTCACCGGCAATTGTATCAGCATTCGTGTTCAACATATTGCCCTGCCTGTCATGTGTCAACGGAGCTAACACCGGTACTATTCCCTGATGAATCAGCGAAGCCAGCAAATCAGCATTTACCTCCTTAACATCTCCCACAAACCCATAATCGACTTCTGCCACAGGACGTTTATCCGAACGCATCAAATTCATATCCGCACCTGTTAGCCCAAGAGCATTTACCCCCAAAACCTGCAAACCAGCCACTATGTTTTTATTAACAAGGCCTCCGTAGACCATTGTTACAACTTTCAGGGTTTCAGCGTCTGTTATCCTGCGTCCGTTTACCATCTTGCTTTCAATACCCAATTGTGCTGCCAGTTTTGTTGCCGAACGTCCTCCCCCATGCACCAACACCTTATAACCTTCAATCTGCGAAAAATCACGCAACAGAATACGCAGAGTATCTTCTTCTTCGACAATTTTACCGCCAACTTTTATCAGAGTTAATTTCTCCATCTTACATTTTCTTTTAATTTTTTGCGCCAAAGTTACTAAAAAAGAAAAGATTTATATACTTTTGTACCGCTTACGCGGTAGTAGCTCAGTTGGTAGAGCGTCGGCTTCCCAAGCCGAAGGTCACGGGTTCGAACCCCGCTTACCGCTCCATTGCGGTGGAAAAGAAAAAAATAGCCTTCTATTTCTCATCAACAAATACGTGTTTGATTGCATTCAAATAACCATATCCATAAACATCACAAGGCATCAGGTAACTGGTTTCTGTCCATTCATTCCAACTATTTATTGTTATCAATGGTTTCTGTTCCGGATGTTTGTCAACAAAAGTTTTAGCTTTACGAAGCGCTTTTTCAAAATTTTCCGGTGTATTGTTTCTTACCACAGCACTTTTGCCTGTCCGGGGACTATTATCCCAACCTACACTGATATGAGGATAATAAGTAAAATCATAAGAAGAATCGATTCGTGCCCATTCTTTTTCAACAGCATCCATAATTACATTATAATCTTCATTTACATTGGTAAAATGGGCAAATTGATAATGCGTAGCACTGGTAAAGCCTAGCTTTTTCACAAATGCGTTCTCCGGATTAGTTGTTTTCCCCGCATCAAATCCGCTATAATTCATATTAATAGCCCACATCGTTATTTGCAGTTCAAGTCCCGGGAAACCGGCTTTTCTTGTTTCTTCTTTAAACCACTTCAATGCTTCAGCCGTTTCTTCTACACCACCTAAACCAGCAATCAGTTGCGGTATATCATAAATCATAAATACAGGTTTCCCATCTATCTTATAATATTGAGGATGCTTAAAATATTTCTCGATATTCCGTTTACAAATCTTTTCAAACTCCTGACGAGCAACTTTTCCTGTCCAAATAACATTATCCTCTTTCACATCAGCTAATCGAGTATCCCAAACATTTAATACATCATGGTTTGCCCACATCAAATAAAATTGCATTTTGTCTACATTATCTGCTTTTAAGAAGCCATTATTCAGTGTTGTCTCCATAAAAGGCCGGCCATCAAACCAATACCAATCGAAAATAAAGACATTCACGCCATGCTTCGTTGCTTGCTCTATCTCCATCGACATCACAGCGGGGTCCGCCTCATTTATATATCCCCATAAAGGTTTACGATTCCAATAATGTCCCGGATTTCTTTTTTGCATCGTCATAACAGTTTCCCACTCTCCTATCCCCATCGGCCAAAATGGACGTAAACGCGGATCATCTGAAGCATATGCCGGATAAACAAATGCCGCCACATCATATTTTGCTTTCCTATCCTGCCCGAACAAAATAACTGAGCAACTCAAAAATATCAACAATAAATACACCCGTTTTTTCATATTTTTACTTTTTAAGATTACACACATATCCTGTTTTTATGAAATTAGCTGACAAATATAGTTATTCCCGTAATTTATCACATCATTCTCTACATTTAAGATTTCTCCGAAGCTCTACAACTTTGCTCCATGATTCATTCCGCTATTTTTTTCTCAGTCCAAGTTTTCTTATCTCTGAAGTCATAGAACATTTCGGCATTACCAAAAGAAATTCCAGTGCCATGCAGATGGCACTACTGTGCCACCGCAGTGGCACTCAGATTAGAAAACAAAATATGGGAATGAAACTTGAAAAGATACGTTATAATTCGCTATTTGAAAAGAAAATAGTGTACCTTCGTTGTTATATATAAAATAGGGATATTGCAAAATATATATGAATATGAAAAATTTGAATAGTTCAATCTTGCGTTGTGCATTCGCATTAGCACTGGGACTTGTTTTGGTTTTATGGCCTGAAGCGGCTGTGACTTATTTGGTTATAACCATAGGTGTATGTTTCATATTACCGGGAGTCTTTTCTCTGTTAAATTATTTCACTCGTGAAAAAGTAGAAGGTGAACCCAATCCGATGTTTCCGATAGATGGAGCGGGCAGTATGTTGTTTGGCGCGTGGCTGGTGATTATGCCACAATTTTTTGTTAGCATTCTGATGTATATATTAGGAGCATTACTTGTAATTGCCGGAATACAGCAAATCGTTTCGCTGGTTTCTGCGCGCAAATGGGCAATTGTGCCCTACGGGTTCTATGTCATACCGGTCTTGATTCTGCTGACAGGAATTATGATTTTAGTTTATCCATTCGGTGCTGCGGCCAATACATTTGTAATATTTGGCATTGCCTGCATTATCTATGGTGTATCCGAACTTATCAATTGGTATAAATTCAACAAAAAATAAAAAACAGAGGAGTACCGTTTATCAAGATTTGCGGTACTCCATCGGTGAAATGCCCATATGTTTCTTAAAGAACTTTCCAAAAGTCGACTGGTCTGAGAAATGTAAGATATCAGCAACTTGTTGTACTGTAGCTTGAGGTGCTTTCAAAAGAATTTTAGCTTCCACTATCAAAGCATCATCTATCCACTTATTAGCAGACTTTCCGGTCAATTCTTTTAATATCAACGATAAATACTGAGGAGTGATGAATAACTTCTCCGCATAGAATGTTACAACATGCTGTTCCTTGCAATGCTCGAAAAGAAGTTGCAGGAATTGCTCAAACAATTCTTCTTTCCGGGAAAGAGTCGGCTTGACAAGGCGGTCTTTTTTACTCATAAAAATATTGGCTACTTCCAGCAAGAAGCCGATAAATGCATTTTGTACGACCTCTTTTTGAAAGAAATGAGTCCGTTCCTTCATCTTCTCCCTGATTACCCGGATACAAGATTCTAATTTAGCTGTCTCTTCCGGTTCCAGTTCCGTACAAGGATTTTTCCGGATTTCCATATAATTGGCGACAGAATGCGTCCGATTGTTTCCCGGGTTACAGCCATCCAGGAATTCCCGGGATGCAATTATCAACCGACCTTTAAAATCCTTACTTATCCGACTCAATTGAAGCGTATGAGTCGGCATAATCGTCACAAAGCAATTCGGACCAATCGTATAAGGTATATAATCCAGCCTGAGCTCTGTCGTTCCCTCCAAAGCCAATACCATTAAAAGAACATCCAAACGCATAGGAACATAATGTTCCGGTGCATCTGATTCACCTATTTCAGAACTGCCATCGAAATCAACAATCGAGAAAATATCTTGAAAACTATCACGAGTAGTTATACTCTTATTCAATTCCGCTAACTCTATTATAGGAAGCTTTTCCATACAAATGTTTTTACATATCGTTTCTTGCAAAGATAAACATTGTTTCGAATAAACAAGCAAAAGTTTCATTTTTTTACCAATTCATAAAAAAGATAAAGCATAAATTAGCAAAAACAGGGAGCAAGATGTTTTCGTTTCCGACTAATTTCGTAACTAAATAAACCTTTTCGGTTTTCTAAATTAAGCAGACCTTTGCCCCATTCAGTATATGTCACTAAAAAAAACAGAAAAATCAAATATGATAAAAGAAGAAATAATGCTAACAGCATTCGACCTATTCGCACAATACGGAATAAAGAGTGTCAGCATGGATGATATCGCTCATAATATGGGTATCTCCAAACGAACGATTTATGAATTTTTTGAAGACAAAGAGACATTGCTGCTTGAAGGTTTCGAATTGAACTATAATAAAATGAGGCTCTATTTGGAACAACTTGAAAAAGGAGCTTTCAATTCACTGGATATCATTTTATTATTTTATGAGGAATTCATGAAACACCCTCGTTGGTTCAATCGAAAATTTTACGAAGATTTGAAACGATATCCCAAAGCACTGCAAAAAACAGAAGAAAAAAAGAATTTGTTTTTTAAAAAATGCATAAAGCTCCTTAATCTTGGTGTCAAAGAAGGAGTATTCCTTCCCAATATCAACTTCGGAATTGTTGCGCTTTTAGCTAAAGAGCAAGTAAAAATGATTCATCCGCCTAAAACATTCTCGAATTATTCTATTACAGAAGTATTCAATACGATTCTTTTAACTTTCTTAAGAGGCATCTCTACGGAAAAAGGAATCTCCATACTGGAACGACACCAACTCAGACATACACAAATACAATAAAATTACTGATATTTTAATCCAAAAATCAAATTCACTTTAGATGAAACAATTAATTAGTGCAAAGATGATGCGGATAGTATTTCTACTACTATCCACTTTGATGTTTACATCCATCAAAGCTCAAGAGACATTGAGATTAGATTTGGACAAAGCATTAGAGATTGCGTTAAGTGAAAATCCGACTGTAAAAGTTGCCGACAAGGAAATCCAAAAGAAAAAATATGCACAAAAAGGTTCATACGCTTCTTTATTTCCGCAAATAAATTTTGCAGCCGATTATAACCGTACGCTGAAAAAACAGGTAATGTACATGGATGGCTTTGAAATGGGTAGCTCGGAACTGCCGGAAGGTACGGATGCTCCTGATTTGAGCCAGGGTATAGAAGTGGGTCGTGATAACAATTGGAATTTGGGGTTCAATGCTTCCATGCCACTTGTCAACGCATCCCTATGGAAAAGTTTAAGCATTTCGGCTATTGATGTAGAAATGGCAATAGAACAAGCTCGTTCTTCAAAAATAGGGATGGTCAACCAAGTAAAGAAAAGCTATTATGGGGTATTGTTAGCAAATGATTCTTACCGCGTATTTAAAGAGAGTTACGATAATGCTATGGAGAATTACATAGATATAAAAAAGAAATACGAACAGGGAACAGTTGCTGAATACGACCTTATACGCGCTAACGTAACAGTAAAGAACAGTGAACCGAATATGCTGCAAGCTGAAAATGCGTTGACATTGGCTAAATGGCAATTGAAAGCATTATTAGGAATGGAGCTCGAAATGGATATTGATTGCGAAGGACAATTGACTGATTTTGAATCCGAACTTTTCGAGGATTATCTGTCCACCAACACATCGCTGGATAACAATACAGACCTGAAACAGATAGATATTCAAAATAAACAATTGGAAAAGACGTTGATAATGCAAAAATACGATTATCTGCCTACTCTTTCTCTCACCGGTTTATATCAATGGACAGCCATGAATAATGACTTTAAGTTCAGAAACTATCTGTGGAACCCTTATTCCATGATAGGGGTAACTTTATCAATTCCCATATTTACGGGTGGAAACAAATTCTATAAAATCAAACAAACCAGAAACTCCATCGAACAACTTAATTTACAACGGGAAGACACCGAACGTAACCTGCAACTGGCAATAAAACAGTACATGGATAATATGAATACCTGTATAAAACGATTCAGTGCCTCACAAAAAGGGGTGGAACAGGCAGAACGTGGCTATTTGATTGCACAGAAACGTTATGATACCGGTGCCGGAACATTGCTCGAGCTGAACGATTCGGAACTAGCTCTTACTCAGGCCAGATTAAACTTCAATCAATCCATCTATGATTATATCGTTGCAAAATCAGACTTGGAAAAAGTACTGGGACAACAAAACTTTTAATAATAATGATAATAAAAGAAATAAAAACCGTTTACAATATGAAGACAAGTAAGATACTGAATATTTTACCGCTTATTACATTGGCCCTGCTGATGTCCTGTTCGGGAGAAAAGAAGGCAGAAGAGAATCAAACTGCCCCTGAAAAAGTGAAAGTGAAAGTTGAAACCATTTCGTCTCAGGACGTAGATCAAATCAGTGAATTCACAGCCACCGTAAAAGCGAATGTAAGCAATAAAATAGCACCGCAAACTCCTTTTCGCATTGAAAAACTATTTGCTGAAGTCGGCGACCATGTAAAGGCCGGACAAGTACTCGTCAAAATGGATGAAACAAACTTGAAACAGACGAAAATACAACTGGACAATCAAGAATTGGAGTTTAAACGTATCGATGAGCTTTATAAAGTGGGAGGTGCTTCCAAATCAGCTTGGGATGCACAAAAAACCCAATTGGAAATAAGCCGTACGACATATAAAAACTTACAGGAAAATACAAAACTGCTGAGTCCTATAACCGGTATAATCACGGCACGTAACTACGATAGCGGCGATATGTATAGCGGAGCAGACCCCATCTTTGTCGTAGAAGAAATCCGACCGGTAAAACTGCTTGTCAATGTATCGGAAAGCTTCTTCACCAAAGTAAAAAAAGGAAATGACGTGGACATCAAATTAGATGTTTATGGAGACGAGGTATTCAAAGGAAAAGTAAGCCTGATTTATCCTAGCATTGATCCGGAAACGCGAACATTTCCTGTTGAAATAAAGATTTCAAATACCGATGAACGGGTTCGTCCCGGTATGTTTGCACGAGTAATTATGACTTTCGGGACACAAAATCACGTAGTTGTTCCCGACTTGGCCATCGTAAAACAATCCGGCGCCGGCGATCGCTATATATACGTATATAAAGATGGCAAAGTCTCTTATCAAAAAGTTGAACTTGGACGTCGTATGGGGAATAGATATGAAATCATTTCGGGTGTGGAAAACGGCGACCAAATTGTAGTTTCGGGTCAAAGCCGATTAAACAACGGAATGGAAGTTGAAATCGAACAATAAGAAATAATTTAATATGAGTATATATGCAACCGCGGTAAAAAAACCGGTAACAACAGCTCTTATCTTCGTAGCTATTGTTATTTTCGGTCTTTTTTCCTTAACCAGGCTGTCAGTAGACCTGTTGCCGGAAATCGAGACAAACACCATCATGGTAATGACCTCCTATCCGGGTGCCAGTGCTGCAGACATTGAAATGAACGTATCCAAACCTTTGGAAAATGTACTCAACAGTGTGAGCGATTTGAAACATATTACATCGCAATCCCGTGAGAATATATCCATCATCACTCTTCAATTTGATTATGGAACAGATATTGATGTTGCAACAAATGATGTCCGCGATAAACTTGACGTAGCCGAACCGATGTTGCCGGACGATGTGGACAATCCGATTATATTCAAATTCGGGACTAACGATATCCCCATTATAATATTATCGGTAACAGCCGAGGAAAGTACAAATGCACTTTACAAGATATTGGATGATAAAGTATCGAACCCGTTGGCACGTATCAGCGGCGTTGGAGCCGTATCGATTTCCGGTACACCAACCCGTGAAATACAAGTGTATTGTGACCCTTACAAACTGGAAGCTTATGGTGTTACAGTAGAAGGTATTTCTTCTATCATCGCCCAAGAAAACAGGAATACACCAGGCGGTAGTGTCGACATCGGTTCGAATGCTTATTCATTACGTGTACAAGGAGAATTTACTGATGCCCACCAGATGGACAACCTTGTTATCGGGCATAAAGAGGGGAAAACTATCTATTTGCGTGATGTCGCCAGAATCGAAGATAGTATTGAAGAACGTGCACAGGAGACATATAACAATGGTAAAAAAGGAGGTATGATTGTTATTCAGAAACAATCTGGTGCCAACTCCGTAAATATTGCCAAAAAGGTGCATCAGAGGTTACCGGAAATACAAGAAAGTCTTCCCTCTGATGTTAAATTAGGTGTTATTATGGATACCTCTACAAACATCCTGAATACAATTGACAGTTTGAAAGAAACTATTTTTATCACGTTCATCATCGTTATGTTGGTCGTATTCATTTTCCTTGGACGATGGAGAGCGACATTTATCATTATCCTGACAATTCCGATTTCATTGATTGCCTCTTTTGCATACCTGTTGGCATCAGGAAATACGTTGAATATTATCTCTTTGAGTTCACTATCCATCGCGATTGGTATGGTTGTGGATGATGCAATCGTTGTTTTGGAAAACATTACAACCCATATAGAAAAAGGTAGTGCTCCGAAACAGGCAGCCGTACATGCGACAAATGAAGTGGCTATTTCAGTTGTCGCTTCAACCCTGACCATGCTGGCGGTATTCCTACCATTGACAATGGTAACCGGAATGGCCGGTATTCTATTCAAACAGTTGGGATGGATTGTTAGTATTATTATGATTGTATCTACGGTCGGGGCTTTGACGTTAACACCAATGCTCAGTTCACAGTTGCTCCGCCTAAATCCCCAAAAAGGACGTCTTTATACATTATTTTTTACCCCGATTGAAAAAGCATTGGATAAACTGGATTATTATTATTCCCGTTTCCTTTACTGGGCTGTCCGGCACCGGAAAACGGTCATATTCGGAGCAATGCTTATATTTTGCGGTAGCTTACTGCTCGTTCCAACGATAAAGACAGAGTTTTTCCCGACACAAGATAATGCGCAAATCAGTGTCCACATCGAACTTCCGGTGGGTACGCGTCAGGATATTACCCGTAAACTGGCTTTACAGGTCGATGAACTCTTCCGAAATAAATATCCGGAAATCAAAACATGTAACTTCACAGAAGGACAAGCTGACTCCGATAATACATGGGCTCAATTGAGTAATAACGGTACACATATCATTGATTATTACATCAATCTAAGTAGTGTTGGCGACCGCGAACGTGGATTAGTCGAGATATGCGAGGAAATGCGTAAAGACTTGAAGCAGTTTACTGAAATTAAAAGATATAAAGTTATCGAAGGCGGACAAGAAGAAGGTATGGGAGGACAAAATGCCGTTTCCGTAGAAATTTATGGTTTCGATTTTGCCCGTACAGACGCTGTTGCCACAGAGTTGGCCCAACGTATGCTGAAAGTAAAAGGATGTTCGCAAGTAAATATCAGCCGCGAAGACTATATTCCGGAATATCAGGTCGATTTCGACCGTGAGAAACTGGCACTCAACGGCTTGAATATTACTACTGCAGCTATGTCACTGCGTAATCGTATAAATGGTTCAACCGCATCCAAATATCGGGAAGACGGAGACGAATATGATATAAAAGTACGTTATGCCCCTGAATTTCGTCAATCCGTTGAAGATATTGAAAACATTATGATTTATAATGCCAACGGCCAAGGTATCCGTATTCGCGATTTGGGTAACGTCGTCGAACGTATGACCCCTCCTACCATCGAGAGAAAAGACCGCGAACGTATCATCACCGTTTCAGCTGTTGTCGGAAAAGGCGCAGCAATGAGTGACATCGTAACTGCTGCCCGTAATGAGCTGAAAAATATGGATATTCCCTCTGATATCAGCTGGCAGTTAGGAGGTACTTATGAAGACCAAATGGATACATTTACGGATTTGACTATTTTAATGATATTGATTATCATACTGGTATTTATCGTGATGGCAGCTCAGTTTGAATCACTAACCGACCCGTTTGTGATTATGTTTTCCATCCCGTTTGCCTTTACCGGTATTATCTTAGGATTATCTGTAACGCGGACACCACTGGGAGTTATGGCACTGATTGGTCTGATTATGTTGATGGGTATTGTTGTGAAAAACGGTATCGTACTGATTGACTATACCATTCTTTGCCGCGAACGTGGCATGGGTATCCTAACGGCAGTTGTCACAGCTGGAAAATCGCGTCTCCGTCCGGTATTAATGACAACATTAACAACTGTATTAGGTATGATACCGATGGCTGTCGGCACAGGTGAAGGTTCCGAAATGTGGCGTTCTATGGGTATGACCGTGGCATGGGGACTCTCTGTTTCAACTCTGATTACCTTGATTATCGTTCCTGTCGTATACAGTGTATTTGCCGGAAACGGTGTACGACGCAGAAGAAAGAAATTAGCTCGTAATAATTCTAATGTATAATAAAAATATCAAAAATGAAAGCTATCTTTATATCGTTTAATCAAGCATATTACGAAATAATATTAAGTATCATGGATCGTAATAATATTCGCGGTTTCACATATTGGGAAGAAACACAAGGACGTGGTTCAAGGACAGGTGAACCTCATTATGGCAGTCATGCTTGGCCTACTCTCAACTCTTCCATTCTCACAATGGTCGAGGATGAAAAAGTAGATCATTTCCTTGAGTTGCTTCATCAAATAGATAAGCAAACAGAAGCACAAGGTTTACGTGCTTTTGTTTGGAATATTGAAAAAACAATATAAACAAACAAGAATTGCTGATTTTCAATACATAACGAAGAGAAATAATAAAGAATAATGACACACGAATATTTCACCTTATTCCTAATTACAATGTCTGCCATTGCAGCTATTGTTTTCATTGCACTTTATTTTGTGGAAGCGGGTTATGGAATGTTATTCGACCGTAAATGGGGATTTCCCATTCCAAACCGGATAGCATGGGTCTGTATGGAGGCTCCTGTTTTTATCGTCATGTTTCTGTTGTGGAACAGTTCGGCACGTCAATTTGAAACAGTCCCCCTACTCTTTTTTCTCTTCTTTGAACTGCATTATTTTCAGCGTTCTTTTATTTTTCCTCTCCTGTTAAAAGGGAATAGTAAGATGCCGGCCGGTATTATGCTTATGGGTATAACCTTCAATCTGCTGAACGGTTATATGCAAGGAGAATGGTTGTTCCATTTAGCCCCTGCGGATATGTACACAACAGAATGGTTGCGTAGTCCGCAATTCATCATCGGTACTATTCTCTTTTTTACAGGAATGGGAGTCAATCTGCAATCGGATTATATCGTCCGTCATTTGCGTAAACCTGGAGACAACGGACATTATCTGCCTAAAGGGGGAATGTTTAATTATGTAACATCTGCTAATTATTTTGGAGAAATCATCGAGTGGTGCGGTTTTGCTATCTTAACTTGGAGTGCAAGCGGAGCTGTTTTTGCATGGTGGACAATAGCAAATTTGATTCCGAGAGCAAATACGATTTACCACAAATACAAAGTAATGTTCGGCAATGAAATCGGTAATCGCAAACGAGTCATTCCCTTTATATATTGATACATAAAAATAAAAAGTGATAATGAATAAAGAATCTGTACTATTTACACCGGCAAAGATTGGGCCGCTTACCCTTAGAAATCGTACAATACGGGCGGCGGCATTCGAAAGCATGTGCCCGGGAAATTCTCCTTCGGATATGCTATACAATTATCATAAATCCGTAGCTGCCGGCGGTATCGGTATGACGACATTGGCCTATGCAGCCGTAACACAAAGCGGACTTTCTTTTGACCGCCAGCTCTGGATGCGACCTGAGATTATTCCCGGACTCAGAAAAATCACGGATGCCATCCATAACGAAGGTGCTGCAGCATCTATTCAACTTGGACACTGTGGGAATATGTCGCATAAAAATATTTGTGGATGTACACCCATTTCTGCATCAACAGGTTTCAATATTTACTCCCCGACTTTTGTTCGCGGCATGAAACCTTCCGAAATCATAGCGATATCCAAAGCTTTCGGTGATGCGGTAAAACTGGCACGGGAAGCCGGAATGGACGCCGTAGAAATACATGCCGGACATGGGTATCTAATCAGTCAGTTCCTCTCCCCCTACACCAATCATCGTAAAGATGAATATGGCGGCAGCTTGGAAAACCGGATGCGTTTTATGAAAATGTGTATGGATGAAGTAATAAAAGCTGCAGGTTCCGACATGGCTGTATTGGTTAAAATGAATATGCGCGACGGCTTTAAAGGAGGAATGGAATTGGACGAAACGCTTGAGGTGGCCTATACCCTTCAAAATGAATGCGGAGCACAAGCTTTGATACTGAGCGGAGGATTTGTCAGCCGTGCCCCGATGTACGTGATGAGAGGAACCATGCCTATCCATACTATGACCCACTATATGCCTGCCGGTTGGCTTCCTGTCGGGGTAAAAATGGCAGGACGTTTTATGATACCGTCCGAACCATTCAAAGAAGCTTATTTTCTGGAAGATGCACTCAAATTCAGAGCCGCGTTGAAAATGCCGCTCGTTTATGTAGGAGGCCTGATTTCAAGGGAAAAGATTGAAGAAGTGCTGAATGACGGTTTCGAATTCGTCAGTATGGCCCGTGCCTTACTAAACGATCCGGCATTTGTCAATCACATGAAAGAGGGGCTGCAAACCCGGTGTGACTGTGGACATAGCAATTATTGCATTGCCCGCATGTATTCATTGGAGATGGCTTGTCACAAACAGATAAAAGATTTGCCTCAAAGCATTATTAAAGAAATAAAAAAACTGGAATATAAATGAAGGAAAAAGGATTAGCCATCATAACCGGAGCAGACGGAGGAATGGGACAAGTCATCACGACAGCTCTTGCTAAAGAGGGTTTTCCTATAATCATGGCTTGTCAAAACCCGGAAAAGGCAATACCGATATGTAATCATATCCGCATAACAAGCAAAAACAGCCGGATAGAAATTCGTAAAATAGACTTGGCTTCCCTGTCATCCGTTTCGGCATTTGCCGAACAACTGTTAAAAGATGGGCAACCCGTCAGCCTGCTAATAAATAATGCAGGTATCCTGACTACGAAAGTCCGCCGAACAGAGGATGGACTGGAGACCATCGTCAGTGTCAATTATGTTGCCCCCTATTTGCTTACACGCAAAATATTGCCTTTGATGGAGCCGGGTGCTCGCATCGTTAATACAGTTTCCTGCACATACGCTATCGGCAAAATAGAACCCGAATTCTTCGAGAAAGGAAAAAGCGGACATTTCTCCCGTATCCCGGTATACGGAAATACGAAACTGGCTCTTCTCCTGTTCACCCAAGAGTTAGCCGTACAGATTAAAGATAGAGGAATCATTGTAAATGCAACAGATCCAGGAATCGTCAGTACAAATATGATAACCATGCATGCTTGGTTTGATCCGTTGACTGACATCTTATTCCGTCCATTTATCAAAACTCCTTCGCAAGGTGCGGCAACAGCCATCTATTTGGCTCTTTCGGACCAAGTAAAAGAGAAGAACGGTTGTTGCTTTGCCAACTGTAAAGAAAAAAACGTATCCAAACGTATCCGGCATCATGTAGCGCAGAAAGAACTTTGGGACAGTACGGAAGAAATTCTCCGTCAAAAAGGC
Organism: Parabacteroides sp. AM08-6; assembly: GCF_003473295.1. GTDB lineage: Bacteria > Bacteroidota > Bacteroidia > Bacteroidales > Tannerellaceae > Parabacteroides. The sequence continues at coordinate 188,725 of NZ_QRMP01000003.1, forward strand.
TTTCGAATTTGAACCGAATGCACAATCATTTTCATTCGGATGCAATTCTTTTTCCATCCGAATGAATTTTTATTTCATTCGGATATTATTTTGCAAATAAAAATAAAAGATTTACCTTTGCACCGCTTTTAACCCCCGTACGTGTGATGGGAAATTAGAAAGCATAAACATCTAATTTTGAGTAACACAAAAAATTAAGAAAATGAAGACATTTCAATTAGAAGGCAGCAAAAGAGAAGTCGCAGCAACTTCTGCTGACCAGAAAAGAGCTTTAAAAGCTATGCGTAAGAACAACGAAATTCCTGCAGTATTGTACGGTGGTGAAGAAGTAATACATTTCAGCGTTACCAAAGACAGTGTTCGTAACTTGGTTTATACTCCGGAAATTTTTGTTGTAGAATTGACTATCAGTGGTAAAAAGACAATGGCTATCGTAAAAGATATCCAGTTTCAGGCTGTAACCGACGCTATCATGCACATGGACTTCTTAGAAGTTTCCGACCAGAAACCGGTTGTAATGGAAGTTCCTGTAATACTGGAAGGTCATGCTGAAGGTGTGAAAGCCGGTGGTAAGTTGAGCTTGCAAATGAGAAAGCTGAAAGTAAAAGCCCTTTACACTGCTATTCCTGAACAATTGCATGTAAATGTAGACCACCTGGGATTAGGTAAAACAATGCAGGTTGGTTCTTTACACTTCGAAGGTCTGGAGCTGATGAACGCTAAGAACGCTGTTGTTTGTGCCGTTCAGTTGACTCGTGCCGCTCGTGGTGCTCAGGCAAAAGCATAAGAATTTATTATTCTAAATAATAAGGTAAGGGGAGGATATTCGGCAGAGTATTCTTCCCTTTGTTATATAGAACTGACGAGGGGACAACCCCGTGACAAAAATACGAACAATGAAATATCTGATAACAGGACTTGGTAATATAGGTTCCGAATATTGGGGAACCCGCCATAACATCGGTTTTCGTGTAGTTAATGCACTGGCAGAAGAGGGTGGCGTACCTTTTACTGAGGAACGCTATGGGGCCATTGCCCGAATGCGTGTCAAGAACTGCGAATTGGTTATATTAAAACCAAATACATTCATGAACCTGAGCGGTAATGCCATCCGTTACTGGTTGCAGAAAGAAAATATTCCGGTAGAGAATCTATTAGTTGTAGTAGATGACCTTTCTTTACCTTTCGGCACGCTCCGGCTGAAACCGAAAGGAAGTGATGCGGGGCACAATGGGCTGAAGAATATCCAACAAATACTGGGTACACAAGAGTATAGCCGCCTCCGTTTCGGTATCGGATGTGATTTTCCCCGAGGCGGACAAATCGATTATGTTCTGGGTAAGTTTCCACAGGAAGAACTCGATTTAATGCCCGAAAAAATGAAACGGGCCGTAGAAATAATCAAAAGCTTCTGTTTGGCAGGAGTACAAAATACAATGAATATATTTAATAATAAGTAGTTAGTAGTTGGTAGCTGGTAGCTGGTCGTTAGTAGAAAAGAGGGTTTGTTGTTAGGTTGGAAATTAAATTTGTTCCTAATTATAAGCTTTTACTATTAACTATTAACTACCAACTATTAACTACCAACTACTAACTACCAACTACAAAAAAATGCTCGAAGTCCGTATAGATAAATGGATGTGGGCCACCCGCATATTCAAAACACGAACAATAGCAGCGGAAGCCTGCAAGAAAAACAGGGTGATGATAAACGGTGTTAATGTGAAAGCATCACGCATGATCAAAGTCGGAGATATTATCCAGGTACGTAAACCGCCTGTTACATTCTCTTTCAAGGTGCTTGATTTGACCGAACGCCGTATGGGTGCTAAACTCGTTCCCGATTATCTGGAGAACGTAACGCCACCGGAACAATACGAAATACTGGAAATGAATCGTATTTCCGGCTTCGTAGACCGTGCCCGCGGTTTAGGCCGTCCGACAAAAAAGGACCGTCGGGAACTGGAACAATTTACAGACCCCGGTCTGTTAAATGACGGTTTTGACTTCGATTTCGACTTCGATAGCGAGGATGACGAAGAATAGAAAATAATAAAAAACAGTCTTTAGTGTTTTTTATATGCCTCATTTACCGGATGTCATCTAACAAGGGTTGCAATTCTTTTTCAAATATTTGCTTACTGATAATCCGGTAGTGTGGATTGTAGGTCTCCTCAAACGTTTTGCTATGGTGGCCTACATACTCTCCCCGGTTCAAGCGTTCCTCTATTTCCTTCCGGTCTGCATCATAATCAGGCAAGGTCAAGTTCATGGATCGAATAATGGTTTCGATTTGCAACCATTCCTTTTGCCACTCCGCCACGGTAACAGGACGGATACCATTGACACTTCGTACGAAGGCATCAAAGAAAGTATCATAAGAAATTTGTCCGGTCTTGATAACCGAAAGATTTACCCGAAGGAAATTACCTTCCCAGCCGGTCGGTTCGGCAACAGCCCCTTCTATCTTAGAATAAGAATTAAGTTCCCGGCGAAGATAATTACCGGCAGCTGTCGTATCGCTAATAATATGTCCGGGACCGAATTTGTCCTGAAAGAAATTCTTATATAAATCCTTCAGAGTAGACTTCGGATAAGTTTGCATCTGCCGGGCAACAGCCTCACGGACAGAAACTTCAAAGCCTTTCTTCTCCGCAGCAAAAAGGTTGCCGCAGAGAAGGAAGAAAAACATGAAGAGAGCAGACTTTTTCATCATTTGTCCAATTCCTTTTGAAGTGTCTGCTGCAATTCCTCACCGGTAATATTCTTGGCAATAATAACTCCGTCCGGATTAAGCAGAACATTAGCCGGAATACCGCGGACACCATAGAGTGCCGGAATTTCAGAATCCCAGTATTTCAAATCGGAAACATGCGTCCAAGTCAGATTGTCATCAGCAATTGCTTTCAACCATTTCGCCTTATCCTTATCTAAAGAAATACCAATCACCGTAAAGTTCTTATCCTTGTATGTATTGAAAGCTTTCACGACATTCGGGTTTTCACGGCGACAAGGAGGACACCAGGAAGCCCAAAAATCCAACAACACAAACTTTCCTCTGAAATCAGAGAGGGAGACAGCCACACCCGCCGTATCCGGCAATGTAAATTCGGGAGCAGTCTTTCCTATTTGCACATTCTCCAGTTGTTGGATAATCCCATCCAAGTCTTTTACATAAGGACAATCAGCCAAAACCGGAGCGAGTTTGGCACGAGTTGCTTTCAGTTCATCCAGCGGCAACTGATACGTAAAATAACGATAAAGATAAAATGCAGCAACCGGAGAGTCCGGATATTTCGTCACTAAACTATCTATATCAAAACCTTTTTCAAAAACCTTCCCTGCATTTTCCAGAAAAATATCATTGACGGGAGAGTTGGTGACAGTAATCGTTTCCCCTTTCTTGCCTATCTTCACATTCATGTCTGTATTCTCTACAAAGAGTTGAAGCGGATAATCCATCTCTTCGGTAGCCAGGCCGAACAAAAGAGGTTGGTCAACCTTCCCTTTAAAAGTAAATTTACCGGCTTTCACATCTGCGGTATCCACATCAAAAAACATCTTATTCCGGAATGATTTCAAGAAAACTTTTCCTTCCTGCATTCCCTCTACTTCTCCATTTATCACATAACCTTTTGGCGTCTCTTGGCAAGCTGTCATCAACAAAGCTGCCAATAACATAAATACAAATTGCTTCATCTTTTTGTTTGATTAATTATTTAATATCGGGATGATGATAACGTCCTTTTTTCACAGTCTCTTTACCATATTCGATAGCACGTACCGGGCAACGATGGATACAGGCGACACATTGCACACAGGTATTTGCCCAAACCGGCTTTCCGTCGACCAGCGAAATCGTACCGGTCGGACAAATCTTTTCGCATAATCCACAGGATATACAGGCATTTGTCGCCCGAAAGGAGTTACGTCCCGTTGCAAAGTTAGCGAAAAGAGGGTAAACAAAATAGCTTTTCAGGAAAGGCATACTCCCTTTCTTGTATAAATTAACGTTTTGATGCCGGCGAATGGCTTCGGCTATCGCCTCAACCTGAGCCGGAGCTTCTTTCAATTTCTGCTCTTCCACATCCTTGCTATCTACGTTAAATCCAGCCATCAAAATATAATTGTTCGGCATGATAACGGAGTAGGCTGCGGTCTGTTTAATCCCTCGCGCAGCCAACCTTTTAGCCAACATGTCCGCAGTATAACCACATTCATCACCGCATGTACAAACAGAATATACAGGTTGTTCCGCATAACCGGTTAATTTCAGGCGGGAAACAAAACGAGTCACAGGAATGGACGGCCCCCAGGAATGAACCGGATAAACAAATAGTATTTTCTCGTCTTCCCGCAAAGGACAGATAAGTTCCTCTTTTCCGGTTTGCAACTGCTCGGCTATCGAAACCAACGGTTCACGGAGGGCTACGGCAAGTGCCTTTGCCACCCAAAGCGAATTACCTGTCCCTGTAAAATAGAATATCATAAGGCATTTTGTTTTGAACACAAAGTAAAGAATATTCCGATTTATATCTTACCTTTGTTGCATTAAGAAACCTAAAGACAAGTGATTATGACTACAATGGAACTAAATTTACGGAAAGAAAACCTGATAGGCTACATCAAATCGATGGACGAAGCGACTGTTTGCAAAGTGGAACAGTACATTAAAAGACTGTGCCAGGCATCGGATAAAGAGGAAAAAGTAATAAATGCTTATCCTTGGGCCCCCAATGATGAAAACTTACAAAACATGGTTGCAGAAGCAGAAGAAGATTTTAAATATGGACGATGTACCAAACAAGAGGAACTGGAAAAAGAACTAAGAAAGAATATGGCATCATGGTAAAAGAGATATATTGGTCTAACCTTGCTAAAATCCAATTAACCAACATCCTTAAGTATTATCATTACAAGACTGGGAATAAGTATGCTAATCAATTATTGGATAAGATTATCCATGCTACAACTTTACTGCAAGCTAATCCTCGGTTGGGATTCACAGAACCAAGTTTAAAGAAATACGCAAACAAGCTATCCAAGCGGATACAGGACAAAAGACTATAGAGTTATGGCAAAAAGTCTTACGCTTTTTCCGCAAAAGCCGTAAGACTTTTCGCCAAAACAATGTCTATTTATCAATCTGCTTCCTTTTACAATTCCACATCCCAAATCCCAGCACTTTTCTCCAATTCTACCAGAGCCGTGCTATGATTGAACAACGTTTCTATGTATTGCGCCTGCACCTCATCATAAGTACGTTGTGCATCCAACACCTCCAAGAGTGAAACCTCGCCACGATTATAACTGTATATCTTTCCGTCTATCACTTCACGAGCCTGTCGAAGCATGCCATTCTCGTAATGTTCCACCTGTTTCGAGAAAGATTGATAACTGCGATAGGCCTGCATCACCTCTGTCTGCACCTGAAGTAAAGCTTGCTGATATTGAGTCTCGGCCTGCTGTTCACGGAAACGGGCAGCACGAACAGCCCCCTTGTTAAAGTTAGAAAACTTCAATGGGATAGCGATACCCGCCGTCACACCGGTAAAAGGAGGAGCCGGCGCTTCTTCATTATGCACCCGGGAATTACGGCTGACAGCTACAGACAAATCCACATCCGTATTCCGTTCGCGACGTGCCACTTTCAGAGCACGGGATGCAACTTCCTTGTTCTTCAGAGCCGCCACCAGGTCGGCACGGTTCTCACAGGCCTTTGCAATCAGTTCCTCCATGGCAAAATCACGCGGAGTCATACGCAAAGTAGCTTCCGGCTGGAAAAGTGTATCGCGGGCAGTCGTCCCCGTCAACAAGTTCAGGTTGGAAAAAGCATTATGCAACTCAGCACCAGCCTGCAACAGTTCGTTCTGCAGAATACCTGCTTCCAAGCGACTCTGCGTCGCATCGATTTCCATGATTTTGCCCAGTGCATAGCGGGCACTGTCGCTTTCCGCCAACCGACGGATGGTCTCATAAGCATTTTCCTTTACCTTATATAACTCATATTGTTTCAAAGCTTCCAGATACGATACGGACGCTTCGGCACGCAAATTGCGGAAATAGTCGGCCAGTAACACGCTTGTCAACTCGCTTTCGCTACGGGCCAAAGCAATACCGGCACTGCGTTTGCCAAAGGTAAAGGTTTTGCTTAACTCCACTTCTACCCCTTCTCCCATCTGCAAACTGTTATTCTCGTTATTAAAATAGGAGACCGAGAGATTCGGGTCGTTGAATACTTTCGCCGCCGTCAGCTCCGCTTCGGACACATTGACATTCAATTGTTCTGCCGCATATTCCAGATTTCCCGACGCAACCTTCTCCATATATTGGCGGTAAGATAGCGGAACCAACTGTTGGGCTGAAGCCGTCAAAGCAACAGACAAACTGATTATGGATAAATATAGTTTCATTTATTTGTTTTTTAGTTGTTTATATCATCACATAAATAATGATTAATCATTATAGTAGCGACTCCCCGCTTCCGATACTCTTATCTACTTCTTTCAACGGTTCCTTGTCTATATAATGTTTCTCTATCATATAATACAAAGCCGGAAGTACGTAGAGCGTAATAATAGTAGCAAACAGCAAACCATATACAATGACCGTAGCCAGCGGACGCTGCACATCCGACCCGATACCTGTGCTCAAGGAGGCAGGCAACAACCCCAACACCGCAACCGTAGCCGTCATCAGGATAGGGCGGAAACGGTGTTTGGCCCCTGTAATAACAGCATCTTTGAACTCGCGTTCACGGGTCCGCAGGTTATTGATATGCGAAATCATAATCACGCCATTCTGGATAGCCACCCCAATCAAGGCGATAAAACCAACGGCGGACGATACATTCAGTGTCATTCCGCGCACGTTCAATGCCAACATTCCGCCAAACAAGGCCAACGGAACCACACACATCATCAAAGCTGCCTGACGGAACTTTCCACAAGCGGCAAACAATAACAACAGCATAATACCCAACGCAAGCGGAACCACAGCAGCCAGGCGGCTATAGGCGCGGTGCTGATTCTCGAATTGTCCCGCCCATTTCAGATGAACAGCCTCATGGTCGTATTCCACCTCTTTATCGATGAGATTGTTCGCTTTGTTCAGGAAAGCCGTCAAATCCACCCCGCGCAAGTTGACACGGACGGTCAGATGGCGTTTGTTCATCTCACGGGTTATCGTACTGGCGCCGGTCGTCATCTTGATGTCTGCCACCTGCGAAAGCGGCACTTTCGTTCCGGCATCCGTTGTCAGAAGCAAGTTCCCGATACGTTCGGGCGAATTGCGGCTCTCGTCGCCAAAACGGCAAATAACATCATAACTCTTGCTCCCCACGAATATCTGGGAAATAGATTTACCGCCGATAGCCAACTCAATAAGGTCCGCCACATCCGAGACATTCAAGCCATACTGGGCAATCCGGTCGCGGTCCGCTATAATCTGAAGCTGAGGAAGCGGAGGCTCTTGGTCGACAGCCACGTCGGCTGCTCCGGGTATCTCCTTCAACACATTCGCTACTTTCTCGGCAATGTGACGGGTTTCGATGATATCGTCTCCATAAATCTTAAGTGCCAAATCACTATGTGCACCGGCTATCTGGTCCATAACCATATCGATAATCGGCTGAGAAAAGCCGACGGAATAACCGGGCATGGTAGATAATTTCTCCGACATCTCTTCAATCAAATCCGCCTTCGTCTTCCCATACTTCCAAGTGTTATAAGGCTTCAGTCCGACTCCGCACTCCACATGAGACAAAGAAAATGCCTCCGCCCCTTCGTCGTCACGACCTACTTGCGTCATCACATACGACACTTCGTCGAACTGCTTCAGCGTTTTTCTCAATTCGGCTCCCATCTCCTTCGATTTCTCAATGGAGATACCCGGAGGCAACTGTACCTGTATCCAGATAGACCCTTCGTCCAAAGGCGGAAGGAAGTCCTTTCCTACCGTATAGCTCAGCACCCCGGCCCCCACCAGGATAAGCAGTAACGGAAGAATGACCTGCTTCGGTTTCTCCAGCAAACGGACAATCTGCTTATGATATATTTCCGATAGTTTCTCCAACCAACGGTTATGATAAAGTTTACGCGGCTTACGATAAGCGATAAAAGCCAGTCCCGGAATAAGCAGCAGGGCGACGGAAAGTGCCCCCAGCAAAGCATAACCTACGGTATAGGCCATCGGTGTAAAAAGCTTCTTCTCTATATGCTCGAAGGCAAATAGCGGCATGTAAGCGGTAATGATAATCAGAGTGGAAAAGAAGATAGGACGGGCTACTTCCGTCGTACGGCGCAGGATGGAATCCTCCGTCAGCATTTCGTCCGGATGGCGTTCGCGTTTCTTCAGAATTGTTTCCATCATCACGATAGCCCCGTCCACCAAGATACCGAAGTCGATAGCTCCCAGCGAAAGCAGATTGGCCGGTATATTCGTGACATGCATCAAAATAAAAGCAATCAACAGCGAGAGAGGAATGGTCAAAGCAACCAGCAAAGCCCCCCGCCAGTTTCCTAAAAAGAGTATCAACACCAGAACAACCAGCACCATGCCTTCGAACAAAGTATGCGAAACGGTGTGCAACGTCGTATTCACCAAGTCTGTACGGTCCATGAACACATGAATACGGGTTCCTTCGGGCAATGTCTCGTTATTCAACTCATCTACGGCAGCATGAACGCCTTCCAGCACTTGTGAGGGATTTTCACCGCGCAGCATCTGCACAATCCCTTCCACCCCGTCGGAAATATTCCGTACTCCATCGGTAAAACCAAGTACACCCTTACGTTCCAATGTCCCATATTTCAGTTTACCGATATCATTCAGGTAGACAGGAACTCCATTTACCGTCTTGATAACGATACGTCCCAAATCATCCAAATCCTTTACCAACCCGATACCGCGAATCACATAACTCAAGTCGCCCCGGCTCAACATACTGCCGCCGGCATTCACGTTATTCTTTTCAATCTTTTCCGTAATATCGCCTAAAGTAATGTCATACTGGTCCATCTTATGTGGATCCACCTCAATCTGATACTGGGTGGTAATACCGCCGTAATTACTGACATCGGCAACACCTGTCACCTGTTTCAGGCGCGGAATAATCACCCATTTATGCAAGTCCGTCAGTTCACGTCTATCCAAACGGTCGCTTTCCAGCACATAACGGAAGATTTCGCCGGTCGGTGAAGTCAGCGGGTTCAGTCCGGGAACGGCATCATAAGGAAGTTCCACGTCCCCTAAACGCTCCTCCACACGTTGACGCGCCCAGTAATCCTCAATGCCATCATCAAAAACAAGAACGACGGTCGACAAGCCGAACGTATTTTTACTACGCATCACATTCAGGCCGGGCATCCCATTCATCGCCCGTTCGATAGGAATACTAATCTGCTGTTCAATCTCTTCGGCTGCCAGTCCGGGAACTTGGGTTACGACCTGTACCGTCGTGTCTGCAATATCAGGATAGGCATCGATAGCCAATTTTGTCCAAGAATAGTAACCCACTACAGCCAGGAATATAAACAATACGAACATCAGCCCTCGCCGGTGTATCGCTAAATATATCAGTCTTTTCATAGGGCCTTATCTTACATCGATTAAGTAAAAAGCACCTGTAGAGACAATCTCGTCGCCCGGCTTCAGTCCGGACAAGATAACAGTCTTGTTATCCCGGCTTTTTCCAACCGTCACTTTCTGTTTCCGGTAATTATGATTGCCCAGCGCAACAAGAACGTAATTAGCGTCTTCTTCCTGCAAGATGGAGGAAGTCGGAATACGAATCACTTCGGCAGCCTTATCGCTCAGTGTCACCGTTCCGTACATGGCAGGCTTCATCAGGCGTGAACTGTTGTCGCATTCAATCAGAATCTCCACCGAACGGGTTTCTTCGTCCAGCATCTCGCTGATATGATAAATCTGGCCGCTAAACGGTTGTTCAGGCAATGCCACCAAATGGATTTCCACATCATCCAAGGCCTGCACCAGACTCATATCCTTTTCCTTCACATGTGCCACGAACCAGACCTTATTCAGATTGGCGATAATGATAACAGGATTAGCATCTTCCTTCAAATACTGGCCGATTACGATGTTATCTTTTACCACTTCGCCGGCTATGGGGGAACGCACTATCAGGGGTTGTCCCAGCACCAGCTCGTCCGGATTTATCTGAAAAACTTTCAAAGCAGCTTCCGCATTCTCATAATCTTTCTTTTTCAGTTCGTAATTGACTTCGGCTTCTTCCAGCTCTTTCTGGACACCGACCTTATTGCTTAATAAGTCTTTCTCGCGTTTCAGGCTTTTCAGCGCCAGTTCCATTTCCTGTTTGGCCTGATAATAAGCTTTCCCCGTCTCGAAGAAGTCAGGCGAACTGATTTCAAATATCGGGCTTCCCGGCACTACTTTCTGTCCGAGACGGACAAACGACTTCGCGATACGGCCGGCAAACGGTGATGCTATCTCGGCATAATTGGAAGGGATAGCCTTCACCACACCGGAAGTACTGAATTCCATACGATAAGGTTCAGTTGCCACCTTCTCTGTTTTCAAGCGTGAAAGGATAGGCGAACCGACTCCGATTTGTATCGTGTCCCCTTTCAAAGTAACATCCGTAGTATCTCCTTCGTCCTGCTTGTTAGTATGGCAGGAGCTCAACACTATTGCAGCAAGCAACAGCATATATATTCTTTTCATATTGATATAAGTATTATTGCGTTATAAATTACCTTTCACAGGCAGGAAGTTAAAACCGGAATAGATACTTTTTTAAAATAGCTGCCGAAGAAATCTGTTTTCGACGCCGTCGTGAATATTTTTGACGGCGTCATTAATATTTTTGATGGCGTCGAAAACATTCACGACGGCGTCAAAAACAAAATAGTATACTATCTATTTTCAATCAGCATCGTACATAATTCCGGATTCGTAGGTACGAATTTTAAGACAGGACGTAGGCAGGAGGTGCGCGGAGGCTATTGTTACGGAGAATCCGCAACAAGGAGCGAAACGTATGAGGTTGAGTAAATACGGCAAGCAATAACCAAACCATTCCGAAATGAAGGACGGGCGGAGCCTCTGTCAACAAACAATTCAGTATCTCGATGGTATCCAACGCTTCCTGGCTATGGGAATGTTGAGGTTGTCCGTCGGAACCGGGCAGGTAAGGGTGCGAGTGGATAATCGTATAAGTAGCAAAATGATGCACGTGCGTAAAGGCTACACCCCCTACATAGTAACTCAAAAAGAGTACTACCATCAGGTATTTGAATATAGAATTACGCAGATACTTCACCACTCTCCCGGTATTTTTGGCACAAATATATTCATTTCTTTCCATACATGCGGAATAAATCCGTTACGTTTCTACTACATTTCAGATAAAAACGAGGTAAGTCGTCAGGCGTGACCCTGAACTTTTCGTTACTTTTCTTTCGAGAGAAAAGTCAGAGATATTTTTCTTACCTTTGCAACCTCTTTAATAGCAATCAATAGGTAAAAAGATATGATTACGGTTAATAATCTGGACGTACAGTTCGGGAAGCGCATCCTTTTTCAGGATGTAAATATGAAATTCACACCGGGCAACTGCTACGGTATCATCGGTGCCAACGGCGCCGGCAAATCAACATTCCTCCGTGTTATCAGCAAGCAGCTCGACCCTACACGCGGAACGGTTTCGTTAGGACCGGGCGAACGACTTTCCGTATTGAGCCAGGATCACTTCGCGTTCGACGAGTATACGGTATTGGACACGGTTCTGATGGGGCACACCACGCTTTGGGAAGTCATGAGCGAAAAGAACGCTCTCTATGCCAAGCCCGACTTCAGCGATGCCGACGGTATCCGTGTGTCGGAACTAGAAGAGAAGTTTGCCGAAATGGAAGGCTGGAACGCTGAAAGCGATGCGGCAGCCCTGCTAAGCGGCCTGGGTATCTCGGAAGAGTTTCACTATACCCTGATGAAAGACATGAGCGGTAAGCAGAAAGTACGTGTTTTGCTGGCACGCGCCCTTTTCGGACAGCCGGACAACCTGCTGCTGGATGAGCCGACCAACGACCTGGACCTTGAAACCGTCATGTGGCTTGAGAACTATCTCTCCAACTTCGAACATACGGTGCTGGTTGTCAGCCACGACCGTCACTTCCTCGACTCCGTCTGCACACATACGGTAGATATAGACTTCGGTAAGCTGCAAATGTTTGCCGGCAATTATAGTTTCTGGTACGAGTCCAGCCAGTTGGCACTCCGTCAACAGCAGAACCAGAACAAGAAGGCGGAAGAAAAGAAAAAGGAACTGGAAGAATTCATCCGCCGTTTCAGCGCCAACGTAGCGAAGTCCAAACAGACTACCAGCCGCAAGAAGATGCTGGAGAAACTGAATATTGAAGAAATCAAGCCGTCGTCCCGGCGTTACCCCGGCATCTTGTTCACTCCCAACCGTGAGCCGGGCAACCAGATACTGGAAGTAAAAGGCCTGACAAAATCCATTGACGGCAAAATGCTCTTCCAGGACCTCAACTTCAATGTGGAGAAGGACGACAAGATTGTCTTTATCAGCCACGACCCGCGTGCCATGACCGCCCTTTTCCAGATTATCAACGGAGAGGAGAAAGCCGATGCAGGCACATTCCAGTGGGGACAGACCATTACTACGACTTATCTACCGCTGGACAACTCCGCCTATTTCAATTCGGACTATAATCTGATTGAATGGCTCAGCCAGTTCTCACCCGATACGAACGAAGTATTCCTGAAAGGCTTCCTCGGTCGTATGTTGTTCTCCGGCGAAGAGTTATTGAAAAAAGTGAGCGTTTTGTCCGGAGGTGAAAAGATGCGTTGCATGATTTCACGGATGATGTTGACGGATGCCAACTGCATCATCTTGGATACGCCGACCAATCATCTCGATTTGGAGTCTATCCAGGCTTTCAACAATACGTTGCAAACATTCAAAGGCAATATCCTGTTCTCCAGCCATGACCACGAATTCATTCAGACCGTGGCAAACCGCATTATCGAGCTGACCCCGAACGGTATCATCGACAGGATGATGGATTACGATGATTACATCACCGACCCGAAGGTTGCCGAATTGCGGGAAAAGTTATATAAGTAATATGAAGAAAAGAATAGTATTCCTTCTCGCCTTATTTGTCATCTGGCTTCCGATACTTGCTATTCAGAAGCCGGTGTTCATGCTTTACAACCATGCTTTGGCAGACGGATGTCCGTTTGCTGATTATCTGCGAGTAATCGCTCATGGTTTATTGCTGGACTGTACGATTGCGGGCTACCTGACTGCCATTCCGCTACTTTGCATACTGGTGTCGGTCTGGTTGCCCGGTAAGTTCTATAAGGTGCTGATGAAGGGGTACTTTCTGATTATGGCTATCCTGATTGCCGCAATCTTCGCCGTCGATGTAGCATTGTACGGTTACTGGGGGTTCCGGCTGGATGCCACGCTATTCTTCTATCTTCAATCGCCGGCAGACGCGATGGCAAGTGTGCCGCTCGGGCAATTTGTCGTACAGCTGCTGATGTTTGCCGTATATGCTTTCGGTATTTACTGGGTACTGAAACGGTTTATCGTACCGCTGTTTCCTGAAAAACCGGTGCGGCAACGGATTGGAGGGACATTTGCCGTATTGCTTCTGGGCGGTTTAATGTTTATCCCGATACGCGGAGGAGTAACCACCTCGACTGCCAATGTGGGAATGGTTTATTTCAGCAACAACCAGTTCCTGAACCATTCCGCCATCAATCCCTGTTTCAGCCTGATTGCTTCACTCAGCAAGCAACAGGACTTCGGAGCGCAATTCAACTTCTTTTCCGAAGAAGAGCGGAAGCAACATTTGCTCCTGCAATCTCCGGATGCCTGTAAAGATGCGGAGGCGGACTCGACACGGCTGTTAACCACTCAACGCCCCAATATCCTGATAATATTGATGGAGAGTTTCACCGCAAATGTAGTCGGAGCAGTCGGCGGCGACAGCCTCGTCACACCCAATCTGAACCGGCTTGCCAAAGAAGGGATACTCTTTACGAATATGTATGCCAACTCTTTCCGTACGGACCGCGGTATCGTATCCGTTCTGAACGGTTATCTGGCGCAGCCCACCACCTCCATTATGAAGTATCCGGTCAAGAGCCAGACTCTCCCCTCCCTTGCCAAGAGTCTCAGTCCGGCAGGATACACGGCTGATATGTTGTATGGCGGCGACATTAATTTCACCAACATGCAGAGCTATTTCTTCAGTTCCGGCTATAGCCGGATTACGGCAGACCGCGACTTTCCGCTCACCAGCCTGCTGAATAAATGGGGAGCCAATGACGACATCACGTTCCGGCATCTGCTGAACGACATCAAAAGCCGGCCGGCGGACAAACGCTGGTTAAGCACTTTCCTCACTTTAAGCAGTCATGAGCCGTTTGAAGTGCCTTACCACCGTCTGGATGAACTTTATCCCAATTCGGTAGCCTTTACGGACAGCTGTATCGGCAGCTTCATCGCCCAACTGAAAGAGTTGCCTGTCTGGGAAAACACCCTTGTGATATTCGTCTCCGACCACGGATACCACTATCCTGCCGAACTGACCGACTACGAACCCCGTCGTTTCCACATCCCGATGCTCTGGATTGGCGGCGCCGTAAAAGAGCCTCGTATAGTGGACACTTTCGCCAATCAGACAGACCTTGCCGCCACCCTGCTTCATCAGCTGGGTTTACCGCACGATGAATATACTTTCAGCAAAGATATATTCTGTCCGGCCGCCCCTAAATATGCCTTCTATACCTATCCGAACGGCTTCGGTTTCATCGACAGCACCGGTGTCTCGGTATTCGACAACGAAGGTAATAAACCTCTGATAGAAGAACCCAAAGAAAGCAGTGAGACACGTCTCAACAAAGGGAAAGCCCTGTTGCAAACGCTGTATGACGATTTAGGGAGACGGTAAGCAATTAGCAAATCCTATATTTATGGAGAAGAATATTCGGATAAACCTATCGGCTTAAATTCGAACCCCACTCGCAATGAAACTCCGGCATTGTCCATAGCAGCATATCCAAGGGAAAAGCTCAGGGATGTTTTCTTCCTTATTCTTCCTGTTTTTCCTCGCTTACAAGCTTGCCGTCGTCATCCCATGAACGCCAGATCCCGCTTTTCTTTCCTTCAGTATAAAACATTTCAAAAACAAGGATACCCTTGTCGTTCCATATGCGCCAGGGACCATCTTTCTTCCCATCCTTGTAAGTGGCCATGCCGACCAAATTTCCGGCTTCATTGTAAGTGCGCCATTCTCCGTGAAAAAGACCGTGATAGTAGGCACGGACTTCAGCTATTTTTCCATCGGGATAATATATCACGTAGGTTCCTTCGGGGCGTCCATCTTTCAGGTAAAGCTCCATCTTCAACATCCCGTCATCATAAAACTCCGTATAACGACCGGTATAAAGCTCTGTCAATGTTTCATCTGTGTAATATTGTCCTTCACTCAAGACTAAGTCCTGCGCCAGACAAGTTGTTCCCGATAAAACGGAAAACAAAGCAATAGGTAACGCTTTCTTTATCATATTCAATGCTTGTAGTTTAATTGCTGCAAAAATAACCTACACATATTTCACAAGCATTTTAAATATATGACATTCATATTGCGAACATCCGAAACCCGGATTTTCACACCAAGAAACCAATTTGTAACCAATTTGTAAAAGAGTTGTCCAATGGCTGTCTTAAAGCCGTAACACCCCCTACGTTATCTTTGCAGCAAATTATATAAAGGAAAAGAACGTATGAAAAATGTTTACAAGAAAGGTTATATCTTTTTATTCTTTTTATTAATAAACACGATAACAACACTGGCAGACGACACAAAAGGTTCCATCGGAGGAACCATATCAGACAAATCCAATAAAGAGCCGTTAATCGGAGCTACCGTACAAATAGAAGGGACTACTTTCGGAGCTGTAGCCGATACAGATGGAAACTTCCTGATACCGGACTTAACTCCTGGGAGCTATAAAATATCAATCAAATATATATCCTATACGACCATCGAGCTAAATAATGTGGTTATATCCAAAGGACAGAAAACAGTCTTGAATGTCGAGATGAGCGAAGCAAACCTAGCACTTGAAGGAGTTGTAGTGGTTGCACAGGTAAAACAGAATACGGACCTTGCAATACTGAAAGCGACAAAAACCGGCCTGCTGGTACAATCCGGTATCTCCGCCCAACAGATTATACGGACACAGGACCGGGATGCCTCCGAGGTGATTCGCCGCATTCCGGGTATCTCTATCATTGACGGTAAATTCGTGATGGTCCGCGGATTGGCACAACGGTATAACAATGTGTGGATTAACAATGGCGCCGTACCGAGCTCCGAAGCGGACTCGCGTGCATTCTCCTTCGATATTATCCCAAGTTCGCAGATGGATAATATGATTGTGGTGAAAAGTCCCGCTCCGGAACTCCCTGCCGACTTCTCCGGAGGTTTCATCAAAATAAAGACAAAAGATGTTCCGGATCGCAATAGCTTTTCTTTCTCGGTAGGAGGAAGCGTAAACGACCGGACTCATTTCCGTGATTTCATGTACAGCCCGGGAAGTGGAACCGACTTTTTAGGTTTCGACAATGGCATGCGTAAAATGGAAGGCTCTTATACCAGCCGCTTGGACAATAATGACAAAACAGCTGTCGACCAGATTACTCGTAACGGGTTCAACAACAATTGGGCCATCAAGACCAAGACTCCGTTTGCCGACTTGCGCCTGAATGCTTCTCTCAGTCATAAATTCGACTTGGAGGATGGCAGACGTCTCGCTATTATCGCCGCAGTGAATTATACCAATGCTTACAAAAGCCAATTGGATATGCTGAATGCGCGTTACAGCTTGTATGACGTAGTAAAAGACCAATCGGATTACAAAAACAGATATACGGATAATGTATATAGTAACGACATTCGTCTGGGAGGTATGGTCAATGTGACTTTCATGCCAAATGAGCAGGATAAATATGAGTTTAAAAACATCATCAATCAGCTTGGGCAAAGTCGCTATACCACTCGTAACGGTGTCCTCTTCAATAGCGGGCAATATATCCAGGAGCAACAGGAATATTTCTATAATAGCCGTACTACCTACAATGGACAGTTCACCGGTACGCACAATCGCGATAATTCAAAGTTAGACTGGAGCATCGGTTATGCCTATGCCAATAAGAATCAGCCGGACCGGCGCATCATCAATCGCGAAGAAAACGGTTTCGCAGGAGATGCACATGAAGGCGAAATGCATATCGACCAGAACGAAATAAAACGTTTCTTTTATCGCTTAGACGAAAACATCGGTTCGGCGGCACTCAATTACCAACGCGATTTTAACCTTGGCAGCCTCCGTCCCACCCTGAAAGCCGGTGCTTATGCCGAATACCGCAACCGGAAATACAACAACCGGGCGTTCTTTTATCGCTGGAATGTGCAAAATGTACCTTCCGGTTTCGAATACATGGATGTTGTAAATGAAATCCTGACTCCTCAATATCTTGGAGTCGACAAGTTGTATGTCTATGAAGACACCGATAATCGTGACAGTTACAAAGGGAACAACATTCTGGCTGCCGGATACCTCGGCGTAAGCATTCCTGTCAGTAAAATGGATATTTATGCCGGTGTACGCTATGAATACAACCGGATACAATTAACCGGCTACACAACGATTAAAGACTGGAAAAGCAAAGAATATAATTATCCGACCAATCATTTGTTCCCTTCATTGAATACCAATTACAAATTCAATGAACAAAATCAGCTGCGTTTAGCTTACGGTATGTCGGCAAATCGTCCGGAATTCCGCGAAATGTCCAACTCTGTTTATTACGATTTCGAGCTGTTCAGCAGTGTCATGGGTAATCCGGACCTGAAACCGGCTTATATTCAGAATGTAGACCTTCGGTACGAATATTATCCGACACCAAATGAAGTTGCTTCGGTGGCCTTGTTCTACAAACGCTTCGACAATCCTATCGAATGGACTTATATCGATAATGGAGGTAATTATACCTATACTTACGTAAATGCCCAAAATGCCGACAATTATGGGGTGGAAGTCGAAATCAAGAAAAACCTGGATTTCATCGGTCTGAAAGACTTCAGTTGGAATTTCAACGGGGCATATATCAACAGTAAGGTCCATTTTGAGAAAGGTAGTCAAGATAAGAACCGTCCCATGCAGGGACAATCGCCTTACCTTATTAACACGGGGTTCTTCTATCAGAACGACCGCTATGGTATCAATACCAGCATTTTATACAATCGCATTGGGAAACGTATCATGGAAGTAGGGAATGCCGACATGACGGAAGGCGGTTCTGTAAACAACGATTTTCCCGATACTTACGAATTGGCACGCAATACTATTGACCTGAACTTCAGCAAGAAGTTTGCTAAACGATGGGAAGTGAAAGCCAGTGTCCGCAACCTGCTGGGCGAAAAAGTGACATTCATCCAATATCCCAAGTTCTACGACTCCAACAATGTGCTTCAAGAGCGCGAACAAATTACAAAACAATACAAACCGGGTAGGAACTTCTTCCTTACCCTGAGTTACAGCTTATAATATCATAAAACAAAAATATCTTTATTATTTAATTAAACAGAGAGAATATGAAAAAGATTAGTTTAGCAAATGTATTCTTTACAATGGTAGCAACCGTCATCTCCATGACTGCATGTAGTGACGACGAGAAAGGTACGGAACCCGGTACAAATCCGGATGAGAAAAACGAACTGGAAGATGTCATCCTCTTCAAAGGTGAAGACGGAACCGTTAGCCAGTTAGGTAGCGGAGAACAGGAATTTACAATGCCGAAAGGAAAATATACATTGAAGAAAGGTACTTACCTTATGAAAGGTTGGTGTTATGTTGCCGACGGAGTGGAACTGACAATCGAACCGGGAACCGTCATCAAAGGCGATAAAGATACTAAGGCTGCTCTGATTGTTGAACCGGGCGGTAAATTATTTGCCAAAGGTACAGCCGATGCACCTATCGTAATGACTTCGGAACAAGCTCCGGGTTCACGCCGTCCGGGTGACTGGGGTGGATTGATTATCTGCGGAAAGGCTAAGAACAATGCCGGAACAAAACAAATTGAAGGAGGTCCGAGAACCGTTTACGGAGGCGATGATGATAATGACAATTCGGGTATCATCAGTTATGTTCGCGTGGAATTTGCCGGTTATCCATTCAGAACTGACGAAGAAATTAACGGTATCACCTTCGGTTCTATCGGAAGAGGTACACAGGTAGACCATTTGCAGGTATCTTATTCCAATGATGACTCTTACGAATGGTTCGGCGGTACGGTCAATTGCAAATATTTGGTAGCTTACCACGGTTGGGACGACGAATTCGATACCGACAACGGTTTTTCCGGTAAACTGCAGTTCCTGCTGAGTGTACGTAATCCGAAAATCGCAGATACTTCTCTGTCCAACGGCTTTGAATCCGATAATGATGGAGATGGCTCAACTAAAAATCCTTTCACGACTTGTACATTCAGCAACGTTACTTTTGTAGGTCCGATAGGACAAGCCAGCGACTTTACCAATACTTCCGATTATATCAATGGTGGAGTCTTGAACCCGAACAACGGTTCTAAGACAGGAACATTCCAGGCAGCTATGCAAATTCGTCGTAATAGTAAGCTGAATTGTTTCAATACAGTTGCGATGGGTTATCCGGTAGGTTTGTTATTAGATAACCAAAAAGGTACAACCCAGACATGGGCTACCAACGGCGACCTGAAACTCAACAACCTGTACTTTGCCCAGATGACTGTATTAGGTTCCGACGTAAATAAATCGTGGAAAGACTTGTATTCAATCGACGGAACGAATGAAGAAGCAGGTAAAATTTCCTTCTCGCACGATTTCTTCCTGAAACAGGCAGGCAACAAGTACTTCGAAACAATTGCAGAACTGGGTCTGAATCAGCCGAACAGTTTAGCCGCTTCTCCTAATTATGGTCCGAAATCCGGTAGCCCGCTATTAGGACATTCCAACCTGTTCGATGATGCTATGTTGAGCGACTCTTTCTTCGAAAAAGTAGATTATATCGGTGCTTTCAAAAGCGACTCCGATGCTGACAACTGGCTGAAAGGTTGGACAAACTTCGACCCGCAGAACACTGTTTATTAATCTTTTATATGATTTTGCCACATAAAAAGGCTCCCGTCGCGAGATGAGGGTACTGAAAAAGTTCCTTAAGGTTCTTTCTTAACAAAACCGGCATATATCCATAAAGCGTTAGGATATATGCCGGTTTATCATGAAAGAACCCTAAGGATATTCTCAAAGCTTTCTTCTAAGAAAGTTAATTGCTATTCCCCATTAAAAGAACAAAATGGAGAATATGGTCCCACCGGTAATATTTCTATAAACTCTTTTTCCGGTACCGGTTCAAATTCCATTTCAACAATAATACGAACCGGAATATTGTTTTGAAGCTGTTCCCTGGCAGAATTAATTTTCTGGATAAGCGTCCCACGAACATCTCTTTGCAAAGAGAATGCATTCATTCCCATATATTCATCATCATAATCATCTACCTCAATATATACAATCATACCACGAATAGTTGTTTTCACAAATTTCTTCTTTTTGGGAGGATCTGCTTTCGTGGCAATTTTGCGAATAGTTGTTTTTACGAATGCACGATATATGGAAGGTCCTTGATCTACTATCAAGCTTTCCATTGTCTTAGAGTTTGCTATTATCAATTCATCCTTTACTCCAATTACGCTACCATAACTTTCCGGGGCATCATTATCTGATACTTTTCGCGTATAAGTTGATTTTGAAGCCACAAATAAATCCGACCAGAAAGGATCGTCATCCGGCAAATCCAGAATTTCAGACAAAGGCTGAATGCCGTCAACTTCTTCTGTCCCGTCTATATCACCGCCTCCATCCGGAATTTCCGGTATTTCATACGAAATAGCATCTTCAGGATAAGATGAAACATGGAACATCAAATCATTGCAATCGCCATCTCCTTTCATATAATTAATCCACTCATTTGGCAAGTCTTCAAAACCGACAACGACAAAGTTATCTTTCTTAAATAATACCGTATGATTTTTATTACCGGATTCCGGATTCCATTCCGGATAAGAGTAAAAGCGGAAAAGACCTTCATTGACAGACCTGCGTAACAAACTATATCCATCTGTCCTTATAACCCAACCAATAGAAGTTCCTTTAGGGAAAGTAGTCTGATACTTTCCCGTTTTCGAATTATAATACTTCAATTGCACAGCATCGCCAGCTTTGAGTCCCGAACTAAACAACCGTACAATATTTGCTCTCGGAAAAGCAATAATCTCATGAATGGAATTTGGATCTACATTTTTAATATCTCCTTCATAAGTGAAATACCCGAGAACATTATCGAACAGACTGCCGGAATGCAACATACTAATCCAGATTTCTGCATCTTTCTCCACATAAATATCCGTCCGTTTGTTATACTCCGGATTAGCCTTTTTCCACTCAGGGAAGGCCTTATTGACTGCTTGCAAAACAGAACTGCTAATCTTTTCTGTTTTACTGACATAATCAGGTTTTCCCAAAGAATTCCACCCTCCAAGTGTATAGAACGGGAAATTATTCGAAGCACGGCTTATCGCTTTAGTTTCCGCACTCTCCGAAAATTCAATTTCCTCAGGTACAACAGTACCATTCTCTATCTTTCCGTAAAGCAAAGGAGGCACTCCTATATAGGAGGAATAAACATACACTTCCTTCACCTGTTCCGATAGAGAGCGAGATAAATCATATTCGCCTTTTCCATTCGTTACACCTGTCAAAATAGGTGATACATCTACTTTTTTTATTATCATTCCGGCATTAATCTCTACCGGATTTTCTTTATAGACCTCAAATGCGACCCTATACCCTTCCGGAACATCATATTTGAGATTGAACGAGACTGTTTGTGTACCAATTTCACTTATTGCACACAATTGCTTAGATGAATCTCCGCCATTTATTGTTTCCCCCAAATCAGAATCCGTACAGGAAACAAGTAACAATGCCAAGAGTCCATACACCATTTTTTTTAAATAAATCCGAATGTTTGTGCTCATAGTTGTAAAATCTCTTGTTTATTTACAAAGTAAGTATTAATTTTTAACAATTCCACTGTTTATTATTATTAATTTCACTTTAAGCATATTATTTCAGCCATTTCTAAGTATTTTTAACTATTCACTACAAAGACGTCTGATTTTCAATCACACCAAAATATATTAATTCCAAATATTCTAATTACATTTGCAAAGACTCTATATGAGAACCATTTCTAATTTTAACAAACTCTATATTCGAATGAAAAGAACCTATATTATACTTTTACTGACTTTAATCGGTAGTTTCCACTTCATCTATAGTGCTGAGACGAAACAAGACCAAGATAGTCTGATAAAACTTTTAGCAAAGACCTCCAATGCCAGTATACGTTTGGAACTCTTGGAAAAAATGTCTCTTTTACATTTAGACGATTCAAGTGGCGTCGAATGGTTACAACAAATGAGAAAAGAAGCTCAAGAAGCCAAAGTTCAAGAAAAAGAAGATTGGGCTATTCGCAGCTTAGCCCGTTTCTACTACAACAAAGCCAATGAAGACAGCATTAATCATTATGTTGCTTTATCAGACTCAATGGTTAAAGTATTAGGAAAATACACAGATAATTATTTTGACGCACAAACATTTCTTTGTCAATCTTATTTATGGAGCGACCAATTGGAAAAATCGGCAGACTTAGCAATCCGTTTATACAACTTGGCTAAAGAAAACAAAAATGATAATGGTATAATCTGTAGCAGCGAAACACTAGGACTCATCAACCAACGTGTCGGAAGAGACAGTACAGCTCTTAGGTTTTTTCTTGAAGGTCTGGTATTATTAGAAAACAATCCCAAACAAAAACGTTACCTTGCACAGTTTTTAAACAATATCATTGAATCTGAGATAAAACTGGGACGTTCTGATGACGCCCATACTCATCTGCAGCAATTAGAAGAACTGATTGAAAAAATACAAAACGGAGAATTCGGTCCAGACCCATCTTTTCCCTATGCCCGTTGTATTGTACTCATGAACGCATATTACATCAATCTATATGTATCAGAAAAAAACGCTAATGCCGCTAAAAAACACATCGAACATGCGAACTCTTATCTGGATAAACAAGATGACGGATATGTCGATTACTATTATTTATTTAGCTTAGCAAACTATTATAAACTAACAGAACAATATGTCAAAGCACTGGAAAAGGTAAACAAGGCGATAGAACTTGACTACAACCCTGAGGTGATGAGACTAAAAGGGGAAATATTATTCGACATGGGAAATACACGTGAGGCTGCTATCCAATACCGTACGACACTTAAACTAAATGAAGAAATGAACAGTGCGGCATTTGTTCGTCAGCTAAGCCAATTGCATGCCTTGCACGATATGAATAACCTTGAGTTGCAAGTCAAAGAACTTCGGGTTAAAGAGCTCGAACTAGGAGCCAAACAACAACAATTAAAATGGACGTTTGCCTTGATTACTCTTCTTATATGTATTTTAATATTAGGTACAATTGTTTACTTGCACGCCTGTAGGCTTAAAAACGAATTACAGAGAGACAAGTCAGCATTGCTGGAATCGGAAAAAGAATTACGTATTGCGCGTGACCGGGCTGAAGAGTCAGACCGTCTCAAAAGTTTATTTTTATCCAATATGAGCCACGAAATACGTACTCCATTGAATGCAATCGTAGGTTTTGCCCAAATTCTGGAAGATGAAATGGAAGATGGAGACGAACGAAAAGAATATACCCATATTATTACTGAAAATTCAGCTTTGTTGCTGAACCTCGTCAACGACATTCTGGATGTATCCCGCCTGGAGTCGGAACGATATCGTTTTACTTTTGCCGAACAAAATCTGGCAGATTGCTGCCGTAGTGCCCTCACCAGTGTTGAACACCGCGTAAAACCGGGAGTAAAGCTAAAATTCTCACCCGATGACGAAACATTCATTCTCAGCACCGACAAACTCCGTCTGCAACAAGTGTTAATCAACCTGGTTGGTAACGCCACCAAGTTCACGGAAACAGGTTTTATCGAACTTGCTTATACAATCGACAAAGCAGGAGGTTTTGTCCGTTTCACCGTTACAGATACAGGATGCGGTATCCCAGCCGATAAGCAGGATGCTATATTCGAACGATTTGAAAAGTTGAACGAATGTATACAAGGAACGGGCTTGGGCCTTTCCATTTGCCGCATCATTGCTGAAAGATTCAAAGGGGAAGTCCTGATTGATAAAGAATATACAGATGGCGCCCGCTTTATTTTTACACATTCATTGAACCTCTAAAATTATTATTACATTTGTGCGCTTAATAATTTCTAACTATCGAAGTGCATGAAAAACATTAAAATCTATCCGAAAGACTGGTTGCAACTGCATCCTTATAAACAATCAACTCCTATTGACCTATATTACACCAATATAGCCAATCAGATTTATGATATAATGGAACAAACCCGGTTGGCCTATTCGTTCGAGAAAGAAGAAGTTTCACAAATTTGCATCCGCATAGCAGCTTATTTCGAAGATGTCATCTCAAGGTTAAATATCTGGCGTTCATTCATACTCGAACACAAACGTCTGTTTGGTAATTATCTTCCCTTCTATATACCAGATGACCATTATTATGACGACGAAGTAAACTACGAAGATATCTGTTTTCTAATCTGGCATTACATACAACAATATTACGGTACTCGCAAGGGAACCTTTGTCAGTCCGGATAATGAAACCAGCATTGAAACAGCCCGTCTGGTTTATCAACTATTTTGCGACGAATGGGCAACAGCTCCCGAGAACGAACAGATGCAAAAGTTATTCGCTCCCGAAACACGTTACGATACAACAGAAAAATACAATGAGCTTTTGTATTGGTTCCATTACAATTCGTATCTGACGCCCGCAGCAAAAGTAGAAATGACGGAAACTTTCAAAACCTATAGCAAAGAAAATCCGGGAAATGAAAGTAATACACAGGTAATTATGATAATCCATGATTCACTTGCCCACATCAGCAAAACACCATTTCTAGCTTATACATCCCCCAAATGGCTGTCGTTAATCTTGCCCGAAACCCATCCCGACCACGAAAATTTTGTGGCGGAAGGCGAAAAGACACAGACATTTGTCGACCCGGCCCTCGTAGAAAACCAAGCTGTTTATAAAGAACATTACGATAAATTTATTACGGCAACTGAAGGAAAGCTCCTCGTATACTTCAGCAATAAACGTGATTTTCTGGATTTTATAACCAACAAACTGGGACTGGATAGCAGCGAGGCTTCTGCCGAAGATGACTCTTTCCGGAAATTTGCCATCTATGCCACCCCGACAGAAGGCCTGCAAGTATTGACTAATGGCATCGAATATATCAAAGACGAACACAATCCTTTTTATGACAAGAAAAAAGCAGAGTCTCAGGCCCTATCCTTTTTCATAGTCCATCAATGCAGCGTTCATTTATTAAAAGAGCTGGAAGAACGCGATATGCTGGCTGACGCGCAAATAAAAAGTCAAATCAGCCCGGAACGAGGGAAAGCAATTATTCATGAAAACTGGCAATTCCTGTCCAGATATTTCCTGAGAGATTATTAAAACGTAAACATAAATTCCAGAAAAAAGTATCTGGTTTAAAAGAAAACGCCCGGATATACCAGCAAAAGGATGCTTCCTTATCTGGTATCCGGACGTTTTCTCTGTTAATTTATTTCAGTACGGCCGCCCATCCTCCGTTCCGTACTAATTTTATTTGAAGTTTATCGCCGGACTTAACCACCGTATCTTTTTTACGATAATCCATTGCTTGTCGAGCAGCATTGATTCCATCTTCAAAAGAGGTCATCTGATAATTTTTACTATCCTTTAGGAAATCCAAATGTATCTCAAATTCACGTTCTTTCTCTTTTCCATTACAGATAGCACCTATAAACCATTGCTCTCCTTTGCGTTTTGCCACAATTACATACTCACCAATCTTAGCATCAAGTACTTTTGTTTCATCCCATGTGACAGGTACTCCTGTTATAAACTCCGTACAGTCCGGATTCCGGTAATACAGAGTCGGATTATCAGCCAACATCTGAACGCCGCTTTCAAAAACGACATAAAGAGCCAACTGATAAGCACGTGTACCGATACTTGCGGCATTGGGACGTTCTGCCCGATAAGCTTCCGGTTGCATACTTATCATAGCACCGGGAGTATAGTCCATCGGACCTACGGCATTTCGTATAAAAGGCAAATAAAGGCTGTTGTCCGGATAACAGCCACCCATCTGCTCCATTCCTCTCACACCTTCGTACGAAAGTACATTCGGATATCGGCGTTCCAGACCTGCCGGCTTGAACGAACCGTGAAAATCGACAAACAGGCGATGTTTCGCCGCTTCTTTGGCTACACGTTCATAATAATTGACCATCCATTGGTCACTTCTATCCATAAAATCTATTTTTATACCGGATACTCCCCAATCTGAGAAGGTCTTAAATAAATCAAAATGATTTTCAACCGTCAGCCAGGTAAGCCATAAAACGACACCGACTCCCTTTTCTTTTCCATAACGAATAATCTCGTGAACATCCACTTTCGGATTAGGAGTATAAGGGTCTCTCGTACTTAAGGCCCATCCTTCATCCATCAAGATATATGAAATACCATATTTAGCTGCAAAATCAATGAAATATTTATATGTATCCAGATTATAGCCCGAAACAAAGTTTACATCCGGTCCATAAGGAGTTGCACCATTCCACCACTCCCAGCTCACCTGGCCGGGTTTCACCCAACTATAATCCTCCAATTCACAAGGGGCTGCCAATTTATAAGCCATCTCATTTGCAACAATTCCACGGCTATCATCCGTGATTACGAAAAAACGCCAGGGGAAATTGCGTGTACCCGAAGTTTTAGCAATATAATCAGCTTCTTTTTCGATTTTAAGGCTCCTATCTCCATCTTCTCCAAATTCCAACGGACATTTGGGAAAAACAGATTTCAAACCATTGTTGCCGGTACTCTTCACAAACATACAAGGATAATCAGACAAATCAGCCTCTGAAATCAGGATTTTATAATTCTGATTCGTTTCCAGTAAAACCGGGAAATAGCTCATTTCATCCGACTCCTTGTAATCGGCTGTCCTCACATGTGAATATGGATTCTCATAAGAGGTTTTAAATCCGGAAGTCTTAGAAATATGAGCCAAATAATTGTCCGGGAAATTAATTGTAAAATCTTCTTGCAATACATCGATTTCACCTTTCTTTTCAGTTACGAAGCGATAAGCAACTCCGTCGTCAAAAACTCTGAACTCCACAGCATAATTGCCGGACATATTCAAACGTAAGGTATTACAGGAGTTCTTCACCAACGCATTCTTAATCGGTATTTCACGTTTTATGCTTTCGTTGATAACACCACGCTTCATATTACGCAACTTAGGTGATTGCCCCAACACTTCTTTCCCCAAGTCCATGGACAAAGAACAATCTTTCAACAACAAATCGTCACCGGCATAAACGGAATAATAGATTTTATCTTTCAACTCAATGTTCACTTTCAATGAACCATTCGGAGACTTTATGTCAATATTCTTGCCATGCATTTCCGCGCCACAGAATAAGATAAAAGCCATTAATAATACAGTTAATTTTCTCATGATATTTTTGTTTGTTTAAAATATGTATATCTGTTTCAATCATTTATCAGCCGGATATACAATACCCAACTGACGTCGAACCTCATCGATAATCTCAAGCGTAATCAGCGAATGTTCGTGACTGTTCACTGTCGACTCGCGTTTTCCGGCTTGTATCAAATCAATAAATTCGGCCACCTCATAATAATATTCATCATTTTCAGTCGGAACGCTTATATCATCCGGCTCAACGGCTGGAGCTTTTCCTGAAGCAGCAGCCAAACGGGGTGCATAAGCAACTTTACTAATAATATTAATCCGGTCCAAAGTGATATTTCCCTCCTCTCCCTGTATCTCCGTAGGCAAAGAAGAGTTCGCTATTTTCGAATAAAGAACAGTTGCATTCATTCCCTCATACTCAAAGTTGACAGCTCCCTGTCCGTCTGCTCCGGAAGAAAGGACAATACCGGATGCTTCAATCTTTTTCGGACGACCAAACAGGACAACCATCGGATAAACGGTGTAAACGCCGATATCCATCATGGCTCCATTGGATAATTCAGGTTTGAAAGCATTCAATACGATACCTTCTTTAAATTTGTCGTAACGAGACGAATATTGACAGTAGCAGGAAAAGTAACGGCGAACAGTTCCGACGCGTTTCAAATTATTCCGTACAGCCAAAAAATTCGGCGTTAATGTCGGTTTCATAGCTTCCATCAACGCTACATTATATTTATGAGAAGCCGCAATCATCTCTCTTGCCTCACGGACATTAGATGCAAAAGGTTTCTCACACAACACATGTTTACCGTAACGCATACAAAGGATGCTTTGTTCGGCATGAAGGAAATTTGGAGACGCAATATAAACGGCATCAATCAGCGGACTTTTTGCCATTTCTTCCAGTGAAGTGAATGTATAAGGAATCCGATGTTTGGCAGCAAAAGCATCAGCCGTTTCCTGCTTGCGGGAACAAATAGCGACGAGTTCAAAACGTTTATCCTGCCGCGCTCCGGCAATCACCCAATCAGAGATAAAGTTCGTACCGACTACTCCAAAACGCACTTTTGTCTGTTGTGTTTCCATATCTGTTTTATTTCTACTATCAACGTAATATTAATGTATTGTCTTCGACAATCAGTTCCGGAACTTTACCAGTCAGGCTTAATGAGAGGCAATAAGGGACAGCGTCCTCCAAATGGTTGGCTCTTAGACGGGCCATGTGTTCCGTCGGGTCAAGAAAAGCAATCAAATTATCTTTGTGAGCTTCCCACATATCCTTGGCAATAACAGCAGCATCTCCGGCCGTTTCATACAAACCGGTTTGAAGTAAAACATCCGTTAAAGCACCTCCGAAAAGAGTATCTTCTATATTTATTTTATCCTGCCAGCCGGAACATAACACTACCACATCATGCCGATGCAACAGGCAATAATCGGCAACAGCCTGCAAATTAATAAAAGCTCCGGTTATCACCCGGTAAGCAGATTTTGCAATTGTTATGGCACGAGTTCCGTTGGTGGTAGTAAACACGACATCCTTACCCGACACCTTTTCAGGTGTATAATCAAAAGGTGAATTACCAAAATCGGCAAACGGACAGCGCATTACGTTTCGCTCCGCTCCGACCAACCAACCTTTTACCTTATAATCCTGTGCCTCTTCTACCGTAGCAACCGGGCGAATACTACGTACCCCATTACTGAAAGCCGCAGCCATCGTTGTCGTCGCACGAAAAATATCGACTACCACCACTACAGCTTCAGAATTATGATATACCGGATATAAAGCCGGTGAAAAACAGACATCAATCTTCATCTTCTCATATCTTTTTTGCAACACAAAAGTACATTATAATTTAGTTAAATGTATTATGCAAGGCAAGTTTCAATCAAGAATCATTGGATTAACCTAAATATTCCGACGGTATGTTATTATATATGTATTTCGATACCAGGTAGAAACAATTTCATTATCCGCTTGTTTTTTTAGTACATTTTGAAAAACGTTTTAAACTAAATCAACTAAATCGTATGAAAAGAGTTTTATCTTTAATGGTGGTCTTCGCCCTGATACTGGGTGGAACGACAAATGCGCTGGCTCAAAATAGCAAAGCTGCAGAAAAAGCTGAAAAGAAACAGGAAAGAAAAGAAAAGAGAGAAAAAAGATTAGCAAAGGACTCTATTATGGGTGAAGAGGCATTCAATAATGCAATGCAGGCAATCACCAACAAATCTTTTGTTTTGGAAGCTAATTCCGTACAACCATTGAGCGGTCGTGTCTACTATGTCAATTCAAATACAAATTTCGTATCCCTGAATGACGGACAAGCAATGGTTCAGATTGCCTCCAATTCTCCTTACCCCGGTCCTAACGGATTAGGCGGCATCACTGTACAAGGCTCCGCCTCAAACATACAGGTCAAACAGGAAAAAAACGGTAATGTTTACCTGTCCATGAGCGTACAAGGCATTTTTATCTCCGCGACTATTAATCTGGTATTGTATAGCGGCAACAACAATGCTTCCGTAACTGTCGACCCGAATTTCTCAGGAAACGACCTGACTATGACAGGAACATTACTTCCTTATTCAGAGTCTAACATATTCCAGGGAACGACTTATTAATTCATATATTAGACAACGAAAAGGGACACTTCCGGTTGAAAGCGTCCCTTTTTGCTATTATCATTCCGCCTCTTAGCGAAGAGGAATATACTGAACAAATGCTTCCATCGCTTCATAAGAGGCAAGACCCAACTGATGATACAGTTCGGCAGTCGCCCGGTTACGGTCTTCCGCACGTTGCCAAAACAGACGTTCGTCGTCCCCCAGATACGGAGCACTTTCCGCTTGTGACTGATGTTTCAGGATAGCGTTTCTCTTATGACGTAATTCCTCAGGTGAGATAGGAACAGCCATCTCAACATGGTCCATTTCCCATTCAGCCCAAGCTCCGCGATACATCCATACACGACAATTCTTCATCCATTCTTCGTCCTTCACCTCATCGATAGCCGCCAATACGGCATCCAGACAAACTTTGTGAGTGCCATGCGGGTCGGCAAGATCGCCGGCTACGAACATTTGGTCCGGCTTAATATCCAATAAAAGCTTCTTTACAATCTCTTTGTCGGCTTCTCCCAATTCGTTCTTCTTTACCAATCCCGTTTCATAGAACGGAAGATCCAAGAAATGAACATGATCGTCTTTCACTCCCGAATAACGACAGCCGTGACGAGCTTCTTCACGACGGATAGTTCCTTTCATAAAGAGCACATCCTTACGTTCGGGTTCGCCGTTCTCTACCTTTTCATAACGCAGGAAATTGATGATTTCTTCCGCCTTATTCTTTACGGCAGAGCCTTCGGGCGAATATTTGTCACAAACATCACGCAGATATTCGCAATAACGAATAACCTCCTCATCTCCAACAGCTATATTACCGGAAGTTTCGTAAGCGACATGCACATCGTGGTGCTGGTCGCACAGACGACGAAGAGTTCCTCCCATTGAGATAACATCGTCATCGGGATGCGGGCTGAAAACGATTACTTTCTTCGGATACGGGGTGGCACGTTCGGGACGGTTTGAATCGTCTGCATTCGGTTTACCGCCCGGCCATCCGGTAATCGTATGCTGGATATCATTAAATATCTTGATATTCACATTGTAAGCGGAACCATACAAGGCTAGTAATTCTCCCAAACCGTGTTCGCTATAATCCTTATTTGTTAACTTCAGGATAGGCTTATTAGTCAGTTGGCACAGCCAAACGATTGCACGGCGGATAAGCTTATTATCCCATTCGCAATTGGTAACCAACCAAGGATGACTGATACGAGTCAGGTCATAAGCTGCCGACAAGTCCACGACAACCTTGGCGTTGGTATGATTTTGCAGATAAGTGGAAGGAGTAGCATCGCTCACCTTTCCTTCGACAGTTTTTGCCACAATCGTCGCTTTATCTTCTCCCCAAGCCATCAGGATAATGCTGCGAGCTTTCATCACTGTTGCAATACCCATCGTAATAATACCGGCAGGAACATTGTCCATCGATGTAAACGTACGCGCAGCTTCCTTGCGGGCAGCTCCTTCCAACAGAACCAGGCGAGTACGCGAACTAGCCATCGAGCCGGGTCCATTGAACATGATGTTGCTGGCAGAACCAATACCCAACAACACATAATCCAGCCCACCCGCATTCTGTATCTGTTCCTCATACAGCCGGCAAAAATCCAGAATAGCATCCTTCGGCATACAACCGTCGGGAGCATATATATTTTCAGGAGCGATATCGATATGGTCAAATAAAGCCTCTTTCAAACGGGCCACATTACCGGCGGAAGGTGCCGAAAGCGGATAAAATTCGTATTCAACGAAAGCAATCACATTACGAAAGCTCAGTTGTTCCTCCTTGTGCATACGAATAAGCTCTTTATACACACTCAAGGGAGAACGCCCTCCCGGAAGAGCTATAACAAAATTTTCCCCGATTTCCTGTTTCTTGCGAATTTGTGTTGCTATTTCCTTTGCAATGGCGAAAGCTCCTTCATCGGCCGATTCATAAATATTTGTCGGTATTTTCTCCAAACGAGTTAATACTGAATGCTCAAAGGCATTCTCCGGACGGTAATACCTTTGCGGTATACGTGTCAGGGTAATCTGAGAACTAAGGTTTGTCTTCATGTCTACTCTTTGATTTAGTATGAATTATTTTACTTAAGTTACAAATATAACAATTCCCTGATAGATTTAGTCATAACCAAATATCAATTTTATTTATCAAAGAAGATTCACACCAATGTATTTGTTTCCGGCACCAAATGCCCTAATGTCCAAACAGCCCTGATATTCAGATTTCTGTCCAGCACAACAATATCCGCATCTTTACCACGCTGCAAGGTTCCTGTACGGTGCTCCACTCCCATCAGACGGGCGGGAGTTTCGGAAGCCATGCGAACAGCATCCGCCAATGGGATGTCAGCTTTCTGCACCATCGCACGGATAAGCGTATCCATCGTTGCGATACTGCCAGCCAGCGAAGAATGGTCTGCCAATTTGCAAACGCCATCTTCAATGATGATGCGGGCGCCGGTAGCCGGCTCCAAATCACTGGCAGCATACGAAAGTGCATCCGTTACCAGGCAAGTCCGTTCCACTCCTTTCAATTTGTAAACCAGACGGAGAATAGTTGAAGGCAAATGTTTGCCATCCGCTATGACTTCCACAGTCATATCATCCATAAGGAAGACGCTTTCCACAGTTCCTTCATATTTGTATTCACGCCGTTTGTGGAAACCCGGCATAGCATTATAAAACTGAGCCGCATGGGTAAAACCAGCCTGACGGGCTGCTTTTATCTCGTCAAACTCAGCTTCCGTATGTGTGATGGCCGCTAAAACACCTTTTGATTGCAAATAGTGGGCGAATTCGTGTGCACCGGGCAATTCCGGACTTGCATCCCATCGTTTGATACAACCGGTACTTTCCAGGATAGAAGTATATTCATCCCTGTCCGGGTCCTTAATGGCATCGGCATACAGGTTTCCAGCCATCTTCGCATTCAGATAAGGGCCTTCCACATGCAATCCCAGAATGGTACTGCCTTTCTCTGCCATCAGCTTTTCACAAATCCTGACCGCCTCACATATTGTCGGTTTAGGAGAGGCTGAAAGAGTAGGGAATATCGAAGTAGCACCATGCTTGAGATGGGCAAAAGTGATAGCTCGAAACGCCTCTTCCGTACATTCTTTATAATCATGGCCACCACCACCGTGTACGTTCATCGCCACAAAACCGGGAACGATATACATACCTTTGGCATCAACCACCTTAGCGCCAATTACAGCCAAATCACTGTTGGTTACTTCCAGTATCTTACCATCACTTATGAGGACTGAGCCATCCTTCAACCAGCCCTGCGGAGTCAGAATTTGTCCGTTTATAATCTGTGTCAGCATCGTATTCTTTTTTCAATCACTAAAATAACTTATTCGTACCTTCCACCAGTTTACCCATAGCCCAGACAGCCCGCACATTCAAATCCTTGTCCAGTATCTGGATATCAGCATCTTTTCCACGTTGCAAGGAACCTTTACGGTCGTAAACTCCCATCAGGCGGGCAGGTGTTTCAGAAGCCATACGGACAGCATCTTCCAGCGGTATTTCAGCTTTTTGCACCATCGTACGTATCAGCCTGTCCATCGTCGCCACACTGCCGGCCAAAGCAGAACGGTCCGCCAACTTACAAACACCGTCTTCTATGATAACACGGGGATCGAAAGCCGTCTGGCTGTCACTGGCGGCACATGCCAACGCATCGGTAATCAGACAAGTACGCTCCACCCCTTTTATCTTATAGACCAGACGAAGAATAGTAGGCGGCACATGAATACCGTCTGCCACTACTTCCACCGTCATGTCGTCAATCAAGTAAATACTTTCAACTGTCCCTTCATATTTATATTCCCGCCGTTTATGGAATCCCGGCATGGCATTGTAGAAATGAGTAGCATGCGTATAGCCGGCCTCATAAGCAGTCAGAATATCCTCATATTCAGCCTGCGTATGCCCTACGGAAGCAACCACACCTTTCGAAGTGATATATTTACCGAATTGCATGGCCCCCGGAAGTTCGGGAGCCGCATCCCAACGTTTGATGCAATGCGTTTCTTCCAGCAACGGAATATATTCTTCCGGGTCCGGGTTTTTAATATTCTCCGGGATTTGTCCGCCAGCCATTTTTATATTGAAGTAATGTCCTTCGAGGTGCAGCCCCAATACGGGACTGTCTTTCTCCGCCATCAGTTTCTCCGTCGTAGCGGCTGCCGCCCGTATCATCGGGATAGTGGAGGAAGAAAGTGTCGGGAAAATACTGGTAGTACCATGTTGCATATGAGCAGCCACAGCCGTGCGGAAAGCCTCTTCGCTTCCTTCCATAAAATCGCGTCCGCCACCACCATGTACATGGATTTCAACTCCTCCGGGAACGATATACATACCTTTGGCGTCAATCAAGGTTGCCCCTACTACTGCGAGGTCGCAGTTTGTCACTTCCAAAATCTTATTATCACTTATCAGAACAGAGCCGTCATTCAACCAACCCTGCGGAGTAAGGATCTTGCCATTTATTATCTGCGTTAACATGATGCAAGAATTAAGTTGTTGTTTTTTGTTTTCAGAGACAAAAGTAGCAAGAAAATCAAAAGGCACGGAAAAAGGAAGGCTAAAAAATTTATTTTATTTCTTCCAATTCCATTGTCTGCTCCGTCCACAGTTCCATCGTATCGGACAAATCCTTTTTCAGTGCCGAATATTCATTGTAAAGTGATGTGTCCGCCGCCCCTTCGGGGGTAGCCAAACGAGTCTCGATAAGAGCAATAGCAGCCTCCAGCTCTGTTATCTTAGCTTCGGAATCAGCCACAGCCTTCTCCAATTTCCGGATAAGGCGACTCTGTTCTTTACGAGCCTCATAAGATAGTTTATTTTGTGTCGGTTGCACTTCATCGGCTGTAGCCGAGGCAACTGCATTACGAGCTGCCCGTTCCAGTTCACGAAGGCTGTCCATCTTTTTATGTTCCAAAAAGTCGTAGATACCGCCCAAATGCTCGACAACGCGCTGATTTCCGAACTCATATACCTTATCGACCAGCCCATCGAGGAACTCACGGTCGTGGGACACAACGATAACAGTACCGTCGAAGTCCTTCAAAGCCTCTTTCAGCACATCTTTCGAACGCATATCCAGATGGTTGGTCGGCTCATCGAGAATAAGCAGGTTGACAGGTTCGAGCAATAAGCGTATCATCGCCAGGCGTGTCTTTTCTCCCCCGGAAAGCACCTTGACCTTCTTATCCGCCGCCTCTCCGCCAAACATGAAAGCTCCGAGAATATCCCGTATTTTTGTCCGGATATCTCCTTGTGCCACATAATCAATCGTATCGAAAACGGTCAGATTTTCATTCAACAACTGGGCCTGGTTCTGGGCAAAATAACCGATTTTCACATTATGTCCCAAAACCAGCTTACCTGTAAAATCGGTGATTTCGCCCATGATACACTTCACAAGCGTAGATTTCCCTTCCCCGTTTTTTCCGACAAAAGCCACTTTGTCGCCCCGGTTAATGGTAAAAGTAGCTCGTTCGAAAATCAGATGTTCGCCATAACTTTTAGCTAAATCCTCCACTATCACCGGATAAGAACCGGAACGCGGAGCCGGCGGGAATTTCAAACTCAACATTGCATTGTCCATCTCGTCCACCTCGATACGTTCCACCTTCTCCAACTGTTTGATACGTGACTGTACCTGAGTAGATTTCGTTGCCTTGTAACGGAAACGTTCGATAAACGCCTCCGTTTCGGCCAGCATCTTCTGCTGGTTCTCGAAGGCGCGCAATTGCTGCTCTCTTCGTTCTTTACGTAGCACGACATATTCGGAATATTTCACCTTATAATCGTAGATATGTCCCAGTTCTATTTCGACTGTACGCGTCGTCGTATTATCGATGAAAGCCCGGTCGTGCGAAACCAGAATAACAGCATTAGCCCTCGTAGCGATAAATGTCTCCAACCATTGTATAGACTCGATATCCAAATGGTTGGTCGGTTCGTCCAGCAACAGGACATCCGGTTTTCGAAGCAACAATTTCGCCAGTTCTATACGCATACGCCATCCCCCGCTGAACTCAGCCGTAGGCCGGTCAAAGTCTTCACGTGAAAAGCCCAGTCCGACAAGCGTCCGTTCCAGTTCCGCCTGATAATTATTGCCTCCCATCATCTGGAAATGCTCGGAAAGAGACGTAACCCGTTCAATCAGTTTCTGATAAGCATCGGATTCATAGTCAGTCCGTTCAGCCAATTGCAGATTGAGCCGTTCTATCTCCTGCTCCATTTCCTGAATATGTTCAAAAGCCTGTTCTGCTTCCTGCCGTACGGTTTGTGTATCTGCCAGCTTCATCTGCTGAGGCAAATATCCGATAGTCGTTTCTTTCGGTATACTCACAACTCCGGAAGTAGGTGATTGCAAGCCGGCAAAAATCTTGAGCATCGTCGATTTGCCTGCCCCGTTCTTCCCTACCAATGCGATACGGTCTTTCTTGTTTACCACAAACGAAACATCATCAAATAGCGTAAAACCGCCAAATTCGACGGTCAGTCCTTCTACCGAAATCATATTCTTCTTCTTTTAAAGGCACAAACGTATACAAAATAGTTCGGTTTTGCAAGATTACAAGGCTTGCGATAATCTTTAGAGACTCCATTAGTCCCGACCAGTGCCAATAGCGTGACACTACAGTGCCATCATAGTGGCACAGTTATGCCATAGTGGTGGCACTCCTGTGCCATCGGCATGGCACTACGACAACGTTGTATGTTAACGATTATCGTTGACTACTATCCGTCTTATATATAAGTCAGGTTGACTCGGTTAAAACTAAAACATAATAAAGGTTGACCTTTATAGGAATGAAAGAGAAACTGAATAGTTGTGAAAAGTATAGCTAATTCTTTATAACTTTGCATAACCGAATACGGTCGATTTTCCTTTTAAAGAAACTCATCATGGCAGACAACTATCTTGAAAAGAAATATGAAGATTACCAGGCGAAGAAGTCCGGTGGAAGTAAAAACGGTTATGGAAAAAAGAACACTGCTCTTCACAAAACCAGGAGAGTTTTTGTAACCGGAGGGGCTGAAGGTATCGGCAAAGCTATCGTAAAAACGTTTCGGGCTGCCGGACACAGAGTAGCGTTCTGCGACCTGAATGAAACAGCAGGCAAAGAAACGGCCGGAAAAACCGGAACATCCTTTTATCATCTGGATGTCAGCGACAAAGAGGCTCTGGAGAACTGTATGCAGCGTATCTTCGAGGATTGGGGCGATATTGATATTGTCATCAACAATGCAGGTATAAGCCGCTTCTCTCCTATCACGGAGACTTGTGTGGAAGATTTCGACAAGATTTTGTCCGTCAATCTGAGACCGGCATTTATTACTTCACGACAATTGGCTATTCACCGGCAGGCATTGCAGACTCCTAATCTTTTCGGAAGAATTGTCAATATCTGTTCTACCCGTTACCTGATGAGTGAACCCGGAAGCGAAGGTTATGCGGCTTCCAAAGGGGGAATTTATTCATTGACGCATGCCCTCTCTTTGTCGCTCGCACAATGGCATATTACTGTCAATTCAATTTCACCGGGATGGATACAAACACACGACTATGATCTGCTTTATCCGGGCGACCATGCACAACACCCATCCGGACGGGTTGGCAAACCGGAGGATATTGCCAATATGTGTTTATTCCTTTGCCGGGAAGAAAATGATTTTATCAACGGCGAAAACATTACGATTGACGGAGGAATGACGAAGAAGATGATTTATGAGGAAAATACATAGACGCCTCCCTCATCCGGGCTCTTTTGCAAATACACCATATCCACCAGTTGTTTTCCTCCCTCGAATATCGGATGCTCATAATTGTCTGTGAAGAAATTCGGGATACGATGAGAGTAGGTGAAACCACAATGTTCATAGAAAGGGATAGTCAACGGGCTGTCGCCTGTGCCGACGAGCATGCTCCGGCATTTGCCTCGATAATATCCGAAGAGAAATTGAATCAAAAGCTTTCCATAGCCCTGTTTTTGATATTGCGGATAAGTGGCAATATTTTTGATTTCGAAAGTGCGATTCCCTTCATCTGTCACGACACATACGGATTTCAAACTGTCACCCTTATATAAAGCAAACATCTCTCCCCGGTCCAGATACCGGTCAATCATCGATTCCTGTTCATCTGCCAGTAAAAGAAGGTCAAGGAAGTTTTTCTTGTTATCTGTAATTCTTCTAATTCTCAACCCTGTACTCTTTTTACCTTGTAAATAAAATTCCTTCAGATATAAATGCAAAATAGGAAAAGGATTTCCCGAAGGGTCCGTTTCATCCCTTCCTACGATTTCGAACCCACGGTTCAGGTAAAAAAAGGTTGCCTGCAGGTTCTGTTCGTTGACGTCGACTTTATAAATATGTTGTTCGCGAACAGCAAAATCAATCAGTTGCTTACCATATCCCTTCCCTTGCTCATCGGGGAGAACGAAAAGCATCTCAATCATATCATCACTAAGCCCCATGAAAGCTACCGTTTTATTCTGTTCATTTCTAATCAGATAAAGCTGGACGGCTGTCAAATAATTATTCCGGACTAATGGCTTGTAGAATTGAATATCGGCCTCAGTCAGGAAATGATGCGTGCTTCGAACCGACGCTTCCCAAAGTTCCGTCAGTTCGTCTTTCATATTTTCTATTTCTTTCGGGTTCAAAGAAGACCAGTCTAATCGGTATTCTTCTTGGCGGATAGGGGGTAATGGCACGTCAGAATGAAATCCGGCTTTCTTTTCCACCTCGATAGTAATACCTGTGACCGGATGCCTGAATGCCAGATATTCCGCATGCAAATAGAGCCGGTCCGCTTTTATTCCGTAAAGTTCGTCACCGGTGATTGGAGTGTTGAGTCCCTGCGGGTGAGCAGCATGCACACGCAGTTGATGCGTCCGTCCGGTCTGTGGATAAAATGCGATACATGTTTGCCCGTTTTCCCGTGCAAGTACCTGATAGAAGGTGACAGCCGGCTTTCCGTATTCGTAACTTACAATTTGCCGGGGACGATTGAGCGTATCCGGACATAATGGAAGTTCTATACTCCCTTTGTCTGCCGGGATAATACCGGAAAGAAGTGCAATGTACCGTTTCCTGACCGTCCGGTTTTTGAATTGTGCTTGCAGATTCTGATGCACTTCTTTTGTTTTCGCTACAAGTAACAGTCCGGATGTGGCCATATCCAGCCTGTGCACAATCATCGGCCCGGTAGCCTCCGGATAACGGCTTCTAAGTCGCCGGTAAACAGAATCGAGCCCCAGTTTGCCGGGAACGGACAACATCCCGGCTGGCTTGTTGACAACCAACAAATAGCTGTCTTCCCATACGATTTCAAGCTCCGTATCCCGACAAAGGTCCTCCGACAAAGGATTTGTCTCTACGTCCAACCCTTGCAACATGTGTTTCAATATAGGTTCACACTTCCCTTTGCAAGCCGGATAATAAAGTCCGTGCTTCCGTATTTCCGTCTTAGGAGAATTGCCCCACCAAAACTCAGCCATCGCAATGGGCCGAAGTCCGTTAGAATAGGCATATTGCAATAATTTGGGAGCCGCACATTCACCGGCCCCGGCAGGTGGTATCTTCTGCACTGTGTCTTTGAAAATGTCGCATAGACTCCTTATTTCCCCGCGGGCATTCAGCATTCGGAACTGTTCGAACAACTTTTGCTGGAGGGCAGCAGAACGTTTCTTACGCTCTGTTTTTAGTCTTTCAATTTCGGTTTCATACGCTTTGACTTCAGCCTGTAGGGATATGATACGGTTATTCCAGTATTGTTTCAACCTTTTCAATTCCGCTTTCTGGAATTGGCTTTCCCGTATCAGAGCTGCCTGCAGCCCCTCGTCCGGATTATTCCGACGTTGGTTTTCACGTATCTCTTTTGCCTCTTTCAGTAGTCTTTTAGCCTCTTCTATTGTTTGTTGGGCAAGAACCGTTTCTTCGGATAACCTCTGTTTACAGTCTATATAATTTTTATCCTCCGAAAGTTGCCGGATACAGACGTTAATAGCAGAAATTTGTTCTTCCTCAACCAGGAAAAAACCATCCGGTTTCTGCAAATCATACACCGGAGGCACAAAATAAGCGTGCAGGTTTCTACCTCCAAGAATACCGGAAAATGCAGCCAGAAAACCAATTTCCCCTGCATCTGTCCGGACAACCAACACTCCGAACATCTTCCCATTCTCCAATTCCTTTTTCCATTCTTCTTTCTCCTCCAAATATTTTTGTACCTCTTCCGCAGCCATTACACAAAGAGGATGTGGTGTATAATGAAACGGATAAGTGAACTTTTCCGGCAAAGAAATCCGGGAAACCGACTGGGGGAAAGGATGGAATTTGTTCATTTTTTTACTTAAATACATTGGATAACAAAAGTAAGGTAAATCTGAAGAAAAGGCAATCTTTATCTGAATTGGTTCAAATAATTTAAAAATCAAAGAAAAAGCTCATCAGCAAACAGCAAAAATGCTCCAAAAAATAGAACTATTTTATCGGAGCATTTTATAAGGACAACCTTTCTTTACCTCTTTTCAGTTAGTTTGTCTTATTCGGTGACAGCATTCTTTGCTGTTTTCTTTTTCAGTTTGTCGATTTCTTTCTGCAAATGTTCAATTTCTTCGCCCTGGTTCTTAATTGTCGTCAGGAGTGAGTTCAGCTCCTCATTCTCGATGGTTTCCGGGAATTCGGCGTTCACACGGACAATAAAGTCTGACAGGACATTCATATAGTTATTAAATGCATCATAGGGATTATCATACGGACTGAAGCCGGCTCCTATATGCTTCGTACTCATATAGTAGAAATGGTCGCTACTTTGCAAATAATACCAATCCTGATGAATACGACGGGTCTGGCTCAGACGGACACGTTCGCCGATTTCGTTCAATTTACGGAATGCCTCCTGTTGCAGAACGTTCCCCAACCAGGAACTACAGTCTCTTTCCTCATCCACCCACGACATCGGATAAGGGACTGAAATACAATCCACAGGTTTCATCAAAGTGAAAACTTCCGACGGAGTAGAAAAACCGATACCTTTTTCCGCAGCAAAACGGGGTAAAGCCTTGAAGAATTCGAAGATTCCGGTTTCTGCAGGATGCAGCGAACCTAATACTTCGTAATTCATAAAGAGATTGATAATCTGTTCCGATTCGGGTGTTGCGGCAATCCACGACATATATTTATCGGCAGTCAACGGATATTCGTTCCAATTGTAATTACTGAAACGGTCGGACAGGTCTTCGCTGAAACGGTCATTCTTCAACAACAATTTCAATTTGGGTTCCACACAGGAGGAATAAACATAGTTCGGACTTTTCCAACCTAAAATATGCTTGGCTCCTTCAGTGAGCATTCCTTTGTATCCCATGCTGTAAACTAATTCTGATATTTCATCGGAATAGATTAGTTCAGTATTCCGGAACACTTTCGGTTTAACTCCAAAAAGACTTTTAATCTTGTCTTCCTGTTTCTCTACTTGGTGCTTAAATTCAGCTGGATCACCCAACGAGGATAGCGAATGGGCATATGTTTCAGACAGAAATTCAACATTTCCGGTTGCCGCCAATTCCTTAAAACTGTCAATTACTTCCGGCGTATAAATTTCCATTTGTTCCAAAGCCATGCCGGAAATAGAGAAGGCCACTTTAAACTTGCCGCCACTTGTCTTAATCATTTCCAGAATAGTCTTATTAGCCGGGAGGTAGCAACGCTCGGCGATACGACGGATAATTTCCTCATTCCGGAAATCATCATAATAGTAATGATCGTTACCGATATCGAAGAAACGGTATCTTTTCAGTCGAAACGGCTGATGTATCTGAAAATAAAAGCAGATAGTTTTCATATGTATGTTGTTTTAATTTTTGTCTTGCGCTATTTATTTATTACCTGGTCGTATATGCGGCGTACCTTCTGACCGGCATATTCCCATTTAATGTTGTCCACTTCTTTCTTTCCTTCCACTTTCAGGAATTCATGCATGGCAGGATATGTTATAATCGCATACATAGCATCTGCCAAAGCTTCGATATCCCAATAGTCCACCTTTACGGCGTAGTCGAGAATTTCGGCACAGCCTGATTGTTTGGAAATGATGGAAGGCACTCCACATTGCATCGCTTCCAGCGGAGAAATACCGAAGGGTTCGGATACGGAAGGCATCACATAAACATCACTCGCTTTGAGTACCTCATAAACTTGTTTTCCCTTCATAAATCCGGTGAAATGGAAATGGTCGGAGATATTACGGGCAGCGGCCAAACGAATCATTTGATCCATCATATCACCACTACCTGCCATCACGAAGCGGGCGTAAGGAGCTTTTGCCAATACTTTGGCGGCTGCTTCCACAAAATATTCAGGGCCTTTCTGCATCGTGATACGTCCCAGAAAAGTTATCACTTTGTCTTTCACACCTTTCTTGTCCTGAATAGCCAGAATTTCGGGACTCAGGGGCTCGACGGCATTATGAACGGTTGTCACCTTGCCCGGGTCCTGATGGTACTTTTCAATAACTGTCTGGCGTGTCAGATTGCTTACCGTTATGATATGATCGGCACTGTCCATGCCGTTTTTCTCAATCGCATACACATCGGGATTCACATTTCCGCGACTACGGTCATAGTCGGTTGCATGTACATGGATGACAAGCGGTTTACCACTCACATTCTTGGCATGGATACCGGCCGGATAAGTCAACCAGTCATGCGCATGGATAATATCATATTGTTCCGTACGTGCAACCACTCCTGCTACAATCGAATAGTTATTAATCTCTTCAAGCAGATTGTCAGGGTAACGTCCTGAAAATTCCATGCAACCCAAATCATTCACATACCGGTAACTGAAGTCGGCATAGATATGGTCGCGGAAATCATAATACTTTTGTGGGTCCATAAATTTGGACAAACGGCTTCTCACATAGTCCATCTCAATATCCCGCCACACTATCGGGACATTACACATTCCTATAATTTTCAGGAAGCTCTGGTCCTCATCACCCCAGGGTTTCGGAATACAAAAAGTTATATCCATATCCGGCTGCAT
Source organism: Parabacteroides sp. AM08-6 (assembly GCF_003473295.1). GTDB lineage: Bacteria > Bacteroidota > Bacteroidia > Bacteroidales > Tannerellaceae > Parabacteroides. The sequence continues at coordinate 232,237 of NZ_QRMP01000003.1, forward strand.
GGCCATACCACGTGTAAGCCCATAGCTGGCCGTACCTAAACCTCCCAGAATATGAGGAGGGAATTCCCATCCAAACATTAATGCTTTCATTCGGTACTGTTTTATTCGGCGTTATACTTCTTCAACAAATCTACTACCCGGAGAATAGCTGCTACATTCATCGCAAACGAAATTGCTCCGCGTCCGGTAAACGGTGGATTACCATCAAACAATTCAGGTATCGTACCAATGCAATGCAACGACATTTCTTCCTCCATACTTATCAACATTCGTTCGGCAAACGGAACTCCTCCTTTCCCGAAAACACGCAAATAAGCTTCCAAATAAGCCCCCAACATCCACGGCCAAGCCGTTCCTTCATGGTAAGCCAAATCCCGTTCATACTGCGGTCCTACATAGTAAGGCTTGTATCCCTCACTTTTCGGGCTCAGCGAGCGCAACCCCTTAGGAGTCAACAGCTCTTTCGTCACAATATCGACAACTGCGCGTTTTTGCATTCTCGTCAACGGGGAATAGGGCAACGCTACAGCAAATATCATATTCGGACGGACACTCCAGTCTATCGAGGAACCACTCACCGAATCGAACAGGTAGTTATACCCGTTCACAAATGTTTCGGGGAACGAAGCATCCATCGCTTTGATTATCTTGTCATACTTTTCAATCGGCATCCCTCCAGTCAACTCTGTATAAAAACAGAGTGCATTATACCACAGAGCATTAAACTCAACGATATAACCACTACGCGGGACAACAGGTTTACCATTAATCGTAGAATTCATCCACGTTATCGCTTTATCACGTCCGTTAGCAAAGAGTAATCCGTTATCCATCAACTTCATATCCGGATGTTTCTGACCGGAAATATACTCCAGTATTTCATGTACAAAGTCGGCATACCGTTCGCGTGCCTGCTCTATCCCGACGGTTTTTGCATATTGCTGAATAGCCCAGATAGCCCATAGGGTGACATCAGGATGCTCTATCTCCCGAATCACGTTGTCAAAACGATTCGATTGCATGTAAGCCTGTACGACAGGGACAGCTGTATTCATAATCTTCTCGAAACGGACCGGATCATCTATCGAAAGCGTACAACCAGGAAGAGCGACAAACAAATCGCGGGCACGAACTTTAAACCAAGGATAGCCGGCCAGCAGATAGGCATCATCTTCTTTCGGACGGAAATAGAATTGTTGAGCTGAATTTTTCAGGCAATTGAAGAAGCTGGTACGTGGTGTACGCACATTGACTTCGTTTTCATACAAGCTTTTCAGCCGGGTAGTCGCCACTTGGCTGTCGCCGGCACTGAAAATAATTGATTCACCTTTCTTAATCGGAACTTCAAAATAGCCGGGCACATATAAATCTTCCTTATAAGGATATCCCCTCTCCTGCTCTTTCGGATATTCGATACCGTTATACCAATAGGGTTCGTACACAAATTTCACCTTCTTGCTGAATTGCATGAATAATTCAGGATAACCCGAATACATACAAGTCTTTATACCGTTAGGAACTTCCTGATAGGATTGGTTGACATTACCGTTGGCCTGTGTCAACGACTTTACACTCCGAAAAGCAAGAAAAGGCCGAAAACGCAAGGTAGTTGCCGAGTGGGCATCTTCCAATGTATATTTAATCATAATCCGGTTTTCATAAAGAGAAAATACTTTTTCTTTCGAAAAAATAACACCACCTACACGATAAACAGTCCGTGGAACAGTATCGCAAGTATATTCACGGATATATTTATGTCCTTTAGGACTGAAATTATCGCCCTGATACTTATGTAATCCGAGATTAAATTCCGCGCCATGCTGAATAACCGTTTCATCCATAGAAGATAACAGCACATGATTATCGTCATCTATGGCTGGTACCGGCATTACCAGCAATCCGTGGTATTTTCTCGTATTGCAGTCAACAACAGTGGTACAATGATAGGCTCCTTTCCTGTTGGTCCGAAGAACTTCGCGGGTCAACGACTCTTCAAGGTTTATCATTACTGTCTTGTCAAATTTAAGATAACTCATATTTTATTTGGTTTTAAGTTTTCGCTTTAACGTGATTACAATAAATCGATATCCCATAGATAACAATAAATTGACATCATATCCTGACCAAAAGTATCACTTAAAAAATAAATAAACAAATTTGCTTTCATATTTATTCATAAAACCTGTTTTTTATCAAAATAGAAAGGACTGATTGATAAAAAGTTAGAAAACACATATTCTCTATAGCTGTGTTTTCTAACATGTTTATCAGAGATTTGACATAAGATAAGATTGCTTTAACTCTGAAAAATCAAACGTTTCATTCACCCGGCTAACGTTCGGCCATGTTTCCCTCATGCAAATTTCGATATTTTACTCTTATCCATAATTCCGAAATCCATTTATTCAATGGATTGCCGAGACCATCTTTTTCCAGATAAAAAGACAAGAATAAATAATCATCATCTATTATTTTGAATTTCAATTTACTGTCCACATTTACCAAATTCGGATATATGGATTGCTCCAACTGTTCTACATAAGTAGAATCTGAAGTTAGCTTATATGTCCCTTCAGTCGAAACAAACATTGCTCCGGAACGTTGATCCATTATCATATTACACATTTTCCCGTCTTTATCCAATCGTTTAAATAAGGGCAATACGGCTATTATTTTTTTAATCTTCGGTTCAGGACCTTCAGTCATTTCCACATCTTGGCATTGTTGCCACAAACCTTCAAGTCCGCACTCACGGTTCTTCTTTACGTCTTGTTGAGCAAAACCATTCAACACAAATAAAGAAAAAATAATCACCAAACAGCATACATGAGACTTTTTCATAAGAATTATTTTTTTATTTAACATTGATAATTTATAACCCAGAGACAAGATTAACAAAAATTGTATTTGGCAAGTTTCAATAGATCTACTGCTCTTTGTTATAAAACGTTCGAAATGTACAAAAATAAAGTCTACAAGTATCACAAGAAAAATAAAAAACAAATTTACTTTCATATTTATTCAGAGAGTCTTATTTTTCATATCCGCTAAACGAACTGATTGATAAAATGTTAGAAAACAAATACTCCCTATAGCTATGTTTTCAAACATAGTTGTCAACACTTTCAATAATTAGGGGGGGGGGTACTCCTCTGGCGTTAATTTACTTCGCGTATAAATCAATTTTCAACACTCAACTTGCTTAAACCATATATCAACTTCCCCTCCTCTGTTACTCCTTCTATTCGAACCGTATAACTTCCCGGAGTATCCGCCGAATAGAAATCAAATTCCGCTTTCCCATTTTGTATTTTCACACACGGATTCCAATACAAGGTGGTCCGCAAATCCGAAGCTACTTTCTTACTATCTTCGACTGTTTCATAACGAGGGGCGTAAAATTCTTTCACGCGCTGGTATCCCAATGGAACAAGGGTCCTTTTATTTACATCGTTACGAACAGGATAACCTCCGTTTCGAGCTTTTGTAGTAACAAGTAAAGCTCCAGTCCTAACAACATTGAATTCTACCGGCGGCCACAAATGCGAAGCAATATAAGAAGCACCCTTAGAGTGAGGAAGAACTACTTCTAATTCCTCAATAAAATCTTTTGGCATATTGTTTACAAGCTCATAATTAGTCCACTCTCCAGCAAGTGGAGATACTCCATCTATTATCAGAGGATATTTAGCTATAGAAGGCATAGACTTCAATAAAATAGATAATGTCGCAGCATTGATATTCTCTATCTTACTCAAAGGTATTATCCGCGAATCTCCTATTGAAAGAAACGATTTTCCCCGTTTACGAGCTTTAACAACCACTTCATCCAGATAAATCATGCGCATTCCATTCATTTTTGTATATTGCTCTTCCGCATTACGCATATAATTCTCTTTGTTTCTGTCCCTGCCATAACGCCAATAACGATACCCTTCAGAGACCCGGGGATAATAAACAGAATCCAATGTCAACTCCAAACCTTTTTTCCCTTTATTCGTCAATGCCTGTATTAAAAAGCAGGTATTTTCAGGCATTTCCATACCGGTAATTCGAAAACGACCATCCTTATCCGTTTCCGTCATCATATAAGACGAAGGAACGAATGTCGTAGCAGAAACCTGATAACCCGCTTTTTTTATGCGATAACCTATCCCGCCGGCTACCGTTCCCGTTATTTCAGGACCTATTTCCAACTGACCTTTCGGATAATCCAAGCTATCACTTAAAATATGTCGGATGTTATAACGGCTCCATCCCTGCGTCAACATCAGATTATCCAATTCCTGAGGCTCACTAATAACTGACCCGGAAAAATATCTTCCGGGATTTTCTATATTTCCTCTTAAGTCGGATGTTAATAACAATGTGGTCAGAACCGTATTCGATGTATCCGGGTGATATCCTTATCTGATGTTACCGATACTGAAAAATTTCCTGACACTTGAATGCTATCATTCTCTTCTACTTTCACTTCCGTATCAATCAGTTCTCTTTTATGATAGACAGAACTATTCGTATGATATTCCAAGTTACACAAATCAGCCTCGTTCAGGTTAAAAAACAAACGTTCGCTCAACGGAACCATATTACTATCCACCAAGACAGCCTGTAACACTCCGGATGGCAATTCACTATTCTTTATCTGCAAATACTTACGATTCCCATCCCATACCGCACAATAAAGCAAAGCCCCACGGGTATGAATCAACAGATACAAACTATCCGGAACCACAGCATCCGAAGCCACTGTTACATACAAATTCAGAATGTTACCGGTCCATTGCCCTCCTAACGTACAGACAGACGGCTCGGCTACAGGCAGTTCGAAACGTTTCACCACACCGGCACGATTTTTACAGTTGGCATATAAACGTTCTCCCGCCATTGCTTTCAAAGAAAAAGTCCCCATCCCTAAAACATTGCTTTCAAATTTCGCCCTGACAATACCGACCGAATCCAAAACTTCACCGGTTATCTCCTCTCCAAGACCATCTCCGGACAACGCCTTAAAGGCTATTTTCACACTCGTCTCCGAGGGGAAACATCCCCCTTCAGGCAAAAAAGATACATCATATTCCGTTTCTGGATAAGGCACCGGAATATATTGTTTATGGTAACGGCCCAAATAATCATATTCAATATAAAGCAAGCGGTTCTGCAAATCCTTTTCCACACGGCAGTTATACCGATAAATCGAGTCTTCAGACATTTTCAGTACTTGCATTTCCCCTTTCCGGTTTTGTACACGCAATTCTTTCGCCTCAAACAAACTACCGGTTTTTATTTCCTCTACACGTAGTCGGATACGTAATTCCTTTTCCTCATTATCAAAGGTAAAATCTGCTAAAGTCCGGTAATCCGCAGAAAGCGAATCACCTATATAGATATTACGCCGGAAAAAATAATCCTCCCCCAACCCTTCCATATAACGGGTATAACTACGCAATCGGTACATTCCTTCAGGCAAATCTTCACGCAATAAGATACTCCCGTAATAAGCACCATCACGGGGAATTGTCTTGACACGCACCAATACGGAATCCATCGGATCGACTAATTCCGTATAAACGTAACGGCTGGTCGTATCCGGAATATTTGAGGTATAATCCGTCAGAAATGCACGGAACCATAAATCCTCTCCGCCTATATAGTATGGTTTATCCGTTTGAACATACAACTTTTCCTGAGGATATAGCTGTAACTGTTTATTGAAACGAATCGCAATACTATCAGGCAAAACCTCATCGGAAGCATTACAGAACAAGGATATCATTAACATTGATATCAACAAATTACATTTTGCGATTCGTTTCATAATTCCAGCTATTCAAATCAATTTTCAACATTCACTTTGCTTAAACCATATATCAGACATCCTATAGCCAACTAACGTTCAGCCATATTATCACCCTTCAAATCCCGGTATTCCACTCTTATCCACAATTCAGAAATCCACTTATTCAACGGATTACCGGAACAATTTTTATTTCGTCTGATCCGGTAGGACAATAATCAATAAACCAGAATGTATTTTCAATCAACCTCATATACTTTTTCAACTTTTTCTGTCCTTTCTTTGTATAAAAACAATAGAGCGCTATAAATCCTCTATCATTTTTCTGCAACAATAAAACTTTATTTTCTGAATAATTAAATAATTTATTTCTTCTATTATTCATAGACAAATTAAGGCCATACATATCAATACTATAACAAATCACAGTATCAGCATTAAAAATTTCTTTAGCTTTTTCCGGAGAATAATAAGAGACAAAAGGTGAAATATCTTTTATCAGTGATGGATTCGCACTTTGTTGTGTTGGAAAACGTTTAGTTACTATAATATCATGCGCCACATTTGTTTTTGCCTCACAACGCGTCATTACCGCATCGTTATCAATAAATTTAGCAAAGACACAGCAAAAGAATTCGGAATCTTTCGATTCCAAGGCATACATCGTACCATGTAATCGATACAGATGAGGCAGATTATAAAAATTTTGACCGCCCGTATTCGAATCAAAATCATCAACCGGAGGAGTAAAGGTCAAAGACATCGCACGGAATGTCTCAAAAAGAGTATCCGGCATTGCAAAATTTTTCTGTATTAAAGGCACACAAACATTCTGTGCCGTAACATTCAAACAGAAAAGACTGATTAACAACATTATATTTCTCATAATCTATAATAATTTAGATACAAAATTTATAAATATATTTTTTTCGAATAATAATTTTCAATCTCCGTATATTCAAATCAATTTTTAATCATTACTTTGCTTAAACTATATATCAACTTCCCATCCTGTGTTACTCCTTCTATTCGAACCGTATAACTTCCCGGAGTATCCGCCGAATAGAAATTAAATGCAGCTTTCCCATTTTGTATTTTCACACACGGATTCCAATACAAGGTGGTCCGCAAATCCGAAGCTACTTTCTTTCGGTCTTCTGCTGTTTCATAATGAGGAGCATAAAATTCTTTCACACGCTGATATCCTAATGGAAGAATACTTTTTTTATTAAATCCTTCACGAACGGGAAATCCTCCATTTCGATCTTTCGTAGTAACAAGTAAAGCACCGTATCTTACGACATTATAACCCGCAGGTGGCCATATTTTAGCTTGTATATAAAAAGCACCCTTTGAATATGGTTCTACAATTTCCAATTCTTCTATACAATCCTTAGGTATATTATTAATAAACTCTGGATTATTATAAATTCCAGCATGAGATATTCCATCTATAATCAACGGATAGTTTAGGCTTGGCTTCGCCTGTAGCAAAATAGATAAAGTAGCGACATTTAAATTATCCAATTGTTTTTGAGAAATAATACGTCCTTCTCCGCTCGACAAAGGCGATTTTCCATATTTCTTCGCTTTCACCACTACTCCTTTCAAATGTATAGTTCCAATTCCGTCCGCTTCAGCATACTGCTCATTAACCCAGCTTGTGAACTCTTCCGACTCCTTATTCGGATTAAATTCACACGGATAGCGGAGCGATATCGGGGGATAGCTACTTATCGGGTCAAGAGTCAATTCGACATTCTCTTTTCCTGCAGAGGTTAGGGCCTGAACCAAAAAACGGGTATTTTCAGGCATCTCAATATCCGTTAAACGGAACCTCCCATTTTCGTCCGTTTCCGACAGACTATAGCTGGGTGGTACAAATGATGTCGCAGAAACCTGGCAACCGGGCTTGTTTTTCCTATATCCAAAGCCACCTTTCACTCTTCCGGTGATTTCACTCCCTAATTCCAATACGCCTGAAGGATGCTCGTAATCGCCTTTCAGAATACGCTCCAGACGATAACGCCTCCAACCCTGGGTCAGCATCAGATTATCCAATTCCGACTTTCTTTCCGAAGAAAAATACCAACCGGGAGACTCGATATACCCCTTCAATTCGGACGTTAACAGAAATGTCGTCAATATCGTCCGCATTGTATCAGGATGAACGTCCTTATCCGTCGTAACCGAAACGGCAAGAGTCCCTTCCGGAGTACGAAGAGTATCCATCCCGAATGAAACATCTATATGAATCGAATCACGGGTTTTATATACCGGCCTGTCTGGTTTTACCTCGACTTTTGCCAGGTCCGATTCATTCAAATTAAAAAACAAACGTTCACTTACAGGATTATAAGCGTCATCCACCAATGCCGCCTCGATGATGCCTGAAGGCAAATCTTCGCTTTTCATCTGAAAATATTTACGCCTATTATCCCAGTGAGAACAATAAAGCAATGCGCCACGGACATGGAGCAACAAATACAATCCTTCCGGAACTGCCTCATCATGGGCACTTAAAACAAATATGTTCAATATGTCCCCGCTCCATTGACCGGATAAAGTCAAAACATCAGACTCCGCTAATGGCAAATCAAAGCGTTTCAATTCTCTCCTTTGATTTTCACATTCGGCATACAAGTGTTCACCGGCTTTTGATTTTATGACAAAGGAACCCATTCCTTTCGGATTACTCCGGAATTCCGCACGAATCGTTCCCGACGAATCCTTTACACATCCCGTCACTTCCTTTCCCATTCCATCCGGGGATAAAGCTTTAAATCCCATCCTTGTTTCTACATCGGACGGGAAATTTCCTCCTTCCGGAAAAAAAGAGACATCATATTCTTCATCCCGGTAAGGTATTGATATATATTCCTCATGGAAGCCTCCGGTATATTCACATTCCAAACAAAAAGTACGATTTTTATAATCTTTTTCGGGATTAGTTTTAAAACGGTAAATAGAATCATCCGACATTTTCAACACTCGTTCTTTTTCCACATCCTCTATCATTTGAAGCTCTCTCTTATCAAGCAAACGAACCTGTTTTGGCTCTACAAGCAAACCACTCTTGATTTCTTCAAAACGGAGACGGCCACGTATTTTCTTTTCATCCGGTTCAGAATCAAAATCAGCATGCACACGGTATTCGGAAGAGAAACTATTTCGTATGTAAATCTGTTTTCGGAATAGGTATTCATCTCCCAAACCGCACATATAACGGGTATAACTACGCAGTTGATACGAACCTTCTGGCAAAAATTCACTCAAACGGATATTCCCATAATAAGCACCATCACGGGGAATTGTCTTGACACGCACCAATACGGAATCCATCGGATCGACTAATTCCGTATAAATGTAACGGCTGGTCGTATCCGGAATATTCGAGGTATAATCCGTCAGGAATGCACGGAACCATAAATCCTCTCCGCCTATATAGTATGGTTTATCCGTTTGAACATACAACTTTTCCTGAGGATATAGCTGCAACTGCTTATTGAAACGAAAAGCTATGCTGTCAAGCAAAACCTCACTAAAAACGTCTTCTAACAAGAAGAAATTCATCAAAAAAAGGACTATATACAAACCAATATTTTTCAAATTTACACCAATAATTCTTTTAACATCCAGTACATATAAAGAAATATAAATATTATAATTTAAAATATAGCCAGCCTAATTCTTCACAATAAGACTTCAACATTCCTCTATCATATCAGATTATAACAGTAGCAATAAAATCAGATTATTAAGATCAACAAAAAGATATTCAACAGTTTTAGCTCTATCTATTGTATAGTGTTATAAGACATTCGAAATATACAAAATAAATTCCATAAAAAAAACTTTTAATCAAAATATTTCAAATAAAAAAACCGTCAGCAAAAGCTGGCGGTTTTTCTAAAAGTCTCCAAGAACCAATCACTCTCCATATACATAAATCTCAGAAAGACTTGTAAATGGAACACGGTTACTTTCGGTTATATTTACCTTCATGTAACGTCCTTTTGTTGTATCTACAGATGAAGGAATGTCTATGGTGAGACTGCTACCCTCAAAAGTTCCTTCGGCAATCTTTACCCATCCACTATCATCTGCTTCCGGTTTATCATTAACATAAATCTCTACTGTTTTAATATCCGCATGACGATGCAATTCTATCTTTGTCATTTCCTTGGCAGATTCCATATCAATAATAGCCCAATGAGGAAGTGGTGTATTTTCTCCCGTATAGTTGGAATGCCACCAGGTATTCAAGTCCCCATCGATAATGGCATCTTTACCACCGCCATCGCTGGCTGTTTCATCCGAAACGGCCAAAACCGTCCAACCGCTACGGTCATACTTGTATTCCATCGGGAAGACTTCTTCATACTCCACCCATGCTGTAGCAAAAGTATCGATAGCTTCTTCCTCCGGAATATACAGAGAACGATATTCAAAACCTGTACCCGGTTTCAAGTCCGGACACAAAACGCTGTTATCCTCAGCCGGCATGAAAACAACAGCTTGAGTTCCATCCTGCTTCGTATAACGAACCTCATTACGAACGAGTCCGTCCAATTTTGAATACCAAGTAATCGTACCCCCCTTATCGGAAAGATCCAAATTCCTTACACGGCGATCTATTAAAGTCGAGTAATACACATCTCCGTATGATGTACCGAAATCGCTAACAAACAAAGATTTATGGCCGAAATTATCTGTAGTTCGGATATTAAAGGTGTATGCCTTCGGTTCCATATTTTCTAATATCACGGTAATACTATCGCGTCCCGTACCCATTGTGACCGGTATCTGCAACGAATCAAGTTGGTCGTTCCAATACACATCTATCGTTTTTACGTTCGGCGCATTGTAAGTCCAGCAAGTAAACTGGATACGTTCTTTTCCGGCTACAAAACTGACTGAATCAGGTTTGGTGGAATAAATAATTTCACCGCCCTCGATATAATCTTTGTGCACATCCATAAAGTCTTCACACGAAAAGAATAGCAGTGAGACAAGAGCCAGCAAACAATATTTAATCTTCATAATTATATACTTTTTTAATTTTTATTTATTGAACCACTTCACCGTAGAAATCTACATCTGCCGGATGAGTAAAAGAAGAACCGCCCCATGTATTTAAAATCTTAAAACGGATATAACGAATCGGCTCCTGCGATAACTCAAATGAGAATTCGTGTCCTTCCACTCCGGCTGTAAAATCCTCGTCGGTAACCGTTCCGCTTGGCGAACCGGAAGGCTTGACAATCTCGCAATCCAGTACTTTTTCCCATTCGTCCCAATTTCCATCTTGTGATGGCGCACCGGTTCCCTTAAATGTATAGACTTCAAATTGTTTCGGATTTCCCCAATTATAATAAGAATCCGAATATTTACGCTGGAACATGACTACACGGCTCGGTTTAGCCACACAACCCAAATCGACAGTAAAAGCCGCCGGCAAAGAATTGGACGGAGAGTGACCAAAGGTATCATGGTCGTCATCTATCAGATAGCTGTCCATTCCTTCCCAATTGGTAAAATTAGCATCAGAACCTAATTTCATCACGACCATATGCTTTTTATTCAGGGCTTCTTCAAACAAAGGAACCAATGTACCGCCTGCCGGATAAATCGTGTCGGAGGCATTATCATAATAATCCCTGATAATCATTCCGAAACGACGGGCCTCCGGCTGAAATCCGCGTAAACTGTAACGACCGGAATCGGCTTCTGTTGTCATAATTCTTAAAGTCTGCATCTGGCTCAAAGAGTCTTCAGCCAAGAATTCAACAGTAAACGGAGCTTTGTCTTTGTTTCTCCAATTAAACTGGGCACCTCCAAAATCGGATATGATATCAACCGTTTTAATTGTTTTCGACAAAGATGATTCCAAAGGGGTAAAAGAAACCTCTACCGGGTCGGAAAACTCTTGCGCCCTGTTTACCACATATAGCTTAGCCTTATGTTCCACCATGTCATTATAACCCAAAATTTCTACTTTATTCTCGTAGAAAGAAGATGTAACTTTATGTTCCTTTCCGTCGGCCAATATATACCGGCCTTCGACAGCCAAAATATCTTCCGAATTCGGAATACGGTACGAAACAACGGCTCCCCCCGGAACCGGAGTAACTTCAATATCTGTTACTACTCCGGGTTTCCCCAAACTATCTGTTATCGGTTCCAGCTTTTTCTCAGAACAGGAACAAATGAACAACGATAACAAAACCAAACTCAAATATTTCATTTTCATTTTCATTTTTTTCTTATTTAAATCGTAAATTACCAACCCGGATTCTGAACCAATTGCGGATTACGTACAATATCCGATTCGGGTATCGGAGCAAAATAATTTTTATAAGAGAATGTCTGCGTATATACAGTAGCTACAGTATAATAGTCAGCCACATCGGATGCTTTCACATTCCATCCCTGTATCAAACGGTTCTGCTCTTTCTGAGCAGTTTTCCAACGATGGCTATCCCAATAATACGGACCTTCGCAAGCCAATTCCACATTTCTTTCACGTTGTATAATTTCACGCATACCCGATTTCGTAGAGGGTTTAGTCGGCTGATTAGAATACTTTTGCCAGCTTTCTACCACTCCTTCCAATCCGGCACGTTCGCGAACCATATCGATATATTTATAAACTTCTGCATCCGGAGCTGCTTTCGATTCATTCAAAGCTTCCGCACACATCAACAACAAGTCAGCAAAACGCATATCCGGGAACGGGTAAGTTTCCCACGTTACCTGGTTGGGATCACGGAAACTGGAATTGATGGAAACCAATTTCTTAGGCCAATAGCCTGTTGCATTATAATTTCCGGGATTCGCCACGGAAGAAAATTCTCCAAAACGATTCTTCGGATACAAACAATCCGCATCATCATCCGGCATGTTTTTATACGAATTTCCATACCATTTACCACGGTCAAAGCCCAAAGTAGAATAGAAACGCGGTTCCCTGTCGAAATTCATGGCTGCCGTTTGCTCGCCTTTCTGAATATAATATTTATGTTCTTCATCTCCAGTACGGACGTTAAAACGACCGGCATAATCATACTCTTTATCCTCTTCAATGGGCACTCCATTTTTCGAATAAAACAAATCGACAGTCGAAAATGGAACGCTCATACGAGTTCCATTATCCAAAGAAGTAGGTTGCTCCAGATAAGGCATACATTGATTTTGTAAACCTGAGTTAACCGGATAAGAGGAATTACCCCACACTAACTCACAATTCCAACGGTCGCTGATAGAGCCGCGTAAAGTCTGAACCAATAGAGTTTGGTCTGAAACTTGTTTGGTTGCTATATAGTCCGAAGTCTGATACAAACGAATACCGGCAGCTTCGCATATTTCAATAGCGTCTTTACAGGCAACAGCAGCCGAATCCCAACGGGCGGCATCATATGTCTGGTTAAAAAACGGCTCGCCATTATGATCCAGGAAACTATTATAATCCGTATTACCGTTAAACAACGGGCTAGCCCAATAGAGCCATACTTTAGCTCGGAGCATATAAGCTGAAGGCAAATTAAAACGTCCCAACTCTGTTGTCGGATTCTGGAAAGTTGCAGGTAAACCATTACTGGAAATCACTTCATCCATTAATTCCAAAATATATTTGAAACAATCGTCTACTTTTTCCCGGTAAACACGTACACCTTGTGTTGATTCATTCACCGGTGTATTTTCACGAAGCGGGCAAATCGGACCATAATAAGTAAGCAGATAAAAATGCATATAAGCTTTTATCATTTTCACTTCTGCTATCATCCGTTTTTTCTCATACTCTTGTATGTCTTGTACATTTACTACATTTTCCATAAAGGTATTACATTCACGGATACCGGCATATAACGAACGAACGTAATCGCCCCCTGCTCCCCAATAATTAATAACGGCATCAGTCGGGCTATCGACCCCTAAACCGAACCTCATTCCCTGGTCATTACGGGCCTCCGTATTAAATATCATTTCCAAAGCCCCGAAAACCCCAGGATTTTCATTCCAACCTGCCGATTTAGGCATTCCCCAATAGCAGGTCGCCAGATATTTTTCCGTCGTATAACGGTCGGCAAATGCATTGTCTATCGTTGCTACATTATCGGGAACTACATCCAGATAACTACAAGCGGTTACAGACAGAGCTGTACATGTACACAATATATATTTATATAACGATTTCATCTTTTTTCTTTTTTTAGAATCCAATATTTAATCCCACATTAATTACACGCTGAACCGGATAACCTAAACCATTACCGGCCATTTCCGGATCCCAAAGTTTGAATTTACTCCAACAAAGCAAGTTTGTTCCACTAACATAAAAGCGTAAATTCTGAACCTTATACTTTTTGGTGAAAGCAGAAGGAAGCGTATAACCCAATTCGACAGATTTCAAACGAAGGAAAGTTGCATCTTGCATAAACCATGTACTCGTCTGAGTATTGTTTGATATAGACTGGTTTGCCAAACGAGGCCAAAAGGCATACGGATTACGATTGCTTTCCGACCAATAACTGTTTGCTATTACGTCCAATACAGCATTTTGTCCGGTTTTTCCGTCATTTCCATTTTCACCAGCATCACCATCTATAAACGGTGTAATCTTTTTTAAATCCAACCAAAAAGACTGACGGGCAGACCCTTGGAAGAAGAAAGAAGCATCAAAACCCTTGTAACCGGCAGAAAGACCGAAACCGTAGTTTATCTCCGGAGTCGTCGGGTAACCGATTGGCACCTTATCCAATTCGGATATTTTGCCATCTTTGTTTACATCACGATATTTAATATCACCGGCCATATACTCACCGAACTGGGTCGGAGAATTTTTCACTTCTTCCTCGTCTACAAACAGACGCTCAGCAATATATCCCCAAGTTTGTCCTAATGATTGCCCTACTTTATACAACCAAGGGGTTGCACTATAGTCCGGTTCTTCCCATTCTACAGCTTCACTGGTTGCATAAGTGAACGTACCACGACCTGTAAACCATAAATCCTTACTAACACTCTTCTCAAAATTGACTTCCATATCGACACCATTTCCTTTTGCTCTACCCAAATTGGCTTTTACAGCCGGGATAATACCCATCGTATTCGGGATGACACGATCCAAAAGGATATTTTTACGACGTTCCGTAAAATATTCAACAGTGGCAGAAAGTCCGAACGATGTAGTCGCTTCAAAACCCAAATTCATTTTATAGGAGGTTTCCCATCCGATTTCATTATTTGCATAACGGCTGACATTGATTCCACCTGGATTATAATTCAACTGTGTACCCCAGTTAACTGGCCGACTCGCATTCATATCCACCTGCGAAAGATAATAGAAACGGTCGTTGGCATTACCGATTTGGTCCTGACCGGACATACCGTAAGTACCCTTCAATTTAAATTGGGTCAATACCTTTTTCAACGGTTCGAAAAAGCTTTCATTTGAAATCATCCATCCGACAGCACCGGAAGGGAAGAAACCCCAGCGTTTGTTTTTGGAGAAACGTTCGGAACCATTATATCCGAAAGTAAACTCACCGAAATAACGCGATTTATAATCGTAAGACAAACGTCCGGCTAAACCGATATTACGGAACGGCAAAGATTGTTGCAAATCACCGGATATACCGGTTTTATTATTTTGCATGGTATATACCAACAAAGCATTCACAGAATGTTTATCCTGAAACAGACGCGTATATTCAGCCTTTGCTTCCAAATACAAACCGCTATCTATTTTACGGTTACCCGGTTGATAATCAATATATTCTGTACCCGCGCTCGGATTCAAGCGAGTCAGTGAATAGGTATTATTCAACAGATTGAATGTGCTGATATTATAAAAGAACGGCACGTAAGCGCGGTCTACAGAATATTCCGAATAACGATTCATATTCACCAGCAAACTGGCTTTCAAACCTTCGGTAAGCATCTTCAAATCCTGGTTTACTGCAAACTGGGTAAGCATCGTATTTTTACTGTACTCATTGTATCCCCTCAATGCCTGTGCGTACGGATTCACATAGTTGGCATTACCATAGTTACCGAACAGGATATGTTTGGCATAAGCAAACTGGTCGTCTGCTTCATAATAAGGTTTGAACATAACCGGATTAGCCATCATAACCTCCTTATACATAAAAGCGCCACCACCAATCGGACCGCTATAATCATCGAATGCAGCACTCATACGAAGTACCAATTCTGTGGTTTTCGTCAAGTTCACATTAACATTCGAACGGATTGTATATTTCATCAAATTGATATTTGAATTGAAATTATTCCGTTTATCCACTTTTACATTACCATTATCACGGGTCATATTGGCAGCAACATAATAACGAGCAACCGTACCACCACCGCTCACACTCAAATTAGCACGCTGGTTCATCGTCAAGTCGTTGAACATTGTGTCGTACCAATCGGTGGTCGGATAAATATTCGGATACAATCCACGCTCCGTCATCGTAATCTTTTCCTGCGAATAAAGTGCCAATCCCAGCGGGTCGCGAGTCTTGATTGCCTCATTCTGCATACGCATATACGTAACGGGGTCCGTCAACTTCACCTTTTTCGTCGGTGTGGAAAAAGAATTCTCAACACGGGCATTAACAGAAACTTTTCCTTCCCGTCCTTCTTTCGTCGTTACTGAAATTACACCATTTGCACCCCGGGCACCGTACAAAGCTGTTGCCGTGGCATCCTTCATAATGGTAAAACTAGCAATATCATCCGTATTCAAACGAGCCAAATCTTCAGTACCCAGTTCAATACCATCAATCAGGATTAGCGGGTCTTTTTTTGCTTCTGCACCAAAAGTTGTAATACCGCGGATAAAGAAGCTTGCATTATCCTGACCGGGCTCACCACTGACCTGATACGAAATCAAACCGGCTACACGACCGGCAAAAGCTGTAGTCAAGTTACTGCTCGGGACCTTCAATTCCGCAGGTTTAACTGTCGTGATGGCCGACAGCACACTTTCTTTCTTTTGTTTGGAGAATGCAACAACCGTAACTTCTTCCAATTCATCCACCTTTGGTTTCAATACAATATCCAAGACTTTTTGATTGGTATATTTAACCTCTTGAGTTTCCATACCAATATAAGCCACGACTAAAATACTGTTTGGCGGACAATCATCGAACTCGAATCTTCCATCGCCATCGGTAATTACACCTTTTGTACCACCTTTGATTTGAACTGTGGCACCAGGTAAAGGGTCACCTCCTTCATCCGAAATTCGACCTTTCAGTTTTGCCGTTTGTTGTACTTTTTCCACTAAAGGAAACGAATCAGCCCAGAGAGATTGACAGGGAGCGTTAGCTACCGTCAACAACAGTGCCGGGAACATCCACCTCAATGAGGTACCACCAGCCTTCATAATCTTGCTCTTCTGAAACTGGCAATTTCTATTGCCGTAAATTCCTAGTAATTTGAACATTAGAATTATTACGTTTAAGGTTAATAAATAGAAATAACTTAGATAATTAGTTGATTATCAACGTGAGTTCTTCAAGAACTATGGTCATTCATCATACTGATTACATCTTAAAAGCAAAATTAAGTATATTTTTTTATATGGCACACTGTCTCTTGTTATAAATAACTTAATTTGACTATTTACACTAGCGTATGTTTGCAATCCACGAAATGTTAATCATTGTTTTCTTTTGAAGATTATACGGATTTCTCAATCAAACATCTGATTTACAATAAATTACACCGATAACATAGTTCTTGAAGAACTCACTCTTTAAACAAAGGATTTTGTATATTTGTTATTTCAAATAATATAAATATAATATGAAACAAATTAGCGACAATCCTTTTTTCAAGGTATACACAACACCATTCGGCACACCTCCTTTCAACGAAATCCGCACAGAACATTACGAACCGGCTTTTGATAAAGCCATTAAACTACTAAACAAAGAGATACGCTCCATTGCTAAAAATCAAGCCTTACCCACATTTCAAAATACCATCGTGGCACTCGAACGTAGCGGACAATTACTCGACAAAGTCAGTTCCGCTTTCTTCAATGTTCTGAATGCGGAAGCCAACGATGAAATGATGAACATTTCACAACGTGTATCCCCTAAATTATCAGAAAGTACAAACAATATATATTTGAATGAACAACTGTTTGCGCGTGTTAAAGAAATTTATAAACAAAAAGAAAAATTAAGCCTCCCGACAGAAGATGCCAAACTATTGGAAGAGACATTCAACTCTTTCTCTGTTCGTGGCGCCAACCTGAATGCGGAAGACAAAGAAACCTATCGCAAATTAAGTACCGAACTCAGCTCACTGACACTAACATTCGAACAAAATGTCCTAAAAGATAAAAATCGCTACGAACTGCTCCTTAGCGATGAGAAAGATTTGGCGGGGCTACCTGGCAGTATCCGCGAAGCTGCCGCCCACCGGGCTAAGGAGAAAGGGAAAGAAGGTTGGCTATTCAATCTCTCCGCTCCCAGCTACATACCGTTTATGCGCTATTCGTCCATACGCCACCTGCGAGAAACTGTATATAAGGAATATATGAGCATCGGTAATAAAGGTGACGAATATGACAACAAAGAAATCATACGCAAAATAGTCAATATCCGGTTACAGATTGCCCACCTGATGGGATATTCCAACTATGCAGAATACAAACTAAGGCATACAATGGCTAAAACACCGGCCCATGTGTACCGGCTTTTAAATGAACTACTGGAAGCCTACAAGCCTGTGGCCATCAACGAATACAATGCCATACAAGGTTTCGCGATGGAAACAGAACAGGAAAACATCACCGTCATGCCTTGGGACTGGAGCTACTATTCGGAAAAACTGAAGGATATCCGGTTTAAAGTCAACGATGAAATGACTCGTCCATATTTCGAGCTCAACCATGTAAAAGAAAGCGTATTCGGCCTGGCAACCCAATTATATGGAATCACATTCAAAAAAAACAAGGATATTCCCGTTTATCATCCCGAAGTAGACGCATACGAGGTATACGATGCCGACGGCAAATTCTTATCCGTACTTTTTACAGACTTTCATCCGAGGGATGGTAAACAATCCGGTGCTTGGATGAATGGCATCAAAGAACAGTACCAGAATGAAGACGGGACGGACAGTCGCCCCCAAATCATCATCGTCATGAATTTTACACGGCCTACCGATACCAAGCCCTCTTTGCTAACATTCGACGAAGTGAACACCTTATTGCACGAGTTCGGCCATGCCCTGCACGGCATGTTTGCGCAGGGTAAATACGCCAGCCTGTCCGGGACGAACGTATACCGTGATTTTGTAGAACTGCCTTCACAGTTGATGGAAAACTGGTTGACAGAGAAAGAATTCCTGGATCAAGTTGCCGTTCACTACCAGACCGGCGAAAAGATACCGCAGGATTTAATACAAAACCTAATCGATGCCGCCAACTTTAACGTCGGCTATACATGTTGCCGTCAATTAAGTTTCGGTTTTCTGGATATGGCCTGGCACACGCAGACTTCACCGTTCGAAGGCGATATCATTTCTTTTGAAAAAGAAGCATGGAAACAAACCGTAATCGTGCCTGAAATACCGGAAGCATTGATGAGCAGCAGTTTCGGGCATATCTTTTCAGGGGGCTATTCTGCCGGTTATTACGGTTACAAATGGGCAGAAGTATTGGATGCTGATGCATTTTCCGTTTTCAAAGCAGCCGGAATATTCAACAAAGAAGTGGCCCGTTCTTTCCGCGATAACATCCTCTCAAAAGGAGGAACGGAAGAGCCGGACACCTTATATAAACGTTTCCGCAGCCAGAATCCGACAATCGATGCCCTACTGAAACGAAACGGCATCACACGGAAATAGAAATTACCTGCTTAGGAAATCAAAATAGCTCCCATCCTTTTCCCGAATCGGATAGGAGCTATTGTTTGATTCGTGCCTTGCAATTTTACTTTCAACAATTGTTGAAAGTAAGAAATACAATTGTCTTTTTTGATTTCAACAATTGTCTATTTTGCATTTAACAACTATTGAAAGTAAAATAGCATGAGACAAAATCAGAAAATCCATAGATGCTTTTTCTCAATCCGTAAAGTGCTTTTCGAAGAATGTACAGGTACAAAAAAATATTTTTAGTTTTTCCCAGGGGAATATTTGGTTATACAAATTATTACCCTTACGTTTACACCCTAATATTCATATCATGTACAAAAAACACAACATATTAATTACATTTCTCATTTTGTCCGTTATACTAGTTTACTACCCTATTTGGGGTAATGACTTTCTCGATAGTTGGGACGACCAATGGCAAGTATTTACTCAAACCAGCAAACACGTGTTTGGAAAAATTCAAAAACAGTAAAAGGAAAAGTAGATGAACAATTTGTACCATGCGAAGCAGGAACCAAAGTATATTTTTTTGATACACAGGAGATAATTTTACATATAATGACATGACATATATAAATTATTGCAAATAAACAAATGAGACAGTTATATCATATAATCATATTAAGCACATTCTATTCTTTTGCTTGGGGACAGGTCAAATATGAAATAGACATAAATAAAGCTGAAGTCAAAAATAATATTCCAATGTCCATAGTTTTTAAATCAATGAAAATAATACCATTGGAAACAAATGAAAACTCATTAATCGCACGCATTAACAAAATTGAGATTTATAATAATTGGATTTTTGTAATTGATAATTTCAAGGCTAATACTCTACATATTTTTGATAAAGAAGGAAATTATATCAAACAAATAGGAAGAAAAGGAAGTGATCCTGGAGAATATAAGCAGTTATCAACTTTCACAATAGACAAACAGAATAAACATGTTTATCTATTAGACAACTATTTGCATAAAATTTTCATTTATGATTTTATACAAAATAAATGCGTAAAGGAAATTTCAATAAAAAATCATCAATACGAATCATTTCACATGCAATATATTGATGGATTTTTATATACTGATGTATATTCATATAATCCACAAATAAAAAAAACACCTTTGATTCAAAAAATAGACTGCGAAAGTGGGAATATCATCAAAGCATTTTATGACTCTTCATTCAATATGGATTATGTAAATAGAAATGAAATCGAATCTTTCGCATTTTATCCTATAGCAAACAACAATTTCTGCTTTGCTCAACGTTTTATGAATACAATTTTACTTATAGATCAAAAGAATATTAGCCCATACTTCAGTTTCAGACATCCTAACTTTGTAAAAAAAGAAGAAATGGAAGATGCTGCATCAAAAGCATACAATAGTCCAAAAAGGAGTAGTATATATATTACATTAAAAAAGGGAGTTTATTCAATAAATGAAATATTTGAGACAAATAAACACATTTCATTCTCATACATAATGAACAGAAATGTAATACGTACAATCTTATACGATAAAACGAACAACAAAACAATTGATTTTGATTTTTTTTAAGAATGATTTATCAGAAAAAGAAAATCGTCTATCATATATTCCAAGATACATATCTGCTGATGAAAAAGGTGTTTATTTCCAAATACCATCTAATAATGTGGATTATTTTTTAAAATATATAAGAGAAGACTGCTTTGAATCCAAAATAGAAAACATCAAATCATTAAACAATATAAATACAGAAGATGCAAATCCCATATTACTATACTATGAATTTAATTAACTATAAAATAAATATCATGAACAAAAAATCATTACTATTTGGATTATCAGCTCTATTAATTATGGTATGTATGAATCTATCATACACAATTAGGGGATATTCATTTGCAAACTCCTCTTGGATTGGGAAAATATGGGGAGAGGGCACATCTAGTAATAGCAATACAAGTACCAATACTAGCACTAGTAGTAACAGGCCTGAAGATGAGAGAGTCATTGCACATTGCCAGTAGCCAAACTCACAAAGTTTAAGTCAAAATATATAACCGTAAGAGCATGAAAAAAAAGTTTTTTATATTATGTATATATCTTATGAATATTGGTCTGCTAGAGTCTCAAAATAATTCTAGCAGCCAATATATTATAGATATAGATAACGCCACCAATTTAGGAAGAATTCCTATTTCTCATTTTTTCAAATCCTTAAAAATAATACCACTAGAAACGACAGAAGATTGCTTAATAGGTAGAATAGACGAAATGCAAACTTGTGGTGATAGACTTTTTATATGTGACAATAACATAGCAAATGCTATTTTCGTCTATAACAGAGAAGGAAAATTCCTAAAAAAAATAGCGAACAGAGGTGGTGGCCCAGAAGAATACAATCAAATAGAGTCTTTTTGCATAGATTCATTAAACAATTCTATATTACTTTTAGATAATTCGAAACACAAAATAATAGAATACAATTTTATAACAGGAGAATATATCCAATCCATATCACTTAAAGGAGACATAACGCCTTGTCACATTTTTAAAATAAATAATACTTTATATGGAGATTTATATTATTACAACACAAATATTCCCGCTAATAATTGCTATCTATTACAAAAAATAGATTTAAAAACAGGAAATATCATCGAAAAATATTTTCCTGTATACCAATATAATAGAGGCTGGACAAATCGAAATTTCATAGAGAGCTATGCTTTTTATCCCATATATTCAAATCATTGCTTATTTGTTCAATCATTCATGGATACAGTCATGCTAATTAACCCAGAAGGAGTGTCCCCTTATTTCACCATTAAAAGCAAGAACTTTGTCACAAATAATATTATCAATAATTTTATTGAAAGTAAATCTCCACAGGAAAATATTCCCTTCTATATGTTAGAGAACAAGAGCATATATAAGATTTCAGAAATAATTGAAAGCAAAAGCCAAATATGGTTTTCATATATGCAAGGATTTGGTTTAACAAAAGCATATTATAACGCCTTAGAGAACAAAACTTACACATATACACAATTCAACGACTTATTATTAGATAAAGACCGAGGAATAACGTATATACAGCCCAATTATTTAATTGCAGAAAAAGAAGGTTTTTTCTATCAAGTTACATCAGATAATATTCCAGTAATAAAACATTTTGCTCAACAAGGATTTCTGAATCCTAAAATTGGCAACATTGAATATTTAAAAAATATAGATGACGAAGATTCTAATCCAATACTATTTTATTATGAATTTAAATAAATATATCAAATTAGGGAAACTATCCTTACATCAAGTTTTATTGTTAGATAAGAGATGTTTCAATTCCCCTCTGCTTATATACCAAAAGCATTATTCTTCGACAAAACAACAGCTTTGTCAAAAAAAAATAAAATTGAAGCAAAATAAACAAACATGAAAAAAAATACATTATTACTATTCTTCTTATTTCATATATTAAATACCAGTTTAACAGTGGGCCAAAATAGCCCAAAAACTGTATACGATATAAACATAGATAACGCAAAGGACTTGGGAGATATTCCTCTTTCCAATTTTTTCAAATCACTAAAGATAATACCACTCGAAAGGGTAAGAAGAAACTCTTTCCTATTTGTTTCCAAATTGTATACATGTAGAGATAAAATATTTGTTCTCAGCAAATTCATGGGAGATAATTTATTTGTATTTGACCAAGATGGAAAATATATAAGAACTATTTCCAGGAAAGGTAATTGGCCGGGGGAATATGCAAAACTTGACGATATAGTCGTTGATTCTTTAAGCAATTCTGTCTGGTTGTTAGACAATCCATTAGATGATAGCAAAAGCGAACTCCACGAATACAATTACATAACCGGCAAATATATCAAGACCATTCCTCTCAATGAAGAAACAGAGCCTCTGCATTTATTCAAAATTGGAAATGAATTATATGGGGACATTTATTATAACTATTACAAGACAGGAAAAAGCTTATCTGGAAAAGGTTGTTATTTATTACGAAAAATAGAGATGGATACTGGGAACACTACAGAATATTACCTCCTTGCATCAGAATATAACAAAGGGCGAGCCAATAAAGTCTTAACGGATAATCACGCATTTTTCCCCACAAGCTCGGAACATTGCCTATTTGTCCAATCGTGTATGGATACAATTATGTCAATCAGTTCGAAAGGTGTCCAGCCTTATCTGGCAATTAAATCTAACAATTTTATTAATACACAAACTATTCAAGATTATTTGGATGAAAACAGACCCGAAGACCCATTCTATAGTTACATGCTAACGAAAAATCTGATATACAGAATTGCCAATCTGATGGAGAATAATGGGAAAATATTTTTCTCTTACTTACAGGGATATACAACTACCAATATATATTACGATACTCAAGAAAATCAAGCATATAAATATACAGGATTAAATGATTTGCTTTTTAAAGAAGGGCAGGAATCCAGTTATCTCATAACCAGTTATTTGACAACAGACAGCAAAGGGGTTTATTATGTAATAAACGTTGATGGATTTTCAATGATTAAACGGTATGTCGAAGAAGGCCGGTTAAACCCAAATTTTGAAAACATCGAAGAACTAAAAAACATAAGCGAGGAATCATCAAACCCGATATTACTTTATTACGAGTTTAAAGACTGATAATTGAAATCAGTTCTCCAGAATACAATATATTTACATAACTTTGTGCCCATAGATATTGATATTAAAGAACAACTCACAAAGATGAAAAAATATATCAGTTTGCTCGGATGTATTATCCTAGTAGCCATTTCAATCCGGATTTTTCTCGGACAACCTTGCTATATTCCTTCCGCCAGCATGGAAAATACCTTATGGGAAGGTGATTATGTCTGGTTAAACAAGGCTGCTTACGGAGCTATATTGCCCAAACGATTCGCAGACATACCGATATTCAACGTTTTTACCTGGATAAAGCCGCTAAGGGAACTCGATGCGCGGATTGATTGGGGCACATCGCGCATGCCTGAGTGGCACAAACCGAGACGGTTCGATATTGCCGTTTTCTATTCCCAGGAAATGCCGGGAGTATTATTGGTAAAACGGATGATTGGTTTGCCGGGGGATACCGTTTGTCTGAAACAAGGCGATTTGTATATCAACAACAAACAAGTGAAACAGCCTAAAAATGTAATTAAAATACGCAATGGAAACCCTGTTAAATTCCCGGAAAACACCTCGTGGACTACACTCGACTACGGTCCTATCCTGATTCCGCAAAAAGGGATGGCGTTGGAATTAACAGCCGAGAATTTTTCGTGGATAAAGAATGTGGCGCAAAAGGAAGGAGTTTCCCTTACCCTTCAAAACGGAGAATTCTACAGCAACAACACTCCTGTTAATCAGTATATGTTTAAAAGCAACTACTATTTTATGATGGGAGATAACCGGAATAACTCCATTGACAGTCGTTTTTGGGGATTCGTGCCGGAAGAGGACTTGGTAGGGACAATTAATTTTGTCTTTTTCTCCCTCGATTTTTCCACTTGGCCGGGCTTCTCATTCCGAAGTAAACATTTTATGAGATACGTCGATTGAACAAAAACAATCAAATCTGTTCCATTTATCCCAAATATATGTACCTTTGCCAATATTATAGGTATAAAATCAGAAAACGATGTGCGATAAAAAGGATAAGCAACTCGAGTTGGATAAACGCTATTTAAGAATGGCGGCCGTCTGGGCTGAGAACTCGTATTGTAAACGACGTCAAGTCGGAGCGCTGATAGTCAAAGACCAAATGATTATATCCGACGGTTACAACGGTACGCCATCTGGTTTCGAAAATATTTGTGAAGATGAAAATAATCTCACCAAACCCTATGTTCTACATGCTGAAGCCAACGCTATCACGAAAGTAGCAGCTTCATCGAACAGTAGTAAAGGAGCAACAATCTATGTCACATCCGCACCTTGTATAGAATGTGCCAAACTGATTATCCAGTCGGGTATCAAACGTGTGGTCTACTCAGAAAAATACAGAGTGGAAGATGGTTGCAACCTATTGTTGCGGGCCGGTGTTATTATAGATTATATAGAAATAAAAGAATAAAATTAGAGACGTTTTTATGGATAAAAACAAAAGGCTGACAGTCTGGCTTCCCGTTATTATAGCATTAAGTGTGGCTTTGGGTATTTTTATAGGCAACCATTACCTGGCACTGACAAAAGGAAAACGGCATATTTATTCCAGTGGGAATAAAATAAATGCGATACTCGATATCATTGACGAGCAATACGTAGATACCGTTAACATGAAAAAATTGGTGGAAGATGCAATCCCTAAGATATTCAGTGAACTGGACCCTCACTCGGTTTATATACCGGCAAAAGATGCACAACGGGTAAATGAGGATTTGGAAGGTTCGTTCAGCGGTATTGGGGTATCTTTCAATATGCAGACCGACACGATACTGGTAATCAATGTTATCCCCGGCGGCCCTTCCGAAAAGGCGGGACTGAAACCTTTCGACCGCATTATCTCTATCAATGACTCTGTTTATGCAGGCAACCACAGTGATCAGGAGTATATCATGAAAACGCTGCGCGGCGCTAAAAACAGTACGGTCAAATTGGGCGTGATGCGGAAAGGAAATCCGGATTTGATTTATTTCGACGTGACACGCGGAGATGTCCCTGTCAACTCCGTCGATGTGGCTTACGAAGTGAGCAAAGGTATCGGATACATCAAAGTCAGCAAGTTCGGACGTACTACCTACAACGAATTTATCACAGCTATCGCAAAACTGAAACAGGCAGGCTGTACCTCATTCGTTATCGATTTGCGGGGTAACACTGGCGGATATATGGATGCAGCCATCAATTTAGTGAACGAGTTCATGCCGGAAGGCCGGCTGGTTGTTTATACGGAAGGTAAAGCATTCCCCCGGAACGATATTTACACGAACGGGAACGGGACTTGCCAGAATACACCGATTGTAGTACTGACAGACGAGTTCTCGGCTTCGGCCAGCGAAATTTTCTCCGGCGCTATCCAAGACAACGACCGCGGTCTGATTATCGGGCGCCGCACTTTCGGGAAAGGGCTGGTACAATCGCCAATCCAGTTGAGCGACGGTTCGGAAATCCGTTTGACGATTGCACGCTATTACACTCCGTCCGGACGTTGCATCCAGAAAAAATATGTATTAGGCAACGGAGGGGATTATGAACAGGATATATACAACCGGCTCATGCACGGTGAATTCGACTCGGCCGACAGCATCAAACAGGACAATCTTGAAAAATATGAAACGGTAATGGGACGCCCTGTTTACGGCGGTGGTGGTATCATGCCGGATATTTTCATTCCACGTGATACGAGCGGAATAACTTCTTACTTTACAAATGTTGTCAATTCCGGTGTATTGAATTTGTTCGTACTTGAATATTCGGACCGCAATTATGACAAGTTAGCATCATTTGCGACCTATCAGGAATTGCTACAATATTTGCAACAACAGCCTTTGTTGTACGACTTTACAAATTTTGCAGCACAGAAAGGTATCAAGAAGCGCCCGACACTGATTAACATCTCCGGCAAACTGATTGAAAAACAAATACAGGCCTATATCGTACGTAACTTTTTTGATGAAGATGGCTTCTATCCGATTTTCCAGAATGACGATGTCACGTTGAAACGTGCTATTCAAATACTGAACGAAGGAAAATCCTTACCGACGTTGGAAGATAAAAATAAAACGAAAGATGATATTGCACAAAGCCAAACAGCAACTTCGAGAAGATATGGCGTCGTTAAAGAAATCATATACGAAGATTGCATTGCATCAAATGTCTGCTAAGATAATGGAACGGCTGGAAGAGACGGAACTCTTCCGGCAATCTTCCAGCATCGCTTTATATTACGCCATCCCCGGTGAAGTACAAACTGCCGGTTTTATTGAAAAATGGTATCAGGATAAAAAAATCCTACTCCCGGTAGTCGTAGGTAATGATTTGCGTCTATTACATTATACGGGGAAAGATTCCCTAAAGCCCGGTGCTTTCGGCATTTTGGAACCCGCCGATACGGACAATCCGGTTCCGGAAGAAGAGATTGACTTGATAGTCGTTCCGGGAGTTGCTTTCGACCGCCAACACAACCGTCTGGGAAGAGGCAAAGGGTTTTACGACCGGTTATTATCCACATTATCTGCTCCGAAAATCGGCATTTGCTATGATTTTCAATTAAAAGAAAATATTCCGGTCGAACCGTTCGACAAAAAGATGGATTTGATTATTACTGAGCAGGAAACTTTATTTCCGGAGTAATAAGTTTTTTCTTTTCGTTTTGAATCCCTATTTCTTAAATTCTTTTTTATCGTTATTCATCGGATAACTATATCCCGAATAACTGCCGAGCCTGCATATTCGTTCAGGCTCTTCATCAACCTCTCCCGGCACAAAAGCAATTCGCTACGTAACACGGACGAGGTTAATGAAACATATAAAACCCGATCCTTCACATATATATTACGCGTATATTGCATTACCATCTTGCCAAGTACTTCTCCCCATGCCCGCTGGATACGAATTTCAAGTATTTTCTCGTACAATTCGGTATTATCCTCAAAGAAATCGCGGATAACTTCTCCAAGCGATTGTGTATTCCTCCGTTTCACGCAGTTTCCTCCATCGGTAAAACTTCACCCTGTTCGACACGGAACAAAGCATAGTCATGATTCATTGTCTGCAATATTTCATCCAGATATTTCCGGTTTGTATCCGTAATGAAAATTTGCCCGAAACTATCGCCGCTTACCAGCTTAATAATCTGTTCCACCCGATCCGCATCCAGTTTATCAAAAATATCATCCAACAACAAAACCGGTGTCGTTTGTCCGCGACGCATCAGAAAAACATATTGAGCCAGCTTGAGAGCAATCAAATATGTTTTATTCTGTCCCTGTGAACCGACACGGCGAATAAGATAATCATTCAGAGTCATCTCTAACTCGTCTTTATGAATACCGGATGAGGTATAGCCTAAAATACGGTCACGTTCACGGTTGGCAGCCAGTAAACCGGCAAAATCCCCCTTTTCCAACTGGGAAATATAACGTAGTCCGACATGCTCGGCAGAGCGGCAAATAATCTGATAATATTCATTGAAAATCGGAGTAAAGTCACTCACCAATTGCAGTCTTTTTTCATAAACCATCTGTCCATACATAGCAAGCTGCATTTCCAATACTTCATAGAGAGAGGCATCCTGGCTCTGTTCTCTCAACAATATATTTCGCTGAAGTAAAGCCTTGTTGTACTGAATCAGTGCATGCAGATATTGTTTGTCCTGTTGAGAAATAATCACATCCAGGAAACGGCGTCGCTCATCGCTTCCACCTTGTATCAGTTCGGAATCAGCCGGAGAAACCATCACTAAGGGCAAAAGGCCTATATGTTCCGAAAGCTTGCCATATTCCTTCTTATTCCGTTTGAACTGTTTCCGCTGCCTGCGGCGTATTGCACAGAATATTTCCTCGTCCCGTCCCTCATAATCATAATCACCCTGTAACACACACATATCCTGAGCATTATTGATAATTTGAGTATCCGGCGTATTGATATGGCTTTTACAGAATGACAAATAATGAATGGCATCCAGCAAATTCGTCTTCCCCATTCCGTTGTTGCCGAAAAAACAATTTATTTCCGGAGAGAATGAAACTTCGCACTGGAGAATATTCTTGTAATTGAGTATAGAAAGCTTTTTAAGTATCATCAGCACTATATTAATCGTACAAAATTAAAAAATATACTTCTAAGTGTAGATTATATCAGTAAAAAAAACTACTTTTGCGCTTTGAATTGCCACAGGCATAAAACGAAGATAAAATAATAAACAACTATAACAAGATTATGGCTACTAAGGGAAAAGAAACCAACAAGGAGTTAGAAGTAGAAGAAATTGTTTCGAAGTCGGAACAGTTCATTGAAAACAATTCAAAGAAAATTATTTATGGAATTATAGCTATCGCACTCGTTGTTGGAGCTGTTCTGGGAATCAAACACGGATATTTAGCTCCGAAAGAAAAGGCAGCAGCAGTTGCTCTATTCAAAGGCGAACAATATTTTGCAAAAGATTCCTTCAATCTGGCACTAAACGGAAACGGAGCTGATTATGAGGGCTTCGATGCCATCATTGACCAATACGGAAGCACTGCCTCCGGTAATCTGGCTAAAGCTTATGCCGGTATCTGCTACTTCAAAATAGGTGACTACGAAAAAGCATTGGAAAAACTGAAATCTTTCAAGGCAAAAGACAATATGATTTCTCCGACTATTATCGGTCTGATTGGTGACTGTTATGTAAATATGGGGAATATCAAGGAAGGCATCAGCTATTTCGAGAAAGCTGCCAAAGAAGCAGACAATGAAACAATAAGCCCGGTATTCCTGAAAAAAGCAGGCGTTGCTTACGAAAGCCTGAAACAATATAAAGATGCAGTCAAAGCATATACTACCATTAAAGAAAAGTATTATAATTCAATGGAAGCATCCGATATCGATAAATATATCACCCGTGCTTCTGTCGAAGGCAAATGAGCATCATAAAAATGTGATTATTAATAACAAGAGGATGTCTCGTCAAAAAAGGCATCCTCTTCTTTTAAGAATAATATAGTATGGCTACAGCTTATCAAAA
Source organism: Parabacteroides sp. AM08-6 (assembly GCF_003473295.1). Classification (GTDB taxonomy): domain Bacteria; phylum Bacteroidota; class Bacteroidia; order Bacteroidales; family Tannerellaceae; genus Parabacteroides. Next base: position 262,635 of record NZ_QRMP01000003.1, read on the forward strand.
TTTATCAGAGTACGATTTCAACAGTGTACCCGATGGTTCTGAAATGACAATCGGTATCGTAGTCGCTGAATGGAACAAAAGTATTACAGAAAAGCTACTGGAAGGGGCTTGCAACACGCTGGAAAAACATGGCGTAAAGGCTGAAAATATCTATGTAAAACGTGTACCGGGCAGTTTTGAGCTGACATTCGGAGCAAAAAGACTGGCAGAAACTAAAGAACTGGATGCCATAATTGTTTTAGGCTGCGTAGTCAGAGGTGATACACCCCATTTTGATTATGTATGTTCCGGCGTTACACAAGGTATTACCGAACTAAACTTAATGTACGATATTCCCTTCATCTTCGGTTTATTAACCACCGACACCATGCAACAGTCGGAAGACCGTGCGGGCGGTAAGTACGGAAATAAAGGAGATGAAGCTGCTATTACAGCTCTTAAAATGGTAAATTTTTCCTGACAAAGGCTTGCAAGTATCAAAAATAATCGTACCTTTGCACTGCAATTAAAAAACAGGGGCAGTTACCAGAGTGGCCAAATGGGGCTGACTGTAACTCAGCTGGCTTTCGCCTTCGGTGGTTCGAATCCATCACTGCCCACTGGACTTGTTTAAGTGATTAAACGGTACAATTTTAAATGTTGCGGAAGTAGCTCAGTCGATAGAGCATTAGCCTTCCAAGCTGAGGGTCGCGGGTTTGAGCCCCGTCTTCCGCTCTTAGAAAGAGGAAAATCAGAAGGTTTTCCTCTTTTTTTATTTCTTCATGGGCATAATATCAAAATCACCATCAACCTTATTTCCAATTACTCTACAATAAGATAAAGAAACGAATAAGGCAGATGCCTCCGGGCATCTGCCTTATCTCTTTTACGATTATAAACCTTTTTCGAAACCTGAACCCGGTTATAATTAATCGGATGACCATGGTTCTCAATTTCCGCTTCCCTGCTTCCCTTTCGGTTCGCTTTGATATACTCCATCAGGGAATCTGTCTTCTTTGTCTTCATAATGATTCATATTTATCGTGGTAAAGATACAAAAAATCCCGAAAGTCCGCCCTGCTTCAGAATGAAGGATACGCTTTCATATTCGAGGCTCCTTCAGCTGTATAATATGAATTATTCGCTCCCTCATTCGATTTTACAATATGATAAAACAGAGAGCCATATAACCTATTCTCCGGATCAACGATAAAATTCCTATAATTAAAATCAATCGGAATTTGACCACTATTCACTTCAATCCCCACCTGTTCAATCTTAAGAAATGAAGCACCAGGTAGATGACCACAAAATTCAACATCCAGGGAAGTAAGGATATTCGTACAATTCTGGGCATGGATTCTTCCGAACCAGCAAGAATGATCCATTTTTGAAAAGACAAAAGCATTTTCGCAGTTCCATACGGAAAGGTTATTTCCATTCATATGCTCCGAAAAAATAAAACCGTACCGGAATGCACTTTTAACATATATATTTCTTAATTCTTGTTCCGGATTACACCACAATCGTGGTCCGATAAATCCGGCCGAATAATGACCGTCATGGGAAGGGGCCATCAAGGCCGTGTTGCGCGTTGAAGAATAAATCAAAACGTTATCTGTATAGACAGTTGCAGCATAGGCCATATTAACACCCGATAGATAAGGATACTTCCCCTTTTCTGACTTAGCCTGAAAAGCAATATTCTGTAAACGCACAACAGCTTGATTCAAACTATAAAGATTATTTCCTGTTCCTACTGCCAGAATAGAAGTCGGAGAAATAGACGAATCTGTCTGAAGTTCCCCTAACACATCAGAGAACAATACGGTTCCATTACTCCATACTTCCGACCGATCCTCTGAAGTATGATTTGCGTAAGCACAAGGGGTAACCACACAATTTTCACCTTGTATTCGAATCATCACATAATCCCGAATACCCGAGCCACTGGATTTCGGCTTAATAATCAAATGAGCTTTCACATTGTACTTTTCCTGCAAAGTGGCCAGCCGGTATCGTCCATTAGGGAAATAAACCGTTCCGCCCCCGTGATCCATCACATAATCGAGAACTGACTGAATTGCGTATGTATCATCCGTTACACCATCTCCTGCAACTCCAAAATCCTTCACATTATAAACCCGTTCAGCATTTTCTTTTCCTTTATCCATTTCTGAACTACTTTGTACTTTTTGCATACCACCGCAAGCAGTGAATAAAAGCACAAACGACCACAACAGTATAAATTTCTGCATATCCTCTATTTATTTTATGCTGATAAACCACTCTATCTTCCCATTTACACCTATAAATGAAACATATACGCAGATTTACTTCTCTGGATATGTACGTTTCGGATTTTTGGGAAACCAACCTTTCAAAACACGTTCCTCCTGTTCGAATACCTCTTTTATCGTCCAAAATGAAGAAAAAGCAAATACGCCGCAAATAGCCGAAATAAAGACACTTTCCACCAGCAGGGAAGCTATCGTTCCTGCGATACCCAGCAAAAGGAAAATCCACCAGCATTTGGTTCCCCAGTAATATTCCGCTTTTACTACAATCGGATGAAATAATCCAATAATTAAAAAGGTCACAATACCTATTAATAATCCATCAAAGTTAATCATATCCATATTTACTTATTTATCAGAATCAGCAACTGAAGCCTGTTTATACAAAGATACGAAGAAATATGGATAATCAAGATAGATTGCCTCTATCAATCTATCAAGCCCAATCGGAATAGACAACAAAAAAAGGTGTTCTTATGGGGAACACCTTTCCTATATCAGCAATTGTTCTTAATTAATTTGCCGGAGTTTCTTCTGTTTCATCAGGAGTAGTAGCGGGTTGCTGTGCAGTTCCGAAATCAGGAGCAATCGTATTCGGATCAATTGAAACAGCATCGTTTACCTGTTGTTTGATTTCTGATTGAGTTCCCTGGTGACCACTTCTCGGGATAAAAGCAGTAATCACAATACTCAATACGACTACAGTACCTGCAAGGGTCCATGTTGCTTTTTCAAGAAAGTCTGTGGTTTTGCGTACACCCATAATCTGGTTGGAAGAAGAGAATCCCGAAGCCAGACCTCCTCCCTTGGAGTTCTGTATCAATACAATCAGTATTAATAGAAGAGACGCAATCAGGATTAAGATAGAAATAAATACGTACATCTTTGTTTTATTTTTTAGTGTTAATAATCAACTTTTCCAAAAATCTGATTTGGTCTGCAAAGTAAACATTTTTTTCTGGATATTTCAAGTTTAAGTTTTGAATAATTTGCAATGCTTTCTCATATCGTTTCTGTTTTACATAAATATGAGCCAAAGTTTCGGTAAAATAGGAATCATTCAAGGGTTTAAGATGTTCTTCGTCCAGCTCTGCCACATTAGGAGGTAAAGCTGTATCTTCTGCTTCAGATGGGAGATTCAGGCCACTTCCCGGGACACGTTGTTCATCATCTTTAAGGAAAGAATCAATCAACTCATGATGTTGAAGCCGTATAGTTTCTTTTTCTTCTTGAGATTCGTTTTCTTTTGTTAATGACCAATAAATATAATCAGATGAGGCTGAAGGCTGAAACAAAAGAGATGTTCCCGTCTCCGGTTCTTTCTCTTTTTCTTCTTCCTGACCGGATAAGAAAGCATCAATCAGAGAAAAAGCATCTTCTTTGGAACCTTCCTCTCCTATCGGCAACTTTGTTTGTAATCCATATTCTTCTCCCTTAATCAATGTAAAGAGCTTTTTCCGATCGGGTATATAAATTGCCATTTTCTTTAATTCGGCACTAAAACGTATATCATTCAGAATCGCAAGGTTTTTCAAATAAAGCATTCGGGCAACCGGAAAACACGGGAATTCATCCACTATCTGCTTCAACCGGGGAAGCGTATCCTCGGTGAGCAGATCCGGATTTTCCATGAGTTGATATATATCGGCTGCTTTCATTTTTTACCAATCGGCAACAGTTGCGTTATAAATCTGATCGACAAGCTCGTCTATAATTTCTTTAGATAAATCATCCTGTACCTCCTGCAACATTCGAGTCGCATCAAACTCGCGATAAGCGGAAAAGGTTTGCTCAAAATCTTTTTCCGGAGTTATACGATTAGAATAGCGGACACGTACAGTAATTGTCAACTTAGTCTGCGAAGCATAAGCATCTTCCTTCACAGCCATAGGAGTCAAATCATATCCGGTGATTTCGCCTTCCAATTCCAAATCGCCATTACTATTGACTAATTGAAGACGGGTCTGACGAGTATAAATATCCTTTAGAGCCTCCGTAAATTTCTGCGAAAGAGGCGGATACACCAATGGAGCCTGATTAGGAAAATCCTTGATTGTGATTGTCTTTATTTTCGTATAGTCAATGGAAGCTCCATTAAATTTGTAGGAGATGGAACAAGCCGTCACGACCATCGCTATCAGACAAAACACCCATATTTTATTTTTCTTCAACATCGTTTATTCCAAGTTATATTCTTTAATCTTTCTATATAAAGTGCGTTCCGATATTTTTAAATCGGCAGCGGCATTTTTACGGCGGCCATTATGTTTTTCGAGTGCTTTACGTATCATTTCTTTTTCCACTTCTTCCAACGAAAGTGTCTCCTCTTCTTCCACCGCTTCTGCTTCCTGGATAGAAGGTACGGGATGAACAGGATGGGGGGTATGGATAGAATGCGAATAAGAAGTTTCATCGGCAACAGCCATTGGCATTTTACCTCCCATAATGTCATGAACTAACTTTTTCAGTTCGTTCACATCCTTCTTCATATCGAAAAGTACCTGATAAAGAATTTCACGTTCACTATTGAATATTTTTTGCTCCGCATCCTGTTTGACCAATACCGGATACTTTTCCATATTAAGGTCGGGCAAATAAACCCGCAGCACATCGGCCGTTATATCCCGATTTTCTTCAATCACCGAAATACGTTCGGTAATATTCTTCAACTCACGAACATTGCCAGGCCAACGGTATGACAAGAGCAACTGACGGGCTTCCTCATCCAAACGGATAGAAGGCATCCGATATTTCTCGGCACAATCGCCGGCAAATTTACGGAATAATAAAAATATATCTTCGCCACGATCCCGCAGGGGTGGAATCTGAATAGGTACGGTACTGAGACGATAAAACAGGTCTTCACGGAATTTTCCCTGCCCCACAGCCTGAACCAGATTAACATTGGTAGCAGCAACAATACGGACATTCGTTTTTAACACTTTCGAAGAACCTACCCGGATAAATTCACCGGTTTCCAGCACACGAAGTAAACGTGCCTGTGTAGGGGTAGGCAACTCTCCCACTTCATCCAGAAATATCGTACCACCGTCGGCCACTTCAAAATAGCCTTTCCGTTCGGACAAAGCACCGGTAAACGAACCTTTCTCATGTCCGAACAATTCCGAATCGATTGTTCCTTCAGGAATAGCCCCACAGTTGACTGCAATATATTGCGCATGCTTACGCGGACTGTTCTGATGTATAATCTGAGGAAAAGTTTCCTTACCGACTCCACTTTCACCGGTAATAAGTACAGACAAATCCGTAGGAGCAACCTGAAGGGCCACGTCAATCGCCCGGTTCAAAGCCGGATTATTTCCGATAATACCAAAACGCTGTTTTATCTGTTGCACATCAACCTTTATCATCATATCAATCTTTTATCTGTAATTATTTCAGTTTATCTGCCAAAATTACAAATCTTAATTCAATATACCGCATCTATAAGCGGTTTCTCATGGTACTTTCTTATTTTTTAGCACCGTATGTTCTGTTATAGAGAAAATCAGCAAATTGTTTATCGTCCGGCATATTCCGGATTTCTTCAGGAGAGACAGGTTCTCCGATGTAAACATCTACCGTACGTCCACATTTATTAAACGCTTCTGCGGGAATACGTAAAGTACGGATACGCCAATCTATCCGTCCTAACCAATAAAAAAAGCCGGAATTCAGAAAGTCGAAATACACGGGATAAACAGGTACATTTGCTTTCCTAATCAAACGAATCACACTGTGAGTCCAAGGTAAATCTTGTATCTTTTTCGTCTTCTTTTGATACATGGAGATAGCTCCGGCAGGGAAAAAACCCATCGGATGTCCTTCTTTCAAACGTTGGAGGGAAAGACGGACACCGTTAATATTCCGAGGATTAGCACCCTGATTATTGGAGTCCGGCTGAACGGAAATAAAATTATCTTGCATTGCCCCGATTTTTGTCAGGACACCGTTTACCATCACTTTAAAATCCGGACGGCGGGATGCAAATATGTCAATCAGCATAATTCCGTCTATCGAACCGATAGGGTGATTGGATACAGTAGTAAAAGCTCCTTCCGGCAAATTATCCAATACTTCGCTATTATGCAACCTATATTTTATATCAATCAAGGGATCATGCAGCAAAGCAGTTGTAAAAGCGGCTCCCCTTAGCCGGCAGTTATTGGCATGTACACGATTTACCTTATCAATACTCAACCACTTTATCAACAACTTCCCCAGGAAAATTCCGAGTTTGCTTTTAAAGAACGGGGCAGCTTGTTGTAAGTCCTGTATGTCTACGACGCTCTCTTTCATAAAATCCGGTTTATTTACAGAATGTTGCACACATTTTTTCGTGTCTATGCATAGCAAACAGCAAGACAATGTTCAACACAATAATTTCATATAAAAAGTAGACCCACACTTCTCCGAGCAATACAACAATAAACATCACAATTGTACGTCCGTTAAAAGTAAGCATATCTATTAAACACATTAATCGCTTACTTTGTTTACGGAAATCAACACGAATATCATCGGGAATATTATCTCCATAACGGGTATGCAGACAACGAAGCATCTGCTGCAAGGAAGGGGTCGCCTTTACTTGCAATAAGGTATAGCCTCTATAGAGAAAATAAAAGAACTTATTAATGCCGTATTTCATCTCTTTATGACGGGCGCGTACCTGTTCCAGCGACTGGAATTCAGCTCCCTTGTCCTTACTGATGAAATAGAGATGAAGGGTTTTATAGTAATCTGTAATATTTGCCTGTACAAGGTGTGACAATCCGGAAAGAACAGCCAAGGCAAAAAACCAATGTGTTCCATAATCATGAGACAGGCGAAGGGCAAAAGCCACATAAATGGAAGCAAACCAGATATCACCTGCAAAACCGTCCAAAATACGTCCGATAGCCGATTTGATACCGGTCAAACGTGCCAATTGTCCGTCTACGCAATCCAATATATTCGCAAATATTAAAAGTAGAATACCACAAATATTATAACTTAAATCATCGTGATAAAAAAAGAAACCGACAGCTGCTCCCACAAAAATGGAAATAACAGTCACCATATTCGGTGTAATACCTGTACCTCTAAGCATACGAGCGATACGAAAGCCTATCGGGCGATAAAAAACCCGGTCTATTTTATTTTCTGTTTCTATCGACTTCAGTGACGCCTCGTACTCTTTATCCAAATCACTCATTTATCTTCTATTTATACGAATAACCGCCGTCTACAACGACCACTTCGCCATTTAAATAACTATTTACTATTAACATCTTATACACTTCCGCCAATTCATCGGGATCGCAAAAACGCCCCAATGCAACCTTATTTTCGATGTTGCGCCGTATCTCCGCCGGCTTTGTCTTTTGCCATTCCGTATCTACAAATCCGGGAGCTACGGCATTTACCCGTAGTTCATACGGAACAAGAAACTTCACTAAATTTTTCACCAAAGCATGTACGGCACTTTTTGTTACCCCGTATGCCAACGATACGGAATGAGGCTGAATACCCATCAAAGAACCGGTAAAGACAATACTACCACCTTTATTCATCAAGCCTACAACCTTTTGCAACAGGAATACAGGGAAGTGCACATTGGCAAAAAAGACCCGTTCCCAATCCTCCGGCAACAATGTTTCGAAAGGCTCCCTACAAGTCATGCCGGCATTCAACACTAAGGCATCCAAATGGATATCATGTTCCGTCAAGTACCGATGAATGACCTCGATGGAAGTTCGTTCCGACACATCAGCTTGTAAAGTAAGAACCTGAATTCCCGGATATTGCAACTCACAACAAGCCTTTTCCGCTGTTGCCGTATCCGAAGCATATGTTAGAATTAAATTATAACCGGATTTTCCCAAACAGGAAGCAACAGCTTTTCCTATACCTTTGGTTCCACCCGTAATCAATACATATTTTCCCATTGGCTTTTCTTATTGTTCGCCAAAGCCTTTTACCGTTTCCGGCTTCGATTGACGCTGCGACTTGAGGTTTGCTTCGTACGAATCATGAATAGTTTTCTTCAAATTAGAAGAAGAAACCCCTGTTCCGTACGGAAAATAAAATACTTGTACTCCCAAATCTTCCAGATAATCGTATTTGCCATACCAATCGTCACCGACAACAAAAGCATCAATGTTTAGCTTCTTAACTATCTCGGAATGGTCCAATGTATGCTGTGGTATAACGATATCCGGTGTTTTAAGAGCTTCAATAATCTGAAGACGCTCTGTAAAAGGAATAATCGGCTTTGCTTTATAGGACGATACTAATTCATCCGTGCTTACCCCCACTATCAGGATATCCGCCAGACTACGGGCATAGTTTATCATCCGGAGGTGGTTGTAATGGAACATATCGAATGTTCCGGACGTATATACAATCGTTTTATCCTTAAACATATTCTCTTAATTTCTCTTTTTACTTTAAAACTGCAAACTTACGCAAACTTTTCCTATCAAAAAAAGATTGACAGGAAAAAGCGTGAAAAAGGCACAACCCTATAAAAATTTTGTTCGGGAAGAAAACACATACCTTCATCAACCTCTAATAAATCCAGTTATATTGTTTCAATCGTTTCCTGTGCAAGGAACGAGAGTTCCTTAAATAGGAAACTGCCGATGTAAAGAAAAAATTGCCCGGCTATATTCCTATAACCGAGCAACTCTTATCGCGTGTCAGCACTAAAGCTGTTTACAAAGTATCGGATTCTTCGTCTTTAGTCAGGTCCAGCTTTTCATTATCCCCTCCCTTATCGAAATATTGCTTGCGGAGAGGATTAGCCGTCGCTTCACTATAACGGATGCGGTTGCGATAGATATCGAGAGCTGCATATAATGCCTGACGGAAAGATTCTTCAGAGGCCACATTCTGACCGGCAATATCGTAGGCAGTACCATGTGCAGGCGATGTCCGGACGATTGACAGACCAGCTGTATAATTTACACCATCATCCATTGCCAAGGTCTTGAACGGGGCAAGTCCCTGGTCGTGATACATGGCCAAGACGCCATCGAACTTATCGTACATTTGCGAACCGAAAAATCCGTCGGCTGCATAAGGTCCAAATGCCATGATTCCCCTTTTTTCAGCTTCCTGTATGGCAGGAATGATAATCTCTTCTTCTTCTTTTCCCAACAATCCGGCATCTCCCGCATGCGGGTTCAAAGATAGGACAGCAATACGCGGGCGGGTAATTCCAAAGTCCTGTTTTAGCGATTGATTAAAGATACGCAATTTCGAAACAATATCCTCAAACGTTATTTTCGGTGCAACCTGCGATAATGGGATATGTCCCGTCACAAGTGCCACACGAAGACTATCCTTCATCAAAATCATCAAGGCTTTTTTACCCAGTCCTCCGAAACATTCCTCCAGATACTCGGTATGTCCGGGGAAATGGAATTGCTGATTCTGAATATTGTGTTTGTTGATTGGAGCTGTTACCAGCACATCCACTGCCCCCCTCTTCAGGTCGGTCACCGCAGTCTCCAAGGCGACATAAGCGGCTTCACCCGCTATAGTTGTCGATTGAGACAATTCCACTTTCGTTTCGTCATCTACGCAGTTGATAATGTTTACCCGACACACTCCGGCATCTTCTGCCTGGGCAATAGTATTCAAGTTTACAGGAGGCAAATCCAATGCCTTACGGTGATAAGCGGCAATCTTCGACGAACCATAAATAATGGGCGTACAAAGTTCGGCAACACGCGTGTCTGAAAAGGTTTTCAGTATCACCTCATAACCGATACCGTTTATATCTCCGTGGGTAATGCCCACCTTAATCAATCGTTCTTCCATGTATAATGTATGTTTGTTAGTTCTCTTCGGGAATTCCCATTTGCTCCGACACTGGTTGGTCAAAGTCACCCGGCAAACGAAGCGTATGCAATGCAGATTCTATGCGACGAATATAGTTTCGTTTGTCCGTTTCGGGAGCAAAAACAAAACCCTCGGCCACAATGACACGGTTGTTCTTTTCGTCCAAGTAGGTATGACTGACAAACGGTCCCCCCATCATATCGCCTTCCATTTCCCACAAACCGCGCAAAACACCACAATATTTACCATTGATGGTTGTCGGAGTATAAGTGGTTCCATATTTCTGTGTTTTCATATATGAACCAGGGAATGAACCGGGCAAATTGGCTTTTAACACAGAATCCCTCTTCGCAATCAGATAGTCGGCCGTAAAGGTCTCTTTATCTGTATACGGGAACGCATACACGATGAGGTCGGTACGCCCGGTTTTAGCATTGTTGGAAGCCCAGAAGAAACCGGTTGTATCACGATAATAAGTCATATTAGACGGGGCATAAAGAGATATATCAAATTTATCCATCAAATGTTCCTTCACAAGGCTACTGTGGTCTTTCTGCAACTGTTCAACCGTGCGGTTGGTTTCACATTTACTAAAGAAATCGACCAATGTTCTCGGATTATCCTCGATATATTTTGTTATTTCATCAGCCGTAGGCGAAGTCATTACCATTATCACCTGATTCTTTGCATACCGGTTTCTCTCATATCGCAAAGAAACCTTTGTGTACAAAGACTTATCAATCTTTACTACCAAAACATTACGCACATACGTCAACAAACCGTTAAACTGATCCGGCGTAACATAAGTAATTTTAAAAGCAGGTTCAGCCTGAGGCAATCCAGGTATGGCTGATGTCAATTCCGACTTAATAGCCTTCCCGGCGGGAGCATCCCAATCCGCTTTATCCATTACAACAACGATTTCGTAAGCAAAACCAGTTGCATTTCTCATCACTGGCCCGGAGCCACAGGCCCCCATCATAAGCAAAAGTGCCAGAAAACTGATTAATAAAGAATGTGTTTTCATACCCGTTTTATGTTTTATGATACAAATATAATTCTTTTCCCCCAAAAGAGTCTCTTATGACCCTATTTGTTGCTTCTTTGCAGTAGAAAGCATACCGCAAGCAGCAAATATGTCTTCTCCCCGTGAGGCCCGGATAGTACAAACAATACCGGCTTCATTCAGCGCATCTCTGAATGCTTCCATCTTTTTAATATCCGAACTTTGCAAAGAAACATCCGGTATGGCATGGAAACGGATTAAATTAACCCGGCAGGGAATGCCGTTTAATAAACAAATCAAAGCTTTCGCATGTTGCAGATTGTCATTCAAATCTTTAAAAACGATATACTCAAAAGATACTCTTCTCTGATGTGTAAAATCATACTGTTTGATTGTTTCGATAATACAGCGAGCGGGAAATGCCTTCTCTATCGGCATCAAGGATAAACGCTCGTCGGGATATGGAGAATGTAGACTAACAGCCAAATGGCATTCGCTCTCATCCAAAAAGCGTTTTAACCCTTTTGCCACACCAATTGTAGAAACGGTAATACGCTTCGGACTCCAACCATATCCGTAAGAAGCTGTCAATATTTCAAGTACTTTGAACAATTCATTCACATTATCCAAGGGTTCACCCATACCCATAAAGACAACATTTGTCAGCTGCTCCGTTTCCGGCAAGGATTGTATTTGATTCAATATTTCATTTGCCGTCAAGTTCTTTGTAAATCCCTGTTTCCCAGTCATACAAAAAAGACAATTCATCTTACAGCCCACCTGCGAAGAGACGCAGAGTGTCGCTCTATCTTCTGTCGGAATAAATACAGATTCCACAAAATTACCGGGACCTGCAGGAAAAAGATATTTAATGGTCCCATCCTCTGATTTCATGTATTCAGAAGGAGGCACAGCACCAACTTCAAAATGTTCTTCCAACAAAGCACGTTTTGAAGAGGCTATATTAGTCATAGCAGAGATAGAAGCCACTTTCTTTTTATAGAGCCAATCGGCTATCTGCTTTGCTGCATAACCGGGAAGTCCGGCTTCGGCAGCAACTTCTTTCAGTTCCTCCAGCGTCATGCCTAATAAACGTCTTTTCTCACTCATATTCTACAAACTCTGTTCTTTTGTTGCAAATATAATACAAAAAAGCCGCTGAACACTTGTCCAACGGCTTTCTTATTTTATTTATCAATAGGAAGGAAACGTTCCTACCTAAAATTGATTAATAGAAACGGATACGATTATCTTCCACTTCAGCTTTGTTTACTAAAGACTGGATAGCTTGATATCCAAAACGATAAGCGTTTGTTGCATCCAAAGATTTTACTTCAGTAGCTTCGTCATAGTCTTTAGCATCCTTGTTCTGTGCATAAACCTTGAATACATATACACCGTTGTTTCCTGCAACCGGAGCACTGACTTGATCTATCTGAGCCAAAGAGACCATTGCATTCAATTTCGGTTCAACACCAATACCAGTAATACGGCGGGTAGCAAAATTAATAAACTTAACCGAGTCTACAGAAGCCCCCATCGCTTGAGCATAAGCATCTACGGATGTCAGGTTTTTAGCAGCCAGTTCCTGTGAAATCTTTTCACCTTTTTTCTGAGCAATTAATTCAGATTTCAGCATCGGAGTAACAGAAGCAAGCGAACGATACCCTTCCGGCAATGTACCTTGAACAGCAGCAATTACAAACTTATCATTACACTCAAAGATTTCAGAGATTTTACCTTTATCATTTTGGAATGCCCAACGAACAACCGGACGAGAATTCTTAATTGAACCCAATGTCTGGTCTCCTGCGGTAACTGTGACATCTGAAAATAGTTCATATCCTGCTTCTTTAGCAGCTTCATCCAATTTCTTTATATCGTTATTCTTGGAAATAAACTGATTAAGTTCATTATAGATATTACCGTAAGTTTTTGTACTCGGAGATACAGTCATATCGATATCAGCCACTTTATATTTGTCCACATTGGCTGTTTTATCCGTCACCTTCACGATATGAGTTCCATACATCGACTTAATGATTGCATAATCGTTAAGCGGTGTCGAGAAAATAGCATTCTTAAAATCTTCGTTTACCCCTCTCAGAGCAGTAGCTTCCGTAAACCATCCGAGTTCACCACCTTTTTCAGCAGCTTGGTCGGCGGAGAACTCTTTTGCCAAAGCTGCAAAATCACCACCTTTCTTCAAAACATCCAGCAAACTATCGGCTTTAGCTTTCAATATTGCTTCGTCTGCACCGGCCAACATGATATGACTGACATTTACCGAATCTGGAGCCACAGTCTTGTCTACCAGTTTAAACATCCTATACTTATCATTCTCAAACACCGGGCCGTAAACTTCCCCAACAGCAGCATTCTTTACAAACTGTTTCATTTCCGGGTCTAATGCATTTTCCGTAAAGAATGCATCCATATAAGGGATTTCGGAGTTTTCATTAACAACATCTGCAACTTTTTCAGATGTAGCCAATTCTTGTTTTAACGCTTCAATATCTGCATTCGCTTTATCATAATCTTCTTTGCTAGGACGAATGTCTACAGCTATGTATTTAATAACCTTGCCTTCCTTCTGCTTGAACAGTTCCTTGCGCTGGTTATACAACTTTTCGATTTCGCTTTTGCTTACTTGGATTGTCGAATCCGGAATAGATGCATACGATTGCATCGCATAAATAATATCAGAGCTTACAGCTGAAGCATCAAACGCATCTTTAGCATCCAGTTTATTGGCAGAAATAGCTTTACTTAGCAAAGTTGAATATTTCTGTTCCAAGCGCTGAGATTTTATAGACTTTTCCCAAAACATCCAGAACTGGCGTGCCTGTAACAATTGACTCTGCTGTTCGGCAGGCATAGCTGCGATATTGTCATCATCAATAGTCTTCAAGAACTGCAGCAAAGTAGCTTTATCGAATACACCGGTCTGCGGATTCACGAACATCGGCATCTGCTGAATCATCGGGGATATATTTTCGCCCTGAACCATATCGAATAATTCTTCCGGAGTTACTCCCATACCCAATTTATCAACAGCTTCACCCAATACGACTTCCCGTATCATATTATCAAATACGGATTGACGAATTTGAGTCTGATACTCTTCAGGAAGACTGGTTGAACCAGACTGCATTTTATAAATTTCAGCCATCTCGTCAACGCGTGCCTGATAATCCTGAATTTTAATAACTTCTCCGTTTATCTTGGCAACTCTTTCCTGTGATTGCCTGAAGTAAGTAGAACCGGAGTTCAAAAAGTCTCCAATGATAAAAGCAAACAATGCCAGACCCACTATGAGTACCAGTAATCCTGCTTTGCTTCTGATTTTTTCCAGCGTAGCCATTTATCTTTATCTATTTTTTAAAGTTTATTATTCACATTTTAAGGGCACGAAGATACGAAAAAAAGAGATTGAAGCATCTTTTATTCCCTTTTTTTTCATTATTCTGCTACTTTCATACGAACCAGCTCTATCTTCGTAGCCGTAACTTTGATGATTTTGAATGTGTACTTGTCAATCACAATTGATTCGTTCAGCTTTGGGAAATTCTGGTAAAAATGCAAAATAAACCCCGCAATCGTAACATAATCATCAGATTCCGGCAATTCCAGGTCGAACTTTTCATTCAAAGTATCTATTTCCATACGTCCGGATAATAGATATTCATTTTCCCCTACCTTCTTCGCCACATACGACTTAATATCATGTTCATCTTCAATTTCACCGAATATTTCTTCCACTAGGTCTTCGAGTGTCACAATGCCGGAAGTACCGCCAAATTCGTCCACTACGACCGCCAAGCTCTTTTTGTCCTGCATCAACAGCTTCATCAACTTATTCGCAGCCATCGTTTCCGGAACAATCGACACGCTTCGTATACTTTGTGTCCAGTCCTCCGGATTTTTAAACATTTCCGAAGAGTGGATATATCCGACAATATCATCTATATTTTCATTATATACCAGTATCTTAGACAAACCTGTTTCGATGAAACGCGCACGAAGTTCCTCTATAGTGGCTGTCTTATCACATGCCACAATTTCTGTACGGGGAACGATACAGTCCCGCAAACGGACATTTGAAAAGTCCAACGCATTCTGAAAAATCTTTACTTCCGTATCCATATCAGAGTTCTGAGAAGCGTCCTCGATACTCTGTTGGATAAAAAAGTCAAGGTCGACTTTTCCCAGTGTTCGTTGTGTCGAATCAGACAAATTATTAACGCCGACTATCTTTAGCATCAGAAAAGAGAGTAGTGTCGATAATTTGGATATCGGATATAATATTATGTAAACAACAAAAAGAGGAATCGAAAACAAACTCAACGAAAAGTTCGGATTCAATTTAAAAATTGTTTTCGGAATGAATTCACCCGTAAACAATATCAGAATTGTCGAAATAACGGACTGTACTAAAACAATGAGTGCCTCATTATTCACCACACGGGCTATAAACGGTTCCAATACAATCGCCATCTGTAAACCGTAAACAACCAGGGCTATATTGTTTCCCACCAACATTGTCGAAATAAATTGGTTAGGATTGTGATAAAAGAATTCTAATATTTTACTTGTCAAACTTTTATCCTTCTTATCAAGTTCGAAACGTAATTTATTAGAGGAAATAAACGCTATTTCCATTCCTGAGAAAAAAGCTGAAAAAGCCAACGAAATCAATATGTATGTCAAAGCATTCATATTAATGAACTTTAGTTGTATCTATTTGCATTAGCTCCGGTTCCATCGCAGTCGTATCCGGTAAACTTAACAAAGCAGAATCCGCCGGGGCTTCATTAATAGGGAAGGCAGCTCCCGAATTATATATATTATATTCGGACATATCCTGTTTAGCATCAAAACCGTAGCCGGTCACAATTTTCTCACCATCCTCTATCCGGACATATTGATCGGAATAAATCTTTTCCTGTGCCTCATCCCAAAAGAGTAACGAAGTTTCAAGTTTCTTGCCTTCAAGGCTTTTCACTTTCACATTTCCTATCAGTTTCCAAAGACGCTTTTTTTGATAGTTGTAAGCAGTATCGGCCTTCACACTGGCTTCAGCACGGAATAATGTATCAAACTTTTCCGTATAAAAACCCTCAGGAAAATACGAATAAGGTTCTTTGGCTTTATCAAACATCAACCACACCTTTGCTTTTATACGATAGCGGGTAATACCGGAATCCGAAACGAGTGTGGATACGTCTGTAGTCTTTAATGTAAAACTAGTCTCCGGATCAAACTTCACATCCACCACTTCTTTCACATCTCCTCCGCAAGCGGTTATTAATAAAAGAGGCATAACAACTACCACAAAGATAGTTGTTATGCCTTGAATATTCGTTTTACAATGAAAACGGTTTAAAATCATAATTACTTAATTGTTACGGTCTCACCAATCCAACCACCGATTTTAAAGGTTTTACCTTTTTCCAAATCCGGATGCATAAAAATCTCCTCTGCTGTGGGAAGGTATGCACGATAAATATTTATTGACTTATTCATTTCCTCAGTCATACTAGGATCTACTTGTTTTGCTTTTTCAAATTTATCAATTGCCGCATAATAAACAGCTTTTGTCAAAACAGGATCATTCGGATAAATAGATTTAGCAGACTGAACATACATACTACCAATCAAAGAATAGGGAGCCCCATAATTGGGATTGGTCTCAATTGCTTTCAAACAATATTGCCTAGACTTAGTTAGATTTTTTTGTTCATAACATATCACTGCTATAAAATAATAATCTTCAGCCTTTGAAGCAGCATCCGTTTCCAGATTGGCGGCCTCTTCAAAATATTGCATTGCCTTATCATAATCATTATTCTTAGCTGCTTGCTTGGCAATACCTACAGCAGCATCTGCACTCGGCTCCAATTTATACGCATAACCTCCGGCAGCAAAGAAAGCTTCTATATCCTGACAACGCACACGTCTCAATAAAGCCATAATGGACTTCAATTCTGACAAATTATCCTTAGCTGCTTCAACTTTCGGGGCATACATATTCTGTAATGTTTCGCAATCAGCAGCGCCACTACCGGCAAAAGCACTCTCTATTGGAGTCTTGAAACTAGTTAAAGCTTTCAAGTCTTTTTCGTTGTTTGCTGCTTCTGCCGCTTTAATCTGAGCATCCAAAATAGCCGAACACTTCAAATAATCCTGAATATATCTTCCTTTCAGATTTGGGTCATTCTGCATTTCTTTTAAGGAAGCAAACATAAACAAGCTAACACCCAGAGCTTCCATATCATTGCCTTTTTCGTCAATGACTTCTTTCAACCAGTCATAAACGAGCTTTTCGTCCGCATTATCTCCCTTCAGTCTTAAATAATCTTGCGCTTTACGAGAGATAATCCAGTCTTTTCCGTATTTACTATCATCACCGAAATACTTCACACGTTTATCATAAACAGTCATCAAATCGTTAATGAGAGCATCCCGTTTTGCAGGATCTTTTTCATTCCCAATCAACCAATCCATAATCCTTACGCCATACAGGTAGATATCTTTATGAGCTCCCGGACATTCGTTATACGCAATTTTCCAAAACTCAACAGCATCCTTATAGTTCCCGGCTTTGGCGTATGGAACAAATAAACTAATATTGGTAATACAACGAACGCTATCTTCTCCATGACCGAATGGCGTTCCCGTATCCACACCTTTTTGTGCATAAGCTCCGAACGACATCATTGAGCATCCCAGAGCCAATAATAAAACTTTGACCTTCATATTTATTTCTATTAAAGTTAACGATTTAAAAATCAATCTAGTTTACTCTTAAAGAACCAACGCTCGTTAAACGTATAGTTCAATGTAAAACGGAAATATTGTTCGTCGATCATATTCATCTTTACTTCCGGTTTCTTTTTCACATATTCAAAAGAAACATTAATTAAAGAACGATTATCAATCAACGGCAGTCCTAAACCGACACTTAAGCCATATTCATTATAGCTTTCTCCACCGGGATTCTCCGTTGTTTGGTTCATCCGCAAATATGAATTTCCGTAATGAACGCCGGCACGGTATCTTACCCGGTTAAAGAATAATTTATTCATGTAATGAGGGATATATTCAACTCCCGCAGCTACACGCATCCGATTCTTAAAATGACCTTCTTCCCCAAAGTAAGGCATTTTTCCCCAATCTTCATAGGAAAAATCAGCTGCTAACGTTAATTTATTTTGTTTCACATATGAAAGACCGACTCCATAGGTATTCGGCAAGTCGAATGCTTTTCCACTGATTGTATCAGAAGTCAATATCTCACCGGAACCGGAAGAGGTATAAGTCTGGGTCAATTGATATGATTTTGCATTTAAGCTTTTTTTAGGAGAATAGACGAGACCAAGAGTTACACTTTCCGTTTTACCAACAGGATGGGTGTATTGGATACCGAAATCCATTTTCATATCACGAACTCTTAGTTCCTGACTACGGGACGTATTATAAGCACCTGAAGCCTCCCCGCTCATCTGAACCACTTGTTCATGTCTGATATTACCAAAAAGAAAACCAAAATTTGCACCTACCGACAAACGTTTCGGCCATAAATCAACAGATATACCGCCATAAAAATCACTCAAACCACCTGTACCATTATAAGATTCAGTATAACTCACTCCATTCTCCGAACGTAATGCCCCGAACTTATATCCGACATACGAATACGGTAACAAACCGATACTCATTGCAATACGACGGTATATCGGAAACTGCAATGCCATATACTCAACATTTCCGTTCATATCATGTTGACGGGTATTTCCATCGTCAAACCATGAAAGCTGTCCGGATACACCAAAATCAAAGAGGAATGTAAGAGAGTCCATACAACTATATGATGCAGGGTTCATCGGATTGATTTGCTTTGGCGAACGTAATCCGTAACCTATACCACCCATTGCTCGCCCTGCTCCGAACGAACGTTCACCCAAATCACCATACCCAAAACGGGTATATGGCGAATTAGTATTGTTTTGTGCCATTAAAGACAACTGTGTGAATATAAGAACGCTTGTTATTAGTAGCTTATTAATTTTCAACATTATACTCTAAGATTCTGTTTAATCCTGTCAACACTAAATTAATATCTGCAAAGATGGAGTTTTTTAACCGTCTTTCAAAATAAAACGAATGACCTCCTGTTAAAAAAACCAAAAGGTTAGGATATTTTAGCCGAAGCTTTTCAATATATCCGTCCATCTCATAGATAATCCCATTTACTACTCCAGCCTGAATAGCTGTTTCCGTATCCGTGCCAAGCCAAGGTATCTCCTCCTGCTCAGACACCAATGGCAGCTTTTTCGTAAAATAGTTCAAAGCCTTAAAACGAGTTGTCATACCGGGTGAAATATTTCCACCGATATAAACCCCGGAGGCTTCAATCAATTCGTAAGTTATTGCCGTCCCCGCATCGATTACCAATAAATCTTTTCCCGGCTGAAGGAAATTTGCTCCGACAGCTGCGGCCAAACGGTCGCGCCCCAATGTTTCGGGTGTTTTATATTGTATGGATATCGGCAAAGGTACTGTTTCATCCAGAAACACAAAATACTCCAACTTACCTCTTAAATAAGTGAGCAATTCGTCATCCTGATCTATCACCGTTGAAAAAATACCGTGTGTCAACGGATATTTTGCAAATAGAGTCGTGACTATTTTCACATCGAATTCCTTAAATACAAAAGAAGCAACCAAATGCCTCTTTTCGTATATTGCGACCTTCGATGAAGTGTTTCCTTGTTCTATTATAAGATTCACGTATCTGAAATTTTCCGCAAAGAAAAACAAAAATGACGAGATAACAGATATATCGAAGGCATAAAGTAAAAAACTTTACAAATAACTTATGTGTCTACTATTGACTAATAATAAAAAAGGACGGTACAAACTTCTAATCTCATTGAAGTCTATACCGTCCCTTTTTTCTTTTATAACCTTATCAGTCAATCATTAAAACTTTGATGTATAGACAAAGTTAAAACGTCCGCCGGGAGCAACATCTCCGTTTACGTAGAAATCCATAATATTTCCTTCGTCTTGCATGTTGTCACTCCATTTAAATTCAATATCGATAGTTGGATTCAAACCGAACAAATTCTTTTCCACTGCAATTTCTAATACATTGCCTCGAACTACAAATTTTCCTTTACCAACCGTATCCCATATCCATTTGCCTTCACGGCTTTTTTCAATAACTACATTTTTACCATCCGGACTTGTCCGATTGATTACATAATCGTAACCATTCCATCCGGTTTTCTTATCACGGTCGGTATCTATAAAAAGCATCATCCAATTCGGGTCTTTACTGGATGTTAGCTTATCGGCTGTCTCCACATAAAAATAAATATATTTATCATCATGTGTCACCTTGGCACCGACTATATCATTACGACCTGTCGTATTTTTGTAATAAGTATTATAGCGACCGGCACAATCACGGGGCTTTGTATTTCCTTTATAGGTAGAATAATAAGGTTGCACATCCTCCCAACTTCCTTTTTCCCCTAATTTTATCGTTTTGGGAGCAGATGCCGGTTCGGGTTTGGAGATGCCTTTAAACTTTCGGATATTATCCACCAATTGCATATAATACACATCTCCTTTATCACCCCAGCCTTTATTCGGTTCTATATCACGACTGCAATTCCAGTTATATTGATCGACAAAAGAAAATGGTTCTCCTGTCCAACCGTCCTTCGGTTGCCACATACCGGCTATATATTCATTCCAACCGGTTACAAAAACAAGTTCCGGTTCCAATTCGTGAACACGATCCCACTGTTCCTGAAAATTCCAACCATACAAATAACCATCTACACGGGGATCGAAACCTTTGCTGACTGTGAAGTTTCTCCCATAAGCATTCGGTAAATTGAAAGCACTGCAATGTCCTTTACTTAACGGATTTGCATTCTGGGCAACACCGACGGATACTTGCTCAAAGCCTCCTTCTGGTGTCGGAATATAGCCATGTTGCGGATACATCTCCAACCAGCTCCATTGGTCGTTTCTTTTAGGTCCGTCCACATAATCAGGCTGACCGGGGCGGAATGTAAAGAAGTCGGCAATTTCCTGATCGGTTTTATCCGCACTCAAATTGTCAGGATAGGCCATAATACAGGGTTTTCCTTTCCACATAAACCACAAATCTTTATACCGGCCAGGCTGATAAATATCATGGTAAAGCTGACGAAGCGAGACTAGAGAATTAGGGAGCGGGGCAAAGGGTAACATAAATGCTATTTTAGGAACATTTACTCCATCTTTACGCGCTTGTTCCCAAGTGGCCATCAAAGCCTCGTATGATTCTTTCCAAGTGAAACTACCGTTCGTACAATCAAAAAACACAGCATCTACACCTGCGTCAGCCAACAATTCCGCATGTTTTCGTAAAACCCAAGTATCCGTTGTCCTGTAATAACCGAACAATGGTTGTTCCCAATAAAAGAAACCAGGTTTTTTACTTCCCCATGCAGGATGGTCATACGAATACATCGCTTCCGGATATTCACGAACAATCTCTGAAATATTTTTTACCGAATAAGTCGTATCATCTACTCCCTGATGCCATGTCCAATAAAAGATTGCGACATATTTATCTTTTTTCTTATCGCCGGCATCTTTATATTCTCTCACTTTTCGCCCAAGCGCATCTGTAGCCGACCAACCATCACTCTTTACTACAGGGGTTTGAGCAGATAAAAAAGTGAGATTCAGAATTCCATAAAGAATTATTAAAATACTACTTTTCATTTCAAATATTATCATTTCTTCCAAATACAACGATAGTTAAACCTACGATTAGGAGCAGCATCACCATTTACACATAATGATATAGGATCTTTTAAATCAGACGGATTGTCCGCCCATTTAAAGTCAAACACAAAAGCATCTCCGACCAAACCTAAATTATCACGGCTGACAGATAATTCCAATTGGTTACCTTTAACACGATAAGACAGAGTATTTACAGTTCTCCAATTCCCCGTTTGTTCATCATAACGCATTAACTCTGTAGACTCGGAGTTTAACACACTTTTATTTATAATAAAATCATAACCATACCAACCCGTTGAAGAATCATTATCCGCATCTATCAACAACAACATCCAATTCGGGTCAGAATAAGGGGTCAATTTATCCATTGTCTCTACATAGAAATAAACATTATCCTTATCTACGGCTACCTTTGATAAAACAATATCATTCCGGCCTGAATTATTTACATAATGATTGCCTCCATAACCTTTATAATCACGATGAGTTACATCCCCTTTCGTATCACGATATTCTATCTTTACTTTATTCCAATCGTCAAATTTCCCATCCAAACTCATTGTCTGATAGCCTTTATTCTCGGGAATTGGGCGAACTCCTTTATAGCGACGGATATTTTGAGCCATTTGCATATAATAGTTATCCGTATAGCCACCTTTCATCGGCTGAATCGTACGATTAAATTCAGCATTATACTGGTCGACAAAATAAAATGGATTTTTTCGACCCAGAAACTCAGTCGGTCCCGGTAATTCTGAGCCTGGAGCCTTTCCTGATGTATATTTACCGGCTGTCCATTCATTCCAATCATTCAAATATAAGAATTGAGGATCATCTTTTAAGGCCTCATTCCAACGGTCTTGAAAATAAATACCGTAAGCTGTCGGATTTTCCACGGTTTTTCCTAACCACGGTACATAGGTTGGTTCAGGCATATCACGTTCATTCAATTTCGGTTCTTTTTCATCACGAGTCCAGGATTTTCCAATTATGGATATAGGATGTTGGGCTGGAGTGACAGCCGCCTGCTCTTTTTCACCCTGGTAAGTAGCAACCAACTCCGATGGATCCATTTTACAGACACGTTCGTCCCCTAAGTCATAGCCGAAACTCCAATTCCCCTCGGTTCCGACAAAACGTTCACCGGCCCATTCATAGTATCCCCACCACATCGTTCGTAATGTAAAAAAGTTTTTTACATCCTGCGTATAATCCGTATAATATTCGCTTGTATAATCGGGATCTTTATAATGAGGATGAGACGAATCGGTCAACGCCTTCGGGTCATAATGAGGATTCTGATTCTTCACACCACCGCCATTTGCATCCATTGTTGGTTTTCCATTATACAATAACAGGGGTTTGTCTCCCCAATAGAACCATAAATCTTTATATTTATTTTCTTTATACACTTTATCATATAAATCTTGTACAACCGTAATTACCGGACCGTTAAATGCCCAGAAACAGAATTGAGGAACTTTATTTCCTTCCGCCTTCATTTTCTGCATCGTTGTAAAAAGGGTCTCCCATTCATCCCAGTAACGGACCGCGTTCGTCACATCCATTACCAAGACATCCACACCAGCATCAGCCAACATCGACATATCCTTCCGAATCACATACTCATCCCGACTCAGAAAATAACCTAATTCCGGCTCTCCCCAATGATAAGAACCTTCTGTCCATGCTGGGTGATTGGCATCCAAACGAGCTTCAGGATACTGTTCCAATACTTTACTCACATCCCCCTGATAAGGCGATTTCAAATTCGCTAATCCATCTGAATGCCAAGTAATATAGAAAATACCTACCACCCTTTTTTTATCTTCTTTTACGGCTCCTACCTCATTAAAGTCCGGCATTTTCCGACCAAGAGCATCCGTTGCCACCCAAGTGTCCGGATAAACATCCCAACAAGTATCTTCCTGAATAACAGAAGTATTCATTTTTGCATTAGAACTACATCCTCCCAATCCGATAACCAAAAGAATGCTGCTAAACAATGAGAACACAACACACATACACGTTTTAAACCACTTTCCCATACAACTCCAATTAGATTTATTCATTAAACAAAACACAGACTTACAAATATAAAACAAAAGAGGGCGTTACAAAAGCTTTTTTAATAAATAACTTATGAACACCCTCTATTTATCTTACTACCAATAATTATTCAAAATGTATATTTCGGATATTAATGGTAACACCAGAATTACTACCCCAATCAAAACGAGCAAAATCACCAACATTTCCAGCCCATGAATGCGTCGCCATAGCATCAGAATAATCATATTTGAATGTTTTCCATTCTCCCGAATCATTTTTCGGAACGGTCACTGTAGTCGAACGCCCGCCAGCAGCTCCGCCTCCGGCATTACACCAGAAGAGTTCCAAATCAAATGCAGATGTAGCCTTATAACGGAAAACTAAAGTTTTTCCAGCTATTGACTGTTTTAACCCATTGCAATTGAGATACGGGTCTCCACCGGAGGTTACAAACGTATATTCATACGGATTTTCAGGATTATCCTGTGTATAGGAAACTTGGTTTGCACCGGAACCGAATGTTATGTAATCAATATCATCATAAATAACATCATCAGGATCTATAGTCGGAGTAATCATAAAGACTTTTTCTTCCGATTTACTTCCATCAGCTTGATTAACAGCATAGACAGTCAATTTAGTTTCCGTGATAAACCCTGTAATCATAGAGACTCCAGTGTTAGTTGCATCAATCGTTACTTCCTGATTTACATTATTTTTATCAGAATATGTCACAATTAAATTAACTCCGACAGCCGTTTCATTCGTCCAAGATAGTTTAGCGCCATTATTGGCGGATTCCATTTCAACTGTTCCTATTACATAATCTTTCGCTTCCTCTATACCGCGAGGTACCCCTTTTACAGTTACAGAAGATGATGATGCACCGCTATAACCATAAGATGTCAAAACAAATTCATGTTCTTCCGTATCCGTAAATCCTCCGACAATCACAGATACTTTATTTTCTGCATCAGCACCGAATTTACTAACTTTTTTACCGACCGTTTCACCTTGTGAATTCCGATACGAGATATGCGTGTAATAATAATCGGCATCAGCAGGATTCGTCCAACTCAATGTTACAGAGCCGATAAAAGGTGTACACTCCACATTACTGACAGGCTCTATGCTCCCTTTACTATCGTCATCATCGCAAGAATACATAAAAAGCGAGATGAACATCATTAATAGAATATATTTCTTCATTGTCTACTTTTTTTAAGTTATATCCTCAATTACCATCCCGGATTTTGCCAGTTAGTACCTGTATGTTTCAACATTTTGGCAACCTCTGCCTGTTTAATCGGATAGAGCAAATATTTATCAGTATTTGTTCCACGCGATGCCAGTTTGATTCGATTATAAGTAAAAGATCCATCATCTTCCTTTATAATTTTCATTCCTGTTACAAAATCATCCGTTTCATTTAAAATTTTCCAACGGCGTACATCAAAGAAACGATGTTCCTCGAAAGCCAATTCTACGCGACGTTCATTTCTGTAACGTTTTTCAAAGGCATCTTTCGACATGCCGGCCGATAACGCAGGAATTCCGGCACGAGTTCGAATTTTATTCACGGCTTCTCTGGCAGATAAAGCACCTGCTCCAACTTTAGAAGCGACCTGAACATCCGGACCGACTGCCTGATAAGCAGCCTCTGCAAAATTCAAATATAATTCAGCCAAACGGAAAACACGCATAAGGCCATCTGCATCCATCCCGATACCTGATTTATAATTATTAAATTTACGCATATAATATCCTGTACGAGTATAACGAATATCTATTACATCATCGGATATACCACAATTTCCTCCGACATAGGTTTCTACAACATCTCCATTAGGCTGATCCAGATAGCGAATTGCACCATTATAATATATAGATGCATAGAAGCGAGGGTCACGATTTTCATACGGATTTTCCGGGTCATAAGATGAAGCGGAGTTCACAATAGGTTGCAAATGTTGTGCATCCGAATATCCCAAGATAGGTTGAGTTCCGTCAATCATTTCATAACTATCAACCAATTCCTGCGAAGGTCCGGCTCCTGCTTTTTCCATTCCGTTTGTAATAGGAGTTCCTGCAAATTTCCATACATTTGTACGCCAAGATGTTGTTTCATAAATAGTCTCCTTATCCCATGAACGGCTAGGGTCCGAACGGGTTATGAAATAATAAGCATACGCATTCTGTGCAATTGTCGAATCCGGAGCCTTATCATATAACTCAAAACCATGTTGTAAACAAAGGTCAAGCGCTTCTTTCGTAATTTCAGTTGCTTTCTCCCATGTATATTTACTTGCACCGTTATTATTCCATAAAGGACTTGCCGCATATAAAGCAGTCTGAGACTTTACAGCACAAGCAAAAGCCCTAGTCAGCTTACCTCTTTCATTATCACTTATTTGCCAACGGAAACCAATAGGTTGTCCTTCTGATTCTGCCGTTTCCAATGCTTTATCACATTCTGAAATAATAAAATCAGCACATTCTTCAAAAGAAGCACGTTTATCTGCAGAAAAATCGTGATTCGTTTCGTAAGGAGTATCAATCAAAGGAACTCCCCCGTATCGTTTTATCAATTGTAAATAATAAAACGCACGTGCTACGCGAACCTCTGCAATCCAGCCATTCTTCTCTACATCCTTAAATGCATAGGTTGCCATTCCCGGATCATTGATGCAAGACAAGAAAGTATTGCAACGACGAATACCTTCAAAATAATGCGACCAAGGATCCATATAACTGGCAGTTAACGGATTATATTCAGGAGTTGTATATCCTTTATACCATTTGGAAACCGGACCATCCTGATTATCATTAGCATCTTGAGCTTCATCACAAAAAGAAGCTAAAGGCGTATTGGTTGCTTCATATGTAAATCCGACTTGAGGCATATATCCCAAACAATTGGAATAGTAGGCTGATGTTCGTTCGTAGCGACTGAAAATATCAGTCAAAGCCACACGTCCATCAGATGCAACATCCAAGTCCGCACAAGAAAAACAACCAAACGAAAAAGCTGCAACTATCAATATATTAATTAGATTCTTCATAATATCTATATTTAAAATGTTAAGCTCACCCCAATATTATACACTCTATATGGTTGGAAAGTCCCCATATTGGCAATTTCCGGATCTATATGTTTAGAGCGCATATTATCGATTGTAAACAGATTTTGTCCACTTAAAGAAAAGCGTATCTTTTCAGCAAACACTTTCTTTGAGGTATTCAAAGGCAATGTATAAGCAATCTCTGCATTCTTCAAACGCAAGTAAGAAGCATCCATAATAAAGAAGCTGTTCGGCTGATGATTGGTAGAAGCCTTCAACGACAGAGCCGGATAAGTAATTTCTTCTCCGTTATTCCAGCGTTCAGGTGTCCAGGATTTCAAATGAATATCACTGAAAACTCCTTGATATTCTGATTCATATGCGCCGATACCACTGATTGTTCTGGAGAATTTACCGACCCCTTGGAATAAAAGATTTACTTCAAAACCTTTATATTTAAATCCTCCTGAAAAACTATAATATTGTTGCGGAATTGAAGTATTCAAGATTGGAGCCTTATCCTTCTCATCAATTACTTTATCGCCATTCAAATCCTTATAAATAAAATCACCGACACGAGGAGTACCAAAAGCATAAGTCAATCCACTGTTTTCAAGTTCTTCTTTGAAATTAAACATACCATTTCCGTTGCTATAATCAATTAAATACCCCCATTGCTGACCATAACTGAATCCTTCCGTACGATATGGATAAGCATATTCATTTGAATAGGGAGATTCATTTATACTTATAACTTTATTTTTATTATAGCTAAATGCACCACCTACATAAAAAGACCAATCTTCATTTATCTTTTTATCATACATCGCTTCAATTTCAAAACCATGATTTTCCATCTTCCCGGTATTTGTTTTTGGATAATTACCCAGAGCGGTTCCCTGATATTCAGGCACCAACCCCGCACTACCCACTAACATATTGTCGCATAAAGACTTATACCAGTCAAACGATACAGTCAATTCATTAAACAGGCCTAAATCAAAACCATAATTTTGCTTTTTCATCTTTTCTGCGCTTAACTCAGGATTTCCTTTTAACCCTTCGTTTCCATTCACATCTATATAATCCAAATACAAAAATCGAGCGTCTCCAAACTGGTCGTTAGCCGTAATACCATACGATGCTCTCAATTTCAAATTACTCAACCAAGTCAGATTATTCATAAATGCCTCATCCGAAACAATCCAAGCACCAGAAATAGCTGGAGTGGCTATATATCGATGGTCAGGGTGAAATTGTTCCGAACCCGAATAACCTAAATCAGCCTTCACAAAATAACGATCTTTATAACCATATGTTGCCGTAACTCCCAAACTCTCACGCTTGTACGGCAGCATACCGGAACCGGATGTCACCTCTTTTTCTTGTTGCAAATAGAAAATATACCCCATTGCATTAATACTATGCTCCCCAAAGGTCCGTTTATAATCCACATTTGCATAAAGATTCAAATTATAATAGAATGACGAACTCTTCCCATACGAAAGAGTCGTATTACTATCTGAACCCAATAACTCAAAATCCAATTTTGATAAATCTTTTGACCGGACATAACGTTCAAAATTCTGAGTTGTGCTAGTTGTATTCACCGAATTGGTCTGATAGGCCATTACCCCGCTTAAAGAAAGTCCTCTTGTCAGGAACCCCATATCCAAAGTCAAACCGGCCTGTGCATTAATATTTGCAACAACAGACTGAATATAACCCGAACGATTCAACATCCCATATACAGGGGTTTTCTCATTATCATGCGTTATAACTTGGTTTCCATTACTGATTCCTTCTCCGGACGGAGTTAACGGACCATACATAGTCGGAGGCAAGTTGAATATATGATTATAAATTGTTTCATTACCATAACCGGCAGTCTTTTCTGTTTTAATATTACCGGCCAACCGCATAAAACCACTTAAATAATTATTAATTTTCAAATCAATATTTGAACGGAAATTAAACCAGTTATTCATGGGAGTCGGATTATATTTCGAACCACTCTCGTTAGCCGTCTTAAACGGTAACTGCTGGTGCATATAATTCACATTCGAAAAATAGCGTACTTTTTCAGTTCCTCCTGTTACATTAACCCCCACCCGTGACATCAATGTTAAGGGACGTATGAACATATTATACCAGTTGTTATTCGGATACATTTCATTACCTCCTGCCCGGTATTGTTCTACAGCTTCTTTCGAAAATTGTGAATAAGCCCCCAAACCATCATTATAACCGGCTTGGTTTCTCATTTCAGCATAATCAGCAGAATTGACAAATAAGGGTTCTTTAGTCATTTGTTGAAATGACTGATCAAAATTCACATCTACTTTTGTTTTACCGACATACCCTTGTTTTGTCTTAATAGAAATTACTCCATTAGCACCCTGAATACCATAAATGGCCGTTGTCGCCGCATCTTTCAATATAGTAATCGATTCTATTTCTTTGGCTGTAATGTACGTATAATTCGTATTCGGAGAAATTATACCATCTACAATTACCAACGGCTCCCGTCCATTAACTGTCGAAAGTCCACGAATCAATTGTGTTACTCCTGTTGATGACGAACTTAATGCACCGCGAGATAATTCCGAATTTGTTTCAATTGTAGTCAATCCCGTAAACCGACCGGCAAATGTTTTAGTCAAATTCGCTTCCGGCGACTTATCCAAATCTGAACCTAATGCTCTCGAAACAGCCCCGGTAACAGCCTTTCTCGGTAAAGACATATAGCCTAAATCTATCATCTCATCCATTTTCTCCACATCATAGGACAGCTGAATAGGTTCCATGTCTTCTATATTTGCAATCGACACCTTTTTGCTATCATATCCGATATACGAAACTGTAATATACTGACTTCCGTCTTTTATATTAATTTCATACGTACCATCAATCTTTGTCAGATACTCGCATTTCCCGTTTTCCGACTTCAGAAGAGCACCGGAAATCGGTTTTCCGAACTCATCAATCACAACCCCTTTTAATTGAAAAGAGGGATTCGCATTCTGTGCCAAACTCAATACTCCTGGAGAACTCAAGCAAGCACAAATTGCCAATATGGATATTTTATTTTTTATGTAGCTCATAATTAGATTCTTTTCATGTTATACAGAATATTACCATCCCGGATTTTGCCAGGGAAGACCAGTTGTTGATTCCAAACGAGATACTTCATCCAGAGGCAATGGCAATAACAAATCTCTATTCTGATATCCGCCACGAGGATTCGAGGTTATGTTATATCGTTGATAGCTAAATGAGCCATCATTGTTTTTAGTAATTCTCATCCCAGTCAACCATTGACAAGTCTCATTCAGATTTCCCTCCGGCTTTTGCCAACGACGTAAATCAAAGTATCGAACCTCTTCCCAAGCTAACTCTACGCGTCGTTCATTATGGACACGTAAAATCATCTCTTCTTTTGATAAACCTGCCGGTAAAGCGGGCATTTTCACACGAGCTCTTATCTCATCCACCGCAGCTTTTGCTTCAGCCAAATGCCCTGCCTCGGCTGCTGCTTCGGCATAATTCAGGATAATTTCACCCAATCGGAAGAATTTCCAATTCGAATTATTAATCGGATTCGTATTACTGGCCTGAGGAGTAACTAATTTCCGATGATAATAGCCCGTACGACTAAACCATCTTTCCGATGGATCCAAAACAATTCCATGTCTTCCTCCGACATACGTTTCAACTTTAAAGACCTCTCCATTATTCCAAATTAAAGAATCTCCATTACATAAAACGCTGGCAGTCAAACGCGGATCACGATTTTTATATGGATTCTCAGGATCATACATTTTATTATTCGGATTATAATTAGGCTGCAGATGTTTCTCATCCAAATAAGGTTTAGCCAAATTCAATATAGGCTGGCCATCTGTTGTCTCAAAAGCATCGACTAATTCTTGAGTCGGGCATGTTCCACATTTATAGGTTCCATCCATACCACTACCGATATACCCGACATGCCAAACAAAGACACTACCGGACCGATGCTGCCAAATTGTTTCTTTATCACGTGGTTCTGCCGAATAATCTGCGCTCTGACAAGCTAACTGATGAAATGCCGCAGCATCATATGTCCCGAACGTAGAAGGATTGGTACATGTAGTAAACAACTCATATCCATTCTTTTTTAATTCTTCCACAGCCTTTTTATTCATTTGATAGGCTTCTTCCCAATAATCCTTACCTTCGTTAAATAACGGACTTGCAGCAAACAGCATCATTTTCGATTTAATTGCCCAAGCCAATGCTTTTGTAGCCCGCAAAGCTTCGTCATCTGTTGTAATACGCCAGGGAAGTTCCGAGGAACTAATAGCAGCATCACAATCTTCCGCAATAAATTTAACGACGTCATACACAGATTCACGTTTCAACGTAGAAAAATCAGCATCAAACGACACCGTTTTATCGAGAATAGGAACTTTTCCAAACCACTTAATCAATTCCGAATAGAAATATGCACGCAAAACATGCGCTTCAGCAGTAAAACGAGCACGTTCCGCTTCATCATTAACGGCAGCTGTTCCTATATTTTCCAAAAATTGATTACACAAACGTATTTGTTGCCAATATCTGGTCCAATAAGCATTATTAGAAGACCCATGTCCATCATTCATGTCCCTTATCGGATGAGAAGAGGCCGATGCATTCCCTTTATACATTTGATCCACACTTGTACCCTGTACTTCTTCCGACGACCATCCTTCATCACTACAAGCGGTCAATAATGGATCGAAAAACCAATAAACATATCCTTTTTGAGGAATATTATTATAACAGGCATTCAACAAAGCACCAACCTTATCAGGATCAGAGTACACTTCTTCCATTGAAAGTGTTCCGTCGGGAGCAATATCCAATACATCCGAACAAGAATTCAATGTCCCTAGCGCAACAATTGAAGAGATTAAGAAATATGTTAGTTTCATATAATTGTCCTTTTAATGATTAAAATGTCACATTAATACCAAAATTCACCATCTTAGTAATCGGATAATTAAGCTCTGCACTTTGTTCCGGGTCAATAGCATCTGTTTTCATGGCTTTCCATGTTAACAGGTTATTCCCGTTCACATAAATTCGTGTACTATTAATTCCGACTTTTTTCAAAAGAGTCTTAGGTAACGTATAACCCAGTTCCACATTTTTCAAACGTAAAAAAGAGCGATCCATAATAAAGAAATCGTTTGCTTTCTGACTAGTTCCGGGAGAAGAGGCCAAAGCCGGATACTTAATTTCCTCACCATTAGCATAACGTTCGGCAGTCCAAGCCTGTAAATGATAATCACTATAGAAACCGACCAATCCGAATTCTGTAGCCCCCCAGCCGCTATATAAGCGGGAAGCTTTCGCTATACCGGAAAATAAGAATGAAAAATCAAAATCTTTCCAATTCAAAGTACCGGAAAAACCATAGGTAATACGGGGGACATCACTATATTTAATCGGAGCCATATCCTTCTCATTGATAACACCATCTTCATTCACATCGACATAAACGAAATCACCCAAACGAGGAGTTCCTCCAACTTGGTATGTATTCAATGCTTTATCCAGTTCCTCTTGTGTATTGATATAGCCATTACCATTACTATAATCTATTTTATATCCAAAACATTGTCCGATACTATAGCCTGTATTTCTATATTGGTAAGCATAATCTTCAGTTTTTTTAGCCTCATCCATGAAACGTTGAGTATTCTTATTATATGCGAAGTTCCCTTTCACGGTAAAAGACCAATCTGAATTCAATCGTTTATTATAAGTGGCTTCCATTTCATACCCATGATTATCGATAATCCCCATATTCACTTTTGGAAGATTTTCTAAGGCAACTCCCTGAAGTTCAGGAACCGTACCACGAGATATCAAAACACCTTCTCGCTTTTCCTTAAAATAATCGAATGTCACAGAAAATTCCTTAAGAAACTGAATATCTACTCCATAATTTTGCTTATAAGCAATCTCCCAACTCAAATCCGTATTTCCAAGTTTTCCTTGTGAAATATATTTTCCGCGTCCTAAAGAAGGGATAACCCCTGCATCACCTAAAGAGATACTGCTCAAATACAAGAAACGCGTACTTCCAAATTTATCATTACCTACTTTACCATATGATGCACGTAATTTTAAATTGGAAATGACTTTATTTTCCTTCATGAAATCTTCATTACTGACAACCCAACCTGCAGAAAAAGCAGGGAAAAAGCCAAAACGATGTCCTTTTGCAAATTGTTCGGAACCGTTATAGCCAATATTAACTTCCCCCAAGTAACGCGAATCATAAGCATATGTAGCACGGGCAGAAACGCCTAACAAATTATAAGGCAAATCTGCCTCATACTTCTGCCAATTATCACGTTGAACTAAGGCCATACCTGTTATATCATGCAGACCGAATTTCCGGGCATAATTTAAAGAATATTGCATATTCATATAATAATTGGTAGCCATTGATTTAGAAAGAGAAATCGCATCATTCTGATTGACTCTTACTTCCGTATAATAAGATTGTTCATCCGGAGTTCTGGCAACCGATACACCATAAGCATCATACGAACGTACCCCTTGTAAGGTTGTTTGAGCTTTCGAATCAAAAGAAATCATAAATTTCGTACTGAGTCCTTTTGTTATAAAGTCCAATCCCCAATCCAATATTAAAGATGAATTCAAATTGGTATTAGTCTGTTGCTGGTACCCTCTACGGTTTACTTCACCGTAAGTATTACGGTCCTGACCCGACTGATTAATTACCTGACCGGCAGGAACAACTTTACCTTCCGGAGTTGTATATCCCTCAGCTGTCAATGGTCCCGGGTCTGTAGGAGGTGTAGCCCAGATATAAGCTCTCATATTCTGTATCATTCCTGCTACACTATTTTCAAAAAGGTCTCTTGTTTGTGGCGTATTCACCTTTTCAAGATATGAAGCCAAATTCAAGGATAATTTTAAATTGGAAGCTACTTTATAATCCAAATTCGCACGAAAATTATAACGATTGGTTTTATAACTCGGATCATACCCCAAATCTTTTTCTGACTCTGTACGGAATTGACCACCTTGTCCCAAATAAGCAGCATTCATAAAATAGCTTAATTTGTCCGTACCACCGCTCATATTCACATTAATACGAGTCTGAGGAGCCCAATTCTTGAAAAAATCCCCATACACATCTCTATCCGGATAAAAGACAGGATCCTTTCCACTTTTATACATATCAATCATGTAATCGGTATAAGGCAAGTCATCACCGGAATAACCATCGTTCCGAAATGCTTGATTACGCAATTCGGCAAATTCCCAGGAATGAATGCGATCGGCACTTGCCGTAAATTGCTGCAAACTGTAATCCGCAGAAATACTTAATTCGGTTTTTCCTACTTCACCACGCCGTGTAGTAATCATAATAACACCATTTGCCCCACGAACACCGAACACAGCCGTAGCGGAAGCATCTTTCAAAATGGATACGGAAGCAATCTCATTGGGGTCCAAGGTAGAAATATTATCACGTGGTACACCATCTATCAAAATCAAGGGATTTGTTCCGTTTGTAGTACTCGCTCCACGTAAATAGAGCGTTACATCATCACCACCCGGCTGTCCGGATGTTTGCAAAGCAGTCAAACCCGGCAAGCGTCCTGCCAATGCAGTTGACAGGTTCGCGGCAGAACTTTGTTTCAATTCTTTTGTCTGAATAGCTGCGACAGCACCGGTTACGGAAACCTTCTTTTGAGAACCATAACCTACCACCACCACTTCCTCTAGCGTTTCCATATCTTCCAGTAAAGTTATGGACAATGATTTTTGATTCCCCACTTTTATTGTCTGTGTCACAAATCCGACATAAGATACATGCAACACTGACTGCGGAGTTACTTGAATGGAAAATTTACCATCGGCATCGGTAATTGTTCCATTTGTAGTATTTTCCATGATATTTACACCGATAAGCGGAAGTCCGTCTTTATCCAAAACAACTCCTGTTAATTGCGATGTTTGTTGCTGAACTCCTGTCTTTGCCTGACCTTCCGGTATATGATAAGAATTTTCCGAATGCCCATAGAGCGGAGTTAACAACAATGAGGTGATTAGCAAAGCTGATTTACCTCCCAATTTTGTTAATTTGACATTTTTCATAAAGATTAGCTTATTGTATATTATAGCAAGCAAGCTTGATAATAAAACATATACACAATTTCTATGTGTATTTAAGAGATTTATAAGTATCTTCACTTTATGCCAAAGAAAATACTTATTTCCGGACCAATTCTATCTTATTTACAATTCCACTTATTATTCCACATGTTAATACCTTAAACATAGACAAGCCTTCTTTTTGCTCAAGTAGAACAATAAATGTTAATATTATTGTTTCAAAAGAATAAATAACCAACAGATATCCTATTTCTAATCAGAAGGGAATTTCAATAGCAACAAAAAAACACCTTTTACAACATTATTCGCCAAGCGTCAATATTGTATAAATAAATATTTTTTTATAAATTATAAGAAATAGGAAGTGAATTCAAACAAAGAGAACTATTTTATCCTGTTTCTCTCGTTTTTACATTAAGGGAAGATTTACAAAGCCTAATTAATATTGTGTTTCTCAACAGTAATAACCACACATAAGATTCTACTATAGAAAATCCTGATTGACAGATATATCTGTCAATCAAACAGCTTATAAGCTGTTTTTTGCCTTTTGTTTCAATGCTTCTCATTTGTTTCGCATGGTATATGTTTTCAGTAACATCAAAATTACAGCGTATTTTTTTACTTAATATTTAAAAAATGATTTTTCTAGTTTCATTTTTGATAAAACAGAACAAGCTCTATGATATTTTTATAAACAGAAGCAATCAAAGAACTTAATTTTAACAAAAAAGCGAAGGTGTTATTTATACTTGGAGCCTAATCACTGTAACTCTACATACAGACAGAATAATTTTCAGCAACATTTAACCAGCACAGTTCTACTACTCATAACAGCAGAATCGAAAAACCTCAATAACATTATTGAAATCAAAAAAGTGCTTCCTTCCATATCCATAAGCAGGAATCGTTCATTTAAACAACTTATTGTATTTTTTATTTCTCTAATAAATAAAGAACGATATCTCCTGGTGATACTGTTAAAGTTGCCGTATATGCATCCGCCGGAACAAGAGTTCCATCTTTTAGTACGCGTTTTACGGAAGAATCTGCGTAAAACGTAAGTTCCATCGCGTCAACTAAACTCCTGTTTACAATGGCAAGATATTTTTTCCCTGCATTTTCAAACAATGAAACAATAGCACCATTTCCGTGTGTATCCAGTACTCTTACTTTCTCCGGAAGGAGAGTCAGACGTTTCGTTCCTCTTGGTATAGTTGTTCCCGTATGTCTGACAGATAAAATTTTTGCTCCCAAAAAGACTCCGGCAATCGATTTAATTTCAGCATTCATCTCTTTTACTAAATCATATATTTCCGTTCGTTTACCATCCAAACCGATTGGTCCATGCTGATAATCAAAAAAAGAATCTCCGGCAGGTGTCCAATAAGTAAAATACTGCAATCCCTGGGCTCCATAAACCAAATCACTATATAGCTGTAACCGCAAAGCTGCTCGTGTCGGAATTGGATACGGTCCATGTTTGGTCGCAAGGGCAAAGGCCCAGAAATCTTTACCGGCCTTCCGGGCTTCATCCGAGAATTCTTCCAGATTTTCATACCATTCGGCTTTCAGTACATTATCTCCTAACACCGGATAATGATCAAAAGAAAGGAAAGGCAAAGATACTTCTTTATCAAAACGGGAAACATACTCACGATAATTCTGAACTCCCAAAGCTTTCAAATGCTCTGCACCTCCTGTTGGAAATAGATTCAGATAACAATATTTCTTATTATCCACGGATTGTATCTTTCTTGCCCATTCTCCCAAAGCCGGAAAATCGGCAACAACCGGTTCGTCACGCAGAAAATAACCTGCAACAGCCGGGTGCTTCATAAATCGCCGAACTGTTTTTTCTGGCTCATCCCGTAGTTCAGGGCAACTTATAATTAATTGTACACCAGCTTTCAGTGCTGCATCAAGTGCTTTCTCCACCTCTTCCTGATTTGAATACCCGCTGAAGTTTACCGTAAATCCAGCATCTTTCAACTCCTTGAAACGTTCAACTGTAGCTTCACCTGCCGGAACACCATACCAAGCCACAACCGGTATCTGTGCCGATAAACTTAATTTTTCTTGTGCTTGCCCCCATACTGAAAGAAAAGACAGCAAACACACTATTTTTATGACAAAAAAACGTTTCATACTCTTTTTATTTATTCGACCCTTAAACTACAATTATTTCATTTTGATATCCAGCCTTTTTCCGGAATAAGCCGGAGCGATATCTAGAATAAGCTGGTGATTGACCAATGAAGATGATATTTTCTTACCGTTGAAACGGACATCCGCCTTTTTCACGGAAGCAGGAAGGGGTATACTCACTTTACCTTTCCCGGATACATACATCTGATAATGAGACATATCATCATTCACCGGAGAGAATGTCAAATTAACCGGCGTGTCGGCAAATTCATAATGGATGCCGTCGAGGACAATATCCTTACATTGCTGCCCCGAAAATGCGACCAACTGTTCACCATCTACGCGAAAACCTAAAGACAAACGCCCGGTATACGACACTTCATGTCCATTAATCTTAGCCTGTTTCAAGTCTATCTGGTCTGAAGGCAGGGGGTTATTCTGCAAAATTTTCGCATCCTCCTCCTGATTTCGGGAAAAACCACCCGGCCAGTTTTCCACATGCGTACGATAGTGAGATACAACCATTGTCGTTGAATTCGGGAAAGATGATACGAAATAATCACCTGTTCTCGAAAGATAAGAAGGATTATCATTTTCCATGAATTTACCGGTAGCAGGATAAGCGCCACAAGCATTTAAAATCTCAAACAATGTACGGGTTTCATACCCCAAGCTACTCGATTGATCATCTCGCGGACGGAACCCGCAGTAGCAAGCAATCCCACCGTTCGGATATTCAACCATTGTACCTAATGTCCGGCCTTCCGAACTTGCTACGACTTTCGCATTCGAAGCGGCTGTTACCGGATAAATACGGTCAACAAGAAAATCCGTCAGAATTGTCTGTTCCGGCACTTGGGATAAACTCCCCGAGAAATTGATTTTTTTCCCGGAAGCTATTTCGCCCATAAAACAGTCATGTTTATATTGAGTACCAAACAACTTTTGCCACTGCCCGACGCAACTAGCACCACTTTTGTCAATCAACGGAGGAGCACTGAACCAAACTACTTTACCACCGGCATTGACAAAACGTTCCATCATATCCAGCAATCCCTTTTCGGGCAAAGGTTCGAACATCACAACCAATGTCCCATACTTTTTCTCTGCAACCTGGATATGCCCGTCCGATTTTACAGAACCCATTTCCAGTAATTTGTCAGCAGTCAGATAATTAGCATATCCATATTGAGTCATCCAGCTTCCAAAACGAGGTTCTACAGCAACAAGATTCATCGGATAGAGCACCAAGACATCCACATCGCGATGAACGTTTCCTGTAATCAGACGAATCGGTTCACTGGGGCTGGCTCCATACGCATAATTTACAGCCATTTTACGTTCCAGGGCCTTATCCGGCATCCCCCAGGCAGCTGCATAAGCATTCGGATATTTATTAATAACACCGATAGATGCTCCCATTGCCGCCCCATAATAGTCGCGATCGCTCCAACCACCTTCGGCAAAATCGTTTCCGGTAGGTTGCAAATATTCGCTCCATTTGAAATAATCGTAGCAAGCAGCAGATGCCTGATGCACCGTATTCCCCCAAATAAAATTGGATGTATATTCATATTGATAGCGGCTGGCGTGCAATTTTTCACAGTTCCACAAATCAATCGTAGGACTCTGTGCCCATGAAGCGTGTGCACTTGTAGGTAATTCACGGCCAAACAATTTTTCGCCATATTCTTTCGCCCCTTTAAACAAATCGACAACATCATCATTCAGCATCCGGTAATAACGGTCACGCAACAAAAAAGTACGATGAATGGCCTCCGGAGTATCCCCCAAAACATACTGGACATTCACGACTGCATCGGCGGTAGGACGAAAAACAGGAGCACCATAAACAAAATAAAGCATATAACGGTCATCAAAAGGCTGATGATACTTTTCACTATAGCGACGTGCCATCGTTTCAGTCAGATAACGTTCGGCGAACTGCCCTTCTTCATGGTGTCCGAAATAAAACCAGTCCTGCTGAATATGCATCTCGTCCGAATACAAAGAAGTCAGATTTACTTTCTTATCATGATATTTCTTCAGTAAGTTTTTCAGAAAATCAGGAGCTTTCGGATCGAAGTAATCCATTTCTTGCGATTCATATTCCAACATAACCATCACCCGGTCAGAACCAAGACATTGTTTGTCATCACTATAAATACGTAGTAAATTCATAGGAATCACCCCTTGGGTATTTCCTATTGAATCTATAATCTCATATTTAACGTTATTCAA
The DNA here is from genome assembly GCF_003473295.1 of Parabacteroides sp. AM08-6. Classification (GTDB taxonomy): domain Bacteria; phylum Bacteroidota; class Bacteroidia; order Bacteroidales; family Tannerellaceae; genus Parabacteroides. The sequence continues at coordinate 302,252 of NZ_QRMP01000003.1, forward strand.
TAACACGATATCATCAGGATTTACAGCCAGCATCGATGTAGACACTCTCTTTTCTTTAAAAGCATAAGCTTTCACACCTTTTAGTTTTACAGGAGTCTGCCCTTTATTATTAGTCCAAAGAAGTTGTTGCCAGATTTGCAAACTGAATTGTCCGGTACGGGGATTTCTCGGACCGACTTTGTAGGCTAACCAGCGTCCGCTGTTTCCTGTCTGATTTTTATAAGCTTGTCCCAACTCCAACGGACTTAGTAAACTCAAACAAAGCCCCATACCTTGTTTAGAGACAAAATCACTGACAATTTTCATTTTATCGACATATTCGTCCATATCCGGCGTTAGCTTACGCTCAGTATTCTTGTCGGTACGATACTGGCGGAAGAATTCATCAAACGCCACAATCAGCTCTTTCGAGCCATAACTTTTCCCACGGTTACAAACATCACGAAGACTTTCCATACGGGAATCGTATCCCAACGAATTATCAATCTTTTTATCCGGATCTGTTAGATCATTTAACTGTTGGTCACTTGTCAGAATAATCGTTTGTGCTTCTACAGGACTTGTAGCTACCACAACACTTATCAATAAACCTAAAGTCAATTTTATAATCGCGCCTCTCATAATCCCTAAATTTAAGTAATCTAAATATTATGCAGCAAAAGTAAAACACCTCTAAGCTAATCAATTCACAAATCTGATATTTAAACCTACAATATTGACACAGGGAACATTTTTTGTGTCACTTTTCATCCGATACCCCTTTCCTCTTCTATCACCACGCAAAAAACTTTATATGTAACCACCTTATTTCAAAGACCCTTTTATTCGTTCATATAAAAACAAGCTTATTCATATCAACATTCACTTTAATACAACATTACCCATCACCTGCTTTTCTTCAGGTGTACTACGATTAAAACAGGATTATCATCATTCTTCAAATTATCTGCCAACTCTATCAAGCGGGAAGACAATTTTCCGGAAGAACGATGCTCCTCCACATAATCTTTCAATTCGTAGGCCCACATTGTTGAAATCAGCTTTTCTTCAAATGCCCCGTAAGTAGGAAAGAATTTTGGACCATTATGAAAATCATCTATCAGTCTAGCCTCTTTTATATTAGTAAGTTTCTTTGTTTGTTTGTCATAAATAGCAAGCTGCAATTTTTGAGGTGACAAATTTCGAGTTTCTGCAAAATAATAATTCTTATAATAAAAGAAAAACAAGTAATGGTCCGATTCATAGACATTCGAAACTGCTATCTTCCCATCTGTTTTTGTTATCAATTCAGAACTGTTTATCACTGAACGATTGCGAAGTGCCTCACGCATTAAGGGAGCTAACTTATATAAGGTTATTTCATTCGGCAGTTTATACTCTCCCAAATCTATAATCCATTCGGGTGACAACCCATTCGATGACACACTAAAAACAGTATCATTATAAAAATTATAAAACAGAGTTTTATTTTTATATTCCGAAAAAAATCTGAATATCGGATTCCAAGCAATACCACCAACTTTTATGTTTCCATTCTCCACTACTCGAGCGACATGATTAACTTTAAAATCATTATTCACCCAAATCAAGCTATCCGGGTATTGATATAAAACAATTGAGTTTTCTGCTAAAGAAGCTTCAGCTCTTCTAAAAAGACTATATACTCTGGAAGAATCCAGAGCTGAACGTAAAAGGTATGTAGAAACTTCTTTTCCTGTGTACTTTCCATTTCTATCATATTCGATTATCTTATTTCCAAC
>NZ_QRMP01000003.1:304021-304673 GCF_003473295.1 Parabacteroides sp. AM08-6
TCTATCATATTCGATTATCTTATTTCCAACCGTATAATAATTTTCTTTTGATTTCAGCAATAATTCCAGATGTGGATCTTCTCCTACACCCTGTCCCCTTGTTCCTATTGCTTTAATATGATTTCCATTCCAATCAAACAATCGAGTACCAACCATAACAACATCATTTGTAAAACGAAAAACTAAAGTATTACTTAATAAGCAATTCGGTTTTGTTTCCAATGGAATATAAGTTACACTATCCGCTATCTCCGATAAACACACCTCTTCCGATAAATCCAACACATCCTTCAGATGAATCACCGTATCACGTGCTACGACAACTTCTTCCGCACTCTCCGTAGGTTGGTTACGATGCGTACATCCACATAATAATACCAGCAACAATAAGATTACATTTCTTTTCATAACAATAGATCTCCTTTATTATTCAAATTTGACATCTCTTAAAATACAAGATCTCACAATGAGATTCCTGATTAACGATGGCAATTTATGAAAAATATTCCGAAAGACAAGCAAGTTGTGCGAAAAAATCGTAATTCTCACATTTACTTATACGATAAACCATTGAAGACCTTTACATATCCATTATGACAACTTCTCCTTTTATCTCAACTACCCAATTCCAACTGGTTCTTCACCAACTTAT
>NZ_QRMP01000030.1 GCF_003473295.1 Parabacteroides sp. AM08-6
TTTCGTCTTGAAAAACTGTACCCGTCGTTTTGCCAATTATATCCTGCCTTTCCATTAGCCGGTTCCTTACTATCTATTAATCGTCCGCCAGCTGGAGAACGACCGTTCGCCAATTGACGAACGATTGTCCGCTGGTTGGCGAACGTTCGTTCGCTGGATGGCGGACAACTAATAGTATGTATGAAAAACCTTAATAGATAGTAAAGAAAATGCTAATGGAAAGGCTGAAAAAAAGGAGAAGATAAGGAGCGGCAGGAAAAAAGGCGGCAAAAGGAGACAAAAAAAGCCCCGCTGCATAAACCAACGGAGCCATCGCTTAAAAGAATAAGAAGTAAAGTTTCCGGACTTAGAGATTGTGTTTAATCAGATTCATAAACTCCTCGCGCGTCTTGGCTTGCTGGAAGAAGCCGGTGAAATCGGAGGTGGTAGTAAGCGAGTTCTGCTTCTCCACTCCACGCATCTGCATACACATGTGCTGAGCTTCGATAACAACCATAACACCCAGGGGGTCGAGTGTCTGCTGGATACAATCTTTGATTTGCATGGTCAGCCGTTCCTGTATTTGAAGACGGCGGGCAAAAATGTCGACTACGCGTGGGATTTTGCTCAATCCCGTAATATATTTTTTAGGAATATAAGCGACATGGGCCTTTCCGAAGAAGGGCAACATGTGATGTTCGCAAAGGGAAAAGAAGTCGATGTCCTTTACTATTACCATCTGCTTGTAGTCTTCTTCCTTGAACATGGCTCCGCGAAGCACGGCTGCGGGGTCCTCGTTGTATCCTTTCGTCAGGAACTGCATGGCTTTGGCTACTCGTTCGGGAGTTTTCAGCAAACCTTCACGGTCTGCATCTTCACCCAGCAGATTGATGATACTTTTATAATGTCCGGCCAGCTCTTCACGGGCCTGCAAAGTGTTTTCGTTTGCTTCTTCTTTTGTCATAACTGATTTATCGGCGAACGGTTTCCGCCTTTGATTAGTTCAATGGGATATTAACTTCTTCCTTTACGATATACATCTCCTTTTTATAAGCGGGAAATGCCTCCATCAGCAGGCGCTGCAAATGATAAGCCTCTTCATGGGTACGGAAATCGCCTACGTGCAACTTCCAGAAAGGAGCGTTGTAGGTAACATAAGTCGGGACATCCGGGAAAAGCTCTTTGATTTCCTTCTCCTTGCTGAAAGCTTCATCTTTCGATTTACGCTGATTATTTCCCGAAAAAACTTGGGCGCGGAAACCTTCGACCTTCAGGTAAGTCGTGCTATCCGTCTTTTCCACATTCTCACCGGACAAACGTACTCCCACCATGCGCCGTAGTTCGTCGGGCTGATGTACTACGACCGTACCTTTACCGGCTTTGTTTTCCTGCAAGGCATCGAAGATAGTGGCCGGTCCGTCATCCTCTGTCTGGGCGAACAATGAAGATGTGCCAAACAGCAGATAAAAAGAAAGTATACAAGAAATTCGTTTCATATTCGGATATCGTAATTATGGAGACGAGGGGCGCTCGTCTTGTTTATAAACAGAAGGGCGGGCTTGGCCCGCCCCTATCCGTATCGGATATATATTATTTATCGAAAGCTTCGATAATCGGCATGAATTTATCTACTGCCAAAGAGGCGCCACCGATTAGACCACCGTCTACGTTCGGTTTGGAGAACAATTCTTTTGCATTGCTGCCGTTACAGCTACCGCCGTACAGGATTGTGCAGTTGTCGGCTATTTCGTTGCCATATTTAGCAGCCAGAGTAGCACGGATATGAGCATGGATTTCTTCAGCCTGGTCGGAAGTAGCGGTTTTACCCGTTCCGATAGCCCAAACCGGTTCGTAAGCCAATACAAGCTTGGCAAAGTCTTCAGCAGACAAATCGAACAGAGAACCTGCAATCTGAGCGTCTACGACTTCAAAATGTTTGCCGGCTTCTCTTTCAGCCAAAACTTCACCGATACAGAAGATAGGAGTCAGGCCGTTAGCCAGAGCTAACTCAACCTTCGTCTTCAGGATTTCGGGAGTTTCGTGATAGTAAGCACGTCTTTCGGAGTGACCCAGGATAACATATTTAGCACCTGTCGAAGCAACCATGGCAGCAGAAACTTCACCTGTGTAAGCACCCTTTTCCTTATCAGCGCAGTTTTCAGCGGCAACACCAATCTTGTTTGTATCGATGGCAGCGGCAACGCTTGCCAGATGAGTAAACGGAGTGCCGATGATTACATCGCAATTCAGAGTTTTACCTTTCAGAGCTTCGTCCAAACCTTTTGCCAAAGCAAGGCCTTCAGGAAGGGTCGTGTTCATCTTCCAGTTTCCTGCAACAATATTCTTTCTCATGACTTAATTAATTAAATTATATAATACAATAAATTATTTCTTTGTCTTGCGCTTACGACGGAAGCGCAGAAAGTCGTACACCCAAACAAGCAGCAAAGGTACGGTAAAAGTGAATAGGTTGGTTACGAGCCGGGGCGCTTCTTTTGTTTTTGTAACAGTCCCGGTCAGGCAACTGTCCATTACCGCTTTTACGTCTTCTTCGGCAGGGATGTCATTGTAATGCCATTTGCCCAAGATAGTACCGTCTTTCAGTAACATCAGTCCGGGGTTGGAGCGTATCATCGTCTTCAGCAATACTTCGTCCGCCATCCGGAAAGGGTATTCGGCTCCGGTATTGTCACTCCAGGTATCGATAGCCTCCTTCGACGAACCGGTAACACAATAAAAAGGTATCTGATGTTCGAGCGCATAATCGTATACGCCGTTTATTTCATCCATCTGTTCGTCGTCTGCGTCTTCCAGCTTCGGAGCGATAAGCAAAAGGAGCGGCTCGGGATTATTCAGAATCTCATCGGTTACATCTTCGCCTTCGCCATCATAAATATTAAAAGCGGCAACCGGGGGAACATATCCTTGCTTTACCAACTCGGTTTTAGAGTCGACGAAAGTCCATGTACTGTCGTTAGCCGGGTAATCATTAAGACCAAATTCCTTTTTTACGCCGTCCTTCTCATAGATAAACGTATATTTATATTCATCTTCGGGTGCTCCGGCAGGTATCTCCATCAACGAAGGGATATTTGCGCCAATCTTATAAGGACGGAAATCAAGAACCGGCAAGTGATTATAATTATAATAACCAAAGCCTACTCCGAACAAATAAGCATACAAGGCAACAAACCAGTAAACCTTGAAAGTATATCCTTGCAGCAATCGTTGATTATAGATAAAGGCGATGACGGCTGCGGCAGAGAGGATTATATTTTTAAAGAATGTCTCCCAGTTCGAAATGACCAAAGCATCACCGAAGCAACCGCAATCCGAAACCGGGTCAAATAAAGCCAGATAGAGAGTCAAAGGCGTCATAAACGCCATAAACAAGAGTATCAGGAAAGAAACATAACGCCGGTACACACCCAGCAACATGCAAACGCCTAACGCGAACTCGATAGCGGAAAGATTAAAAGATAGTAATACGGAGAAAGGTTGTAGTTTGTCCAATCCGAAAGAGCTCAGGTATTCGCCAATCTTGATTGCAAAGCCCATCGGATCGACAGCCTTTACGAAGCCGGAGAAGATAAATACAACTCCCAGCAACAGACGGCTGCATTCAACCAATATCTTTATTACAGTATCCTTATACTTCATTCGCCATATTCCAGTTTTATCAGTCCGAATAATGCATAATTTATCATATCCATGTAGTTGGCATCCACACCTTCAGACACAAGCGTCTTACCTCCGTGGCTCTCAATCTGCTTGGTACGATAAAGTTTCATCAGGATTAAGTCGGTATAAGAGCTGATACGCATGCTCCGCCATGCCTCATCGTAATCGTGGTTTTTGGCATACATCAGTTCTTTTGTTTCCGTGATATATTGATTGTACAAGGCTAATGCCTCTTCAATCGTCATGTCGGTAGTATCCGAAAAGCCTTTGGCCAGCTGGATAAGTCCAATCACTCCATAATTCACAATGGCAATAAATTCGGGACGTATTCCTTCATTCACCATGCTCACTCCTTTTATTTCAAGGCTGCGGATACGATTGGCTTTAATAAATATCTGGTCGGTCACCGACTCCGGACGCATAATCCGCCAGGAAGGACCGTAATCTTTCAGTTTCTTCTCAAACAACTCCCGGCACAGGGATATTACCTTTTCGAACTGTTCTTTCGTATCAGCCATATATACTTCTTATTTTCACCGATGCAAAGATACGGATAAATCCAAACCTTACCAAAAGAGAACTTACTTTAACAGCAAAGACGAAAGGAGGGGCATCGGTAATAAAGAAAAAAAGCCACCTATCGCATAGGCAGCTTTCATATTGTCGGTTAGTCCTTTTCTTTCTATTAAGAGCAACGAAGTGAACGTCCTAACTTCAGGATTGTATTCGTCGTTATCCCATTCAGTTGGCACAATTTGGAAACGGTTGTTCCGTATTTAGCAGCGATAGCACCCAAGGTATCGCCGGATTTTACACGATGATAAACAGGATTCGCCGAATCTGATGTAGCATTTTCCTGATTTAAAGAAGCAACGGCTGCCGCATCGGCTTCTACCGTAGTTTTCTTCGTCACGACCTTTTGAGTGTCGGATACAGGTTGTTTATCCGAAGCGATGGTTGAACTGCAACGGATAGATTGGCCTATACGTAAAACGGAAGTACCCTTCAAGCCGTTCAAGCGACACAATTCATTGACTGTGGTGCCATACATGCGGGCAATCTTTCCTAATGTCTCCCCTGATTTTACACGATGGTAAACCAATTGATTGGAAGATGAAGTATAAATATTACTACGACGGCCGTTTATTTTTACATTGTGGAATACATAAACATCCTGATGAGGCACGCCATTCTCAAAATCGATAATATCGGCCGGATTAATAGCCTGTCCCAGAAAACGGGTTTCAAAATGAAGGTGCGAACCGGAAGAACGTCCGGTATTTCCACCTAAAGCAATCGGATCACCGGCATGGACAATATCATTCGGATTAACCAATGCCTTCGACAAGTGACCGTAAACCGTTTCCAAACCGTTCGGATGGCGAATAACCAAATAATTACCATATCCGCGACGCTCATAATTCTTTATCCGGACTTTCCCGTCAAAAGCCGCACGAATAGTATCACCCACCAGTACCTTCAAGTCGATGCCTTTATGCATACGGCGGCGGCGGGGACCAAATTTAGAAGTTATTCGAGCTACAGAATCAATCTTAATCGGATAGACAAATGAAGAACAATTGATTGCGCATGAATCAGGAAAGTTCACTTTATTTCCTCCGCGGAAGGGGTCTACAAATTGGTTTTCCCAATTGGAACCATATAGTTCATCGGCAGGAAACATCAAATTTTCCCTTGCAAGTTCAGCCCTTTCATCAATAACGGCAAGTTCTTTAAGAGCTGTCTCTTTCTTGAATCCAACCCGATCTGCCATTAATTCAGAAACACGCTTATCCATCTTCCTAATCTGTATCACCTGCTCCGGCGCTTCTCGGTTTTCCTGCGCATTAACAGTGACAGCCGAAGCCATGATAGTGGTACAACAAATAAATAGTAATGTCCTTATTCTCATTATTTTTATCACTTTCGAACAGTTATAAGGCAATAAACGAAGAAGAGGCCGGGACGACCTCATTCATTGCCATCTCGTCAAAGGTCGTAATTTTGAATAAACTCTCAAAATACAATAAAGAAAAATTTCAGCAATGAAGTTTAAGAAAAACAAAACAACCAAAGGAATTCACTGTTATACAACATATTACACAAAAACATGTTTCACAACATGTTAGCTAATCATCCCCCAATTCACCTTTCTTGCGAAGAGAGTTTTTAGCCTTTCGTTCAATACCCGGTTAGGTTCGGATAACAATTCCGGGTCTTCGTTCAATATATCCTGGGCAATATCGCGGGCATATTGCAGAATTTGTCCGTCGGCGGCCAAGCTCGCAATTTTAAGCTCCACCCCTTCCCCGCTCTGTCTGGTTCCTTCCAAATCACCATGTCCGCGCAAGCGTAAATCGGCTTCGGCTATCTCAAAACCATTATTGCTATTGACCATAATTTCGAGACGTTTACGGGTTTCATTACTCAATTTATAAGAAGAGACAAGGATACAATAAGATTGCTCGGCGCCACGTCCGACGCGGCCCCGAAGCTGATGCAATTGGGAAAGACCGAAACGTTCGGCACTTTCTATCACCATGACGGAGGCATTCGGGACATTCACACCCACTTCTATTACAGTTGTCGCCATTAATATCTGGGCTTCTCCGGAGACAAACTTCTGCATTTCCGCTTCTTTATCAGCAGCTTTCATCTTCCCGTGCACCATGCAGACTTTATATTCGGGGAAAACTTCTTTAAATGTTTCAAAGCCTTCTTCCAAATTCTTATAATCCAGTTTCTCGCTGCCCTCAATCAAAGGATAAACAACATAGACCTGTCGCCCCTGCCGAATCTCTTTATTCAGAAAGTCATAAAGTTGAGCCTTCTTATTATCATAACGGTGAAGTGTCTGTATAGGCTTACGTCCCGGAGGTAATTCATCGATGACAGAAACATCCAAATCGCCATATAGCGTCATGGCCAACGTTCGGGGAATAGGGGTCGCCGTCATCACCAACACATGAGGCACAATTGCATTTTTCATCCAAAGACGCGAACGTTGTTCCACCCCAAAACGATGCTGTTCATCTATAATAGCCAGTCCTAATGACGAAAACACGACCGTTTCCTCAATCAAAGCATGCGTTCCGATGACAAGCTGTATTTCGCCGCTGGCAATTGCCGGTAATATCTTATTCCGTTCTTTCTTCTTAGTCGAACCTGTCAAAAGAGCGACGCGGATATCCATATCTTTCAGGAAGCCCATTACCGTGGCATAATGCTGGTTTGCCAGAATTTCGGTTGGAGCCATCATACAGGCTTGGCAATGATTATCGACAGCCAACAACATGGCCAGCAAAGCGACAAGCGTCTTTCCACTTCCCACATCTCCCTGCAACAAGCGATTCATCTGTCGGCCGCTCCCCATATCCGCTCTTATTTCACGAACCACCCGTTTTTGGGCATTCGTCAGTTCGAACGGCAAATATTCTTTATAGAAAGTATTGAAATACTGCCCCACTGAAGGAAAAACAATCCCTTTCAACTTCAAACGGCGCACACTGGCCATACGAAGTATATGCAACTGGATGAAAAACAGTTCGTCGAACTTCAACCGGAGTTGGGCATTCCTGAGTTTATCGACCGACTCCGGGAAATGGATATTCTTAATCGCTTCCGCCAAGGGCATCATGCGGATACGCTGGAGTATAGCGGGAGGAAGTGTTTCAGGCAAAGCCCAGTTCAGTCCGCTTAAAAGAGTATATTGCAAATTCTGGATAGCACGCGAATTCAGAAAAGATTTCTTCATCTTTTCCGAGGTATTATAAAAAGGAGTCAGTCCGTTCGCTACCTGTTCAGCCTGCTCTACCGGATCCACTTCCGGGTGAGCGATATTGTAAATATGACCGAATTCAGTCGGTTTACCAAATACGATATAATCGACACCCGGCTTAATTTTATCCGTCACATAAGCAATCCCCTTAAACCAAACCAAATCAATCGTACCGGTTCCATCCGTAAACTTGCCGATTAAGCGCCGGGTACGTCCTTCCCCTACCGTATCAAAATAAAGGATTCGTCCTTTCAATTGTATATAAGGCATCTCTCCCGTAACCTCGGCCACTTTATAGAAACGGCTTCTGTCTACATATTTATACGGAAAGTAAAACAATAAATCTTCATAGGAGGAAATACCGGCTTCCTTCTGCAGAATCTCCGCCTTCTTGGGCCCTACGCCCGGCAGATACATGATAGAACGTTTATCGAGGTCGAGCATTACCTTAAGTTATTTCTTTTCAAATACATTTTTTCCGATGATATAGGCATATAAAGCCTATATCTCAAACAGCATTCGATTTAACTCCAATTCCGGACAAAGATAGCCTCTTTTTCCATTGTTCCAAATACCAGCCTCTGTAAGCCTGTATTTTGAACAAAAGGATATTAAACTTCATATTAGCTATATTTTCGTCAAACAACTTTTAATACACAAACGATACGGGAATAGGCTCACTTTGCGAACAACGCTTCTGCCACCCGCAAATCGAAAGGGTTTGTTATCTTTATATTTTCCCGGTTACCGGGAACGGTTGCGACCGGATGTCCGGAAGCTTCTACCACGGAAGCATCATCCGTAAACCGGTCGGCGTAAGGCTGAGCGTATGCTTTTATCAATACGGCATAGTCGAAAACCTGCGGTGTCTGAACTGCCAGATAACGCGCACGGTCCACCGGATGAGAACCTGTCTCATCAACTTCGCGCAAAGAGTCGATTACCGGGACTACAGGGATAGCCGCTCCGGTGCGGTCTGCCTCCGCAAAACAAGCATCTATCACCTCCGGGGCGACAAACGGGCGGACACCGTCGTGGACACCGACCCGTATTTCCTCCGGACATCCGGTTCCCTTTCCTAGCTCCTTCGAAAGCAATTCCAATCCGTTCCGAACCGAATGAAAACGGGTTTCCCCACCATTTGCAATCCAATGCGGCACTTTACAGCCGATTTCTTTGCAAAGCATCTTCCAGTAAGCCTGATGCTCTTCCGGTAAAACAAGAATAAGCCCGGCCGCAGAATCCCAACGATGAAAAGCTTCAAGCGTATGCATCAAAACCGGCTTACCTTCTATCGGGATAAACTGTTTCGGCAAATCCGTCCCCATACGAAGTCCACGGCCGCCGGCCACTATCAAGATATACTTTTTCATTATTCCAGTTCTTCTAACACCTTCTTGACCTCTTCGTCCACTTTATATAATTTCTCTTTACAGAGCTTTATCAAGCGAGTCGCTTCCTTTACTTTCTCAGAAAGAATATCAACATCCAAATCACCGTTCTCAATATCGGCTACAATCTTACGAAGTTTATCGACCGCTTCGTTGTATGTTTCTTTTTTTCCAGCCATAATATGTTGTGTTTTATTGTTCGTTGTTCTCTGAATCATTGATAGACAAATGGGCGGCCACAAGCGTTTTCCTGACAGTCGAAACCACTTCCCCATCGGAAAAACGGGAGATAAGAGTATCTCCTTCCCGGAAATCCGTGGCATGTTTCATTATTTTGCCATCCTTCAAGGTAAGGCTATATCCCCGTTTCAGTACATAATCGGGCGAAGCCATCCGGACAAACTGTTCGGTCAGTTGGATAAAACGACTATATTCCGTTAAACGGGAAAACGTAAGGCTTTTCAGCGAAAGCCGTAAGGTTTCCAGCGAAGAAGCGCGCAGCTTTAAAAGAGAAGATGCCGTAACGGGTAATTGAGCCCCCAGACGCTGCAACTGAGCCCGGCTGCGTTCTATCCGATTGGTAGCAACAGCCGGCAACCGACTGCCCAGTAATTGTAAAAAGTTCTTTTGTTTCAGCAAAATATCAGACGAGAGAAGAGAAACATTTTGTTGCAGTTCATCCAACTCACCGGCAGCCAAATCCATCCGCCCAATCAGGTATTCGGCAACAGCCGTCGGTGTTTTCATCCGGGTATGAGCGACCATATCAAGTATCGTATCGTCGCGTTCGTGCCCGATACCGGTAATGACAGGCAACGGGAACTGGGCGCAATTAGCAGCCAACAAATAGGAATCAAAGCTATTCAGGTCCGAAGTAGCCCCTCCTCCCCGTATAATAACCACCACGTCAAAGCAGTCTATATGCCGATAAATATGGTCCAATGCCGCAATGATGGACTCTTCCGTCCGTTCTCCCTGCATCAGGGCCGGGAAAAGACGGAAGTAAAAAGGATAACCCGCCTTATTATGAGAAAGTTGATTCACAAAGTCCTCATATCCGGCAGCCGTCGGCGAAGTGATAATAGCTATGCGCCTGGGCAATACGGGAAAAGGTAATTCCTTATTCAGGGTAAAAACACCTTCCTCTTTCAACTGGCGGACTATCTCCATCCGCTTCCGCACCATATCTCCCAATGTATAAGCCGGGTCTATATCCAAAACCGTCAAACTATACCCGTAAAGTTCATGAAATTCGACCGCAACCTTCACCAATACTTTCAGCCCCGAAGCAAACAACTGTCCGGTTTCCATCTCGAAATAAGGTTTCAACATACGAAAAGTCTTCGCCCAAATGGAAGCCCTGGCCCGTGCGACCAGCTGCCCGGTAATCGCATTTTTCTCGATAAACTCGAGATAACAATGACCGGAAGAGGCATTTGTACGTACATCACTCATTTCCGCACGCACCCAACAGGTGTCCGGGAATGCGTTATATACAGCTCCTTTCACCCGGTTGTTCAATTCCAACAACGAGAGTTCCTGCCGCTCCTTATTCCGGTTATTTTGTTCGTGAGGCATTTTTGCGTTCCTTTCTATAAGCTTTATAAATATCAGGAATACCGTATCCCAGTTCCCGCTCCGGCTTTTTATACTTACTGGAGAAACGATGCAACAGCACAATCATTTCTTTATTACTCAGCCGGGGAAGCGCTTGCCAGAGGCAAATTCCCATACCGGCCAAGATAGGAGTTGCAAACGAAGTCCCGTTCGCATACCGGATGCTGCCGGAAGGGTCAATCACGCAACAGCCGGAGCCAAGAGCCACCGCATCCGGTTTCACCCGCCCATCGGCAGTAAAACCGACAGAACTGAAATTGCTTCTTTTCTTATCAGCACAGACAGCTCCGACAGTAAATATTCCTTCCGCATCGGAAGGGAAAGTTATTTTCCCCCAATCGCTATTTCCTTCGTTACCGGCACTACAAAAGACCAATATTCCTTTCTCGGCGGCCAAACGGGCGGCACGGCTAATCATCGCAGTCCGTCCGTTCAATTCCGACTGGTCGTACGACAATTCGTCCGCATCATAAGCAAAATATCCTAAAGAAGAAGTGATGACATCTACGCCCACACTGTCTGCATATTCGACTGCCGCCGTCCAATAATCCTCTTCTATCGGGAATTCAGAATCACTATCTTCGCTTTTTATCAACAGATAAGATGCCTCCGGAGCCGTCCCCAACATTATTCCGGGAATGTTGGCGGCCAGGCAGGAAAGTACTTTTGTTCCGTGGTCGTCGCCTACATATACACTACAATCGGGGAAGACAACGTTGTGCGTTCCCAATATTTTCAGCGAATCAAACGCACTGATACGGTCTACGTTTTGGAAACCGGCATCGATAACCGCTACGCGCATTCCTTGACCTCTGAAACCGGCTTCGTGCAATTTAATGCCGTTTAGCATTTCTATCTGCTTTCCTGCATATCCATAAATATCGTCCAATGGTTTGTCCGAAGAGACCAGGCGTTTTTCCGTCTTTGTTCTCTCTTCCGGAAACCTATGCGTTCCTTTCCATATCCATTTAACCGAATCCACAATCGAAAGTTTGCTCAACTTATCGGCTACCGTACTGTCTTTACTTTCCATTACTACGGTGGAAAACCATTTACTTTTCACAAGCGGCTTTGCTCCTGTAGCAGATAACGTATCGATATAAGCCGGGGCAATCGGAAAATCAGTTTCCGTAACAGCAATCCCGTCTTTACCGCGTCGTTCGATGGACTGGCGGGAAAGATAAGCTTCCGGGTATTCAGTACTGCAACCTGTATCACCTTTGTCTTTCAGATAAACACGGAAACAATAGCTTTCTCCGGCCGAAAGCCAGAGAGGAAAAAGAGTCAATAATAAGATTGTTTTTATCAAATTATCCATAATCATACTTCATACATCAAATTCTCTCGGAAAGAAGAATCAAAAACAACACAAAGATATAAAAAAACCCGGCGACTTCTCAGAGGCCGGGCCATTTGTTGACATATTTATTTTACTCTTTAATCTCGCAGATAGGAATTTCCCGTTTCACACTTTGACGCAGCGAAATCAACGTTTCCGTAGCCGTCACTCCCGGTATTTCCTGGATTTTGGTATTCAACAATTCCATCAGATGTTCGTTGTCACGTGCATACAATTTGATGAGCATCGTGTACGGACCTGTTGTGAAATGGCATTCCACCACTTCCGGTATTTTCTCAAACTCCGGCACTACATCCTTATACATAGAGCCACGTTCCAGTTTCACTCCGATATAAGTACAAGTGTTATAGCCTAAAATCTTCGGATTAATATGATAGCCTGACCCAACGATCACATTCATATCAATCATGCGTTGCACCCGTTGATGAATAGCGGCACGAGAAACGCCACACTCTTCGGCTACATCCTTGAAAGGAATCCTGGCATTTTTTGAAATAATGTTCAATATCTGCCGGTCCAGTTTGTCTATCTTTTCCATTTCTAATTGCTTTACTTCCTTTTCTTTTAGATTTAATGTATCAAAAGTATATAATTAATTTCAATCTCATATCATTATGAAAGAAAAAAGTAGAGAATAAATAATAAAAGCGGGCAAAAAATGCTTTTTAGCATATTTTGCCCGCTTAATTTATGTCTAAAAAGACAGTTCGTTACTTTTTAGCCGGTTCGTCTTTTACGATATCAAGTAATTCAAGTTCAAACTTCAAAGTAGTATTCGGTTTGATACCTTGGTAACCACGTTCGCCATAAGCTAAATCGGAAGGAACCCAAACGACATATTTGGAACCCAGCGGCATCAACTGCAGAACTTCCGTCCAACCCGGAATTACCCGGTCAAGTGCGAATTCAGCCGGTTCGCCGCGTTCTACAGAACTGTCGAATACGGTTCCGTCCAGCAAAGTTCCGGTATAATGAACTTTCACTTTATCTCCTACTACAGGTTTTGCTCCTGCTCCTTCTTTTTCAACTTTATATTGCAAACCGCTTTCGGTTGTGAATACACCGTCTTTTGTCTTGTTTTCAGCCAGGAATTTTTCACCTTCTTCTTTTGATTTCTTTGCTTCTTTAGCTGATGCTTCTACAAAATAAGTCTGAAGATAAGCCTGAGCAGCCTGCGGAGTCATTTTCATCGCAGCCGAATCACCTTTGATAGCCTGAACGAAGCCGGCAATCAAGTCGTCGACATTTGCAGGATCACCCGGCAAAGTTTTCAAATTTTCTTTATAACCGGCACCCGTACTGATACCGATAGCATAGCTCGCGCTATCTGCAGCGGTTTTTAATGATGCACTTTTGGAAGAACCAGAAGAACATGAAGTAATCCCCACGCTCATAGCTACAATCGCTGTAGCAACTAATACACTAATCTTTTTCATTTTTCTCTATTATGTTATTTCACTATATCCAATAATTCGACATCGAAAACCAAAGCACTGTTCGGTTCGATAGCTTCACCTGCACCATGCTCTCCATAAGCCAGGTTGGAAGGAATAAAAAGTCTCCATTTCGAGCCTACTTCCATCATCTGCAAAGCTTCCACCCATCCGGGGATTACTTGCGACACACCGAATACGGCCGGTTCGCCCCGCTGCACAGAGCTATCGAATACGGTCCCGTTAATCAATGTTCCGTGATAATGACATTTCACCTTGTCGGAAGCAACCGGTTTTGCCCCTGTTCCCTTTTGCAATACCTGATATTGCAGACCACTGGGTAATGTTACGACACCGGCTTTGCCTTTATTAATGTTCAGGAATTCTTCTCCGGCCTTTTTGTTCAACTCCAGTCTTTTCTTCTGAAGATCCGTGAAATAGTCGTTGATAACCTGCTTTGCTTCGTCATAACTGATTTCCGGCTTAGCTTCCTGAAGCACGTCTTTCAAACCTTTTACAAAATCCTCTATCTGAAGATTGTCTATGCCCGAGTTCTGGAAATTATTCCCGATACTTAAGCCTAGTGCATAACTTACTTTATCCATTCTTTATTTTTTCAACTAATTGTGCGCTACAAAAGTAATGCTTTTAACCAACAAAACGTCAATCAGCTACATTTTTTTATTACAGATGTGTCAGAATATGAAAATAACCTACATCTTTTGAATGTAAAAACAGGAGTGGAGGAACAATTGTTCAGCCACAGCGTCAAAGAATCGAATTACACACATTACCGCCCCCGGAGACATGTTCCTTCCAAGGTCTTCATAAAAGAAACACAGACCATTAGAAAAGAAAAAGGGCCCTTTCTTCGCAATATTTCATCCCTATGTTTCTACATTTTCTTCCCGAGCTATTTATTGGCTGATAATTATCGGCCAGTTGGCTGACGGTTATCGACCAGCTGGCCGACGGTCATCAGCCAATTGGCCGACAATTATCAACATAAGAATAGCTCCCATATTATTTTAGTTTTCCTCGTATGCTTTTTCTATTTCGGGCAGGCGAAAAAACAACCCTCTTCCCGTGCTATTTTTAAGGATACATTTTGTACTTTAGCATCCTGAAGATGTTCCTTGTTATCTTTTAAATGAAAAATATAGTATGAAAACAAATCTAAAAGCATTGGTCAGCGGATGTATTGTTTTTTCTTCATTAACAACCTCCTGCCAACCAGTAAAAATGGCAAACGATACCAATCAGCCCGAAAGAAGGGAAAAAACAGCCTTTCAGACCGGACAGCCCTGGAAACCGGTTACCGATGTGCGGGCGGATGTCGCCATCGTTTATGGAGTAGGTGGAAACCCTTCGGAAAAACGTTCCGGGCTGACTTTCGAACAACGTGTACAAAGTTGGCGGGACAGAGGGTATATCACGCACTTCATGACCGGTATCGCGTGGGGAGAATATAAAGATTATTTCACCGGCGAATGGGATGGCAAATGGCATCTGGACGAAGGGCAGGTGACGCAAAAGGGAGATACAATCTGGCACGGCCGGATGGTTCCTTATATCGTTCCTTCCATGAATTTCATCAAATATATGCAGGAAAGACATATCAAGCGCGTGATCGATGCCGGCATCGATGCAATCTACCTGGAGGAACCTGAATTCTGGGCACGCGGAGGTTATAGCGAGGCGTTCAAACGGGAATGGAAAGAATATTACGGTTTCGACTGGCGTCCACAGCATGAAACAGCCGAAAATACCTATCTGGCGAATAAGCTGAAATATCACCTATACTACCGGGCACTGAACGAATGTTTCACCTACGCGAAAGAATACGGGAAAAGCAAAGGAATGGATGTTCGTTGCTACGTACCGACTCACTCGCTGGTGAATTATTCACAATGGCAAATTGTAAGTCCGGAAGCAAGCCTCGCCTCTCTTCCCTGCGTAGACGGGTACATTGCCCAAGTCTGGACCGGGACTTCCCGTGAACCGAACTATTTCAACGGAGTGGCGAAAGAGCGTGTATTCGAAACCGCCTTTCTGGAATACGGATGTATGGAATCTATGACAGCCCCCACAGGCCGCAAAGTATTCTTCCTGACCGACCCGATTGAAGACTGGCCACGCGACTGGGCGGACTATAAAAAGAACTATCAGGCTACTTTCACGGCAAAGTTGCTTTATCCGAACAATAACAACTACGAAGTAATGCCATGGCCGGACCGTATCTACGAAGGCCTGTACCGCACCAGTGCAAACAGCGAAGAGAAGGCTCATATCCCGCGTTTCTATTCCACGCAGATGCAGGTCATGATTAACTCGCTGAACAATATGCCGCTGTCCGGCAACAAAGTGTCCGGTTCCTCCGGTATCAGCGTCCTGATGGCAAACTCGCTTATGTTCCAGCGTGCCCCGCAACCGATAGCCGGATACGACGACCCGCAATTATCCAATTTCTACGGGCAGGCATTGCCTTTCCTGAAACGAGGAGTTCCCGTACATCTGTTACATCTGGAAAATGTAGCATATCCGGAAACGTGGAAAAACACGAAAGTCCTCTTGATGACTTATTCCAATATGAAACCTTTGGATAAAGAGGTACACAAACACATTGCCGAATGGGTAAACAACGGCGGCGTATTGGTCTACAGCACGCGCGACACAGACCCTTTCCAATCCGTACAGGAATGGTGGAATCAAGGTGAAGAAAAGTTCAAGACACCATCAGAGCACCTGTTCCGGTTGATGGGCATCGATAAAGACGCCAAGGAAGGCGAATATACGTACGGCAAAGGGACCATCTATGTTATCCGTCAAGACCCGAAAGAGTTTGTCCTGAAAGAGAACGCGGATACAGATTACGTCGCAACCGTAAAACGCCTCTATGAAGAGAAAGCCAACGCCGGTACGCTCCAATTCAAAAACAATTTCTATCTGGAAAGAGGCTTTTATGACTTGGCGGCAGTATTGGATGAGGGCGTAATCAGCAATGAGGCTTATACAATCAAAGGCAAGCTGATTGATTTGTTCGACCCTGAACTCCCTGTATTAAACGAAAAAGTAGTCAATCCCGGCGAACAAGCTTTCCTGATAGACATCAACCGCGTGGAAAACCGGAATCAACCGCAGGTATTATGCGGAGCAGCCCGCGTATATGACGAAAAAGCGACCCGGAATACTTATTCGTTTGTAGCAAAAAGTCCGCTCAACACGACAAACGTAATGCGCGTATTGTTGCCTGCCGCCCCCAAAGAGGTGGTAATAGCCGATGCAAACGGGCAAAAGATTGCCGGTGGCAGCCAATGGGACAAAGCAAGCAAGACGTGCCTGTTAACCTTCGAGAATAATCCCGAAGGTATCCATGTTTCATTCAACTGGTAAGCGGCTCACTTTGATATTGAAAGCCAGATATTCCGGGGCCGGGCATTATCGAATAAATCAGCCCCGGAATATCTAAATAAAATATTATCTTTGCCGCAGTTTTTAATCTTTAGACTAACGAATTATAATCCATGAAACTTAAAAATTTATCTATTTTACTCTGTAGTTGTCTACTCGGCAGCATGTCGTGCAACCAGCCGGCAGTACAGGAAGCAAACCATGATGTCGCCATAGCCGACTCCATGCTCAACAACATCCTGACAAAATACAACGTCGAAAAATACGGCTTATTGCAGGAGACTTACCCCGTAAATCCCCACAACCAGGTAACCTATCTGGCAGAAGGTGCGGAACAGAAACGCGAACAGGAAGTATCTTTCCTCTGGCCATATTCCGGCATGTTGTCCGGAGGGATTGCCCTTTACAAGACAACCGGTGATGCCCGGTATCTGAAAGTGCTGGAAGAACGTATCCTTCCGGGGCTGGAACTATATTGGGATAACATGCGCGAACCGTTCTGCTACCAGAGTTATCCGATGTTCAACGGCGAAAGCGACCGCTTCTACGACGACAACGACTGGCTCGCAATCGACTTCTGCGACTTGTACGGCCTGACTCAAGACAAAAAATATCTGGAGAAAGCGGAAGCCCTCTACAAATACATCTTCAGCGGATGGGACGATGTGCTGGGTGGCGGTATCTACTGGTGCGAACAAAAAAAGACTTCTAAAAACACCTGTTCCAACGCGCCGGCAGCCGTGCTTTGCATGAAACTCTATAATCTCACGAAGAATCCGGATTATCTGGCGCAAGCAAAGAAAACATACGACTGGACCAAACAGAATCTCCGCGACCCCGAAGATTGTGTCTACTGGGATAACGTCCGCCTGAACGGTAGTGTAGACAAGGCCAAATATACGTACAACAGCGGTCAGATGATACAAGCCGGCGTACTTCTCTATCAGGAGTCCGGCGACGAAGCTTACCTGAAAGACGCACAGGAAACAGCCCAGGGAGCTTACCAACGTTTCACGGAAATGCGTGATGTAGACGGCAAAGAGACTCGTTTCTATACCGCCAGCCCCTGGTTCAATGTCATCCTGCTACGTGGTCTGACGGCTCTCTATGAAATCGACAAAAACCCTGAATACATCCGGACAATGGCAGAGAACGCCCGTTACGCATGGAATCATACCCGCGACGAAAACGGTTTCCTCGACAACGACTGGACCGGCATCAAGACGAAAAAGCATAAATGGCTCCTCGACAATGCCTGTATGATTGAATTATTCTGCGAAATCAGTAACATTAAATAAACAACAACATGACTACACGAAGAAACTTTCTGAAAACAGGCGGTCTGTCACTGGCCGGTCTGATGGTTGGCCAAAAGTCGTTCGCCCATCTGGTAAACGAAGCCGAAAACGGAACTGCCGGCGTAGCCGCTTCCATGCAATATGTCTGCAAACGTCCTCCATTGGCAAAACGCCAATTTACCTCCGACGCCGTAGAAAAAGCTATCGCTACGACAAAGGCAAAACTGAAAGACCCGAAACTGGCCTGGATGTTCGAAAACTGTTTCCCGAATACGCTGGACACCACTTGCGAACACAAAATGAAAAACGGCAAGCCCGACACATTCGTCTTGACCGGCGACATCCCTGCCATGTGGCTGCGTGACTCGTCCGCACAGGTATTCCCGCATATCCAGTTTGCGAACGACGACCCGAAAGTGAAGACAATGCTGGCCGGCGTTATCAACCGCCAGACTTGGTGTATCAACATCGACCCGTATGCAAACGGTTTCAACGAAGGCCCGACCGGTAGCGACTGGGAAAGCGACAATACCGACATGAAGCCGGAACTGCACGAGCGCAAATGGGAAATCGACTCTCTTTGCTACCCCATCCGCTTGGCTTACCATTTCTGGAAAAAGACAGGCGACACCACTCCTTTCGATGCCGAATGGGACAAAGCTATGAAAGCCGTTTACCGTACTTTCATCGAACAGCAACGCAAAGACGACCTCGGCCCGTACAAGTTTACCCGCAAAACCGACCGTCAGGGCGACACCCTGCTTAACTTCGGTTACGGCAGCCCGGTAAAGCCGGTCGGACTAATCGTCTCCTCTTTCCGTCCGTCGGACGACGCTACCCTGTTCGGCTTCCTGATTCCATCGAACCTGTTTGCCGTAACATCTCTGCGTCAATTAGCCGAAATGATGCGCGAAATCAAGCACGACAACGACTTTGCCCGTCAGTGCGACTCCCTCGCTGATGAAGTACAAGCCGCCATCGAAAAATACGGTATCATCGAACATCCTGAATTCGGTAAAGTATATGCATTCGAAGTAGACGGTTACCACAACCATGTCTTCATGGACGACGCAAATGTTCCGAGCCTGCTGGCACTGCCTTACCTGGGCTGTGTCGAAATCAACGACCCGGTCTACCAGAATACCCGCCGTCTGGTCCTGAGCGATGCGAACCCTTATTTCTTCAAAGGAAAAGACGGCGAAGGCATCGGCGGTCCGCATATCGGTTTCGGCTTTATCTGGCCGATGTCCATCATCATGCGTTGCAATACGACAAACGACAACGAAGAAATCCGCAAATGCGTCAAGATGCTTCGCGATACGGATGCCGACACCGGCTTCATGCACGAAGCCTTCCAGGTAGACGACTCGAAGAACTTCACCCGTCCCTGGTTCGCATGGGTGAACACGCTTTTCGGCGAAATGATTTACCGGTTGGTGAATGAAGGGAAAACGAATATTTTAAATAATCTTTAAATTACTTTTCTCTTGACAGAAAAGTAATCAAAAGGTCAAGGCCGCACCTGGCGAGCTACTTCGTTCCCTTCGTTCGCTGTAGCAGATGAACTCGCTTCGCTCAAACAACATCTGCTCCGGACGCTCACTACGGTCTCTGCGCTTCACGCTCACCAGTTGAGGCCGGAGACAGGAAGCGGAGCTTCCTTTTGGAATGGCTGATACCGCCTGTTATATAGGTGTCGGCATCAGCCATTCTAAGAGAAAGCTCCGCTTTCTTATGGACGGCCTCTGCGGGTAGGCGTGAAGCGAAGGTAAAAGACGAAGCGGAAAGAGCAGCGGCTGTTTGAGCGAAGCGAGTTCCGCTGGTCGAGCGTAGTCTTTTGCCGGAGTAGCCTAGCCGCTGAAGCCTTGACCTTTTGGTTACTTTTCTGTCAAGAGAAAAGTAACAGATTACTATTGAAAACCAACCAGAATTACATACTTTTGCAAGTATATAATTCAATACCCATGAAGACTTCATTCATTCTCCTGTTCATATCCCTCATCTGCGCTTTCCCTGTTCGAAGCGAACAAGCGGCAACACCCGCTCCATGCGAGGATTTCGACAAACAAAGCAAAGCCCTTTTCGCCCAAGCGCAAGAAGCGCAACAGAAGAACAACTATCCGGAAGCCATCGCCCAATACGAGAAACTGATTGCACTCACCCCGCCCGAAGGATGCGAACAAGCCTCCGTCACATTAGCCGACGGACTGCTGCAACTCATGTATTGTTACATCTTCGACAATCGCAGGGAAGACGGAGCAGGCTATTTCACCCGTCTCCACGAAGAGAACCGATTCTGGATTGTCCGCCATTCTCCCCGCGACATCGAGATATGCCTCGCCTATTCCCTCTACGAAGCTGCCCGCCCGGACAAAGCCGTCGCCATCATCGACAGCACGCTGGCACGGCCCAACAACGGAAGGAGCGACGACCAGCTTTACGCCGACTACGCCATCTCGTCTGTTATCTACAACCAGGTCGGACAAATCGGCAAAGCCATCGACTGCAACACGAAAAGCTTAGCCATCCTCCGCAAGATGGAGAACAACCCCAACATCGTATTCGTCCTCGGCAACCTCATCTGGCAATACCAGCAGATAGGTGAATTTGAGAAAAGCCTTGCTGCCTACGACGAACTGCTCCGTACCGAAGTCATCAAAAACATCCCCTACGGGCTTTGTACCGCCGAAATCAACATCGTCGAGCTATACAACGCCTGGGGACTGGAAGACGAGGTGGAAACCCACCTCTCCCTCGCCCTCGATGCCGCCCGCCAAAGCGGAGTGCCCGAAGCCAGTCTCCGCTGCTTCACCCGCACCGCCTGCCACGCCCTACAACAAGGCGACACCCTGCACGTCCCTGCCCTACTCGACAGCATCGCCGCCTATCTCCCGGAGAAGGAGCAGAGCAACTATTACCGGCAACTTTACGACAACTTCCGCAACATCTATCACTTGCAGACAAGCCGGCAGGACACGCAGTCCCTCGCCGCCGACGCCCGTAGACAACTCGGACAACTGCAAGCTGCCGTGCCCGACCACCTCAACACCCTGGCTCTCCGCCTCCTCGGTGACGCCCTGGCAGGCAGAGGCGAAACCGCCCTGGCCATCGAAGCCTATCGCGCCTGTTGCGACTATGTCGAAAAAAACAAGCTGCTGAACGAACAGCGTCACATATACTTCGGCCTCGCCCGGCTCTATACCCGGACAAACCGTTATGCCGATGCAACCACCTATTTCGAACGCGCCGAAGAAGCCAACCGCCTGTTCACCCTGCAACGCAACGCCGCCCTCATCTCGCAGTTCCGCGTCAAATATGAAACACGTGAAAAAGAACAAGCCAACCAGCTCCTCCGCTCCGAAGTACAGCTCAAACAGCGCACGCTCGAATTCTATACCGTCTTCGGCATCGCCCTCATCCTCCTCGGCGGTATCTTCGCCCTCTGGATTGTAATGCGCCACCGTGCCCTGAAGATGCAGCACGAAGCGGACAACAAGCAGCATGAACTCGACCTCATTCGCCAGCAGGAAGCCCAACTGATAATCGAAGAAAAAGAGCACCAGCTCCGCCTAATGCTGAACGAACGGCAGGAATTGAACCGCAAAAATGAGGAACTGCGTGACAAACTCGAACACAGTGACGCCCAAAGTTGTTTGCAAGAGGTCATCAACAGCCTCTCACCTCGCTTGCTGACGCTCGAAGAGGAACAGAATTTCCGTCATCAGTTCGGTATCATCCATCCCCAATTCCTCTCCCGCCTGCGCGATATATGTCCGACCATCACCCGTTCCGAAGAATTGTTGGCGATGTTGATACGGCTAAAGCTAAACACCGAAGAAATCGCTTTCGCGCTGGGTAATAATCGTCCCAGCGTACACTCTTCACGCTCCCGTTTACGCAAAAAAATGGAGATAGATAAAGGCATTTCTCTCGAAGAATACTTCCGAAATCTCTGAATCCCTTGAAAGAAAAGGCGCCGAACAGCCGACACAATTCATTTATAACCAATCCCTTAATCATTTGTACAGACTTTTGTACAGAAAACTATCAATAGGGAAACCTTTCATTATCCTTTGCCTTTCCATAGTTTCGTCACTGAAATGAAAAAGATAAAAGGCACACGGAAAATAGTCATGTTGATATTGTTGTTGGGATGGACGATAATCGTTGCCGTCCTCTATTTCGTTAATCGCATACTGGACGGTGCAATCGTACCCCCTCGATTATTCCTTCCGATAGGCGGCATCATCCTGTTGCTCGCCAGTTACCTAATCGTAAGCATTATGCAATACAACCGGAATATCCGCTCTTCCCACGAGCGAATTCATCGTATAGAACGCGAGATTATGGATACACTGGAACAAATCCGGCAGCATGAGGCAAACCGTACCCAAGCCTCCCAACCCGTGGCCGGCACACCGAAAAGTTACCGTCGGGAGCTTGAGACGAAATCGCCCAAGTTCATCGAAAAACTCCGGGAAGCAGTGCCCGGCCTCACCGAAGGCGAGGAAAACCTCTGTGTCCTCATCAAGCTCAACCTGAAAAACAAAGAAATAGTACACACACTCGATATCGACAGTAATACCATCTACACCTTCCGTTCGCGTCTCAAACGCAAGCTTCCGCTCGGCGAAAACGACACGATGGACGAATGGATACGGAAACTGGAGTGAGAAAGCATCGCGAAGCCCGAAATCGGGACTATACAAAAGAGATAGAGATATAATTTCACAAGTATAAACATCTTAAATCCAATTATCATGGGATTAGCAAAACAAATCGGAGGAATGAATAAATCATTATTCCATACAATTAAAAGCCGGGCGGCGTTTGTTAAGCACGCCGCCCGGCTTTACAGCATCATGCTGTATGCCCTGTCGATATTGCCGTTCGCGGCTATGGCTGCAAGCCAGGACACAGACCCGCCGTCTATACCAGCCAGTTTAGACATCAGCAACATCACCGCGGCAACCACCGTGACCTACACCGCCGACGGGAAATGGACCTATCAGATTGGCTCCGGCCAAGCCGTCCAATTCAACGGAACGCTGACCGGAACAAATGCCAACGGTTTCACCATCACGCTCCAAAACAAAAAAAGCGATACTGATACAGGCAACGAAAGCAATTACCCGACCCTCACTTTGGACGGGGTAAACTATACCGTTCCGGGCTGCGTAATCACAACACCTTTGGATAAGACAAATTATCCAATCCGCATCCAAACAACAGCGGCAAGCACGCTTACAAGTAATGGGAAAGGGAGTCTATTTGCATCAACAATAGAGTATGGTTCCGGCACACTGATTTTGGATGGAGGTCAGAATGGCCTGAAGATTGAAAAAACAGGAGAAGGTACCGGGACTTATATGTATGGTATAGACCTATCCGGTTCATCGACTTACCCTGTTTACACAACTCTCCAAGGGAAAATAGAGATAACAGCGCATCTTAGCAGGGAACATAAGACGACTTGTGGTCCCATAAATATATCATCCGCCACCCTGTCCTGTGCCGAAGGAGCTGATATCAAATGCTCCGCACCGGGCGCAATTTCCCAATATGGTACTGTCGCCTCCCCTTTCCTTGAATGGGTATTCCTGTTCACTCCCGAAAAGGGGAAAACGGTGGAAGTGAGAGAATACAATGAGCAGACGCAAACATACGCTACTCCGGCTGTCAAAACCTTTACGGCCGACGGCTTGTCGAAAGCTTTTTCCTTCAATGCGGAAAGCGGTAAAAAATATACGCTTTGGATGGATGGCAAACAAAGAACCGGAAACGGTAAGGATTATAAGGATTACACGGAATTCCAAGCGCCATTCACAAAGCAAGGTTCTTCTGAGCCAGTGTACAATCTTGCATCCTTCAAGATTTATTATGCCGACTGGACCGAATATGCGTCGACAGCCTCCGTCGGTGAAGGGGAATCTAATAATGTTTCAGTCTCCGGCACCACCTATACTATCAGTTCATCCGCAGGTCTTGCCTGGCTCGCATGGGTAACGAACAACGGAAAAACCAGAACAAATGACGAAGACGGCAAGTACTTCCCCGAAAAAGCCGGCTTCAAAGACTGTACGATAAAACTGAAGAAAGATATTTCCATGGATGATCCAGCTTTTTACTCAAACAGTCCTTTCAATGACAGTTGGATACCGATAGGGGTTTATCCCAAAGACTTCAGTGATGTATCTAATAAGACATTCAAAGGTACATTCAGAGGTACATTCGATGGATGCGGACATAATATTTCCGGCTTATACATCAATGGCAACGATGATGTTATAGCAATTAATAACTATACAAGTGGCGTAGGCCTTTTTGGAGTGATAGAGAGCGCAACGATACAAAACTTGGGGGTAATAATAGATGAGCGGGGAATAAGTTATTCCCCTACATCCGCGAATTTGATGTCCAGCGGTCTCGGCGGTATTGCAGGAATGCTTACAGGTCAGCCTGGCATTATATCCAATTGCTTCGTAACTGGCGAAACAAGCAATAGTAAGATTAAAGGAAGTAATAACTGTTACATACGTACGGGAGGAGTTGCCGGTTACTTAGCCAATTCAAACAATCAAACTCCAGATCTAACCATCCGGAACTGCTATTCCACGGTCGATGTCGAACTTTCATATAATGATTCCGGAGATGGCGATGCAGGCGGTATAGCCGGTTATCTCCAAAAAAGCCAAATATTGAATTGTTTCGCAACAGGCTCCGTAAAAATAGAAAACAGCGGAAGCGGCAAAAGTAATTATGTAGCCGGAATCGGGAACAAATCCAACGATAACTCAATTATATCAAACTGCCTGGCACTGAACAAAGGACTGACGGCTCCAAGTCGTGACGAAATCTATTTACGTCGTATTTCAGCCAATACACCGACTGGCAGCAATTATGCCGGTACGCGCATCCAACTGTCTCCCAATATACAGATAGAAGGAACTCCCACCAATCAAGACGGAGCCAATGTCTATCTGGAAACCTACCGCGATACATTAGAAACAGCTTGGACCGGGAACGATAATAACTGGAAATTCGACGACACCAACCTGCCCCAACTGAAACAGACAGACGGCAGCGAGTGGCAGTCTACTCAGCCTTCATTAGCGGCAAGCGATTATTTAGAGTATGCTCACCAATCTTTAGTTCTCACACAAGACAAAAATGACGACATCACCCTGAACTACAAGGAAGGGCAGTGGACGTATAAGATAGGGGAAAGTGGAAACGAGACCATTTTCAACGGTATTGTCACAAGCGATGAGAGTAAAAACAATTTTACCCATTCCCTGCTCGTATCCTCCATAGATAAAGGCACCCCTACATTAATCCTGCAAGACGTCAAGTTGGCACCCACCACAGGCTCCGCCCTGACCATCAATGAAGGATGCCAAATGATTATCAAAGCAAAAGGCAACCAGTCTCTAACAAGCACGGATGCCTCCACCTTCGTCAACAAGGGGACGCTGACACTGAAAGGTGAATCGGATTGGCTGATACAATGTTCCGCTACCGAAAGCACTCCCTCCACAGGGATATATGCCCTCGACAACAGCGGGACGCTGACGGTAGATGACAATCCGGAAACTACCAACATCGCCCTTTCCTCCGCCGGAGAAGTTATCCATAACAACGAGCCCGCCACACTGGAAAACGCATGGATGGAATGGCGTTTCGCAGAAGATTATCCTCAGGAGAGCGATTACTTCTTAATAACCGGTACAGACAAGGAGTCTTCGGCAAAACAGCGGCCAGAGGGAGAGAATTTTGCCTGCCTTGTCATTCCCGGTAATACGTATAATTATTGGAAATCAAATGAAGATAGTGAGCCGCTTGCCGCCCTGCAAGGGAAAGAGGAAGGTGGGAACTTCGTCCTCGACTTCCAGGCTCCGGCTGAAAATGGTGTTTCCGTCTTTACCAAAGTACAAGAAGCCAGTGCCGTCACCCTGGAGCAACCGGAAAGCGGCGGCCAGCTACTTGTCTTCTGTGGCGACTCCGCTGTAAAAAACAATGACGTATTCCCCATCGGCGCCACGTTGGTCCTGAAAAACAACGCCATCCCCGGCTACAAACTGAAAGCTTATACGGCAACAATAAACAAAGCCCAAGTTCCCAGTTCACCCGGTAACATCGACATCAACGATGGCAAACTGATCGTCCCGAAGGGTGCCTTCACTATCACAGCCTCTTTCGAAGCCGATGGCAGCGTTACCCCTGCCGACACGACAGCCACCGTACCTGTCAAAGACATCAGCGACCTGCCCGAAACGCCGGTAGACAAGCCTACCGTAGTAGGTGGCAGTTTGACGGACTCGGAAAATAATGCCGCTTTTAAACTAATCACCGGCGACCTCCCCGAAGAACGGGAAAAGGATATTCAGGCAACCATCGATACCCTGCCGTCTACCGGTGGCAAGGAAATCATCTATGCCGAAATCGCATTGG
The DNA here is from genome assembly GCF_003473295.1 of Parabacteroides sp. AM08-6. GTDB lineage: Bacteria > Bacteroidota > Bacteroidia > Bacteroidales > Tannerellaceae > Parabacteroides. The sequence continues at coordinate 26,400 of NZ_QRMP01000030.1, forward strand.
TGAAGGTCACGTATGATGCCGATGGCGCAGTCGCCTCCATGAAACCGGTCCAGCCGGGAGAAAGCTGCACCGTTATCTACCCCTATCCGAAGAAAGCGGACAAGAACAAGCCTTTCGTCATCGTCCACCTGAAGTCGGACGGCACAACCACTGTCTACACGGAGGATGCTGCCGATGAAACGAGCAAACTGAAAAAGACAAGCCGCGGCCTCGAATTCGAGGTAAAGAACTTCAGTCCCTTCGGTATCCTGTACACGAAGAAGTCGACACCTCCGCCTCCTCCACCACCCTCGTACTATTACGTCACGCTCCCAGCCGTAGAAGGTGTCACTACCGACCCGGCCGCCGGCGAATACCGGATATTGGAATACAGGAGTTACGAATTTACCCTGACAGTAGAAGAAGGATACCGGGAACGCTCCGTTCCTGTTGTCACCACCAGCCGCGGAGAGACACTCGAACCACGTATATCGGATGGAGTGTACGTGATTACCGATATAGACGATGACATCACCGTCAGTATCACCGGTATCCTGCCTGACGAAGACCCGTCGGTGGACAATGCCCAAATCACATCCGGCACAAAAGTATGGACGCAAGGCTCCACCCTCTGCATCTATACCGATACACCGGCGCGCATCGACATCTACACCCTTGCGGGAAGCCTGAAGCAGAGGCTCGACATTCCCGCCGGAGAGACGAAGCGGACACTTGCTCCGGGCTTGTACCTGCTCACCCTGAAAGGGAAAACATACAAGATAATGATTAGGGAATAAACTTCGGATTAACTGTTCCGGTACTCCTGCGGAGTCATCCCTACATGTTGCCGGAAATACTTATTGAAGAAGGAAAGATTGTTAAAGCTCAGCGAATAGGCGATTTGTTTCACAGACATATCCGTCGACTTCAGCTGAGCTTTTGCATCCATAATAATGACGTTGGTGATAATGCTCATCGGAGTCACCCCTGTTACCTTTTTAATGGTCGCGCAAAGATGAGGTAAGGTGATACCCAGCTTTTTCGCATAGAAAGAGACAGAATGCTCTTTCACATAATGCTCCATGATGGACTGCACGAACTCTTTGTAAATCTCGTTCTCCCGGCTCATGTTCAACTGTCTCCACTGAGTGAAATTCTTATATAGCTCGGAGGTGCTTTGCAAAAACAGGTTCAGGACGGAACGGGTAATATCTATGTTGCTACTCGTATTGGGCAACGCATAAGCCTTTAACAACAGACGGAAAGCATCTTCGTAAACGGAAACGACATCCTCCGGCAACGGGACAACCGGGTTCTCCACCAATATCGGCAGGAAGTCCATTGCCGACTTGATATAATTAACACTCTCCATGAACCCGGAAGAAAAGCCGGCAAAATAAAGCTGAATCTCTCCTACGACCTCATGTATCTGAAGAAAACTACTGGGAGGAAGGGCGACAAAACTGTTCGGTCCTATATCGTATTCCGACAAATTAATCGTGGCACGGATGTGTCCTTTCATACAAAGCACGAATATACCGGCTTTGATTTTACCGGGAAAGCGTCCGTACGAATTCAGCAAGTCGCTGGTAATATTATCGCCTACAATGAAGTTGACAGGAAGGTCCAGTTTGGGTATTTCTTCTTTCATCTTTTTCTCTTCATATTAATTATTGCTCACCAAAAATACAAAAAATCGGGTTGATAACAGCAATCTTATTAAGAATAGAACATTTAATCCCAAATATAGAGATTGTTTTAATCCTATATCTCCCCGACCTTTGTACCGGATAAAAAATGAATAAACCGAAGGAAGATATGATACGAAACTTACTACTTCATTTACTAATCATCGCAGGATTTTCCCTTTTATTGACAGCCTGTGATAACGATGACAAAGACGGGAACTTACCTACAAGTTATTCCAATAAACTGAGCGCACCGGACGGAGGCAACCTGACGCTGACCTACAGCTCGCGTGTCCTGATTGGCAAGGATGTTTATTTCAAGAAGAAAGATTCCCAACATGCGGACATGACCCTGTTCGGTATCCTCCCCGGAGAGCCGAAAACGACAATCGAGAATATGGCTATCCAGCCCGGGAACAACAGTTATACCTTCACCGGCAACGCGACCGGAACGAATGGCACGACTTTCCGCTACGAGGGAAGTGTCGGAAACGGCAAAATGACGTTGAACCTGACGGACGTCGCAATTCCGTCCTCTTCGCTGACCGCACAGGAGAAATGGTACATTGTCCACAGTGCACCGGGTAAGAGTCCCGTATATAACGGCGTGGGAGGTCCGGGCGGCAGCACAAGTTCACTGATTGGAATGCTTTATTCGCTTGTACTTAATAATATGTTGGGAAATGCTATCAGCTCCGTACTCGACGAAGTGTCGTTCAAGGCTGACGGAAACATCACGGCCGCTTACGCTCCGCTGCCCGACGGCGTTACGATTGGCAGCCTGATTGTCGGAAACGGAGTTACCGGACGCCCGGCAAGCGACTGGCAACAATCGCCGCTCAATTTGGCATTCTATTATGTCAAGAATAACACCGACCTGTATGTGGTTCCCAATATCGACATGATTATCTACCAAGTACAGCTCAATAAAAGCACGAAAGCCGGAGAAGGAGAAGGCGGTCTGGCTACGGCTATCACTCAACTGTACGAACGGCTGAACAACTGGAGCACCAAAGGTCTCAAACTGGCTATCCGCCCGGCTGAGACAAGCAATGCCGACCTCCTTCTGGTATTGGAAAAAGAGGAGATTGAAGATCTCTTCCTGTTGCTGGATATCGCAAAGGCCATTATCCCGGCCGAAACACTTAACCAACCGGTATCAGAAGCTTTATCAGGAATCATCCCTCCCGAATATGCGCCTCTCCTCGACTTGTTCTTGAATGGTAAAACATTAGGTGAGACACTCGACCTACTGCATAAAGAGCTGAATACGATGCCTATCGAAATCGGACTCTATCTGAGTAAAAAACAAACATACAACTAACTTAATCAATCATCCCGATGAAGAAATTATATACGATAACAATTCTACTTCTCTTCCTATCTGTTTCCGCGTTCGGACAAACCTTGAAAGGGCATATCTATGATGCCGAAACCAGCGAGCCGCTGATAGGTGTGAATGTCACCTATAACCTGCATGGGACCCAAGGGGTAGTATCCGATGAAGACGGCGCTTATTCCATCGAACTGCCGGAAGGGGGTGTCGACCTTGTTTTCAGTTATATCGGCTACGAAGATGTACAACTGCCGGTAGTCATCGGAAAGCGGCAAGTTCAAACGAAAGATATCTACATGAAAGTCGGAACGAACCTGCTGGAAGACATTGTAGTCAGTGCCGGACGTTTCGAACAAAAACTGAGCGATATCACCGTCTCCATGGACTTACTGAAGACGGCCGATATTTCCAAACAAGCACCAACCGACCTGAGTGCCAGCCTGAAAACACTTCCGGGTGTGGATGTCAACGACACACAACCTTCCATCCGTGGCGGTGCAGGTTGGGCATACGGAGTCGGTGCGCGTAGCCAGATATTGGTAGACGGTATGTCTATCCTGACTCCGGGTTCCGGAGAAATCAATTGGAATATCATTCCGATGGAGAATGTGGCACAGGTCGAAATCATCAAAGGTGCCTCTTCCGTACTGTACGGCTCGTCGGCACTGAACGGTGTCATCAATGTGCGTACTGCCCGGCCGGGATTAACCCCGATTACACATATCGGTGCATATGTCGGTATCTATGGCGACCCGTCTAACGAGAATTACCGTTGGAGTGATAAAACATTCTGGAAAGATGGCAAATATCCTGTAGAACCGATTTTGCGGAACAGCCTCCTGACAGGCGTACGCAATCCGGTTTATGAAGGCCTCGACTTTTCACACTCCCGTCGTATCGGGAACTTTGACGTGACAGGCGGCATGAACCTTTTCACCGATGAAGGATACCGCCAACAGAGTTTCAATAAACGTTTCCGCATGGGAGGTAACCTGACTTACCACCAGCCGGATATGGGAGAAAAGATAATGAACTACGGTTTCAATGCGAACTTCCTGTCCGACAAGTATGGTGATTTCTTCCTCTGGCGCTCGCCTCAGCAGGCTTACAGCCCTTCTCCTTTCGCTAATATGGGACGGGAAGAGAATGCGTTCTATATCGACCCATTCTTCAATTATGTCAATCCGGAGAAACAGATTTCTCACAAAGTCAAAGGACGTTTCTACTATCGGGGAGACAATATCTTCAGACCCAGCCAGGAGACTTCCATCACTGATATCATGGGAAATATGGGAACAGACTTGAATGCAATCCAGAATATAGTCAATGGTGACTTGAGTTTGCTTTATCCGATTATTCAGCCGGCTCTACAAGGTGACCTGAACGGAGCAATCGACGGGGTATACGGAGCTTTGGGACAAATCTTCCCCAACGCTACGACTGCCGATTATTGCGACCTGATAGCGTATGCCATGAATCACGGATTGCCTAGCGGTACTTCCGACCTCATACCTTGGCTGTCGGGGGTCATTAATCCGGAGCAGTTGGAAAAGCAGAACAACGGGGTAGACAATAACTTCACCTATTACGTAGATTATCAGTACAACAAACGTTGGGATAGCGGTGCACAAATAACGACCGGTGGAACGCTCGAACATATCCGTAACGACTCGCGGACAACCGGCATTCACAAAAGTGACAACGTAGCCGCCTTCTTCCAATACGACCAGCGCTTCTTCGACCGGTTGAACGTTTCGGCCGGTGTTCGTGCCGAATATTATCGGGTTGATGATTTCTACAGAGAGTCAGACACAAAGGTATTCGGAACAAAGATACCGGTACGCCCTGTTTTCCGTGCCGGGCTGAATTACCAGCTGGCTCAGTACAGTTTTCTGCGTGCCAGCTTCGGACAAGGTTACCGTAATCCGTCCATCACCGAAAAGTATGCCCGCAAGGACATCGGTGGCGTAGGGGTTTATCCGAACAGCGATGTCCAGGCCGAAAAAGGATATAACGCAGAACTGGGTATCAAACAAGGATATAAGATAGGAAATTTGATGGGCTTTATTGACCTGGCAGGTTTCTATACACAATACACGAACATGGTGGAATTCCAGTTCGGCCTTTTCAATAACACGACTTACAAACTTATCAACAGCATCCCGGATGCTATCGATATGTTTACATCAGGTGGCGGCCTGGGTATCGGAGCACAGTTCCACAATGTATCCAAAGCCCGTATCTACGGGGCGGAAATTTCCACGAATGGTACATACGAGTTCAACAAGAATGCCCGTTTACTCTATAATCTCGGATATGTGTACATCGAACCGGAAGACGCGGATTACAAGGAACGGAATGAAATGGAGGAAGCTTATACAGACCCGTTGCAGATGAAAGAAAAATCGAATAACTCCAAATATCTGAAATACCGCCAGAAACATACAGTTAAAGGAACGTTGGATTTCCAATGGAAACGTATCAACTTGGGAGTGAACGCAGCTTGGAAAAGCCGGACGCTGGCTGTGGATTATCTGATGGTGGATGAACGGGAGAAACCTTTCGGTCAGAAGGAAATCATGGACCATGTACGCGATCTTCTGTTCGGCAATATCGGGGGCGAAACTCTTGGTTCCTACTGGGAACAGACAAACAAATCTTACTTCACTATGGACCTCCGAGCCGGTGTGAAAGTAACAAAAGAAGTACAGTTCCAGTTCCTTATCAATAACCTGTTGAACAAAGAATACAGTACTCGTCCGATGGCGGTAGCGGCTCCTCGCACGTTCGTGATGAGATTGGGAATTGATTTCTAAAGGAAGGGAAGGAAAAGCCTATAGTCTTTCCCGAAAAACTCTATAGGCTTTTCCCGAAAAAACGTAAGTCTTTTTAAGACAAAGCTACCAAAGGAAAGTTAGTTTGACCGGATTGGATAGACAACTACTTTTTTCCCTACATTTGTAGGAAAAAAGGAATTCCTTATGAAAAAGAAACTAGTTATACTGACCGGAGCCGGGATGAGTGCCGAAAGTGGCATTTCAACCTTTCGCGACTCCGACGGCCTGTGGGAAAAATACCGGGTGGAAGAGGTGGCTACACCCGAAGGATTCGCAGCCAACCCTGAATTGGTGCTCAACTTCTATAACCAACGCCGCCGTGAACTGCTTGCCACAAAACCGAATGCCGGACATACCGGATTGGCTGAACTGGAAAAGGAATTCGATGTCCGCATCATTACCCAAAATATCGACAACCTGCACGAGCAGGCCGGAAGCAGCCATGTTATACATCTGCACGGCGAACTGATGAAGGCCTGTTCCGTTCGCGATTTGCATACGACTTACGCTCTTTCGCCCGACTCGCCGGATATCCACATCGGCGACACAGACCCGCATGGCGTACAACTCCGCCCCTTCATCGTCTGGTTCGGCGAGGCGGTTCCCATGATTGAACCAGCCATCCGGGAAGTAGAAGATTGCGATATTTTTGTCGTCATCGGAACATCTCTTAACGTTTATCCGGCAGCCGGACTTCTCAACTATGTCCGTCGAGGCCAGCCTATCTACCTGATTGATCCGAAAGAGGTGAAAGCATATCGCAATGATATTCATTTCATCCGGAAAGGGGCATCGGAAGGTGTAAAAGAGCTAACAAAAATATTAACAGACTCTTAAAATCACTACGTGCATAGAAAGGCATAACTGTTTTTTCGTTAAGTTTGCATCCAGAAAAAAGACAAGCATATACAATAATGGACAATAGCCCGACGAAGATTCCTTCGCCTTTACTTTCCTTGGTACCCATACTCGTATTGGTATCCCTTTTGTTTGTTACCATCCGCACTTTCGGTAGCGATGCCTTGAGCGGAGGAAGCCAAATCGTATTGCTTACCGCCACGGCAGTCTGCTGCCTGATAGCAATAGGATACTGCAAAATCCGTTGGAAAACAATCGAGCTGGCGATGATAAACAATATCACCGGTGTAGCGACGGCTCTGATTATCCTGCTGATAATCGGTGCGCTGTCCGGCAGTTGGATGATTAGCGGGGTAGTCCCTACCCTGATTTATTACGGTATGCAGATTATTCATCCGAGTTTCTTCCTGACCTCAACCTGCATTATCTGCGCCATCGTTTCCGTTATGACGGGGAGTTCATGGACAACCATTGCCACAATCGGTATCGCTTTGTTGGGTATCGGGAAAGCACAGGGATTTGATGAAGGATGGATTGCCGGAGCTATCATTTCAGGAGCTTATTTCGGAGATAAGATTTCGCCGCTTTCAGATACGACTATCCTGGCTTCTTCGGTAACGGATACACCGCTTTTCAAACATATCCGGTATATGATGATTACGACTGTTCCCTCCCTAATCATCACATTGATTATTTTTACGGTTGCCGGTTTTTCACACGAGGCAACGGCAACCGACCAGATAGCGCAATACTCTGCTGCTTTAAAAGAGACGTTCAATATTTCATTTTGGTTGTTGATTGTTCCGGTGGTCACAGGTATCATGATTGCCAAACGTGTCCCTTCCATCGTCACTTTATTTCTTTCGGCTGCGTTGGCGGGCCTGTTCGCGCTTATCTTCCAGCCTCATTTATTGCAGGAAATATCAGGTTTGCAAATACAGGACATACAAGCTAATTTCAAGGGATTGTTGATGACATTTTACGGAAGCACCGGTATCCAGACAGGGAATCCGGAGCTGAACGACTTGGTTGCGACACGGGGAATGGCAGGCATGATGAATACAATCTGGTTAATTCTTTGTGCCATGTGTTTCGGCGGTGCAATGGCTGCCAGCGGAATGTTGGGAAGCATCACCTCCGTATTCCTGCGTTTTATGAAACGGACAGTCGGCTTGGTCGCCTCAACGGTAGCATCGGGATTATTCCTCAATATTTGTACGGCAGACCAGTATATTTCTATTATCCTGACCGGAAATATGTTTAAAGATATTTATGAGAAGAAAGGGTATGACAGTTGTCTACTGAGCCGGACAACAGAAGATTCCGTAACAGTTACGTCCGTGTTGATACCTTGGAATACCTGCGGTATGACACAAGCTACTATTCTGGGAGTTGCCACTCTGACCTATCTTCCCTATTGCTTTTTTAATCTAATCAGCCCGTTGATGAGTATTACGGTTGCCGCCCTCGGGTTTAAAATAAAACGAATACATGAAAAAGCTCAAAGTATCGCTACTGGCTAAAGTAGTCATTGCCATTGCATCTGGTGTATTGTTCGGACAGTTCCTGCCTGACGGGATTGCCCGCATTTTCGTCACGTTCAATTCATTGTTCGGGAATTTCCTTTCGTTCTCCATCCCGCTGATTATCCTGGGGCTTGTGACTCCTGCTATCGGCGAACTGGGGAAAGGGGCCGGCAGATTACTTGCGATAACGGCACTGATAGCGTACGGTTCGACTATTTTTTCCGGCTTTTTCACCTATTTCAGCAGTTCGGCAATCTTCCCGCATATCCTGCCTGTCAATACGGAACTGACTGCAATGGAGAATCCTGAGAACTTTATGCTGCAACCCTACTTTACCGTCGGCATGCCTCCGTTGACGGAAGTGATGACGGCACTGTTGCTTTCGTTTACCATCGGCTTGGGGCTTTCCTATACAAAGGGGACGGCGCTACGTGATGTTTTCACAGACTTTAAACAGGTCATTATATTGCTGATTGAAGCGGTTATTATTCCGTTATTACCAATACACATTTTCGGTATCTTTCTGAATATGACGGTCAGCGGACAAGTGATGAGTGTCATTACCATGTTCCTGAAGGTTATTATTGTGATATTCGTCCTGCATGTGCTCTTGCTGCTCATTCAGTTCATAATAGCCGGAAGCGTCAGTGGAAAAAATCCCCTGCGATTATTGAAAAACATGTTACCGGCTTATGCTACGGCATTGGGCACACAATCATCCGCCGCTACTATTCCGGTGACGTTGGCGCAGGCTATCAAAAACGGGGTCAGAGAAAACATTGCCATCTTTGTTGTGCCCCTTTGCGCCACCATTCATTTAGCCGGTAGCACCATGAAGATTACGGCTTGCGCCATGGCTATCATGTATATGTCGGGCGAACCGGTCACTTTTACGGCATTGGCAGGTTTCATCCTGATGCTGGGAATAACAATGGTTGCAGCTCCCGGTGTACCGGGCGGCGCAATCATGGCTGCTTTGGGATTACTACAAAGCATGTTGGGTTTCAATGAAACCCTGCAAGCCCTGATGATTGCCCTTTATATTGCAATGGATAGTTTCGGGACCGCTTGTAATGTAACGGGCGACGGAGCAATTGCAATTGTGGTCGATAAGATAGCCGGGAAAGATTGAAAGAGAAACGAAGTTTTACGTTTTACGCTTTGTTAACACAATTCGACTAGGGATAGGCTTCAAAATAGTGTTAGCCTTTATAGAAAGACATACTAAATTTCCAAGAGGATAAACACAATCAAGATGAAAAAACATTTCAAAATTATTCTTCTATTAATCATTCTATGTGTCTGCACGGATATAAAGACATTGACAGGACAAGGGATTATCAATATCGAAGTAGGAGAAAACATTAAAGAAGTAAATCTATCCGATATTATCGAATCTATAGAAATAATACCTTTAGAAACCTCCGATGAAGTTCTTTTGGGGGAGATATACGCGCTAAGCTATGATGAGGAAAAGTATTTTGTTCAGAATGCAAACAATCTACTAATTTATGTTTTTGACAAAAAGGGTAAATTTGAACGTCAATTAACCAGAAAAGGGAATGGACCCGGAGAGATACAATTCCCGGAATCCTATACTTTAGATAAAATAAACAAAGAAGTTTGGCTTTCCAACAACAACACCTTTTTAAGATACGATTATCAAGGTACTTATCTGGGGAAAAGAGACTATAGCCTAGCCTTTAAGAGCTTCTGCATAGACAAAAACAAAAACATTTATTTCTATACGGGGAAAAATGACAATCATCATATCCAAGACGGATTTCTGACAGGAGATTTAACCTTGCTAACTCCGGATAACAAGAAAAGGACTTGGTTTAAATCCAAGCTTGTAGGGTATTATAAAACAGGAGAAAGCATTCGTTCTTATCCTTCCTCCCATCCTTTCAGTATACAAAAAGATAATAGCATTACCTTTAGCTACACATTCAATGATACGATTTACTCGATAAAGGACAATTCCCTTATAGAACCCAAATATTGTATTCATCTGGGAGAAAAGAAAATATCTTCAAATGCCTTAAACGATATGCCGGGAAAAGATTTGAAAGCATATTTTCAGGAAAATACAAACACAAAATGGAACATCAACAATGTCTTTGAAAACCAGCAATATTTATACTTTACCTATTTAAAAGGATTTAAATCAAGCTATGTTGTTCTCTATAATAAAGAAACAAAGGAAATATCCAATATGAGTTTAAAGGATGATCTTCTGGGAAGCGAATGGTTAGCAATAGCTGATTGCACCGCATCTTCATTCATTGGATACATACCTGCTTATCAAATAAAGATAAATGAGAAAATATTATCTTTCATCAGCCAAGAACAATTAGCCCAGTTAAAAGAATCTACAGCAGATGATAATCCTATACTTTTTAAACTGACATTCAAGAAACGCATTCAGTAAATAGAAGCCCGGCTTTCTAATTCTATGCACCCAGTAAATCGTCCAATCTCTCCACCCCCTTCTCGCGCATCATTGTGACAGCGACATGGGCACAGGCATAGGCATCTGCCATCGCGTGATGATGGTGTATAAGATCGTATCCGCAATAGGCTGCTACCGTTTGCAACTGGTGGTTAGGCAGAAACGGGTACAAATGTTTTGCGAGACGAAAGGTACAATGAAACCGGTATTTCGGATAAGCCAAATCATATAGAAGATGTGCAGCTTTGAGGCAACCTTCGTCAAACGGGCTATTGTGGGCGACTAACGGCAAATCCTCCAGTTTTCCGGCAATACCGGCCCATACTTCTTCAAAATCAGGAGCATTGTCTGTATCCACTACCGTCAAACCATGAACGGCCGTTGTCCACCGTGTATAATAGTTTGGAAAAGGACGGATAAGGCTATAAATTGAGTCTATAATCTTCTCGTTCTCCACAATTGCAATTCCCACACTGCATATACTGCTGCGCTTGCCGTTGGCTGTTTCAAAATCTATTGCTGCAAATCTCTCCATTTAAATTAATACGTCTAAGATTCCTATTTCTTACGGACGAGGCTCTACCATATAATCATTCTCCCAATTCTCATAGCGGGCTACCATTTCTTTTACCTTTTCAGGATATTTCCCTGCCAAATCATGCATTTCGCTACGGTCATTATTCAAATCATACAGTTCCCAAGTCTTTTTATTGTTAGGCCATACAATTTTCCATCCCGAAGCATCGATTAAAGCCTTTTCATTGAAATGCTCGAAACACAATTCACGATGCCCTTCGCGTACACCGGTCTTGAATATCGGAAGCAGGCTCTTTCCGGCCAACGGAAGGATTTTATTGCCCTTATACTCTTCCGGATATTGAGCTCCCGATATATCCAGACAAGTTGCCATAATATCGATTACATGTCCCATTTGCGTATTAATAGAGCCTTTCGGTTCCTTAATACCTTTCGGCCAATAAGCTATCATCGGAGTACAAATACCACCTTCATACGATTTAGCTTTCCAGAAACGGAACGGTGTATTCGCAGCATTCGCCCAGCGGGCGCCGACAGAAGCATAAGTCGTTTCCGGACCGGGCATCACCTCTTTCTTACGCGGATAGACAATCTTTTCCCCTTTACGGGTCTCTGCCGGACGGTCATTCTCGCCTTCCGAATAGTTTTGGCAATCTTCGTTGCTACAACCATTGTCGGACATGAATATAATCAGGGTATTATCCAACTGGCCACTCTCTTCAAGTGCCTTTATCACCCGCCCTATTTCCTGATCCATACGATCCACCATAGCGGCATGAACAGCCATTGCACGGGCATCCCATTCTTTATCGGGATTCTCTTCCCAAGTATCGGAGAACTGGCGTGGCGAAAGGAAATCGTCGGCATCACCGAAAAGCTTCATCTTCTTCATGCGTTCATAACGGGCTTCACGGATAGCTTGCCAACCACATTTGTAGGTATCTTCGTACTTCTTGATATCTTCCGGCAGGGCATGCAACGGCCAATGCGGACAGTGAAAAGCCAGATACATAAAGAAAGGATTATCCGAATCGGCATATTTGTTTACATAAGCGACAGCTGTGTCCGCCAATACAATCGTACTGTAATAATCGTCGGGAACGGTATCCACCGGTTTATCGCCACTGACCAAGCTGAAAGGGTCGAAGTAATCGACTACGCCATAGATAGTTCCGTAACAATCCTGAAACCCACGGTTTACCGGATAATTATCTTTCGGAGCAAACTCATCGTGATGCACCTGATGGGCCAACCATTGCCGCTGGTCCGGACGAAGAGGCGTTTCGGCCACATGCCATTTGCCCACCCAAGCTGTATTATAACCGGCACTACCGAGTGCTTCGGCAATGGTCACACCATTGTGTGTCATTGTCCCCCGGTAACCGGGTTTATGGTCATCGAACGTCATACGTCCTATACCCGCCTGATGCTGATACAAACCTGTCAGCAACGAGGCACGTGTCGGACAACTGCGACTGGTATTATAAAAATGAGTAAAACGTAATCCGTTTTCGGCCAACTTATTCAAATTAGGAGTCTGGATTTCACCGCCATAACAACCGATGTCGGAATATCCCAAGTCATCCGCCAAAATCACAAGAATATTGGGACGGCTATCCTTTTGCGCCTGCAAAGAAGGAGCCAAAGAAGCCAAAAGGCCCAAAGATGTTAACCTTAAAACGTTTTTATCCATATTTATCTTTTTATAAAGTTCAGCATCAGTTCCGTCTTATTTACTGAAATTACGCGGAGCCGGAACCTTAGGTAAAGGTTTGCGGTTCTGAAGTTCTTTCATGACCTCTTCGACAGCACGGTCCAACTGCTGATCTTCGCCATTCCATTCTTTAATCGGGTCGTTATCTATCAGAATATCCGGGTCTACGCCATGATTTTCGATAATCCACTGTCCGGTCTTCGGATCATAGCTGGTAAAGAAAGGAACACGGATATCCGTACCATCCATATAAGGCAGCGAACCGCTAATACCGACAATACCACCCCATGTACGGGTTCCAATCAGTTTTCCCAGTCCGAGCGCACGGAATCCCCAAGGGAACAAATCACCGTCGGATGCCGAGTACTTATTAATCAAACAAACCTTCGGTCCCACCTGGACTGCATCCGGAACAGTACCGATACGCGCTGTCCCACGTCCCATCGTCAAGCGATACGGTTCGCGCGAAAGACGTTCGAGAATCATCGGAGAAACATTACCGCCTCCATTGGCACGGTCGTCGATAATCAACCCTTCCTTATCCAGTTGCGGATAAAAATAACGGGCAAATTCGTTCAATCCTTCCGGTCCCATATCCGGGATATAGATATATCCGATACGGCCGTTCGAAGCTTTATCCACCTTCTTTATATTTTCCTGTACCCAATTATAATGATAAAGCGGATACTCGTTTTCGAGCGGACTAACCACAATCTTACGTGCACCATCCAATGCAGGTTTACTGTTCAGGGATAATTCCGTCGGAACATTCGCTTTACCAACCAGCAAGGAATACATGTCTTTTACACTGTTTGTCGGTATGCCGTCGATAGCCACAATATATTCGCCGGCTTTGGCTTCAATCCCCGGTTCGGTAAGCGGAGAGCGTAACTGCTTGCTCCAGGATGCACCCGGTATAATCTTTTCCAGACGGAAGAAACCACTCTTATCGCGTGAAATCTCAGCCCCCAGCAAACCTGTTTTCACACGGTCGGGACGTTCGGTTTCACCCGGATTAACATAAGCATGGCCACTGCAAAGTTCGCCTATCATCTCCCCGATTACATAATTCAAATCCAAGCGGGTCTTTACAAACGGAAGTAAAACGGCATATTTCTTTTTAATGGCTTTCCAGTCCATACCATGCATATTCGATACATAAAAACCGTCGCGGTAAGCACGCCAGGCTTCATCAAATATCTGTGCCCATTCCTGCGGATAATCCACCGTAATCTTCATATTCGAAAGATTCACCGGGTCGCTCAAATCCACCCTACCGGAAGGAATATCCGTCACATACAAGCGATTACCTTTATAGAACAAGGCTTTCTTGCTGCCCGGAGCTACTTCCATAGAAGCACCTTCGGCTACAATATCTTCTTTCTGTTTATTCAGGTCGAATACTTTCGTACTGCCATAGTTTCTGTAATACACCTTCTTTCCATCCGAATAGAAACTACCATAGTAAGAAGCATTCAGCGGCAACCGGATAATACGGTCCGTTATGCCTTCGACATCAATTTTCACAGTCGAAGCATCATCTTTCTTCACATCCTTTTGGGCATCATCCTTTTTCTTTGCCTCTTCTTTGGGGGCTTCTTCCTTCTTCACGGCTACTTTCGCGTCCTTTTCGAGGAAAGGGGAAGGCGTTTCTTTATCCAGCAAAGCCAGATAAACGCCATACATATTATTATATACATGGTTCCATTCCAACGAGCCATAAGTAGGATTGAAATCACGGGCAGAAGCAAAAATCAGGTATTTACCGTCCGTACTGAATGCCGGAGAAGAGGCTTCATACCATTTATCGGTAATGGCATATTCTTTCTTATCGGCCAAGTTGAATACATAAACGATACTGAATTTGTTATCTGCCGTACGCGTATAAGTCAGCCAGTTATTATCCGGAGAAAATGTCACGCCACGCGGTACGCCCATCGGGTCCTGCAATAAAGTAGTTACCTGTTTTTTCACAACATCCAACAAGTTCAGGCGATTCATGCGGTCCGTATAAACTATCTTTTTAGCGTCCGGACTCCATTTGAAGTCATAGATATACGTGTCGTTGTTTTTAGTCAGCTGTATCGGTTCACCGCCTGCGGCATCCTGCATATACAGTTCCGTTTCGCCACTCTCATCGGAGATATAAGCAATGTAATTACCGTCCGGCGACCACTGGGCCTCACGGTCATGCGCCCCCGGAGAACGGGTAATATTCTTCGTCACCCCTTTATCCACAGGGATATTAAACACTTCACCGCGAGCCGAAACAGTTATCCGTTCACCGTCGGGTGAAAGACTGGCTTCGGTTATATAATAGGCTCCGTCCTTGATTTCGCTACGAGCATAGATATTATCCGAAGAAAGGGTAATGTTTACTTTCTCAGGTTTCTTCGCCGTCGCATCCATTTTATAGAGATAACCGCCGTTTTCGAACACGATTGTATGACCGTTCGCACTGGGGAATTTCACATCATATTCGGTAAAGTTCGTCACCTTGGCGGTTTGTTTCGTCTTCGTGTTATAAACAAAGATGTTCATGGTCCGGTCCCTGTCGGACAGGTAGAATATCTCGTCTCCAATCCACATCGGGATAATATCCTGGGCCGGGTTATCGGTAATATTCTCTACGGTTTTCTTTTCCGGGTCATAAATCCATACATCGTCGGCCATTCCCCCTTTATAATATTTCCAGGTACGGAATTCACGCATGACACGGTTGTAGGCCAATCGTTTGCCATCCGGCGAATAACTACAAAATCCCCCTTCGGGAAGTGGTATCACATCGGACAGGCCACCTTCCTTATCGACAGTATATAATTTACCGCTGAAGCCATCACCGATACGGTTCCGGTACACAATCCGGTTGCCATCAGGCGTCCAGTTCATTACTATATTGTTCGGTCCCATGCGGTCTCCCAAATCATCACGCGCGTTTGTTGCCGTATAGGTCACGCGTAACGGTTCGCCTCCATCGGACGGGATTGTATAAACTTCCGTATTACCGTCATATTGTCCGGTAAAGGCAATCGTCTTGCCATCCGGTGAAAAACGGGGAAACATTTCATATCCTACATGTGAAGTCAAGCGTTTTGCTTCACCTCCCGTAGCCGGAACCTTATAGAGGTCGCCCGCATACGAAAAGACAATCTCATTGCCATTCGTTGCCGGAAAGCGCAACAAACGCACGTCATCCGCCGCCGACAACAGCAAAGGAAGGCCCGCTAATGCCAACAAAGAAAAGAATATTTTCTTCTTCATACAGTTCATTTGTTTAGTATCGAAGGCAAAGGTAGTAAAATGTACTTATCAAAGTAACTTTTTGCTCATAGATTCCTTTATGTACCACCAAGATAAACGGATACTCCCTTTGAGATTATCCTTGGCCGACTGCATTTTACCGGATTCCTTATACAATTCCGGAGAGCAAATTTGTACACCGATATGCTTGGAGCAACTACCGGAAAGAAGATACAGGCAGCCGTTCCCGCATAGTATCTTCAAGGTTCCCTGTTTTACGGCAAAGGCTATCACGTCAGAGTAATCAATCGAAAGCCCTGAGGAAAACTGAAAAGCCGAATCTGTCAGCCTAACCTGATGCAATACTATGTAAGGGCGCATTTGCCAACATAACTCGGTAATACTGGCAGACTCAAGTTTTTTCAAGAAATGCAGAACAAACAAGCTCTGCAGCGCTGTTATAGATAAAGGTAATTCCATATCTCATATTTATGGCAAATGTATAATCTGCCTTCCAACAATTCCCCGGTTGGATAAGTTATTAAAGAAGCGTGGGAACTATCGATATACTTTTGATCGAGGTACCTCGAAAAACCTGCAACTGACAGCATATCAAAATAGCCCTCCCACGCTCTTTTTATCCTGAATACACTCATAAACAATTTTGTGCATGACAAGAAAAAGAACATGAACGCCTTTTGTTGCTATTATTCACCAGTTGCTTGAAAGTTTCGAGGTTTCAATCAAAGAATAATATATCCAAACGCTTATGTTTACCAAAAGTTTCGTACAAACGATAACTCCTTATCTGACAATTGTACCCCACAAAGATAAAAAGATTAATTCATATAAAACATATTTTTTATACGATAGCTGTTCCATATCGACAGCAGGGGATGATTTATTCATTCGGAAGAAATTGCAGTGCCACAGGCATGGCATTGTTGTGCCACCGTATTGGCACTGGAGTGCCATGCCTATGGCACTGGTACTTCGTCGCAAGGAAATAAAATAGGGTTCCCCAGTTTGTTTCGAATACCACTTCTTTTATTTATCTTTACACCCTGAACAAATGTAAAGCATGAAATCACTATTTATTTTAACGTCAGCACTGTTATTCGCAACAAACGTGCTTGCCGAGGACAACCCTCTTTGGATGCGTTACCCGGCAATATCTCCGGACGGCTCGGCCATTGCCTTTACTTACAAAGGCGACATCTATACCGTCCCGGCAAACGGTGGCAAAGCTACCCAGTTGACAACTCATCCCGCCCATGACACACAGCCGGTCTGGTCGCCCGACGGAACAAAGATTGCGTTTGCTTCCAACCGTAACGGGAACTTCGACGTATTCGTCATGGATAAAGACGGCGGCACGCCCAAGCAGCTCACCACCCATTCGGCCAATGAATATCCGCAGACTTTCAGCGACGCGACTCATATTCTTTATTTGGCTTCTATCCAGCAGGATGCAAAAGACAGCCAGTTCCCTTCCGGTATCTTTACGCAGATTTATCAAGTAAGCACGGAGGGAGGACGCCCGGAACTTTATTCGTCGCTGGCCATGCAGAGCCTGGCATTGAACAAACAGGGCGACAAATTGCTCTACCAGGATGTAAAAGGGTACGAAGACCCGTGGCGCAAGCATCACCAATCGTCCATTACGCGCGACATCTGGTTGTGTTCGCTCGGCAAAGACCGTACTTATAAGAAAATAACAAGTTTCCGGGGTGAAGACCGTAACCCGGTATGGGCTTCCGATGGTAATTCGTTCTATTACCTGAGCGAAGAAAAGGGAAGTTTCAATATCTTCAAAAACGATTTGACAGGAAAGAACAGCCGGCAGATTACCACGCATACGACTCATCCGGTACGCTTCCTGACTTCCGACAATAATGGAAACCTATGTTACGGATACGACGGGGAAATCTATACGGTAAAAGAAGGGGGACAGCCTCAAAAGATTAATATCCGGATTGTTTCCGATAAGTTGGAAAACGACTTGATTCATCAACTCAAAGCGAGCGGAGCTACCGATATTGCCATTTCTTCCAATGGCAAAGAGGTGGCATTCATCGTTCGTGGGGATGTGTACGTAACTTCCACGGAATATGAAACGACCAAACAAATCACCAATACGCCGGAACAGGAACGCGACCTGGACTTCAGCCCGGACGGTCGCTCGCTCGTTTATTCGGCAGAGAGAAATGGTATCTGGGGTGTCTACCAGAGCAGCTTGGTCAGGAAAGACGACAAATACTTCACCTACGCACAAGAACTGAAAGAAGAACCGCTGGTTGTAACCGATAAAACATCTTTCCAACCGATGTATTCTCCTGATGGTAAAGAGGTGGCTTTCCTGGAAGACCGGACTACATTACGTGTCATCAACCTGAAAAGCAAACAGGTTCGGACCGTGTTGGACGGCAAATACAACTATTCCTATGCCGATGGTGACCAACATTATCAATGGTCGCCGGATAGCAAATGGTTCCTCGCCAAATACATTGACATAGGTGGCTGGAACAATACAGATGTCGCCTTGGTGAAAGCCGACGGCAGTGGCGAAATCACCAACCTGACGGAAAGCGGTTATTCCGATAGCAATGCCAAATGGGTATTGGATGGGAAAGCCATGATTTGGTCGTCCGACCGTGCCGGCTATCGCAGCCACGGCAGCTGGGGAGCGGAAGAAGATGTCTACATCATGTTTTTCGACGGTGAGGCCTACGATAAATTCCGCCTCTCCAAAGAGGAAGAAGCTTTGATGAACGAAGAAAAGGAAAACAAAGACAAGGATAAGGACAACAAGGACAAAGACAAGAAAGAGAAAGACAAAAAAGATAAAAAAGAGAAGAGCAAGGACGAAGACAAAAAGAAGGACGAAAAAGACGACAAGGATGATAAAGCTGTCGAACCGCTTAAATTCGACCTTGCCAACCGGAAAGATCGCGTGATGCGCCTGACGGTAAACTCCTCTTTCCTGGGTGACGCCGTCCTGACTCCGAAAGGGGATAAACTGTATTATTGCGCGGCTTTCGAAAGTGGTTATGATTTGTGGGAACACAACTTCAAGGAAAATACGACCAAACTGCTGATGAAAGGTGTCGGAGGCGGTAGCATGTTCATCGACAAGAAGGGTGAAAACATTTACCTGATATCCGGAGGACAACTGAAGAAAATCGAAATAAGCGGCAGCAAGGAAAAGTCGATTGGCTTCCGGGCCGAGTTCGCTTACCGCCCGGCTAAAGAGCGGGAATATATCTTCCATCATACTTGGCGCCAGGTATTGGACAAATTCTACGACCCGACTATCCACGGTATCGACTGGAAAGGATACGAACAAGCTTATGCCCGCTTCCTTCCTCATATCAACAATAACTTCGACTTCCAGGAGATGCTTTCCGAAATGCTGGGTGAACTGAACGGTTCGCATACGGGAGCACGCTACTATTCCTCTTCTTCCAGTCCGGCTACGGCTTGTCTGGGAGCCTTCTACGACAAGACATATACGGGCGACGGACTGAAAATAGAAGAAATCATTGCCAAAGGTCCGCTTACGAAAGCCGACACTAAAATAAAGCCGGGCTGCATCATCGAGAAGATTGAGGGAGCGACAATCAAAAGCGGGGAGGATTATTATCCGCTTCTGAATGGTAAAGCGGGTAAAAAGGTTTGGTTGTCCGTCTACGACCCTGCTACTAAAGAACGCTTTGAAGAGCAAGTGAAACCGATAACTTACGGTGCTCAATCCGACTTGCTTTACAAACGTTGGGTAGAACAGAAACGGCAACTGGTGGACAAATTGTCGAATGGAAAAGTAGGTTATATACATATAAAGGGCATGAATAGCGAAAGCTTCCGTGAGACTTATTCCGAATTATTAGGCCGTTGCCGCAATAAAGAAGCGGTGATTGTGGATACTCGCCACAATGGAGGAGGCTGGTTGCATGACGACTTGGCTACATTGTTGAGTGGAAAGAATTATGCGAAGTTCATGCCGCGCGGACAATTCATCGGGAACGACCCGTTTAATAAATGGCTCAAACCGTCGTGCGTGCTGGTTTGTGAAGACAACTATTCGAATGCACACGGTTTCCCGTGGGTGTACAAAACATTGGGAATCGGTAAACTCATCGGAGCACCTGTGCCCGGCACTATGACTGCCGTTTGGTGGGAATCGCAGATTGACCCGTCCATTATATTCGGTATTCCGCAGGTCGGTGTACAGGATATGCAAGGCAATTACCTGGAGAACCATGAACTGGAACCGGATGTGGAAATCTACAACACACCGGAATCTCAATTGAAAGGTGAAGACCAACAATTGGAAAAGGCGGTACAGGTGATGCTGGAAACAGTCAAATAAGAGAAAGGAAGAAGAGGGTGCACTTCACAGTTTAGCACCCTCTTTTTTTTACATTTCCCGGAAGGATATACTATCTTTGCACAGCAAAAACAAAATATCATGAATACAGAACGATTTACGCTTAATTCTTTGTTTATCTATACCGTAGCAATCCTCTTTTTCTGTAGCCTGTCCACAGGATGTTCTCTTAAAGAGAAGGACTTACAGGCCGGTGCCTGGTCTCTTTCGTATAATGCGGAAACAAATGGCATCGACATTAAGAAAGGAGAAAAACTGATTTATGAAAATCTGTATGCTTCCTACAAATTGTCGGACCAAACAATCTCTAACCGGGATTATTCCAAACGGGCAATTACAACGAAGGCGATAAACAACAAGTTCGGCGAAGGCTTTCTCTACCAAATTACTTATACGGACAAGAAACTTCCTTCCCTGGTGCAATCGTTCTATGTATATCCCGGTAAAGATTACGTGTTGACCGAATTTGTATTGAATGATAAGGCTGGCGTATCCTCCAATTATATGGCGCCTGTCTGTACAGACAAACTCCCGGAAGTAACAGGTGAGAAGAAAGAGAACAGGCTTCTTTTCATTCCTTTCGACAACGATAAATGGATACGATACCAATCACATCCGCTGGATACGGATAGCCTGACCAGTTATGAAGTGACCGCAATATTCAACAATAACAGCCGCAACGGATATATAATCGGTTCCGTTGAACATGATAATTGGAAATCCGCCGTCACAATCAATCATAAAGGAAGCGCAGGCAAAGAAGGCTCATTGACTTGCTACGGCGGTATTGCCAACGAAACGACACGCGATGCCAAACCGCACGGAGCCTTAAAGGGACAGGAAATTAAATCTCCTTTGATACTGATTGGTTATTTTGACGATTGGCGCAATGGAATGGAGGAATATGCTAACGCCAATGCCACAATAGCACCTCCCAAAGAATGGAAGAAGGCAGTGCCTTTCGGATGGAATAGCTGGGGCGTTTTGCAATTCAACCTGACTTATCCGAAAGCGTTGGAAGTATCGGATTATTTCAAGAACAACTTACAAAACAATCATTTCGTCAATCCGGACAACACGTTATATATCGGTCTGGACTCCGGATGGAATAGTTTCACGGAAGAAGAACTGAAGGCTTTTGCTGATAAATGTAAGGCCAACGGACAAATTCCGGGTGTTTATTGGACTCCTTTCACAGACTGGGGACGTAATCCCGAACGCGAAGTACCGGATGCTCCCGGATATTTCTATAAAGATGTTTATCTATATGTCAACGGACAACCGCAGGACTTGGATGGAGCATATGCTGTAGACCCGACTCATCCGGCTATCGAAACGATGATGAAAAAGATGTCCGAACTGTTTCACCGCATTGGTTTCGAATACGTCAAGATGGACTTTATGACGCACGGCGCTATGGAAGCCGACCGGTGGTACAATCCTGAAATAACAACGGGTATACAGGGGTATAATTATGGGATGCAGCTCTTGAATAAGTATTTTGGGGATATGTACATCAATTTGTCTATCTCTCCCATTTTCCCGGCTCACTATGCACAGTCCAGACGAATAGCTTGCGATGCCTGGAATAAAATGAAAGACACGGAATATACGCTGAATGCGCTATCGTACGGCTGGTGGCAGGATGGCGTATATCAATTTAATGATGCCGACCATATTGTCCTGCGTGACGCTACCGACGGAGAAAACAGAGCGCGTATCACATCAGGGGTAATTACCGGTATCTATATCACCGGTGATGATTTCAGTGCCGGAGGCGGAAAAGACGGAAAAGAAAAAGCAGCACGATATCTGACAAATGCTGAAGTAAATGCGGTAGCTACCGGCGTTGCATTTCGTCCGGTGGAAGGGAACGGAGAGCAATCGGAAAACCAATTTATCCGAATGGAAAAAGATGGAAGTTGTTACTATGCTTTCTTCAACTATCAGGATAAGGAGCAGAAAATATCTATTCCTTTGGAACGACTGGGATTGGATTCCACGAAGGAATATCAGGTGAAAGAGTTATGGAGAGGTACGGAAACGGTAACTGAAGGAAAACTGGAGGTAGTTGTTCCGGCTTTGGATGTCTTGCTTTTTCACTTGAAATAATCAGAAGTCTTTCACAAAGATTTTAGGAATTTATCTCCTTCTTTTCTATAAGGAACAAAAGAAGGAGACGAAAAACGGGACTGTAAAGTCAACTATAATCCCATGAAAGATAGAGACAAAAACCAAATCTTTTCCCGAATACCGGGTAATAATCGGTAAGGTTGTATCCATCGTTGTCGCTCCTCCGGCACAGATAGGAGCAAGACGTCCGAAATATTTCGCAAATAACGGAGCACCTAATAAGGCTAATATTTCCCGGATAATATTAGCAATCAGGGCTATCGTTCCTAACTCTGTTGCCATCTGCATGCCGAGTGATGCCTCTTTCAACTGAGTTATCAAAATGGACGACAGGGAATAGTAAGCAAAACCGCTCCCTACTGCCAGGCAATCGAATACACTCCACTTACTGATAAATAGCCCGACAAATGCCGAGGCTGTCAATGTTCCGATAATCGTAGCCAACGGAACAAGCAGTAACTTCGGACGGATACTGCCCAGAATATCTTTCAGCTTCTTATCGCTCCCAATGCTGAGTCCAACCTGAAACATCAGCAAATAAAGCACATACATGGTTATATCATTTTCCAGAATAAAAGCCGGCAAACTGCCACTCCATCCCAATAAACACCCTAAAACAAAAAAACCGACTACAACCAGACTTCCTTTCATCGACGGCTCCTTTCCTTAAAAAACAGCGTGTAGACACCCCAAGCAGCCAAAACACTTCCGGCTGTCCCGGCAACGGCTATCAAAAGGGCTTGCCCGCCCAATGTAGCCAGATTATCCATTATAGCTTCATTGGCTCCTACCGATATACCCAGCAAAAAGAGAAGAAGTAAAATTGTATATGAAATAGTTTTTCCCATCTTCTGCAAAAGTGCAAACTTACGCAAAAGGTATCCCACAGCAATTCCACCAAACATAATTCCTATGACTGTAAACATAAAAGGAAACGATTATTTTAACTTTATGCATCAAAGATACATATTCTCCGACAGAAAAGATGCCGTAAGGAAAAGAATAAACAGAACAAGGATAGAAATAAGAAGACCCATGAATAACCTAAATAACCAACGCCGGCGTTTCGCCCGGTGCTCCAAGGCAATACGTTCCATAATCTTTTGGTCGAATTCATGGCTGAGAGGAAGAAGCTCTTCGGCTTCGGAAGTTTGAAACCAGGTCTGATAAGGACGAAATTCAGGCGGAATAAGCTGAGTGGAGAAAAAACACCGTAATTCCCGTTCCTCTTCCACGGTAGTGATACATCTCCAGTACTTATCGAGTAAAATATGTATCCTGCTATTATCCATCTTTCCTTTTCTATATTGTTACCTGACGGGGAAATACTCCTTTCCCTTGGAAGAATAGTTCTCATTACCGGAATAATATTTCTTGTCTTCGGAACAAGAAGAAACAGATTGCAACGCCATATTGCGTGTCATCATCAGGCAATAAGATGGAATATCTTCGATGACCATCCAAGTTGCCTGTTGGTCCCAAACCTTCAACATTGCGTTCTGCACAATCTGTTCCGACAAAGTCTTATCACCTGTTATCCGAAAAGCGACCCGGTTCAGATTATCCTTCAAAGGCAGTATCCGTTTTATAAATTCGTCTGTTCTCATCTCTTTTATATAGACGAATCAGGGAAGAGGAAAGTTGCAATTTTTCTGCATTTTTTTTGATGATAAGTAAAAATAGCATATATATTACTCTTTTTCATTATATTTGCTCCAAACTGAAATAAAGATAGAACATGTTATTAACAACAACTAACAACATCGAAGGGAAAGAAATCTCCCAGTATTTTGGGATTGTTTCCGGTGAAACTATCATTGGAGCTAACGTCATCAAAGATTTCTTTGCAGGCATACGCGATATAGTAGGCGGACGTGCCAGTTCATATGAAAGCGTCCTCCGCGAAGCCAAAGAAGCTGCTTTGCGGGAAATGAGCCAACAAGCAGCTCAATTAGGAGCTAATGCCGTCATAGCAGTAGACTTGGATTACGAAACTGTGGGAGGTAGCGGAAGC
This sequence comes from Parabacteroides sp. AM08-6, assembly GCF_003473295.1. Taxonomy (GTDB): domain Bacteria; phylum Bacteroidota; class Bacteroidia; order Bacteroidales; family Tannerellaceae; genus Parabacteroides. The sequence goes on from NZ_QRMP01000030.1 coordinate 51,101, forward strand.
ATGTTGATGGTCACAGCGGCAGGGACTGCAGTACGATACCAATAAAAGAGTATTTAAAAATTCCATAGCGGATTACTGAGAAACAGTGGTTCACCTTGGAACCATCCTCTCTTAACCTATCCCCATTAAAATCAGCCCCTTAGAATCAGAAAAGGAGTCAGCCCTTCGACCAACTC
>NZ_QRMP01000031.1:0-15739 GCF_003473295.1 Parabacteroides sp. AM08-6
ACACAGACTTTTTGATAATGGCTATTTCTTACTTCATCCAGGAATGAACTAACCCGGTTGTATTGTTGGGTAAGTGATTCTCCACCGGGAGCAGGAATGTGGAGCCAATCGGCAAACCAGTTTTCCGCACGTGGGTCAGCTGACAATTCTTCCCATGATTTCATTTCCCATTCACCAAAACTGATTTCTTTTATCCGTTCTTCTTTAGTTGCATCCGGATAGCCACAAAAGGAAGCCAAGCGGATACAGCGGCTAAGTGGGCTGGACCATACTTTTTCGAATACTAGATTGGTAAGATTTTGTTTTACTTTTTCAGCTTCTTCTTCGAATGTAGCTCGTAATGGAACATCGGTTTGTCCGTAGGCATAACCTGCGGGAATATCAACGGATGTATGTCTTATAAGATAGATTTCCATATTGTTCTGTTTATATTAGTGTATAAATAATGGTTATGCTTAGATAAAAACTTAATTCGCATAAAAGGAAAGTCGCTCCACAACAATCTCCTGTATAACCTTGTATTTTTTTTTTCATTAAAAATGTCAACATATAAAAGACTATGATGGGGAGGATGGTGGCTAAAAAATAGATGGGTTTCGGAAGCCAGAATATGGGAAGAAGTGTAGTGAAAAGGCAAAATAGATATTCACTGGTTGTCATTCTGTTATAAACTGTTTTGTTTTTGGCTTCCTCTTCTTTCCGTGCGTAAGGTAGCCGGTTTATAATCATGGCAGATACACCTTTGGAAAAAGGATCGCCGGCTAGTATTGCGCTTCCCGCTAATGCTATCGGCAGGCAACTCAATAGTGTGTATAGCAGACCAAAATAAAAGATTAATCCGATGACTCCATAGCTTCCGATATGTGAATCCTTCATGATTGCTAAAATTCGTTCTTTTGAAGTTCCTCCTCCGAAGCCATCAAAAAAATCAGCTAATCCATCTTCATGTAAGCATCCCGTTATCAATAAACGGGTAATAACAGCAAGCAAGATTGCTATGTTTGCCGGCAGTATAAGGGAACTTGCATATAAAACAAGGACAGAGATGCCAGCAGTGAACCATCCGACTAAAGCCCAACGACTGACAATATTCTTAAAATATTCGGAAGGGACTTCCGTTAATCGCCAAAAAGGCAACCGAGTAAAGAATATAAAGGCTGCAAGGATGTGAAGCATAATAATTAATATTGAGGTTGACTATCGAAAAAATAGGGTATAGAACCTGAAATTTTTTTTAAAAATATTTAGTGACTGCCGCTTGCTGAAAGTTATGCATTTCGTTAATCATATTAACAGCCGACACAACAATCGGATAAGCGCAAACGGCACCTGAACCTTCTCCTAATCGAAGGCCCAGATTTAATAATGGTTTTGCTTGCAAATAATCTAGTATGCGTTTATGACCGGCCTCGTCGCCACAATGGCCGAAAATACAGTATGGGAGCATTTTCGGATAAAGACGGGATGCGGCTAAAACACAATTTGTCATAATAAATCCATCGACTAATATAATCATTTTTAATTCTGCAGCCCGAAGCATTCCCCCGACAGCCATTACCATTTCGTAACCTCCGAAATAGCGCATTACATCTAATGTGCTTTTATCTCCAGGATAGTTTTCAAGTGCTTTTTTTAAAACGTTATACTTATGTTTTACTCCTTCGTTATCAAGACCGCTTCCGGCGCCTACGCAATCAATTAAAGAAATGTTGCTTAGGCAAGTCATCCACATGCTGGAAGCTGCCGTATTTCCGATACCCATTTCTCCAAAGCTGATAATATTACAACCTTCATTATAGCAATCTGTGACTATATCGGCCCCATATTGGATAGCTTGTTCCATTTCATTCTGTGTCATAGCGGCTTCATAGAGGAAATTACGGGTTCCTTTTCTTATTTTCCGATTGATGAGTTGTGAAATGGAAGGAAAGTCGAAGTCAACTCCCCCATCAACAATTTTTATTTTGAAACCGTGTTGACGGGCAAGAAAGCAAACTCCAGCTCCTCCATTCAGGAAATTGTGTATGACCTGACGGGTTACTTCTTTAGGGGATTTGCTAACGCCTTCGTCTGCTATACCATGATCGGATGCGTAAATTACGTTTGTCGGCTGATGCAATGAAGGAGACAAGCTCTGTTGAATAAGTCCTATTTGGAGAGCTATTTTCTCCAGCATACCAAGAGATCCTTTCGGTTTAGTCAGGTTATCTATCTTATCCATTAAAGCTGTGGTTATAGCTGTATCTGGTTCGTGAATAGTAAATGAAATCATTGTATAATGTTTTATTATTTTATTTTCATGGGAATACCGCTGACCATAAATATTACATCATTTGCTTTTTGTGCTATGTATTGATTAAGCCAACCTTGCAAATCGGTAAATTTACGTTGTATAGAATCGGAAGATACTCCTCCTAAGCCGATTTCGTTTGTAACGAAAATCAAATAGGCTTCCTGCTCTGTTAATTTATTAAATTCGTTTTTCAGTTCAGTTAATGAAAAATCAACATTACTTTCATTATCGAAGAAGAAATTTGTTCCCCATAATGTTACACAGTCTATTACTACCACTTGCCCGGTCAAATCGTGGTGACTCAAATATTTTTCTTCTTCGATATTGGTCCATTCCGGCCCCCGGTCTGCTTGATGACGTAATACGCGTTGTCTGAATTCTTCATCCCAAACACGTGATGTAGCCAGGTAAACCGGATTAGGGGTTAAAGACAGAGCCAGCTCTTGCGCATATCTGCTTTTACCGGAACGTTGTCCCCCGGTGACCAAAACTACATGTTTTCGTATCATTCTTCTCCTCCTTTATATTTATTGCGCGTTCGTTTGGTTTTATTTATCGGATTATTTTTGCTCGTTTTTCGTAAACTTGCCGACTTGGGTGAGGCAGCCAAGCGTTGGGCAACGGCAGAACGGCCGAGTGATTTCCCGAATTTCGGCTGTAGAGCTTCTTTTATGGCTTGTGGACTTGTAAAACCTTTTTTTGTCTCTTTTGTCGTTTTTTCTCCTTCTTGAGCTGCTTTACGGGCAGCAGCATATTTATTGTATTTTATATATTTACCGGGGCGTAGCTCTTTCTTTTTCCTGGAAATGGCATCTCCGGAAGTTTTTTCTTCCGGCTTTTGGGAAGAAACTTTCTTTTCGGAACTTTTTTTCTTAAATTCGTTTTTTTCTTCTTTCTTCTGGTTTCCGAATACTAACCCCTGTGTTTTACCGGCAGCAACGCGTACATGTTCGGCTGTATGTTTACCTACTTGTACTTTAATATCATCTAGCATGACGATATCATTTTCCGAAACTTTTTGCCCAATATGAGGCAGTTGGCCGTTTACAGTAACACGACCTGTTTCGATAAACTTGTCCGCTTCTCTGCGTGAACAAAGTCCGGAGTCACTGATGAGTTTATTCAATCTTATTTCCATTTTGTACAATTGTTTTAATGTATGAATATTGATAATAAACAAACAAGAAGGCCCATGGCAAGTTCTGTATTACTGTTTATTTTAATAGCTGTTATCATATCTTCAGTAGTGAAAATCCGTTCATTTGTTCCGATGTAAGGTTTTTCTACTGGTTTTCCGAAATAATCGTGTGTGCCTCCGAAACGACAATCCAGAATAGCAGCCAAGGCCGCTTCCGGATAGCCGGAGTTCGGACTGGCATGTTCAGGACCGAAATGTTTTACAAATTTCAATTTATCCAGATTTCCGGAAACAGCCAGCATCATCCAAGCGGTTAACCGTGCCGGAATATAATTTGCTAAATCGTCTATTCTGGCAGCTATTTGTCCAAATTCAAGGTAACGGTCGTTTTTATATCCAATCATAGAATCCAGAGTGTTTATCATTTTGTAAGCCATCATACCCGGTAGTCCCAGCAAAACAAACCAGAACATGGGAGCAATGACGCCATCGCTTAAATTCTCTGCCAGGGTTTCTAAAGCCGCAGCCCGGATTTCCTGTGGAGAGAGATGGGAAGTATCACGTCCGACAATACGTCCGACTTGTTTACGTCCTTCTTCTGTACTGTGCTCTACTGCTTTGAAAACGGCTTTGACCTCTTTTATTAGTGTTTTTCCAGCTAAACAATAGAAAACGCCGATACCGAGAAGAACAGCGTATAGGTTAGGATGGAGCATATTGGCCCAAAGAAGTATGTTCTGGCAAATCAGATAAACACCCACAACAAGTATAATGGCAAATAAAGCTCCTTTTACAGCACGATTGTTTCCTGAATTCAATTTTTTTTCTCCGCAAGAAATGATTTTGCCGAACGCGATTATCGGGTGAGGCCCACCTTCCGGGTCACCAAGCAGGCGATCCGCCAGCCATCCGCCTAAAAACGGAATAGCTTTTATCATATAAACAGATTGATTGAACCAATACATAATAAGTGCAAAGGTAAAATATAATTTTAGTAATTGTTCCTGTTTTTTGTTTTGTAAATTCATATAAATATATACCTTTGCTTTATGCTTAGGATTATAACACATATTGAACGTTTGCTTTTGGTGCATGATTGTGTGATTGTACCGAAGTTGGGAGGTTTTGTTTTGCAATCTGTTCCTGCTTTTTACGGGGTAGAAGAACATATGTTTCGTCCACAGCGGAAAGAGATAAGTTTTAATGTGACTTTACAGCATAGTGACGGTCTTTTGGCAGAATCATACATGCAAATGTATGATATAAACTATCGGCAAGCTCAATTAATGTTGGACGAGGATACGGAAGACATGAAGAACTCCTTGCAACAGTACAAGAAGCTTTCAATGGGGGTATTGGGTTCGTTCAGTATTGGTGACGAAGGTCAATTGGTTTTTCATCCGGGAGAAACAAATCTATTTAGTATAGATTCTTATGGTTTATCTACATTCCATTTCCCGCAATTAGTTTCTTTGCAGGCCGAGAAAGAAGAAGTTGTGCTTCTTACAAAGCAAAAAGATACACTTTATATTCCTATAAGTCGTAAATTGATTCGTTCGGTGGTTGCTTCTGCTGCAGCTGTAACGTTGTTTTTGGTTGTATCTACTCCGGTTAAGGATGTGAGACAAGATGCTTACACTGCTAGTTTCGTTCCTACGGAAATGGTTTCCAATAAAATGATTATTGCGTCATCTCAGGTTTCGGAACAGAATGTTTCGACAATTTCCATGGAACAGGATAAATCGATTGATTTTTCAGAACTAAAGGAAGATGCTTCAGAAAAAGTGGCGGCAACTTCGGCTTCGGTAACACAAAAGCCGGAAGTTCTTTCCGAACCGGTAACAATGAAGAGTAATCCGAAAATGTATCATATTATAATTGCAAGTTTCCCTTCTGAAAAACAAGCTGATGAGTATATTTCCAGTGTTGATGTAAGTGAGTGCAAACATGTTAGTAAAATTGTTCGTGACGGTAAATATCGTATTTACGCTGATAAGTTTGATAATCGTGAACAGGCTGAAGCTTATATGACAACTCTTCGAGCCAATCCTAAATATAAGGATGCTTGGTTGTTTGCTAGCCGATAAATAGCAACATTTTAAATAAGTGATAAATATATTCTAAAAAATCCTTCGGATGAAATTTATTTTCAACCGAAGGATTTTTAAAAAACGTCCAGGCAGGTTTTTAGTTATATAGTTTTCTACTCTTTTTCTTCATTTGGTTTCGATTTCCTCTTTGTCTTGAGGCGGCCTGCTTTTCGTAAAGCTTGGTCCAGGATATACTGTATCTGACCGTTAGTACTGCGAAATTCATCGGCAGCCCAAGCTTCAATAGCTTCCATCATTTCTGCATCGATACGCAGAATGAAATTTTTGGTCGCGTTTCCATTTTCCTTTTTGGCCATATTATAGTATTAATATTAAATTATTGATATAACGTACCGGTATTAACTACCGGTTGTGCAGATTCATCGGCACAAAGAACAACAAGTAAGTTGCTGACCATAGCTGCTTTTCGTTCTTCATCCAGTTCGACAACATTCTCTTTTTGTAATTTTTCTAAAGCCAGATGAACCATGCTGACGGCACCCTCTACGATACGTTCACGAGCTGAAATGATAGCATCGGCTTGTTGGCGACGCAACATCACACTGGCAATTTCGGAAGCATAAGCCAGATAGTTAATACGAGCTTCAACGATTTCGATGCCGGCAATTGCCAAACGGCTGTTCAGCTCTTCCTCCAAACGTTTGGTCACTTCTCCGCTTTCATCGGAGCGAAGGGTTACTTTGTCTGTTGTTTCATTTGTATCGTAGGCATACATTCCGGCAACTTGACGCAAGGCGGCATCGCTCTGTATTTTGACAAAATCTCTGACATTCCCCGAAATATCAAAACTGGCTTTATAGGTGTCTTTTACTCTCCATACCACAACTGCACCAATCATAACCGGATTTCCAACTTTATCGTTTACTTTGATTGGTTCTATATCCAGATTTAATATGCGCAAAGTTACCTTAGCTTTTAAATATAAAGGGTTTACCCAATAAAATCCGTTTTTTAGAATGGTTCCGGCATATCTGCCGAAAAAAGTCAAAACACGTGAGTTGTTTGGTTCTATAATCATAAAACCCGGAAACATAAAAACTATACAGAATATGCAAATTACTCCCAAGATAATGCTCCATACTTTCGAGAGCAGTATAGTAAAAACTGCTAAAACCGCAAAAAGGAGAATAATCAACAAGGCTTGAAACCCTGTAAGTTTTATACCACTAAAAGATTTTTCTTGTGCTTCCATAATGATTTGTATTTGATATTATTTTGATATTACAAAGTAAGATATAAATTCTTAATTCACCAAATATTTTATATACTTTTTATAATGTGGATGTATAAAATATTCTATAGCTTTGTCTACTCAAATTTTATACGATTGGAATTTAAGTTAGACACGAACAATAAAGAGTTTCAGGATGCCTTGCAGTTGATTACTCATACGCGCCAGTCTGTTTTCTTAACAGGGAAAGCAGGGACGGGCAAATCTACTTTTCTGAAATATATTTGCAACCATACGAAAAAGAAGCATGTGGTTTTGGCTCCGACAGGTATTGCGGCTATTAATGCAGAAGGAGTTACCTTACATTCTTTCTTTAAACTTCCTTTCCGTCCGATGTTGCCGGATGACCCTGATTTGAGTTTGAAGAGTGGACGTATTTTTGAGTTCTTTAAGTATAAAAAGGAGCATAGAAAGTTGATTTCAGAAGTCGAACTGATTATTATTGATGAGATTTCGATGGTACGGGCTGATATTATCGATTGTGTCGATCGGATTTTACGTGTTTTTTCCGGAAATATGCGTTTGCCGTTTGGAGGAAAGCAACTGCTTTTTGTCGGAGATGTTTTTCAGTTGGAACCGGTGGTCCCTTCGGATCAGAAAGAGATATTGAGCCTATTTTATGCCAGCCCGTATTTCTTTTCAGCTCGTGTATTCAAGGAGATAAATTTAGTCCCGATTGAACTGCAGAAAGTGTATAGGCAAACAGATCCTGTATTTATTAATATTCTGGACCGTATTCGTGGTAATGCTGCCCGGAAGCAGGAATTAGAAATATTGAATGCGCGCTATTTTCCCGATTTTGTCCCCCGGAATGAGGATATGTATATTACACTGGCTACTCGTCGTGATCAGGTGGACTTCATTAATGAGCGAAAATTAGCAGAATTGCCGGGAGAAGAATTTGTTTCAAAAGGTAAAGTTGAAGGAGATTTTCCTGAAGCATCTTTACCGACACAACTGAATTTGTCTATCAAGGAGCAGGCGCAAGTGATTTTTATTGATAACGATTATGAACGTCGTTGGGTAAATGGGACAATCGGCATGATATCAGGTATTGATGAAAACGGAAATGTATTTGTTTTGCTTGAAGACGGAAGGGAATATTTGGTAGAGCCTACCTCCTGGCGTAATTATAAATATAAATACAATGAAAAGGAAAAGCGAGTTGAGGAAGAAATAGTCGGGACATTTGAACAACTGCCAATTCGTCTTGCTTGGGCTATAACAGTCCATAAAAGTCAGGGATTGACATTTAATCGGGTGGTGGTGGATTTGACGGGAGGTGTTTTTGCCGGAGGACAAACGTATGTTGCTCTGAGTCGTTGCACCTCGTTGGAAGGGCTTGTTTTAAAAAATAAAGTCTCTTCGCATGATATATTTGTCAGAAAGGAGATTGTGGAGTTTAGCCAGATATTTAATGACCAACAATTAATAGAAAAAAGTTTACGTGAAAGTGAAGCGGAACTTTTATATGCCCGAGCCGTACATGATTTTAATGCAGGGAATATAAAAGATGCGGTTGAATCTTTTGCTGCTGCAATAAACAAAAGGAATGAACTGGATAAACCGGAAGTGCAACGATTACTTCGAATGAAACTGCAAAGCCTTAATACTCAACGGGCGCAAATTAAGAAACTCCGTGAGGAAATACATGCACAGCGAGAAATTCAAAAAGAATATGCACATGAATATTATCTGATGGGAAACGAATGTATCACAAAAGCTCATGATCCGAATGCTGCTATCCGTTCGTTTGATAAGGCGTTAAAATTGTATCCTGATTTTGTGGATGCTTGGGTACGGAAAGGAGTCACTTTGTTGGATTTGGGTGATAATTTTGAGGCTGTTGTTTGTTTGAATGAAGCGGTTCGTTTAAATCCCCAATCTTTTAAATCCCGATATAATCGTGGAAAATGTTATTTGCAGTTAAAATATTATGATGAGGCTGTTTCGGACTTTATGAAAGCCGTCGATATTAAACCAAAACATGCTGCGGCCCATGAATATCTTGCAGAGGCATTTCGTCAGACAGGTGAGGAAGAGTTAGCCCGGCAGCATCAGGATATTGCCGACCAACTTAGGGAAGATAGAGAAAATTGAAAAAATTCATAGAATTCAATCATATTTGTAATGGTTGGGTAATCTGAAATATCTATATTTGCATCGTTCTGAAAAAATGTTTTGATTTTTATTAATTTAAACTTATCTGGTATGGGGAAACGTTATTGGTTTGTTTTTGTATTATTGTGTATTGTTTTTTCGTTAAATGCCCAGGTGACAACATCAGGCATTAGCGGTAAAGTTGTTGCTGACGGGGAACCGTTGATTGGTGCAACAGTTCTGGCTGTCCATGAACCTTCGGGTTCTCTTTATGGGACAACAACGAATGTTGACGGGCGTTATAGCTTGCAGGGAATGCGTACAGGCGGACCCTATACGGTGGAAATATCCTATGTCGGATTTCATAAAGCCGTATTCAAGAATATTACTTTGCAGTTAGGTGAGACCTATTTGTTGGATGCCACTTTGAAAGAGTCAGGGGAACTGGAAGAAATAGTGGTGACAGCTTCTAAAAGTGCGATTTTTAATTCACAGAAAACAGGAGCAGCCCAGAATTTTAATCAAGCTCAAATTCTTTCTACGCCAACTGTTAACCGTAGTCTTTTTGATATTACCAAAATGAATCCGATGGGAGTCAATACCAGTAGCGGAATGTCATTTGCCGGAGCGAGTAATAAGTATAACTCTTTCCAGATTGATGGAACACCAAATAACGATGTGTTTGGTCTTTCCGCCAGTGGTACTAACGGAGGTCAGGCGAATGCGAATCCTATTTCGTTGGATGCTATTGAGGAGATACAGGTTGTGATAGCTCCTTTCGATGTCCGGCAGAGCGGTTTTACAGGTGGTGGCATTAATGCTGTTACTAAATCCGGGACAAATACTTTTCAAGGATCGGTTTATGGTTATTACAATAATGAAAAATTTTATGGTAAGACACCGGGAGATGTGAAACCACGTACACGCTTGAACGACCAATCAATTGAAACATACGGAGTTGCTTTAGGAGGTCCGATTATCAAAAATAAATTGTTCTTTTTTACGAACTTCGAACGAACCAAAGAGACATTTCCGACTACCAATAATATCGGGACAGCGGAATCCAAATTAGATAAGGAAGAAGTAGACAAAGTTATTCAGAAAGTTTCTCAATTGGCGAATGGATATAATGCCGGTGGTTATGGTTTAACGGATGTGGATACATATTCAAATAAGTTTCTGGCACGTATAGATTGGAATATCAACCAGAAAAATAAATTCACAATGCGTTACAGCCTGTTGGATGCACGTAGCATGAATTTCTCCTTACAACCAGCAGGAGGCCGTTTAAATGATAATGGTTACTATATGAATAACTCAACCCATTCACTTGTAGGAGAATTAAATTCGCAGTTTAAATCATCTTTGGCTAATGAATTACGCCTAGGATGGACACGTGTCCGTGACTATCGCGACCCGATAGGTCAGGCGCTGCCTTATATAAAGATTAATAATATGTCCGGCGGAACTTCGCTTGAACTGGGTACGGAAAGATTCTCAATGGCAAATGCCTTGGACCAGGATATTTTTACCTTGACGGATAATTTAACGTGGACTGTTGGTAATCATGCGGTTACCTTTGGTACTTACAATGAGTTTTTCAAGATGGCTAATCTCTATATTGCAAATGGATATGGTTCATATACATATAATTCATTGGACGATTTTTTGTCTATTGGAACTGCAGATGAAAAAGCACCGTTGTATTACGATTATTCAATCCCAAGAGTTGAAATTACAGGAACGAATCGCTGGAAACCTAAATTTGGCGCAGCTCAGTTAGGTTTTTATGCCCAAGATGAGTGGAGTGTTACAAATTTATTCCGTTTGACTTATGGTTTACGCGTGGATATTCCGGTCTTTTTCGATAAACCGATTGCGAATGAAGATTTTAATTCATCTTCGGTGGCTCAAGAATATGGCGTGACTAACAATCAGATGGCCTCTTCAAAAGTATTATGGTCGCCTCGTGTAGGCTTCCGTTGGAACTTGGATGAGGAACGTCTTACTTTATTACGTGGTGGTGTGGGAATATTTACCGGACGTGTGCCTTTTGTTTGGATTTCAAACAGCTTCTCGAATACCGGTGTGGAAATGAGCAGGACTTCGTTAAGGTATCCGCAAGTAAGTGCTGATGGTTTCCATTTTAACATAGACCCTTCCAAACAGTATCAATCGGCCGGAACATCAGAAGTGAACCTTCTTGATAAAGATTTCAAATTCCCTTCCGTATTCCGCGCAAATTTAGCTTTGGAACATACATTTCCTTATGATATCCGAGCAAGTATAGAAGGTCTATATTCTAAGACATTGAATAATATATGGTATCAGAATCTGAATTACAAGCAGAGTGGAACATTGAATAATGGTGGAGATAACCGTCCGGTCTATTCAAAAGTGGATAATAATTTTACACAGATTATGCTTCTAACCAATACAAGCAAAGGATATACTTATAACCTGACTGCTAAGTTGGAAAAAGATTTTGATTTCGGTCTGAATGTCATGGCTGCTTATACATACGGACAGGCAAAATCTCTGACTGACGGAAATTCTTCTCAGGCATATTCCGGTTGGAAATACAATGCGGTTTATTATGGCGATACAAAGCCGGAACTGAGTTGGTCTATGTTCGATGTACGCAACCGTATCGTGGCTTCCGTTTCTTACACAAAAGAATATGCAAAGCATTTCGCAACAACAGTAAGTTTATTCTATAACGGACAGACCGGAGGACGTTATTCATTGATGTACAGCAATGATTTGAATGGTGATGGAGCTTCCAATGATTTGCTTTATATCCCGACGGATGCAGAACGGGCTAATATGGTCTTTACTGATTACTACAGTAATGATAAGCTAATTGCCACTGCCGACCAGCAGAAAGAAGCGTTTGCCAACTGGATTGATTCGAACGATGAGCTTCGTAAGACAAAAGGCGACCATTTAAAAAGAAATCAAATGTTGATGCCTTTCGAACACCATTTTGATTTTCATATTGCACAAAACTTCTTTATGAATGTGGCTGGCCGCCGGCATACTCTACAAGTGAATTTTGACATACTGAATGTCGGAAACTTGTTCAATAAAAATTGGGGATTATATCATCAAACAACAACCGGGTATGATTTGACACCGCTGACCTTGAAAGGTTCCGGGGAAAATATGACTTATCAGTTTATTGATCCGGGAAAAATGGTTACAAATACATCATTAGCTTCCCGTTGGCATGCTCAAGTAGGTTTACGCTATATTTTCTGATAAATTTTCTTTACAAATGGAATATGACATTATATGGAAGAGGTTCACTATCTTTGTGAACCTCTTTCTTTATATAGATGAATATGAAAAAGTTTTCAATTATACTGGTAAGTATTCTTTTAATATTATCAGCTTGCATGTCCGGTTGTGTCGGGCCAAAGCAACATGAACATTATGTGGTAGTCTTGTCGATGGATGGTTTTCGTTCGGATTATCCCGACAAAGCCAATACACCGACATTGGATTCATTGGCAAATGTCGGTATAAAAGCAAAGTTTCGTCCCTCCTTTCCAAGTGTAACTTTCCCCAACCATTACAGTATGGCGACCGGTCTGTATCCTGACCATCATGGTCTGGTAAATAATTTCTTTTATGCCCCCGACCTGGATAGTATCTATTTAATGGGAAAACCGAATCCTGCTTTTTTCGGAGGAGAACCTATCTGGAATACGGCAGAAAAACAGGGTGTCCGCACAGCTTCCTTCTATTGGGTAGGAAGCGAATATCCGGTGCAAGGCCGTCAACCTTCTATCTGGAAGCCATTTGATAAATCTGTGCCTTTTTCAAGTCGGGGAGATTCCGTGATTGCATGGTTGCAATTGCCGGAAAAAGTGCGTCCGCATCTGATTATGTGGTATATGGAAGAACCGGATGCTATCGGACATGCCTATGGCCCGGAGTCTACGGAAACGTTGAAAAAAGTGGAAGAGTTGGATAGCATTGTCGGTCGCTTCTTTTCAAAGGCTCGTAAACTGGATATCTTTGATAAGATTGATTTTATCGTTTTATCCGATCACGGAATGGCAACTTGTGTGCCGGAAAAGTTTGTGAATTTAAACGACTATCTGCCTCGTGACAGCTTCGATTACGTTTTCGACGGTGTACCGGCTTTACTCTACCCGAAGCCTTCATACACAGATAGCGCCTATGCCATATTGAAACGTGTACCGAACATAACTGTTTGGAAAAAGAATGAAATACCGGAAAAGTATGTATATGGGAAAAATCCGCGTATAGGTGAACTGTTTATATTGCCGGATGTGGGTTCTTATGTCCTTTTCCGTCCTGATACAAGATTGAAATTAGCAGCGAATCATGGATATGATAATTTTGCACCGGAAATGGAAGCAATCTTCTATGCTACCGGTCCTTCATTCAAGCAACATGCGGAGTTGCCGGTTATGCCGAATGTGAATTTATATTTGATTATTGCCCGCTTGTTAAATTTGCAGCCGGCCCCGAATGATGGAGATAGTACGATTGTAGAGCAGTTGTTCAGAGAAAAATAAGCAATATAGAAAGAATATATCATGAAAATAGTCATTTACATTGTTCTTGCTTGCCTGTGGATTATGCCGGGTAAAGCTTCCGACAAAGCCATAAAGCAGTATGATTCTTATAAAGGCTTGATAATGGCCGGTTATCAGGGATGGTTTAATGCTCCGGATGATGGTGCCGGAAGGGGATGGTATCATTATCGGGGAAAAGACGGATTTAAGCCAGGTTCATGTAGTGTGGATTTTTGGCCGGATGTCTCCGAATATGCGAAAACGTATAAAACAGAATTTGCATTTGCCGACGGGACACCGGCTTATGTTTTCAGTTCGAATGACGAATCTACTGTAGATGTGCACTTCCGTTGGATGAAAGAATATGGACTGGATGGCGTTTTTATGCAACGATTTGTGGGGGAAGTAAAGAATCCTTCCGGAAAACTTCATTTTAATAAGGTTCTCTCGTCGGCCATGAAAGCGGCTCGAAAATATGAACGGGCAATATGCGTTATGTATGACTTTAGCGGAATGCATCCCGGTGATGAGGAAGTTGTTTTGAAAGACATAGACGAGCTGTCCGCAATGTATGATATGGCAGCCCGTAAACAGAATCCTACTTATTTGCATCATAACGGGAAACCGCTGGTCGTTTTGTGGGGTGTCGGTTTCAACGACAATCGGGCATACGGATTAAAGGAAGTGGAAATTGTTATGGACGGATTAAAAAGTAGAGGCTTTAGCATTATGCTCGGAGTTCCTACTTTTTGGCGTACGTTGGAAAAAGATACGGAGCCGGATTCCGGACTTCACCGATTAATAAGAAAGAGTGATATTGTTATGCCTTGGTTGGTAGGGCGATACGACGAAGCAGGTTATCCTCCATTCAAAGAGGAAATAATACAAGATATGGCTTGGTGTAAAAAGAATGGTGTAGATTATGTCCCACTTGCTTTTCCCGGCTTTTCCTGGCGCAACCTGAAAGGAGAAAACACAACACAAATTTTACGGAATAGAGGCTCTTTTCTCTGGAAACAATTGTCCGGAGCCATTGAGGTCGGGGCTGAAATGTTATATATTGCCATGTTTGATGAAATAGACGAAGGGACGGCAATTTTTAAATGTGCAACCAAAGTTCCTGTAGGAGCCAGTACGTTTGTCCCGATTGAAGAAGGATTGAAGAGCGATTATTACTTATGGTTAGTAGGCGAGGCCGGTCGTATGCTGAGAAAGGAAAAAACATTGAAAAAGGAATTACCTGAAAGATAAGCTCTATTGTCACTTTAGAAACTGCCTGTCATCCGGACGGACCAGTCATTTCTAAAGTGGCAATAAATACTAATTTCAAAGGGTCATACGTGCTGAAAAGTTGTAATAACAACTTAGTAATTGAAATTCATCCCCGGAGCAAAAGCCAGCTGGCTACTGCTGCTTTTAATTTCTATTTTGTTCTCCCTTGCCAACCATCCGATAGCTGACCATAAATCAGGTTCTGTTAAGGATGACGCTGTTTTCAACTCTTCAAAACTCCAACACCTACCATCTAACAATAAGTTGCAGATGGCCCCGGCATTTAAACCAATCGTTCCTTTCGTCATGATAACTATGTTTTATGTTTATGGTATAAGTATAAATAAAACAGATTTGGTGGTCGAATTGATATAAAGGCAGGTGCATTTTTATGCTGTTTTAAAAGAAGCGGCGTCCTTTTTAACCCTTTTTTCTAAATCAGGAAGCATCGCTTCGTCGGCTTAACCCGAACGTTATGCCTATACGGCCCGTTTGAAGGATTGCAAGATAGGTATCAGCATGACGGAAAGCGGGAATCCCAAAGACAATGCAGTAGCCGAACGGGTGAATAACACCATAAAGAACGAGTTGCTCAAAGGCATGGAGTTCTACCGGATCTTCGATGTAGAGGCTGCCGTCAAAGCTGCCGTGGAGTTCTATAATAATGAACGCCCTCACTGGAGCTTAGACGGTATGACGCCCTCACAGGCAGCGGGTTGCGAAGGAGAACTGAAGAAGAAATGGATCAGTTACCGTGAAATAGCCATAAAAAAGCAATGTGGGATACTCATGACCGGATAGGAGCTCTTCGGAGGCTTCGCGCCTCCGGCCGCATGGCAAACCACCGCGGTGGTTTTTTCATAATCTATTGGGGTAAATCTGTTATCTTGATTATTTTTGCAGCCAATCTGATCGGTCTGGTTAACCTCATTCATGGATAAGAGAGAAAAAGGTCAACCTTTATTATGTTTTAGTTTTAACCGAGTCAACCTGACTTATATATAAGACGGATAGTACTCAACGATAATCGTTAACATACAGCGT
>NZ_QRMP01000031.1:15749-50420 GCF_003473295.1 Parabacteroides sp. AM08-6
CTCAACGATAATCGTTAACATACAGCGTGTCGAGTGCCACCGGCATGGCATTGTAGTGCCATCCTAATGGCACAAGAGTGCCACTACTATGGCACTGCAGTGTCACCCGTATGGCACTGGGTGAAATAAACAACCGGAATCAATCAGGAACCAACGTTATGGATATTAGGAGACTATAGAAATCTATTTTCTGTTGCTGTTGAATGAACCGGGATATTAAAAAGTCTCAGTCGTGTTACAGTGGTATAAAAGAAAATAGCTGCAATCTTTCGAATTACAGCTATTAATTGTTTTGTTTGTAGTGCGTCCGGGGGTCGAACCCGAGTTTCCGCCGTGAGAGGGCGGCGTCCTGGACCACTAGACGAATGCACCGGTTTTGTCAATCTTTGTGTTTGACGTTGCGAAAGTAGTAATTATTTTATTTCGCTGTTCTTTTATGCGGAAATTTTTTGGAAGAAATTTTCGATAGCTGTCATAATGCAAGCTAAATGGCTTCTGCAGCACTAAAAGGCGTTAAAAGTGATAGCAAATTCGTTTATATTTCATTGGCGTTCCTGTTTATTTATTCTACCTTTGCCACTTGTTGTTGAACAATATACTTATTGAACAATTACTAATACCAGTATTAAAATAACTAATATTATGGCAGAACTAAAAGAAAAACTTTTCTCAGAATTCGCTCCGGTATCTACTGAAGAGTGGATGGCGAAGATTACGGCAGACCTGAAAGGGGTTCCGTTTGAGAAAAAGCTTGTCTGGAAGACAGGCGAAGGATTTAATGTAAATCCTTTCTATCGTGCAGAGGACATCGAAGGATTGAAGACGACCGAGTCTCTCCCCGGTGAATTCCCTTATGTTCGCGGAACAAAAAAGGACAACGATTGGAAGGTACGCCAGAACATCGAAGTGACTTGTTTTAAAGGAGCCAATGAAAAGGCTAAAGACCTGTTGACGAAAGGGGTTACTTCTCTCGGTTTTATAATCAAAGGTGATGAAGTCGATGCGGAAAACATCGCTGCTTTGTTGGACGGTATTTGTCCGGCTGCTGTTGAACTGAACTTCAACACTTGCAATTGTAAAGCTGAAAAATTGATTGGCATTCTGGCTGATAATTACAAGGCGAAAGGAGTAGACCTGAGTAAATGCTTTGGTTCTGTAAATTTTGACCCGTTCAAGAAACCTTTGGTAAAAGGCAAGGAAAACGAAAACTGGGTAGAAACTGCTGCGGCTGTGCTCAAAGCCGGCAGAGCATTGCCCCGTTACAAAGTGTTGGCGGTTAATGCGTTTTATTTCAACAATGCAGGTGCTTATATTTCTCAGGAACTGGGGTATGCACTGACATGGGGGAACGAATTGATGGCTAAATTGACTGAAGCCGGTTTCGAAGCCGATGAAGTTGCCAAGAAGATTAAATTCAACATGGGTATCAGCTCCAACTACTTCATGGAAATAGCCAAGTTCCGTGCCGCACGCTGGTTGTGGGCCGAAATCGTAGCGGCTTATAATCCGGTTTGCCACTGTCCGACAGAATGCCCGAACAAGGCTGCGAACGGTATGTGCCGTTGCGCTTGCAAGATGCATGTACATGCACAGACTTCAGAATGGAACATGACACTTTACGATGCTCACGTAAACTTGCTCCGTTCACAAACTGAAGCTATGTCGGCCGCCTTAGCCGGTGTAGACTCTATAACAGTCCGTCCATTCGACAAAATATATCAGACTCCGGACGACTTTTCCGAACGTATCGCACGTAACCAACAGTTATTGTTGAAAGAAGAATGCCATTTGGACAAAGTGGTAGACCCTTCTGCCGGTTCTTATTATGTGGAAGTTTTGACCAACTCGTTGGCTGATGTTGCTTGGAAACTCTTCCTGGAAGTAGAAGACAAGGGCGGTTTCGGTAAGTTGGCCAATACAGGTGAAATCCAAAATGCAGTCAATGCCTCCAATGAGGCTCGCAAGAAGGCGGTTGCTACTCGCCGTGAAGTATTGCTGGGTTCTAACCAGTTCCCGAATTTCAACGAAGTGGCTGCCGGAAAGATTAAGGAAACAGCATCTTGTTGTTGTGGCGGCGGTCGTTGTGGTGAAGCCACTATTCCGTCTCTCGACTTCTCTCGCGGTGCTTCCCAGTTTGAAGCTTTGCGTCTGGCAACAGAAAAGAGCGGTAAGACTCCGAAGGTATTCATGCTTACAATCGGAAACTTGGCTATGCGTTTGGCTCGTTCGCAGTTCTCAAGCAACTTCTTTGCTTGTGCCGGATATAAAGTCATTGACAACTTAGGTTTCGATACAGTAGAAGCAGGTGTGGAAGCTGCTGTTAAGGCTGGTGCCGAAATCGTAGTTCTTTGCTCAAGCGACGATGAATATGCGGAATTAGCTCCTGCTGCTTACAAAGCTTTGGCCGGAAGAGCCGAATTTGTTGTAGCCGGTATGCCTGCTTGTATGGACGACCTGAAAGCTATAGGTATCGAGCAATATATAAATGTAAAGAGCAATGTGCTTGAAACATTGAAAGCTTTCAACGTAAAATTAGGTATTTAATAATCAGTAGTGGGTAGCTAGTTGGTAGTAACCGGATAATATGAAAGATTATTCTCTTCTGCCAACTATCAATTGCCAACTACTAACTCCATAATAATTATGAGACCAAATTTTAAAAACATAGATATAAAGAATGCCGGTTTTGCAGCTACCAATGCTGCCGAATGGGCAAAAGCCAATGGCATCGAAGCCAATTGGAAAACCCCCGAGCATATCGAGGTGAAACCTGTATATACAAAAGAGGATTTGGAAGACATGGAGCATTTGAATTATGCCTCCGGTTTGCCTCCTTATCTGCGTGGCCCGTATAGCGGTATGTATGCGATGCGTCCCTGGACGATTCGTCAGTATGCCGGCTTCTCTACAGCAGAAGAGTCCAACGCCTTTTATCGTCGTAACCTGGCTTCCGGCCAGAAAGGGTTGTCTGTGGCATTCGACCTTCCGACACACCGTGGATATGATGCCGACAACGAACGTGTAGTCGGCGATGTTGGTAAGGCAGGCGTATCCATCTGCTCTTTGGAAAACATGAAAGTTCTGTTCGACGGCATTCCATTGAACAAGATGTCTGTTTCCATGACAATGAATGGAGCCGTTCTTCCCGTATTGGCATTTTATATCAATGCAGGGCTGGAACAAGGCGCTAAGTTGGAAGAAATGGCCGGTACAATCCAGAATGATATCCTGAAAGAGTTCATGGTGCGTAATACCTATATCTATCCGCCCGAATTCTCCATGAAGATTATCGCTGATATCTTTGAATATACTTCACAGAAGATGCCGAAGTTCAACTCTATTTCTATCTCCGGTTATCACATGCAGGAAGCCGGCGCAACTGCAGATATAGAGATGGCTTACACCTTGTGCGACGGTATGGAATACCTCCGCGCCGGAGTAAATGCAGGTATTGATGTAGATGCTTTCGCTCCGCGTCTGTCATTCTTCTGGGCTATCGGTGTGAATCACTTCATGGAAATTGCTAAGATGCGTGCTGCCCGTATGCTGTGGGCTAAGATTGTAAAGAGCTTCGGAGCCAAGAATCCGAAATCTTTGGCTTTGCGTACTCACTGTCAGACTTCCGGTTGGTCATTGACGGAACAAGACCCGTTCAACAATGTAGGTCGTACTTGTATCGAAGCGATGGCAGCGGCTTTGGGACATACTCAGTCCCTGCATACCAACGCATTGGACGAAGCTATCGCGTTGCCGACGGACTTCTCGGCCCGTATTGCCCGTAACACCCAGATTTATATCCAGGAAGAAACAAAGATTTGTAAGGAAATCGACCCGTGGGCCGGTTCTTATTACGTGGAAACTTTGACAAACGAACTGGTACATAAAGGCTGGGCGTTAATTCAGGAAATCGAAAGCATGGGCGGTATGGCGAAAGCTATCGAGACAGGCCTGCCGAAGATGCGTATCGAAGAAGCGGCTGCCCGTACGCAGGCTCGTATCGACTCCGGTGTCCAAACTATCGTAGGCGTAAACAAATATCGTCTGCCGAAGGAAGATCCGATTGATATTCTTGAAATCGATAATACAGCCGTACGTAACGAACAGATTGAATTGCTGAAGAAATTACGCGCAAACCGTGATGAGGCAGCAGTTCAGAAAGCGCTGGCCGATATTACCGAATGTGTGAAGACAAAGAAAGGCAATCTGCTTGAACTGGCTGTTAAGGCTGCCGGTTTGCGTGCGTCATTGGGCGAAATTTCCGATGCTTGCGAAGTGGTTGTCGGTCGTTATAAAGCAATTATCAGAACTATATCAGGCGTGTATTCATCAGAAACAAAGAAAGATGCAGACTTTGTAAGAGCTTGTGAGCTTACAGAACAGTTTGCGAAGAAAGAAGGTCGTCAGCCACGTATTATGATTGCAAAGATGGGGCAGGACGGGCACGACCGTGGTGCTAAGGTTGTTGCTACAGGCTATGCCGACTGCGGTTTCGACGTAGATATGGGACCTTTGTTCCAGACTCCGGCCGAGGCTGCCCGTCAAGCTGTGGAAAACGACGTTCATGTAATGGGTGTTTCTTCACTGGCTGCCGGACATAAGACTCTGGTTCCGCAGGTAATCGAGGAACTGAAGAAATTGGGCCGTCCCGACATTATTGTGATTGCCGGAGGCGTAATTCCTGCACAGGACTATGACTTCCTGTATAAAGCAGGTGTGGCTGCTATCTTCGGTCCGGGTACTTCCGTTGCTAAGGCTGCTTGCCAGATATTGGAAATACTGTTAGGCGAATAATAAAAGACGTAAGGCTTTTTGAATAAAAGCGTAAGTCTTTTTTGATAAAACCGCGCAGTTTCCGGAGGGAGGTTGCGCGGTTGTTTTATAAATTAAATAGATGTACAATGAATTCGAGGTTTGTTCTTGGGTGTAAAGCTGTTAGTATTCTGTCTGGAATGCTGGCTTGTCTGTTATTTGTGTCTTCCTGTAAGGATAGTGATGAACCTGACGTATTAAAGGATGATGTGAATACTTGGATTTATAAAACTATGACAGATTATTATCTGTGGTATGATGAAATCCCGGCAAAAAACAAACTCGATTTCAATCAATCTCCGGAAGATTTCTTTAATTCGCTTTTATATTTGGAAGAGGATGGAGCAGTTATATATGGTCAAAACTATGTGTTTTCTCGAATAGAGAAGAAAAAAGGAACAGCCAAAAGTATTGACACTTCTGATTCTTATGGGTTCGATTTTGCCCTGTATTCTCTCCAGGATGCTTCTTACTTTTATGCAAGAGTGATAGCTGTTTATCCTAATTCTCCTGCATCGGAAGCGGGTTTGCAACGGGGCGACTGGATTTTGGGTGTGAATAGCCTGAATAATATCACAACAGCGAAGGCTTTATATGCAGGAGGAAAAACAACCTTCCTGATAGGTGAATATGATATGGAAAGGGAGCGGCTCGTTTTTTCCAAGGAATTGCCGATTGGTTCGTCCCGGGCAGTGGAAGATACTCCTTTCTTGAAAGATACGGTTTTGCATATAGGAGAGAAAAATATAGGATACCTGATGTACAACACTTTCTCGTCAGGTCCGACCGACAATGATAATACATACGATGATCGGTTGAAACAAATTTTCTCCAGCTTCAAATCCCGGAATGTGAATGAATTTGTGCTCGACTTGCGCTATAATGGCGGAGGATTGGTATCTTGTGCACAATTGTTGACTTCGTTGTTGGTGCCGGCAAGTGATTTAGGCAAAACGTTTTGCCTTATGGAGTATAATGATAAAAAGAAAGAACTTAATCAAAGCTTATTGTTGAAGAAAAACAGTGAGATGTCTAATGCCAACCTGAACCTGAAGCGGGTTTATGTATTAGTGGGAGAAGCAACGGCTTCAGCTTCGGAAGCGGTGATTAACTGTCTGAAACCTTATGCGGAAAGTGTTACGCTCATCGGAGAGAAGACCGTGGGAAAACGTGTAGGTTCCATTATATTCGGGGAAAGGGAAGACTATGATTATTTGCTTCATCCGATTGTTCTCCGTATCTACAACGGAAAGCATGAAGCTGATTATGCAAACGGATTTACACCGGATATCTATGCCGATGAACTGTATTCGCATGAAAAACTATATCCGTTCGGTGACGCGAGGGAAACGTTATTTGGTATAGCTCTTGCGCAGATAACCGGACAAACGTTCCGGGCTGCTTCTACATCTGCATCTGCGAAAAGCATGGATGCCAATGTCACTTTCCCGACACTGGAAAGGAGAAGAGTAAAGGGACTTATTTGGGATGTTGAGAAATAATCTGATTTTTGAGAGACAATAAAGATGAAAATGATAGATTGCTTTATTCCGTTTATATCGGAGGAACAGGTTGAACAAACCTTATTGTCATTGAGAAACTGTAATCAGATAAATAAAATATATTTACTGGCCAAAGAGCCTTATAAGGAAACTCTTGCGGATTGTGAAATATTACCGGTCGGTTCGTTGGACAGTTCCGTCACCATACGTACGATAGTCGTTCATTCTCAGGCGCCTTATACCTTGGTATATCGGAAACATACGCCTTTGGATTTAGGATTGTTTGCTTTGGAACGTATGTTGGCTATTGCCGGCGATACGAATGCCGGAATGCTTTATGCCGACCATTACCAGATAGAAGGCGACCGGTACAAACCCTGTCCGCTGATAGATTATCAGCAAGGAAGTCTGCGTAATGATTTTGATTTCGGTTCTTTGCTGTTGTTCAATACATTTACCTTGAAACAGGTGATGGCAGACATGAAGAGAACATATCTTTCTGCCGGTTTCTACGATTTAAGGCTTCGTCTTTCGGAATGCTCAAAACTTGTTCATGTCAATGAGTATCTGTATTCGGAGGTCGAATTGGATAATCGGAGCAGCGGGGAGAAGTTGTTCGATTATGTCGATCCCCGAAATCGCAATGTGCAGATAGAGATGGAAGCTGCCTGTACGGATTACCTGAAACGGGTAGGAGCTTACTTGCCCCCGGTGTTTGAACCGATAACTTTTGATAAAGGAGACTTTAAAATAGAAGCATCTGTAATTATACCGGTGCGCAACCGTATCCGGACAATTGGCGATGCAATTCAATCTGTTTTAATGCAACAGACTGATTTTTCTTTCAATGTGATAGTGGTAGACAATCATTCTACAGATGGTACGACGGAGGCTATTGCCCGGTTTGCATCCGACAAGCGGGTACTGCATTTAATTCCCGAACGGAAAGATTTAGGTATCGGCGGTTGTTGGAACGTAGGGGTACATCATCCGGAATGTGGTAAGTTTGTTGTCCAGTTGGATAGCGATGATGTGTATAGCGGACCCGATACGCTTCGAAAAATAATCAATGCTTTTTATGAACAAAACTGCGCAATGGTGGTCGGTACCTACCGAATGACTGATTTTACGATGAATGAGATTCCTCCCGGTATTATAGACCATAAAGAATGGACACCGGAAAACGGCCGGAATAATGCTCTTCGTATCAACGGACTTGGAGCGCCAAGAGCTTTCTATACCCCCATACTCCGGAGTATTAATTTGCCGAATACCAGTTATGGGGAGGATTATGCGCTGGGATTACGCATTTCGCGTATTTGGCAGATTGGCCGTATTTATGACGTGCTTTATCTGTGCCGGCGTTGGGAAGATAATTCGGACGCGGCTCTCGATGTTGTCAAAATGAATGCGCATAACACATATAAGGACCGTATCCGAACCTGGGAACTTCAGGCGCGGATAGCGTTGAATACTCATTCGTCCAACTGATATACAACAAATGGGTCGTCATGGTAGAAAGTTGGAAGGGCTATCTGATTCGTCTTCTCGTCTATAACGCAGCAGACGCAGAAGTCATTCAATTTATACCGTTTGATGGGATTTCCGTTCCAGTCGTATTTCTCCAAATACATGTATCTGTTGCCTTTTTGGATTTCTGCGGCTACCACATAGGGAGTACGGCCTGAATATGTGATGTAGACATAATCGCGGGTTGGCAACACTTGCATGTAATAAGATACATTTGAATCTAATCCGTTCGCAATATTAAGCGTCTGTTCGTCGAACCCGGATTGCTCAAAGTTTAGGATACGGACTGTTTTTGCTTCCAAATCCATGAATTTGACAAACTTTGCATATTTATAAGCGTAGACCATTCTGTTGCGTAAAGGGTTGACATTTAGCGTCCCTTGAGTCGGCATCTTTTTGGCTTGTTCCAGCCTTAAGCTGTGGATTTTTTCCGTTTGTACAGAGTCTCCTTCCAATGATGCCCGGACGATGCTGCCTCCCATTCTGTAAACTAATGCCTTGTCACTTATGGAATAAGCATGTTCGATATAGTCCCACTGCGATTTAGAATTAAAAATTGTTTTTATGAAATGCTTTTCCAGATTACAATTCAATCCGTAAATTTTACCGTTGTAACCGTCTAACAGGTAACACAGATAAGCCGGGTCGAGTGATTGTACAACAATCGGATTCTGAAATTCATCAGGTCCGTTTCCCCGTATTCCAATGGTCTTGACATAAGTGAATTGAGGGAAGTGAAAGACATAAAATGGAGCATTCATACTACTCAGAATCAGTAAACTGTCCTTTATAACCATCTTTGGTTCAATCAGTTTAAAGACGAATGTGTCCGGTTCTTCAATATGCGTACCGGTCAGTTCCACGTCTTCACCGAAAATGTTTTTTCCTTTCAGGTAAACTTCTCCGGCTTCTAAAGGAGGAAGTTCCGCGATGGCTTCTACCGGAATAGTATCGGGTTCCTGTATGATGTCTGCACTTGGTTCGACAGATGCATTCTTTTTTCCTTTACAGGCAACTACTAGTACGAGCAATGTCAGAGGCAAATAAAAGAATAGGTGTTTCATCGTGGTATGGGATTTTTATGAATATCCAAAGATAATAGTTTTTTCGTTATTTTTGTAAAAAGACAATCAAAGTCTATATCTTTGACGAATAAATTATGAGTGATTTAACACAACAAATAGCAACTCTGTTTCTTGCTCAAAAGCAGGATTGGAAATTGGCACGGGACAACTATGCCGCGTTGGCAAATGTACAAACCCGTTATTTTAAAGAAGACGGCAAGAATACGGTTTTGCAATTCAATCCCGAACGTATCCGTTCTTCCGCTGCTAAAATAGACAATGCTTCCCTGAATGCACGTCCCTGTTTTTTTTGTCATCGTCCGGAGGAGCAAAAGAGCATTTTGTACAATGATACTTTTGAAATCCTGTTAAATCCTTATCCAATCTTCCAAAATCATCTGACAATTCCCTTACGCCGGCATGAGAAGCAACAAATCGGACCTTATTATAAGGAAATGCTGGACTTGGCGTCAGACCTTTCCGGTTATGCCATTTTTTATAACGGACCTAAATGTGGGGCTTCGGCTCCCGACCACATGCATTTTCAGGCCGGCAATGTATTAGCTTTTCCATTAGTGAGAAATTCGAGAGAAGCATCGAAAGCCCTTGTCTGGCAAGGGAAACATTCTGCGCTTTCTGTTTTATCCGGTGATTCTCCGGTGGTCTTGCAGTTTGTCTCCACCGATAAAGGAGAAGTTGCTTCCGCTTTTGAAAAAGTGTACAATCTGATGCCTGTGAAACCTGGCGAATACGAACCGATGATGAATATCCTGACCTGGATGGAGGGAAAGACGTGGGTGAGCTGTATTTTTCCTCGTAAAGAATTGCGTCCTTCCTGCTATTATGCAGAGGGAGAAGCCAATATCCTGATAAGTCCGGCTACTGTTGAAATGTCGGGCTTGTTTGTTGTTCCGTTGGAGAAAGATTTTGAGAAAGTGACGTATGTGGATTTAAAGAAGATATGGAAGGAGGTAAGCATTGCCGAAACAGAAAAGAATGAAATAATCCTGAAAATAAAAGAAAAGATATGACACCACGTAACCCTTTGAACGGCAAGCCGTCCACATCATCCCCCTGGTTTTGGGTTCCTTCTTTGTATTTTGCAGAGGGAATACCGTATGTGGCGGTAATGATTGTCTCGGTTTTGATGTATAAGCGTTTAGGCATTTCTAATACAGATATTGCCCTTTATACGAGTTGGTTGAATCTACCTTGGGTAATCAAACCGTTCTGGAGTCCGTTTATCGATTTGCTGAAGACGAAACGTTGGTGGGTGGTGACCATGCAGTTGTTGATTGGTGCCGGTCTTGCCGGGATAGCTTTTACGATTCCGACTACATTCTTTTTCCAAGCCTCATTGGCTGTGTTTTGGCTGTTAGCCTTTAGTTCGGCTACTCATGATATTGCTGCGGATGGTTTCTATATGTTAGCACTCGACTCGCACGAGCAAGCTTTTTTTGTGGGTATCCGTAGCACGTTTTACCGGATTGCAATTATTGCCGGTCAAGGATTGTTAGTCATGTTTGCTGGTTTTATGGAAAATCGTACAGGCGATATTCCATTAGCTTGGTCTATTACATTTTTCATTCTGGCAGGATTGTTTCTGGCTTTGTTTCTGTATCACCGCTACATATTGCCTGTTCCTAAAGAAGATAAGTCGTCGGCTACGATAACACCTGCTACTATATTGAAGGAGTTTTTCGGGACATTCGTCTCTTTCTTCAAAAAGAAGCAAGCGTTGGTGGCTATTTTGTTTATGCTATTATATCGTTTCCCTGAAGCCCAATTGGCCAAGCTCGTTACCCCTTTTTTGATTGATCCCCGTGAGGTAGGGGGCTTAGGTTTGAGTACAACTGAAATCGGTTTTGTATATGGCACAATCGGTACAATCGGCCTGACGTTGGGCGGTATCTTAGGAGGAATAGCTGCTTCCCGCGGAGGTTTGAAGAAATGGATATGGCCGATGGCACTGGCTATTTCTTTGCCGGATGCCGTTTTTATCTATTTGAGTACGTTTTTACCGGATAGTTTGTTGATTGTCAATATCTGTGTTTTCATCGAACAGTTTGGCTATGGTTTCGGCTTCACGGCCTATATGCTTTATTTAATCTATTATTCGGATGGAGAACATAAAACGGCCCATTATGCTATTTGTACGGCTTTTATGGCTTTGGGCTTGATGCTTCCCGGCATGATGGCAGGATGGCTACAGGAGTATTTGGGGTATGTGAATTTCTTCTGGTGGGTGATGGGCTGCTGCCTTGTTACTTTATTGGTTACCGCTTGCTTGGATATAAATCCGGAGTTTGGAAAAAAGAACGGGAAAAGTATCGGTTAAAAATTGCCGGAGATACACTGGCATATTAAAAATATTCCTATATTTGTGGCATGCATTGTTCCTGCTCCGCTTTCCGTGGAAAAGGATTAAAAGGGAATCGGGTGAAAATCCCGGACAGTCCCGCTGCTGTAAGCTTCAATAACGGATTGGACAAATCTTTTGCCACTGACATAAAGGTCGGGAAGGCGTTCATTCCGGAAGCAAGTCAGAAGACCTGCAACGCATATTATTTCGACGGCTTCGAGGAAAGGCCGGAAGAAGAACATATCAATTGTCTTCATCCTTCTTTTTATTCCCTTTCCCGGAGTCATATACTTTTTGTTTTTAATTATTCTGCCATAATAATTAGGAAAAGAGGCATGAATCGCTATACGGGATGAGCTCCGTCGGTGGTTCATGCTTTCCTTTTTTACCGGGTCTTGCACTCCGGACAGCGAACAGTATAAAAGCAATATTTGTTTATTACTGGAAAAGTGCGTTTATTTGTATTGGTATTAACTAAAGGTATAAGAATATGAAAAAGATTGTTGGTGTTATATTAGTGGCGTTGATGACTTTAGTCGCTATTCCGTCTTCGGCCCAGCTCCGGTTGGGTGTGAAGGGTGGTTTGAATGTATCGTCCGTTCATTTCAATAAGGATTTGGTAAATTCGGACAATGTCACAGGTTTTAATATCGGTCCGATGCTGGAAGGGACAATTCCTTTACTCGGAGTCGGTTTTGATGCCGCTATCCTGTATTCGCAGAAAGGTCTCGGTCTGAAAGCTGAAAAGGATGTAAAGAATGATTATATTGATGTTCCGGTTAACTTGAAATGGAAATTCGGTTTGCCTATCCTTAAATGTTATCTGACAGCCGGTCCGTATGTCGGTTTCCGGGTAGGAGGCGATAAATTCTGGGATATACCGGGCGAGGTCGGACATCAACTGAAAGCTAAAAGTTTTAATGCCGGTCTGAATTTCGGTGCCGGTGTCGAATTGATTAAGCATTTGCAGGTCGGTTTTAATTACGCTTTGGGATTGACGGATGATTACAGTTTGTCGGATATCGATTTGAGCGGTAAAAACCGGGGATGGTCGGTTACGGCAGCCATCCTTTTCTGATGCGAACAAATAATCAGGAATTAAGTCTCCTGTTCAGAAGAAAGCAAGTCTGAATAGGTGATGATTTAAAGCAATCCATACCACTTGTTCTCTTGTTGACCAGGGTCAGCAAACTTTGCGAGCTTGGTCGGGAAGGTTAACGACCTCGGTCGACAAGCATACTGAGCCGGGAGCAAAGGAGAGTAAGTGGCATCTAAAGGTATAATATGTACTATGAAATATAATAGTTCCCTATTATATTCATGATGGAATAAAGTTTTGTCAGGGTGCAAGCTAAATGATATGAAGGATACCTTCAGGGGGAAGGCTTAGTGTAATTGGCAGATTTATAAAGGGTTATTTGCTGCTTGAAGGATGAAGGATGATATTGGACTAAAACGTAGGAAGAGACAAATAGAATGGTGGCTAAAATAGAAATCGAATGAAATACGCAGATGTTATACTCCCGTTGCCGTTGGAGAATAGCTATACCTATAGCATTCCTTCTGATTTGGAGGCTGCCGTAATACCCGGTTGCCGGGTGATTGTCCATTTCGGTAAAAAGCGTTATTACACGGCTATCGTGATGGATGTCCACGAGCGTGAGCCGGATACCCGGTTTGAGACGAAAGAGATTTACGCATTGCTGGATGCCACCCCGGTATTGCGTCGTCCTCAATTGCGCTTCTGGCAATGGATTGCTTCCTATTATCTTTGTAAACTGGGAGATGTCTATAAAGCTGCTTTGCCTTCCGGACTGAAACTGGAAAGTGAAACTGCTGTTACGTATAACGAGGATTTTGTTGCCGACAGCCGTTTGCGACCCAATGAACAGGCTGTATTGGATGCTTTCAAGGGTGTATTGAAACTAACTGTTTCCGAGTTGGAGAAAAAGACCGGGTTGAGAAATGTTGTTCCTGTTGTCGCTTCTCTGATGGCACGTGGAGCCGTAGGGGTGAGCGAGGAAATGAAGCGGGGATTTGCCCCGAAGATGCAAACCTTTATCCGGTTGACGGAAGCTTACCGGGAAGAAGAAAAGTTGCAAGCTGTTTTCTCCGAATTCAAGCGGGCGAAGAAGCAGGAACGCCTCCTGGTTTGTTTTCTGGACCTGAGCCATGCGCTTAATCCTGCCTTGACGCAAGAGGTCTCTAAAAAAGAATTGCTCGAACGCAGCGATTGTTCTTCAGCTATTCTGGAAGGATTGTTGAAACGGGGTATCTTGGAAAGTTACGAAAAAGAGGTGGGCCGTCTGCAAGTCCCGGTTTGCCGGCTACAGTCTCCGAGCCCGTTAAGTGAGGCGCAAGAAAAGGCATATAGTGAGATACACGAAACTTTTAAGGCGAAAGAGGTTTGCCTGTTGCATGGCGTCACCTCCAGCGGTAAGACGGAGGTGTATATCCGTCTGATAGATGAGGTATTGAAAATGGGGCGTCAGGTATTGTTCCTGCTTCCCGAAATAGCGATAACTACCCAGATTACGGAACGGCTGGCCAAAGTTTTCGGTGACCGGCTGCTTGTCTACCATTCCAAATTTTCCGATAATGAACGGGTAGAGGTATGGAACCGCCTTTTACATAGCAACGGACCTTTGCTGATACTGGGTGTCCGCTCCTCCCTTTTTCTTCCTTTTAAGGATTTGGGATTGATTATAGTGGATGAAGAGCATGAGAACACTTATAAGCAACAAGACCCTGCTCCGCGATACCATGCCCGGAATGCCGCAATAGTTTTGGCCAATATGCACGGGGCTAAAACATTGTTAGGGTCGGCTACCCCCTCTATTGATTCTTATTTTAATGCGACAACGGGCAAATATGGTCTGGTTGAGTTGAATACGCGTTATGGCGACTGCCTGATGCCGGAGATTATTCCGGTGGATGTGAAGGAATTGAGGCGTAAGAAGATAATGAAAGATACGCTTTTCTCCCCGTTGTTGGTCGAAAAAGTCAGGGATGCCTTGGCTAAAGGGGAACAGGCTATCTTATTTCAGAACCGTCGTGGGTTTGCTCCGATGATTGAATGCCGGAGTTGTGGTTGGGTTCCCCATTGTGCCAATTGTGATGTCAGTTTGACTTATCATAAGTTTCGGAATGAGCTGGTTTGTCATTATTGCGGTTATAAAATACAACTTCCCTGCCAATGTCCGGAATGTCAGAGTACGGAACTTCGTATGATGGGGTTCGGAACGGAAAAAGTGGAGGAGGAGATTGCCGGGTATTTCCCTGAAGTAAAAGTAGACCGTCTGGATTTTGACACAGCGCGTACACGTACGGCTTACGAACGTATTATTGCGGATTTTGAAAAAGGAAAGACGCGAATCCTGATTGGTACGCAGATGCTTTCGAAAGGATTGGATTTCGGAAATGTAAGTGTCGTCGGTATCCTGAATGCGGACAGCCTGATGAACTTTCCGGATTTCCGGGCACACGAACGGGCGTATCAGTTGATGGTGCAGGTGAGTGGTCGTGCCGGTCGTCGTGACAAACGCGGGCTGGTTATTTTGCAAACCAATCAGCCGGAACATCCTTTGATACAAATGGTTCAGCATTTTGCCTATAAAGAAATGGTCCGTTTGCAGTTGAGTGAACGGAGCGTATTCCGTTATCCGCCTTACTACCGGTTGATTGTCATTATATTGCGTAGCCGGAATGAAGAAGTTTTGCAAGAACTGTCCACATTGTATGCCGACAATTTGCGTATGCGGCTGGGTGAACGGGTACTGGGACCGGTTACTCCCCCTGTTACTTATGTGCAGGCTTTACATATCAAAAAGATTGTTTTGAAGATAGAGATAGCTGCTGCCATCGCTCCGGTACGTGAAATATTGGAAGCGGTTCATACGGAAATGCTGCGTTATTTGCCATTTAAGCAGTTGATAGTTCACTATGATGTGGACCCGGCTTAGGCATTTAAAGATAGAAATGAACATGGAAAAGAAAGAATATAAAATATTATTTGTATGCCTCGGGAATATATGTCGTTCTCCTTCCGCCGAGGCTGTGATGAAAAAGCTGGTAAAGGATGCGGGTTTAGAGAAACGAATAAAGATTGACTCTGCCGGAATTATCGGTTATCATGAGGGAGAACTTGCCGACTCCCGGATGCGTGCCCACGCTGCCCGCCGGGGATATAAACTGGATTCCATTTCCCGTCCTGTCCGTACAGACGATTTTTTTGATTTCGACCTGATTATCGGGATGGATAACCGAAATATTGATGACCTCAAAAGAAAGGCGCCCGACCTCGAGTCCGTCGGTAAAATCCATCAAATGACCGAATATTCCCGAAACAAACTCTACGACTATGTGCCCGACCCTTATTATAGCGGAGCCGAAGGATTCGAACTGGTCCTGGATTTGCTGGAAGATGCCTGCGCCGGACTATTGGAGCAGATTATTTCTTCAAATCCGGATAACTGATGCGTGTATGGTACATGATTTTCAATTTCTCCACGAACACGTTTTTAACTGTCTCCACATCCTTAAATGTCAACGGAGCATTTTTCATTAAACCGTCCGCTATCTGGCCATCGATGATTTTGTCTACCAACTGACGGATATTCTCTTCCGTGTGCTCTTTCAGGCTGCGGGAAGCGGCTTCTACGGAATCGGCCATCATCAGGATGGCTGTTTCTTTCGTGAAGGGGTTCGGGCCGGGATAGGTAAAAGTCTCTTCATCTATTTCGCGGTCCGGATACTGGTTTTTGAAAGAGTTATAGAAGTATTTGGCTTTCCCTCGTCCGTGATGGGTGCGGATAAAGTTGATGATTGCATTGGGCAACATGGCCTTTTCCGCAATCTTCACCCCGTCATTTACATGCTCGATGATAATTTTGGCACTCTGGTCGTAGCTCAATTGGCTGTGCGGATTGACACTGCCTTGATTTTCCGTGAAGAAAGCCGGATTGGCCATTTTCCCGATATCATGATACATGGCGCCTGTCCGTACCAACTGGGCGTCGGCTCCGATACTGGCGGCAGCTTCCGACGCGAGGATAGAAACCTGCAGGGAATGCTGGAAAGTACCGGGGGAGGTTTCCGACAACTTTTTCAATATCGGCGTATTGATATTCGACAGTTCCACAAGCGTGATACTGGATACATAGCCGAATGTTTTTTCCAGCATGTAAACCAATATATAAGTAAACATCAACAAGATGAAGTTAATGCCGAAATAAAGCATCATCATCCAGTTAATCTTCTTGAAGTCCGCTTCCTGATAGATGGACAAGCTTATGTAGCATAAGGTGTACGAGACAAAAATAAAGAAAGCGCACCGGATAAGTTGCGAACGTTCGTATAGCTCTCTCAAACTGAACGTTACCACCATTCCCGCGATAATTTGCAACAGCAGGAATTCATGTGGGAACGGAACCATCAATGAACAAATCAGTACAATGATAAGGTGTGTGAATAAGGCGGTTCGTGAGTCGAAAAACGTACGTACCACAATCGGCACAATCGCAAACGGCAGTATATAAACGTTAAACAGTCCGTATGTCACGCATAGCTCCGTCATTATACAGCTCACGAATACACATAAGATAAGGAAAAGCGCATTTCGCCTGTTGTGTAGTATTTTGATACGGAACGACCACAGGTAAAGCCAAAAGCAGAAAATGATACCGAAAACCAAGACAAACTGTCCTCCCAGGATAATACTTTGCCGTTGTGTTCCTCCTGATTTTGCTTCATGCACGATTTTGAGGGAGCGCAATACGTTGAAAGTCTGATTGTCGATAATCTCCCCCCTGTCTACAATCCGCTCTCCTGCCTGTACCATGCCGTTGGCCAATGGTATGCTATTCAGAATGTCATTCCTGACTTTGTCGGACATATCCTTATCGTATGTCACGTTTTCGGTCAGGTAATTATTTATGTCGCACGATTGCAATACGGATTTATCCAGGTACGACGGACAATTGTTGATAATGAACTCATAAGCCGTCTTAATCGTGAAAAAGTCGTTACTGAAATGTTGCTGCGCCACATTGTTCTTCAATAAGTTGATACGCGGGAAGTCTCCTTTCTTCAGTTCGTCCATGTCCTGAGTGGAAATGATACCGCTTCTATAAAGCTTTTGCAAGCTGTTTTCGATATATTGCATGTGGGCCGGATTCGCACGATCTTTCAGCGTATTGCGGTAATCCTCGCGTAACTTGTCTATCTGTGCCGCTTCGACAGTAGCGTCAAAGCGGTAATATGGTTCGAATTTCTTCAGGGCGCTGTCTTTTTCGGTTTGGACTTCCGCATCGGTTTTATAGATGGGAAAATCGCTTGGAGCCGTAAGTAATCCGTAACGCCAAGGTTTCCCTTCATAAAACTGGTAACGGAATTTTCCCTCGCGTGGAAAGAAGTAGGCAATCAGCAAAGCTGCCGCGATAAAAAATACGCTGGGATGTATACTATAGTTCTTTACTTTCATAACTTTCTCATTTAAGGGCGAAATGTACGTAAAAAAGTTTAGTAAGAGAAAAAAAAGGGCTAATTTTGCCCGCATTATTATAGAATGGAAAGAATTATGACGCAAAGGAAAGTAAGAGTCCGTTTTGCTCCGAGTCCTACAGGGGCTTTGCATATCGGAGGTGTTCGTACAGCTTTATACAATTATTTGTTTGCCAAACAACAAGGTGGAGACATGATTCTCCGTATTGAAGATACCGATTCACAGCGTTTTGTGCCGGGAGCGGAAGCTTATATTATCGAGGCCCTTACCTGGTTGGGCATCAAATTCGACGAAGGAGTTGGTTTCGGAGGAGATTACGGTCCCTACCGCCAGAGCGAACGCCGGGAAATATATAAAAAATATGTCGACCAGCTTTTGGATGCCGGTTATGCTTATATCGCTTTCGATACACCTGAGGAACTGGAAGCCAAACGCAAGGAAATTCCCAATTTCCAATACGATGCTTCTACCCGTATGCAGATGCGTAACTCGCTAACTCTTCCGGTTGAGGAGGTAAAAGCTCTGATTGATGCCGGCAAGCAATATGTTGTCCGGGTAAAGATTGAGCCGGACGAGGATATTCATGTAAATGACCTTATCCGTGGCGAAGTCGTCATCAACTCTTCTATCCTCGATGATAAAGTATTATACAAGTCGGCCGACCAGTTACCTACTTACCATTTGGCTAATATCGTGGACGACCATCTGATGGAAGTTACGCATGTGATTCGTGGTGAAGAATGGTTGCCGAGTGCCCCGTTGCATGTCCTTCTGTACCGTTATTTCGGTTGGACCGATACGATGCCGCATTTTGCTCATCTGGCTTTGTTGTTGAAACCGGAAGGAAACGGCAAACTCAGCAAACGTGACGGCGACCGTTTGGGCTTCCCTGTGTTCCCTCTCGAATGGCACGACCCCAAAAGCGGAGAAATCTCTTCCGGCTATCGGGAGAGTGGTTATCTGCCGGAGGCCGTCGTCAATTTCCTGGCCCTGTTAGGTTGGAATCCCGGTAACGACCAGGAGGTGATGAGCATGGACGAACTTATTCGTTCTTTCGACCTGGGCCGTTGCAGTAAAAGCGGAGCCAAGTTCGATTATGAAAAAGGTAAATGGTTTAATCACCATTATATCCAGATGATGGACAATAAAGAAGCGGCCGCCCTTTTTATGCCGATACTCGAAAGCCACGGGGTGAAAGCTGAACCGGCTTATGTGGAGAAAGTAGTCGGCATGATGAAGGACCGTGTCTCTTTCATTAAAGAATTGTGGGATGTATGCGCCTTCTTCTTTGTCGCTCCGACCGAGTATGACGAAAAGACGCGTAAGAAACGTTGGAAAGAAGACAGTGCTGTCCAGCTTACCGAACTTATCGAAGTGCTTCGCGAACGTGAACCGTTCGATATTGAAGGAACGGAAGAGGAGGTTAAAGCTTGGATTGAAAGTAAAGGTTATCACTTGGGAAACATCATGAATGCGACTCGGCTGGCTTTAGTCGGTGAAGGAAAAGGACCTCATATTTTCGATATTACCGAAGCTCTCGGTAAAGAAGAGTCCATCCGTCGTATCCAGCGAGCTATCGAAATATTAAAATAATTGGAAGTTGAGAATTGGAATTGAAAGTCGGCTATCAGCCACCTTTCTTTTTCAATTCTCTGCTTTTTATTTCTCAATCAATCCGTTATGTACAGTTTACTCATACATTTCTACGCTTTTATCGTCGCAATCATTTCCCCTTTCCACAAGAAGGCCCGTATGATGCGCCTCGGACAATGGAAAACCAATTCGATTCTCCGGGAAAAGATAGACCGGAAGGCCCGCTATATCTGGTTTCACGCTTCCTCTTTAGGTGAATTCGAACAAGGGCGTCCGATGATAGAAAAGATAAAGGCGGAACATCCGGAATATAAAATATTACTTACGTTTTTTTCCCCTTCCGGTTATGAAGTGCGTAAGAATTATAACGGAGCAGACGTTATCTGTTATCTGCCTTTCGACACTCCTTACCGGGTGAAGAAGTTTCTGAACTTGGCTAATCCGGCTATTGCCGTATTCATTAAATATGAGTTTTGGGGAAACTATCTGCACGAACTGAAAAAGAGAGGAACGCCGGTCTATATTATTTCCGCCATTTTCCGTCCCGACCAACTGTTTTTCCAGTGGTTCGGATACCCTTACCGGAAGATGCTTTATTGTTTTAATCATCTTTTTGTGCAAGACCAGCGTTCAGCAAGTTTATTGGCCGAATATGGCATAACCGATGTGACGGTTGTCGGCGATACCCGCTTCGACCGGGTGCTCGATGTCCGGAATTTGGCTCGCGAATTGCCACCGGTGGAACGTTTTGTGACAGAGGAAGACGGTAGCCGCCGGCTTACCCTGATTGCCGGAAGTTCCTGGCCGCAGGATGAAGCAATCCTGATACCCTATTTTAACGAACATCCGGAGATGAAACTGATTATTGCACCTCACGAGATACACCGTGAACATCTGATGTATATCGAGTCGTTGTTGAAACGTCCGTCCGTCCGCCTTTCCGAAGTGATTCAGGATAAGAGCCTGATGGCAGGAAAAGACTGTCTGATTGTGGATAGTTTCGGTCTGCTTTCCTCTATTTACCGTTATGGTACGATTGCTTATATAGGCGGAGGTTTTGGAGCCGGTATTCATAATACATTGGAAGCGGCTGTTTACGGTATCCCTGTCCTGTTCGGTCCCCGTTATCAGAAGTTTAAGGAGGCCCGCGACCTGATAGCCGTAGGCGGCGGTTTTTCCGTTTCCGACAAACAAGCCTTTTTTAATAAGATGGACGAACTGCTGACTTATCATGAAGTGCTCGAGGCTTCCGGCGAAAGTGCCGGAAACTTTGTTAGCGGGAATACCGGTGCTACGGAAAAGATACTGAAAGAATTTCCATTATAATCAATTTTTATGAATAACACGAAACTATTATTTACCGCAATCTGTTGTTCTTTCCTGTTAGCCTGCAATCCGCTCGGACAAGAAGAAAAACCGCTTTCCTCGTATGTGAATCCTTTTATCGGCGCGACGACTAATACCGAAGCAGCCGGAAGTTATCATGGGTTGGGAAAGACTTTTCCCGGAGCCACTGCCCCTTTCGGCATGGTTCAGGTTAGCCCGAATACCATCACCGGCGGCGACAACGGTTCCGGTTATAGTTACGAGCATACCACAATCGAAGGTTTTGCCTTTACACAAATGTCGGGTGTCGGTTGGTATGGCGACCTCGGCAACTTTCTGGTGATGCCCACCATCGGCCCTCTTCATACCTTTGCCGGGACAGCCGACAAGCCGGAGGAAGGCTACCGTTCCCGTTACGACAAGCAATCCGAAAAAGCCTCGGCCGGCTATTATTCCGTTAAGCTGACCGATTACGATATTAAGGTGGAAGCTACAGCTTTGCGACATAGCGGAATGCTCCGTTTCACCTTCCCCGAAAGCAAAGAGGCCCATATCCAAATAGATTTAGCCCGGCGTGTAGGTGGAACCTCCGTGCTGCAATCGGTCGAGGTGATGGACGACCATACCATCCGGGGCTGGATGAAGTGTACCCCCGAAGGCGGCGGATGGGGCAACGGAGATGGCAAAGCCGATTATAACGTTTGTTTCTACGCCCAATTCTCCAAACCTTTCCGGAGCTATGGAGTCTGGTCGGCCGATATTCCGGACGACTGGGGTCGCAAAAGGGAAGATGTCGAAAGCGAACGTTACCGCGAAGCCATCCGGAATGCGACAATCCATCCCTCCGTCTCCTCCTTTGAAGGTAAACATATCGGTTTTTATGCCGATTTCGAAACCGAGGCGGGTGAAGAAATACTCTTGAAAAGCGGTATCTCTTTT
Organism: Parabacteroides sp. AM08-6; assembly: GCF_003473295.1. Lineage (GTDB taxonomy): Bacteria > Bacteroidota > Bacteroidia > Bacteroidales > Tannerellaceae > Parabacteroides. The sequence continues at coordinate 37,377 of NZ_QRMP01000031.1, forward strand.
CTCTTTAAGGAAAATGCGGAGAAAAATCTGAATATGGAAATCGAAGACTGGGATTTTGATAAGGCGCATGCAACCTGCTGTGACCTTTGGAATAACGCATTGGACAAAGTCAGGATAGAAGGCGGCTCGGACGACGAGAAGGCTATATTCTATACCGCATTGTATCATACGATGATAGACCCGCGTATTTGCACGGATGTCAACGGAGCTTATAAAGGGGCGGACAATATAGCACAGGCTGTAATCGAGTTTCAAAAACGAACGATATTCAGCGGCTGGGATGTTTTCCGCAGCCAGATGCCTTTGCAAACGATTATCAACCCGTCTGTGGTGAACGATATGATTAATTCGCTTATCGATAACGCTTCCCTGAGTGGCAAAGAATATCTGGAACGTTGGGAATTTATGAACGCCTTCTCCGGCTGCATGCTGGGGAATCCGGCTATCTCCGTCTTGTGCGATGCCTATTCGAAAGGAATTCGCGGTTACGATGTGAAAAAAGCCTATCAATATGCCTTGAATACCGCCCGTTTGTTCAAGAACGGTCCGGACGGTTATACGCCGGGGGGAACCGGAATTTCCTATACGTTGGAGTATGCCTATACAGACTGGTGCATGGCGCGCTTGTCCGACTGGCTGGGAAAGGAGGCGGAACGGGATTCTTTCGATATGCGGTCAAAAACCTACGCAACCCTTTTCGATGCCGATTATGGCTGGTTTCGTCCGCGCGACGAAAAAGGGCAATTTATTCCCCTTCCGGAAAAAGGACGCTTGGAGGAATGGTACGGTTCTATGGAATGCAATGCTTATCAGCAGGGCTGGTTCGTTCCGCATGATATAGACGGTATGGTAGCTCTGATGGGTGTACGGGAGAAGGTATTGGCCGATTTGGAAGATATGTTTGAAATGACGCCACGCGATTATTTGTGGAATCCCTATTATAACCATGCGAACGAACCGGTACATCATGTACCTTTCCTTTTCAACCGACTGAACGAGCCTTCTCTTACGCAGAAGTGGACGCGCGATATTTGCCGGAATGCTTACCGGAATGCTGTCACAGGCTTGGTCGGAAATGAGGATGTCGGGCAAATGTCGGCTTGGTACGTCCTGGCGTCTGCCGGCATTTATCCTATTTGTCCGGGTGATTTGCGATATGAAATCACCAGTCCGGCTTTCAATAAAATAACCTTCAAACTCGACTCGAGGTATGCGAAAGGAGAATCATTCGTCATCGAAGCCCGCGACAACAGTCCCGAAAATATCTACATCCAAAGCGCGGAGCTAAACGGAGTCCCCTATGATAAATGCTATTTGATGCACACCGACCTGATGGAAGGCGGAACATTGGTATTACAGATGGGACCGAACCCGTCGGGTTGGGGAAAATAAACGAGGAAAACTGATTTCAAAAACATCTTTGTGATAAAAGCTTCTACTGTAGGATAAAAGTGCTTTTCGCAGTGAAAAATGACTTTTACCGCAGTAGAAGCCTTTTTTTACCATCGCGAAGCCATTTCTACCTCAGTAAAAATCTGTTTTGCCGATGGAAAAGTCGTTTCTACTCAAGTAAAAACCGTTTTTCCCCTCTTGAAAATGGCTTTTACATGTGTAAAACTTGTTTTTCAACAGTTTTAGCCTATTTATACTTGCGTAGAGAGTTTTTGTCCGGATTATTTGACTATCTTGACAGACATTTTAAACACAAAAAATTATATCATGGGAAACTACAAAAAAATCGATGTTCTAAACCTTGCTCGCATCAACAATGCCGAATACCTGACATTTATGAACAACGTTTTGAACCTACTTCCACTTTCAAGCGGAGATGAAGAAAACCCGGACGTTTTGTCTCTCTCCGACGACGGATGCCCGGCTTTGGGCCTGTCGAAAGATTTTCTCGACCTGTATGAAAAAGATTTGTTATTGATGGGGGATGCGGTTGACGAGAGCCGGACTTCGCAGGAAACGGAACAGATGGCATTCCACGAGAAAAACAGGGATAGCTTGGTGGTTTATATCACAACCCGGATTTTGCGCGCCGGAACGTTGCCCTTGGAAGCCGAAAGGGATGCCGGGAAATGGCTTTATAAAGTAACCAAGCCTTATATCGGTATAGCCCAACTCCCACATGCCCAGGAGACTGCTAAGATTAAAGGTATGCTGTTCGATTTGAGGAAAGAGGAAAATCTCCCTTATGTTACTACTCTTGGGCTGGATGCTTATTTGCAGGAGTTGGAAAAGGAAAATAATGCCTACGAAACCTTGTCGCAGCAACGTATTTCCACTCGGGTGGATACGAAAAAAGAGAGTGGGACAGAACTTCGCAAACGTATCGATGGTTATTATGATGACCTGACGATGCTGGCGCAATCTTGTAATGTAGTCAACCCGTCAGCGCAGTCGGCCAAATACATAAACGACCTCAATCAGTTAATCAGCGAAACGCAGACAGCCTATAATCAGCGCAAAAGTTCTTCCAAAAAGTCTGATGATAATGAGAATCCTGATATTCTTTGAGGAATGAAAAACAAAAAAGCGGGTGTTCTTTGTGTCGCCCGCTTTTTTATGGATTTTTTCGGATTAATTCTTAGTTATAATGAATAATAGATAAGACCGGGGCACTTTTCTCATTCATCTGTTTCAGAAATTCCGGGGCATTCTCTTTCATCTTGTTTTGCTTTAAATATCCCAGAACGTTCCAACTTGCAATTAAATCTACGACCCATTTTTGAGAGTATGAATGTTTCATACATTGGATGGGCAACCCGTTGTCGATATTATTCTCGATGCCGTATTTGGCAGAATAATCGATTAGCTTTTTATATAAGCATTTGGACTTTAACGTATGGGTTTTGGTATCGAACATAGCAAGAGTCAGGTGACTGTAAGTATCGCTATATCCTCTTAGCCAATAAGAGAAAATGAAGTAAAGACATCCTTTGAACTCCCATGCTTGTTGTATGTCGACATCACTTTCTATATCCAGGTAATAAGCAGGTTCTATCTTTTCCGGTGTGGCCTTGAAAATGGTTTGATAGGGATTTCCCGGGAAATAAGTAAAGAACAGATAATTGTTATTCACATCCTCCATTACAAAAGTTCTACCTCCCCACCAGCAAGCATGTTTTTCTATTTCATCAGGTGTGAGATGAACCGTATCTGTCAACATTTCTCCTTTTTCGTTGCAAAGGGCTGCGCATGTTTTGGTTGCATAGAAATTATTCCTGCCATACAATGTTAGAAAACATTCGGGGGACAGGGGATACAACTGGGTGTACGGGGATGCCTTAAGCAGCGTGCGGGAATCTCCCTTCGGATTGCCGGTTTCTTCATCCAGAATAAAAACATTTTCTTTTCCCAAGGCATATACTTCTTTTGTGAATTTGTTGTATTGGAAGCTGAACAGATTGAAAGGTTCTTCAATATGTTTTTGAAACTTGCCGGTCCGATTATACACAACAATTCCTTTATATTGCGACAAGATGAGGAATATATGATTGTCTGTCAATAAAACATCCTGATATCCGAATATTTCAGGGATAGAATCCAGTTGAACGTACTCGATACTGTCGGATGGTGAAAACATGAGAATATCATCTTTGCCGGCATCCGAGATAAGTCCGCGTAAATCGATTACCGGGAGATTGGACGGGTATGTTTTAGGCTCTATTCTTTTCTTTTCGCTGCACGAAAAAGAAAGTACTATCAATAATAGTATTACCGGGGTTTGATATAAAGGTTTCATTTTTTATTAGGTATAGTTTGTTCTTTTAATTTTACAATAGCCAAAGTCGGATTCAGGTCATCATCCATTCCGTCCCGTTGCCGCCAGGCAATCAGGTATTGGCCGTCTTCAGAGATGAATGTGGGTAGAAAATCTTTGTAGGAGACGCCGACTTTTGAGCCTAAGTTCTCGTCCGGGTTTGTTCCCCAGTATTTGAAATCATCTTCCGAAAATTTGAGAATGACGCAGTTAGCCTCTTTTGTGGTCCGATTATAAAGCGTAGTACTGGTGGTCATTTGCCTTTTAGCCATATTCGTGACGATTTGGGTGAATACGATATAGTTGTTGCTTTCTCCGAGGAAGTTTGTAAACGGCATTTTGACAAACAGGTTTTGTTGGAGTTCTTCCATTGATTTATAGCTATACCGGAGCATTTCGTCGGATGCTAACCGGCCGTAATCTATGTGGTAAGCAGGTTTCATTGTGTACTGCTCCGCATTCACTTGATAGATTGTGTCGTTCGTCTTTCGTTTTAATAGTAATTCATCTTTTGCTGCAAAGAAATGACCTTCGCCGGGACAAAACATCGTTTCGAGCGGCTTGACGGAAAATGTATAAGGCACAGTTCCTAATATGCTGTCTTTATTAAAAAACTCCAGACAGGTTTTTTCGTCTCCTGTGAAATTGGATTTGAAACCGACGTAATGTTCATTCCCCAGCGGAGATAAATCGAAATAAGTATTGGTAGGTGCTTTTAGTTGCCCGAGGAATTGCCCTTCGAAAGAAAACCGTTTGATAATGCCGCTTCTGTCGAGTATATGTATCTGGTTGTCTTTTATGCTGACATTTATGGCCATGGCTATCTCTTCAGGTCCGGGACCTTCCCGGAAAATTTTGCGGATAAATTTACCGGAGAGGTCGAACAGATTACCGTCTATCAGGAAATAGTTCTCAAACATATTGAGCTTATAAATTCCTTTCATCAGAAAAGAATCCGTGGTTTCCAATTGAACAAATTCAACAGATTCGGCAAAATCACGAAGAGGAACCTCTCGGGGGTGGACGATTTGTCGGCTGATGTTTATTTCTTCAACGTCTGCCTGTTGTTTTTCAGTTGTACAAGCAACCATCAACAAGCCGTATAGTATGCCCCCTAAAAGGTGTTTTTTCTTCATGATAACAGTGTTGTCAATCTTCGTCCGCAAACATCGGGTCCCAAGCCGGCAGGCGGGTAGGAGTTTGTTTCAGGACTTCTTTTACTTTATCTGTGATGTATTTTTTGTCGACAACCAGGCGGAACATATACTCGTTGAACCATTGGTCGGTCATAATCAGGTGTCCGCTGTTTGCGCCCGGTCCCCAACTGTTTTCGACCATCCACTTTTTCGGTTTTCCGTTGGCATCGAGGTCTACGGCCATCAAGGTCATGGCATGGGACGAACCGCTGCTGAAAGTTTGGATGCGTTGCTTTTTATCCATACCGAACGTTGTGCCCATCAGTGAACCGTAATCGTAGTAGTTGACATCCAGCACGCCCCGGTCGCGGTCGAAGAATTTGCCCACGTCGCAGGAGAAATACATCATCGTGCTGTCTTTGATGGATGCGATAGCCATCTCTTTGATGTCCTCGACAGGCAGGTTCACGTATGTCCAGTTTTGGCCATCGTAAGCATGGCGGTCGTAATCGATTTCATACAATTTGTAGTATTCCCGGCTCGGATCGTTCATCAGCATGACATAATTGTTTTTCAAGTCCTTGCCGATATATTCGTTGAAGAATGAGAGTGGGGTATATTCTTTTGTTTCGACAGGATTGCCGCCGGCATCCTTGCGGGTCCAGGTAAATTTGGCAGGCGGTTCTCCGAGGTTGAGGACCAGCATCCGGTAAATGGTTCCCAGCATTTCCGTCTTTTTCTTTTCCAGGGCTGCCGGTTTGCTTCCTTTGGCTGCCGCTTCACGAAGTTCCAGACCTTGTTCTTTCAGTTTCAATCCGATAAGGTTTGCCATACGGCTCGTGCTTTCGCTACTGTTTGTCTCGACCATGACTTCGGCAGGGACAACTCCATATTTGGTGAGAATGTCCGAAACGCCGGTGAACTGCCCGCCATCACTGAGCGGGTTCTTAAACAGCCATTCCACCATCTTGTCCTCCATCGGCTTTTCGCGTGTGTCGATAATGCCTTGCAGGAACAGGTTTGCCTTTTCCAGTTGGTCCCAAAAGAAAGAATAGTTTTGTGAAAACTGGAAATCGCCCATATTGTATTTGGCGATAGCCTGTGCACGGAATACGTTCAAACCTGTAAACAACCAGCAGCGGCCGGATGATTTCTGGTTGGTGATGCCTTTACTGTTTACCTTATGGGAAAAATAGGTATCGAAATTATTCTTACTGTCGGTATTGATAGCCAGCTTGTTGATGTCGTTATTGCTGATAGCGTTGTGAATCGCTTTATCTGCCGGCGTTCCCTGATAAGCCTGTTTAATCTGCTTCAACATTTCTTCAGAAATGCCTCCTCCGGTCTGTTGCTGTCCGTAAGCAGATAACGACAGCCCGCATGCCAGAGCTACTATCCATAGGTTGTTTCGTTTCATGATGTAGAATACATTTAGTTTTTGCAAAGATAACATCAACAAAAGGATTTTCCCTTATCCGTGCAGAATAATTCTCTATCCTTTTTTCTTTCGGGGAATTATTATCCTACATACGCCGGATAGAGTCGTTTCTTCTTCCTTTTAGGTTAGAATGATAATTATAATTGAAATATATTTTGATAATATTCATGTCTTATTGAATAAAGTTAAAACAATATTGCTATATTTGCAAAAAGAGTAAACATTTAAATTAATAAAAGCATGGAAGAGATAAAGAAACGTTTGCCTTTGCGCTGTCCTGCTTGCGAAGCCCCTTTAAAAGTCGGAAGAATGTTTTGCGAGCAATGTAATACGGAAGTTTGCGGTAGTTTTGATTTGCCCCTTTTGGCCCGGTTGACGGAAAAGGAACAACAGTTTGTGATTGATTTCATTAAATCCAGCGGAAGCTTGAAAGATATGGCGAAAAATATAGGCGTCAGTTATCCGACTGTACGTAATATTTTAGACGATTTGATTGGAAAACTAAATAAAATGGAAGAGTTATGAAAACATTTAATTTGAATCTTGTGCTTAATCCGTTTGAACGGATTGCCGGTTTTCAGGCATTGGGGTGGGGGCTTTTAGGGATGGCTGTTTCCACTGTCATTTGTTATCTTTCGGGATGGCATTATCATGGATTGCTGCATTTTGGTCCGGCTCCCAATCCTGCTTGGTGGTGTTATGCCATTGAACATTTGGTCGTTTGGATTGTTCCGGCTGTGTTGTTTTATCTGGGAGGGTTGATATTATCTCGCTCCAAAATAAGGGTGATTGATGTGCTGGGGACAGTTGCTTTTGCCCAGCTGCCTCTCATTTTGATGAATTTGTTTAACCTGCTGCCTCCCATCCAGAATATGACAAAGGTGGATATGAATATACCGCCGGCTGAACTTCTTGCCCAACCCGGTTTTCTGGTCGGTGTATGGTTGTCATTGATAGGGGTGGTATTTTTGGTCTGGGCCTTGGTCTGGATGTTTAATGCGTTGAAGGTGTCTTGTAATCTGAAAGGTTATCCATTGGGGATACTTTATTGTATTGCTGTATTTGGAGGGGATGTGCTTTGTCGTTACCTGATTCGTTTGTGTTATTGATGGGAGAAAGATGTATTATATTCGGAAAGGCTTAAAAGTATAATCCGTAAATTACTCCGATATGGGTAATTTACGGATTGTTGGAATATCTTTCGTACTACTTTTTAGCCAGGAATTTCTTGCTCAGCCATCTTCTTACCGGTTCGTCGTACAGTTTCAAACAGAGATAAGCTACGATGATACTGCCGATATAAACGCACAATACCACAGGCCAGGTCTCTCCTAAAGTGTAAAGTTGCTTCTCAATCAACCAGGCATAAAACAGGTACATAAACGGATAATGGATGATGTAAAGCGGGAAAGAGATGTCACCCAGGAACTTGCATATCTTTGTCGAATTCTTGTCGGTGGTGCTTCCCGATGCTCCCAGCCAGATAAGGATGGGAAAAACAATGATGACGCAGAACATTTCAAAAAGGCCATTCATGCTAACCGGTTCCGTCCCTTCCAGATAGGGTACTGAGAACAGGGCCAGTAATACAGCCGAACAAATCCAGAATGCGCCTCTCACCTTCATTGGTTTGAAGATGCGGGATAAGAACATACCCATCGTGAACGGGAAGAGCATTCGCATTAATCCGCCTATAAAGTTTACGCTGTCCAGAGTCCAGCCTACGCCGATGTTTCCGTATCCGGAGATGTCGAGGGTAGCGAACGCAGTCAGTCCGGCTCCCAGCAAAATAACGAGTACGCCCAGTGCTTTAGTCGACAGGCGACGAATAAACAAGGCATAAAGGATATTGCCGATATATTCGAAAAATAGTGACCAACTGGGACCGTTCAGCGGAAACATTTCGCCGTTCCCTCTGACTTCGTAACCGGCACCCGGTATGGCTGGAATAAAAAACAGGGAACAGAGTACAGACAGCATAATCATGGAAGTGGCGACATGTGTCCCGTCCCATTGTACACGTCCTTGAATGCAGAAGGTGATGACGCCCAGAACCACGCCCATAATTACCATCGGATGAAGGCGAATCAAACGGCGTTTGAAGAAATCTTTCATAGTCAGATTCTTCGACCAGCGGTCGTCGTAAGCATAGCCGATAACGAAACCGGACAGGATAAAGAAGAAATCCACTGCCAGATAGCCATGGTTGATATTATCGATGGTACCTCCTCCGGCAAAAGCATAGCCTTCGAACACATGATACCATACGACCAAAAGGGCCGCGACTCCTCTTAATCCGTCGAGAAGGTCGTAATGGGGTTTAGAGTCTGCAAATGTAGCAGAAGTGAATTTTAGCATGATATAAATTTATAATTTAGATTGTTGTTGTTTGCTGTATCATTTCTATCGCCGTCTCCAGCCAAGTATCTATGTCATCCGGATAATGCTGGGGTGTACGCATCTCGCTGCGTTTGTGGCCGAGGCGAACGACTACGGCATTCAGGTCGGGGATGATGAAGACGTATTGCCCCAGGATACCACGCATATAGGGAATCTCCATGCCCTTGTAGGTGAGATGCCAGAACTGGAATCCGTAACAGTGGTTTGTTTCGTTGTATTCTTTGAAGAGCAGGCTTGTATCGGGAGTAGTTGCTTCCTCCAGGTAAGAGCCGGAGATAAGCTGCTTGCCGTTCCAGTTGCCTTTGTTAAGGAGCAGTTGTCCGAAGCGGGCAAAATCGCGGGCATTGCTGTTGAAGCAGCAGTAGGCTTTTTCGATGCCGTCTTTTTTGTCGAGGCTCCATAAGGCGTCTTCTTCCGCATTCATCGGAGTCCATAGCTTGCGGGAAACATACGAACTGATGTTTTCTCCGGTTGCTTTCTCTACGATAAAAGCCAATAGTTGTGTTACACCACTCTGGTAGATAAAGTTGACACCTGGCTCTTCAATTTCTTTCATGCCGAATGCAATCTTTTGCAAATCGTTGCCATAATACAGTTTGGTCGTAGGAGAGAAGGGGGATGAATACGCTTCGTTGAAATCCACTCCGGCACTCATGGTAAGCAAATGGCGGAGCGTTAACGGTTTTCCGTTGTATCCCTGAAACTCCGGATAGAAGTCGCTGACCGGCTGGTCGACGTTTTTTATGAAACCATCATCGATAGCACAGCCGATTGCCAACGATACGATGCTTTTCGCCATCGAGAAGGAATTGCTGTGCGACTGTGGAGAGTAATCTTCCCAGTATTGCTCGAAAAGGAGCGCGCTGTCCTTGATTATGACATAAGCGACTGTCCCTAATTCCTCAAAAACAGGCAGATTTTTTTCCGGGATGGAAAGTGTGTTGTAGGCTTCCGACAATTGCCAGGGTTGAGGATTGCCGGCTTTCACCGTGCGGTTCTCAAAGATAGGATACTGGTCAATTTTCGGGAGCAGGTGCGTCAGCGCCTGGCGTAAATAATAATTAGAGGGCAATACCAGATAGCCGCCTATACAACCTATAAACAAAAGTATTGCCCATCCAACTTTCTTCATTTATTCGGAGTCTTCTTTATACCAACTGGAATACATGTGGTAGTTTTTCGCAATTTTCTGATTAATCTCTTTCGCCTGTTCCGGGTCTACCTTTTTTACGAATTTGGCAGGTACGCCGGCATAAATGCTACCGGGTTCGACGATTGTTTTACTTAATACCACTGAGCCGGCCGCAACGATAGCACCTTCGCCAATCACTGCATGGTCGAGCACTACCGAGCCCATGCCAATCAATGCTCCGTTGCAAATTTTTGCCCCGTGGATTGTGACGTTATGGCCGACGGATACATCATCGCCGATTTCAATGGTCGACTTTTCGTAAAGCGTATGCAGAACGGAGCCGTCCTGAATATTGACGCCATTCCCGATACGGATGGAATTTACGTCACCGCGCAGTACCGTACCGAACCAGATACTGCAACCTTCGCCTATTTCCACGTCGCCGATGATGGTGGCGTTGTCGGCCAGAAAAGTGTCTTTACCAATCTTAGGAGTAAAGCCACGAACAGATTTAATTAAAGCCATCTTGATATTAATATAATTTCTGATACATTTTTAATGTTAATTTTTTGCCGAACTTTTCGGCTACGTCTTTTATTTCAGCACAACAGCTATATCCGCACTTTTCGAACAACCGGATGCTCGCTTCGTTTTCCCCGTCGATAAGAGCCATCGCATTGCTGAAACCATTTTCAGTGATATACGATTCCAACAAGGTCAACGCTTCCCGTCCGCTTCCTTTATGCAGGCAGTCGTGACGCAGATAGACCGTTACTTCTACCGATATACGGAAGGCCGGCTTTTCTTTGAAACGGGCGAAATAGCAAAAGCCCAACTTTTCATTTTCCTCATTCAGAATAAGGAATGAGCGATACAACGGGTCGCCAACCGGAACAATCGCTTTTAGCTCTGTCAATGAAACCGGGTCTATAAAATAGACGACAGTTGTATGACGCGTATAGTAGTCATATATCTCCTTTACGAAAGGAAGATCAGCTTCTGTCAGTTCACTTAGTTTTATCTTGCTCATTCAGGGTTGCAACTACTTGTTATGTTCTATATTATTCAGATTTCCGCCGTTTTATTTTTCAGCCACTCTTTTTCTTCTCCCGTCAGGAACGGACTGATTTTATCGTACACCATCTGATGGTATTTGTTTAACCACGCATGTTCTCGGGCCGAAAGCATCGGGACAACCACTAAGCTGGTATCGATATAACAGAGCGTCAGTGTTTCGAAACTTAAGAATTTGCCGAATTCCGTTTCACTGTCTTCACGAATGAGAATCATGTTTTCTGTACGGATACCATATTCGTCTGCGCGATACAGAGCCGGTTCGTCGCTCATCACCATACCCGGTTTCAGGATGACCGGATTTTCTTCCATCCGGATACTTTGCGGTCCTTCATGCACATTCAGACAATGACCGATGCCGTGGCAGGTTCCGTGCAGGTAGTTAATGCCTGCGTCCCATAACGCTTTGCGGGCAAATGCATCCAACAGACATCCCCGTATGCCCTCCGGAAATTTGCATTTGGCAATCCCGATAGTTCCTTTCAGAGCACGGGTAAAGTCTTTTTTCATTTGTTCGGTTGGGGTTCCCAATGCGATAGTACGTGTCACATCGGTGGTTCCATCGAGGTACTGGGCTCCGGAGTCGAGCAAATAAAGACTTTCGCGTTTCAGTTCCGTATCCGTTTCCGGAGTGGGCGAATAATGTACGACCGCTCCGTGAGGACCGTAGCTGGATATGCTCTCGAAACTGTCCATTACGTAAAGAGGCTGTTCCGAACGTAGAGCCGTCAGTTTTTCAGCTGCACTGAGTTCCGTGACTTTTTCCCCGTTTTCGAGTTTCTTCTCCAGCCAGTAAAAGAATTTGGTCAGCGCAATGCCGTCTTTAACGACTGCTTGACGGAAACCTTCTATTTCTTTTTCGTTTTTGATGCTCTTTAAATGGTTAGCCGGTGAAATACCTTCAATGATTTCCGTTTTATCCGGAAGTGCATTGTAAATGGCTACATTTGTTTTATTGCCATCCAGAAAAACAGTCGCGTTTTCAGGCAGGCGTGACAGATAGGTACAAAGCAATGAATAATCGGCTAGTTTTACACCTTCCTTCTTCAGCCGCTCGGTCACCTCTGCGGTCATTTTTTTCGGATTAATAAACAAAACGCTCTCCTTTTCAGAAACAAAAGCATAACTGATTGCAACCGGATTATAACTAACATCCGTGCCACGTATATTAAATGTCCAAGCTACTTCATCGAGAGCCGACAATACGGTACAATCCGCCCCTGCCTCGTGCAACCGGTTGTTGATAGCTATTAGTTTCTCTTCGGTAGACTGTCCGCTTAACCCGACCGGCATTTCGAATAGGGGGGCATCCGGTATGGCCGGGCGCTCTTTCCAGATAGGGTCAATCAAGTTGGCGGAAGTGTTCAGCGCAATACCTTTTTTCTTTAGTGCCTTTTCCAGCGAACGGGCTTCGGCAGCGCTATAGGTTTCTCCGTTCAGGGCAACTGTCGTTCCTTCCTTTAATTCGTGTAACAGAAATGCCGGGATTGAAGGCGTTTCGGGCAGCATCATCTTATAAAGTTCGATACCGCTTCCCTCTAGTTGAATACCGGCTTGCAGGAAATAACGGGAGTCTGTCCACAAGCCTGCCTTGTCGGCAGTGATGACAACTGTTCCGGCAGACCCGGTAAATCCGGAAATCCATTCGCGGTATTTCCAACAATCGGCCGGATATTCACTCATATGCGGGTCGGAAGTCGGGATAATATAGGCGTCAATCTTTTGTTTTGCCATCTCTTCCCGAAGGGCGGCAATTCTTTCTGAGATATTTGTTTTCATCGCATTCTTCTGTTTTTTTAGTCAACGTTATTTTGCAAAGTTAATAAAATAATCAGTAGTGGAGACTGATTACCCCTGACAGTCTCTTGTTTTCTTCCTAATCTTTATCGAACGTGCTCCTGTCCTTTGGGGAAAAGCTCCTTTCGTTTTTATTTTTTTAATGTTTGCTTTTTTACTTTCCATATATATTAAAAGTAAAAAGTATAATTGTTGAAAAGTAAAAATACAATTGTTGAATTTACTATTTACAATTGTTGAAACTAAATTTTGTCGGTTGCTCAGGGCAAACGCATTAGAAACAATCTGAAACTGAATATGT
>NZ_QRMP01000032.1 GCF_003473295.1 Parabacteroides sp. AM08-6
ATCTGAGCTAGTTACTTTCATAATTCAACTATTTTTATATTTTTTAAAACTAAGCGTTATGATTACTATTGATAAAAAAGATTTTGTTGTCACTTATCTGCTTGTTGATGGCTATTCAGATTTCATCTTTTCAGTCGACGATGATTTTGCCGAACAAGACATCACCTACGACGAATGTCTAATGATCCTCCGCCAGCTCGAAAAGATGGGCATGATTGAAATCGTCAATCAATTTTTAAACTCGAATGAAATCCAAGTATCCATCAATGCAAGCCTGTACGATTTCCACTCACGGGGCGGATTTAAAGCACAAGAACTTATACTTTCGACGAAACTTGAAAAACTTGATGCCGAGCTTCAACTTTTGCGTCTTCAACTGGAACCGGACAGACTGGAACAACTTGATAAAGTAGTTTCTATTTTTACGTCTGTCTGCACCATGCTCCCATACGTAAAGTCCACTATGACCTAAGCAAAAACTATTCAGATGGGCAAATAAATCCATGTCAACCGAATGGTAAAGCACAGCTCTTCCCTCTTTCCGGTCCATATAGACCAACTGGTCATTCAAACTGACTGAGCGGATGATGGAGACAACTCTGCCCCGTTCTGTTTGTGTTTCTGTAGTTACTACTATCACTGATTTTGCCATAATATTTATCTATTCAAGTTTCCCTGTTTTTATTTTCTTTGCCATAACTAGTTATTTTTTTATTATTTAGTCAATAATTCTACTTCAGTACATCGTATCCAATGATTATTATTCATACAAATTTCTTTTGTATTTCTATTTATATCTATAACATATCGTTTTTTATTTTTATACATTACCATACTTCCAATACGGCATTGCGTCATAAACACATTCATTCTCATATTATATATGCTTTATCATTTAAAGTTCTAATCTCTTTCACTTTCCCATCTTTTACCAGAAGGTCTATTTCTGTTCTCATTCTCCTACAAACTTCACTTATAAGTTCTATTTCTGTAACATGTAAAGGAGATATATTTTTAGATATTTTCTCCTTATGTAAATATGTAATAATTGCTATTAAATCCATACTATTCAGGTTTTATATTGGGTAGCCATCCAATTGTTATAATTGCTTTTAATTCTTTCACTCCTTTACAAACCCTACAAGTATGTTCCACGTATACATTACGTCCTACTTCTTCAGACCATTTTCCTTGACCACAACAATAAGGACATTCAAAACCTGCAATTTCCAGTTTTTCAGCATCTGTTGTATAAGCAGGGGGTTCAACGGTTACTATACTTGATTTTCGGCTCATATCAATTTGTTTTAAATGTTTTTACTAACAGTTCTATTTCTTTTAAATTCTTGTATTATTTTTTTGTCTCTATTCCCTTTTTCAACATTACATTTACTACACAATGATTGCCAGTTAGAAGAGTCGAAAAAGTCACCACAAACAGGATATGGAATAATGTGGTCTACCACTTCGGCAGGTCGTATCAAACCTTTACTTTTACATATTTCACATAGTGGATGTTCAGCGCGGAATATACGGCTTAAACGAGTCCACCTAGATGTATGATATTCGTCTGAAGAGCGGACACGATTATATCCGGGAGTCTGCTTTTTACACTGTTTTATACCATACATCCTAGTAGCTTTTTTTGCTGGTTTTGTTGCCATGATATTTTATTTAGAATGGAGTTTGATTTTCATAATCACTAAACCGGGTTAAACTTTCATTATAGCGGAAATTAATATCCCCAGACTGTCCATCACGTTGTTTTGCAATACGTAGTATCCCAACCCCTTTTTCTTCATTTTTATCGTAGTATTCGGGACGATGTATCATTAAAACAACATCAGCATCCTGTTCGATTGAACCTGACTCGCGTAAATCTGACAAGATGGGGGTTTTATCGGCTCGTTCCTCACATTTACGTGAAAGTTGAGAAAGTAATAAAACCGGTACGTTAAGAGATTTAGCAAGCTGCTTAGCTTCTTTTGTGGCTTGAGTAACTTCCTGCTCACGAGTATAACTTTTATTGCCGGAACGCATATCTATAAGTTGCAGATAATCTATTATTACCAGACCGCATTTTCCTTTTCGTTGCAAGTTTTTCGCTCTGGACTTTATTTGTCCCATAGAAAGACCAGATGTATCATCTATCGTCACAGGGAGCGAGCTAAGCTTGTCTACAGCGTCACACATTTGTGATTCCGCATCATCCGTCAACCGCGCATTCCGGTAATCATTAGCGTTTAAACGACCAATTGAAATTATAAATCTATCTGTTAATGAAACACTAGACATTTCAAGAGAGAATATAACAACAGGTATTCCGGACATTGCCGCATTTAGAGCAATATTTAATGCAAACGATGTTTTTCCCATAGCCGGACGAGAGGCCAAAATAATTAGTTGTTGTTCTCTTAATCCTGACAATACTCTATCCAGCTTATCCAAACCCGTAGAAATACCACTTTTTAGCCCGTTTGAGACCCTTTCTTTCCTCAATTGGTATAATTCCATAGAGGCGGAAACAGAACTCCTTAAATCGACGTAATTACAGCCGTAAGTTGTAAACACCGCAATATCTTCTATTAGCTTGATTGAATCGGAGATAGTATCATCGATATCTAGGCTATTATCGTATGCCTTAGCCGTTATCGTTTGCCCGGCTACGACAAGCATACGAGCTAAATGCAATTGGTGTAAATACTTGGCATGTTCCAACAAGTTAGAACATGATGCAACTCGACTTATAAGTTCTGACAAATAATAAGCCCCGCCCACCTCATTAAGTTTATTTTCTTTGTTTAAACGATTGAATACAAGAACCATATCCGGAGAATAACCTTCTTGTGACACCGCTTGTATTGCCTGATAAATAAGGGCATGAGCAGGCTTGTAAAACGTTTCTGGCTTTAACAGTACGTCAACTTCATTGATAGCAGTAGACTCTAACATTAACATTCCAAGCACGATTTGTTCAACCTTTTCGCTATATGGAATACTACAACTTTGTATATTGTTTCGAGCTTTCATGTGATTGATTATTATGTTGTTTTTCTTTATCTTCTTTTTCCCAAGTTATAACTGCAGCTTTCCAATCTTTCATTTTGTTTTTGCCTACCATCCAGCCTTTTGACTGGTAAAAATTCCACCAACGAGAGGCATCAACATTGTTGTTTCGTTGCTTGCAATATTCCTCTACTTCAAAAAGTTCTGGGGGGTTAAAAGCTTTAGCTTTTTTCTTTATACTTTCTTTTTTATATTTACTTTCTTTTATTTTATTTGTTCGAAGGTCGTTCGAAGGTCGTTCGAAGGTCGTTCCTTCTTTATTGGCAACAACATCTGTAGCAGCTAAAGCTTTCATCCTACGAACCTCTCCAGATTTAATTCCGGCAAGTATTTGTTGTTTCTTTTTATCTAACATCAACTGCATTCTATCTCTCAATGATTGCGAATAGAAAAAATAATCTTCCGTAACATGGAATAAACCAAAAGAAGAAATAACCGTTTTTAATTTAGCTTCCGACATTTGGAACCTTGCAGCAATCGCAGGTATCAATTCTATAGACATTTTGTATTCCGGTTGTACACGAAGCAGTTCAACCAATCCCCAAAATGCTCCGTATCCCTCCATTCCTAACTGCGATATAAGCAGCATACATTTAGGGTCATTCATCGCATCCGCATCATGCGAAAAATAAAATGTTTCCTTTCTTGACATATTGTATAATTTTATTTCATTTCACGTTGCATTTCCTTATTGCAAACCGGACAATTCGGAATAGCCATATCAAGCCATTTCGCCGATACTCGAACAGTATATCCGCATTCTAAACAAGTACATTTATGTATCCGACATTTATCAGGTTTCTGCGAAGCAGACAAACAATTAGTAGGTACTAAAGGCGCATGAGGAAACATGCCTATTTTTTTCTCTATCAACCTAAAACGAGCTTGCAAATCTTGTCCAGCAGCACTTGAAGACATTTTGCCCTCCAACCCTATTTTAAGCCCGCATTTTGCAAATTCCTTACCATGCCCACTAATACCACAGGCATGTACCATTTCGTGAGCAACAACAGATAAAACGCCATCTGGACCGCTAATATCAGCAATAGTAGGGTTAATGTAAATTTGGCATTTATTATCGGTTGCCGCTTCAGCTTTCCAGCATACTCCCAAAACACGTCTTTTGCTTAGTCCACCTTTTGCGGGAAAACCAATAGAAATTTTCAAATCAGGAACTTTGTAGTCCGGTTCAAAAAGTGGACGTAATTCGTCCACTGCCATATTTAACCATTCTTCCCGGTTCATAACTCAATATCTTTAAATTGGCTCATCCTCTCTTGATTTATAATGTCAACATCGCATTTAGACACCTCTTTCAAGCCTGTATACAGATTATTGCAACACGCAGCAGCCTCCAATTCCAACACGCTAATTCGTATACGAGAATTTGAACGTTTGTTATCTTTATATCGTTTTACAACTCCGGCTTTAATCCAACCTTCTACAATCACGCGGCCATATCTCTTACTAGCTTCATTCATAGAAATATATGCCGGCTTTTCACCTATATCTATTTCTTTCTTTTTTACCCCGATACCAATCACCCTTTTAATGATTTTTTCGAGCACTTCTTCAGGCATTGCTACAATCATATCAAATTACCTCCTGATTTTTTAACCGTTTAAACATAATGTATACAGCTACACCACTTACACACGTCCAAAAAAGGACATTCCCATTATTTATTTCTGTCTCAGATGCCACAAGAAACAAGCATCCAAGCGAAAAAAACACATACAGATAAGAGAATAGTACTTTCATAATTTTCACCTTAATCTTGTTACTACCACTTCATCAATCATACCACGGTCAGAAACATCAAACAAATACCCTTCTTTACTTTTAAGGTCAGTCGTTGTTGTCCTAACAACTGAAGCTTTAAATTGACGGTTCTTAATTTTCAACTTACTACCTATTGGCATTTCACGTAATGAATCCTTCAAAAGAATTTTCGTTTTAAATTTCGCTTGTGTCATATTCTTTATTATGTTTGTAAATCGTTTAGCTTTATCAATCAGGTTTAGTTGTGTGATTGATTAAGACAATGCAAAGATTGGGTAATATTTTCTCCAAAACAAATATTTAGAAGAAAATATTATCCATATTAACTATAATTAATATTAATGCCATGAATGTAAAGGATGGAATTTTAGAATATCTCAAGAATAAAGATATCAGCATAACGAGAGCAGAATCAACGTTAGGGTGGTCAAAAGGAGCATTACTTAAAGCCAACAGCATATCAAGCGACAGATTAAGGGAATTTATTCTCCAATTTAATGACCTTAATTTAGATTGGCTTATCACAGGTAAAGGGGAAATGCTAAAAAACACATCCATAGAAAAAGCATCCATCAACTACGAGTATAAAGGAGCACCATATTATAATGTAGACTTTATCGGTGGTTTCGATTTGGTATACAATAATCAATCAATAAAACCTGATTACTACATTGATTTTGAGCCATACAACAAACCCGGTGTTATCTGGTGTAACATCACCGGTCATTCTATGGAACCGGAATTAAACAACGGAGATTTTATTGCGATGAAAGAAATGACCTCTCCTATAGAGTATCTACCGTACGGTGAAATATACGGGATTGTAACAGATGATTACCGCACAGTAAAACGTATGACATCTTCGGATAAGCCCGGTTTTGTGCACCTAATTCCCACTAACAAAAGCCCGGAGTTCCAACCTCAGGACATTCCTGTAAGCATAATCCGTAAAGTTTACGCTGTACTTGGAAGCATGCACAGATTATTTTAAATACGCCTACAAACAAGAAAACAATCAACAATAAACAATAAACATTATGAAAAACAATTCATTATTTATCATTGGAACATTGCTATTAAGTATATCATGTATATCTAAAGATAATATCAAAAGTGATAAAGATATAATCACAGAGTATTTAAACAAAAATGAAAATACATCAAACGTTATTGAATTTGAAGAAATTTCAGAACCAGACAGTTTATACTCTCCATACAACAAACTACTATCTTTAAGTTATATAAGTGCATCAATATCCCTTGATATGACTAAATATTCATCAAGAGCATGGGAAGTTAAAAGCAAAAAGGAAGCTTTTGCATTATTAGACAGTGCCACATATTTATTTAACAAAGATAGTCATTCTCTTGATTCCGTATTATTTCAATCTGCAATGGCCATAGATTTCCCAAAATACGAACCTGGAGAAATAAACAGAAAAGCAGTTATTGCAAAATATAAAATAAATGGAGAGTCACACGAAAATATATTCTTTTTTAATCGCGACACTAATACGATAGGACATACATCTGATGAAAATAAGCTATTGCTTATTAAAGCAAAAAAAGGAATATCGGCAATGAATGACACATATAGGGAAGTCTTAAGAGATAGGAGTGACATTAGAAATCTATAAAAAAATCCCCGCACGACTCAAATGCGGGGATTGGTGTAATTAAAAAACAAAGCGCGTTAAAGAACAGCACTTATTGAGCCTAATTTCTTTGACAGGTCGTTTAATGCCATTTTAAGCGTGTATAGCTCTTCTTCTGTAAATGAAGACTCCTTACCATTTACAATATCTCCATTCAATTTATGAGCCAGCCAGCTACGTGTTTTACCAAAATAATTTTGAGCGATATAAGACATGGATACTATTTTCGTAACCTCTCCCATCTTTTCCGACACTGTTAGTTCATCAAGACGGTTGGTCGTCTCTTTTATCAAACGTTCCAATGCCTCACCATATGCAATAGGGTCACTATTTTGTAACGAGAACATTGCATTTTTAACAGCGTCCTTTTCTTCTTTTGTCTTCGCTGTCCTTTTGCGGATAGCCAATTCTTTTATCTTATCGTACATATTCGTTTGATTTAGCCGGGGCTTTAACTGCCCCGGCTGGTGATTACTTCTTTTTTAATTTATCCTCAAGTTCCTTTATTTCTTTATCCGCTATCCTTTTCTGATATCCGGCATCGAATTTTTTGTAATACTCAAGGTAAAATAGCAGGTCCTCTTCTGCCTCTTTCTGTTCTTTACTTTTACGCTTCATCACCTCCTTTGTTTTTAATTACAATACAAAGATAATCAACATTTGTTTATTACGCAAGCAAAAACCGAATTATTTTCAACATTTGTTTATTATTTAACATTTGTACCAAAAACATAATCTATAACTTTCCGATTTGCACGGTCAACAATCTCCCAATCTCTAGCGACATAAACGTCTGTTATATTGTGCCCAGACTTATGATTAAGGCAAAAGGCAATATCATCCATTGAAACACCACATTCATTTCTGGCAATGGTAGCCCATGAACGCCGGGCAAAGTACATATTTATTTCTGGAACACCTATCATATTCCCAACTGCTTTAATATGCGAGTTAAGTTTATGATTAAATTGGTCATGGCTAGCATATCGGGTAAAAAAATTAAAAGCCCTATCCCCTAACAAGTCTTTATAACGCTCCATGTAAGGCAATAGTTCCGGTTCTATCCTTACTGAAAAAAAAGCCTTATCCGCACGTTTAGCACTTGTTTTCCTACGTTCATAGTTGAACCTTCCATGAGATTCAGGTAAAAGATGGTATAAATCTGCTGTATTCATCCCTACTAACAAGAAAGACATAATGAAAACATCTCTGGCTATTAATTTACCCATGCAATTAATATCAAAACGACATTCCGTTATGGCTCTTATCTGTTCACGACTTAACGCATATTTACTAGGAGCGTTATATTTCGGAAGTCGATATTTCGAAAATGGATTATTTGCAATACGGATAATACCACGGTCTTCGTCATTAAGCTCATCCTTTGCAATATTGAAAATACGTTGAATATTACCAATGTACAATTTAACACCTGCACTGGAAATAGTAACTTCCTTTTTTTTTGAGACTAAGGAAGGTTGTTGTCTTAACCATTCTTCAAACCGACGCAACAAGTTAGACGTTATATCCGAAAAATTCAATTCTCTAGACCCTATAAAAGCCTCCAGCCGTCGCAATCCAACTTCCATATTTTCGTAAGAAGGTTTACCGGAAGACTTAAAATCACGAATCACCTTATACCCATAATCAAAAAAGTTTATCTGATCTAAATTTCTTCCAGCTAATAAATCTTCTGCTTTTTTAGCAAGTTCTTTTGCTGTATAATTATTGATGCTGTTGCCAATACCGGAAAACATTTTTCTTATCCGAAGCACATCCAACATCACCTCGTCATAAATAAAATTATTCCTCTTCTTTAACTGATAGTTCTTATCAAGACTGGAACTATCTACATAATGTGTAGTAGCAATGTAAGAAGATTTTCGGTTATGTGTAATTCTTATCTTAACATTATATGTTCCATCATCCTTTTTCTGCTGTTTAAGAATAACATGCGATACTGTTGCCATTGTAAAACATTTTTAGATTATACGATTTTACTCGTAAAACAATTGTAAAACTTCAGGCAGTAAAAGTACATATTTTGTTTGTATTTTTAAAATCAAGCGAAAGACAAAAACACATATAACAAACTAAAAATCAAGTAGTTCTTTATAAAGACGTTGTACCGGAAGCCCCATTACGTTATAAAAAGAACCATTTATAGCTTCGACTCCTATATAGCCAATCCATTCCTGTACGCCATAAGCTCCAGCTTTGTCGAACGGACGATATTTGTCCACATAATAGATAATATCTTCCTTGCTTAGTTTTGTAAAACTTACGGCTGTAGAAACGGAAAAAGAAACTTGCTTCTCTTTTGTCATCACACAAACACCGGTTACAACTTCATGCACATGTTCTGATAATCTCAGTAACATTTGAATAGCCTCTTCCCTATCAGCCGGTTTTCCCATGATTTCATCAAATGTCCATACAATTGTATCTGCCGTAATCAACAATACATTTTCGGAATGCGAAACCATATCCATGTAAGCGGCTGCTTTCTTTCTCGCTAAATATTCGGGAACAGCTTCGGCTTTTAAGCTTTCGGGATACGATTCTTCTATTCCGGGAATGACCTGAACATCGAAACTGACATCCAGACCAGCCAATAATTCACGACGCCGGGGAGAGTTAGAACCCAGTATCACTTTATATTTGTTTAAATTAGAGAGCATACTCTTTCTATTTATCATTGTTATTGCATTCACCAGCCAAAAGCCTCATCACCCATCCAATGCCCTTGCGCTTTCATTGTCTGTTCTATTACATCCCGAGCTACGCCTTCACCCCCTTTTTTTTGTGAAATATACTTCGCGATGTTTTTTATTTCAGGAGCTGCATCAGCCGGAGCGACTGGCAAACCGACCAACTGCATGACTTCATAATCGGGGATATCGTCACCGGCATACATGACCTCTTCCGGCTTCAATCCTGTTTTCTTCAAAAAATCATTGTAATCGTGTACTTTCACCGCACTTTTCATATAAATATGCGTAATTCCCAAACGGGAAAAACGAATCTCTACAGCTTCGGTATAACCTCCGGTTATGATTGCCACCTGATAACCTTTTTTCACAGCCAACTGCAAGGCATACCCATCTTTTATATTTACCGTGCGCATCGGATCACCATTCGGATGCAATGGTATTACATCACAAGACAAGACACCGTCTACATCGAATACAAATGCTTTTATCTTTTTCAGGTCATAATTAATACTACTCATATTGGGCCTCCTTATGTATACTCCGGCTGATAAGCTGATAGATGGATTTCATATCCGAATCCGACAGCATAGCCAGATGTTTATTCATCACATTCTCATCATAACGGACAGCAGGACCGGTCTGAGCCTGCGCCGGAGTCATGCTATGTATTTTAGCTGCCGTTTCATCTATCAACGGCAATAAAACATCCGCCGGTATCCCCTGCTCTCCCAGCAATTTAGCAGCCAACGCATAAATATGATTGGTAAAATTACAGGCAAACACCGCCGACAAATGCAAATATTTCCGCTTATCGGAAGAAAGAAAGCGAACATTTTCCGACAAGGTAGATGCAACCTCACACAACACCTCGGCCACATCCGGCGTATTGGCTTCCAGAAAAAAAGGTATCATGGAGAAATCGACCTCACGGGCCTTACTGAATGTTTGCAAAGGGTAGAGAACACCATATTTCGCAGCATACCCGCTAAACACATCCATAGGCATGCTACCTGCCGTATGTACCCAAATCCCATTATTGGAAGGAACACGCGAGATGACTTCTGCCAATACGGCATCTTTCAGGGAAAACAAATATAAACCGGCATCCTCAACAATCTCTTCCGGGATTATCGTCCAAGGACATCCCAGTTTTCCTGCCAATTGTTTAGCATTGGCTTCCGTATGACTGTATACCTGACAAACAGGCATCCCTATCCGATACATTTCCAGCGATAAACGTGTTGCTAAATTCCCGGCTCCTATCAAGACGATTTTCATGCTTCTTCTCCCGCTTTATTTCCTTCCGGAGCGGAGTAAGCTCCCAAATGTACCTTTTCCCATTGCAAATGAGCCTCGTCAAAAGGTTTACGTTCCTGGTCCTTATAACCAAAGCCGATAATAGACAACACATCCAGTTGATAAGGAATATTCAATAAGTCTCGTACATACTGATTGGCATCCGTATCGTCCGCGGTAAAACGATTCCGTATCTGACACCAACAGCTGCCAAGCCCCAAATCTTCAGCCTGCAACTGCATATAGATGGAAGCAACAGAGGCATCTTCCACCCAAACATCGCTTTCCATCACATTTGCAAGCACGACTACCGCCAAAGCGCAACCTTCCAGAAATGCAGAACCGGCTTTTTTGCAAGTGGCAAGTTTAGCCAGCATTTCTTTATCTTCCACAACTACAAATTGCCACGGATTACTACGTT
Organism: Parabacteroides sp. AM08-6; assembly: GCF_003473295.1. Lineage (GTDB taxonomy): Bacteria > Bacteroidota > Bacteroidia > Bacteroidales > Tannerellaceae > Parabacteroides. The sequence goes on from NZ_QRMP01000032.1 coordinate 10,935, forward strand.
TGGAAGCCGGAGCCATCAAGGCGGCTCTCAGAATCATTTCCACTTGTTCCGGGTTCAATAACCGGTCGGTAAACTTACGGGTACTTCTTCTCGTTTTTATTAATGTTGCGAAACTTTCCATCTTTCTCTAAATTTGTATTCGGAGTTCTTTCTCTCTGTTACACGCAAGAGAGAAAAAAAGCTTTAATTTCTTCACGATTGGCAAAGATAGGGATATTTTTTTGCCTGCTTTATATACGCTTCCTCCTTTTTTTCCGTTAATAAGAAGATAACAATTTTGAATATGAGAATTCGTGCGATAGCTGCACTGCTATATATAATAATTTCTACAAGTGTTTTCGGTCAGGACCGTGTTAAGATAACCGGCTACATACGTGATGCCGACGGAAGTCCTCTTGAATTGGTCAACGTCAGGGTTAAAAACACGCTAAACGGGACAATGAGTAACGAAAAAGGATACTACTCTGTCTCCGTTGCAACAGGTGATTCTGTCACTTTAATATATTCGTGCCTGGGATATAACAAGGCAGAACGTATCATTCCGGAACTGACAAAAGATATGCGGATTAATGTACAGATGAATTACACATCGATTGAACTGGGCGAGGTGGTAACCACCGCTACCCGGAGGCAAACCACTACACTGGAAACATTGAATGCCGACAAAGTAAAACTCCTTCCGGACCCGGCAGGAGGCAGTATTGAGAGTTTGGTAGTCACTTTTGCCGGCGTTTCGTCCAATAATGAGTTGAGTTCACAGTACTCGGTTCGCGGAGGAAGCTATGACGAAAATATCGTTTATGTTAATGGGCTTGAAGTATTCCGGCCTTTATTAATCCGTTCCGGACAGCAGGAAGGGTTGAGCTTTATCAATCCGGACATGACCGAATCGGTTAACTTCTCATCCGGGGGCTTTGACGCACAATATGGCGACAAAATGAGTTCAGTCTTGGATATCACGTACAAAAAGCCCCAAAGCTTCGAAGGTTCGGCCTCAGCAAGTCTATTAGGTGCGAATGCTTACATAGGCAGTTCCACAAAGAAATTCACCCAAGTCACCGGTTTCCGGTATAAAACCGGCCGTTCACTTTTGAAGACCACCGACACTGATGCGGAATATGACCCAAACTTCATTGATGTACAAACGTTTATAACTTACAAGCCAGCCCCAAAATGGGAAATCAATGTATTAGGGAATTTGGCGGTAAACAACTATAAATTTACTCCATACAGCCGTGAAACCTCATTCGGAACCGTGGAAAACGCTAAAAAATTCAAAGTATATTTCAATGGAAAAGAACAAGATAAATTCCAAACCATATTCGGCGCTTTAACCCTAAAACATGCCCCCAATGAGAATACGGAACTCGGCCTTCAAGCTTCTGCTTTTACCAGCAAAGAAGAAGAAAGTTATGATATTTCCGGAGAATACTGGTTGGGAGATGCAGCTGATATAGGAAATGGTGGAGACATGGAGCAACTGAACGTAGCCCGTTACCATGAACATGCCCGTAATCGCCTCCATTCCAACATTATGAATGTAGGACATTTCGGAAGTATCCGACTGAAAAGCAATACATTAAAATGGGGCGCGACAGTGCAGATGGAAAAGATAAACGACAAAATCAGCGAATGGGAAAAACGGGATTCTGCCGGCTACTCACTTCCTCAAGGAGGAGAAACGGTTAATGTTATCGCTAATCTTTTCTCCGACAACAAACTGGAGAGTACACGTCTGTCAGCATACCTGCAAGATGAGTTCAGATTCCGGATCAAACAAGGATTATTCAGGCTGGTCGGTGGAGTCAGAGGCAGTTATTGGAGTTACAACAAGGAATTCATATTCAGTCCACGCGCTTCTTTAGGCTTTATACCGAACTTCGACCAGAATCTGACATTCCGCCTGGCCTCAGGCCTCTATTATCAATCGCCTTTTTATAAGGAATTGAGGACAACCGTATCAGATGAAAACGGTAATAGCGTCATTCAATTGAACCAAGATTTGAAATCCCAGCGTTCGATTCACATAATACTCGGAGGCGACTATACATTCCGTGCTTCCGACCGGAACTTTAAGGTCAGCGCGGATATGTATTACAAAAAGTTAGACAATATTGTACCTTATACCGTCGATAATGTAAAAATCCGCTATTACGGAGAGAATTGCGCCAAAGGTCATGCAATGGGTATCGATTTCAAATTCTTCGGTGAATTTGTCCCCGGTACTGACTCTTGGATTAGCTTTTCCTTAATGAAAGCGGAACAAAGTATTCGCGGAGGAAATTATCTCCCAATGCCTAACAGTCAAGGATATAATGTTTCACTGTTCTTCCAAGACTATTTTCCCGGATATAAAAGAGTCAAACTGAACTTAAAAGGCGTATTGTCGGGAGGCTTGCCTATCACTGCTCCCCGTAAAGGCTATGAAGACGGATATTTCCGTACACCCGTCTACAAACGTGTGGACCTTGGCTTCTCATACCAATTGGCAGGAGGAGAAGATGCTATTATGGACCGGGGCCTTTTCAGGCATCTGAAAAACATTTGGCTCGGTTTGGATGTATTCAATCTTTTCGATATCAAAAACACAAGTTCCTACTATTGGATTACTAATATTGACAACCAACAATATGCTATTCCAAACTATCTGACAGGCCGGCAGCTGAATGTGCGTCTTATTGTCGATTTTTAGTTTTGATAAGTTTGATTATCGTTAAAAAAACATCCCTAAATGATGCTGATAAATATTAATGAAATATTTCCTCATTAACAAAAAGAGTGTACCTTTGTCGAGATAGAACAAAACGATATTAAATAACTAAATTATTATTGACATGGAACTTACACACATCGAACACTTGGGTATTGCAGTAAAGAGCATCGAAGCTTGTCTGCCATATTACGAACAAGTTTTAGGACTCAAATGCTACAACATTGAAGAAGTTGCGGATCAGAAAGTAAAAACCGCATTCTTTAAAGTAGGCCAGACTAAAATCGAATTACTGGAACCGACCAGCGAAGACAGTACTATCGCCAAATTCATAGAAAAGAAAGGCGAAGGTATCCACCATATCGCATTCGCAGTTCCCGATGTGCAAGCTGCGTTGGACGAAGCCGAAGCTAAAGGTGTTAAGTTGATTGACAAAGCTCCGCGTGGCGGTGCTGAAGGTTTGAGTATCGCATTCCTTCACCCGAAATCGACCTGCAGTGTTCTGACAGAACTTTGTATGCCGGGTAAATAATCTTCGACTGATGTAGACAAACAATGAGTAGACAGCCCCAATAAGCTGCCTACTTTTGTCAGATTATCATGAGGACATTTATAACAGAATAATCATTTCTAACAACAAATCAAAAATACAATGAGTAACCAACTTGAAAAAGTAAAGGAGCTTATCGCCCTACGCGAAACTGCTCGTTTGGGTGGAGGAGAGAAAAGAATTGAATCACAGCACAAGAAAGGCAAATACACCGCACGCGAACGTATTGCCATGTTGCTGGATGAAGGTAGCTTCGAAGAGTTCGATATGTTCGTACAACACCGTTGTACTAATTTCGGTATTGAAAAAACCAAATATCTGGGCGATGGTATCGTAACAGGTTATGGTACCATTGATGGTCGTCTGGTATATATCTATGCACAGGACTTTACCGTATTCGGCGGAGCTTTGTCAGAATCTCTAGCCATGAAAATTTGTAAGGTGATGGATCAGGCAATGAAAATGGGAGCTCCCGTTATCGGCTTGAACGATTCCGGAGGCGCCCGTATCCAGGAAGGTGTAAATGCCTTGGCCGGTTATGCTGAAATCTTCCAGCGTAACATTCTGGCATCCGGTGTTATCCCCCAGATTTCCGGCATATTCGGTCCATGTGCAGGCGGAGCCGTTTATTCTCCGGCTTTAACAGACTTCAACATCATGACTCGCGGAACAAGCTATATGTTCCTGACAGGTCCGAAAGTGGTAAAAACAGTAACAGGTGAAGATGTCACTCAAGAAGAACTGGGTGGAGCAAGTGTACATACGACAAAATCCGGCGTTGCCCATTTCGCTGTCGATACGGAAGAAGACGGATTACAATTAATCCGCAAATTAATCAGCTTCCTGCCACAGAACAATTTGGAAGAAACCCCGTTAATCGAATGTAAAGATCCGATTGATCGCTTGGATGACAATCTGAACGATATTATACCCGACAATCCTAACCAAGCTTATGATATGTACGAAGTTATCGGTACTATCATCGATAATGGCGAGTTTTTGGAAGTACATGCCGACTATGCTAAGAACATCATCGTTGGTTTTGCTCGTTTCAACGGACAAACTGTCGGTATCGTAGCTAACCAGCCGAAAGTGATGGCTGGCTGTCTGGACAGCAATGCCTCCCGTAAAGCCGGTCGTTTCGTTCGTTTCTGCGATGCGTTCAATATTCCTTTGGTAACTTTGGTAGATGTACCGGGCTTCCTTCCGGGTACAGGCCAGGAATATAATGGTGTAATCCTGCATGGTGCCAAATTGCTTTATGCATACGGTGAAGCTACCGTTCCCAAGGTTACCGTTACTCTGCGTAAATCTTATGGCGGTGCTTATTGCGTGATGAGTTCCAAACACCTGCGTGGCGATATGAACTATGCATGGCCTACTGCCGAAATCGCAGTGATGGGACCAAGCGGTGCCGTAGAAGTTATCTTTGCCAAAGAAGTGGCTGCCTCCGAAGACCCGAAAGCTTGTGCTGCAGAAAAAGAAGCCGAATACAAAAAAGCATTTGCTAATCCTTACAATGCTGCACAATACGGATATATCGATGATGTTATCGAACCGCGTAACACTCGTTTCCGGATTATTCGTGCTTTGCAACAATTGCAGACTAAGAAATTGAGCAATCCTGCCAAGAAACATGACAACTTGCCTCTATAATTCTTAAAACAGGAAATGAATATGATGAATAAGAAAATAGGGGTATTGCTGCTATTTGCTTTATTGTTCTCTTTCGGAGCAAAAGCACAGCGTGCAACCTCCATGCGAATAAATGAAGTGCTGGTCATCAATGAAGACAATTTTGTTGATGATTACGGTAAACGCCATGCTTGGATTGAATTGTTCAACAATTCGGCCGGTTCGGTTAATATTCAGGGTTGTTTTTTGACAAACGATAAAAATAATCCGAAGAAATATCCAATTCCCAAAGGGGATGTCCTGACCCTTATCCACCCACGTCAGCATACTTTGTTCTGGGCGGACGGAGAACCCAATCGCGGTACTTTCCATCTTAATTTTACTCTTGACCCGTCAAAAGAAAATTACATAGCCTTATATGACGCCGACGGAAAAACGCTGATTGATGAAGTTATTATCCCGGCTTCACAAAAAGCCGATATAAGTTACGGGCGCATCGTTGACGGACAAGAACAGTGGGCGCAACTGACAAAAGTCACTCCCAGTACCAACAACATGACATTGGATTCAAATGAGAAAATCGATAACTTTAAAAAGAATGACTCCATGGGTATCGGTATGACTCTAACAGCAATGGCTGTTGTGTTCACCGGATTATTCCTGCTGTTCTTTATTTTCAAACAAATCGGTAAAATCTCTATCGCTGCCAGTAAGCGCAATGCCCAAAAAGCCGCAGGCTCCACCACGACCATTGCATCTAACATCGGTCAGGAATCCGGAGAAATATTTGCTGCTATTGGAGCCGCTTTGTATGAAATGAGCGATGATAATCATGACATCGAAAATACAGTTCTTACTATCCGGAAGGTACAAAGGACTTATTCTCCATGGAGTTCAAAGATATACAGTTTGCGTGAAGTACCCAGAAAGTAATTATCCCTAAAAACAAACAAGAATGAAAAGTTTTAAATATACCATTAACGGTAACGTATATAAAGTACATATCAATTCAGTAGTAGATGATATTGCTGAAGTAGAAGTAAACGGTACTCCTTATCATGTAAAAATGGAGAAACCGGCAAAAAAACAGATGGTCACATTGAAACGTCCGGCTCAAGCTCCTACTACGGCAAGCGGCGAACCGGTTGTTTCCCGTCCGACAGCCTCTACAAGCAAAGGTGCCGTCAAATCTCCACTGCCAGGAGTAATCCTGCAGGTAAACTGTAACGTTGGTGATACAGTTAAGAGAGGGCAAGGTTTAATTGTCCTTGAAGCCATGAAAATGGAAAACAACATCAACGCCGACCGTGACGGTAAGATTATAGAAATAAAAGTAAACAAAGGAGATTCTGTACTGGAAGGTGCTGATCTCGTCGTAATCGGATAGTATTATGTTAGGATCAGTATTATTACAAGCGGCAGGAGCACAAGAAAGTTTTCTCCAGTTTTTAGGAGAAAACCTACAACTGTTCCTCACCTACACAGGAGTATACAATGCGACACCCGGTCATATCATTATGATTTTGGTGGGTCTGTTGTTTATCTTCCTGGCCATTAAATATGAATTTGAACCCATGCTTCTTATCCCTATCGGATTCGGTATCCTGATTGGAAATATTCCTTTCAAAGATGCCGGGCTACAGATAGGTATTTATGAGCAAGGGTCTGTGCTTAATATCCTGTATCAGGGTGTTACTTCCGGCTGGTATCCGCCGTTAATCTTCCTCGGTATCGGAGCAATGACCGACTTCTCTGCTTTGATTTCCAATCCGAAGCTGATGTTGATTGGTGCTGCTGCCCAATTCGGTATTTTCGGTGCTTACATTATCGCTCTTCAGATGGGCTTCGAGCCGAACCAAGCAGGTGCTATCGGTATTATCGGGGGAGCTGATGGTCCGACCGCCATCTTCCTTTCATCCAAGCTGGCTCCAAACCTGATGGGAGCAATCGCCGTATCAGCATATTCTTATATGGCATTGGTTCCAATCATACAGCCACCTTTCATGAGACTGTTGACTACCAAAAAGGAACGCTTGATTCGCATGAAACCGCCGAGAGCCGTTTCTTCTACGGAAAAAATCATTTTCCCGATTGTAGGCTTGTTGCTGACTTGCTTCTTAGTTCCTTCCGGTCTGCCTCTACTGGGTATGCTATTCTTCGGTAACCTGCTGAAAGAAAGTGGTGTAACACGCCGTCTGGCTGAAACAGCCCGCGGTCCGCTGATTGACACAATCACCATTTTATTGGGTGTGACGGTAGGTGCTTCCACACAGGCAACTCAATTCCTGACATTGAATTCTATTAAGATTTTCGGTCTGGGAGCTTTATCATTTGTGATTGCAACTTGTGCCGGTATCTTGTTCGTCAAATTCTTCAACTTATTCTTGAAAGAAGGCAACAAGATTAACCCGCTCATCGGTAACTCCGGCGTATCTGCCGTACCCGACTCAGCCCGTATCTCTCAGAATGTAGGTCTGGAATACGACCCGACAAACTATCTGTTGATGCACGCTATGGGTCCGAACGTAGCAGGTGTGATTGGTTCTGCCGTAGCAGCCGGTATCCTGTTGGGTTTCTTAGGATAATAGGTCAAATATTATATGAAAAAGGTTTTGTATCCGGTGATACAAAACCTTTTTCTTGTTTCAACTCAAATATTCTGCTCAATTGTAAGAGGGTCTGTTTCCGGGTTCGATTCTTCTTCCAGTGTTGTTCCTAAAAACAACCAAACCATTAAAAGTACAATCGATAATATAACCCCCAAAATCAGCAGTACATTTGCATTTTTCCGTCTCATATCTTCATTTTCTGTTTGATTTAAGATAGAACAAAAGATATAGACATTTAGTTTAAGCTTGTATATTTCGATTTTTGCCCAATTGAATACGTTTTCCATTATTTTCCCAGCACCTTATTTTTTGCTATCGTAGCCTGAAACTCTTTCAGATAGAACGGTTCGAAATAGGCCACATCCACAAAATCCCCGGCTTCAAACGCTCTCTCTGCCAAAGGAACAATCTCTACGGCCAAAGGAACAATATCATCCATAAATACAGCATTTGAGGAAGTTATAACGTCCTTGCATTTCATTGCACCATTGCCGAAGAAACAAACTTTTCCTTTATTAAGACAATCGATATACGTATCAACACCTACAATATCAGCTGCCGTTTTCCGGACAATCCGGAGCGAAGCATCGTAAATAGCTGCATAAACCTCCATCCTACGGGCATCCAGCATAGCACAATATAGGCAATCGGCCGTTTCATTATTTCGCTTAATCGCCGTATGAGCCATTATCTCCAAAGTAGGAACGGAAATCAACGGAATACCAGAACCAAAACAAAGCCCCTTGGCTACGGAAACCCCGATACGTAACCCGGTATAAGACCCGGGGCCGCTACTCACGGCCACAGCATCAAGCTGTCCCCCCTTTTGTTTCAATACGGAAAGAGCTTCTTCCACATATACCCCTAACAATGCCGCATGCGACGGTCCATCGAACGATGTTTTCTCAAAAACGATTTCCCCGTCCGCAGACACAGCGACGGAACAAACAGATGTTGAAGTTTCAATATTTAAAATGCATGCCATATGAATTAAAATTGAAAATCGGCTGTTGAAAGTTAGTCCCTCCAAACGCCAATTCGGTTATAGCGACAAAGGTACACAAACATATGACGATAGATAACCCCGCGGAGAAAATATTTTGTTGCATTTCCTATTTCTAAAGTCTACAAAAGAACAAACCCTAACAAGTGACCGAGGGACTGAAAAAATTATTTCAGTCTGGTATACAGTTCATATCGGTGTATCATACAATGAATCCACCTCTTTCCTAAAGTAAAAATCCTAATAGTAAGAACTTTCAGATTATTTTCCGTAAATTTGCAAACTAATTTTTCAGAAGAATGATACAATCCATGACAGGATTCGGCAAGGTTACAACCGAACTTCCTTCTAAAAAAGTAACCGTAGAAATAAAGGCACTAAACAGTAAGCAACTTGATCTTTCAACCCGCATACCGTCTATTTACAAAGAAAAGGAGATGCAAATACGAACCTTGCTCCTTCAAACTTTGGAACGGGGAAAGGTAGAATTCAATATTTTTATTGAATATATTGGTAAAGATACACCTACACAGATTAATTTCTCCGCGGTCGAAAACTACTATACTCAAATTAAGAATATTGCTGAAAAGTTGGACATCACCCTGCCAGCCGACTGGTTTCAGACATTGCTCCGCATGCCGGATGTTATCAAAACAGAGGTTCAGGAAGTCGACGAGTCCGAATGGGAAGTGGTAGAAAAAGCTATTCAGGAGTCTATTCAGCATCTGTGCGATTTCCGTATTCAGGAAGGCGCCATGCTCCAGAAACTATTCGAACTAAAGATTGCCAATATCGCACGTCTGCTTTCCGAGGTAGAACTATACGAGAAAGAACGTATTGAAAAGGTGAAGAACCGCATCATGGATAACCTTGAAAAAATAGCAGGACAAGATTACGATAAAAACCGGTTCGAACAAGAAATGATCTACTATATTGAAAAGTTAGACATAAACGAAGAAAAAAACCGACTGGATAACCATCTGAAATATTTCATCAGTACAATGGACAGCGGACAGGGACAGGGGAAAAAACTAGGTTTCATCGCCCAAGAAATAGGACGTGAAATCAATACGCTCGGTTCTAAAAGTAATCATGCGGAAATGCAAAAAATCGTGGTCCAGATGAAAGACGAACTGGAACAAATCAAGGAACAGGTATTGAACGTATTATAATAGAAAAACAAAATAACAATGGCTGGCAAACTAATTATATTTTCCGCCCCGTCCGGTTCCGGAAAATCAACCATTATTAACTACTTGTTGAAGCAGAATTTGAATCTGCATTTTTCTATTTCGGCTACCAGCCGTGCTCCACGCGGTACGGAAAAGAATGGAGTCGAATATTATTTCCTGACTCCGGACGAATTTCGTACACATATTGAAGCGGGAGACTTTCTTGAATACGAAGAAGTATATACCGACAAATATTATGGTACATTAAAAAGCGAAGTAGAACGCATACTGAATGAAGGGAATAATGTGATTTTCGATGTGGATGTCGTGGGAGGATGCAATATTAAAAAGTATTACGGCGACCGCGCTTTATCCGTATTTATCCAACCTCCCTGCATTGCCGATTTACGCAAACGTTTGGAAGGAAGAGGTACGGATGCTCCCGAAGTCATCGACAGCCGCATAGCCAAAGCGGAATACGAATTGAGCTTTGCCGACAAATTCGACGTAATCATCGTTAACGACCAGTTGGAGACAGCTCAGAAAGAAGCATTGAAAGTAATCAAAGATTTTCTCGAAAAAAATGAGCAGCACAAAATTATCCCGTAAATGGTTGTACATATTTGCATGTATCGCTATCGCAGCCTTAGTCACCTGCATTTTCGCGCTTCTTCATGAGGAATACATAATCGCAATCGGTACAGGATTGGTTTTAGGAGCCCAGATTATTAATATTGTACAATGGAAGAAAAAACAGTGACATACAAACGCGCCGGATTGAAAACCGGCATCTATTCCGGTTCATTTAATCCGGTTCATATCGGTCATCTAGCACTGGCTAATTGGCTATGCGAATATACGGAACTGGATGAGCTATGGTTTCTGGTCACACCCCATAATCCTTTGAAAGCCAAGGAAGAACTGATGGATGATCACTTCCGCTACGAACTGGTAAAGAAATCTATAGCCAATTATCCCAAATTCCAGGTCAGTGACTTTGAATTTTCACTTCCCCAACCGACTTATACAATTAATACACTCCGAGCTTTAGAGAAAACTTATCCCGACCGAGAATTTTACTTTATCATAGGAGCGGATAACTGGAAATATATTACCCAGTGGGTGGAATACGAATCGCTTCTTTCCAATTACCCGATTTTCATCTATCCACGTAAAGGTTTCGAAGTCGAAATCCCGACACAATATCCCCATATAAAAATGGTGGATGCACCGCTGATTGAAATATCCTCTACATTCATACGTAAAGCATGTGAAGCAGGAAAAGACATTCGTTTTTTCCTGCCGGAAGCGATACGCGAAGTATTACATAATTAGTAACCTCATCCTTAAAGCATCCACAATCTGTTGTTTTAAATCTTTGGCATTTAACGGTTTTGCCGTATAGCCATCAAAGCCGCTATCCATAATTCTTTGTTCGTCGGAAGCGAAGGCATATGCCGTAACAGCAATAATCGGTACGACTTTTGATAACTTACGAATTTCATTGGTTGCTTCATATCCATTCATTTCCGGCATATTTATATCCATTAAAATAAGATGGGGTTGATATTTCTTAAAAAGTTCGACAGCTTCTTTTCCATTCCAAGCGTGCAAAAGATTATACTCGTGCTTCAATATAGACTCAAACAATTTAAAATTCCCGACATTGTCTTCAGCAATAAGGATTACTATTTTATCATTCTCTACTTTTATTTTTTCATAAACCGGAACAGAAACAATTTTCTTTTCAACTGGAATATAAGGGAAAGTAAACCAGAAAGTAGTGCCCTTTTCCACTTTCGATTCAAGCCAAATCTCTCCCCCCATATACTGAACAATCATCTGACAAATAGACAGCCCCAAGCCAGATCCTTGAGCAAAGTTGTTAAGCTTGACAAAACGTTCGAATACTCTTTTTTGCTGGTCTTCCGGAATACCGCTGCCGGTATCGGAAACGTAGAAACGAAGTCGTTTGTTTTCATCTATCGAATACCCGAAACGGATATATCCTTCTTGTGTGAACTTGATTGCATTTGTCATTAAATTAGTAATCACCTGCATCAAGCGACTTTTAGGTATCAAAACATAGCATTCGGGAAGAGTTTTTTCAAATACGACCTGCACTTTCTCTGAAGCTCTCAGCTGCATGGATTGCTGCAATTCACGAAGTAACCCATTTATGTCAACTTCAACATTCACAAAATCCAATGTATTGGATTCTATCTTCGACAAATCTAATATATCGCTAATCAATTGCAAAAGAAGCACATTATTACTCTCTATAATATTTACATACTCTTCTTTTTCCTCCTCTTCATTTGCTGAGGCCAAAATATTAGAGAATCCGACTATTGCATTAAGAGGAGTCCGTATCTCATGGCTCATATTTGCCAGAAACGCCGACTTCAACCGGTTAGACTCTTCTGCCTTATTTCGTGCGGAGACCAGTTCTTGTTCTATTTTTTTACGGTCGGTTATCTTTAGCGACGAACCGATTAATGAGGTTGGACTGCCATCCGCATCTCTCTCATTCACCGTTGCATAAGCTTCTATCCACTCCCACGAATGCAAGCCATTTCGTTGCTGATACACCCGGTACTCCTCTTTTATCCGATCGATTTTGCCATCTATTAAATCCTGATAAGCTTTTCTTATTCGTTCGCGGTCCTCCTTATAAATCCGATCAAAATACAAATCTTCCGGCACGGCCAAAGAATATTCAGCACTCGAACCCGGACTTTTCACCTCTTTTGGATGATTCACATCACAAAAGATTGTACCTTCCTTTAAGTTCCACTTCCAAGGAACCAGGTTTGCAACATCCAGTGACATTGACAATTTATAATTAGAGGTACGAAGTAGCTGCTGAGTTTTCAACAGTTCTGTCGTATCAATAAGAAAAAGATCTATACAACCTTCCTCGGATGAAGAAACTATTATCATACTGTAATAACAATCTGTACGCTGATAATAAAATTGAGAATCAACTATTTTGTTCTCCTTAAGAACCAGTTTACAAATGCTCAAGTATTCGCCCTTCTGGCTATATTGTAAATCATTCCCAGTTTTATCGACCACACGATGCCGTGGCACAAATTGCTTTTCGAAAGCCATATTCACATCCAATGTAATAAAATCAAGCGGAGTACCCACTTCATCAAACAAAATTCTCTGCTTCATATAGGAAATCGGCATATTATTAACTAATCGGCTATAGCTTCTCATCAAACCAATTTCCTTATCTTGAAACTGTCTCTTCTTATTCAAATAGCCGATTATCAACACAAAAACAATAATAACGACAAAAAACAGAACACAAATCAGATATATTTTATATTGTTCCCAGAATCCCAACGGCTTCATATAAAAAACTGTATTTTCAGGAGCAGCCGAAAGAGGGAGTCCTATTCTCTTAAAGACAGAGTAATTCATTACCGGATATGGCCCGGCAGGTTTCTGTATTTTATGAGGAGAATTTCCGTTCAATATCTCAGACAACGTTTGCTGAATAACGTTCTTTATACTCGAATTCGGGAAAATACATCCACCCAGCATACCACTCGATTGCAAATCAATATCGTTAAGGACGAATATAGGTAAAGATGTATAAGCGCCCAACATTCTATAAGTTTCCGTATTGATGACCAAGTTCCCGTATTGATTTTTAATACTGTACCAGGAAAAGAACAAAATACCTGTTCGTTTATCAGCCTGTTGCATAGCGCCTATCAAGCTGTCCGTATCCATATCATCCGCCGTTAACAATTCTAATTGTATATCCGGATAATCTTGTTTGATTATCTCTTCTATCTCAAATCGATTCTGGCAACTGACATATCTCTTATCAGATAGAAATAACAAACGGTTCATATCCGGTATCAAAGTTTTCATCAACGAAATAGTCTGAAGGATACATTCAGGTATGTAAATAACTGTCAATTTCTTATTATCCTGTAGTGCCAGAGATACAGGTATCCGCTCAGACGGTAAAACCACCTTTTTATAGAGATAGCAATCAGCAGGTCCCATATAATCTTTTTCTACAAAAAGCAAAGTCGGTATTTCACTTCCCCATTTCTTGTTTAATACATCTTTTAATAATGTGTATGCACTATTTCCCAATATAACAATAATCTTCGGTACTTGTTCATATTTCTGAAAAAGTTGATTTTCAAAAAGAGTCAACTCTTCTTTCGTATCAAGCGACAACATATTCATATGCTCCGTATATACGGCTAATTCTTCACTTTCATTCACCAATTGATCATAAATCGATGTAATAATAGTACGCGACCATGGCGAAGCTTCGGTATACGAGTTCAAAACAAGAACATAATCCTTTCTCTCAGAACCTGCCGAAGAGACCACGCTGAATACAGACAATAATAAAAGAACAGTGAAGAACACTCTTTTATTTCTACCCCCGAAAAAATACATACAAATCATTTTTTTGTTGATTTTCAGCAAATATACGTCATAAACAAAAACGACAAGCAATTTTCCTGAAAAAAGAAGCATAATAAAAATCTTCACCCTCAAAACGAAAGGATTATGTACAGAACAAGCAAACTACCACTCACTTTTGCCGATAAGTAAGAAAAGTTTTGTACTTTTGCGCCGTATTATACAAAATAATAGCATAATGAATCTATTAGAATTGAGTGAACAGGAAATCATCAGACGTAACAGTATGGAACAGTTACGCCAGATGGGGATAGAGCCTTATCCCGCAGCTGAGTATGTAACCAATGCATTTTCCAAAGAAATAAAAGAATCTTTTAAAGACGATGCAGAGCCTCGTCCCGTCAGCATTGCCGGCCGTATTATGAGCCGTCGTATCATGGGAAAGGCATCCTTTATGGAACTGCAGGATTCCGAAGGCAGAATACAAGTTTATATTTCACGCGATGACATTTGCCCGGATGAAGACAAAGAATTATATAACACTGTATTTAAGAAACTATTGGATATCGGCGACTTCATTGGAATTAAAGGATATGTATTCCGCACTCAAATGGGTGAAATATCTGTCCATGCACAGGAACTGACCGTACTATCCAAATCACTCAGGCCGTTACCTATTGTCAAATACAAAGACGGAATTGCCTACGATTCATTTGAAGATCCCGAACTCCGTTATCGCCAACGGTATGTGGATCTTATTGTTAATGATGGCGTAAAAGAAACATTTCTTAAACGTGCCACGGTCATCAAAACGATACGAACCGTATTGGATGAAGCTGGGTATACAGAAGTTGAAACACCCATCCTGCAATCTATCCCCGGTGGAGCAAGCGCACGTCCTTTTATAACTCATCATAATTCACTGGACATCGACCTTTATCTGCGTATCGCCACAGAACTCTATTTGAAACGGCTGATTGTAGGCGGTTTTGAAGGTGTATATGAGATTGGAAAGAATTTCCGTAACGAAGGTATGGACAAAAATCATAATCCGGAGTTTACTTGTATGGAATTGTATGTACAATACAAGGATTACAATTGGATGATGAGCTTCACTGAAAAGTTATTGGAACGTATTTGTATCGCTGTAAATGGCAGTACGGAAACTGAAATCGATGGAAAGACCATCAGTTTCAAAGCACCTTATCGCCGTCTGCCCATTCTGGATGCCATCAAAGAGAAAACCGGTTACGACCTTACCGGCAAAAATGAAGATGAAATTCGTCAAATATGTAAAGAATTAAAAATGGGAGTTGACGATACTATGGGTAAAGGTAAGCTGATAGACGAAATCTTCGGTGAATTCTGCGAAGGAAGCTTTATACAACCGACATTCATCACCGACTATCCAATAGAAATGAGCCCGTTGACTAAAATGCACCGCAGCAAGCCCGGCCTTACCGAACGCTTTGAACTGATGGTGAACGGAAAAGAACTGGCGAATGCCTACAGCGAGCTAAACGACCCTATCGATCAGGAAGAACGTTTCAAAGACCAACTTCAATTGAGCGAAAAAGGTGACGATGAAGCGATGTTTATTGATCAGGATTTCCTGAAAGCATTGCAATATGGTATGCCTCCTACATCGGGCATCGGCATCGGTATCGACCGTCTGACTATGTTGATGACAGGTAAAGCATTTATTCAGGAAGTATTATTCTTCCCTCAAATGCGTCCTGAAAAAATCGTCAAAAAAGATGCTACCGACAAATATGTGGCATTAGGTATTCATGAAGCTTGGGTTCCCGCTTTACAAAAAGCCGGATACATAACTGTGGACACACTGAAAGACGTAAATCCGAACAAGCTGAGACAGGAACTTTGCGAAATGAATAAAAAATATAAACTGGAATTGCAAAATCCAGCAGCCAAGGAGGTGGAAGCGTGGATTGCTAATGCAGCTAAATAAAGTTATACTATGAATTTGCCCGGAAAAATTGCAATAATGGGTGGTGGTAGCTGGGCTACTGCTTTAGCCAAGATTGTACTTTCTACACAAGATAGTATTAACTGGTATATGCGCCGGTCAGACCAGGTAGAAGAGTTCCTGATACTGGGACATAATCCCGGTTATCTCTCCGCTATTAAATTCGACACGAATAAAATTAATTTTTATACGGATATAAATGAAGTAATCCGGGATTCGGATACGCTTATCTTTGCGACCCCGTCTCCTTTCCTGAAACAACATTTGATGAAGATTACTACCCCAATGGATAAGAAATTTATTATTTCAGCCATTAAGGGAATCGTACCGGACGAAAATATGTTGGTTGCCGATTATTTCTCTGAATATTATAATGTCCCGCTCGACAATATAGCAGTAATAGGCGGACCGTGTCATGCTGAAGAAATTGCTCTGGAACGGCTTTCGTATATTACGTTGGCCTGCCCGAACATCGAACATGCAAAAGCGATTGCTCCAGTATTTAAGAATCAATATTTGAACAATTATTGTTGCAAAGACGTTACAGGTATTGAATATGCTTCCGTATTGAAAAATGTATACGCAATCGTAGCCGGTATTTGTCACGGAATGAAGTACGGGGATAATTTCCTGGCAGTATTTATCTGCAATGCAATTGAAGAGATGCGTAACTTCCTTAATGCGGTTCACGGATTAGAACGTGATGTCACCGACTCTGTTTATCTAGGTGACTTATTGGTGACAGCTTATTCCCGTTTCAGCCGGAACCGAACATTCGGAACCATGATTGGTAAAGGTTATTCTGTGAAGATTGCCCAACTCGAAATGGAAATGATAGCAGAAGGTTATTACGGGACCAAGTGTATCCATGAAATCAACGAAAAATATCAGGTAAATATGCCGATACTGGATGCGTTATATGACATTTTATACGAAAAGAAATCGCCGACTACCGTTATCCGGCAGTTGACAGAAACATTTAAATAACGTAAAGGCGCATATTATGCGCCTTTTAATATATCGATATAATATGAAGAACATCAGTCTTAACATCGACAAAGCACTGGGTAGCATTACTAAAGAACAAGTATACGCTCAGGCTACAAAAGCAAGTGCATGCAACGCTACTTTGCAAAACGGTAATGGAGCAGGTAATGACTTTTTAGGTTGGTTGCACCTCCCCTCTTCCATCACAGATGCAGAATTGACAGATATTGAAAACACAGCAAACGTACTCCGCTCTAAATGTGAAGTAGTTGTAGCTATCGGTATCGGAGGAAGTTACTTAGGAACAAAAGCGGTAGTGGAAGCATTAAACAACAGCTTTGACTGGTTGCTGGGAGAACGCAAAAATCCGGTTATAGTATATGCCGGCCACAATATCGGAGAAGATTATCTGTATGAACTTTGTGAAGTACTGAAAGGTAAACAATTCGGTCTGATTAACATTTCTAAATCAGGTACGACTACCGAACCGGCTTTGGCTTTCCGTATGCTGAAAAAACAATTGGAAGATGCTGTAGGTAAAGAAGAAGCAAAACAGCGTATCGTTGCTATTACAGATGCAAAAAGAGGAGCATTACGCACACTGGCCGATCAGGAAGGTTACAAAACGTTTATTATTCCGGATAATGTAGGTGGCCGTTTTTCTGTTCTGACTCCAGTTGGTTTGTTACCTATCGCTGTTGCCGGTATCAACATTCGCGACTTGGTAACCGGAGCTGTTTCTATGGAAAAAGCTACAGATGTAAACATTCCTTTTGCAGATAATATTTCCGAGATTTATGCTGCAACACGCAACGAACTCTATAAGAGTGGTAAAAAGATTGAAATCTTAGCAAATTTCCATCCGAAACTTCATTATATCGCTGAGTGGTGGAAACAGCTGTACGGTGAAAGTGAAGGAAAAGAACATAAAGGTATTTTCCCGGCATCAGTCGACCTGACTACTGACCTGCACTCTATGGGGCAGTGGATTCAAGATGGAGAACGTACCATCTTTGAAACTGTTATCTCTGTTGAAGAGCCTAATCATACTGTGCTTGTCCCCACAGACGAAGCAAACTTGGATGGCCTTAACTTCCTCGCCGGCAAACGAGTTGACGAAGTAAACAAAATGGCTGAACTGGGTACGCAATTAGCACATGTGGACGGAGGCGTTCCCAATATAAAGATTACAATGCCGGAAGTAAGCGCTTACTATATTGGCCAGTTATTCTACTTCTTCGAAAGAGCTTGTGGTATAAGTGGTTATATGTTAGGTGTCAATCCTTTTGACCAACCGGGTGTTGAAGCATACAAAAAGAATATGTTTGCCCTGTTAAATAAGCCGGGATACGAGAAGGAAAGCGAAGCTATCAAAGCACGATTATAAAAAGTATTTTGCTTACAATATAAGCTGTCCGGACATTTCTGTCATAGTCATAGATTTGTCCGGACAGTTTTTTATTTCCTTTTATGCTCTGAAACTGTATTTAGTTGTTCTAGTAAACATTTTCCGGCTTTAAATTTTACAGAGATACGTGAAGGAATCTGGTAAGGTTCGCCTGTTTTAACATTGCGTCCAGGACGTTCAACTTGTTTCCATTGTACAAAATGCCCGAAACCATAAAAAAGAATCTTGTTCCCTTTACAAAGCTCTTCACCGATAATATCAATAAAAGTATCGACAATTAGGCCTATTTCCGTATCTTTATAACCAGTCCGTTCAGACAACCTTTTAATAAACTGAATCTTATTCATATATTTTCACTTTCAAGTGTAACAAAAATATTTTCCGATACAAACATGCGAATAAACAAGAGCTTCCTGCATCCACAAAAACACAGATTAATGTACCTAGAAAACAATAAATTGAATTAGTTCAAACAGAACTATGTCATTTCGAAGGCAAAATTATGAAATAAATCTTAAATGTTGGAATAAAAAATCTTAATTATTATAATGCGTGTTGTGTTTTCCTTTTTTCCTTTTTTGTATAAGTACTTCTTTCATCAAAAAACTCTTTTTAGCAAGGGTTAAATTGAATTAGTTCTGTTTGAACTATGTCCAAATAAAAAAACCATCAATGTATATTAAAATATACATTGATGGTTTTTATCTTATATGAGATTACTTTATTTACATTCTGTAGCGTAATCCAGCCATCGCTGTACCCATATGCCCAAAACCAACTTCTATAAAACCGGCAATTTGTCTGCCAACTTCTATCCCTACAGGAGAAACCTGATACATAAAAAATACTTTTGTCGCCGTTTTCTCTTCCGGCAAAGTTTGTTCATTAATAAAAGAAGCTTTTGTTGTCGCAATAGCAATACCTGCATTCACTCGAGAATATAGGGTCACCAGATTATAATTATACCAATTATATTTCAATGAGGGACAAATCGAATGGAATGAATTGTAAAAATCACCCACAACATTCGTATTCCTCAAAATACGCTTGTCACTATTCGTATATGAATACACAATCCCAAATCCCAGATTATCATCCGGATAAAAAAGATAGCTGATATTCAAAGATCCGAATTTTCCTTTATCATCATACAAATCAACAGATTCGCCGGACGGATTAAAATAATTCTCGTAGTAGTGCAGTAAGTCCACCACCGGCAAGGTACCATAACTCAGAGAAACCTCATGCTGTAAGTCTGTCCAATCTTCGGCTTTTGCCTGAAAAGAAAGGGAAAACAGCATCATCGCGAACAATAATAGACCTTTCTTCATATTCTTCAGTTTTTATTGATAATTATTATGGCCCGACTAGCCGGGATACATGTATCAAAGATAAGAAATTCCATAGTATTTTTATAACTTTGCAAATGTTTTTTTAAGGACAAATAATATGATTCAAGAAGCTATTGCCCGATATCTGCTAAAACAAAAGCAGTTTTCCCTCACACCTAAAGCTGTCCTTTTCGATATGGATGGTGTTTTATATGATTCTATGCGTTTTCATTCGCGTTCATGGTACGAAACAGCTACGCACCACAATCTTATTTCGACCCCTGAAATATTTTACTTATATGAAGGACGGACAGGAGAAAGTACAATCAATGAATTGTACCAAAAAACATTCCACAGAGATGCGACTGATGAAGAGAAAAAATCCATTTACGAAGAGAAAGCGACTTTATTCAACAAATATAACGATGGAAAAGCAATGTCGGGAGCAGCAGAGGTACTAGCTGCCGTAAAATCCTCAGGGCTCCAAGCACTGGTTGTTACAGGTTCCGGACAACATAGTCTAATTAATAAATTAGAAAACACCTATCCGGGATATTTCAAACGAGAAAAGATGGTCACTGCTTTTGATGTAATATACGGAAAACCTCATCCCGAACCTTATTTAATGGGGCTGAAAAAAGCCGGCATACAGGCAAATGAAGCTTTCGTTGTAGAAAATGCACCGATGGGAGTACAGGCTGCCGTAGCTGCCGGTATTTTTACGATTGCTGTTAATACCGGTCCTTTAGCAGATAAAGTGTTATTAGATGCCGGGGCTGACTTATTGTACCCGGATATGACAAGTCTCGCCAATGATTGGAAAAACATAATAAAAGCTTGCCAAGAGAACAATAAAGATATCTGATTTAGTCAATATAAGAGAAATGGAACACAGAACATCTTTCATTTCTATGTTCCAATTATAGCTTTTATCAAAGCCCGGCCTTTTTTATTAAACGCGTCATCTGGAAAGATTGTTTATAGAAAATAAAAAGCGGAATAGCAGCACCGACGACTAAAGCAAACAATACTAGAAGGGTCGTTAACCCGTTTCTAAAAATCTCAAACAGATTACTCATAGCCATCATTTCATCCCTACCTTGCAGGAATTTCATCATTGCAAGAATTGTCTTATAAGCGAACATTCCGGGAATCATCGGAAGTAAAGATGGAAAAGAAAAAACTTCCGCCGGACAATGAATCAACCGGGCAAAAAATATACTCATCAATCCGATAACAAAAGCTGCAATAAAAGAAGAAGTGGCTATATCCAACGTTCCACCTTTCATTAAGTAAAAACGTAAACCATGCCCAACTGCAGCCATAAATGCAGACACAACAACAGCTTTACGGGGAGGATTAGAAATAACGGCAAAACCGGTTGCAGCCACAGCTGCAAATAACCCGTCGTAAACTATTGACTCAAGAAACTCTACACTCATAATGAATTGACTCCTAATATTAATAATGTAATAGACAACCCTATTGCGATACAGATAATCAACAAACATGCATTAATCAATCTGGAAAAACCAGCTAATACGTGTCCATCCATAAAATCTATAACCGAATTAATCAGAGGAACACCAGGTATTAAATAAAGTACACTGGAAGCTAAAGCTATTTCCGGGGTATTTCCCCAGTGATTAATAACAACTATTCCACCAACCATGGAAGCAACAAAAGCTGAAACAACAAAAATAAATAGATGGTTCATGTGCCGGTTCATCATTTCCTGCCGGATAAGGAAACCAACTAAAGTTGCCAAAAATACAACAGCCATTGCGATACCGTCACCACCAAACAAACGACAAAATGAAGCATTTGCACACGAAACCAGAAATAGCACCCACCAACGCGACATACGAGGCTTTGCCATTATTGTTCTAAACTTTACCCAAACTTCATCAAGAGTGGGACGATTGTCGTAAATATACCAGCTTAGAGCACTTAACGTAGATATTAACTCAAAATTCAGAGCAAGTGGTTTGATTTTATCGACGGAGGTCTTAGGATGCAATGGATCATCATCATCTACAATTGTCATAATGATACTTTTCTGAAATATTGTCATATCCAGACTAAAACCAAAAGCTTTCGCTATACGAGTAGTATTATGTACAACCCGAGCCGTTTGTACCCCTACTCCCATAAGGCTGGTCGAATATTCCAGCAAAAAATTCAATAATTCTTGTATATCTTCTTTTTCACCCATACAATCAGATAACCTATTTCCGTACAAAAGTACACAAAAACATGCTATAAAACACAAAAGTAAGAAGAAAAGAAAAATAAGTTTAGTTGAAAATTTACTATATGCTATCATTATCCCGTTAAAATCCTCTAGAATGTTATTCTATTTTTATTATCTTTGAGGAAGAAAAATGAATTCTAATATAGCATTATCATGAAAAAAGTTTTATCAATTCTTGTAGCCGGATTCGCAGTCTTTCTGACTGCGTCTTGTAATCAATCGGGCAGTGGAATACTGTTTGACGGAAAAGACTGTAGTAAATGGAATATCAATGAAGGCGTTTCTGTAAAAGATAATACACTTGCATTGGCTGGAGCAGAAGCAAAAGCCATTTTAAAAAATGGCAAGTATAAAGACTTTGAACTGACAATGGAGCTAAAAACCAGCCCCGGAGCAAAAGGTTCCGTTTGGTTCCATACAGATTCTCAACTAAGCAAAGGGTATCATGTAGCAATCAATAATGACCGTACAGATCCTGTTTGGTGGAAAATGACAGGAAGCCTTGAATCTGTTCGCAATCTGACTAAAAGTTTTATAAAAGAAAACGAATGGTTTCAAATGCACATAACAGTAAACGGTAAGGCTATTACAATTGACATAAACGGAGAACCGGTTGTCGAATACATCGAACCGGTAGATCCTTACCGCATAGCACCAAATACGGCTGCCATACTCTCAGAAGGGACATTCGCTATTATCAGCGATACTCCAAATGAAATTGAATGCCGGAATATTGTTGTCAATATTCCTGAAAATCAAAATATTGACATCAAGGCACAACAAGCAAAAGCCATAGATGAACAAAGTGATGAAATAATAAAACTTCATCAGGAAGATTTTCCGGTCTTAGATTATCACGTTCATTTAAAAGGTGGACTAACAAAAGAAATGGCTGCCGAACAATCCAGGAAATTAGGTATTAATTATGCCATTGCTCCTAATTGTGGTATCGGTTTCCCTATCACAAACGACGATGAAATCAATGCGTATTTAAAAGAAATGCGTTCACAGCCATTCATTATGGCAATGCAAGCTGAAGGACGTGAGTGGTTGACTACTTTTTCACAGGAAGCCCGCGATGAATTTGATTATATATTCACAGACGCCTTAACTTTCACAGATGACAAAGGACACCGTACCCGTCTTTGGATACCAGAAGAAACCTGGATAGATAAAGACCAGCAAAAGTACATGGATATGATTGTTGACCGTATTTGTTCCGTACTGACCGAACCGGTTGATATTTATGTTAATCCATGCTTCCTTCCTACTCCTATGAATGAAAAGTTTGATGAGTTTTGGACGGAAGCTCGTATGAATAAATTCGTAGACGCATTAGCTAAAAGCGGGAAAGCTCTGGAAATAAATGAATTATATAACATTCCAAACAAAGCGATTATAATGAAAGCAAAAGCAGCCGGCGTTAAATTCACTTTCGGAAGTAATAACGTGACTCCCAATGTCAGCAATCTGGAATACAGTCTTCGTATGAAAAAAGAATGTGGCCTTACAGCTAAAGATATGTATAAACCAAAAATTAAAATATAAAATGATTAAAAAAGAAAAGTCCGTTATTCAAAATAGATTAACGGACTTTTTATATGTTGTTCAACCAAGGCTCGAACTTGGACTAACAGGACCAGAATCTGTTGTGCTACCATTACACCATTGAACAATTTTGTCAGATAAAAAAGGGATTTACTTCTTGAGTTGTTCAACCAGGGCTCGAACCTGGACTAACAGGACCAGAATCTGTTGTGCTACCATTACACCATTGAACAATTTAATAAATCCGCTATGCCAACACCCTTGTTAGCGAGTGCAAAGGTACATACTTTTTCAATATCCACAAGAATTCATGTAAAAAAAATTTAGCGAATAAACAATTCACACATCCTGTTGTTCTGATTTTAGAATGGATACATATATATTAATGGAAAGAAAACATGTAGATAATAAATTTAAGAAGTATATTTGCAACTTCGAATATCACTCAATTAAAAATAATGGATCAAACAAAAGAACTAGTAAAAACAATTATTGAAGGCCTACAGGAAAAAAAAGGCAAAAATATTGTAACCGTAGATTTAACCCGATTATCCGGCGCTATATGCCAATATATGGTAATCTGTGAAGGGAATACCCCGACTCAGGTTTCAGCCTTATCAGATTCCGTATGGGATTTTGCACATAAAAATGCCGGAGAAAAGCCGTTATCAACGGATGGAAGCCAACACGCCGAATGGATAGGCATGGATTATGGCACGGTTCTTGTACATATATTCTTACCGGAACTACGCGAGTTCTACAATCTGGAAAATTTATGGTCGGATGCCAAAGTGACCCAGATTCCTGATCTTGACTAATAATAAACCGGTGCTAATCGTATTGAATATCACTTATGGAAAATAAAAACGACAAGTTTAACAAAACACCGAAGAACATCAAACCCAAGATGTTCCGATTTAATTTGTACTGGATGTATGGCCTCATTCTTTTGATGCTTTTCGCCTTGTTCCTAACAAACGATTCTTCTGCATCAAAAGAGCTGGGTTGGACTGAATTCCAGAAATTGGCACAGGATAACGTTTTCGACAAAATGGTTGTCTACAATAAAAAAAACATAGTAGAAGCTACTGTCAAAAACGGACAAAAAGGCCTTGTATTCAGAAAAGACAGTGCTTCACTGGGTACAAACCCCAAAATATATGTAAAAATACCTTCAGCCGATAAGTTTTCTGACTTTTACGATAAAGCGGTAGCGCAAAATCATATTGATACCCAAGTTAGCTTTGAAGAAGGAGATGATGCCATTTGGAATTTTCTCGTTTCTTTTGGTCCGATATTACTGATTATCATAGTATGGATATTCCTGATGCGACGGATGTCGGGGACCGCGGGTGGAGGACCGGGAGGAGTATTCAGTGTCGGCAAAGCAAAAGCACAACTTTTTGACAAAGATAATGACAGAAAAGTCACATTTAAAGATGTTGCCGGACTATCTGAAGCTAAACAAGAAGTAGAAGAAATTGTATCTTTCCTCAAAAATCCGGAAAAGTATACAGAACTTGGAGGTAAAATACCTAAGGGTGCTTTACTTGTAGGCCCTCCGGGAACCGGTAAGACACTGTTGGCAAAGGCTGTAGCCGGAGAAGCCGATGTTCCGTTTTTCTCTCTTTCCGGTTCTGATTTTGTAGAAATGTTTGTGGGTGTAGGAGCCTCTCGCGTCCGTGACTTATTCCGTCAAGCTAAAGAAAAAGCTCCTTGTATCGTCTTTATTGATGAAATAGATGCAGTGGGGCGTGCACGTGGCAAAAATGTTAATATGAATAGTAATGACGAGCGAGAAAACACCTTAAACCAACTACTTACCGAAATGGATGGTTTTGGTTCCAATAGTGGTGTGATTATTCTGGCAGCAACAAACCGTGCCGACATTCTGGACAAAGCATTGCTTCGTGCGGGGCGTTTTGACCGTCAGATACATGTGGAACTGCCGGATTTGAACGAACGTAAAGAAATATTTGGTGTTCATTTGCGTCCAATAAAAATAGATGACAGTGTAGATACTGAATTCTTAGCCCGCCAAACGCCCGGATTCTCCGGCGCCGATATTGCTAATGTTTGTAATGAAGCGGCCTTGATAGCAGCCCGTAGTGGCAAAAAGTTTGTTCAAAAAGAAGATTTCATGAATGCTGTCGACCGTATTGTAGGCGGTTTGGAAAAACGTACAAAAATAACAACAACGGAAGAACGTAAATGTATAGCAAACCATGAAGCCGGCCATGCAACATTGAGTTGGTTACTCGAACATGCCAATCCTCTGGTAAAAGTGACAATCGTACCACGAGGTAAAGCTTTAGGAGCAGCCTGGTATTTACCGGAAGAAAGACAGATTACTACACGCGAACAGTTATTAGATGAAATGTGTGCAACATTAGGCGGACGTGCCGCTGAAGAATTATTCTTAGGTAAAATTTCCACCGGAGCATCTAATGATTTGGAACGTGTGACTAAGCAAGCCTACGCAATGGTTGTGTATTTCGGCATGAGTGACCGTCTGCCTAACCTGAATTATTATGATTCAAGCGGGCAAGATTGGGGTTTTACCAAACCATACAGCGAAGAGACAGCCCGCATGATAGACCAGGAAGTTCAAAAAATCATTAACGAACAATATGAACGAGCAAAAAGTATCCTGAAAGAATATGCAACCGGTCACAATACATTGGCTCAAGTTCTGTTGGAACGTGAAGTAATTTATACGGAAGATGTTGAGAACATTTTCGGTAAACGTGCTTGGGTTTCCCGTTCAGAAGAAATACTGGAACTTCAGGAAAAAGCCAATGGCAAAAAAAACGAAACAGAAAAAAAGGAGAACGATAATACAAATGTCGAAATCTCAAATGACAGCTCGACAGAAAACAAAGCTGAAACAAGTATTCAATGATTTCCAATATATAAAGGCAGGCATAAGTTACTTACTTTGTGCCTGTCTTTATTTATCTTTTTAAACGCATCAAAGATGAAATATCAATTTAATAGTTATATTTGCACAAAATAGAATCAATAAACGAACAAAACAATACTGCTTTGAAAAATCTTATCATACGGGCGTTAACCGGCATTATATTCGTCGTGGTACTGGTAAGTGCCATCTGTATCCATCCTGTCTTATTTCTCATATTATTTACATTGATTACAGGATTAACAGTTTGGGAATTTTGCGGATTGATTCAACATTATGAGAATGCGACTTTACAAAGGGCAATCAATGCCATCGGAGGAATGTATCTTTTTATTTCCACATTTGTCTATGCGAATGGATTGGTAGATGGAAAAATATTCCTACCCTATTTACTATTTGTAATACTGACAATGATAGCCGAATTGTATTATAAGGCTTCTAACCCCATTAACAACTGGGCTTTTTCACTTTTTTCTCAAATTTATTGTGCTGGAACATTTTCTATGTTAAATTTTATTGGAGCAGTACCAGGTACACCAGGGATTATGAGCTATTCTCCTCTTTTTATCATGGCTCTGTTCGTATTTGTATGGCTGGATGATACAGGAGCTTATCTGGTAGGATCAATGATTGGGAAAAGAAAACTTTTCGAACGTATCTCACCTAAAAAATCATGGGAAGGATTTTTTGGGGGTCTCATATTTGTATTAGCATCTTCACAAGTGTTCGCTTGGTATGTACCTGAAATAAGTCGGATAAACTGGTTAGGACTGTCAACTACTGTCGTTTTATTCGGCACATGGGGCGATTTAATAGAATCACTCTTTAAACGGACGCTAAAAGTTAAAGATTCCGGTAATGTTCTGCCTGGACATGGAGGTATGCTCGACCGTTTCGACAGTGTAATGTTAGCCGTTCCGGCCTCTTATATTTATATAGAACTTTTTATTCGAAATTGAATGTAAGCGAAACCATCCGGGATGTTGCCTTCGACAAACCATTGGAATACTTTATCAAATCCTTATCTACTAAATCATCCCGTTTTTTTTCCAGCAAATCAACCAAGCCAAAACTAAACTTCAATTCGGGACAAAGTTTAAAAAATGGCAGATAAATATCACAACCCAATCCGAACTGAATACCAAAATCTGTCCCCTTCAATAATATAGGGGTTCCCTTTTTACGTCCCAAATCAAATGCGCCATAAATACCACCTATCAGATAAGGACGGTAATTATTCACCCGGAAAGCACTATATTTTACATCCAACGGAAACATCAGATAATTGGAACGAACAGAAGTAGAGAAACTATCGCCTTCTTCATCCCCTTGCTGACGAAAAACAAGTTTCTTGTCCCCAAAATGAATTGTTGGGGTAAAACGTAAGTTAAAATAAGGATTCAAATACATATCCCCTATTACGCCAACGCTAAAGCCAGGTGAATAGCTCGGTATTTCAGCATACCAAATTTCACCATCAGTAGCAACACCATTATTCGTCAATAACAAATCCTGCGCATGAAGTCCTACATGAAACCCTAAATGGAAGAGTTTCTGATCCGCATACGGCTGATTTTTCACCTTCTCTTTCTGGGCCAGTACGCAAGAAGTTCCCAGAACACATACATATATTATAAATAACAGACGTCTCAAATCTTCTTCAGTTTTGAATAATAACGATAAACATCCCTACTTATTGCAAAAATGCATTTATTTGTACAAAATAAAGCGGTAGATATTTTTTAAATACAAAGAAAGCCCTATTTTTGCACCAACTAATAGTTATCAATTTAAACGTTTAAAAAATGGCTTACGTAATTAGTGACGATTGTATCGCTTGCGGTACTTGTATTGACGAATGTCCGGTAGGAGCAATTTCAGAAGGTGACAAATACAGCATTGACCCTGAAATGTGCACAGATTGTGGAACTTGCGCAGATGCATGTCCGACAGAAGCAATCCATCCGGCAGAATAACCGCAGCAAAAAATAGGCCCTTTCAAGAGGAACCTATAAAGATAAGGGGCTATTCCATTCGTGGAAATAGCCCCTTATTATTTCTTTCGTTTCTCCATCAGAACTCTATATCCAGCTTTATCTCATCGGAATCTTCAGACAAAGATTCATCCTCCGAGCCCAATACTGGTTGTTCTCCGGATTTACACTGCTTAATGTAATTAATTACATCATTCATACCTTCCATGAACTTTTCAAAGTCCTCTTTATACAGGAAAATCTTATGCTTTTCAAAAGAGACCTGTGTTCCATTCTTCGACTGCACCTTTTTACTCTCAGTTACGGCCAAGAACAAATCATCCTTCAGATTTCTTTTTACGTCCAGGTAATAAATCCTTTTCCCTGCCTTGATGGCCTTAGAGTACAAAATCTCTTTATCGCCACCTTCAACTTGCGTTTTCTTCACCGAGTCTTCCATTATAGTAAACTTTCGTTAAACACCCACCCAATTATCATAACTTGCTTCAAATATGTGCATTTTTTTTTAAACAACAACTATTTTAACGTGTCAAAATACCTATTCAAAAATGAAACATTACAAAATAACAGCCAATGCATATAAAATTAAGCGAAGCAAGATACTTTTACAAAAAGAATGACTACCTTTGCAGCCAAATTTATAACAAAGTAGTTCCTTCAAACGATGATCAACAGAATTTTAATCCGCATTAAAGTTTTACAGATAGTATATTCATACTATCAAAATGGAAACAACGACCTAAAAGTTGCGGAAAATGAATTGCTTTTCAGTCTCCGGAAGTCATATGATTTATATCATTATCTTCTTCTTCTAATTGTCGAAGTCACCAACCTGCAGAAACGTATACTGGATGCCAGAAAAAACAAGTATATGCCGACAGAAGCAGAGATGAATCCTAATACTCGTTTGATAAACAATCGTTTTGCCGCCCAAGTTGAAAAAAACGAGTCCCTACAAAAATATGTTAACGAACAAGGTGTTTCATGGGCTAACGATGACGATTTCATTAAAACAGTGTTAGAACTTATTCTTTCTTCCGATTTGTACGGAGAATACTTGAACAATGAGAACGATTCATACGAAACAGACAAAGAATTCTGGCGGACAGTATTCAAAAAACTGATTTGCAGTAACGAAGCTATCGACGACTATCTACAAGATAAAAGCATCTATTGGAATGATGATATTTCAATTGTCGAAACATTCTTGCTAAAAACAATTAAACAATTCAACGAGAGCGAAGGTAGCCAACAAAAATTATTGCCTATGTTTAAGGATATGGAAGACCAATCTTTCGCTATCAAATTATTCCGCCAAACACTCCTGAATGGTTCCGAATACCGCGAACGTATCAACAAACACATGAAAAACTGGGAAACAGAACGTATCGCAAATATGGATCTTATCATTATGCAAGTTGCCTTGGCAGAAATCATGACATTCCCGAGTATCCCCATCAATGTTACACTGAACGAATATATCGATACAGCCAAATATTACAGTACACCTAAAAGCGGTACATTTATTAACGGTATATTAGATTCAGTTGTAAACGAATTAAAAAAAGAAAAGTTATTGCTCAAAGATTAATTATTATCCTTACATTTGTGCAAGTATCGAATTTGATATTAACATATTAATGATTATTGTTATATGAGCTTACTTACTATTTTACTCCAGGCTGCTGCTGGCCAATCACAATGGTCTGGCATTCTGATGATGGTTATTATTGTTGCTATTTTTTATTTCTTAATGATTCGCCCGCAACAAAAGAAACAGAAAGAAATACAAAAAGCCCGCGAAGCGTTGAAAACAGGAGACAAAGTTGTTACTGCCGGAGGTATCTACGGAAAAATTAAAGAAATCGGTGATATATATATGTTGATTGAAATTTCCGATGGTGTACGCATTCGTGTAGATAAAACTTCTGTTTTTGCTTCATCGGAAGACGCGCAGCAAAAATAAACAAAGAGACATATGGCCGGATTTGGACAAATAAAACAAACATTCAAATCTGCCCGGATAGAGATTAAGGCTTTTTTGCGTCGTCAGCAATGGAAAGAAGCCTTGATCTTTTTCTGTTTTGTATTACTGGCTTTAGGTTTCTGGCTGCTTCAAAGCCTCCAGCAGGAATATGAAATAGATATCAATATTCCGGTCAGATACAAAAATGTACCTCCGAATATTGCTTTTACCGGAACACCGCCGGAGAAAATTACTGTCCGGGTGAAAGACAAGGGTAGCGTATTATTAAACTACTCTTTCGGACGTTCTTTTGTGCCAATCGAAGCCAATATGAAAACAATGCCGGAAAAAAGCGGTAAACTGATTATCGATAAAAAAGAAATCGAAAGTGATATCAAAAAACAATTAATTGCAACAACTTCATTAATAGGTTTTGAACCACAACACATTGATGTGGCTTACAGCACACGTGTAAAAAAAGAAATACCTGTCATTTTTAATGGGAGCATACATACAGATGCTGGTTTTAAAATATCTGGAGAACTTATGATTTCTCCCAATAAAATTAACGTTTATGCAAGTGATGTTGTTTTAGATACATTAAAAGAGGTACAAACCGTTTTCACCGAAATTAAAAAGGGAAACAAAACAATTACACGAAATATTCAATTGCAGAAAATAGAAGGTGCAACTTTCGACCCGGCCAATATCACGATTACTATCCCGATTGAAGAATTTACGGAAAAAACATTGGATATTCCTGTTGTTTGTAATGATTTACCGTCTCATTACATCCTAAGGACTTTTCCTTCTACCGTCAAAGTAAACTGTAGTATCCCACTATCACGTTTTAAAGATGTTTCCGCGAATGAATTTGCAGTAAACATATCATTTTCAGACCTAGAACAAAATACATCGGGAAGCATACCTCTTCAATTAACCCAAAAACCTAATTGGGTAGATGCAACAACCATCACTCCCGACAAAATCGAATTTATATTGGAGCAAACTAAATCAAATGATTAAAATCGGAATAACAGGGGGAATAGGTAGTGGCAAGTCTGTGATTGCAACGTTGTTACAATTATCAGGTATCCCCGTGTATATTGCAGATACAGAAAGTAAAAAACTTACAGAAACATCTCCCGCCATACACCGTAAACTCACCGATTTATTAGGAAAAGAGCTCTATACACCGAATGGTCTGAATAAAAAACTACTGGCATCTAAGATATTCAAAAACGAAGAATATTTAAAACAGGTAAACGCCATTATTCATCCTGAAGTAAACCGTCATTTTATGGATTGGACAGAGAGACAAAATGTCAAAATATGCGCAATTGAATCTGCCATTCTCTTTGAATCCTGCTTCAATCACTCCGTTGATACGACTTTGCTGGTTTATGCCCCCATGGAAATCCGTATTTCCCGTGTCCAAAACAGAGACAATATATCCCGCGAAGAGATTATCCGGCGCATCGACAACCAATTATCTGATGAAATAAAAAAAGAGAAGTGCGACTACATTATTTACAATGATGGCAAACAAGCATTAATCCCCCAAGTAGCAGCTTTCATTCAAATGCTGGTAGGATAACAAATCACCCGATTTATACAATTTTATATACAAAACTATCTCGAATATTCTATACTTATACTACATTTGCAGCTCAAAAGTTAAACACTATTAGAAAAACGAAGTATTATGTTGAAGACGATTTTGTCTATCTCGGGAAAACCGGGATTGTATAAACTGATTTCCCATGGGAAAAACATGCTGATTGTTGAATCGTTGGCAGATAAAAAGAGAATTCCGGCATACGCAAAAGATAAAGTAATCTCTTTAGGAGATATTGCCATTTACACAGATGAAGCAGAAGTTCCCTTATACGAAGTTCTGACAAACGTAAAAAATAAGGAAAACGGAGAAAAGGCATCTGTTAATCTTTTCGCCAAGCCAGACGAATTGCGTAAATACTTTGCAGAAGTATTGCCCAACTTCGACCGTGAACGTGTATATCCAAGCGATATAAAGAAATTAATCAACTGGTATAATCTGTTGATTTCTGCAGGTATCACCGAGTTCACACCAGAGGAAACTGCAGCAGCGGAAGAAACTCCGGTTGAGGAAACAAAAGAAAATAATGCAGAATAAACAATTTTAAATCCGACAAAGCTCAGGATAATCCTTATAAAAAAAGCCCGCTGTTTCTATTGAGGGCACTGAAAAAGTCCTTTCTCCTTCTTAGTTACAAAATTTCTCGGCACATATCCAGTATAAGTCTTGGATATGTGCCGATTTTCTTGTATCTTTATAGATATAAATCCCCTTAATATGCTACCTACCTAACAGAGCATCCAATTCAGTAATTACTCAGATTTATATAATCTGATAATCCCTCAGGAGAATCTTCTGAGACGAATAAATGACCTTATAGACTTTTCATTTGTCCATCGCGAACTTATAGACAAATATTGCCTGAACAATGGCCGTACGGCAGAATGTCCCGTAAGAATGTTCAAGTATCTTCTGCTGAAGGTCGTCTATGATATATCTGATGTAGATGTTGTGGAGCGTTCCCGTTACGACATGTCCTTTAAATATTTCCTTGGCAGGCACCGGAAGAATTAGATTTAATTGATCCCAGTTCCCTGTGCAAGTTCCGCAAACTAAGATTGAAAGACAAAGATTTATTGAATCTGCTTATTGGCAATACTGTGGCAATTGCCATAGAAAAGGGAATCATCAAATCCAAGACCATAATCGTTGATGCTACACATACGGTCTCCCGCAGCAATCCGTATTCCCCCGTTGAGATACTTAAGTTGCGTTCCAAGCAATTACGCAAAAGCCTTTATGATGCCGATGATACCATAAAGGACAGCCTTCCGGCCAAGAACGAGGATGACAACATGGAGCACGAGCTGGATTATACCCGTGGGTTGCTGGAAGCTGTCGCTTGCAATCAAGCACTTTCCAATGTCCCCAAAATCAAGGAACGCCTGAATATGCTGAAAGAGACATTGGCTGATATCGAAGACCATTATACCACATCCAAAGACGAGGATGCGCGAGTGGGGCATAAAAGTGAAGACAGCTCCTTCTTTGGTTATAAGACACATATCGCCATGAGCGACGAACGTATTATCACGGGCTACGGTAACTTCGGGAGACAAGGGTGACGGCCCCCAGTTGCCTGAACTCATTGAGCAAAGCCGTACCAACGGCATGGAGGTTGAGAGTGTTGTAGGAGATACAGCCTACTCAGGAAAGGATAATATCATCCTTGCCCAAGATGAGGAAAAAGGTTTTGAGTTAGTAGCAAAACTACATCCGACCATCAGCAATGGTGCACGTAAAGAAGAGGATAAGTTCGAGTTTAATAAGGATGCCGGAATGTTTGTATGCCCGGCTGGACATATGGCAATCAGAAAGGCCTGCCAAGGTAAAAAGAAGCAAGGGCAGAACCAGTCTATGGTATACTATTTTGATACAGGTAAATGCAGGACGTGCTCAAGAAGGCAGGGCTGTTACAAGGAGGGAGCCAAAAGCAAGACTTACTCCATACAGATTAAATCTGGTTATCAGATTTAGCGAACTTAATTTAGCATATCAGCAGAAGGAGGTGCTGAAAGAAAAGGACTTTTTCAGTGCCCTCCTTCCATTCCACTTATCCTTTGAATAGGTCTTCGACTACCTGCATAATGAATAAGAGAGAATACAGCTCCACTTTGACTGTATATCAAGATTGATAATACAAGCCAAAGAAAGCGTTTTTCAGACTTATCCCGATTATGCTCATGAATTGTCGAAGTTCATTCAAACGGAATAGTGCGAAATGCGCTTTCTAAATATGTCTTGTTGCTATTTGCAACGTCACAAAGATAGTACATTTGTCTGAAAAAAGCTCATTGAAAGCTCTCTATTTTAAAAAATCAGCTTATCAGTATGTTAAAAGTCTAATAAATAGTACGTCTCCAATAATTCTTCTGAAGTAAACCTAAATAACGTCTTGTTGTTTGTACATCGGAATAATTAAATAGTTCAGATAGCTTGATAAGAGCAAATTCTGAATTTCCTTTTGCTGATCCAACAGCTTTACGTCCAAATGTTTTGCATAGAGTAAGTAGAAAAATGCTCAATTATCAATCCATATTTTGACTTGATGGACTTAAATAAGATGTTGAGTACTGTATACGACTCGTTTCCCACTAATAAAGCATTTTTCATTTTTATCTATGGCATTAAGATCCCTGCAACAGTCTACAATATGCTTTTGAAAATTCTCATTTTCTTAATTTTCTTACATTTCTAATGATAAACTTTTCACTATCCAACGACATACCTACGTTAACATCAGAAGGTCTTATATTCCCCCAAAAGAGCCACAACCAAGCAGCAAAGACAAACAATATCTTCTTTATCTCGATATAGCTTCCCAACCAATGCAAACATTATATCCCATTCAATATAATCACCTGGCACATAGTTATTTTTAACCCATAATATCCTCTTTTTAATTGGAATCATAACTCTTGAGCATCCCATAAATCCATCTATTTATTAAAATTCTACTAATCAATGCGTACATAAGAAATAAAGTTAGCGAACATTACCCCCGCAACAACTTGCCAAATAAATGAATCTCCCTTTCATTCAATAGTGCATTAATAGTTCACTGGTAGTACAACTTGGCAAACTTCAGTAGCTTCCCCGTACAGTTGCGTCGAAAATTGATGGTAAATAGTTAACCTGACAGCTATTAAGTTCGACATATTCACTTTGCGAGACTGACGAATATTTTCCAGTTTTATTAGGGCATTCCAGAACTTTTTCCTTTCTTTGCGAAAAGTGATGTTATGGAATACACAGAAACCATCTCAATTAACGGACATAGCCGTGAAGAATATCGTGAACAATTAATATCTCTTTTTCTAAAAGAGAATCATGGGTCTAGCTCGGAGGTCACATACTACTATTATTATGTTGATACACTAAGAGATGGAAACCAAATTTATCTTAAACGTCCAACGCAATTAAATAAGGGAGTTGATTTTGAGGTAAGAGTTTCTGGAATCAATTTCCGTTATGGCAAACATGGAAATACTATTTCGACAGGAAATCGTCCAAGCCACAATGATATATTTGATGATTTACTGCTAAAAAAAGATGAGGATATTCACAAATTTGAAACTCTTATCATGTTAATAACAAGAATATATCATTGTGAAGATGTAACGTTGAGTGAATATGAAAGTTGTCAATTTCAGAAAGGCTTGCCAACAGATTTAATTTTGAAAGTTCTTAAATGGTTATTTATAGAACAAGACATAACATATTGGAATAGAAGTGGAAGAGAAATGTTATTTAATAATATAATTGAATTATGGGAAAAATAATAACAACATTTTCAGATGGAAGTAAACTCGAATATGATAAAGGAGCTTTCGATGAATGGTGCGTGTATCTAACTCGCCCTAATGTTACAAGATATGCACCAAAAGATTTTCAATACTTCCAGAGGTTGGCGAATTATGGTGCAAAATATGGTTTTGACATTTTGTATAATGATTATGTTGAAATCTATAATCTAACAACAAAAGAGATAGAAGAGACTGTCCTAGAAAAGATAAAGGAAATAACTAATAAATATGGTGAAGATGCACTAAATGTAGCAATAGACTTTACCATTATTTACATGGGGATGATCGCTGAAGAGAATAAAAAAGGTACCAAATTGGGGAAAAGGATAAAGCGATTGGGGATCTACCAAGTACTGAAAGAGCAGATGCATTACAATAAAGCAGCAAACTTTAGTAAAGGTAAGAAATGGAGAGAGTTGAATGATATTTGTTTATCTAAAGGTTTCTAGTTATGCCTAAAAATCCCAATACTGTAGGAGGAGGGTCTCAAACAAATGTACATGGATTACATTTCGAACAAACAACTGAATTACGTGATGTCTTTGCAAACCACCCTCAATATTCAGTAAAAGGTAATGCTATTTATAATGGAAATGCTAAAGTAGCAACCTTGTTTCAGAAATCCTCACTTTATAAAGATTTATTAGAACCTAAGGGCGTTGACTACAAAAAGTATATCTCAAAGAAAATGTTACCAGATGATGCTATTCTAGTACACTCTACATCAACTCTGTTTATTATTGAAAAGAAATTTCAGAGTTGTGCGGGTAGTGTTGATGAGAAACTACAAACTTGTGATTTTAAAAAGAAACAGTATACTAAACTTCTTCAACCACTAAAGATAAAGGTTGAATACTGCTATTTTCTTAGCGATTGGTTCCTCAAAGAGGAATACAGAGATGTTAAAAAATATATCATAAGTGTTGGGTGCCGCTATTTTTTCAAGGAAATTCCTTTGGAGTATTTAGGACTATAATCATACATAATACAAGTATAATAACGGTCGCAATTTATGGTACTCATCTCCAAAGGAAAGAGCAATCATACTTATAAATAGGGATATTCAGTAAATGTCCTTTAAACCAAAGATGGCCTATGAGCATGACAATCAAAAATCATCTCATATGCCATTTTTATTGT
>NZ_QRMP01000033.1:0-19693 GCF_003473295.1 Parabacteroides sp. AM08-6
GCATTATTGAAGGTATTCGACAATATTACATAATCATTCGTAATGCCTAATACAAAAGGAGAACCTTGCAAAAAACAATCCGGAGTAGTTTCCAATGGAATAATTTCCACTTTATCAAAAAGTTCATCAGTGTAAATACGCCTTTGTTCAGCCACATAAAAATCAATGTTTTTTAAACCATCATTCCCTTTTTCTCCAGCATTCACACAAGAGAATAACCATACAGAAAAAACAGCTATAATTAAATATGCCTTCATCATATATTCAATTAAAGTGAAATACTATAAGACTACTTGAAGCTATTATCAAATAATTCACAATGCGTTCAGTTATATCCATACATGCAATTTTATAATAGTAATAGTATACGTATGCAATATACGTATCTTTAATATTTATTCCTAACGAATTAAACTAATTTAATCATTAAAACACAAAATTGCACTTTTTTCACCCTTTTATCTTCTACAAGATGAAAAACAACATCCCCACATCTCCATACGCACGGGTTCCCCGACGGTATCACACTATCCTTTTTCGCATTACATGCCATAGTGTTCGAATTTGCCCGGCATATATTTTGTTTTCGACGGCGTCGCGAATATTTTTGACGCCGTCGAAAATATTAATGACGACGTCAAAAATATTAACGACGCCGTCGAAAACAGATTGGGAAGGCATCTAATTGCCAGAATGACACCAGTAATAAAAGAAATCTCTCTATACGTTATTATATAACAACCTAATATTATAAAAATCCACCCGGCAAAGACGGATACTGAAAACAAAACTGCCGTATTGTCACAATTCCTGTCAGCTAAACATTTTCAAACGAACCCTT
This sequence comes from Parabacteroides sp. AM08-6, assembly GCF_003473295.1. Taxonomy (GTDB): domain Bacteria; phylum Bacteroidota; class Bacteroidia; order Bacteroidales; family Tannerellaceae; genus Parabacteroides. The sequence goes on from NZ_QRMP01000033.1 coordinate 842, forward strand.
GTTACTTTGGCATACGATTTGTACAATAATAAATGCAGCTCGAAAGAGAAAAGCAAATACACAAGTAAATAATAACAATTAAAATATTATCAATTATGGGAAAAATTATCGGAATCGACTTAGGAACAACCAACTCCTGCGTTGCCGTATTGGAAGGCAATGAACCGGTTGTGATTGCAAATAGTGAAGGAAAAAGAACAACTCCTTCAATTGTTGCATTTGTAGAAGGAGGCGAACGCAAGGTAGGTGACCCGGCTAAACGTCAGGCCATTACCAATCCGGAAAAAACAATATTCTCCATCAAACGCTTTATGGGGGAAACATACGATCAAGTTCAAAAAGAAATTAATCGCGTACCTTATAAAGTAGTACGTGGCGACAATAACACCCCGCGCGTCGACATTGAAGGACGTCTGTACACACCACAGGAAATTTCGGCCATGGTTCTTCAGAAAATGAAGAAAACGGCGGAAGATTATCTGGGACAGGAAGTTACAGAGGCTGTTATCACTGTTCCGGCATACTTTAGTGACGCACAACGTCAGGCAACAAAAGAAGCCGGCGAAATAGCAGGTTTGAATGTTCGCCGTATCGTAAACGAGCCGACCGCAGCCTCTCTGGCATACGGATTGGATAAGACGAATAAGGATATGAAAATCGCTGTATTCGACTTAGGTGGCGGTACATTCGATATCTCTATCTTGGAATTGGGCGACGGTGTATTCGAAGTTAAATCAACAAATGGTGATACCCATCTGGGCGGTGACGATTTCGACCATGTTATTATCGACTGGCTGGCTGAAGAATTCCAACGCGAAGAAGGGGTTGACTTGCGGAAAGACCCGATGGCTTTGCAACGTCTGAAAGAAGCAGCCGAAAAAGCAAAAATCGAATTGTCAAGTACTACAAGTACAGAAATCAACCTGCCGTACATTATGCCGGTTAACGGTATTCCAAAGCACTTGGTTAAAACGTTGACCCGTGCTAAATTCGAACAATTGGCCGACAGTTTAATCCAAGCTTGTATCGAACCGTGCCGCCAGTCTTTGAAAGATGCAAACTTGAGCACTTCTGATATTGACGAAGTAATCTTGGTTGGTGGTTCTACACGTATCCCCGCCGTACAGGCTATCGTTGAGAAATTCTTCGGTAAAGCTCCGTCAAAAGGTGTAAACCCGGACGAAGTAGTAGCCGTAGGTGCTGCCATCCAGGGGGGGGTACTGACAGGTGAAGTCAAAGACGTATTGCTACTGGATGTTACTCCGTTGTCATTGGGTATCGAAACGATGGGTGGTGTAATGACCAAACTGATTGAGGCCAACACGACTATCCCAACCAAGAAGTCTGAAACATTTACAACAGCTGTAGATAATCAGCCTTCCGTAGAAATCCATATATTGCAGGGTGAACGTTCACTGGCAAAAGATAATAAATCTATCGGTCGTTTCCACCTCGACGGAATACCTGCCGCACAGCGTGGTGTACCTCAGATTGAGGTGACTTTCGATATCGACGCAAACGGCATCCTGAACGTATCTGCCAAAGATAAAGGGACCGGAAAAGTTCAAAGTATCCGTATCGAAGCTTCCAGTGGTCTGAGTGACGATGAAGTGAAGCGCATGAAAGAAGAAGCACAGGCCAACGCTGAAGCCGACAAGAAAGAGAAGGAACGCATCGACAAGTTGAACCAAGCAGACAGTATGATTTTCCAGACCGAGAAACAGCTGAAAGATTTGGGTGACAAGCTTCCTGCAGACAAAAAAGCTCCTATCGAAGCTGCTTTAAACAAACTGAAAGAAGCTCACAAAGCTCAGGATATTGCAGGTATCGATGCTGCTATGGCTGAACTGAACAGTGTATTCCAAGCTGCAAGCCAGGAAATGTACAACGCTCAGAATGCCGGCGGTGCACAACCGGGTCCTGACTTTGGTGGACAACAAGCTGGCGGTAATGCCGGAAACAACAAACAAGATGGCGGTGTAACGGATGTGGACTTCGAAGAAGTAAAGTAACAACATACATTTTCCACACAAGATTGAAAATAGGGTGTGTCCTGACGATGGGCACACCCTATTTTATTCTATTAAGAACGCTCTCTGTTCTTATCAGATGACTACTCTTTTTATCCGGTTTCTTAAAATCAAATATCCGTCAATGTAAAACTGTCAGCATCTTTCCAAACAGGGAATCTTTGACGTAAATCCTCCAACTCTACTTTTGAAAGCGTACATGTACGAGTGACTTCCTCTCGTTTACCGGCATCAGCCAATTTTTTTCCTTTAGGAGAAAATATCATCGAATCTCCACGATAAGTAAAACCTTTTCCATCAATTCCTACCCGGTTCACTCCACATACATACGCCATATTTTCTATAGCACGTGCGTTCAAAAGAGTTTTCCACACTTTCTTACGGGCTTCCGGCCAATTCGCTACATAAATCAATAAATCGTATCCGTTATTCACATTCCGGCTCCATACCGGAAAACGAAGGTCATAACAAACTTGCAAACAAATGTTCCAATCTTTATAGCGGATAACAGTCTGTTTATCACCTGCTGTAAAATGAAGGTCTTCGCCTGCCATACGGAAAAGATGATGCTTATCATAGAAAAATGTATCACCCTCCGGGGTAATAAAGAAAGCCCGGTTGTAATAAACATCCTTTTCTTTCACGATAAAACTACCAACAACAGCCAGTTTATATTTTTTAGCCCAGCCTTTTACTGTAGCAACAGTAATCCCATCCATTGTATCAGCCAGTTTTTCTACATCCATTGAAAAACCGGTCGTGAAGGTTTCCGGCAAAACAGCTATATCCGTTTTACCACTGACACGCCGAAGCAATTCTCCATAATATCCAAGATTTTCTTCTCTGTCCTCCCAGATAATATGGGATTGGACCATACTAATACGCAAGTTGTCTGCCATAATTTATAAATTAAACTTGTACGAAATTTTCCGGGTGACAAGCCGTTATCCCTCTGTAATATTTACGGATTTCAAGGATATCCTTTTCTGTATCACCTGTCGGATAAAATATTCCCTTAAAGCCGGCTTCTTTCTTTTTGTAATCAAAATAAGCCATCAAAATAGGTACATTAGCTTTCTGTGCGATATAATAAAATCCTTTTTTCCACTCTTTTACCCGTTTACGCGTCCCTTCCGGAGTGACAGCCAGTTGGAAACTATCGCGCTTTTGGAACATTTCCACCATCTGGTCAGTCACAGAAGTACGTTTGCCCCGGTTCACCGGAACACCACCTAACCAATTAAACAAAATGTTAAAAGGGAAAAAGAACCATTCCTTTTTAATCAGGAAATTCGCGTTACGCCCTACTGAGGTATAAAAAATCTTTCCGACAATAAAATCCCAGTTACTAGTATGCGGAGCCACACATATCACACATTTAGGCACATCTTCCACCAGCGGTCCTAATTTCCATCCTGCCAGTCGAAGAAGTGCCTTACAAATAGCTTTCTTCATTCTTTCCGTTTACTTATCCACACTCAATTTTCCGATTTCAGCGGCAATCGCATCGACTTCCACCTGCAAATCATTCCTAAGTTTCCGATAATACTCTTTTACCAAAGCAGCATTATCTTTTCCGTTCGGACGGTTGGCACGACGTATGAAATCGTCTTGCATATCGAGTATTCTCGACATCACCACATCCACCTTATCCGAGTCAACGCCCGGAATATATAACTTACATATTAATGCTTCTAAAAACAAATCGCCGGCTACATAGGCGATGTCTTTCTTTAAAATTCTTCTCTTAGCCATAATCGTTTTTTTAAAATATCCACAAATCTACGTAATTCATTTATTAAATAACCTCTACAGGGAGAAAAAAAGATAAAAATACCGTATCTTTGCATCCAAGAAGTATCTGATAGTAAACAAAATTCATTTATGGATAATAATATAGCAACGCCAGAATATCTTTTTGAAAGTAGTTGGGAAGTGTGTAATAAGGTGGGAGGTATTTATACCGTTTTATCGACAAAAGCACATACATTACAACAGTTTTTTAAAGACAAGGTGGTTTTTATCGGGCCAGATGTATGGAATGGGAACAACGCACCTGACTTCAAAGAAGATGATATTCTGTTTGCAGACTGGAAGGTGTATGCAAGGACCAGTGATAATTTAAAAATAAAAGTAGGACGATGGGACGTACCGGGTACTCCTCCCGTTATACTAGTAGACTTCAAACCTTTTTTTAAAGAAAGGGATGCTTTCTTTTATTCCATATGGGAAGATTTTCATGTGGATTCTATTCATGCTTATGGCGATTATGACGAATCCTGTATTTTTGCGTATGCAGTGGGTAAAGTAATCGAAAGTTTTTATCGCTTCCACAAGCTGGAAGACAAAAAGGTTGTAGCTTTATTCAATGAATGGATGTTGGGTATGGGGGCATTGTATGTAAAAAAACAATTGCCGGCCATTGCAACGCTCTTCACAACTCACGCCACTTCCATCGGACGTTCGATTGCTGGTAACGATAAGGCATTATATGCCTATATGGACGGTTATAACGGTGACCAGATGGCCAAAGAGCTGAATATGGAAGCCAAACATTCACTTGAGAAACAAACGGCTCTACATGTAGATTGCTTTACTACGGTCAGTGATATCACGGCCCGCGAATGTAAACAATTATTGGATAAAGCTCCGGATATTGTTACTCCCAACGGTTTTGAACGCAATTTCGTTCCCGAAGGAAAAGAATACACGAAAAAACGTGCAGAAGCCCGTCACGCGTTAATAAATGTGGCGGAAAAGTTGCTGGGATGCCCGATTTCTCCTGACGCATTGCTCGTTTCCACCAGCGGACGTTATGAATATAGGAATAAAGGTATCGACGTTTTTATAGAAGCAATGAACCGTGTTCGTACTTCCGGACAATTGCAACGGGAAGTTGTTGCATTCATCATGGTTCCGGCATGGGTACGCGATGCGCGTGCAGACCTGAAAGAGGTAATCGACAAAGATATTAAAACAACCTCTCCGATGCAGATGCCATTTGTAACCCACTGGCTTAACCTGATGGAGCAGGACAAAGTGCTAAACTATATTGCACACGCCGGCTTTACCAATTCCGCAGCCGACAAACTGAAAATTATTTTTGTCCCCTGTTACCTGGATGGACGCGACGGCATACTCGATAAATCCTATTACGATTTGCTTATAGGCATGGATGTTACCGTTTATCCATCCTATTATGAACCTTGGGGATATACTCCATTAGAAAGTATCGCTTTTGGTATTCCGACCATTACAACAAACCTGGCAGGTTTTGGTCTTTGGGCCAAAAAGAGTGTAAGTGGTAATGATATCAACGAAGGGGTGGCTGTTATAAACCGTACTGATTTTAACTATTTCGAAGTAGCCGATGCCATCACTGCTTTTGTTCTTTCACTAACCCAAAAGACAAAGGAAGATACAGATGCGATTCGGAAGCGTTGTTTTGAACTGGCAAGTAAAGCAGAATGGAGTAAATTCATTGTATATTACAAGGATGCATTCAGAATGGCTTTAGAGGCAGCAAAGAAAAGAAATAGTTAAAATACTCTCATAATTAATAAGATAATCCTATCTTTGCCCCGTTTTAAACGGTAATGATAGTAAATTATTCAGCAAGAATCGTATTTAATATTTAAACTTCACGATAATGAAAATCAAAGCGAATAACGCAAACAGTCCGATTTGGAAGGATGTTTATTCACATTCAATGCTTCCGGAAGCATTATATCCTTTATATGAAATGGCAACAAACCTCTGGTGGGTATGGAACCATGAAGGAGCTAAACTATTCGGAAAAATAGATTCCGAACTTTGGGCATCAACTGAAGGAAATCCAGTCCTTTTACTTCAAAGTTTGTCATATAAACGTATTGAAGAAATTTTGGCTGACAAAATGTTAATGGCTGAAATTCAGGCTGTATACACAATTTTCAAAGCTTATATCGATGTTAAGCCGGACAAGACGAAACCTTCTGTTGCTTATTTCAGCATGGAATATGGCCTGACAAACGTATTGAAAATTTATTCCGGAGGTTTGGGTGTATTAGCCGGTGACTATTTAAAAGAAGCCAGCGACAGTAACATCGACCTGACAGCTGTCGGTTTCCTTTATCGATACGGTTACTTTACACAGTCTCTGTCAATGGATGGACAGCAGATTGCCAATTACGAACCGCAAAACTTCAACTCATTGCCTCTTACTCAGGTAATGCAGGCTAACGGTGAGCCGATGGTACTGGAAGTTCCGTATCCGGGCCGTACCGTTTATGCACATATCTGGAAAGTAAGTGTCGGTCGAGTTCCTTTGTATTTGATGGATACCGATATTCCTCAGAACAGCGAATGGGATCGTTCTATCACTCACCAGTTATATGGCGGTGACTGGGAAAACCGTATGAAACAAGAATACCTGTTGGGAATCGGTGGTATCCTGATGTTAAACAAATTGGGCATCAAGAAACAAATTTATCATTGCAACGAAGGACATGCAGCCCTAATCAACGCACAACGTTTGGTAGATTTCATCCAAAACGACGGCCTGACATTCAATCAGGCATTGGAAGTAGTTCGCGCTTCTGCTCTCTATACAGTACATACTCCGGTTCCTGCCGGACATGACTATTTCGATGAAGGTCTATTCGGACGCTATATGGGCGAATTTCCGGGTAAATTGGGCATCAGTTGGCAAGAGTTCATCGACATGGGACGCGAAAATCCGGGTTCAAACGAAAAATTCTCGATGAGTGTATTCGCTTTGAACACCTGCCAAGAAGCAAACGGTGTAAGCTGGTTGCACGGCAAAGTTTCACAACATATGTTCGCACCCGTCTGGAAAGGTTATTTCCCGGACGAATTGCATGTAGGTTACGTTACTAATGGAGTACACATGCCGACATGGGCTTCTACCGAATGGAAACGCTTCTTCGTTGAACACTTCGACAAGAATTTCTTCCAAAATCAATCCAACAAAAAATATTGGGAACCTATCCAAAACGCATCCGACGAAGAGATTTGGGATATTCGTAAAGCACTGAAAGATAAACTGTTTAAATATATCAGAAACGAATACAAGGCAAACTGGTTGAAAAATCAGGGAGATCCGGCAAAGGTTGTTTCTATTTTGGATAAGATTAACCCAAATGCTTTGCTGATTGGTTTCGGTCGCCGTTTCGCAACTTACAAACGCGCACATTTGCTCTTCACTGATTTAGAGCGTTTGTCTAAGATTGTAAACAACGAAAAATATCCGATTCAGTTCGTTTTCACCGGAAAAGCTCACCCAGCCGACGGAGGTGGACAAGGCCTGATTAAACATATTGTCGAGATTTCACGCCGTCCGGAATTTTTAGGTAAAATCATCTTCTTGGAAAATTATGATATGCGTTTGGCACGTCATTTGATTGCCGGCGTAGATGTTTGGTTGAATACTCCGACACGTCCTCTCGAGGCATCCGGTACTTCCGGTGAAAAAGCAGAGATGAATGGTGTCCTAAACTTCTCCGTACTTGACGGATGGTGGTATGAAGGTTATAAACCAAGTGCCGGTTGGGCGTTGACAGATAAACGTACGTACGAAAACCAACAATATCAGGATCAGCTGGATGCTGCGACTATTTATCATATACTGGAAACAGAAATTATCCCGACATACTATGCTAAAAACAGTAAGGGATATTCACCTGAATGGATACAGTACATCAAAAATTCCATGTCTGAAATTGCTCCGGATTATACAATGAAACGTATGCTGGACGATTATATCCACCGTTTCTATGATAAATTGGCTACCCGTTCAGCTCATCTGCGTGAGAACAATTTTGCTGAAGCTAAATCAATTGCGGCTTGGAAAGAAGAAGTTGCAGAACATTGGGACAGCTTCCAGGTAGAATCCTTTACATCCAGTCAGGACCTCACGATTGACGGACCGGTTGTCGGAAAGAAGTATACATTCAATCTGGTAATTGACCGCCACGAGCTACAAGGCATGTTAGGGGTCGATTTAGTTGTCACTAAAGAAAACAACGAAAATCATCAATTGGAATTAATGCGCGTAGAACATTTTAAACTAATGAAAGAAGAGGGTTCTAAATTGTATTTCCAATTAGAAACAACACCAAGCGAATCCGGAACCCACAAAATAGGTTTCCGCGTTTATCCTGAAAATAAAGAATTGCCCCATCGTATGGATTTTGCTTACGTACGTTGGATACAATTGTAATTAAGGCAGTTATATATTATGTAAACGGGGAAGTTGAAACATCAACTCCCCCGTTTTATTTTTATATATACAAAAATCATTTCCTCCTTAATAAAAAACGGATTATCCGGAACAGGCCAGACAATCCGCTAAATTATATAGAATAGATATATTCAGTTAAAACGCATACGATACACCTATCGCGGGCATTAATGCATAAATGTTATAATGTCCCCCAAATGTGCGATCATTACCGGTTATCAGACTTTTGTCGCTATAGGAACCATCGCGTCCGAAACCTGTTACATAAGAAAATGCAAAATCAATGGAAAGAGGATTAATCGGACGGAAACTTAAACCAGCAGTAATACCGAATTTATCCATACTGGGAGTTTCCGGATTTAGAAAATCATCCTTTACCGGAGATTCATCATAATAAGCACCTAAACGGACATCAAAACGGTTGGTTGCAGCGAACTGCGCACCCAGACGATAAATACGAGTATTATGATATTCTTTTTTAGCTACCATATCATATTTGCTCAAAGAAGACGGAGAGAAATTAATCGATAATGTTTTATATGCTCCCCAACCTACAAACTGTACTTCTCCGGAAAGTATCCAACGATTTGTTGGTTTATAAGTAACCCCAACATTCCAGTTATCGGGCAATGGCAGTTCTGCAGTAAATGTACCTTCGTCCAAAGGAGGAATCGAAAAGTCTTTCATTGATTCCGGAATAGGAAATCCCTGGCTTTCAGCCAACTTCAACAATCCATCAACCTGAGGAAGCAAATTATTTTTCAAATCGGTTTCATTAGCATAACCTAAAGCAATATGACCTTCTTTCACACGAGCCTGTACTTTTGAACGATAAGAAAGACCGACAGTCACTTTTTCATTTACATCAAACATGGCACCTATATTAAAGCCCAAACGTACACCTGCATCACCTTTCAGGTTGACTGAGGCAGCCGAGGCATCCTTATACTTTTCCAAGTCCGTCATTAATTTATCGACAGTAGGTTTCACCATCGCGGCTAATCCCGGATTAGCTGCCAATACAGGCTGAAACTGTTCCAGCAATCCGTTTGCCATATCATTCATTTCGCCCGGTCCGATTAAAGCGCGACTCAGTTCTATATTGCCAAACTCCATCATCAATCCGGCACCAATGCTTAAACGGTCTGTAATTTTCCAGGAAACTGTAGGCTGAACATTATAAGCTTTCAAGGAGATATCTTGTATGAGATGTGCACCTCTCCAGTCCTTGCCCCAATTCATTGAACTACCATAAGGAGTCGTTACGCTCACACCGGCAGCCAAAAAATCGTAAATTTTAAAACCTGCATATACATATAAAGGAGTGCTAGGGGTATTATCCGGTCTGTGTACATAGTCACCTTGTGTAAACTTACCTTTTGAAAAAACACCGGAAACGCCGGCCGACAGATTTATGTTATTTTCCATAAATGCCAATCCGGCAGGATTAAAATGCATACTTTCCGCACCCAATTTCATAGCAACACCAACATGTCCCATACCGGCCTGTTTTGTACTTTGAGCATTTACCTGGTAACCTTCTGCCGCCGCATAAGTCAAAGGAAGCATGGAAAAACATGCCAATGCGATAATTCTCTTCATAAATTTTATATTTGTTAATACCTGTTTCTATTACGCCTTCCCGGACGCAAACGGCGACAAAGATAAATACTTTTCTTTAATATTGCACATTTTTACCTATAATGTGCGGCACACAACCATTATTTCTGTGCACTCTATTGTATCCGGCAGAGAAACGACCTATTTACATTCATATTTCGAAAAACTCCGTATCTTTGCAATGAAAAGGAACATTTCCTTTTCCGTGTGCTTGCTAAACCACGTATTAAAAACAAGAAAAATATGAAACATCAAGAAGCCGCTTTGGTTTGCTTCTCCGGTGGACAAGATTCCACAACCTGCCTATTCTGGGCAAAGAAGCATTTTAAACGTGTAGAAACGGTCTGTTTTACTTACGGACAAAAACATTCTCTGGAAATTGAAGTAGCACGAAAAATTGCCGCCAATGCAGAAGTACCTTTCCATTTGCTGGATGTATCACTGATAAGCCAGCTTGACTCCAATTGCTCGTTGACTAATACAACGATGACTATGGATCAGGAAAAGCCTGCTGATAGTTATCCGAATACATTCGTTCCGGGCAGAAATATGGTGTTCCTGACTTTTGCAGCCATTCTGGCACGGAGTAAAGGAATTTTCAATTTAGTAACCGGGGTATCTGAAGCAGATTTTAGCGGCTATCCGGATTGTCGGGATACCTTCATCCGTTCTTTGAATGTTACGTTGAATCTGGCTATGGATGAACAATTTGTCATTTACACACCTTTAATGAACCGGGATAAAAGCGAGGTTTGGGAACTTTCGGATCAATTGGGTGTATTTGAGTTAGTCCGGACACAAACACTGACCTGCTATAACGGTGTCCCGGCAGAAGGTTGCGGGCACTGCCCGGCCTGTAAACTTCGTAAAGAAGGCTTAGAAAAATATCTCAAACGGAAATCATTAAAAAACAACTGAATTTCACCTATTTTCAAAACAGGCTACATATAGACACAAAACAAAGCATAAATCAGTAATAAAAATGGATACCAGAAAAGAAGAAAACGAACTCCACCTTTTGGGAGGTTCTACTGTATACAAACAAGATTATGCTCCGGAAGTATTGGAGGCATTCACGAATAAACATCCGGAAAATGATTACTGGGTACATTTCAACTGTCCTGAGTTTACGAGCCTCTGCCCTATTACCGGACAACCGGATTTTGCAACTATTTATATCGACTACATACCTGATATAAAAATGGTAGAAAGCAAAAGTCTGAAATTATACCTGTTCAGTTTCCGAAATCATGGTGCATTCCATGAAGATTGTGTAAATATCATCATGAAAGACCTGATAGCATTAATGGAGCCCAAATACATAGAAATAACAGGAATCTTTACGCCACGTGGCGGCATAAGTATTTATCCTTATTGTAATTATGGCCGTCCGGGAAGTAAATATGAACAGTTAGCAGAGCAACGTCTTTTTAATCATAAAAGCATCTGAGCACAAAAAAGTGGCATTTGATAATCATTGTATTCTATTTTTTGTAAATTTGTAACCAGAAATATGCAAACCTAAATAATATTTAGACCATGAACAAGAAAAGTTTAACAATGAAAGCTGCATTGGCAGCCCTTACTTGCACAGTGTGTGTAAGCAGTATGAATGCACAAAAACAGTATCCCAAACAAGAAGGAATGACTCCGGGAATGTCTGAATACTGGACACCGCAACCAAAAGTTGTAACTCCAGGTGACATCAAAACGAACACTGCTCCTTCCGATGCCATCGTTTTATTTGATGGAAAAGATCTTTCTGCATGGGAAAGCGTATCTGGAGGTCCCGCACAATGGAACGTACATGATGGAGTATTCACGGTAAACAAAAAAGCCGGTGATATCCAAACCAAACAAAAATTCAACAATTATCAATTGCATATCGAATGGTGCGTTCCCAAGAATATTTCAGGTGAAAGCCAAGGACGTGGAAACAGTGGTATTTTTATGCAAGGAATGTATGAAATCCAAATATTGGATTGCTACAATAACGAAACATACGTAAACGGACAGACAGGTAGTATTTACAAACAAACACCTCCTTTGGCTAATGCCATGCGTAAACCCGGAGAATGGAATGTATATGATATTATCTATTCTGCACCTATTTTCAAAGAAGACGGAACTTATCGTGTTCCTCCCCGCGTAACAGTTATCCAGAACGGTATTGTATTGCAGAATAATACAACTATTTTGGGAACAACTGAATATGTAGGTTTCCCAAAAGTTGTCAAACATGATGCTGGTCCTATCATCCTGCAGAGTCATGGCGACCCAAGCGAACCGATTAGTTTCCGTAATGTTTGGCTAAGAGAATTATAATCCATAAAAAAAGAGAAGCAGATTTTTGCTTCTCTTTTTTTAATCCAAAGACAAATTAAACTCTTCTTTTAACCGGCCGAGTACCGGATTAATATTCAGTAAATGTTCATACTTCTCCGTTGAAGTATAAGCCAAATGTTTCTCATTCGATTCTATGATACGGACCCGCATCTGAATACGAGTATTTTTTAATTGAGTCCTCAAATAGCTCAAAAGGTCTATACAACCATTACTTAATTCATCCTGTTGACCCGGATTATGAACACCTACCTCAAAAAAGTAGTTATCCTGTAATACCGGTTTACAATTTATCATCGTATTTTTCAAATACACTTTCTTATCAATCGAAGCAGCATAAGCATCCCAACAACGAGATAAGTCTTCTTGCGTAAACGGATTTACTATCTCTTGTGAAATATTGGACGTTTGCACCGTAGACTTCTGAACCTGTGAACGTTCTACTCCAATATCTTTGAGGGAAGTTCCGAACTGAGGGGGCCGGACCGGTCTTTTAGGAGGCGCAGCATCCGTAGTTTGTGGAATAACAGTTGCCGAAGGCGGCATATTGGTAGTCATTACCTGAGGCCGGGCAGTCTGTACATTTTTCGTTCCTGCCGGCATCAGTACAGGTTGTTGTAAAGGTGGTGCCGATTGGATGGAAGAATTAGAAGCTATCGGTTCAATCAGTCCTTTTTTTTTATCATCGGCAGGCTGACCTGCATTGATTAACTGACAAAGTTGAATCAGTGTCAGTTCCAGCAATAAGCGCTTATTCCGACTGACACGATAGTTCAAATCGCAACTATTCGCCAATTCTATTGCCTTAAATAAAAACTGATCAGCACAACGTTTCGCCATTTCCTTATATCGTTCACGAATGGAAGCTCCCACTTCAAAAAGTACCAACGTAGCCTCATCCCGGCAAACCAGCAAATCCCGAAAATGCGCAGCCAAACCGGTAATAATATTCTGCCCGTCAAAACCTTTACTCAGAATATCATTCAATATCAGAAGAGCAGAACGGACATTTCCGGAAAGCATGGCATCCGTCAACCGGAAATAATACTCGTAATCCAGCACATTCAAGTTGTCGATAACTGCTTGATAAGTAATATTCCCACTTGTAAAACTAACAACCTGATCAAATATGGATAATGCATCACGCATACCACCATCAGCCTTTTGTGCAATCACATTCAAGGCCTCCGGTTCTGCGTTTACCCCTTCACAGGAAGCAACATATTGCAGATGTTCCACCATGTCCGCTATCGAAATACGGGAAAAATCATATATCTGGCAACGGGATAAGATAGTCGGCAAAACTTTATGCTTTTCCGTAGTAGCCAAAATGAAGAGTGCATGATGGGGAGGCTCCTCCAATGTCTTCAGAAACGCATTAAAAGCTGCCGAACTCAACATGTGCACTTCGTCGATAATGAAAACCTTATATTTTCCGATTGGAGGCGGAATGCGTACTTGGTCTATCAAAGCCCGGATATCATCAACCGAATTATTGGAAGCCGCATCCAGTTCATGTATATTATATGAACGTTGCTCATTGAATGCTTTACACGACTCACATTCATTGCAAGCCTCCCCGTCGGCTGTCGGACTCAGGCAATTGATTGTCTTTGCAAAGATACGGGCACAAGAGGTCTTCCCTACTCCGCGGGGACCGCAAAACAGATACGCATGGGCCAGCTTGTTACTTTCTATTGCATTTTTTAATGTAGTTGTCAAGGACTTCTGCCCTACCACACTTCTAAAAGTAGAAGGACGATACTTCCTTGCCGATACAATATAATTATCCATTCTCCGCTTTTTTATTGACAACACAAAGATAAACAAAAAAATTCATTTATCCTTAGTCCTTTTCATAAGCCAGAAGGTCATGAAATATTATTTACATTCAATCTTAAAAACAACAGCATTCCGGCCTTGGATGACAGGTACTGAAACACGAAGACCTTCATCCGACAATGTCCAGCGAAGTGGTTGATTGCTACCGATTACCGATACATTTTTAACATTCGGAGCCTGTTTTTGCTTTCCTTTCGCAAAACCTTTAAATACCATATCCTTGCCAGCCTGAGGTACCCCTAAGGTAATGGCATAAATATTATTTCCTTTCGTTGTATACCTGACATCTTCAGGCGAATATTTCAGCTTCAGAAACTCCTGGTAAAATTCAAAACCGCCATCAGGTTGTACAGTAGGTCCCTCGCCGTATGTATACCACGGACGTGTTCCATAAATAGCTTCACCATTGGCTTTCAACCATTGCCCTATTTCTTTAAGTACATCACGCTGCTCAAAAGGGATTGTTCCATCTGCTTTGGGAGATATATTCAACATAAGAACTCCGTTTTTACTGACGATATCAATCAATACATCGATTAAATCCTTCGCTTTCTTTATTTCCAGTCCTTCCGTATAACACCAACTACCCGTACTAATCGTTTCATCCGTCATCCACAGACGTGATTCGATATTCTGTTTACGCGATTTTTCCAAATTCTCAATACAAACATCCAGTGGCAAATCATCCTGTTTACGACAAATAACAGGTTGTTGTCCTTTCTTTTTACCTTCCTCAATAAAGTAACGGGCAAATTGATAACGATATTTCTCCGGTATCATATCCAACCAACTATCAAACCAAATAATATCCGGACTATAATTATCGATTACTTCTTTTAGCTCGCCAAACCAAACCGGTTCGTAAAAATCTTCTGCCGGAATATTTCCATAAAGAAGACGCAACATCGGGTTCGGAGACATGGTAGGCAGTCCTGCGATAGCCGGATAATGGCTATGGTCAAATTTCGTATCCCCAATCTTATACCGTTGCAACAAACGGGAATGATGGAAAGTAGTGACCAACTTCATTCCTCTACCTTTTATTTCTTTTTGTAATTCACCCAATATATCTTTATGCGGTCCCATCAATTTCGCATTCCAAGGTGTAATTTTACTATCCCACATCACGAAACCATCATGATGCTCAGCAACCGGTCCTGCAAAACGCGCACCAGCTTCCTGAAAGAGATCAACCCAGTCTTTTGCATTAAAATATTCTGCTTTAAACATCGGAACAAATACATCATATCCCACTTTTTCGGGAGGACCGTACGTTTCGGTATGATGTTGATATTCTCTCGTCCCTTTATAAAACATCCGGCTGGGATACCATTCATCCCCGAAAGCAGGGACAGAATACACCCCCCAATGAAAATATATACCGAACTTAGCATCCAATAACCAATCGGGGGCCGGATTGTATCCGGTTTCACGGGCTAAACCCGCCCAATCCATTTTGAGATCTCGACTTTCCTGTGCTTTGGAAAAGAAGGTCAATAAGATAAAAAAGAGAATTAAACTATTTCGCTTCATGGCTTTAAAGATTTAAAATTTACTTAAGTTTGTATTTCAGAAGTCCTCCATTCACTATTTGTTGATGATTTATCCTATAAGTTTTATGTGGTTTACCATTCAGTTCCATCTTATCAATCGCCCATTTTTCAGTTCCGGCATTTGCCGCTTCTATAACGAACTTTCCCCCTGAATAATAAGCCGGATCTAAATAAATTGTCACTCTATCAAAAACAGGACTGGTCAACTGATACTCCATATCTCCCGGACAGGCAGGATAAAATCCCATCATTGCAAACATAAGCCACGTAGACATGGTGCCGCAATCATCATTACCCGGTAGCCCGTTTATAGCATTCAAGAAATCTTCATTTACTATTTTACGCACTTGTTTTTGCGTTTTCCACTCTTCTCCTTTTACATAGTTATAAAGATAAGGATATGCCAAATCCGGTTCGTTGGTAATATCAAAAAATCCTTTTTTAAAGCATTCGTCCAATTTAGAGACAAAATTGCGAGGCCCTCCCAACAGTTTCATCAGTCCTTTTATATCATGAGGAACCATATATGTATAGTTCCAAGTGTTACCTTCGGTGAAACCTTCCTGATGTCGCTTATCATAGGGATCAAATGGCACAAACCATTGTCCGTCCAGATTTTTCGGCCGCATGAAACCGGTAGAGGCATCATAACTATTCTTATACAGCATCGAACGATTATAGAATTGCCGGTAATCCTCCTCTTTCCCTAAAGATTTTGCTAATTGTGCCAAATTCCAGTCCGCAATACAATATTCCATAGCAGTCGATACACTACCCCAAACCCCTCTCAGTCCGAGTTTTCCAACATCTTCCGGAATATATCCATATTTAAGCCAAGCCTCCATTCCAGGTCGCATATAATTATCTTTTTCCGGTGTTGTCGCATTATGCTTCATTGCCTCATAAGCAAGCTCAATATCAAAATCCCGTACACCCCGAAACCAACTATCGACAATAACAGGCAGAGCCGGGTCACCAACCATAGCCGTAGTCTCCATTCCAGCCAAATCCCAACGCGGCAGAAAACCGCTTTCCTTATACATCCCCAGTAAGGATTTAACCATAGCCGATTGTTGTTGTGGAAATACCAGCGATAAAAAAGGATGCACATTCCGATAAGTATCCCACAATGAAAAGATTGTATATCTATCCACTCCGTCAATTTTGCCAACTCCGGTACTTTCGAACATCTGATATTCCCCATTTACATCGTTAAATATATTCGGATGTATCAAAGTATGATACATTGCCGTATAAAATTTAACTTTATCATCTTCGGTTCCTCCTTCCACGATAATCCGGGACAATTCCTTATTCCAAGCCTCTTTTGCTTTTTGGCAAGTACCGTCAAAATCAAAACCGGGCATTTCCTGTTCGACATTCAGCCGGGCATTTTCCGTACTGACAAAAGAGGTTCCCAATTTAACACAGACTGTCTCTTCCTGTTCGGTATCGAAAGTAAAGCAAGCACCAACATCGTTGCCCGCAACCTCGCGTTGATACTTTTCAAAGAATCTTCCATCCAGCCATATACCGCATTTGGCCGGTTCTTTACTCAACTTCGCATAAAAATAAACAATATGGATAGAAGACATGCCGCATATTCCCCCCAGCATTTTAAAACCTTCGATTTCCGTAGATGAAATACGCTTAATCATTGCACCCTTCTGGGGAGAAAGCCCAAGTCCCATGTTTAATATAATGTTGGATGTACCTTTCGGAAAAGTATAACGGCTGATGGCAATACGGGGCGTTGTGGTCAATTCCACTTTGATGTTATATTTATCCAGCATAACCGAATAGTATCCGGGACTGGCTGTCTCTTTTGAATAAGGAGATGTATCCGTATGGCTGGGATTAAAAGAACCAGTAGTGGGCATCAGGCAGAATGTCCCCATCTCATTACATCCGGTACCACTCATATTCAGATGAGTAAAACCGGCGATGTAATCGTTCCCGTAAATATAAGGACTTGGCCTTTTCATCTCGACATTTTCCGTATCATAAATATTAAAAGGAGAAACGGACATCATTCCCCAAGGACAGACAGCTCCGGGATTGGTATAGGCATTGTCCATCGTAGCCCGTCCGGTCTTTCCTTCTGCCGTACCAATAAAAGGATTCACATAACGGATCAAATCGGTATGCGACTGACTTTCAGCAGAAGTGCAAAACAATATACTGAAGAACACTATCTGTATTTTTTTTAAAGAGGTTCTCATAACATTACACTAAATTAGATTTTAAATGTCTAGTTCTCACTTAAATTAATCGTTTAAGCAAGATACTACAAATATACCATTTAGTTTATGATAATAAAAATATTCTCTCCACTAATTCAAATGTCTTCGCCATCATCGAGACAAAAAACAGACATTCAAAAGCTTATCCGGTACAAGTAATTCAACAACTTATACATCTAAAGAAAAAAAATCCTGAAAAATAAAATAAATCATTTACCTTTGCAAAAACGAATTTACTATGTCGCGCATAAAAGACTTTTACAACAAGTATCTATCCCGGATTAATGCCTATTGGTTGGTAACTATAGGCTTTCTGGCGCTAACCTTTACCGTAGGCGACAGCAATTTGTATAAGCGTTACACTTATGACGAAAAAATCCGGAGCCTGGAGAAAGAAATCAAGCATTACCAAAAGGAAATCGAGGTAAACAGCAAAAAGCTAAACGACCTCCATACCGATAAAGAAGGGTTGGAGCGCTTTGCCCGCGAGGAATATTTCATGAAAAAGCCGAACGAAGACGTCTACATCATCAAAAGTAAATAAATGAACGGAAAAGTAAAAACGATTCTTTTTAATATCGCAGCTATATTGGTTTTAGCCGGAGCTATCCTGAACATGGAATTCCCGGATATTGCTCCTTATCTTTTTGCCATAGGTGCCGCAGGTATAGCAGTCTGCCATCTGACTACATCGACTAAAGAAATGGATTTCCGCACCCGTCGGCTCCACCGCTACAATATATTTGCAGGTTTGCTGGGGGTAGTTGCTTCCGGACTGATGTTCAATCAACGGAAAGAATGGATTATTTGCCTTACCATTGCTGCAATCTTGCAACTCTATACAGCCTTCGTTACTCCAAATAAACAGTAAAGACTTATTTTGTTCCACTTGTTTCCTGCCGAGGGAACAAAAGTTTCCTGCCGAGGGAACAAAAGTTTCCTGCCGAGGGAACAAAAGTTTCCTGCCGAGGGAACAAAAG
>NZ_QRMP01000033.1:19707-36142 GCF_003473295.1 Parabacteroides sp. AM08-6
GTTTCCTGCCGAGGGAACAAAAGTTTCCTGCCGAGGGAACAAAAGTTTCCTGCCGAGGGAACAAAAGTTTCCTGCCGAGGGAACTTTTCTTTTATACCCTTTCTTCATGCTCTCGCCGGCAACATCTGAAAACCATAGACGAAGCAATAAAAAACCAACCTCATCGGCCGATACAATAAATCACAAAGAACCAGACTTTCTATTGTGTAATACAATTAGTTAGCCTACATTTGTATTCACTATGCTTTGAGCTTAAAGATAATATTAATTAGATAAACAATATGGAATACAGAGAGTTAGGGAAAACAGGGATGAATATCTCCAATATTAGTTTGGGGGCATCTTCTTTAGGCGGTGTTTTCCACGCCATAAAAGAAAATGCAGGCATTGAAGCAGTTTATACTGCTGTAGACAACGGTATTAACTTCATTGATGTTTCTCCTTATTATGGACATCTGAAAGCGGAGACTGTACTTGGAAAAGCGTTGAAGAACATAGAGCGCAACCGCTATTACCTCTCTACGAAAGTCGGACGTTATGGAAAAGATGGCGTCAACTCATGGGATTATTCTGCTCTGAAAGCGAAAACAAGTGTCTATGAAAGTATGGAACGATTGCATGTGGATTATATTGACCTAATCAATATTCATGATATTGAATTTGCTGATTTGGAACAAATCTGTAATGAAACTCTTCCGGCTTTAGTGGAATTACGCAAGGAAGGAATAGTAAAACATGTGGGTATAACGAATTTAAACCTACGCCACTTCAAATATGTAATTGACCATGTACCAGCTGGAACAGTCGAAAGCGTTTTGTCTTTTTGTCATTATACGCTAAACGATGATGCTTTAGCCGACTATCTAACCTATTTCGAATCAAAAGACATTGGTGTAATCAATGCTTCTCCATACTCCATGGGATTACTGACCGAACGGGGTGTTCCTGATTGGCATCCAGCTCCGGAAGCATTAAAGCGGTTAGCAAGAAGAGCTGTTGAATATTGCAAATCGGAAGGCGTTCCAATTGAGCAAATGGCAGTAAGTTTTTCTGTGGCAAATCCTAGAATAGCAACCACTTTATTTAGTACGGCAAATCCCGAAAATGTATTAAAAACAATCCGTTATGCAACGACTCCCTTGAATGAAAGCTTGTTGGAAAAAGTTCGCAAAATATTTGAACCGGGATACCGGGATACTTGGGTAAACAGTTAAATTTGTAAGAATAAACGAATCATCAAGAATGAGAGCTATACAAATAACAGAACCTGGAAAAACCAGGCTTATTGATACCTTGAAGCCGGAATTGAAGCCCGGACACGTTTTACTAAAAATCGGTTATGTAGGTTTTTGCGGCTCGGATTTGAATACTTTCCGGGGATTAAATCCATTGGTAAAACTTCCGATAATACTCGGACACGAGATTGGTGCCACAATAGAAGCGGTAGCGGAAGACGTACCGTCTTCCCTGCAACCGGGTATGCATGCAACAGTAAATCCTTATACCAGTTGCGGGCATTGTCCGGCATGTGAAAATAGAAGATACAATGCTTGTGAATCTAATCAAACATTCGGTGTGCAACGTGATGGAGCCATGTCGGAATATTTACTTGTCCCCTGGGAGAAAATCATCGCCGACAATGCTATTTCAGTACGTGATTTTGCGTTAGTGGAGCCGATGAGCGTCGGTTTTCACGCTGTAGACCGCGCAACCGTGACCGATTCGGACACAGTTATGATAATAGGTTGTGGAATGATTGGTATCGGAGCAATTGTTCGTGCGGTTATTCGGGGAGCTAAAGTGATTGCAGTAGATGTAGATGATAAAAAACTGACTTTAGCTCGACGGCTCGGGGTACATTATACTATAAATTCATCCAAAGAGAATGTTCATGAGAAAGTTCGGGAGATTACACACAAACGTGGCTCCGATGTTATCATAGAAGCGGTTGGCCGTCCAGACACTTACCTGGCAGCTATCTCAGAGGTCTCTTTTACGGGAAGGGTCGTTTATATCGGTTATGCCAAAACGCAAGTTCTTTTCGATACACAATATTTTGTAAAAAAAGAGTTGGATATCAGAGGATCACGTAATGCCATGCCATGTGACTTTAAGGCTGTAATGGAATATATGAAACGCGGAGACAGCCTCGTTGAAGAATTTATTACAGCAGTCTATCCACCGGAAAAAGTACAAGAGGCTTTAGATAAATGGTCGGATGACCCGGGTAAAGTATTTCGAATCCTAATACATTTCTAAGCTATGCAATATTCTATAATCGATGCTCACGCCCACCTTTGGCTGTATCAAGATGCAGAAGTAGAAGGGAAAAAAATCCGGAGCCTGGAGAACGGAAAGTCCGAATTTATGGGAGAAATACGGCAAATGCTTCCCCCCTTCATGATTGACGGGAGAAATACGGCTGAAATATTTCTTGCCAACATGGATTACGCGCAAGTATCGGCTGCCATTATCACACAGGAGTATATTGACGGAATGCAAAACGACTATCTGCTTGAAGTACAGAATAAATATCCGAATCGCTTTCTTTGCTGTGGTATGGTTGATGCACGTAAGCCATCTTTTTTCTCGCATGCGGAGGAACTGATAAGACAAGGATTCAGGGCTATAAAAATTCCGGCCCAACGATTGGTTACCGATACAAGCCGAATATTGCTTACTTGCGATGAAATGATGAAAATGTTCCGACTCATGGAAGAAAAAGATATCCTTTTATCTATAGATTTGGCAAAAGGCGTGGAACAGGTGAGTGAAATGAATGAAATCATTTCCGAATATCCCTCATTACGAATTGCCATCGGGCATTTTGGAATGGTAACTTGTAAAGACTGGCTGGAACAAATAAAATTGGCACGGCATAAAAATGTGATGATAGAATCGGGTGGTATCGTATGGCTTTTCAATAAAGAATTCTATCCGTTTTCAGGCGCAGTTCGAGCTATTAAGGAAGCGGCAGAGCTTGTTGGTATAGAAAAACTGATGTGGGGCTCTGATTATCCACGTACAATCGTTGCCATAACTTATCGAATGTCGTATGATTTCATAATCAAATCAAACATTCTGTCTGAAGAAGAGAAAGTGCTGTTTTTAGGAAAAAACGCGGAAGCATTTTATAGGTTAAAAAATTTATCAGTTCCTTCCTATATCAAAAATATGTCGGAAGATTAATGTCTAAAGAATGAATAACACAATGGAATATTTGAATAGAAAAACAGCACAAAATACACATCTGTACCCGGAACGTATCATCCAGTTCGGTGAAGGTAATTTTCTTCGTGCATTTGCGGATTGGATTATCCAGAAAATGAATGAAAAGGTTGGTTTTAATAGCAGTGTAGTGATAGTTCAACCTATTGCACAAGGGATGGTCGATATGTTGAATACGCAGGACTGTCTGTATCATGTCAACCTACAGGGATTGGACAAGGGGGAAAAAGTAAACAGTCTTACCCGAATCGATGTGATAAGCCGAGCTTTAAATCCTTATACGGATTTCGAAACTTTTATAAAATTGGCAGAACTACCGGATATACGCTTTGTCATCTCCAATACGACAGAAGCAGGTATTGCATTCGATTCGTCCTGTAAACCGGAAGATACGCCTGCATCCTCCTATCCGGGCAAACTGACTCAATTACTTTACCACCGTTACAAAACGTTCAACGGTGATAAGAGCAAAGGATTGATTATCTTCCCATGTGAACTAATATTCCTGAATGGGCATAAACTGAAAGAAATCATCTATCAATATATCGAATTGTGGCAGTTAGGCGATGATTTCAAGACTTGGTTTACTGATGCCTGTGGTGTCTATGCAACATTAGTTGACCGGATTGTTCCCGGATTCCCGCGAAAAGAAATTGAAGCGATTAAAGAGAGGTTACAATATAATGATAACTTGGTTGTCCAAGCTGAAATATTCCATTTATGGGTAATTGAGGCTCCGGAATCGGTTGCCCGTGAGTTTCCGGCAGATAAAGCAGGGCTGAATGTTTTGTTCGTACCAAGTGAAGAGCCTTACCATCAGCGGAAAGTGACTTTATTAAATGGTCCCCATACGGTTCTGTCCCCTGTGAGCTGGCTTTCCGGAGTAAATATTGTACGGGACGCCTGTCAACATGAAATATTGGGAAAATACATTTATAAAGTGATGTTTGAAGAGCTATTGGAAACACTGAATCTCCCCAAAGAGGAACTAACTCGGTTCGGCAAAGATGTAATGGAACGTTTCAGCAATCCATTTGTCGACCATTCGGTTATTTCCATCATGCTGAATTCATTTCCCAAATATAAAACACGCGATTTGCCGGGATTAAAAATATATTTACAGCGGAAAGGTGAATTACCGAAAGGTCTTGTTCTGGGGCTAGCTGCGATTATCACTTATTATAAAGGAGAGACACGTGCCGATGGTTCTAAAGCCGAACCGAATGATTCTACCGAAAATCTTCAACTTCTACAAAGACTCTGGGCCACCGGCTCGACGCAGAAAGTTGCGGAAGGAGTATTGGCTGCTTCCTCTATCTGGGAAGAAGACTTAAACCAAATTCCAGGATTGACGGAAATGGTGAAAAACTTTCTAGATGCTATTCAGGAAAAAGGAATGCTGGATGTTGTTAAAGAAATTTGTTGATGCGAACTTATATACAAATAAATCCCGTCGATAACGTCGCTGTTGCCGTGCAAGATTTGCACGGCGGTACATCTTTGGAATTTGGCGATAAAGTCATTACAATCCGGCAAGATATTCCGGCAGGCCATAAAATAGCTTTGCAGGATTTTGAGAAAGGAAACGATATTATTAAATATGGCGCACCTATCGGGCATGCCCGTGAAGCGATTGCCATCGGAAGTTGGGTGAATGAAAAAAATATCAAAACAAATCTGGAAGGATTACAAAAATACGAATTTAATCCGCATCCTATTACTGAACAACCATCCCGAAAGTCGCTTACCTTCAAAGGGTATCGCCGTAAGAACGGGTCTGTAGGAATTCGGAACGAAATCTGGGTCATTCCAACTGTCGGTTGTGTAAACGGCATTGTCCAACGGTTGGCAGACAAATTGCGACAGGAGACACAAGCCATTAATATTGATGCAATCGTTGCTTTTCCCCATAATTACGGTTGCTCCCAACTGGGTGACGATCACGAGAATACCCGGAAAATTTTACGGAATATGGTCTTGCATCCGAATGCAGGCGCAGTTCTTGTGGTTGGCTTAGGTTGTGAAAATAACCAGATTAGTGCTTTTCGAGAGCTACTAGGGGAATATGATACGGAACGCATTCGTTTCATGGAAACACAAAAGGTATCCGACGAACTGGAAACGGGAATGGAATTTTTACGGGAACTATACACAATCGCTTCACTGGATAAACGGACGGAAGTCCCTCTAAGTGAATTGAATATTGGGTTAAAGTGTGGCGGTTCGGATGGTTTCTCCGGTATTACAGCCAATCCATTGTTAGGTTTTTTTTCCGATTTTCTGGTGGCACAGGGAGGAACGACTGTCCTAACAGAAGTACCGGAAATGTTCGGTGCAGAGACAATCTTGATGAACCGGAGCAAGTCGAAAACTGTTTTTGACAAAACAGTGCATCTAATCAATGATTTCAAGTCCTATTTTTTAGAAAACAAGCAACCGATTTATGAGAACCCTTCCCCCGGCAATAAAGCGGGAGGCATTTCTACTTTGGAAGAAAAATCGCTGGGCTGTACGCAAAAAGCAGGAACTTCGGCTGTACGAGATGTGCTGTTTTACGGTGAAAGATTGACATCGAAAGGGTTGAACTTATTGTGTGCGCCTGGGAACGACTTGATAGCCAGTACAGCCTTGGCTGCTTCTTGTTGCCATATTGTATTGTTCACGACAGGACGTGGTACACCATTCGGGACCTTTGTACCTACGTTGAAAATATCGAGTAACACCCCTCTCTATTTGAAAAAGCCCAATTGGATAGATTTCAATGCCGGAACTATGATTGAAGATGAAAGTCTTGAAAACATTCAGAAAAATTTCATCGATTATATCATTTCCGTAGCAAATGGCAAACGGGTAAACAACGAAAAGAATAGCTACCGTGAGATTGCTATATTTAAAACAGGAGTAACTTTATAACAATCATAACCCATGCAAGGACGAACACACAATTAAAATAATAGTATGATAAGTTGCAAAACTCTATTTCGGATAAAAATCAAAAAGCCGGTCCCTTGTAAAAGACCGGCTCATTTATTATTAATTATCTCTGTAATTTCTATTTGCCGGAAGAATAGTTCTTATTCAACAAAGCCAACAGCTCAGCTGTAATATCATAAGCAGGATTTGCCAACAGAATATTATCTCCCATTGTATTACTGAATATGATTTGATAGCCTTTATCTTTATTGAAAATAGTCAGCTGAGCAACGATAGTATCACGAAGTTGTTCGTTCAATTTCATTTGTTCAAGAGATAGCTCCTGCTCCATTTTAGCAGCACGCTCTCTCAAATCCTGTTCTTTCTTCCCCAAACGATTTCTTTCTTGTGTAACTCTTTCTGTTGTCAAAAATGCATTATTTTCTAATTTACGCTGAAAATCCTGAGCTTCACTATTCAGGTTATTCATTTCTTGATTGATACTTGCGCGATAATCTTCCTGCTTTTTTACAATTATTTCGTTCAAATCTTTCGCATAATTGTAATTCTGTAACAAAGAATCCACATTGACGTATGCGATTGGAAATAAACTTGTTGAATCTTCTGCCGCGAAAGATGTTGCGACAGACGCTTCTTTTTTTCCGGAAAACTGCATAACAAACAAGATTACGACAGCAACCGCCAGTACACCATTAATTACGTAGTTAATGTTCTTCATAAAGTGTAAATTAAATCTTTATTTATTTTTATTTTTCTATTTCGTTCAGTCTGTCATATAGATTTCTCTGCATACTATCTCTTCTTGCCTGTGTCTTGGCACAATATATTCCTTTCTTTCTTAGTGCGGCATTACCTTCGATATGTGTATTCGGAAACATCCCGCCTTTCTTCAAAAGGATTTTCACACTCAGTAATACTACACAAATAACAAGAATTATGACCGTAAGCAATAACGTTGTAAGCATTTTCTATATATTTGTGGACGCAAATATAAGAGTTTAAGTGATTAGAAAGTATGTTTTTGGTATTTAATTGTACTTTTTTTCATACATTACTCGGTATATTGTGGTATTATTAACTATAGAGCCATCTCTATAATATATTGTAACATTATGAAGATTACTGATTTAAAACCTGAAATCGTCTGGAAGTTCTTCCACCAGGTAACACAAGTTCCTCGTCCTTCGAAGAAGGAAGGTAAAATGATTGAATTCCTCGAATCTTTTGCCAAAGAGTACAAAATAGCTATCAAAAAGGATGCCGTCGGAAATATCCTGATGTCGAAACCTGCCACTCCCGGCAAAGAAAATTTACCGGTTGTCGTTCTGCAATCGCACATGGATATGGTCTGTGAGAAAAATAACGGTACTGTCCATGATTTCGATACCGACCCGATTGAAACAATTGTAGATGGGGATTGGCTACGTGCCAACGGGACAACACTAGGGGCCGACAATGGTATAGGAGTTGCCGCCGAACTGGCTATCCTGGCATCCAACGATATTGAACACGGACCGATAGAATGCCTATTTACCGTCGATGAAGAAACAGGATTGACCGGAGCCAAAGCTATCCAAAAAGGATTCATGACCGGAGATATTCTATTGAACCTCGACAGCGAAGACGAAGGTGAAATTTTTATGGGCTGTGCTGGAGGCAAAGATACACAAGCCGTATTCCATTATGAACCGGTACAAACTAATCCAGGCATGCAATATTTCGTCATCGATGTAAAAGGGTTGAACGGTGGCCATTCCGGTGGAGAAATACACAAAGGGCTGGGCAATGCCAATAAAATATTGATTCGCTTTTTGTACCTGTTGAACGAGAATGTAGATTTTACACTTTGCTCCATCAACGGCGGAAATCTTAGAAATGCCATTGCACGTGAAGCACAAGCTGTTATCGGTCTGCAACCGGAAAATAAAGAAACGGTTCGTATCTTGCTGAATCATTATGCTGCCGATATCGAAAACGAACTTAAACAAGTAGATCCGAATGTCCGGATTTCTATGGAGTCGACCGAATGTCCGAAAACATGTATCTGCAACGCCTGGAAAGAAAAAATAATCTGGGCTATACATGCTTGTCCGCACGGCGTAATCGGTATGAGCCACGATATCGAAGGGCTGGTGGAAACATCGACCAATCTGGCATCCGTAAAAATGGGTCCGGATAATACAATTATTGTCGGTACAAGCCAGCGCAGTTCTATCGAATCTTGTAAAAACATGATTGCCAACCAAGTAGCCTCCGTATTCAAGCTGGCAGGCGCAGTAGTTACACATGGCGACGGCTATCCGGGATGGGCTCCAAACCCGAACTCTAAGATTTTGAAGGTCGCACAAGAAACCTATAAACGTTTATTTAACAAAGAGGCTAAAATTATGGCAATTCATGCCGGATTGGAGTGCGGTTTATTCCTCGAAAAATATCCAAATCTGGATATGATTTCTTTCGGACCGACACTTCGTGACGTACATTCACCCAATGAACGCATACAAATTGATACAGTTGGTTTGTGGTGGTCTCATTTACTCGAACTATTAAAGAGCATCCCCGCAAAATAAAACGATAATTTATCCGTTATAAAAAGAGGATTAACATTTTCAAGGTGTTTCTCCTCTTTTTTTATGTTAATGCCTGAAAACTTATTTATAATTAAATTGTTTATAGATTATTAAACAAGAACACAAAGGCATTTTTATTAATATTTGAATAAAATGAAAAGATTAGCTGCACCGTTACTCATACTACTCACAATGGCATTCAACTTGTTGTCATGCAACGAATTGGACGAAAACTACTCGACCAATCCCAACCATCGTCTGAGTTTTTCGGCCGATACGCTTTCTTTCGATACCGTATTCACGACTATCGGTTCCGCAACCAAAGAATTTATGATATACAATCAGAACAACCAGCCTTTATTAATTAGCGAAATCATGCTGGCCAGCGGAGAAGCAACCGGTTTTCGTATAAATGTAGACGGGCGGAAAGGTGATTATTTTCAGGATATCAGAATACAGGCAAAAGATAGTTTATATGTATTTGTGGAAGTAACGGTCAATCCGAATCAGGAAAATCAACCGTTACTGGTTGACGATTCCGTTCTTTTCACGACAAATGGCATCAAACAATCCGTCAGGCTGGAGGCCTACGGGCAAAATGTCCATTTATACAAAGGCGGACTCGTTCTGGAAAAAGACACACATTTCGCAGCAGATTTACCTTATCTGATTTATGACAGTCTGACAATTGCTAAAGGTACAACGCTTGATATTGCTCCCGGGGCCATTCTATATATGCACGATAAAGCAAAAATAATCAATGACGGAACAATCGTGGCCAAAGGTACACGCGAAAAATCTATTCAATTCCGTGGAGACCGCTTGGACTTCATCCTGAACGACATACTGCCTTATGACCGGACACCCGGACAATGGGGAGGCATTTTCTTTCGAGCCGAAAGCTTCGACAACGTAATGGATAATGTGATTATCAAAAACGGGACCAATGGATTGACTTTCGAAGAATCATCGCCGGAACAATCCAAGTTGAAAATCAATAATTCGCAAATCACCAATATGAGCCAGAACCTGTTCTTCGCACTCAATTGCAATATTGAAGTAATCAATACGGAATTGAGCAATGCCGGAGGGAGTGTTGTTATGCTGATAGGAGGAGAATACAATTTCATCCATTGTACATTGGCTAATTATATCACATTGGCTAAAAGAACTCTTCCGTGTCTCACTCTATCGAATAATGCAAACAACATTAATTATCCCATGAATGCGACATTCGAAAACTGTATGATTGACGGAAGTTTCGCTTCCGGTAAGAAAGAAGAGAAATACAAAGGGGAAATGAATCTCTCTATTTCCGACGGTACGACTTTCGACTATATTTTCAATCATTGTGTCATCAAATCGAAAGGTGACAATAATACGCAGTTCACCAACGTGATATTTACAGACGTCAGTCCGTCATACCGGCTGAAAGGAGGCGAAAAAAATAAATATGAATTTGATTTCCGTCCGGACTCGTTAACCTCATTAGGAGTGGGCAAGGCTGATTTATTCGTTACTCAAAAATATCCGATAGACCGTTACGGTATAAACCGTTTGACTAATGACGGACCGGATATAGGAGCTTACGAGTTTGTTCCGAAAGAAGACGAAGAAAAAAACAACTAATAAACTATGCTGAAAATCTTAACTATGACATTTTTCTTACTTCTGGCATCTCTTTCGCTTCCGGCCCAGCAGTTGTTCAGGGTAATGAGCTACAATGTGGAAAATCTTTTCGACACAGAAGATAATCCGGATAAAGCGGACGAGGAATTTCTACCTTCAGGCAACCGGCATTGGACAAAAGGACGTTATTATCATAAACTACAACAAATAGCCCGCGTAATCAGTGCTGCCGGGGAATGGGATACTCCCGCTCTGGTCGGCCTTTGCGAAGTAGAAAACGATTCTGTCATGTTTCACCTACTTCATCGTACACCTCTCAAACAACAACATTACCGGTATTGCATGACACATGGTGAAGATACGCGCGGTATCAATGTCGCACTACTTTACCAACGGGATAAATTTCGATATATTGGCCAAAAGGAGTATCCGGTTCGTTTTAGCAGGGAAAAACATAAACATACCCGGAATATTCTACATGTATGGGGAGAAGTCATCAGTGGCAATCTATTAGATGTATTTGTTTGCCATTTTCCTTCTCGTTACGGAGGTGAAAAAGAAAGTGAAAACGACCGCTTCGATGCCGCCCGCACTCTACGGATTTTATGTGATTCATTACAGAAAATTCGTATTTTTCCGCAAATCCTGATTATGGGTGATTTTAATGATACACCCGAAAATGAAAGTATCCGCCGGATATTATCTGCCGTTCCACTCTCCGAGCAGGACAATTCCTCTTCTTCCGCACTCTATAATCTTTTTGCGGACCCGCACATTTTAAATCATCACGGAAGCCATAAATATCAAGGAGAATGGAGCCAATTGGATCAAATCATTGTTTCAGGTAATCTAGTGGACAAAGCAACCTCCATGCACATCAAAACCGGAAGTATCCGGATATTTGCACCCGATTTCCTCTTTACAAACGACAAAACCTGGCGCGGGAAACGTACCTTACGTACTTTTTATGGTTTTAAATATGAGGGAGGATATAGCGATCATCTCCCACTTATTGTCGACTTTTTTGTATCTTTGTCGCATTAACATTCGACAAGACATGCGATTACATACTTTCATAATAGGCCTTTGCCTGCTTGCCAGTAATGGATACCACTCCATCTGCGCCCAACAACTCCGTCAGCCCCTTGATATTCCTATTTTATTGAGCGGGAATTTCGGGGAGTTAAGGAGCAATCATTTTCATTCAGGTATAGATTTCAAAACTCAAGGAGCAGAAGGGAAAGCCGTTCATGCGGTCCAGGATGGCTATGTTTCGCGCATATCCGTCAGTCCGTGGGGATATGGAAACGGACTTTATCTGACCCATCCGGACGGCACTACCACCGTATACGGTCATCTTCAGAGATACGCACCCAAAATTGCAGATTATGTCAAAGCCCGGCAATATGAGCAAGAGAGTTTCAATGTAAACTTGGTACTCACACCGGAGCTGATACCGGTTAAACGCGGTGAAATAGTAGCTTATAGCGGAAACACCGGTGGCTCTGCCGGACCACATCTCCATTTTGAAGTACGCGACACAGAAAATGAAGAAGTTTTAGATCCCCTCGATTTCTTTAAAGAAAAAATAACGGATACGCAGCCTCCTAAAATTCAAGGGGTTTTGATTTTCCCGATAGAAGGGAAAGGGGTCGTAAACGGTAGTAATCGGAAACTTGAACTCAAGCCTGTCACGGCTAAAAACGGGAAACAGACCCTAACCGGGAAAATCGAAGCCTGGGGAGATATCGGACTTGCGGTAAAAGCGTACGATTATATGGATAATACGACCAATTTTTACGGAATAAGAGACATCACACTTCGCTTGGATAGCCAGATTATCTATCACAGCAACCTGAATCGTTTTGCGTTTAGCGAAAGTCGTTTTTTAAATAGCTATACCGATTATGAAGAATGGAAAAAACACCGCTCCTTCTATATGCGTAGCTTTGTAGAACCCGGCAACCGTCTTCGTTTCATAGAGAGCTTCAAGCGGGGTATTATCCATATCGACGAGCAGAAAACATACCATCTGACTTATAGCCTGTCGGATGCATTCGGCAACACAACCCAACTATCCGTCTGGATAGACGGTAAAGAACAACCTGTCCCGGAACCGGATAGGGAAGGACGGGGATTATTTCACTGGGGAAGTGATAACCGCTTCGGAGCCAAAGGCATCCGGCTCACAATTCCGAAAGGTAATTTATATAATGACTTCTATTTTCATTACACCGTTAAAGAAGATAGCACAGCATTGGCTGCCACTCATATTCTGCATGATTCCCCTCTCCCTTTTCACAATACAGCTCGACTCTCATTGCGTTTGCAAACAGATACGTTGGCAGACAAAAAACAGTATGGCATCGTCCGCTATCAAAACGGGCATCCTTCTTGGATAGGCGGTTCTTACCGAAACGGTTGGATTGATGCCGACATCCGTGAATTAGGAGAATACTCTATCGGCCAAGATACAAAAGCACCGACTATCACCCCTATTCAGGCAAACACATGGATAAGCAAACAGGCATTCGTATTCCAACTATCCGACAATCTTAGCGGCGTACAGACCTATAGGGGAGAAATAGACGGGCAATATGTTCTTTTCGAAATGAATAACCGCTCCGTCATCACTTATAAATTTGATAAAGAGCGTCTCCAGCGAGGAGAACACGAACTAAGACTGGTTGTGACAGACACAGCCGGAAACCAATCGGAATATACACAATCTTTTGTCTGGTAAGGAAACGCTGTCTTTTATTCAAAAATAAGTACCGGACATTTGCATTAGACGATTTATTCGTATATTTGTTTCCTTCAAAATAAAAGAATAAACAACATTAGCAAGACATAAGCTCATGGAGAATAAAGATCTGTTAGAAATGGTAAGAAGCAAAGCACAAAGCTGGCTTACAAAAAGTTATGACGCTGAAACACGTGCACAAGTACAGGCTCTTCTGGATAATGAAGATCCGACGGAACTCATCGAATCATTCTATAAAGACCTGGAATTCGGCACAGGTGGCTTAAGGGGTATCATGGGAGTAGGTTCGAATCGTATGAACATTTATACGGTCGGTGCAGCCACACAAGGATTATCCAATTACCTGAAAAAGGAATTTGCAGACCTGAATGAAATCAAAGTGGTTATCGGTCACGACTGCCGTAACAACAGCCGCAAATTTGCTGAAATCTCTGCCGATATCTTCTCAGCCAACGGGATTAAAGTCTATCTGTTCGAAGACCTTCGTCCGACACCGGAAATGTCGTACACAATCCGCAAGTTGGGATGCCAGAGCGGTATTATCCTGACTGCTTCGCACAATCCAAAAGAATACAACGGCTACAAAGCTTATTGGGACGATGGTGCACAAATGATTGCCCCACACGATAAGAACACAATTGCCGAAGTAAATAAGATTCGAAATGCCAGTGAAATCAAATTCAAAGGAAATCAGGAACTGATTGAAATAATCGGGCAGGAAATAGACAAACAATATATCAACGACCTGACAAAGATTTCATTATCTCCGGAAGCAATTTCCCGCCATCACGACATGAAAATCGTATACACGCCTATTCACGGGACAGGTGTTCGTCTAATCCCTGCTACTTTGAAGGCATTTGGATTCACAAACATTATCCATGTTCCCGAACAGGATGTCGTAAGCGGTGATTTTCCGACAGTAGTATCTCCGAATCCGGAAGAACCGGCAGCGTTGGCATTGGCTGTTGAAAAAGCAAAAGAGACGGATGCCGAACTGGTTCTTGCTTCCGACCCAGATGCCGACCGTGTTGGCGCCGCCGTTAAAAATAACGAAGGGGAATGGGTATTGCTCAACGGCAACCAAACAGCCTTGATGTTCGTTTATTACCTGATTACACGTTGGAAAGAACTGGGTAAAATAAACGGAAAAGAATACATCGTAAAGACAATTGTCACAACCGAACTCATCCGTACAATCGCCGAGAAGAATGGAGTTGAAGTATACGACGTATACACCGGCTTTAAATGGATTGCCGACGTGATGAAGAAAAACGAAGGCAAGAAAAATTATATAGGCGGCGGCGAAGAAAGTTACGGTTTCCTATGCGAAGATTTTGTACGCGACAAAGACGCAGTTTCAGCTTGTGCTATTCTAGCGGAAATTGCTGCTTGGGCAAAGGACCAGGGCATAACCATGTATCAATTGTTACAAAAAATTTATGTCCAGTACGGTTTCTCAAAAGAAAAAGGCATCTCCGTTGTGAAAAAAGGCAAGAGCGGTGCTGAGGAAATCGAAGCGATGATGAAACAATTCCGCGAAAATCCGTTGAAGGAAATCGCCGGTTCACGAGTTACCCTATTCTATGATTACGCTTCTTTGAAGGGGTATGATTATACCGACAACGAAACATTGTCGCTGGATATGCCGACAACTTCCAATGTATTACAATATTTTACGGAAGATAATACAAAAGTGTCTATCCGTCCTTCCGGTACGGAACCGAAAATCAAATTCTACTGCGAAGTCCATTCAAAAGTGAACAGCGTAGACGAACTACCCGAAGCTGAAAAAGTGGCAACGGAAAAAATCGAAGCAATTAAAGCATCGTTGGGTATTTGATTTTCAAACATAAACGATTTTAATTATTTGAAAAGCCGGAATGACTCGTCTGAACAGATGAACATTCCGGCTTTTTGACTTAAAACTAATATCAGATGAGAACAACA
Source organism: Parabacteroides sp. AM08-6 (assembly GCF_003473295.1). Taxonomy (GTDB): domain Bacteria; phylum Bacteroidota; class Bacteroidia; order Bacteroidales; family Tannerellaceae; genus Parabacteroides. The sequence goes on from NZ_QRMP01000033.1 coordinate 34,783, forward strand.
GTCTTACTAATCATGCTCCTGGCTGGGAATTTATTGACCGACGTTTATGCCAATTCCCCCAAAACTGTCCCGGCGGACAAAAACGAATTTACGGTACACAGAGGATTGAACATTGCCCATTGGCTATCTCAAAGCGAGGCCCGCGGACAAGAACGGGCGAATTATTTTACAGAAAAAGATATAAAATTTCTAGCAGATGCCGGATACGACCATTTGCGCATTCCAATCGATGAAGAACAAATGTTTTCCAAAGACGGGAAACCGGACCCGGAAGCATTCAAGCTTTTACACAATGGACTCAAATGGTGTGCCAAATATAACCTTAAAGCGATTATAGACCTTCATATCTTGCGTTCTCATCATTTTAATGAAAAAGTCAAACCACTTTTCACTGATGCCGCCGCCCAAGAACGTTTTTACGAATGTTGGAGATTACTCAGCAAAGAATTGAAAAAATATCCAAACAACATGGTCGCTTACGAGTTAATGAATGAACCGGTTGCCGACGATGCTGAAACTTGGAACATGATTGCCAACAAATGCGCAGCTGTCGTACGAAAATCGGAACCTAACCGTACAATCGTAATCGGCTCAAATCGATGGCAAGGATATGAAACAATAAAAGATTTGCGTGTCCCGGAAAACGACAAACATATCCTAATCAGTTTCCACTATTATTTACCTTTCCTACTCACCCATTATCGCGCTTTATGGACTGAGAATAAAGAATATACAGGTCCGGTACATTATCCGGGAATCGTCATTCATCCGGAAGACCTGCAACAACAACCGGAAGCCGTTGCCAAAAAATTCAAATGGTATACAACTCAAACATTCAACAAAGAGGTCATGAAGTCCCATTTCCAGCAAGTACTCGATCACGCCAACCAACTGGGGTTACGTGTTTATTGCGGAGAATATGCTTGTTTGGAAACCGCTCCGGACGCAGACAGAATACGCTGGTATCAAGATATTTGCTCAGCGTTCGAAGAAATGGGTATCGCCCATGCGACTTGGGATTACAAAGAAGGTTTCGGTATTTTCAAAGACGGGAAACCTTACTGGGAATTAATCGAAATACAGACAAACAAACCACACAAATAACGACAGACCGGATATATACATCGAAAATGTATCTTACAAATAAAGAAACCGCCGCATGCTTTATCGAAAAGGCATACGGCGGTTTCTTTATTTTCACCCAAGCAAATTTACTTTCAATTATTGATGAAAGTAAAAACGATAATTGTTGTTTTCAAGAAAGACAATTATCGTTTTTGAATTCAATATATATTGAAAGTAAAATCGCAAGGTTAAACCAGGGCAAACGCATTAGAAACAATCTGAAACTGAATATGTT